>NZ_JAXCFO010000004.1:0-788591 GCF_056150165.1 Micromonospora xinjiangensis | reverse complement strand
GAAAACGGCGGGATCCGACGCATCACTCACGCGACCAGGGGGTCACCGCGCCGGGCCCATGTCCAACGACCCGCGACCCCACATCATTCCGGGTGGGCCGCGCCGATCTTCGAGGCCGGGGAGGTGCTGCCGTCCCGGCCGTCGAGCCATGTCCAACAGCCCCGCGCCGCCCCGGATTCCGGCCCCGGGATGCACCGGGTCACACCGCAGACCGTGCCTGGTACCGGTCGCACTTCGGAGCGGCAGCGGCGGCCTGCGCGCGTCACGCGAGCGGGTGGAAACCTCGCCGGCCAGGCCGGACCGGACAGACTTCGCCGACCACGCACCGGCCGGCCCGAACGGGGAGCCAGCCCGAACGCGACAGCCCGCCCGACGGACCCAGCCGGCCCGAACAGAGCCGGGGTGGCCGACCAGCCGCTGGACGGACCGGGTGCAGCGCGACCGTCATTCGCCGGCCGGCGGAAGCAGGCGGGCGTCCAAGCCGGCGGCCGCGCGAACGGAAACCGGCCGGCCCCGAACGGGGCCGGCCGGTTTGGTGGGACCTGTGGTGGTCACCAGAGCTGCTGGACGATGTCCGCCGCCTGGTCCTCCCACTGGGCGTACGCGAACGGGTACGCCGAGACCTGGACCGTCTGCGCGGCCTGGGTCAGCGGCATGCGCTGCCAGCCGTCGACGTTCTTCAGTCCGTTGAAGAACGCGGTGGCGGCGTAGTCCGGGTCGGTGATCTGGTCGGGGGTGCCCCAACCGGACGACGGGCGCTGCTGGAACAGGCCCTGCGAGTCGTGGTCGTTGTACGCGCCGAGGTGGCCGAGGTTGTACAGCTTCGACTCCTGCAGCGACGTGGCGACACCGATCACCGCGCCCCGCTCACCCACGCCGGACTTCTTCGCGGCCTCGATGATGGCCTTGGCGTTGGCGAGCTGCGCGTCGTCCAGGGGGATACGCGACTGGGCGCCCTCGACACCGTACGGAACGAGCTTGTCCCGGCTCGGCTTGCCGGCGCTCGGCTTGCCGTGGGTGGCGCCGGTGGTCAGGCCGGACTCGACGGTGCCCTGCTTCTCCGCCCTCGCCTTGCCGGTGGCGAGGTCGATGGCGGCGACGGCACCCTCGTGGGGGCCGGAGGTGACGGGGGCGGCGACCGCGGTCGGCCCGACTGCGAGGCCGCCGAGGACGGCCACGCCCACAACGCTCAGTGCGGTCTTCTGGTAAGAGTCCTTCGCGATGGCGGGGAGCCATCGGCTGAAGTCGAGCTTCACGATGGTTGCCCTTTCGGTCATGCGAAGCGCTCCGGGGTGAGCACTCCTCGGGGGATGTCCGCACCGGCAGATGGTTTGGGCTCGGGCGGTACGGGGAACACAACGAGGCTGGCGTGTCGGTCATTCCGGAAATGTCGAAGGCGGCGCAACCTGCGGTGCAGGTCACCGCACGGAATACGGACAGCAGTGACGCGACGGTGCCGGACCGCACAGGTCGGACGGCGGCGAAACGGACAGCGGTGACGCGCGGTGCTCCGGGCACAGTCGGCAGCTCCGGGCTCAGGCGGCGACGAGCCGGACGTCAGGCGTCGCCTCCGCTGTGGCGGTGACGCCCGCGGGCAACAGCTCGCAGACCGCGTCCAGCAGCGACGACGGGTGGATCAGGTACGCGGCGTGGTGAGGGCCAGTTCAGGGCGCCCGCGGTGAGGGCCTGCGCAGTGCCCCGGCGGTGCGGGGCCCGCAGGCACAGCGTCGAGGGGGCGCTCAGTGTTCCCGCGCGGCGTCGGTGCCGAAGCCGTCGAGCGTCGCCCGCTCCTCGATACTGAGCAGTTCCTGGAAGACCGTGATGTGGAGGTCGGCCGGCGCGTCGAGGCGCGCGTTGAGCGACTGCCACGGTGTGACGGTCGGCGGGGCGACCTCGTCCGCCCCGGCGGCCACCAGCCGCTCGGTGGCTGCGCGGGCGTCGTCCACCTCGAAGGCCACCCGGATGCGCGGCGCGACCTGCCGTCCCACCTCGACCTCGTCGATCATGCGCCTCTGGGCCGGGTTGGCGATCTCCAGGGTGGCCCGACCGGCGTCCAGGATGACCACCCGGGCACCGCCGTCGCCGGAGAACGCCGCCTGCTCGGGCAGGCCGAGCGCGTCGCGGAAGAACGCGACAGCGGCATCGTAGTCCTCGGCCTCGACGACGAGCCGGAGTTGACGCACGGCGGGCGGGCGCCCCGGATCGGTGCTCACGGCAGCCGATTCTAGCGCCCCGCCGGCGCGGCGCGGCCGGCCAGAGGGGCGGAGCCGGCGCGCCGACGGGGCGAGGAGCGTGCTGTCAGTGGCCGCGGGCGATCCACTCGTCGAGGTGGGGCGCCTCCGCGCCGACGGTCGTGTCATCGCCGTGCCCGGTGTGCACCACCGTGTCGGGAGGCAGCGTGAGCAGCCGGGTCCGGATCGAGTCGACGATGGTGCCGAAGTCGCTGTAGGAGCGGCCGGTGGCGCCCGGGCCCCCGGCGAAGAGGGTGTCGCCGGTGAAGACCGCGCCCAGCGCGGGCGCGTGGAAGCTGCACGCGCCCGGGCTGTGCCCCGGGGTGTGCAGCACCCGCAGCTCGATCCCGGCCACCGCGACGCCCTCCCCGTCGCGCAGTTCGCCGTCCGGTGGGGCGTCGGGGTGGACCAGATCCCAGAGCACGCGGTCGTCGGGATGCAGCAGCACCGGTGCCCCCGTGGCTCGCGCCAGAGCGGGCGCCACTCGGACGTGGTCGTCGTGGGCGTGCGTGGCGAGGATGGCCCGGACCCGCCGCTCCCCCACCACCCGCAGGATGGCCTCCACGTCGTGTGGCGCGTCGAGGACGACGCACTCCGCGTCGTCGCCGACCACCCAGACGTTGTTGTCGACGTCGAAGGTCTGGCCGTCGAGGGAGAAGGTGCCGGAGGTGACGGCGTGGTCGACCCGGGCCGTCACGGGAAGACCACCACCGAACGCAGCACGTCACCGTGGTGCATCCGCGCGAACGCCTGCTCCACCTGGTCCAGGGCGATCTCCTCGGTCACGAACGCGTCCAGGTCGAGGCGGCCCTGGAGGTACAGCTCGGTCAGCATGGGGAAGTCCCGGCTGGGCAGGCAGTCGCCGTACCAGCTGGACTTGAGCGCGCCGCCGCGGCCGAAGACGTCCAGCAGCGGCACCTCGAGCGTCATCTCGGGGGTCGGCACGCCGACGAGTACCACGGTGCCGGCGAGGTCACGACCGTAGAACGCCTGCTTCCACGTCTCCGGGCGGCCCACCGCGTCGATCACCACGTCGGCGCCGAACCCGCCGGTGGCGGCCCGGATGGCCTCCACCGCATCCTGTGTGGACGCGTCGACGGTGTGCGTGGCGCCGAACCGGCGGGCCCAGTCGAGCTTGCGCGCGTCGGTGTCGATCGCGATGATCGTCGTGGCTCCGGCCAGCGCCGCGCCGGCCACCGCCGCGTCGCCGACACCACCGCAACCGATCACGGCCACCGAGTCGCCCCGGGTGACCCCGCCGGTGTTCATGGCCGCGCCGAGACCCGCCATGATCCCGCAGCCCAGCAGGCCCACGGCGGCCGGCCGGGCGGCCGGGTCGACCTTCGTGCACTGCCCGGCGTGCACGAGCGTCTTCTCGGCGAAGGCGCCGATGCCGAGCGCCGGCGCCAGCTCGGTGCCGTCGGTGAGGGTCATCTTCTGGGCGGCGTTGTGGGTGGCGAAGCAGTACCAGGGGCGGCCGCGCCGGCAGGCGCGGCAGACCCCGCAGACCGCGCGCCAGTTGAGGACGACGAAGTCACCCGGGGCGACCTCGCTGACGCCCTCGCCCACCTCCTCGACGATGCCGGCCGCCTCGTGCCCCAGCAGGAACGGGTAGTCGTCGGTGATGCCGCCCTCGCGGTAGTGCAGGTCGGTGTGGCAGACCCCGCACGACTGGATCCGTACGATCGCCTCACCGGGCCCCGGGTCCGGCACCACGATGGTGGTCACCTCGACCGGCGCACCCTTGCTGCGGGAGATGACTCCCCGGACCTCCTGGCTCACGCTTCCCCCTCCTGTCACCGCGGTGGTGGACGGCCGACGGGGACCGGTGTGCCGGCGACGGCGCCGGTGGTCGGCCTTCGGGTGAACCTATCGCGATCTTCCGATCCGGCCTAGGTCCCGCTGGTCGCCAGCGGCCCGGCGAGGTGGTCGAAGGCTCGGTCGCGGCAGGGGCCGGCACCCCGCACCCCCGTCCGCCGGGCCGCCGCCCGGTGCCACCCGCCTCCCTCCCCCGGGTCGGCGTGCCGGCGTTAGGCCGCCCGATACCCGGGTAGGCCGGGGGCACGTTCAGGCGCTCACCGCAGGAGTGATCATGAAGGTCGCACACGTGCCGCTCCGCGCCGCCATCGGCGCGTACGTGCTGAACTCGGGACTGGGCAAGCGGAACCTCGAAGGGGAGGCGGCGCAGGCGACCCACGGCATGGCCGTGGGCGCCATTCCCCAGCTGCGGCAGGTCCCACCGGACCGGTTCGCCAAGCTGCTGTCCTACGCCGAGCTCGCGCTCGGCGGAGCCCTCCTCGTGCCGTTCATACCGTCGGCGCTGGTCGGGTTCGGGCTCACCGCCTTCGGCGCGGGGCTGGTGCAGCTCTACCTGAAGACGCCCGGGATGCGCGAGCCGGGAAGCGTACGCCCCACGCAGGCGGGTGCCGGGCTGGCCAAGGACATCTGGCTGGTCGGCGCGGGCCTGACCCTGGTGCTGGACGACCTCACGCACCGCCGGCTGAGCCGCTGAACCCGCCCGGCGCGGCCACGACGCCCCCGGGCCCGCCCATCGCGGCCACGACTGGTTCACCGCGGCCGGTGGAGGCCGCCGCCTCGGCGGCGAGCCGTCGCCGGGCCGCGTTGCGGTAGCGCAGGACCTGAACCGCACCGAGCGCCCAGAGCGCGTACTGCACGGCGAAAGCCCAGCGGAACGCGGCGAGGTCGGGCGTGTCCCGCCCGGCCGGGGTCGCCAGGTCGAGCACCACGCCGACGGTGAGGACCAGGACGATCGAGGCGGCGAAGCCGCCGACGTTGACGATCCCGCTGGCGCTGCCGATCCGGGCGGCTGGGTTGAAGGTGCGGGCGTAGTCGAAGCCGATCATCGAGGCGGGGCCGTTGACGGCGAGCACCAGCACGAGCGCCACCAGCAGCCAGCGCGGGGCCGGCCCGGGCCAGGCGAGCACCGCGGTCCAGCTCACCGCGGTCGCGCCGACGACGGTGAAGACCAGCACCGAGCGGCGGTACGGGTGCCGCCCGCACAGGTGGGCGAGCACCGGCCCGACCAGCAGCCCGGCCACCGTCATGACGGTGAGCAGGGACGCCGCGGTGGTCGGCGTGAGGCCCTGCCCCTGCACCAGGAACGGGTAGCCCCACAGCAGCGCGAAGACCGTGCCGGAGAACTGGGTGACGAAGTGCGTCCAGAGCCCGAGCCGGGTGCCCGGCTGGGCCCAGGCGGCGGCCAGTTCACGCCGGACGGCGGTGGGCCGGGGCGGCGGGACGGCGAGGGTCTCCCGGTGCGGGGTGTCTCGGACGGCGACGAGCACCAGGAGCACGGCGGTGGCGCCGAGGGCCGCGGCCGCGAGGAACGCCGGGGTCCACCCGAGGTGGTGCAGGAGGGCGACCAGGGGTACGGCGCCGAGGATCGCGCCGAGCTGGCCGAGCGTGCCGGTGAGCTGCACGATCAGCGGGTTGGACCGGCCGGGGAACCAGAACGTGACGATGCGCAGGACGCTGATGAAGGTCATGGCGTCGCCGAGCCCCACCAGGATCCGGGCGGCCACGGCGAGCCGTACGTCGGTGGCGAGGGCGAAGCAGAGCTGCCCGGCGACCATCAGCAGGCCACCGGTGACGAGGAGCCGGCGCGAGCCGAAGCGGTCGAGCAGGACGCCGACGGGGACCTGCATCGCGGCGTACACGGCGAGCTGGGCCACCGAGAAGGTGGCCAGCGCGGAGGCGTTGATGTCGAAGCGGTGGGCGGCGTCGACGCCGGTGACGCCGAGCGTGCTGCGGTGGAAGACGGCGGCCACGTACGCGGCCATGGCGACGCCCCAGACGACGGCGGCGGACCGGCGGGGCGGGCTGACGGCGACGCTCACCGCAGGTTCCGCAGCACGGTCGCCGCGTTGTCGATGTGTGCCGCGACGGCGGTCAGCCACCGCTCAGGGTTCTCGTCGTCGAGCGCGGCGAGCTGTGCGGCGTGCTCGCTCAGCGCCACCTCGGCCCAGCCCGGTGAGAGGCGGAAGGTGGCCTCGCCCATGCGCAGCTGCCGGTCGCGCAGCCGCTGGTACAGCTCGGCGAGGATCTCGTTTCCGGCGGCGTCCACCACGGTGGCGTGGAAGGCCCGGTCGGCGGCCATCAGCGCGGTCAGGTCGCCGGCGGCGTGCGCCGCGCGCATCTCGGCGAGCCGGCGGGTGAGATCGGGCTTCAGCTCGGCCCGGCGTGCCCAGATCCGCTCCGCGGCGTGCAGCTCGACGAGCCGCCGCGCCTCGATCACGTCGGTGATCTCACGGGCCGAGACCGGCCGGATCAGCGCCCCCCGCTTGGGGTACAGCTTGACCAGTCCCTCGGTCTCCAGGCGCAGCAGCGCCTCGCGGACCGGTGTGCGGGAGACCCCGGTCGCCTCGGCGATCTCCCCCTCGCTGATCAGCAGCCCGCCCGGGTAGACCTGTTCGAGAATGGCGCGCTTGAGGTGCCGGTAGGCGCGTTCGGCGGCCGACGGCGCGGCGGCGCGGGAGGGAGCCGAGGGATACGTCATGTATCTATGGTGCGACCCGGAGCCGGCCGAAGGGTCCGCGGCCAGCCCGAACGTGGCGCGGACCACCCGGGCACGCGGATGGGGCAGCCCGGAGGCTGCCCCATCGCGGGTCGCCGTTCCGGCCGGGCAGGGCGTTCCACCCCGATCGGCGGAGGAACGGCTCAGAAGCCCAGCGCGGCCTTTCCGCCCACGACCGGCAGGCGCAGCTCGCTGTCGTTCGGCGCCACCCGCAGCTGCGTGCCGCCCAGCGGCAGGAGCGTGTACTCCTGGTCGCTGGAGAACACCACCACGCCGATCCGGTGGCCGGCCGGGAAGACGTAGTCCTTCGGCTCCAGCGTCCACCGGTAGTCGTACAGCTTGCCCTGCTTGACCGCCTGGGAGCGGGACGCGTCCCGTCGGTTCTGCGGGTCCATCCACCCCCGCGTCACCACGGTCGGTGCGGCGGTCGAGCCGGCCGGGCCGTAGTCGACCAGGTACACGGTGAGGTTCGCGTCCGGCTTGTTGTCGATCGCCATACGCAGTCGCATCTCCGGGCGGCCCGAGATGCGTACGGCCTGCGCGAGGGCGGGCGAGCGGTAGGCGAGACGGTGCGGGCTCGCCGCGTCCGGGCCGGCCACCAGGGTGTCCGGGTGGACCGTCCGTCCCTCGTCGACGAAGCGCTGCTCGACCTTGACCTTCGGCTGCCGGCCGGTGGTGAGCCCGCCCAACCCGCTGGCGTCGGTCGCGGCCAGCTTCACCGCGACCTCACGGGCGCCCGGGTCCGGCCAGTTGGCGTACGTGGTGTAGACGCGGTCCTCCCGCTGCAGCACGGCGGTCGGCTCGCCCATGATCCCGTTGGGCACGTTCCACAGCCAGTAGTCGAACCACCGGTTCTCGGTCTGCTTGTACGTCCACGTGCGGCCGTCGGGCAGCGTCACCGTGGCGTTGCTGCCCGGGCCGCCGTGCCCGCCCTGGTGGAGCCAGATCTTGCGCGGGACGTCACGCTTGGCGAGCTCGTCCCACCAGCCGGCGAAGTGCTCGGTCTTCACGTTCCAGTCGTTGAGGCCGTGCACGACGAAGACGCTCGCCCTCACCTTCCGGGCGTCGAGGTAGTCGCGGTCCTGCCAGAACCTCGTGTAGTCGCCGGTGACCCGGTCCTGCTCCGTGGTGAGCTTCGCGATCTCGTCGGCGCACTGCCCCTCGGCCCTTACCTGGCCCGCGGTGTACTGGGCGAGGATGTCGGTGTCCTCACCCTGGAACGTCCCCGGCGCGACGACCAGGCCGTTGGCGCGGTAGTAGTCGTACCAGCTGCTGATCGCGGAGACCGGCACGATCGTCTTCAGCCCCTCCACCCCGGTCGTCGCGACCTGGTTGGGCAGGGTCCCGTTGTAGGAGACGCCGGTCATCCCGACCGCGCCGGTGGTCCAGTCGGCGGTCACCGGCGCGCCGCTCGCGTCGTACCCCTTCGCGCGCCCGTTGAGCCAGTCGATGACCGCCTTCGTGCCGAGCGTCTCGGCCTGGTCCCCGCTGGTCGGGCAGCCGTCCGAGTCGCCGGTGCCGACGCTCTGGCCGAGCACCACGGCGTAGCCGCGCGGCACGTAGTAGTCGTCCAGCGACCCGGGCAGGTTGGCCTTCGCCTGCGCGCGCTGGACTCCCAGGTCAAGCGTCCGCAGCCCCGAGCCGCGGGGCGATCCGTTCTGCGGCAGCTCGTCGACCAGCACGCTCGGGTACGGCACGTCGCCCCAGGTGCCCTTGCGGTACGGGCTGTGCTCGAAGATGACCGGCACCTTGAGGCCGTCGGTGGCGGTCTCCCGGGGCCGGGAGATGTCGATCGCCACCCGGTCGGGGCGGCCGTCGTGGTCGGTGTCGACCGGGGTCTGTACGTACACCCGCTGCTCGATCGCGTCGGCGAGCGAGAACACCGGCTGGGTCATGCCGTCGCTGACCACGATGCCGGCCGGGGTGGTGGCCGCGGGTCGGGCCGCCGCCGGCGTCGGGGCGGCGCTCAGGACGAGCGCGCCGGACACGCCGACGCCGAGCAGTGCCAGGTAGGGGGATCGACGCACGCGCGTCTCCCTTCGGTCGGGGGTGGATACCGAAGATCCATTCACGCACATGCTAGGTACGGGAGACGCTCCCGTCGATGGCCGTCGAGGACCGGCGACGGCTCTCAGCCGTCCCCGGTGGACGCCAAGCGGAGCATCCCGTCGGCGTCGACCTCGAACGGCGCCCCGATGCGGCCGAGCAGGTCGGCGAGCCAGCGGGCCTCGGCCGGCGCGGCCCGCTCCAGCCGCATCCGGCGCATCCGCACCGGGACGGCCCGCAGCTCCCGCAGCGTCCCGGTCGACGCGTCGAGGGTCGGCAGCCACAGCAGCCGCAGCTGCGGCCGGTACGCCTCCGTGCCGCCGATCCCCTCGTAGTCGTCGACGAGGTCGCCGCAGCCGTAGAGGACGAGCCGGCCCCGGTGGACCTGCACCGGGCGGGGGTGGTGCGACGAGTGCCCGTGCACCACGTCCACCCCGGCGTCCAGCAGACGGTGGGCGAAGGCGACCTGGTCCCCGGACACGTCGTACCCCCAGTTCGACCCCCAGTGCACGGAGACCAGCACCCGGTCCCCCGGCCCGGCGTGCGCGGCGACGCGGTCGGCGAGCGCGTCCGCGGCGGCCGCCGACACCTCGGGCAGGTACGCCACGCCAGGCCGGTGCGGTGCCGCGGCCCAGTGCGGCGGCACCCCGCTCGACGCGGCGGCGACCGAGAAGACCAGCAGCCGACGGCCCGCGCCGAGCTCCACCCGGGCCGGCCGCCAGGCCGCCACGTCGTCGCGGCCGGCCCCGGCCGGCGTGACACCGATGCCGGCGAGCGCGTCGAGGGTGTCGGTCAGGCCGTCCGGTCCGAAGTCGAGGACGTGGTTGTTGGCCAGCGCGCACACGTCGAGCCGGGCCTCGGCGAGGCAGGAGACGTTGGCGGGGTGCATCCGGTAGTGCACGGCCTTGCCCGGTTCGTGTGCGCCCCGGCCGGTGACCGCGGTCTCCAGGTTGACGATCCGCGCGGCCGGGCGCAGGTCGTCGAGGAGTTCCAGGGCGACACCCCACGGCCACCCGGGCGGCACCGGGCGGGGCAGGGCGCCGTTCGCCCGCTCGACGAGCCGCACGTAGTCGCGGGCGTCGCGCACCAGCTCCTCGCGCAGGTCGGGTGGGCCCGGGTGCGGCAGCACGGCGTCCACCCCGCGGCCGGTCATGACATCGCCGGCGAGGAAGAGGGTCAGCGCGTCGTCCGCCATGCCGCCACCTTCGCACCCCACGACCGCCGGCGGCACGCGATCCGGCCCGGACCGGCGTCGCGCCTGGCTATCGTGTGGACGACGGCCGGCCCGAGGAGCACGCGTGACCCACACCCGCGCCGGACGCCGGTGGCACCGCCGGATGACGGGCCGCCACCCGGACGAGCCGCACCGCTCCTCGACGCCGCTGGAGCTCTTCTTCGACCTGTGCTTCGTGGTGGCCGTCGCGCAGGCGGCCGACAACCTCCACCACGACGTGTCGGAGGGCCACCTCGGCCACGCCGTCGGCAGCTACCTGATGGTGTTCTTCGCGATCTGGTGGGCCTGGATGAACTTCACCTGGTTCGCCTCCGCCTACGACACCGACGACGACGTCTACCGGCTCACCACGCTCGTGGAGATCTCCGGCGCGCTCATCCTGGCCGCGGGGGTGCCGCGCGCCTTCGACGAGGGCGACTTCACCGTCATCACCTACGGGTACGTGGTGATGCGGTTGGCCGCCGTCGTGCACTGGAGCCGGGCGGCGGCCGGCGACCCGGGGCACCGCGCGGCCGCTGTCCGGTACGCCGTCGGAGTGGTCCTCGTGCAGGCGGGCTGGCTGGCGCGCCTCGCCCTGCCGGACGACTGGCGGGTGCCGTCCTTCGTGGCGCTGGCGATCGCCGAGCTGCTGGTGCCGGCCGTCGCCGAACGACCCGGGATGACCCCCTGGCACCCGCGGCACATCGTCGAGCGGTACGGCCTGTTCACGCTGATCGTGCTCGGCGAGGTCGTGCTGGCGGTCTCCCTCGCGATCCAGACCGGCGTGGACGCGGGCGCGCGGTACCTGTGGCCGCTGGGCGGGGCCGGCGCGGTGATCGTGTTCGCGCTGTGGTGGCTCTACTTCGACCGGCCGGTCGCCGTCTCGACACGGCTGCGCAACGCGCTGGCCTGGGGCTACGGCCACTACCTCATCTTCGCCTCCGTCGCCGCGGTGGGGGCGGGCCTGGCCGTGGCCGTCGACCACGCGCAGCACGAGGGCGGGCACGCGCCGGGAGCCACCGCGGCCTACGCCGTCGCCGTACCGGTGGCGGTGTACCTGGTCACCGTCTGGCTGCTGCACGTACGCGGACGACAGCACGGGCCGGTCCTCCTCGCCTTTCCGGTCACCGCGGCCCTGGTGCTGCTCGCCCCGCACGGCCCCGAACCCGTGTACCTCGTGGCGCTCCTGCTGTTCCTGCTGGTGGTGGTCACGGTGGTGGGCCGGCGATCGGGGAACGCGCCGGGCGCGGACGGCACCGGGCGGGAGGAGCCGGGCGGCACCGCGGCGGCGCACTGAAACGCGACCCTCCGTACCAATCCGGTATGGGGTGCAGCGGCGCGGAAGTGGGCAGAATTGGGCCATGTCTCCCCGCCGATGGCTGCTGGCCGATCAGCTCGGGCCCCACTTCCTCGACGACCCCGACCAGCCGGTGCTGCTCGTCGAGGCGCGGGAGCTGTTCCGTCGGCGGCCCGTGCACCGGCAGAAGGCACACCTGATCCTGTCCGCGCTGCGGCACCGCGCCGCCGAGCTGGGCTCCCGCGCGCTGGTGCTGCGCACCGGCACCTTCCGGGAGGCGTTCGACCAGCTCACCGAGCCCGTGGAGGTCTGCCACCCGCACTCCCGTGCCGCGATGCGCTTCGCCCGCTCCGTGCCCGGCCTGGCGGTGCTGCCGGCACGCGGGTTCATCACCGACCCGACGGACTTCGCCGCCTGGGCCGAGCGGCAGACCGGCCCGCTGCGCATGCCCGACTTCTACCGGCACGCCCAGCTCCGGCACGGTGTGCTCACCGACCCGGCCGACGGCGGTTCACCGCGACACCGGCCACCCGCGGCGACCACGCGGCCCCTGCCGCCGCCACCGCCGGTCGTCGAGGACGAGATCGACGCGCAGGTGCGCGCCGACCTGGACCGGTGGGCGGCCGAGGGGGTGCGTTTCGTGGGGCGCGACGGCCCCCGCCGGTTCCCGGCGACCCACGCCGAGGCGCGGGCCCGGCTGGCGCACTTCCTGCGCCACCGGTTGCCCGAGTACGACCGGTACGCCGAGGTCATGAGCGTCGACGACCCGATGCTGGCGCACAGCGGGCTCTCCGCCTCGTTCAACCTCGGGTTGCTCGACCCGCAGCCGGTGGTGCGCGCCGCCGAACGGGCGTTTCGCGACGGGACGGCCCCGAGGGCGGCGGTGGAGCGGTTCGTGCGGGGGCTGCTGGGCTGGCGGGAGTTCCTCTGGCAGCTCTACTGGTACCTCCCGCCCCGGCCGCCGGGTGCGGGCTGGCCCGCGGCGAGCGAGCCGCTGCCGCAGTGGTTCGCCGAGCTGGACGCGGACGCCGTCGACGCGCGCTGCCTCGCCGACGTGCTGGCCGCGGTGCGGGACCGCGCGTTCACCCACCACGTGCCCCGGCTGCTGGTGCTCGGCAACTACGCGCTGCACCGGGGTTGGCGCCCGGCCGAGCTGGTGGACTGGTTCCAGCGGTCGTTCGTCGACGGGGCCGACTGGGTGATGAACACGACCGTGCTGGGCATGAGCCACCACGCCCGGCTGCCCCGGGTCGAGACGCGCCCGTACGCGGTGGACGGCGCGTACATCGACGAGATCAGTGACTACTGCGGCGGCTGTCGGTACTCCCCGGAGCAGGCGCTGGGCGACCTGGCCTGCCCGTACACGGGTGGGTTCGAGATGTTCCTGCACCGCAACCGGGAGCGGCTGGTCGACGACCCGCGGCTCGCCGCGGAGCTGGCGCGCCGCGACGAGCCGGAGCACCGGGAGGCGGTGCTGGCCCAGGAGGAGAAGCGGGGCGGCACCGCGCCCTGACGGCTCAGCCGGCCGTGCCGGCGGCCGGCGCGGTGCCGGTGGTGGAGCCGCCGGTGGCGGGCACCGTGCGGGTCACCGTCCGGCCGGTGGCCGTGGCCACCCCCCAGAAGTCCAGCAGCAGCTCGTGGAACTCCTCGGCCCGCTCGATCTGCGGCAGGTGACCGCAGTCGCGGAACAGGTGGGTGCGGGCCTTCGGCAGCGCGGCCCGGGCGGCGTCCAGGTGGGCGGAGGGCAGGATGAGGTCGCGCTCGCCCCAGACCACCATCGTGGGCACGTCGAGCTCGGCCACCCGCGGGAGCAGCTCGTCGCGCCACTGTGCGCGCACGCCGCGGAAGTCGCCCAGGCTCCGCACGATCTCCAGCAACACCCGTGGCGCGTAGGGCAGGCGGGCGTTCTCGAGCGCGTGGGCGATCCGATCCGGGGTCGCGAACGCCGGGTCGTGGAAGAGCGCCAGTTCGGTGCGGCGGGCGGCGGCCCGGCTCGGCCGCAGCAGCAGCCGGCCGAGCGGACGCAGCGCGAGCAGCCGCAGCGCGAGGGTCACCTCCCGGCCGAAGCCGGCACTGTCGACCAGGGCGAGGCTGGCGACCCGCGACGGCTCGGTGACGGCCAGCCGCATGGCGATCGCCCCACCCAGGGAGTTGCCGACCAGGTGCGCGGGGTGGCGGACGCCGACCACGTCGAGGTAGCGCGCGACGAACCGGGCCAGCGAGGGCAGGGTGTACGGGTCGGTCATCGGCAGCGAACCGCCGTGGCCGGGCAGGTCGACGCTGTGCACCCGGAACCGTTCGGCGAGCCGTTCGTGCAGCTCGCCGAAGTCGCGCATGCTGCGGCCGATGCCGTGCAGCAGCACCACCGGCTCGCCGTGTCCGTCGATACGGTGCCGCACGCGCCTCGCGGCGACGGTGACGTGCCTCGGCCGCTCTGCCGTGGTCATGCCGCCTCCCTTGACTTCTCGCCCGCGGACTGCGACGCGCGGCGCTGGGCGGGCACACCAGACGCCGGCGGGTTGGGGGCCGGTGAGTTCGTCGCGGACGCGGCAGGGCGGGCCGACGCGGGGCGGCCCAGGCCGAGGGCGATGATCCGGCCGTACGAGGCGGGCGCCACCCGGGCCAGCAGGTCGGGCAGCCTCGCCGACCAGCCGATGAGCGCTCGGCCCCGGCGACGTGCCACGGCACGCAGGATCACCTCGGCCGCGCGGGCGGGCGGGATGGTGAGCAGCTTCTCGAACTGCCGCCGGCCCTGCTCGTACTCCTCACGGTCCACGCCGCTGCCGGCGCGGGCGTTGGCCGCGATACGGGTGTTGATCCCGCCCGGGTGCACACAGGTGACGCCGATGCCGTCCTCGACCAACTCGTGCCGCAGCGCCTCGGTGAAGCCGCGGACGGCGAACTTGCTCGCCGAGTAGGCGGCCTGCCCGGCGGGAGCGATCAGGCCGAAGAGGCTGGAGACGTTGACCAGGTGCGACCCGGGCTCGGCCCTGAGGGTGGGCAGCAGCTCATGGGTCAGCCGCACCACGGCGCGGAAGTTGATGTCGACGACCCAGCTGAACTCCTCGAGGGTCACCTGGTCGAAGCGGCCGCCGAGAGCCACCCCGGCATTGTTGATCAGCAGTCGGATCCGGGGGTGTCGTTGCCGGATCTCCGCGGCGACGCGGGCGGTGTCGGCCGCGTCGGCCAGGTCCACGAGGTACGTGGCGACGGGCAGGTCGGGGTGCGCGGCGCGGACGGCGGCCACGACGCCGTCGAGGCGTTCGGCGTCCCGGTCGAGCAGGACGAGGTGGCTGCCGCGACGGGCCAGGGCGTGCGTCAGGGCCTCGCCGATGCCGCTCGCGGCGCCGGTGACCAGGGCCGTGCCGCCGTCGAACCGGAAGCTACGCACGGGTCGCGCTCCTCTCCGGGCTGCCCGCGCGGGAGAACCGGACGCCCTCGTCGTCCAGCCGCCCGTGCCGCATCATCAGCACGTCGCGGGGGTAGTTCTGGTGGAGCCGCCAGGGCGCGGAGCGGCCCTGCCTGGGCAACGTGTCCAGGCTACGCAGCACGTACCCGGAGCGCAGGTCGATCAGGGGCACCCGGGCGTCGTCCGGCGGCGGCTGCGGGGTCACGATCTGCTGGCCGGTGCGGTCCAGGTGCCGCAGCAGCCGGCAGACGTACGTCGCGACGAGGTCGGCCTTCAGCGTCCAGGAGGCGTTGGTGTAGCCGATCGTCATGGCGAGGTTCGGCACGCCGGAGAGCATCATGCCCTTGTAGGCGACGGTTCGGGGCAGGTCGACGTCGGCGCCGTCCACCCGTAGCGTCATGCCGCCGAGCGCGAGCAGGTTGAGCCCGGTGGCGGTTACCACGACGTCGGCGGGCAGCTCCTCGCCGGAGGTCAGCCGGACGCCGTGCGCGGTGAAGGTGTCGATGGTGTCGGTGACCACGGATGCCCGGCCGGCCCGCACGGCGGTGAAGAGGTCGCCGTCGGGCACGACGCACAGCCGCTGGTCCCAGGGGTCGTAGCGGGGCGAGAAGTGCCGGTCCACGTCGTATCCGGCCGGCAGGCGGCCCTTGGCGGCCCGCCGCAGCAGCCGCTTCACGAGGCGGGGCGCACGCCGGCTGAGCTGGAAGTTGGCGGTGGCGAGCAGGACGTTCTTCCACCGGACCACCGGGTAGACGGCCTTTGCCGGCAGCCAGCGCCGCAGGGCGTCGGCGAGCACGTCGCGCGAGGGCAGCGCCAGGATGTACGTGGGTGAGCGCTGGAGCATCGTGACGTGCGCGGCGCGCTCGGCCAGGGCCGGGACCAGCGTGACGGCGGTGGCGCCGCTGCCGATCACCACGACCCGCTTGCCGGTGTGGTCCAGGTCGGCCGGCCAGTGTTGCGGGTGGACGACCCGCCCCGCGTACCGCTCGATGCCCGGCAGGTGCGGGGTGTAGCCGGCGTCGTAGCGGTAGTAGCCGGCGCAGACGTAGAGGAAGCCGCAGGTCAGCTCCACCGTCTCGGCGGTGTCGTCGCGGTGGGCGTGCACCGTCCAGCGCGCCGTGGCGCTGTCCCACTCGGCGCGGACCACCCGGTGCCGGAACCGGATGTGCCGCTCGACGTCGTACTCGCGGGCCGTCTCGCGGACGTACTCCCGGATCGAGTCACCGTCGGCGATGGACTTCGGGTTCGTCCACGGGCGGAACGAGTAGCCGAGCGTGAACATGTCCGAGTCGGACCGGACGCCGGGGTAGCGGAAGAGGTCCCAGGTGCCGCCGATGGCGTCGCGGGCCTCCAGCACGGCGTACGTCTTGCCGGGGCAGCTGCGCCGCAGCTGGCAGGCGGCGCCGACGCCGGACAGCCCGGCGCCGACGATGAGCACGTCGACGTGGTCGGAGGCCATGGCAGCTCCCTGGTGGCGGTGGACGGGACCCTATCCATCACCGTCGACGCCGGTCAACACCCTGTCAACAATCTCGACACCCTGTCGAAACCCGTTAGTATCGACGACCATGACGCTCGGCCGTACCGCCGCCGGGAGCGCCAGCCCGCGCGGGCGGCGCGCCGGCCGCTGCTCGGGCGACCACCGTGAGCTGGCGATCCTGTCCACGGCGGAGCGCCTGCTGGGCGAGCGGCCGTTCGCCGACATCGCCATCGACGACCTGGCCCGCGGCGCCGGCATCTCCCGACCGGCGTTCTACTTCTACTACCCGTCCAAGGACGCCGTCCTGCTGACGCTGCTCGACCGGGTCATCGAGGAGGCGAACGCGGCCGCCGGTGACGTCCTCGACCGGGTCGCCGAGGACCCGCGGGCCCGGTGGCGGGAGCTGATCGGCCGGTTCCACGACACGTTCCGCGCCCACAAGGCGGTCGTGCTGGCCTGCGCCCAGGTGCGCGGCACCAACGCCGAGGTGCGTGATCTCTGGGCGGCCGTGCTGGAGCGCTGGGTGCGCTGCACCGAGACGGCCATCGAGGCCGAGCGCCGTCGCGGCGCGGCCCCGGACGGGCTGCCCGCCCGGGACCTCGCGATCGCGCTGAACTCGATGAACGAACGCGTCTTCTACGCCACCTTCGCCGCCGACGGGCCCGCGGTGCCCGAGCCGGACGTGGTGGACGTGCTTCTCGACGTGTGGCTGGCCGCCATCTACCGCAGCGGCACTCCCCCGCCGGCCTGACCTACGCCGGCCCGCGCCGGGTGAACTCCATGGTCCAGTTGGTCTCCCAGGTGCGCTCGCCGTCGAGGGAGAACGCCTGTTCCCAGCGGCAGGAGGTCGCCGTGATCCCGGACCAGCGGAACCGGCAGCGGACCGGGCGGCCCTCGTCGACGTCGTCGCCGACGAATGTCCCGATTCCGTCGACGAACCGGCCCACCACCGGCGGCAGCTCCAGCACGCCCCGCCGGCTGTTCATCCAGTAGATCGACCAGGTGCCGGCGGCCGGGTCGAAGATCCGGACCGTGGCGCCGGAGAAGCCGCGCGTCGGAAAGGTGATCTCGTCGAAGCTGCCCGCGCCGCCGAAGAACGCGCGGGCGACGCTGACGCCGGGGAACTCGTCCCACTCGTCGCTGCCCACGTGCCGCTTCGTGAGCCGCCGGTTGACCACGTCCCAGGTGCCGGCGAGGAAATCGAAGTCGCCCATCAGCGGCCCACCGGCCCCTCGGCGCGGGTGTCGGCGAGGTACGCGTCGACGTCCGGCCGATCCGGCGCGAGCACGTGCCGGATCCAGGCGGCCCGCTCGTGCTCCAGCACGCCCAGCTCCCAGACGCAGCCCACTCCCGGCCGCTCCAGCGGGACGAAGCGGCTCGGGTCCTCGTCCGGGCAGCCCAGCACCGGCTGGCCGGCGACCGCGACGCGGGCCTCGACGACGTTGTCCCACGTCCAGCAGTACGCCAGCAGGTAGGCGCCGGTGTCGGCGCCACGGTGCAGCACGACCCAGCCGGCGGGCGGGGTGCCGTCCGGGTCCGGGAGCAGCACCGGCAGCACGTCGTAGGCCGCCTTCTCCACCTGAGGTTCGATCGGTTGTCCGGGCTGGTCGATGTGGTAGCGCTTGAGGTGCCGGCCGGCGACCGTGAGCGGCGCCGGCACCCGAAGGTGCTTGTCGCGGAATGCCATGCCGGGACGGTACGGGCGCTCCACTGACACGTAATGTCAGTGGAATGCGGGCCAGTCGACTCCTCTCCGTCCTGCTGCTCCTCCAGGCGCACGGGCGGATGACGGCCAACCAGCTCGCCGAGCGCCTGGAGGTCTCCACCCGCACCATCTACCGGGACGTGGAGTCGCTGCACGCCGCCGGCATCCCGCTCTACGGCGAGGCCGGGCACGCGGGCGGCTACCAACTGGTCGACGGCTGGCGCACCCGGCTGACCGGCCTGACCGCCGACGAGGCGGACCGGCTCTTCCTGGCGGGCCTGCCCGGCCCGGCCGACGAGCTGGGCGACGGCGCCGTGGTCGCCGCGCTCCAGCTCAAGCTCGCCGCCGCACTGCCACCGCCGCTGCGCGAGCGGGCCACCCGGCTCCAGCAGCGCTTCCACCTCGACACGCCGAACTGGTACGCCGACGGCGACGCCTCCCTCCACCTGGCGCCCACGGCGGACGCGGTGTGGCGGCAGCGCCGTGTCGAGGTGCGTTACCGCGGCTGGAACGGCGAGGTGACCCGGGTGCTGGAGCCGTACGGGCTGGTGCTCAAGGGCGGTCGCTGGTATGTGGTGGCGGCCCGACCGGGGCGCGCCGATCCGGCCACCTACCGGGTCAACCAGATCCTCGCGCTGGCCACGCTCGACGAGGGCTTCGACCGGCCGGACGGCTTCGACCTGCCGGCGTGGTGGCGCGCCCACGTACGGGAGTTCCGGGCACGGCTGCACCGCGACGAGGCGACCGTACGGCTCTCCCCGGCGGGGCGGGAACGGCTGCGGGAGGTCGCCAACGACCTCGTCGTCTCCGCCGTGGACGCCAGCGCGGGGCCGCCGGACGTGGACGGCTGGGTCACCGCCGTCCTGCCGATCGAGTCGCTCACCCACGCGCACGGTGACCTGCTGCGCCTCGGCGCCGAGGTGGAGGTGCTCGCGCCCGCCGCGTTGCGGGAGCGGTTGACGGCCACCGCCGCCGGCCTGGCCCGCCTCTACGGCACCGCCTGACCGCGCCCCGGCGCTCGCGCCGCTCCACTGTGGAGATCCGCGGGGCATCGATTGTCGGCACGATGTGCCACCCTGGGACGGGTCGACGAGGTCACCGGAGGTGAGGGTCACGCTACGGCTGCACGAGCTGGTCCCCGTCCCCGGCTGGGGGCCGGTGACCCTGGACGTCCCGGCGGGCCGGATGGCCGCCCTGGTGGCGCCGCCCCGGGTCGGCACCGCGGTCGCCCGGGTGCTGGCCGGGCTCGCCCCACCGCTGGCGGGGCGGATCCTGGTCGGCCGGCGGGACGTGACCGAGCTGCCGCCCCCGCGCCGCCAGATCGGCTACGTGCCGGCCGGCGGGGCGCTGCTGCCGCAGCTGACCGTGCGCCGCAACATCGAGTACGGCCAGCGCAAGCGGGAGCGGGTGCGGGAGATGGCCGACGACTGGGCGGCCACCGTCATCGAGCGGCTGGAGCTGGCGCCCACCCTCTCGTTGCTGCCCCACCTGCTCTCCGACGCCCAACGGTTCCGCGTGGCGCTCGCCCGCGCCGCCGCCTGCCTGCCCGAGGTACTGGTGGTCGACCTGCCGTCCGGGACGGCCGACGGCGGCCGGCTGGGTGACCTGGTGCCCCGGCTCTCCCCACCGGACGCCCCCGGCATGGCCGTGCTGGTGTGCACGGCCGATCCGGCCACCCTCGACGAGTTTCCGCGGCGGGTGGAGCTGGGCACGGAGGCGGTGGGGCGGTGACGGCGCCGGGGCGGCTGCGCCGCCGTACCCTGCTCCGGGCCGCCGGAGCGGGTGTCGCGGCGGCCGCGGCCGGCGGTTGCTCCGGCGGCGACCGGGCGGTGCAGGTCGCGGTCGTCTGGAGCGGCGGTGAGCTGGCCCCGTTCCGCGCCGTGCTGGCCGGCTACGGCGCGCCGGTGCACGTGGTCAGCGCCGGCAACGACATCGACGCGTTCCTGCGCGCGCGGCAGCTCGCGGGCACCAGCCCCGACGTCGCGATCCTGCCCCGCCCCGGCCTGGTCACCGAGTACGCCCGCAGGGGCTGGCTCAGCCCGCTGGCCCTCCCCGCCGGTCACGGTGTCCCCACCGGCCTCGCCGACCTGCTCCAGGTCGACGGCCGCCGCTACGGCGTGTGGGTGAAGGCCGCGCACAAGTCGCTCTTCTGGCACCTGCCGTCGGCGCTGCCGCAGCCACCGGCCACCTGGGACGAGTTGGTGGCCCTGACCCGCGCCCTCGCCACCCGGGCCCGGCGCGGCGACGGTCCGGCCCCCCTGGCGATCGGCGCCGCCGACGGCTGGGTGCTCACCGACTGGTTCGAGAACGTGCTGGCCGACGTGGCGCCCGACGGTTACGACGCCCTCGCCGGGCCGGACGCCGACTGGCAGGGTCGCCCCGTCCGCGACGCGCTGGACCGGCTCGCCGAGATATGGAGCATCCCGGGTGCCTTCCCCGGCGGTGGCCGCCGGGCGCTGCTCACCCAGTACGAGGAGTCGGTCATCCAGGTGGTGCGCACCCGCCGGGCGGTCACGGTGTTCGAGGGCGACTTCGCCGACAGTGTGGTGCGCCGCTTCCGGCGCGGGGACGAGGAGCCGGCGACGTTCCGGTTCCCCGGCGCCCGCGCGGGCGACGGCCCGCTCATCGTCGGCGGTGACGCCGCCGTGGCGTTCGCGGACCACCGCGCCGGCGTCGAGCTGGTGCGCTGGCTCACCGACGCGGGCACCTTCCGGCCCTGGCTGCGGGCGGGCGGCTACCTGTCACCGGACGTCACCGTCGCGCCCGACGAGTACGCCGACCCACTCCGCGCGCGGCTTGCCGGGGAGATGCGCGGCGCCGAGACCCTGCGGTTCGACCTCTCCGACCGGCTCCCCGGGCCGTTCACCGGCTCCGACGGGGTCGGCAGCTGGCGCATCATGCAGGACTTCTTCGCCGACGTCACCGACGGCGTTCGGGCCGGCGAGGCGATCCGGCGGGCCACCAGCCAGCTCGCCGCCGCGGCGCGCAACGCGGGTGGTGGCCGGTGAGCAGGCTGCCCGTGCTCGGCGAACCGGTCGTCCTCGACGACGTCGGGCCGCCCCGGCGCGGTCGGGCGTACCCCGCGGCGGGCGCCACCTCGGCCCTGATGCTGCCCGCCGGGCTGCTCCTGGGCGGGCTGGTGCTCTGGCCGGTGCTGCGCACCGTCCACGCCAGCGTGACCAGCGACGGTCGCTGGGTGGGCGACGCGCACTTCCGGGCCGCGCTGGCCGCGCCCGGCACCGGTGCCGTGGTCGGCCGGACGCTGTTGTGGGCGCTGCTCGTGCCCGCCGTGGTCACCGGGCTGGGCTACCTGCTCGCGGTGGCGTCCCGGCGCTCCCAGGAGGGCGGCCTGGTCCGGTTGATCCTGGTGGTGCCGATCGCGCTGCCGCTGGTGGTCACCGGCGTCACCTTCCGGCTGATGTACGACCCGGACCCGTCGCGGGGGCTCGCCACCCTGATCGCCGCCCGGCTGACCGGGCGCGCCGGTGAGGCGACTCCGCAGCTGCTCGGCCCGGGCCTGGTCACCGTGGCGCTCATGTCGGCCTTCGTGTGGGCCTGGGTGGGGCTCGCCGTGCTGGTCTTCCGGGCCGCGCTGGACCGGCTCCCGTCGAGCCTGGCCGACGCGGTCCGCGCGTACGGGGGCACCGGCCGCCACGTGCTCTGGGACGCGCAGTGGCGGCCGCTGCTGCTGCGCACCGTCGCGGTGGTCTTCGCCCTGGTCGCGCTCGGCACGAGCCGGACGTTCGACCTGATCCTGGTGATGGCGCCCGGCTCGGTCCGCGACGAGGCCGCGGTGCTGGCCCTGCGGGTGTGGCAGACCTCCGGCGGCACCACCACCGGTGAGGGGGCCGCGCTCGGCGTGGTGTGGCTGGTGGCGGTCGCCGCCGGGATGCTGGTCGCGGCGCTGTTCGTCCGGCAGGCGTGGCCGCCGCCCCGGGCCGCCGAACCCGACCCGGGGGCACCCCCGCCGTCCCGGCCGGTCCGGCTGCTCGCCGCCGGTGCCGCCGTGGCCTGGTTGGTGCCGCTGGCCGTTCTCGTGGCGACGTCGCTGCACGGGCCGGTGGACGCGGCGTCCCGTGGCTGGTGGTCCTCGCCGCCCAGCCTGGCCTCCTACCGGGAGGTGCTGACCGGCTCGGAGCTGTGGCGGGCACTCGCGTTCACGCTGCTGCTGGCCGCCGTCGTCACCGCGACGGTGCTGGTGGCCGCGCTGCTCGCCGCGTACCCCCTGGCCTGGTTGACCGGGCCGGCCGCGCAGGCCACCGGGCTGCTGCTGATGGCCGCCGTCGTCGTGCCGGTGCAGGTGATCGCCGGGCCGGTCAACGAGGTGCTCGGTGTGGTGCTCTCCTCGGGCACGGCGCGCGGGCTGGCGCTGGTGCACGTGGCGCTCGGTGTGCCGTTCGCCGTGCTGGTGCTCCGCAACGCCTTCGCCGACCTGCCGGCCGATCAGGTTCGTGCCGCCCGCCTGACCGGCCGGCACTGGTGGGGCACGATGAGCCGGCTGGCCCGGCACTGCCGCCCGGCCATCATCGCGGTGTCGGTGCTGGAGTTCGTGCAGGTCTGGAACGACCTGGTGGTCGGGCTGCTGTTCAGCGGCCCGGACGCGGCGCCGCTCGGGCTGTTCCTCGCCGGGCAGACCCGGGGCTTCGTGGCCAACAGCGGGGCGCTCGCCGCCGGCTCGGTGATCGCCTCGGTGCTGCCGGTGCTGCTGGTCGTCCTCGCCCGGCGGCACCTCGTGGCCGGCCTGGTGTCCGGCGGTGTCCGGTGAGCGCCCCGGCTCGCGGCGGCGGGCGTCCACCCCGCTGGCCCGTGCTGGTCGCGGTCGGCACGCTGGTCAGTGGTGTCGTCGCCAACATCGCCAGCAACCTGCTCTCCGAGCTGGCCGGCGGCGTGCTGGGCCCGGCCAGCATCGCGGTGGCGGTCAGCGGCGGCATCGGCTGGGTCTTGTTCGAGGTGCGCCGCCGCCGGGCCGACCGGCCGGACGACCCGCGGTCGGCGGACGGCGACGCGACCTCGGGCGCCGCCACACCCACCCTCCCCTACCCGGGCCGCCGGACCGGCTGGCCCGCGCCGGAACGCGTGCCGGGCTGGGACAAGCACATCCGGACGGTCGTCGACCTGCTGACCCGCGAGCACGCGGTGGCCGTACGCGGCCGGCGGGGCGTGGGCACGTCGGCCTGCGCGGTGCAGGCGGCCGACCGGTGCCGCACCGACTTCCCGGACGGGCAGTACTACCTCGACCTGCGCCGGGGCGGCCGGCCACGGTCCGCGCGGCAGGTGCTGACGGCGCTGGCCCGGATCGTGGGCACGCCGCCGCCGACGTCGGGGCGGGCGGACGCGCTCGCCGAGGCGGCTGACGCGCTGCGCCGGCAGCTCGACGGCAGGCGGATCCTGCTGGTGCTGGACAACGTGGACCGCCCCGAGCAGGTCCGGCCGCTGCTGCCGCCGACCGCCCGCACCTGCCGGCTGCTGCTCGCCGGGGGGCCCGCGCTGACCGGCCTGCCCGGCGTCGCGGAGCACTGGGTCGACGAGCCCGACGCCGCCGACGCGGTGGAGATCTTCGCGGCGGCCGGTGACGCGAGCCCCGCCGCCCGCGCCCGGCGGGTCGACCCGCGCACCGATCCGGCGGTGCCGGAGATCGTGGGGCTCTGCGGGCGGCAGCCACGGACGGTCCACGCGCTCGGTTACCGC
The DNA here is from genome assembly GCF_056150165.1 of Micromonospora xinjiangensis. Classification (NCBI taxonomy): domain Bacteria; kingdom Bacillati; phylum Actinomycetota; class Actinomycetes; order Micromonosporales; family Micromonosporaceae; genus Micromonospora; species Micromonospora xinjiangensis. The sequence goes on along the minus strand of NZ_JAXCFO010000004.1, from coordinate 764,988 downwards.
ACGGCCCAGCACGGCTGGCGACACGGGGACGTGCTGGACGCGCTGCGCCGGGCCGTGGGGACGCCCCCGCACCAGCGGATCTCCGTCTCCCCCGCGGCGCGGCTCATCACCGAGGCGGACACCGCCTACCGCGCCCTGTCGGCAGAGGCCCGCCGGCTGTACCGGCTGATGTCCCTCGCCCCCGCACCGGTGGACCGGGCCGCCATCGCGGCGCTGGCCGGCCGGCGGCCCGACCGGGTGGCCGCCCTCCTCGACGAGCTGACCGCCTCGGCGTTCGTGGTGGGCGCCGCCGGCGACCGGTACGAGATCCGGCCACCGCTCACCGGTTACGCCCGGCTGCACCTGCGCGACGCCGACCCGGCCGGCCGCCGGGTCGCCGCCCAGGCCCGGCTCACCCGGCACCTGGCCCGGCGCGCCGAGCGGCACGCGGCGAACCTCGCCGCGCTGGGCTCACCACCGGACCGGGAGTGGTCACTGCCGCTCGACGACGACCCGTACGGCTGGTTCGACCTGCACCAGGAGCTGCTGCTGGCGGTGGTGCGGGTGCCGGCGGGCGCGGCCGAGACCCTGCCCCGCCGCGTGCGCCGCTGGTGGTTCCGCCTGGCCGTGGCGCTGTGCGGGTGGCTGGCGCACGCCGAGCGGCTGGCCGAGTGGGAGCAGGTGTGCCGGACGGTCCTGGCCACGCCGACCGCCGACGACCGGCCGGAGATCGCCGGCTGGGCACACAACGAGCTGGGCGCGCTGCGCCGGCGCCGACACGATCCGCAGGGGGCGGCCGCAGCGTTGACGATGGCGGTCGCGGAGCGCGGCCGGCGTGGCACCGCGCAGGCCCGGATGAACCTCGGGCTGGCTTTGCTCGACCTCGGGCAGACCGACGACGCGGTCGAGCACCTGGAGCTGTCCCGGCGGCACCGCTCCGGGGCGGACCGGGCCGGGCACGCGTTGACCGACCTGGGGTTGGGCGCCGCCCGGCTGGCCCGGGGCGAGTTGGAGGCCGCCCACCACCACCTGGTGCGGGCGGCGAACACGTTCCGCGCGCTCGGGGACCCGCGGGGCTACGCGGCGGCGCTCACCAACCTGGTGCTGGTGCACGCCGGCCTGGGCGAGCACCTCGACGCCGCGCAGGCGTGGCGGGCGGCGCTGCGCGAGTACGAGTCGATCAATGACGTGACGAGCCGGGCCGCCGCCCTGCTCAACGCCGGTGCCACGCTGCTCACCACGGGCGGCGGGCAGGCGCGGCAGGCGTACGAGATGCTCGCCGAGAGCCGGCGGCTGCGCGAGGGCACCGGGCCCACCGCCGGGCTCGGTCGCACGCTGCTCTACCTCGGTGACGCGGCTGCGGCCCTGGGCGACCCGGACGAGGCACGCCGGCACTGGGTGGACGCCGCGGCGGTCTGCGAGGCGGTCGGTGACGACGAGGGGCAGGCGGCGGCGGACGGCCGCCTGAACGCGCCCGTCCACGAGAGCTGACCCGCCGCCCGCCGCCCGCCGCCCGCCGCACGCCGCACGCCGCCCGCCGCACGAGCATCGATTGGTCTGGATGCGGCTAGGATCGGGTGATTTGCGGCTTCGGTCGGGCGGGCTGGGCCGGCCGGCGGCGTGAGAGGGAACGAGATGAGTGACGCGCAGCGGCGGTTCGGCGGTCTCGCGGCCGACAGCCGCGGGAGCGGCAACGGCCGCCCGCCGGTCGTCCTGGTGCACGGCCTGACGTACGACCGGCGCCAGTGGGGGCCGACGCTGGGCGCGCTGGCCGCCCTCGACCCGGATCGGCGGGTGCTCGCGCTCGACCTGCCCGGGCACGGCGAGTCTCCGAGGCGCGACACCTACGACATGGACGAGGTGGTGGACGCCGTCCACGAGGCGGTGACGGACGCCGGGCTCGACCGCCCGGTGGTGGTCGGCCACTCGATCGGCGGGGCGGTGGTGTCGGCCTACGCCGCGCGCCACCCGAGCCGGGGCGTGGTCAACGTGGACCAGCCGCTGCTGCTGGGCCCGTTCGGCGAGCTGCTGCGCCGCAGCGAGCCGGTGCTGCGCGGTCCGGACCATCTGCAGCTCTGGAACTCGCTGCTGGCCGGGATGGGGATCGACCAGCTGCCCCCCACGGCGCGGGAGCTGGTCCGCACCGCCAGCACTCCGCGGCAGGACCTGCTCCTCGGGTACTGGAACGAGGTCCTGGTCGCGACGGACGAGGCGTTCGTCGCGCAGTGGGTACGGAGGCTGGGGCGGATCCGGGAGCTGGGCATCCCGTACCACTACGTCGCCGGCCGGGAGCCCTCTGCGGCGTACCGGGGGTGGCTGGCGTCGATGCTGCCCGAGGTGACCGTCGACGTCGTGCCCGGTGGCGGTCACTTCCCCCACCTGGCCGCGCCGGCCACCCTCGCCCGGGTGATCGCCGCGACCGGCACCGCCGCGTCGGGCGACCGCTGACCTCCCCGGCCGGGTTGCCGACGACGTCGCACCCGGATGACGGGTCACCCGGGTGCGACAGCCGGCGGGTCAGCAGGTGGCGCTCAGGCTCGCCCAGTTGGCGCGGTCGTTGTAGCCGCCGTCGCCCGCGTCGCCGACCACCAGGTCGAGCACCCGGACGCCGCTCAGGTCGACGTCGACCTGGCGGACGGCGTCCCGGGTGACGACGCCGCTGTCGTAGAGCACCCGGCCGTCACCGACGACCTGGAAGGTGGAGGTGCCCCCCTCCGGCCCCACGTTGCGGACGGCGTCGTCGATGCCGACCACGGCGGTCAACCGGCTGCACTGGTCGCCCACGTAGTAGCGGACCGTCGACGGCGACGCCACGCCGATGCCGGTCGGGTAGACCTGGCCGAGCATGCTGATCGGCGACCAGCCGCCGACGCTGAGGTCGACCGTCGGGCTCATCCAGCCGCTCGTGGCGCTGATCCAGCTGTGGTGCGACAGGACGGTCACACCGTCCGGTGGCGCCGGCGCGATCACCAGGGCCGAGACCGTACGCTGGGCCACCCGGCCGTGACCGAGCACGTCGTAGGAGGTGGTGGCGGTCAGCGCGGCGTCGCCGGGGGCCGCGGAGGCCGGGAGCGTCACCGTGAAGGCGACGGTGGCCGTGCGGCCGGGGGGCAGCAGCGCGGGCGCGCGGTCGAGGGGGCGGACCGTCCAGCCGGCCGGGGTGGCCAGCGCGACGGTGGGCCGGAACACCGGCCGGCCGCCGTCGTTGCGGACGACGACCTCGACGCGGGCCGCGTCGCCCCCGGCGAGCACCGGGGCCGCGCCCTCGGGGAGCGCGTCGCCGCCGACGCGGGTCACGCGCGGCAGCCCGGCCGTCAGGTGCGGAATGCCCGGCGCGCCGTGTGCCCGGGCGACCCGGAACAGCGCCGCGCCGTGCGCGGGGACGGCCGCGCTGATGGTGCCGGCGCTCTCGGTGACCTGGTCGGTCCACGCGTTGCGGAGGGTGAACCGCGACCCCGACAGGCCGACGGCGGAGGCCTTCGTGGTCAGGATCGTCGAGGTCTCGCCCCGGTTGAGCAGCAGCACGGCGCGGTCGCCGTTGGCGAGGCGCTTCACCCAGGTCTCGGTCGTGCCGGCGGGGCCGACCCGGACGGCCTGCACGACGGCCCGGTCCTGGTTGATCGCCAGTGCGTCGGCGTCGGTGAGGATGTCGACGGAGGCCTGGCTGAGCTTCCGTACGTCGCTGCCGATCACCAGCGGCGCCGCCGCCATGGCCCAGAGCGACATCTGCGTGCGGAACTCCTCGTCGCTCATCCCGAGCTCGGGCGCGAGGTAGTCGGGGTCGTTGTAGCGGCCCGGCCCGGCGACCTCGGGGTGCCGCGCGTTCGCGTCGTAGTTGCGCAGCACGTCCTTGAACTTGATGTCACCCACGAAGCCCACGTCGGTGTACGTCCGCCAGGACTGCGCGATCTCCGGCGCGTACGTCCAGGAGTACGTGGACTGCTGCTCCGGCGGGTAGTCGCCCCAGTCGGGCGAGGTCACCGGGTTGCACAGGTTGAAGATCATCGGACGGCCGCTGGCGTTGTTGCGCAGCGCCCGCGCGAACTCGGTGTACGCGGTCTTCGGGTCCAGGTCCGCCGCGATGCCGCAGAGGAAGTCCACCTTGACCGCGTCGAACTCCCAGGCGGCGAACTGGTCGGCGTCGCGCTGGTAGTAGCCGCCGCCGCTGCCGAGCCCGCACTTGCCCGGGATGTACGGGCCCACGTCGGTGTAGATGCCGGCCCGCAGGCCCTTGGCGTGGATGTAGTCGACCAGCGGCTTCAGGCCGTCGGGGAAGCGGGTCCGGTCGGCCTGGAGGTCACCGGCGGCCGTCCGTGGCTCCGGGTCCTGCCAGCCGCCGTCGAGCCAGACGATGTCGTAGCCGGCCCTGGCCAGGCCACGCGAGACCAGCGCGTCGGCGACCTCGCGCACCGACTGCTCAGAGAAGTTTCCGCCGAGGCCGAAGTAGGTGTTCCAGCCCTGGTACGGGGTCGGGCTCAGCACCTGCTGCGGCGCCGGCGCGGTGGCGACGCCGGCCGCCGGTGCGGCCTGGGCGGGCGGGGGTAGGAGCAGCAGGCTGGCCGCGACGGCCAGCAGGGCGGTGAGGCCTTGTCGTTTCACATCGGATTCCTTTGCTGCCGGGGGTGCCGACGCCGCGGCGGCCCGGGCACGGCCCTTCCTCCGCCTCGACCTGCTCCCGGCCGACCCACCGGCACAGCCCGGGGCCGTCGAGGCACGCTCCGCGATGGGCTGCCGGGCCCGTCCACGCGCCGTGTTCCCAGGGATCCTGCATCCGGTTACGAGCGCGTGTCAATAATATTTCGTAAATTACGAGTAGTGGACCGTCCTACCGCGACGGAGCGCCAGCTCGCGCAGGTGTGCCCCGAGGATGGACCATGCACGGAGGAGGTGTCGCCAGGGATCTGCCGTTCCTGCGCCCCCGTTCGACCGGGCAGGACAGCCTCCCCGCCGGCTCACCCGCGCGGGTCGGCCCCGCCGGCCGCGGCACGCCGCAGCCTGCGGGTGGCGGAGGCCCGGCGCATCTTGACGTAGTTGCCGCAGCCCGCCATCGAGCACCAGCGGCGTGCCTGGTTGCGGGAGGCGTCGTAGTAGGCCCACCGGCAGGTATCCCGGTCACAGGCCTTCAACCGGGTCCAGGAGCCCTCCTCGACACACTCGCGGATCGCGTCGACGATCCGGGCCATCGCGCCGTCGACGGCCCGGTCGCCCGCGGCGACGAGGCGCGGGCGACCGCCGCCGAACTCCAGGCGTACGGGCACCCGGGCCAGCGCCTTATCGAGAACGGCCAGGGCCGCCGGGTCGGTGGGGTGACCGGCGTGGGCCAGCAGGACGGACCGGATGCCCTCGCGGATCGTCAGCGCCAACGCGAGATCCTCGCCGCGCAGCCGCGCGTCCGCCGCGATCAGGGCCCGCTCGGCCAACCAGTCGCGCAACCGCCCGGGCGTGGTCAACCACTCGTCGTCCACCTGCGGCTCGAAGGTGTTGACGAAGTCGCGCACCAGCCGGACGGCGGCTGGAACGACGGCTTCCTGGTCCACCGGCACCCCCTCGGTCTGCACACCACCGTAACGCCTTGACAGGTGTCGCGACCCTCTGCGACCGTCCTATGTACACCAGCGAACGCCATTCGCCGGTGTACGGCGACGGGGGACGACCCGCCGCCGGGCGGGGGAAGGCGGGAGGAGGCGTCGTGGCCACGACGCTGAAGGACGTGGCACGCGTCGCCGGGGTGTCCGCCAAAACGGTGTCCAACGTCGTGCACGGCCATCCGTCCGTCAGCGACGCGCTGCGCCGGCGCGTCCTGGACGTGATCGGCGAGCTCGACTACCGGCCGAACCTCGCCGCCCGGCAGCTGCGTACCGGACGCACCGGCCTGCTCGCGCTCGTGACCGCCGACGTGCCCTGCGTGGACGAGCTGACCCGCGCGGTCCTCCGCGTCGCCGCCCGGCAGGGCTACCGCGTCGTCGTCGAACAGCTCCGGTCGGCGCGCGGGCGGGTCACGCCGCAGGCGCGCACGGTACCCGCCGACGGGATCCTGCTGAACGCGGAGGTGGTGCCCCGCGAGCTGATCGAGGCGCACGTGGTCGCCGCCACGCCGGTCGTCCTGCTCGGCGACGGCCGGGACGACCGCTGCGACCGGGTCGCGCTCGACGCCGCGCGCGCGGCCACGGACGCGACCGAGCACCTCCTGCGCACGGGACGCCGGAGGATCGCGGCGATCGGCGCCCACCCCCACGAGACCCCGCAGACGCCACGGCCCCGCACCGCGGGCTACCGGCTGGCCCTGCGCCGGGCGGGAGTGAGCCCGCCGGCCGGCTTTCTGCGCGCCACCGAGCACCGGCGGCACGCCGACGGCTACCAGGCCGCCCGATCGCTCCTCGCGCAGGAGACGCCCCCGGACGCGATCGTCTGCTACTCCGACCCGCTCGCGATCGGCGCCATACGCGCCGCCGCCGACGCCGGGCTGCGCGTGCCGCAGGACGTCGCCGTCATCGGCCTCGGCGGCACCGAGGAGGGTCGCTGGACCCGACCGTCGCTGAGCACCGTGGCCGCCGACGTCGTCGGCATCGCCCGCGCGGCCGTCGCCCGGCTGGTCACCCGGATCGGCCGCCCGGAGGTGCCGCCGGTCGAGATCACCGCCCCGCACACCGTCGTGGCCCGGGAGAGCGCGCCGTCGACCGGCTGACCGCGTCGGCGCGGCCGGTCAGCCGGCGCGCGGTCGTCGCGGCACGGCGGGTCAGCGGGCGCGCGGTCGTCGCGGCACGGCGGGTCAGCGGGCGCGCGGTCGTCGCAGCGCGGCGGCGATCACGGCGACGCCCTCCTCGATGTCGGACGCGCCGCGCGCGGCGTACCCGAGCACCAGCCCGGGTCGGTTCGGCCGCTGGCAGTGCCACGACAGCGGCTGCACCTTCACCCCGCGGGCCAGCGTCGCCGCCGCCAGGTCGGTGTCGGTCACCGGGCAGTCCATCGTGACCGTCAGGTGCAGCCCGGCCGCGGCCCCGTGCACCGTCGCGCCGGGCAGGTGCCGCCGCACCGCGGCGACCATCGCGTCACGGCGGCGTACGTGGCGGCGGCGGAGCAGCCGCAACTGCCGTTCCAGGGCGCCCGTCGTCATCAGCTCGGCGAGCACGAGCTGCGGCAGCACCGAGGTGCCGAGGTCCGCGTTGCGCTTGGCGGCCACCACGGCGTCCCGGTAGCGCGGCGGCACGAGCAGCCACCCGATCCGCAGCGCCGGGGCGAGCAGCTTGGAGACGCTGCCCGCGTAGCAGACCTGCTCGGGCAGCAGGGCGCGCAGCGCCGGCACGGGCGGGCGGTCGTAACGGTGCTCGGCGTCGTAGTCGTCCTCGACGATCAGCCCACCGTCGCGCGCCCAGTCGACGAGCTGCCGGCGCCGGTCGCCGTCGAGCACCACCCCGGTCGGGAACTGGTGCGCCGGCGTGAGCATGACCGCGCGGGCGTCGCCCGCGGCCAGCTCGTCGACCCGCAGCCCGGCGGCGTCGACCGTGACCGGTGGCGTGGTCATCCCCCAGTTGTTCAGGTGCTGGCGTACGCCGAGCGAGCCCGGCTCCTCCACGGCGATCCGGTCGATCCCGTCGCCGCGCAGCGCCTGGGCGAGCAGACCGAGCGCCTGGGAGACACCGGCGGTGACGATCACCTCCGCCGGGTCGACGGCGATGCCCCGGTTGCGGGCCAGCCACGCGGCGACGGCCGCGCGCAGCGCGGGCGCCCCGCACGGGTCGCCGTAGCCGAAGTCCGCCGCGGCGAGGCGGCGCAGCACGGAACGCTCGGCGCGCAGCCAGTCCGCGCGCGGAAAAGCGGCCAGGTCGGGTACGCCCGGCGTCAGGTCGATGCGGGCGGGCGCGGTGCGTACCGCCTCGAAGATGTCGGTGCCCGGAACGCGCGGGAAGAGCGTGCTCGCCGTCGGCGCGGTGCTCGCGACGCCCGGCGGGGCCGGCGGCGGCGCGGCGACGACGATCGTGCCCGCGCGGCCCCGGCCGGCGATGCGCCCCTCCTCCGCCAGCCGCTGGTACGCCTCGGTGACGACACCCCGGGAGACTCCGAGGTCGGTGGCGAGCAGCCGGGTGGCCGGCAGCCGGTCGCCCACGGCGATCCGCCCGTCGGCGATGGCGTCGCGCAACCGGCCGGCCAGCCAGGCGGCTCTGCCGCCGGGGGGCGCGTCGGTGATGTCCAGGTGCAGGAAGTCCGAGCCGGCGTGGAGAGCCGGGGGGTCCCCCAGCCTCGCAACTTTGGACCTCTTCGACGGCGATGGTTTGGCCCTGCTCATCGGACCATCCTGCCAGCAGAGTGAGCGCAGGCGGCACCACCGTCGCCACCGTCGGAAGGATCATCGTGAGCATCGCGTTCCTGGTCACCACACTCGTCGTGGTGGTCACCCCGGGCACCGGGGTGATCTACACGCTGTCGGCCGGGCTGTCCCGCGGCGCCCGGGCCGGCCTGGTCGCCGCGGTCGGCTGCACGCTCGGCACCGTGCCGCACCTGCTCGCGGCCGTCACCGGGCTCGCCGCGCTGCTGTCGGCCAGCGCCACGGCGTTCGAGGTGGTGAAGTACGCGGGCGTCGCGTACCTGCTCTTCGTCGCCGGGTCGACGCTGCGCGACCGCACTGCGTTCACCCCGGCCGCCGACCAGACGCCCCGCTCGGCGCTGCGCGTGATCGTCACCGCGGTGCTCGTGAACCTGCTCAACCCGAAGCCGACGTTGTTCTTCGTCGCCTTCCTGCCACAGTTCGTCGACCCCGCCGGCGCCGGCGCCACGCGCGGCATGCTCGCCGCCGGCGGCGTGTTCATGCTGCTCACCCTCGTGGTGTTCAGCGGCTACGGGGTGGCCGCCGCCGCGGTGCGGGACCGGGTGCTCGCCCGCCCCCGGGTCACCGCCTGGCTGCGCCGCACCGTGGCCGGCACGTTCGTCGCCCTCGGCGTCTCGCTCGTCCTCAGCGACCGATAGGAGCAACCCGTGCGCTTCCAGCACTCCCCCGCCGTCCGGGCGGCCTTCCCGTCCTCGTCGCCGGCGTCGTGGCCGCCCGCGGCGTCACCCCGGCGCTCACCGTGGGGTCACGGGTCGACGACTTCACCGACCGGGCCCGGACGCGCCTGGCGACCGGCCCGGAGTCGGGTTTCCCGGAGATCCAGGCGTGGCGGCGCGCCTTCGCCGCGACCGGGCTGAGACCGACGCGGTACCGGTGCGCGGCCGAGGCGCTGCTGCGGCGGCTACGGCTCGACGGGGAACTGCCCCGGCTGCACCCGCTCGTGGACCTCTGCAACGCGATCTCCGTGGCGTACGCCGTCCCCGTCGCCGTGCTCGACACCGCGCGGATCACCGGCGACCTGACGGTGCGCCACGCCCGGGGCGACGAGGAGTACGTGACGTTCGGCGGCGGCATCGAGCGGCCGGAGCCCGGCGAGGTGACGTTCGCCGACTCGGCGGGGCGCGCGCACGCGCGGCGCTGGACCAACCGGCAGAGCGGCTGGTCCGCCGTACGGACGGAGACCTCGCGGGTGCTGATCGTGGCCGAGGCGCTGCATGCGACGGCCGCGCGGGACGTCGCCCGGCTCGTCGACACCCTGCGGGCGGAGGTGGCCCGGATCGGGGCGGAGCCGGTCGGGCACGCGGTGCTGACCGGCGACGCCCCGGCGGTCGACGTCCCGACGGCCGATGGCGCGGCCCCGGCCGCCGTACGGCCCTAGGCGGGCGCCGTCAGGCCGTCTCGCCCGGCGCGAGGTGGCGGTAGCCCGCGACGGTCTCGGCGAACCACCCGGTGACGCTACCGAGGCCACGCTCGTTGATCTGCGCGTCGTGGATGGTGTACGCGCGGGCCGCGCCGACCGCCCGGGCGAACTCGATCGCCTCACCCAGCCGCATCCAGGACCCCTGCCCCGGGAGCAGCAGCGTCCGCACCGGCTCCGCCGGCACGTGCAGGCTGTCGCCCGGGTGATAGACGTCCTCGCCGACCACGTAGCCGAGGTTCACGCAGTCCGGCTGCCCGTCGTGGATGACCGCGTGCCGCCCGCCCACCGCGGTCACCGGGAACCCGGCAGCGGTGAACCGCTGCCCGGCACGCACCCGGGTCACCGCCGCCGGACCGAGGTCGGGCAGGTGGGCGCCTTCCGGGGCGTACACCGGGACGCCGAGGTCGGCCAGTTGGCGCGCGTCGACGTGGTCGGTGTGCTCGTGGGTGACCAGGACGGCGTCCGCGCCGACGAGGGCCTCCGGCTCGCTCCACGTACCCGGGTCGATGACCAGGACCGCGCCGTCGTGTTCCAGCCGCACGCAGGAGTGGGTGAACTTGGTGATCTGCATCCGGCGACGGTAACGCGCGATCGACTCGGCTTCGGGGACGGATGGCGCCCGGTGACGGATGATCGGGGCATGGAGCAGTCAGCGGAGCGGGGGCACCGGTGCGTGCCGCACACCGCCGACGTCCGCATCGAGGCGTGGGCGCCCACCCGGGAGGCGTGCGTCGCCGAGGCGGTGACGGCGCTGGTCGGCACCTTCACCGACACCGCCGGAGCGCGTCCCGGCCCGGAACGGGAGTTCCGCGCCCCGGCCGCCGGCGACGAGGACCTGCTGGTCGCCGTCCTCGACGAGGTGATCTTCCGGATGGACACGGCGGACGAGCTGCCACTGACCACCGAGGTGAGCGAGGACGGCACGGGCGGCCTCCTGGTGCGCTGGCGGATGACCGGCACCGACACGGTCGAGCTGGTCGGCGCGGTGCCGAAGGCGGTGTCCCTGCACGAACTGAGGTTCGGCTCCGACGGCGGCCGCTGGTGGTGCGCCGTGACCCTCGACGTCTGACACCCCCGCGCCCCGGCCACCCAGCGCGGCACCGCGCGAGTGCCCGCTCCCGCGCGTGACCGACCTCGGGGACGTCGCGGCCTCCAGCGCGGGCGAGACCACGACATCCCTGTGGCCGCGACCCCGCCGGCCGCGGAGAGTCACCGCGGGGGCGCGCGGAGGCGGGTCAGCCCTTGACCACGCCCACCGGCACCAGCCGGGCGACCTTGCGGCACAGGCCGGCGCCCTCGGCCGACTCCACGACCGCCGTGACGTCCTTGTACGCCGCCGGCATCTCCTCGGCGAGCCCCCGGCGGGAGACGCCGCGTACGGCGATGTCCTGCTCCTCCAACTGGCGGCGCGGGTCGGCGCCCCGCTCCGCCTTGACCGCCTGCTTGCGGCTCTGCACCCGGCCCGCTCCGTGGCAGGTGGACGCGAACGCGGGCGAGCCCGGTACGCCGCTGAGGACGTACGAGCCGGTGCCCATCGAGCCGGGGATCAGCACCGGCTGCCCCACCTCGCGCAGGTCCGCGGGTAGGTCCTCGTGACCGGGCGGGAGCGCGCGGGTGGCGCCCTTGCGGTGCACGCAGAGGCTGCGCCGGGCACCGTCGACCCGGTGGTTCTCGATCTTCGCGAGGTTGTGTGAGATGTCGTAGACCAGGTCCAGGTCACGCCCCACCTCGCGGGCGAAGACCGTACGGGTGGAGTCGGTGAGCAGCTGCCGGTTGGCGCGCGCGTAGTTGGCGGCGGCGGCCATCGCGCCCAGGTAGGCGCGCCCCTCGTGGGACGAGACCGGGGCGCAGGCGAGCTGCCGGTCCGGCACGTGGATGTCGTACCGCGACATGACCTTCTCCATGCCCCGGACGTAGTCGGTGCAGATCTGGTGGCCCAGCCCCCGGGAGCCGCAGTGGATCATCACGCAGATCTGCCCGGGGCGCAGGCCGAAGGCGGTCGCCGCGGCGTCGTCGTAGACCTCCTCGACCGCCTGCACCTCGAGGAAGTGGTTGCCGGACCCGAGGCTGCCGACCTGGCGGGCGCCCCGCTCGATGGCCCGTTCGCTGACCTGCCGCGGGTCGGCGTCGTCGACCGCGCCGTAGTCCTCGCAGCGCTCCAGGTCGCGCTCGACGCCGAAGCCGCGCTCCACCGCGTACCGGGAACCGCCGCGCAGCACCCCGTCGAGGTCCGTGCGGTCGGTGAGGTGCCAGACCGCCCCCTTGCCCATGCCGCGCGGGGTCGACGCGGCGAGGCCGTCCATGAGGGCGTCCAGCCGGGGGGTCAGCTCGGCGCGGTCGAGGTCGGCCGCGAGCAGGCGTACGCCGCACGAGATGTCGAACCCCACGCCGCCGGGCGACACGACGCCACCGTGCTCCACGTCGGTGGCGGCCACGCCGCCGATGGGGAACCCGTAGCCCCAGTGCACGTCGGGCATCGCGTAGGAGGCGTCGACGATGCCCGGGAGGGTGGCGACGTTCGCCACCTGTTCGAGGGACTTGTCGGCGCCGGCGTCGGGCAGCAGCGACCGGGTCGCGAAGACCACCCCCGGCACCCGCATGGGGCCCTGCTGATCGATCCGGAACCGGTACGGCGACTCCTCCACCAGCTCCATGCCCGCGGGCTACCCCGGCCGGTGGCGGTTACACACCGTGCGGCTCGCCCTCGGGGTCGTCGTCACCCGGCGGCCGGCGCATCGCCCAGACGCGCGGGCCGCCGTCGGGCACCACGATCTCCCCGGTCACCCGGAAACCGCGGCGCTCGTAGAACCGCACGTTCTCCGGCGACGAGGTCTCCAGGACCGCGGGCCGGCCGGAGCGGGTCTGCTCGGCCAACCCGGGCGCCAGCACCCGCCCGCCCAGTCCCCGGCCCTGCCGGTCCCGCCGGACGCCCACGCTGGCCAGCAGAAAGGCCGGCTCCGCGGTGCGCAGCGGGGCGCACGCCGCCTCCGCCGCCACCATGGCGGGATACCGGTCGCCGGCCAGCTCGGCGCCCCGAGCGGCGACCGCCGCCCACACCTCGTCCGGGACGGGCCGGTCCGGGCGCAACCACACGGCCACCGCGGCCGGCCGGCCGTCCGCGTCCAGGGCGGCCCACACGTCGCCGTACGGCAGGCCGACCGCCTCGATCGTGAGCGCGAACAGCGCGACGAGCCGCTCCCGGTGCCGGTCCGCGGCGACGGTCCAGCTCGTCCAGGGGTACGCGACGAAGGCGTCGGCCAGGACGTCGGCCGCGGAGGTCACCTCCTCCGCTCCGATCCGGCGTACCCGCACGCTGTCCCGTCCCTCCCGGCCGCCGGCCACCGCGGCCCGCGCGACATGATCATCGCACGCTGCCGTCGCGGCGCCGGCCGGACGACGGTGGACGTGGTCAGGCGGGCTCGACGCGGTCGACCGCCAGCGTGCCCGCCGGGTGCGGCACCCCGCAGCCCGACCGGGGAGCCACCTCGCCGTGCACCGTCACCCGCTCCCCGACGCGCAGCGCCTCCGTCGCGGCGCCGGTCAACGCCCACCGCCGCTGGCCCACGAGCAGCACCGGGCAGCTCCCGGCGCGTTCGACCGTGCCGGTCAGCGTCCGCTCGCCCCACAGCGACGGGCCCGGCGTGTCACCCCCGGACGGCCCGGGCCGGTGCGGGGACGGAGCACCGGGGGCGGAGGCGGCCGGCGGCGTGTCCACCGGCGCCGACCCGGCTGGGGAGGGCGGCGCGGAGCTGACCGGGGCCGAGCCGGGGCGCGGCGGCGAGCTGGTCCACACCGCCTCGGGCGTGTGGGGCTGCGCGCAGGCCGCCGCTGCGCAGAGCAGCGCGACGGCGGTGAGCAGGGTGCTGGTTCGACGCATCGCGGGACACCTCCACCGGGTGGGACGGTCGGCCGGGCCCGCGCGGTTCCCGCGACCGCCGGAATCGGGCGCACCGACCCGCCGTCGACGCCTCGCCGGGCCCGGAAGCACCCACCGCCGACCCGCCGTCGACGCCTCGCCGGAGGCGAGAGGCCCGCTGCCGGCCGCGACGGGAGCCCGACGCACCGGGCGGGGTCCCGCGAGACGACGGCCTCGCCGGGCTCCATTGTGCACGGCGGGCGGCGGGGGCGACGCCGGCGACATGGGTGCTGGTCGACGTACGGTTGCGTCCGCGCCGAGCGGGTACTGCGCCCGCATGCCCGCACGCTTCGAACACTATCCCCGCATCGCGATCGTGACCGGCGCCGACTCCGGAATCGGCAAGGCCTGCGCCGTGGCGCTCGCGGAGGCCGGCTTCGACATCGGCATCGCCTGGTACGGCGACCCCGACGGCGCACGCCGGGCGGCCGCCGAGGTGACCGGCGCCGGCCGCCGCTGCGAGGTAGCCGAGATGGACCTGACCCGGCTGCCGGCGGCGGCCGACGTGATCGACGAGCTGGCCGACCGGCTGGGCGGCGTCGGTGTCCTGGTCAACAACGCCGGCACCGGCGCGTCCGTGCCCTACGTCGACACCTCCTGGGAGCAGTGGCGCGAGGTCCTCCGGGTCGACCTGGACGGCCCGTTCCTCTGCGGGCAGCGTGCGGCACGCCGGATGCGCGCCGCGGGCGCTGGCGGGCGGATCATCAACATCACCAGCGTGCACGAGCACGCGCCGCGGGTCGGCTCGGCCGCGTACTGCGCCGCGAAGGGCGGCCTGGGGCTGCTCACCAAGGTGATGGCCCAGGAACTGGCCGCCGACGGGATCACCGTCAACGCGGTCGCGCCCGGTGAGATCTCCACTCCGATGACCGGGCAGGAGGACGTCGACCCGTTCACCCAGCAGCGGCCGGGCGTGCCGGTGGGACGGCCGGGCGACGCCCGGGAGATCGCCGCCGTGGTCGCGTTGCTCGCCTCTCCCGCCGCCGCGTACGTCACCGGCGCCTCCTGGCCCGTCGACGGCGGCATGTTGACGATGGGCCCGCAGGCCTCGGCCCTCACGTCGAACGACTGGCGGCGTGTCGAGCCGTCCTGACGGACGGCGGCCCGGCCGAGGTGGTCAGCGGCGGCGGCGAGCCGGTGGTGGTGGTCAGCGGCGGCGGCGAGCCGGTGGTGGTGGTACGGCCGGATGCGCCGCGTCCGGTCGAGGTCCACCTCGTTCTCCACCATGTTCTGCGCGAGACCGACTCGGCCGCGCGGTCACGAACGGGACAGCGGCCGGCAAAGCGGGCACGTATCCTGCCGTCGTCCGAATTGATCACCGGGCGCCGGGGCGGCCGGGGCCGGAAGGGGGCGCCGGATGCGGCGGGCGGGCGGCTGGCGCAGGGGTCGTACGCCTCGGCAGCGGCGGGCGTTCGTGGTCGGCGGGGCGCTGCTCGGCACGGCGGTCGTCATGCTGCTGGCCGCGTGGCGCAGCACCGGCTTCCTCAGCGAGCTGCTGCTCAACCTCGGCGCCAGCGTGGTGCTGGCGGCCATCTCGTACGTCATCTTCGACCCGCTCTTCGAGGAGGCCCGCAAGGCCCGGGTGCAGGAGCACCTGAGCTTCGACCAGCAGGCGTTCGTGGGGCGGCTGCACCGCAGCTGCCGCCGGGTCCGCATCCTCGACACCTGGACGATCCTGCTGGAGAACCGGCACCGGGAGGCCACCCTCGACGCGGTGCGGGCGGCCCTGCGCGGCGGCGCCGAGGTGCAGCTGCTCCTGCTCGACCCGGACTGCACGGCGGCCCAGCAGCGCTCCGAGGAGCTGGAGCGGCAGCGCGTCGACGTCCCCGCGCACATCCGGGCGAACCTGCGCCACCTCGCCGCCTTCGGCAGCGACCTCGACGCCGCGCAGCGGGCCCGGTTCCAGGTGCGCATCTACGACGCCTCCCCGTCGATCCAGCTCTACCAGTGGGACGGGCAGGCGCTGATCTCGTTCTTCCCCGTCGGCAAGCTGTCGTTCAACGTCCCCCAGCTGGAGGTCGACATGGACAGCCCGTGGGGCGGGTTCGTGCACGCCCGGTTCGAGGAGCTGTGGGAACACGAGCGGGCCACGCTCACGCTGGAGCGGTACTGGTCGATCAGGGTGACGCTGCGCGACGAGGACTCGGACGTCGCGGAGGTCCAGGTCCCGTACGTGGAGGTCGACGGCGAGCACTACATCGACTGCGGGTCGTTCCGGCTCAGCCGGCCGCTGACCGCCCGCGCGCAGCTGCCGCCGCGTACGCCCCGGTCCGCACCCCGGGTGTTCGCGCTGGTCGAGCCGGCCGACGGTGAGCGCGCGCCGGTGGCCCGGCGCTTCGACCAGAAGTACGGCCGGGCCGACGGCGACCGCACCATCCTGCGCCTCGTGCCGCGACGGGCGGTCGACGGCCGCGCCCCCGACCCCCGCTCCCCCGCCGCCGCGGACCCGCGGGCCCGGTGACCACCCCGCCCCGGCCGGGACCCGCCTCGCGCGGGACAATGGGGGGTCGCCCGCGCCCACCGCGCCGGTGACACCCGGACGAGCGGTAGGAGAAGGTCAGCGTGTCGGAGAGCTCCCGGCCGGTGCGGCCGGCGCGCGACGAGCTGCGGGCCGACTGCGCGCGGTGCTTCGGCCTCTGCTGCGTCGCGCCCGCCTTCGCCGCGTCCGCCGACTTCGCCCTCGACAAGCCCGCCGGGCAGCCCTGCCCCCACCTGGCGGCGGACCACCGCTGCGGCATCCACGCCGAGCTGCGCGGCCGGGGCTTCGCCGGCTGCACCGTCTTCGACTGCTTCGGCGCCGGGCAGCGGGTCGCCCAGGTGACCTTCGGCGGGCGGGACTGGCGGTCCGCGCCGGAGACGGCGGCCGTCATGTTCGACACCTTCGCGGTGATGCGGCCGCTGCACGAGCTGCTCTGGTACCTGACCGAGGCGCTGGCCCTGCATCCGCCGGCCGGGCTGCGCGAGGAGCTGGAGCGGGCCCACGCGGAGATCGCGCGGCGCACCGGCGGCACGGCGCAGGAGTTGCTGGCGCTGGATGTCGACGCCCACCGCGACCGCGTCAACCCGCTGCTGTCCCGGGCCGCCGAGGCCGCGCGCTCACGCGGCGGACGGCCGGGCGCGGACCGGCGCGGCGCCCACCTGTTCGGGGCGGACCTGCGCGGCGCCGACCTGCGCCGCGCCAACCTGCGGGGCGCGCTGCTGATCGGCGCCGACCTGCGCGGGGCGGACCTGCGCCTGGCCGACCTGACCGGCGCCGACCTGCGCGGCGCGGACCTGCGCGGGGCCGACCTCTCGGAGAGCCTCTTCGTGCACCAGTCGCAGCTCGACGCCGCCCGGGGCGACGCCCGCACCCGGCTGCCGGCGGGGCGGCACCGGCCCGCGCACTGGACGTCACTGCCGCTGACCCCCGTGCCCCGCACCGCCGGGCGCCCGGCGCCCGCGCGGCGCGGACGCCGCCGCTGACGCCGGGCGCCCGGCGCCGACCCCCGGCGCCACGGCGCCAGACCGGTCAACGCGAGCAGGCCGGTGGCCTGACGTTTCGCCGGTTTGTCGGCCGGGTAGCCACGGCCGATCCGAGACGGCAGCGACGGGGAGGCGACCGTGGGCTTCAGAACGCGTCAGGGCGAGCAGCCGGTCGATCCGGAGCACGCCGAGGACGAGGCCGGCCAGGCCCGGCTGGTCCAGGTGGAGGCGGACACGGAGGTGCCGGCGCCGGACGACACCGACGTGCGACCGGACGTGGTGACCGAGGACGACGGCTCGGGCGTCGCGGGTGGCTCGTCCGGGGGCAGCGGTGGAGGCTCCGGCATGCCGGGGCACCCGGACGCGGCCCGCTGAGCGCCGGGGGTTTGCCCTGCGCGCGACGGGGCAGGAGTCGGGCATGACCGAGGAGCGCTACGACCGGGCCGACACCGACGAGCCGGACGGCACCACCGCCTTGCAGGCGTCGCTGCGCCGGCCGGGCGAGTCCCTGCCCGACGCCGCCACCGGCGACGACTTCGCCGACCTGCCGGCCGAGGACCGACGGTCGGCGCGGGAGGTCAGCCGCGCCGGGTACGACGTGGACGACGTCTCGGGGGCCGTCGACCCCAACCCGTGACGAGCAAACCCTGACGACGGCGCTCAGCGGGCAGCGACGGCCGCCCGAGCCTCGGTCATGCCCCGGTTCGCCAACGCGTCAGCCCGCTCGTTCTCCGGGTGGCCGTTGTGCCCCTTCACCCACCGCCAGGTGATCTGGTGCCGCGCGCAGGCGGCCTCCAACCGCTGCCACAGGTCGGCGTTCTTGACCGGCTGCTTGGCCGCCGTCTGCCAGCCGTTGCGCTTCCACGACGCCAGCCAGCTGGTGATGCCGTTGCGCACGTACGTGCTGTCGGTGTGCAGTTCGACGGCGACCGGACGGGTGAGGCTCTCCAGCGCCCGGATGGCGGCCATCAGCTCCATTCGGTTGTTGGTGGTCGGGCTCGCCTCGCCGCCGCACAGCTCCCGCTCGTGCCCGCCGTAGCGCAGCACGGCGCCCCAGCCGCCCGGCCCGGGGTTGCCGCTGCACGCGCCGTCGGTCCAGATCTGCACCACTCGTCCGGCCTCCACCATGCCGGCAACCTACCCCGAGCGGCGCCCGCCGGGCCCCGCCGGGGCCCAGGACGGCACCGGGTGTCGCGCCGGGTCACCGGGCGGTCGCGGCGGAGTCGACGGTAGGCACAGCCGGTGCGGGACGCCGTGGGGGCACACCGGGAGCTCGGCTGACCGGTGTGCGGGCCGCGCCGGGTGACCGGGTCACCCGGCGCCGGCGGCCGGGGTGAGCCCGTCGCGCACCGGGGGCGGAACGGGCGGCGCCGGGTGTGGCGCGCGGAGCCGGTCGCGCAGCCGGTGCAGAGCGTCCCCGGTGGTGGCGGCGATCATCGGTCCCGGTCGGGTGGAGCTCATGACGGCCAGCTCCTCGGCGGGCGTGGTGGTGCCGTCGAGGAACCGCAGAACCCGCTCGGGCGGGTTGCGCTCGAAGAGCCGGTCGAAGAAGTCCACGCCGCCGACCGTGCCCCGGTCCAGCGCGCGCAGCGCGACCGCGTCCATCCACCGGTGCCGTCGGGGGTACGCGGGGCGCGGCACCGGGGGCCGGCCGGCGGCGAGGGCGCGGGCGATCTGGTCGGCCTGGCGGCGCATGGCGGAGAACGTGAACCCGGTGGAGGGTCGGGTGGCGCCGCCCGCGGTGCCGAGGCGGACCACCCGGGGCGAGGGACGCGCGACGAACGGCGCGTCGGTCATCGGGATCACGCCGTTCTCCACCTCGCGCACCCGCACGCCGGCCGGGAGGCCGAGCAGGTCCCGGTAGCGGGCCAGCGCGGCGTCGTAGCCGGCGCCGGTGAGCAGGCCGGGTGAGAACTCGGTGTACTCGACCAGCGCGTACCGGTCGCTGACCGGCAGCACGTAGCCGAAGGAGACACCCCGGGCGGGCTGCGGGGTGCGGAAGTCCATGAGCACCGCCCGGGCCGGTTCGAAGGCGGGGGTGTCGGACTCCAGCCACCAGCCGCGGAAGTGCTGCAGCCAGGTCGTACGGCCGGCGCGGGCGGGCGGGCATGGCCGGGAGTCGAGCACCCAGCCGGCCCGCACGGCGGGCCCGTCACCGGCGGTGCGCACCAGCACCCGCTCGCCGTCGTCGTCCACGGCCTCGACCGGGGCGGTCACGCGGGTCACCCCGAGGCGCCGCTCGGCCGCGGCCGCCCGCTCGTAGACCGGCCCGGAGCGGAGCATGGCGTACCGCAGCGGCGCGAGGTCGAGGACGCGGCGCGCGTGGGGCGTCACCACCTCGACCAGCCGCCAGCTCGCGCTGAGCAGCGGGTCGAGGTCGTCGCCCGGGTGGTGCCAGAAGGCCCACGTCCGGTCCTGGCCGCGCCGGTGCACGGGGTCGACGACGGCCACCCGTAGTCCCCGCACGCCGTGACGGTCGAGGGCGGCGAGGAACAGCGAGGCCGCACCGCCGCCCCCGACCAGGGCGAGGTCCACGTCGACCGAGGTGTGCATCCGTCCACGCTGCCACATCGCGGCGGCCGCCGGTCGGGCGGACCCGACGGTGCGCCCCGCCGGTCACGGCACAGGGGTGGCGTGCCCCTCGTCCTCGGCCGGGGCCGGGTCGGCGTACGCGCGGGCCACGGTGGCCCGGTCGAAGACGCGCCAGGTGGCGGCGGAGACCGCGACGGCCACCACGAAACCCACCCAGTACGGCGCGGTCAGCCCGAACCTGGCCGCGACCGCCCCGCCGAGCAGCGCACCGAGGCAGTTCCCTCCGGCGGCCACGAAGAGCGTGGTGCTGGCGACCCGCCCCTGCAGCGGTTCCGGGGTCAGCCGCTGACGCAGCGAGTTGGCCACGATGTTCCACAGTGCGCTGTGCACGCCGAAGCTGAGCAGCGCGAAGCCGATCAGCGTGGCGCTGCGCGAGGCGGCGAGCGCCAGGTGCAGGCCGGCCTCGACCAGCAGCCCGAGCCGGACGGTCCAGGTGGCACCGACCCGGGCGATGAGCCGGTCGCCGACCAGGGCGCCGAGCACCCCGCCGACCGCCATGCAGGTGAAGAGCGCCCCGTAACCGACCGAGCCGAGGCCCAGCCGTTCGGTGGCGAGCAGCACCAGCACCGCGACCGCCGCGGTGAGGGTCACGTTCAGCAGCCCGATGAGGACGGCCATGGTCCGCAGCAGCCGCTGCCCGGCCAGCCAGCGGAACCCCTCGGCGATCTCCGCCCACACCGAGCCGCTGCGCGGAGCACCGGCCGGGCCACTCCGGCCGGCCGCGCGGTAGCTGCCGCCGACGAGCGCGATCAGCACCGCGCTCAGCGCGTACGTGGCGGCGTTGACCAGGAACGGGCTGCTCGCCGCGAGCGCGAACAGGAAGCCGCCGAGTGGGCCGGCCAGCATGCCGTGCATGAGCGTGCTGCCGCCGTTGAGCCATCCGTTGGCGCGTTCCAGCCGGGCCCTCGGCACCACGGCCGGGAGTAGCGCCTGGCTGGCCGCCCGGAAAACGATCTCGCCGGTGTTGACCACGAACAGCACGGCGTAGAGCAGCGCCACGCCGGCCCGACCGGTCATGATCGCGGCGGCGAGCACAGCCAGCGCCGCGACCCGTACCCAGTCGATGACCACCATCAGCCGGCGCCGGTCGACCCGGTCGACGAGCACGCCGCCGGGCAGGGCGAAGACCAGCCAGGGCAGCCACGCCACGGCGGAGGCGGCGGCCACCACGAGCGGGTCGTCGGTGCGCGACGCGACGAAGAGCGGGGCGGCCACGGTGGCCAGGCCGCTGCCGAGCGCCGAGAGGGTGCTCGCCGACCAGAGCTTCGCGAACGTCGGCCCGAGCCGCTCCCCCGTCTGCGCTCCCACGGCGGGTGAACCTACCAGCGACCACGGACACCGGGCCGCCGGATTTCCGCGGGACGGACGCCATGGGCGGCGCCCCTTGACAGGCAACCGTTTGGCTGCCTAACTTGAAATGCAGCCAAACGGTTGCCGATCAGGGGGGTGGCGTGGACGCGGTGTTCCGGGCGCTGGCCGACGTGAGTCGGCGCCGGCTGCTCGACCGCCTCAACGAGCGCAACGGGCAGACCCTTCGTGACCTGTGCGCGGGGCTCGACATGACCCGGCAGTCGGTGAGCAAGCACCTCGCGGTGCTGGAGTCCGCCGGCCTGGTCACCACCGTTCGCCGCGGCCGGGAGAAGCTCCACTACCTCGACGCGGCACCGATCACGGCGATCGCCGACCGGTGGATCAGCCGATACGACCGTCAGCGGGCCGAGGCGCTCGCCGACCTGCGCGCAGCATTGGAGGGTGCGCCCGTGGAGACACCCACGTTCGTCTACACCACCTACATCGACACCACCCCGGAGCGGCTCTGGGCGGCGCTGACCGAGCCCGCCTTCACCCGGCGTTACTGGGGCGGCGTCGCGCTGGAGTCCGACTGGCAGGTCGGCTCACCCGTGCTGTGGCAGGACGCGCCCGACGGGGAGTTCCGCGACCTCGGCCAGCGGGTGCTGGTGTCCGAGCCGCCCCGGCGGCTCTCCTACAGCTGGCACGGCTTCCAACCCGAGCACGCCGCGCACTTCGGGTGGTCCGAGGAGGAGCTGGCGGCCCGCCTCGGCGAGCGCCGCTCCAGGGTCACGTTCGAGATCGAGCCGTACGGTGACGCCGTGCGACTGACCGTCATCCATGACGGCTTCTCGCCCGACAGCGAGATGCACCGGGCGGTCAGCGGGCAGCTCGACGGCAGCGGTGGCTGGCCCGAGCTGCTGGCCAGCCTCAAGACGCTGCTCGAGACGGGCCGTCCGCTGCCCGAGCCCACGGCGGCGAGCTGAGCGTCCCGAGCCGGTCGATACCTCCGCCTCCGGCACGGGTGGCACGACCCGGCCGGAGGTGCGCCGACGGGTCAGGGTGCGCGTTCTCGCAGGTCCCTCGCCTCTCGGGTGGACACGTGACGGCAACGAGGATTTCTCATTTTCACCGGATCGTGGGTCCAACCACCCTAGTGTTGGTCACACCGGTGCTAGTCGCGGAGTTGGCCACCCGAACGACGTCCCACGTGCTCAGCGGACGAAGAGTGAGGGAAGACGCGTATGAAACCGAAGACAGTCCTCGTGTCGGCGGCGGTCGGAGTGGGTCTCGGCGTGCTGCTGGCGCCGAGTGCAGCGCTCGCCGACACCGTCGTGTCGCCGGCCAGCACCCCGGTGGGCGGCACCGTGGTGCTCACCGCGACGACCTGCAACCCGAAGTCAGGTGACGCGATCTTCCGCGTCACCGGCCCCAACCGCGACCAGAACGTCCGCTCCACCACAGCGGCCCCCGGCGGCGGGCTGAGCGCGGAGCTGTTCACCGCCGGGTTCACCCTCGGCACGTACACGGTGACCGCCACCTGCGGCGACGGGAGCGCCGCCGGCACGGCGACGTTCACGGTCACGCCGATCGGTGGCGCCGCGGCCGGATCGGGCGGCCGCGGCGACGGCACCGGCGCCCTCGCCGCGGGCGGCACGCTGCTCGGCGCGGCCGCGGCCGGCACCGTCCTGCTGCTGCGGCGTCGCCGCTCCGCGGCCACCCTCTCCTGACCTGACCGCACCATCCCTGTCGGGGGCGCCCGCACCGGCGAACGCGCCGGGGCGGGCACCCCCATTGAACGGGTACGGAGGTGAGCTACGTGGGGCTCACGGACACGACCGGACCGACGGCCGCCGCCGGGGCGGGCGGCAGGCCCCCGACTCGTGGGGGGTCCGGCCTCGCGACCGCGTGCGTCGTCGTGGTCGTGGCGCTGCTCGGCGCCGCCGGCCTCGCGCTGGTGCACACCGGGCTCACGGCCGACCCACCCCGTCCACCGCGCCCCGACACCGCCGCGCCCGGCGTCACCCGATCCGCGCCACACCTGCCCGCGCTGCCGCACGCCGCGCCGACACTGGTGCGGATCCCCTCGATCGGCGTACGGGCCGAGGTCGTGCCGGTCGGCGCGGACGCCGCCGGGGTCCTGGAGGTGCCGCCCCTGGACCGGCCCGGCCTCGCCGGCTGGTACCGGCACGGGGTGACCCCCGGCGAGGAGGGCAACGCGGTCCTCGTCGGGCACGTCGACTCCCCCACCGGGCCGGCGGTCTTCTTCCACCTGGGCCGGCTCCGGCCCGGCCAGACCGTCCACGTCACCCGCGCCGACTCCCGCGTGGCGACGTTCACCGTGGACAGCGTCCACGCGTACCCGAAGGACGAATTCCCCAGCGACCTGGTCTACGGCCCGTCCACGACCGCCGGCCTGCGCCTCGTCACCTGCGGTGGCCGGTTCGACGCCGACGCCGGCGCGTACGTGGACAACGTCGTCGTCCTCGCCACCCGCACCGGATGACGCCGAGCCGGACGTGTCCCGGGATCGGGTTCCGCGTACGGTAGGCCGGCAGTCCCGGCGGCGCGGAGGTGAACGGTGGATCGGCGACCGGTGCGGATCCCACCCGGTCCGGCGCTGTCGGTGCTCCTGCGCCACCTGCTGCGCCGGCAACCCGCGGAGACCGCGGCGGCCGCGGCGGCCGCACCGCGGTCCAATCCCGACGCGGTGGTCGACTGCGCGGTCTACGTGAACGGCCGCCGGGAGCCGGGCAGCCCGCACTACGCCGACGCGTACGCCCGCAGCCGCCGCCGTCGCGACGCGTTCGTCTGGCTGGGGCTGCACGACCCGGGAGCGGCCGTCATGGCCGCCGTCGGTCGCACCTTCGGCCTCGACGAGCTGACCGTCGCGCAGGCGCTCGCCGACGGGCACCGCCCCACGGTCCAGCGGCACGGCGACGTGACCCTGCTCGTGCTGCGCACCGCCGGTTACGTGGAGCACGACGAGCTGACCGAGGACTCCGAGGTGATCGACACCGGGGACGTGATGGTCTTCCTCGGCGACCGGTTCGTCCTCACCGTCCGCCACGGCGCCTCCGGTGCGCTGACCGCGGTGCGCGCGGAGATCGAACAGCGCCCGACGTTGCTGGCCGAGGGCCCGTGGGCGGTGGCGTACGCGGTCTGCGCCCGCATGGTGGACCTCTACCTGGAGGTGGCCGGGCACGTCGAGCGGGACCTGGAACGCGCCGAGGAGAGCGTCTTCGCCCGCGACCGCGCCGCCGACATCCAACACCTCTACCAGCTCAAACGGGAGGTGGTGGAGTTCAAGAGGGCGGTGCTGCCGTTGCAGGCGCCGCTGCGGACCCTGCTCGACCAGCACCCCGCCAACCCGCCGCGCGCCCTGCACCGCTGGTTCGTCGACGTGGACGGCCGGCTGGCCCGGGCGGTGGACCGGGTCGCCGCGTACGACGATCTGCTCACCTCGATCGTGCAGTCCCGGCTGGCCCAGCTCGCCGTCGAACAGAACAACGACTTGCGCAAGATCGCCGCGTGGGCGGCCATCGCCGCGGTCCAGACCGGCATCGCCGGGATCTACGGCATGAACTTCGCCCACATGCCGGAGCTGGGCTGGCGCTACGGGTACGGGTACGCCCTCGGCCTGATGGCGCTCGCCGCGCTCACCCTGCACCGCCTCTTCCGCCGCTCCGGCTGGCTCTGAGCCGCCCCGGCCGGCGCGAAGCCGCCACCCACCGGTCGGAGCCACCCACCGCCCGCGCCCGCTGCCGGCCGTACGGCAGGATGGGGGCGTGGCGAAGCGTGGCGGCCGCCGGGGCGCGGCGGGTGACCGGCCGGAGCACTGCCCCTGCGGGTCCGGTCGCGGGTACGCGCAGTGCTGCGGCCCCGCGCACCGGGGCGAGGCCGACGCCGCGACCGCCGAGGCGCTGATGCGCTCCCGGTTCAGCGCCTTCGCCCGCGGCGACACCGCCTACCTCCTGCGCAGCTGGCACGAGAGCACCCGGCCGGGTCGGCTTGACCTCGACCCGGGCCACCGGTGGACCCGGTTGGAGATCGTCGACACCGCCGGGGGCGGCCTCTTCGACAGCACCGGGATGGTCGAGTTCCGCGCCCACTACCGCGCCGGCGGGCGGAGCGGAACGCTCGCCGAGCGGAGCCGCTTCGTCCGCGCGGACGGCCGCTGGGTCTATCTCGACGCCGAGCGGGACTGACCCGCGCGTCGCGACGCCGGCCGAACCGGACGCACGCTATGCTGAGCGCGGCGTAGTCCCGCGCCTCACCTCCCTCCCGGTGCTCACGCCACCGGCCTCGCGGAGGCAGAGGGGGCCCCGAGCCCTCGGGACGATGTGCGACATGCCCCACTCCGGCGGGGCCGACGGGAGCGTGAGTCCCTGCGGCCGCGCCGTCGACAGGGAGCATGTGATGACCAGTCAGAAGTCGTTCAAGTCGCGGGTACGTGCCCGCATGGGCAAGACCGGTGAGAGCTACACGACCGCCCGCCGGCAGCTGCTCGCCCGAGCCGCGGACCCCGTCTACGCCCCGGCCCCACCCACCGCCGACCGCGCCGCCGAGCCGACCGTGGCGGCCCCGGCGTCGTCCGTCGCCACGGCGCAGACGGAGCGGATCGCCGACACCCTCCTGCGCGAACGCACCGGCCGCGGTTGGACGGAGTGGTTCGACCTGCTCGACGACTGGGGCGCCGCCGCGCGTACGCACACCGAGATCGCGCGCTGGCTGGTCACCGAGCACGAGGTGCCCGGCTGGTGGGCGCAGGCGGTCACCGTCGGCTACGAGCAGGTCCGCGGGCTGCGGGCACCCGGCCAGCGGCGCGACGGCGGGTTCTCGGCGTCCGCCAGCCGGACGGTCGCCGTACCGGTGGACCAGCTCTTCGCGGCCTTCGCCGAGGCGGAGCGGCGCGCCCGCTGGCTGCCCGACGTCGAGGTACGGGTCCGCACCGCCACGACGCCGAAGACGTTCCGCGCGGACTGGGCCGGTGGCCCGACCCGGATCGTGGTCGGTTTCGCCTCGATCGGCGAGACCCGGTCACGGGTGGCGGTGCAACACGAGAAGCTGATCGGTGCGGAGCAGGCGGCCGAGCTGAAAGGCTGGTGGCGGGAGCGGCTGGCCGTCCTCAAGCAGCTCCTCGAGGCGGACGGAGGCCCGCGGTGAGCATCACGACCTTCATCAACCTGCCGGTACGCGACCTGGGCACGGCCGCCGAGTTCTTCCGGTCCATCGGGTTCACCGGCGAACAACCCTCCCCGAACGGCACCAGCCTCATGCTGACGCTCAACGAGACCACCCAGCTGATGCTGCACGTCGCCTCGGCCTTCGCCGAGTACACCGGGGTCGCGGTCACCGACACGGCCACCAGCCGGGAGGTGATCATCGGGCTCGCCGCCGAGACCCGGGCGCACGTCGACGAGATGGTCGACCGGGCGGTCGCGGCCGGCGGCACGGGTCTCGGCCCCGGCCAGGACGTCGGCCAGCTCTACATGCGCGGCTTCCGGGACCTCGACGGCCACCAGTGGTCGTTCCTGCACCTCGCCGGGTGACCGGCGGGGCTGGCGCGGGTCAGCCGAAACTGACCCGCGCCAGCCAGAACTCCAGCAGGTCCCGGTCCCCGCGCACCCGCACGGTGCCCTCGCCCGGCGCGCGCCGGCCGTAGACCGCTCCCGCCACCAGCCAGGGACCGAGCACCGCCGGGTCCCCCTCGGTGTGCCGGGCCAGGTCCCGCAGCTCGGTGTCGGGCAACGGCCCCGCCGACCGGGTGCGCACCGTCTCCTCCGCCCACCGGTGGCCGGCACCGACGTGCCGCACCAGCTGGACGACCGTCCAGCCCGGACACGACGGTACGGCGCGGCGCGGGTCCGCGCCGACCAGATGGGCGGCCATCAGCTCGGCCTGGGTGACGAGCTGCGCGCACCAGGCGTCGAAGCCCGTGCCGGCCGCACCGCCGCCGGCGCGCCCCGACGCCCCGGCGGGGCACCCCGCCCGGTCGCCGTCGGCGAGGGCACCCGCGCCCGTCCCGGTCACCTTCGTCATGTCGTCGTTCCTCCGTCCGCTCACGGCGGTCCACCCGACCGGGTGCCCGCTCACGGACCGGTCGGAGCCGGCGACGGCGAACCGACACCCCGGGGCCGGAAACCTCCCTCCCGGCCCCCGGGCGGGCGGGGCCGTCGGCGCACCGGGCCGCACCACGACCTGGCGACTCGGGAGCCGCGAACGGCGCTGCGGGCGACGCCTGCCGTCCGTACCCGTCAGCGGCACGCCCGTCCGGCTAGCGTCCCACGGTCGGCGAACCGGTGGCCGAGTCGGCCCGGACCATCCGCTCGGCGACCGGCCGGGGACCGCCACGGCGACGGATACGTCGGGCGCGGGCGGTCACGAGCAGCAGCGCCACCGCCAGGTACGGCACGGCGGCCACGGCGAAGGCGACGCCGTTGCCGGCCGACGTGGCGACCAGGCCGTAGGCGGCGTACACCGCGATGATCGTGACATCGGTGGCCATGCCGGCGAGCGAGGTGACGGTGGCCCGGCTCGGGCCGGAGATCCGTTCCTGTAGCCGGGCGTCGGCCAGCACGGTGGCGAGTTGGCAGGCGCCGAACGCTGCGGCGACGAGCACGAAACCGCCCGGGTGGCCGGTCAGCGCGCCGCCCGCCAGGGCCAGCGCGGCGAGGCCGAGCAGGGCCGCGTACCCGTGGGTGGTGAGCCGCTCCCCGATCGGTGCCAGCAGCCCGCCGACGGTGACCCCGCACCAGGTGAGCAGGAGCAGCAGCGGCACCGTCGACGCCGCCACGCCGGTCTCCCGGGCCAGCAGCGGCGTGTACTCGTCGAGGGCGCCCCACACCGCGGCCACCGCGGCCACCAGCAGCACCGCGGCGCGGACCGGGGGCACGGCGCGAGCCTCCGCCAGCCCGGCGCGCAGGCTCGCCACCCAGCCGAGATCGTCCCCCGGCGACCCCGCCTCGGGCCGGTCACTCCCTCCGTCACCCGCACCGGCCGGCGCCCGCCGCCGGTCACCCGGCTCCGGTGTGTCGGCGGCGGTGCTCGACGCGAGCGTCCGGGCCGCCGGGCGTCGGTGCTCCGGGAAGCGGGTGGCCACGGCGGCGGCGAGCAGGCAGGCGAGGATACTGGCCGCGCCGACCGCCGGGTAGTCGCCGGCGG
Source organism: Micromonospora xinjiangensis (assembly GCF_056150165.1). Lineage (NCBI taxonomy): Bacteria > Bacillati > Actinomycetota > Actinomycetes > Micromonosporales > Micromonosporaceae > Micromonospora > Micromonospora xinjiangensis. The sequence goes on along the minus strand of NZ_JAXCFO010000004.1, from coordinate 736,842 downwards.
CGAGCACCGGGCCGGCGAGCAGGCTGGAGACGAGGGCGCCGAGCACCCCGGCGGTCTTCGACCGGCCCATCATCCGGGCGTACCGGCCGGCCGCGCCCCGCCGGTCGAGTTCGGTGAATACCAGCGCCTCCAGCGCGCCGGAGGCGAGCGCCGCACCGGCTCCCCACAGCAGGAAGCCGAGCGCGAACGCCGGGTACGACGGCAGTGTCACCCACAGCGCGTAGCCCACGGCGGTGACCAGCGGGGCGAGGCAGAGCAGCAGGCGCCGCGAGAACGCGTCGGCCCAGGCGCCCGAGGGCACCTCCAGCACGATGGCGCTGGCCGACCAGAGGACGAAGAGCGAGGAGATCTGCCCGACCGACAGCCCGGTGTCGGCGAAGAGCAACGCGTAGAGCGGGTAGAGCAGGACGAGGTCGCTGAGGAACGCGTACCCGTAGAGGGTCGCCGCCAGACGGCGGACGGCGGGGTCGGGCACGCGCGTGGAGGTGACGGTCATGAGGCCTTCCCGTGGGATCGGAACGGACGCCGGAGGTGCGGCGTCCGTGGCGGCCCACGGCTGCGGCCGTCAGCGGTGCATCAATGTCGCCACGTCATGCCGGCGATGGTAGTCGCCGGGCGACGGGGCCCGCCAGCGTTCACGGGAGCCGATCGTGCCGGGCGGACGGCGTCGGGGTGGGACCGGACGTCCCGCCCCGACGGCTCGACGACGGTCAGCGCCCGTCCGCGCCCCGCTCCACGGGTGGGATGACCATGGTGGCCTCGCTGTCGTCCGCGCCACGCTGACCGGGCGCCGGCGGGTGGGCCGCGCCGGGCCGGGACACCACCTGGGTGGCGTCCGGGTCGTCCGGCCGCGCGACGACCTGGGTCGCCTCCGGGTCCGCGGGCGTGGTCACCTGGGTCGCGTCCGGGTCGTCCGGGGCCGGCCGGGCCAGCTTCGCCTCGGCGGCGCGGCGGTCGGCCTGGTAGGCGCGGGCGTGCGTGGCGATCAGCCGCGACTCGTGCTCGGCCCGGGCCAGCCACGTCTCCCAGCGGCTCTGCATCGGGCGGACGAGACCCCCGCCCACACCGACGACGAGGATGCCCCCGGCCGTCGCCAGCACGGCGATCAGCACCGGCGTGGTGACGGCGGTGGCGACACCGATCTGGTCGAGCGCGGCGATGACACCCAGACCGAGAAGGAAGACGTAGGCGACGGTGGCCAGCGCCCGCCCGTACGACAGACCGCCGAGGGCGCCACCGACGATGTCCTTGACGGCGTTCGCGATCGCCGCGGCGACCACCACGATGACGATCGCCACGAACGCGCGGGGCAGCCAGGCGACGACGCCCGCGATCAGATCCGAGATCGGGTTCGGACCCCAGATGCCGAACGCGAGCTGGAGGGTGACCAGCAGCAGACCGTAGTGGACGAGCTTGGCGACGACGTCGCTGGCGTCGTACCGGGAGCGGCTCAGCGCCCGGCGGATGCCGCCGCGCTCGACGGCACGGTCGAAGCCCACCCGCTCCAGGATCCGGCCGACGACCTTCAGCGCGGCCTTGGCGACCAGCCACCCGACCACCAGGATCGCCACGAAGGCGAGGGCCTTGGGCACGAAGAGCATCACCGACCGGAGGGCGTCGCCCACCGCGTCGCCGACGTTGTCTCTCATTCGAGGTCCTCCACGAGGGTTGGGGCGAAGTGTCCACTCCCCTACCCGACGCCCGCCGGACCCCAAACGCACGCCACCCGCGACCGAACCGGACCTCGGTGCACTCCCGGTGTGGGTGGGAGGCCGGTTGCGGAGTGAACGGGAGTCGGTCGCCTACGAGCGGGCGCGCACGCTGTGGCTGCGCCGGCGTCCAGGGTGGCCCGCTCCTGCGCTGGCGGCGGAACCCTCCGGGTGCGGTCGCGACGGTCGGACCGCTCCGAGCCCTCGGGCCAGCGCCGGGCGATTGGATCTGGCCGCCCACCGGGCCGCCGTCCGTACGATTGCCGCCCGATCGTAGCGACGCTGGAGGACCCCATGCTGGAGCGCTTCGCCGACCTGTCCACGCCGCTGCTGGCCGACGCCTGTGTGCGCCTGGGCCTGCCGGTGCGGGTCGCGCCGCCCGGCGTCCGGCCGGTGGTGGCGGGCCAGCGGGTCGCGGGCCGCGTGTTGCCGGCCCGGCACTACGGCAGCGTGGACGTCTTCCTGGAGGCGTACGGCCACGCGGCGGCGGGCGACGTGCTGGTGGTCGACAACGGCGGCCGGTCGGACGAGGCCTGCGTCGGCGACCTGGCGGTGCTGGAGGCCGCCGCGGCGGGCGTGGCGGGCCTCGTGGTGTGGGGGCTGCACCGGGACACGGCCGAGTTGGTCGAGATCGTAGTGCCGGTCTTCAGCTACGGCAGCCTGCCGGCCGGACCGCTGCGGGTCGACGAGCGGGAGGCGGAGGCGCTGACCGTGGCGCGGGTCGGCGGGCACGAGGTGGGCCGGGAGGACGTGGTCTTCGGCGACGACGACGGGGTGCTCTTCGTGGCCGGTGACCGCGTCGAGGCGGTGCTGGCCACGGCGGCGGGGATCCGTGAGGTCGAGCGGGAGCAGGCGGAGCGGATCCGGGCGGGCGAGACGCTGCGCCGGCAGACCGCGTTCGACGACTACCTGGCGCGCCGGGCGGCGGATCCGGCGTACACGTTCCGCCGACACCTGCGCGGCGTCGGCGGCGCCATCGAGGAATGACCGCACCGGCCGGGATCGACCCCTAGCGCGGCGGCGAGCACTGGCAATATCCTCCACATCACGCGCGGCCTCTGGAGCTACTTTTCACAACCCCCGCCCGGCCGCAGAGGAGATGTCATGCACCTCGACCATTCCGAACTGGACCGCCGCACCCTGCTGCGGGCCGGCCTCGGCGCCGCCACGGTCGCGGTCGTCGGGAGCGAGCTCGCGTTCCCGGCCGCCGCGCAGGCGGCGCCGGGCGCGGACCTGGACTGGATCATCAGCTGCGACGAGTGGGGCGCGCGCCCGCCGGCCGACCCGCTGTCGGTCAGCGCCACCGCCACCAACAAGATCATCGTGCACCACATGGCGTTCCCGAACGTCACCGACTACTCCGAGGCGCAGGCGATCAAGCTGGCCCGGGACTGCCAGGACCTGCACATGGACGGCAACGGCTGGTCCGACACCGGCCAGCACTTCACGGTGAGCCGGGGCGGCTACGTGCTGGAGGGCCGGCGGGGCAGCCTGGAGCGCCTGGTCGCCGGTGACCGGCAGATGATCGCGGCGCACTGCCCGGGCGAGAACGGGCGGGCCATCGGCATCGAGAACGAGGGCACGTACGTCACCGAGACCCCGCCGGAGGCCCTGCTCGACTCGCTCGTCGAGCTCTGCGTGGCGATCTGCCGGCAGTACGGCCTGCACGCCCACGACATCTTCGGCCACTGGGACTTCCGCAACACGCAGTGCCCGGGCGCCGCGTTCTACCGGCAGTTCCCCGCCCTGCGCCGCCGGGTGTTCAGGAAGCTCGGCACCCGGCTCGGTGACGTGCCGGCCCGCCGCTGGCCGGACCTGTGGCGGTTCGTCAGCTCCCCGGCCGTGCAGGTGGCGCAGTACCTGCTCGCCCACCGCGGCTACACCGTCCCGGTGACCAGCGTCTTCGACGCGGCGACCGTCGCGGCGGTGCAGGACTGGCAGTACCGCAACGGCATCCCGGTGGACGTCGACGCCACCCTCACCCCGCAGACGTGGGAGACCCTCGTCCCCGAGCTGGACCAGCACGCGAGCGGGCTGCCGGTCAGCGCCGTGCAGTTCATCCTGAACCTCAAGGGGTACGCCGAGGTCACCGTCACCGGCGAGTACGACCACGCGACCCGCAAGGCGGTGCGGGACCTCCAGGCCGTGCACGGACTGCCGCGCAACGGCAAGGTCAACGTCAGCACCTGGTGCGCGATCGTCGGCGGCGTCGTCCGCCAGTCCTTCACGCACCGCTGATGCCGGCGCGGGCGGTGGAGGGCGGACGACCGTCCCGGCCGCTCCCCCACCGCCCCGCCGCGGCCGACCCTCCGACCTTCGGTCACCGTGCGTCGACACGCGGTCGCGCGTCGTTGTCCGCGCCACCCTCGCCTGCGACGATGACGCGGGTCACGACCAAGGAGGGTGCTGTGGCATCTCGACTCAACCCGTACCTCAACTTCCCCGGCGACGCCCGCGCGGCCATGGAGTTCTACCGCCAGGTGTTCGGCGGTTCCCTGCGGATGAACACCTTCGGCGAGTTCGGCGGCGCGGATCCGGGCACGGCCGACCAGATCATGCACGCCATGCTGGAGACCGACAGCGGCTTCACGCTGATGGCCTCCGACCTCCCGCCGGGCATGGAACACAAGCCGGGCAACAACATCAGCATCAGCGTGAGCGGCGACGACGCCGACGAGCTGCGCGGCTACTGGGAGCGGCTCAGCGAGGGCGGCGTCGTCACGATGCCGCTGGAGAAGCAGATGTGGGGCGACGAGTTCGGCATGTGCGTCGACCGCTTCGGCGTCCAGTGGATGGTGGACATCACCTCGCCGCAGGGCTGATCCACCGCCCGGGTTTGCCGGCTGGTCATCCCGGAAAGAGTGCCGCCATGACCTGGGCACGCCGAGTCGTACCCGCCGCGGCGGCCGCCGTCGCGGCGCTCGCCGCGCGGGACCTGATCCAGCGCGACCACGCGCTGCTGCGCAACTTCCCGTTGCTGGGGCGGGCCCGCTACCTGCTCGAGGCGATCGGGCCGGAGCTGCGCCAGTACATCGTGGCCGGCAACAACGAGGAGCGGCCGTTCACCCGGGACCAGCGCCGGTGGGTGTACGCCTCGGCGAAGCAGCAGAACAACTACTTCGGCTTCGGCACGGACAACGACATCGAGTTCACCCCCGGCTATCCGATCATCAAACACCGCACGTTCGGCCGGGCCGTCCCGCCCTCGGCCCCGGGGGCGGGCCAGGACGTCCGGTTGCCCTGCGCCAAGGTGCTCGGGGCGGCCCGCGGCCGGGCGCTGGCCTTCCGGCCGGAGTCGGTGGTCAACATCTCCGGGATGAGCTTCGGTTCGCTCTCCGGCAACGCCGTCGAGGCGTTGAACCGGGGCGCGGCGCTGGCAGGCTGCCTGCAGAACACCGGCGAGGGTGGACTGTCGCCGTACCACCGCAACGGCGGTGACCTGGTCTTCCAGATCGGCACCGCGTACTTCGGCTGCCGGGACGAGCGGGGGCGCTTCAGCCTGGCCCGGCTCAAGGAGCTGGTCTCGGGCGCGCCCGTCCGGGCGCTGGAGATCAAGCTGAGCCAGGGCGCCAAGCCCAGCCTCGGCGGGCTGCTGCCGGCGCCCAAGGTCTCCGCCGAGATCGCCGCGACGCGGGGTGTCCCGGAGGGGCGCGACTGCGTGAGCCCGTCCCGGCACGCCGAGTTCTCCGACTGCGACAGTCTGCTGGACTGGGTCGAGCTGCTGGCGGCCGAGACCGGGCTGCCCGTGGGCATCAAGTCCGCGGTCGGCGACCTGGGCTTCTGGCGGGAGCTGACCGACCTCATGCGCGACACCGGCCGTGGGGTCGACTTCGTGACCGTCGACGGCGGCGAGGGCGGCACGGGCGCCGCTCCCCTGATCTTCACCGACTCCGTGTCGCTACCGTTCCAGCAGGGCTTCTCCCGCGTCTACCGGCTCTTCGCCGAGCGGGACCTACACGAGCGGGTGGTGTTCGTCGGCGGTGGCAAGCTCGGCCTGCCCGACAACGCCGTGGTCGCGTTCGCACTCGGCTGCGACATGGTGAACGTCGGCCGCGAGGCGATGCTGGCGATCGGCTGCATCCAGGCGCAGAAGTGCCACACCGACACCTGCCCGACGGGCGTCGCGACGCAGAACGCCTGGCTGGCCCGGGGCCTGGACCCGGCCCGCAAGTCGGTGCGGGCGGCCAACTACATCCGGACGTTGCGCCGCGACCTGATGAAGGTGGCCGAGGCGTGCGGGGTCGAGCATCCCGCGCTCGTCGACACCGACGCCGTGGAGATCCTGGACGGGCGGACCGGCTCCACGCCGCTGCACGAGGTGTACGGCTACCGGCCCGAGTGGGGACTGCCGTCCGTCGAGGACCGGGCCCAGATCGTCCGGCTGATGGCGGGCGAGGCGCCGCAGGGCGGCAGCGCCCCACCATCACCGACCGCGGTGAGCTGACACCCGGCCGTGCCGGGCGGAAATCGACGGCGGCCCGCCCCCGCTGTCCGTATCGTGGCCCGATGCTGATCAGACGTGAGACCCCCGCCGATGTCGACGCGGTCCGCGCGGTGCACACCGCCGCCTTCGCCAAGCCGGACGCGCCGGACGTCGTACCGGTCGAGGCGACCCTGGTCGACGCGCTGCGCGCCGACGAGGCGTGGCTACCACCCCTGTCGCTCGTGGCGACCGACCCGCAGGGGCGGGTGGTGGGGCACGTGGTGTGCACCCGCGGGTGGGTCGCCGGGCGGCCGGTGGCGCTGGGGCTCGGGCCGCTCGGGGTGCTGCCACGGTGGCAGCGCCGCGGGGTGGGGTCGGCGCTGATGCACGCGGTGCTCGGAGCGGCCGACGCGCGCGACGAGGCGCTGGTGGTGCTCCTCGGCCACCCGGGCTACTACCCGCGCTTCGGCTTCGGGCCCGCCGTCGAGCACGGTGTGACCCCGCCGGTGCCCGAGTGGGGTCCGCGCTACTTCATGGCGCGCCCGCTCAGCGGCTGGGACCCGGCGATCCGGGGCGAGTTCGCGTACGCGAAGCCGTTCCACGACCTCTGACCCTGTCACCGCGGTCCGGGAAGGGTCCCGACCGCCGCCGACCGCCGCCCCCCGTGCCGGCGCCGCGGGTCGCCTGACCGTGGCCGGCACGACCGGACCCGCACCCGGCGGGTCGTACCACGCCGCCGCACGGTGGCGCCGGTCGTACGGCGGCTGCCGCAACGGAGTTGGTGGATCTCTCCCCAGCCACGCCCGAGACCGGGAGAAAATACCTGAAACAGGACGACGGCGGAGACCCGGGAGCGGAGGGCACATGAGCCAGGACCCTCGGAACGACCAGCCCGGCGCGGCCGGCGCCACCACCGTCCGGCTGGCCCTCACGGTGAACGGCGCGGAGCGGGAACTGCAGCTCGACAGCCGCGTGACCCTGCTCGACGCCCTGCGCGACGAACTCGGGCTGACCGGCACCAAGAAGGGGTGCGACCAGGGCGCCTGCGGCGCGTGCACGGTGCTCGTCGACGGGCGGCGGGTGCTGTCGTGCCTGACGCTCGCCGCGCAGTGCGAGGGTCGGCAGGTGGCCACCGTCGAGGGACTGGCGGAGGACGGGCGACCGCACCCGCTCCAGGAGGCGTTCGTGCGCCACGACGCCTTCCAGTGCGGCTACTGCACACCGGGGCAGATCATGTCGGCCGTCGCCCTGCTCCGCGAGGGTCGGGCGGGCTCCGACGACGAGATCCGCGAGTTCATGAGCGGCAACATCTGCCGCTGCGGGGCGTACCCGAACATCATCGCCGCGATCCGCGAGGTCGCCGCAGAGGGGGTGCGGTGACCGTGCGGGCGTTCGAGTACCTGCGGGCCGACGACGTCGGCGCGGCCGTGGCGATGGTGAGCGCTGACCCGGCCGCCCAGTACCTGGCGGGCGGCACCACCCAGGTGGACCTGATGCTCAAGGACGGCATCATCGAGCCCGAGCGGGTCGTCGACATCACGCGTCTGCCGCTGCGGGGCGTCCGCGCCGACGACCGGAGCCTCCGGGTCGGCGCGTTGACCACCATGGAAGAGCTGGCCGCCGACCCCACCGTGGCCGAACGGCTGCCGTTCGTCCGGGCCGCGCTGCTGGCCGGGGCGTCGACCCAGCTGCGCAACATGGCCACCATCGGCGGGAACCTGTTGCAGCGCACCCGGTGCCGGTACTTCCGGGACCCGACCGTGCCGGACTGCAACAAGCGCACGCCGTCGTCCGGCTGCGCCGCCATCACGGGCGCGGGCGCGCGGATGCACGCCATCCTCGGGGCCGGTGAGACCTGCATCGCGCTGCACGCCTCCGACCTGTGCGTGCCGCTGGTGGCGCTCGACGCCGTGGTGCACGTGCGCGGGACCGACGGGGAACGCGCCATACCGCTGACCGAGTTCTACGTCCTCCCCGGAGACCGGCCGGACATCGAGACCGTGTTGCGGCACGGCGACCTCGTCACCGCCGTCGAGATCCCGTTGCCGCCGGCGGCGACCCGCTCCGGCTACCTGAAGGTACGCGACCGGGCCTCCTACGAGTTCGCCCTGGTGTCGGTCGCCGCCGCGCTGGTTGTCGAGAACGGGACCATCACCGAGGCCCGGGTCGGCCTGGGCGGGGTCGGCACCGTGCCCTGGCGGGCGTGGGCCGCCGAGCGGGTCCTGACGGGCGCCCCGGCGACCGTCGAGACCTACCGGGCGGCGGCCGAGGCGGAGCTCCGCGACCCCTTCACCGTGCCGGGGACGGCGTTCAAACCGGAGCTCGCGCGACGGACCATCGTGCGTGCTCTCGAAGACCTGACCGGGGGCGAGGCATGACCACGATGACCCGACCGGGCGTCGTCGGCGCCGGCGTGGACCGCGTCGACGGGCCCCTGAAGGTGGCGGGCGCCGCCCCGTACTCCTCGGACATCAGCCTCCCCGGCATGGTGCACGTCGCCCTGGTGCGCAGCACGGTCGCCGCCGGGCGCATCACCCGCCTCGACACCGGCGAGGCCGAGCGGATGGCCGGGGTGCTGGCCGTCCTCTCCCACCTCAACGCGCCCCGCCTGGCCGCCGGACCGATGACCAACCTGGGCCCGACGCCGCCCCCACCGTTCCAGGACGACCTCGTCCGGCACCACGGCCAGTACGTGGCGGCGGTGGTCGCCGAGAAGGCGTACCAGGCGGCCGCCGCGGCTCGCGCCGTCACCGTCGGGTACGAGCGCGCCGAGCCCGTCCTGAAGATCGAGGACTCCGCCGGTGAGCTGCGCACCGACCCGTTCGGCATGGACTCGGCACGCGGTGACGCCGCGGGCGCGATGGCCGGGGCCGACGTCGTGCACGAGGCCACGTACGTCACCGGGGAGAACACCAACAACCCGCTGGGCCTGTTCGCGACGGTGGCGGAGTGGACCGGCGACCGCCTCACCGTGTACGACGCCACCCAGTGGACCTCGAACACCTGCCAGACCCTCGCGCAGATGTTCGGTGTGCCCGAGTCCGCGGTGCGCGTGCAGGCGAAGTACGTGGGTGGGGCCTTCGGTTCCGGGCTCCGGGTGTGGCCGCACGTGGTCCTCGCGGTCATGGCCGCGCGCACGGTCGGGCGGCCCGTGAAGCTGGTGCTGTCCCGTCCGGAGATGTTCACCGGGGTCGGGCACCGGCCCAACACGGTGCAGACGATCCGGATCGGCGCCTCCCGTGACGGCGGATTCGTGGCGATCGAGCACGAGGCGCTCCAGACGGTCGCCATGAACGACGAGAACATGGAGCCGGTCGCGTCGGCGAGCGCCAACGCGTACGCCTGCCCGAACGTGACCACCCGCGACCGGCAGCGGCGGCTGCACATCCCCTGCCCCGGCTCGATGCGCGCTCCGGGCGAGGCGCAGGCCAACTTCGCGCTGGAGTCGGCGATCGACGAGCTGTCCTACCTGCTCGACATGGACCCGCTCGAGCTGCGGCTGCGCAACTACGCGCAGACGCAGCCCCAGTTCGGCCTGCCGTGGTCGAGCAAGGCCCTGCGGGAGTGCTACGAGGTGGGCGCGGAGCGCTTCGGCTGGTCCCGCCGCGACCGACGCATCGGCGCGATGCGCGACGGCCGGTGGCTCGTGGGCTACGGCATGGCCGGGGTGAGCTACCTGTGGTGGCAGGTGCACTGCGAGGCGCGCGCCACGGTCGGCCGGGACGGCACCGGGTACGTCCGCAGCGCCGCCACGGACATCGGCACCGGCACCTACACCGTGATGCGGCAGCTCTCGGCCGACCTGCTCGGGCTGGAGCTGGACCAGGTCCGCTTCGACCTCGGCGACTCGGACATGCCCTGGTCGCCCCAGGCCGGCGGGTCGGGGCTGACCGGGGCGTTGGGCAACGCCGTGCACGCCGCCTGCCGGGAACTGATCAAGACGTTCCTGCGGACCGTCGCGAACGACTCGGCGTCACCACTGCGCGGCTGCACCATCGACGACGTCGCCGTCAGCGGCGGCCGGATCCACCACCGGGCCGACGAGCGGCTGGGCGAGAGCTTCGTGGCCATCCTCACCCGGCACGGCCTGGAGGAGTTGACCGCCGACGGGGCCAGCGAGCCGCCCGACCCCCAGGAGGTCGGCATGGCGCCGGCCGGGGCGTTCGCGGCGAAGTTCGTCGAGGTGCACGTCGATCCGGACCTCGGTCTGCTGCGGGTGCCGCGGATCGTCTCCGTCGTCGACGGGGGCCGGATCCTCAACGAGAAGCTGGCCCGCAGCCAGATCATCGGGGCGACGGTCGGCGGCATCGGCCACGCGATGCTGGAGGAGACCGTCACGGACCCCCGGACGGGCCGGATCGCGAACGCGAACCTCGGTGACTACCTGGTGCCGGTCAACGCCGACATCGGCGAGATCGACGTCACCTTCGTGGGCGAACCCGACCGGTTCACTCCGGTCGGCACCAAGGGGGTCGGCGAGGTCGGCCTGCCGGGCACGGCCGCGGCGATCGCGAACGCCGTCTACCACGCGACCGGCAAGCGGATCCGGTCCCTGCCCATCACCATCGACGAGCTGATGGACTAGCGCCGGTGGGCCGCGCCGCCGCCGGCGGCGGACGATCGAGCCCGCCGGGGCGGGCTCCCGCGACGGCGGCGGGCGCGTTCCCGCAGGTCAGTGACGCAGGCGGGGCGCCCATGCGAACATATGTTCGTGTCGAACGAGGCCAGCATCCTGCACGCCGACCTGGACGCGTTCTACGCGTCGGTCGAGCAGCGCGACGACCCGCGGTTGCGGGGCCGGCCGGTGATCGTCGGGGGCGGCGTGGTGTTGGCCGCCAGCTACGAGGCGAAGGCGCGCGGCGTCCGCAGCGCGATGGGCGGTCGCCAGGCCCGCCGGCTCTGCCCCGACGCGATCGTCGTGCCGCCGCGCATGTCGGCCTACACGGCGGCCAGCCGGGCGGTGTTCGACATCTTCCGGCAGACCACGCCCCTGGTCGAGGGGCTGTCGGTCGACGAGGCGTTCCTGGACGTGGGCGGCCTGCGCCGGCTGGCCGGGCCCCCACCCGCGATCGCGGCCCGGCTGCGCCGCGAGGTCCGGGAGCGGGTCGGCCTGCCCATCACGGTGGGCGTGGCGAGGACGAAGTTCCTCGCGAAGGTCGCCAGCGGAGTGGCCAAACCGGACGGCCTGCTTGTCGTTCCGCCGGACGGGGAGCTGGCGTTCCTGCATCCCCTCCCGGTGGAGCGGCTGTGGGGGGTCGGGCCGGTCACCGCGGCGAAGCTGCGCGAGCGGCGGATCCGCACCGTCGGCGAGGTGGCCCGCCTCGGCGAGGCGGCGCTGGTGTCGCTGCTCGGCGCGGGCGCGGGCCGCCACCTGCACGCGCTGGCACACCTCCGCGACCCGCGGCCGGTGCAGGTCGGCCGGCGGCGCGGCTCGATGGGGGCCCAGCACGCGCTCGGGCGCGGCGCCCACGCACCGGACGACCTGGACGCCGTCCTCGCCGGGCTGGTCGACCGGGTGACCCGACGGTTGCGGGCGGCGGGGCGCAGCGGCCGGACGATCGTGCTGCGGCTGCGCTTCGCCGACTACACCCGTGCCACCCGGTCCCACACCCTGCCGAAGGCCACCGACGACACCCGGGTCGTGCGCGACGTGGCACGGGCCCTGCTGCGGGCCGCACTGCCCGAGATCGCGCGTCGCGGTGTCACGCTGGTCGGCGTGGCGGTCGGCAACCTGGACGACAGCCCCGTGCAGTTGGCGCTGCCGTTGCACCGCGACCCCGGCGCCGACCTGGACGCCGCCGTCGACGCGGTACGCGACCGGTTCGGGGCGGGTGCACTCACGCGGGCCGTGCTGCTCGGGCGCGACCCGGGGCCGGAGATGCCGCGTCTGCCGGACTGACTTCGCCACCCACGACGTCACCCCGGCCGGAATCGATCAAGGCGGCGCGGCCGTGCCCGCCCGCCCGTCGCGCCTCGTGACCGAACGGGATCAGAGCGGCGGAAAAAGTGCCGGACGAGGGGGCGCGACCATCACAGAAACCGGTTACAGTGCTCGGACCGGAATACCCGAGAGACACCAGGAGGTGCCCCGGTGACGAGCACCAGCGACCACCCGCCGGCCGACGCCCGATCCGACTGGGAGGCGCGGATCGCCCTGCGCAGCGACGAGGACGGCACGACCGACGGCACACCCGTCCTCGCCTCGCCGGAGGGGCTGACCGCGCTCGCCGGCGTCGGGCACGTCCGGCTCTCCTGGTCGCCGGTGCCCGGCGCGGTCGGCTATCTCGTGCACCGGGCCCCGGTGCGCGACGGCGCCGTGGACGGCGAGCTGACCCCGGTCGACCACCTCGGTGGCGACGTGCTGTCCGTGCCGGACACCTGGTACGTGGACACCACCGGCGAGCCGGGTCAGGCCTACGCGTACGCGGTGGCCGCCGTCCCCGAGGTCACCGTGACCGGTCCGCTCGGCACTCCGGTGACCTGTGCGTCGCTGCCCGCGACGGGCGCCGTCCCGGCGGTCGACCTGGCCGTCGACGCGACCGCGGCTGGCACGCCGCTGCCCCGCCCGTGGCAGCCGATGATCGGCAGCGAGCGGCTGTCCCAGCTGCTCTGCACCGACACGTCCGGCGGACGGGAGATCGGTTCCGAGCTGCTGGCCGCGCTGCGCCGCGTGCGCGACGAGATCGGCGTCGAGACCGTGCGGGCGCACTCGATCCTCCACGACGACCTGGGCGTCTACCGGGAGGTCGACGGCGAGCCGGTGATCGACTTCACCGGCGTGGACCGGGTCTACGACCTGCTGCTCTCCACCGGGCTGCGGCCGGTCGTCGAGATCGGCTTCATGCCCCGCGACCTCGCCAGCGACCCGGAGCGGACGGTCTTCCAGTACCGCGGCGTCATCTCCCCGCCCAAGGACTGGGACCGCTGGGCCGCGCTCGTGCGCGCGCTGGTCGCGCACCTGCTCGACCGGTACGGCGAGGAGGTGCTGGGCTGGGACTTCGAGGTGTGGAACGAGGCCAACCTGGAGGTGTTCTGGTCGGGCACCCGCGACGAGTGGATGCGGCTGTACGACGTGACCGCCCGCGCGGTCAAGGACGTCGACCCCCGCATCCCGGTCGGCGGCCCCTCCTCCGCGGCCGCCGGATGGGTCGACGCGCTGCTCTCCCACGCCCGCCGCTCCGGCGCGCCGGTCGACTTCGTCTCCACCCACACCTACGGCAGCCCGCCGCTGGACCTGCGCCCCACGCTGGCCCGCCTCGGCTTCCGCGAGGCGCGGATCCTGTGGACCGAGTGGGGCGTCACGCCGACCCACTTCCACCCGGTCAACGACGGCACCTCGGCGGCGACCTTCCTGCTCACCGGGATGCGGTCGGCCGCCGGCCGGGTCGACGCGCTGTCGTACTGGGTGGCGAGCGACCACTTCGAGGAGCTGGGCCGCCCGCCCCGACTGCTACACGGCGGCTTCGGCCTGATCACCGTGGGCGGCATCGCGAAGCCCCGCTACCACGCGCTGCGGATGCTCAGCCAGCTCGGCGAGACCGAGCTGCCGGTGCGGGCGTCCGGCGACGGTGCCGACGGACTCGTGCAGACCTGGGCCAGCCGGCGGAACGACGGCAGCCTCGCCATCCTCGTGTGGGCCGCCACCCTCGACCAGTCCAAGCGCGACGGTGACCCGGCGCTGGCCCGGCGGATCCGCCTCGCCGTCGACGGCGCGGCGGGCCGCAGCGTCACCGTGACCCGTCTCGACCGCGAACACGGCGACATCACCACCCTCGCCGAGCGGCTCGGCGTCACCGAGTGGCCGGACGACGACCAGTGGGACGCGCTGCGCGCCGCGGACGCGCTGGTCGCGGAGAAGGTGGAGGCCGTGGCCGAGGGCGCCGTCGCCGTGCTCGACCTGCACCTGCCGCAGCCGGGCGCCGTCCTCGTCGAGGTCGCCGGGGGCTGAGCGGTGGTGAGCACCCCCCGGCCGCCCGTGGCGGCCAGCGGCCCGGCCGATCCCGACCGGCACGGCCCGGACGTCCCGGACGTGCGGGGAGCCGCCCCGGACGCCGGCGGGCCGGCGGGCCGCGGCGGCGTCCGGGTGCGGGCCGGTCGCGGGCAGGTCGACGTCGACTGGGATCCCGTGCCCGGCGCGGCCGGCTACCTCGTGCACCGCGCCGACGGCGACGGCCCCTATCGGGTCGTCGACCACCGGGGCGGTGACCTGCTCGCCGTGCCCGGCCCGCCGTACGCCGACACGACAGTCGAACCGGGACGGACCGTGCGGTACGCCGTCCGCCCGGTGCACGACCCGGACCGGCCCGACGACGCCCCGTTGGGGCCGGCGTCGGGTCCGGTCGCGGCGCGGCCCGGCGGCGACGCCCGGGTCGACGTCGAGGTGGACGCGGCCCGGCCCGCCGGGCCGGTGCACCGGCCGTGGCGGGACATGGTCGGGTCGGAGCACCTGAGCCTGCTGCTCAGCAGCGACCGGGTGGGCGGCGAGGAGATGGGCGCCGGGCTGGCCGCCGCGCTCGGGCGGGTGCACCGGGAGCTGGGTGTGCGGCGGGTGCGCGCGCACGGGCTCCTCGGCGACGACCTGGGCGTCTACCGGGAGGTCGACGGGCGGCCGGTGCACGACTTCCGCGGCATCGACGCGGTGCTCGACGCGCTCGCGCCGACCGGGCTGCGACCGGTGCTGGAGCTGTCGTTCGTGCCCCGGGCGCTGGCCCGCGACCCGTCCCGCGTGGTCACCGCGGCCGGGGTGTCCAGCCCGCCGAAGGACTGGGACCGCTGGGCGGCACTGGTCGGTGACCTGATCCGGCACCTGCGGACTCGCGTCGGCGACGCCGAGCTGCGCCGGTGGGCGGTCGAGGTGTGGAACGAGCCGGACCTCGACTGCTTCTGGACCGGCACGCGCGAGGACTACCTGCGGATGTACGACGTGACCGCCCGGGCCGTCCGCGAGGCGTGCCCGGGGCTGCCCGTCGGCGGCCCGGCGACGGCCGCCACGAAGTGGGTGGAGCCGTTCCTCGACCACGTCGACGCCTCCGGCGCGCCGCTGGACTTCCTCTCCACGCACGTCTACGGCAGCCCGCCGCTCGACCTGCGCCCGGCGCTGGCCCGGCACGGGCGGGCCGGCACGCCGCTGCTGTGGACCGAGTGGGGCCCCTCCCCCACGCACTTCGCCCCGGTCAACGACTCGGTGCTGTCGGCCGCGTTCGTGGCGACCGGGATGCGGGCGGCCGCCGGCCGGGTGGCGGCGCTGGCCTGCTGGGTGGCCAGCGACCACTTCGAGGAGCTGGGCCGCCCGCCCGCGCTGCTGCACGGCGGCTTCGGGCTGCTGTCGGTCGGCACCCTGGCCAAGCCCCGGTACTGGGCGCTGTTCATGCTGGAGCAGCTCGGGCCGGTGCAGCTCACCGCCCGGCTCGGCGGGGACGGCGCCGGCACCCTCGTGCGGGCCTGGCCGTCCATCGACCCGGAGACCGGACGGGTGGCGGTCGTGGTGTGGAACGGCACCCTGGACCAGTCCGTGGCGGACCGGCCGGAGCAGCGCGCCCGGCTGGGCCGGGACGTGCGGCTGCGGCTGGGCGGCCTGACCGCCGGGGCGTACGTGCTGCGGCACCGGCGGCTGGACGACGAGACGTCGAACCTGGCGGCCACCGCCCGCCGCCTCGGCGTCGAGGGCTGGCCCACCGACGAGCAGTGGAGCGCGCTGCGCGCCGCCGACACGCTCGCCGACGCCGCCCCACCGGTGACCGTCGAGCCGGACGACGGCCGGCTCACGCTGCCGCTCACCCTGCCCATGCCGTCGCTGTCCCTGGTGGAGTTGACCCCGCGATGACCGGACCGTGGTGGCGCGAGGCCGTCACCTACGAGGTGTACGTCCGCTCGTTCACCGACAGCGACGGCGACGGCCTCGGCGACGTGCCGGGCGTACGCTCGCGCCTGCCGTACCTGGCCGCGCTCGGCGTGGACGCCGTGTGGGTGACGCCGTTCTATCCCAGCCCGGACCACGACGCCGGGTACGACGTGAGCGACCACCGCGACGTCGACCCCCGGCTCGGCACCCTCGCCGACGTCGAGGGCCTGATCGCCGACGCGCACCGGCTCGACCTGCGCGTGGTCGTGGACCTGGTGCTCAACCACGTGTCGAGCGCGCATCCGTGGTTCGTCGCGGCCCGCGCCGCCGGCCCCGGCTCGCCGGAGCGCGCCCGTTTCCACGTACGGCCCGGGCGGGGGCCGGGCGGCGCACAACCGCCCACGAACTGGCCGTCGATTTTCGGGGGCCCGGCGTGGACGCCGTTCGGGGACGGCGAGTGGTATCTGCACCTGTTCGACACGGAGCAGCCCGACCTTCGTCACGAGCACCCGGAGGTGGCCGCCGACGCGCTGGCCACGCTCCGGTTCTGGCTGGACCGTGGGGTGGACGGGGTGCGGTTCGACGCCGCCGGCTCGCTCGCGAAGGACCCCGCCTATCCCGACCTCCCCGAGGGCTGGCGCCCCGGCGACCCCGCCCCGTACAGCGACCTCGACGAGGTGCACGACATCTACCGCCGCTGGGCGCGGGTGCTGGCGTCGTACCCGGGAGACCGGCTCGGGGTGGCGGAGACCTGGGGCGGGCCCGAGGTGCTCGCGCCCTACCTGCGACCGGACGAGCTGGGGCAGGCGTTCGCCATGGACCCGCTCTACTGGCCGACGCGACCGCAGCCGTGGCGCGACGGCGTCGAGGCGCTGCTCGCCGCGACCGGACGGTACGACAGGTTGCCGACGTGGGTGCACGGCAGCCACGACGTGCGGCGGGCCGCGGACCGGTGGGGCCCGGACGGCGCCCGCGCGGTACTGCTGCTGATGCTGGCGCTGCCCGGCGCGGTCTACCTGTACGCCGGGGACGAGTTGGGTCTGCCCGAGGTGCCGCTCGCCGACGACGCGATCCGTGACCCGGTGTTCCACCGCTCCGGCGGTGCCGACCGGGGACGCGACGGCGCGCGGGTGCCGCTGCCGTGGAACGGGGGCGAGCCGCCGTACGGCTTCGGCCCGGCCGGGTCGGCCCCGTGGCTGCCGCAGCCGGCCGGTTGGGGCGGCCTGTCGGTGGTCCGCCAACGCGACGACCGCTCCTCGACGCTGGCGCTGACCCGGGCCGCGCTGGCGTTGCGCGGCGCGTGGTGGCGGGGCCGGCCGGTGGAGCTGACCTGGCGGGACGCCCCGGCGGAGTGCCTGGCCTTCCGCCGCGGGCAGCACGGCCCGACCTGCCTGGTCAACTTCGGGGACGCGCCGGTCGACTGGCGCCCGTACGGCAGGCGGCTGCTGCTGGCCAGCGCCCCGGCGGCGGAGGACAAGCTGCCGGCCCGGTCGACGGCCTGGCTGGCCTGAGTCCACGGCCCGGTTGGCCGGAGTGGACCGGCCCACCCCGGTCTCGTCGGGGTGGGCCGGTCCCGCGCCGGTTCCTCGCCGGCGCCCGTCGGCTCGGCGTCGGCCCCCGCCCGCCTGGTCTGCCGCCGCTCAGGCCTTCGGGAGGCCGGTGGCCCCGGCGAACGGGTTCGGAATGGAGTCGAGCAGCAGCCGGGTGTACTCGTCCCGGGCGGCGCCGATCACCTCCCGCGTCGGGCCGCGCTCGACCAGCGCCCCCTGGTTGAGCACCAGCACCTCGTCGGCGAGCAGCCGGGCGCTCAGCAGGTCGTGGGTGATGTAGAGCATCGCCAGCCGGCGGTCGCGGACCAGGTCGCCGAGCAGTTCCAGGATCTCGGCGCGGATCGACACGTCCAGCATGGAGATCGGCTCGTCGGCGATCAGCACCTGCGGGTCGGGGGCGAGGGCCCGGGCGGTCACCACCCGCTGCCGCTGCCCGCCCGAGAGCTGGTGCGGCAGCTTGTCGAGGAACTGCGCGGCCGGCGACAGGCCGACGCTCTCCAGCAGGGCGGCCGCGCGTTCGCGGGCCGCCTCCCCGCGCAGGCCGGCGAAGTTCGCCAGCGGGCGGGACAGGGCGTACGCGACGGTGCGGGTCGGGTTGAGCGCGCTGAACGGGTCCTGGAAGACCATCTGCACGTGGCGGCGGTAGCCGCGCAGGGCCCGGCCGCGGAGCCGGTCCACCCGGAGGTCGGCGCCGGAGGCGCCGGTGAAGCGGACCTCACCGGCGCTCGGGCGCTCCACCCCGGTGACGATCCGCGCGAGGGTGGACTTCCCGCTGCCGCTCTGCCCCACCAGGGCGGTGACCGTGCCGGGTCGCAGCGCGAAGGAGACGTCGCGGACCGCGTCGACGGTGCTGGTCCGCAGGCCACGTCGGGTCGTGTAGCGCTTGCTCACCTCCGTCACGGTGAGCACGGGCGCGGCGTCCGCCGCGTCGGCGGGGCGGTCGAGGCTCCCGGCGGCCGGGAAGTGGCTGCCCAGGGTCGCGGCGGCCTCGGCGGAGCCGAGGGTCACGGCCGGCAGCCGGCCCTCCTGGGCCACGAGACAGCGGACCAGACCGTCGCGGTCGGCGAGCAGCTCCGGGTGGGTGATGCGGCAGGCGTCCTCGGCGTGCGGGCAGCGGGGCGTGAACAGGCAGCCGGTGTGCGGGCGGGAGAGGTCCGGCGGCCGGCCCGGGATGTAGCTGACCCGTACGTCGGGCAGGCGCGGGTCGGCGTACGAGCCGAGCAGGCCCCGGGTGTACGGGTGGCGGGGCTCGCGGAGCATGGCGGCGGCGGGGCGGTCCTCGACGATCTCGCCGCCGTACATCACCATGACGCGGTCGGCCATCTCCAGCACGGTGCCGAGGTCGTGGCTGATGAACAGCACGGCGAACCCCAGTTCGCGGCGCAGCTCGGCCAGGCGGGTGAGGATGCCGCGCTGCACCACCACGTCGAGGCCGGTGGTCGGCTCGTCGAGCAGCACCAGCCTGGGGCGCAGGGCGAGGGCGAGCGCGAGCGCCACCCGTTGTTTCATGCCGCCGGACAGCTCGTGCGGGTACGCCCGCAGCACCCGCCGGTCGAGGGCGACCAGGTCGAGCAGCTCGGTGGCGCGCTCGGTGACGTCGCCGGGCACCTTGTGCGCGGCGAAGGTGTCGGCGAACTGGGCGTGCACCCGGATCACCGGGTTGAGCGAGTTCATGCTGCTCTGGAACACGGTGGACAGGTCCACCCAGCGCAGCTCGCGCAGTGTCTCCTCGTCGGCGGCGGTGAGGTCGACGCCGTCGAAGGTGACCCGGCCGCCGGTGATCCGCGCCGGTGGTGAGAGCAGGCGGAGCACGGCGTTGCCGAGCGTCGACTTGCCGCAGCCGGACTCGCCGAGCAGACCCACGAACTCGCCCTCGTCGATGCGGAAGGAGACGTCGTGCACGGCCCGGTTCGCCGGCTGGTCGCGGGGCGTGTAGGTGACGGAGAGGTTGTCCACCTCGAGCAGAGCCATGTCAGTCCTCCCGCAGGTGGGGGTTGCTCAGCGCGTCGATGCCGAAGTTGATCAGCGTGAAGGAGGTGATCAGCAGCGACAGCGCGAGGCCGGGCGCGATGAGCCAGGCCCACTGCCCGGTGAGCATGGCGCCACCGAGGCTGGCCTGGTTGAGCATGGTGCCCCAGCTGACGGTCAGCGGGTCGCCGAGGCCGAGGAACGCCAGGCCCGCCTCGCCGCCGATGGCGCCGAGCGCCGCGCCCATGAAGCCGACGACGATCAGCGAGGTCATGTTCGGCACGATCTCCCGGGCGATGATCCGGGCGGTGCCGTCACCGGCGAACCGGGCGGCGGTGATGTAGTCGCGGGTCCGCAGCGTGATGATCTGGGATCGCTTGATCCGGGCGCCGTACGCCCAGCCGGTCACGCTGATCACGATGATGATCAGCCACAGCCCGCGGACCGGTGCGTACGCCGCGAGGGTCACCATGAGCGGCAGCGCCGGCACGACGAGCCCCAGGTTGATGAGGAACGACAGCGCCTCGTCGACCCAGCCGCCCACGAAGCCGGCGGTGAGGCCGATGACCAGGCCGATCACGGTGGAGAGCAGGCCGGCGGCGAGGCCGACGACCAGCGAGGTGCGGGCGCCGACGACCAGTTGGGAGAAGACGTCCTCGCCCTGGGCCGTGGTGCCCAGCCAGTGGCCGCCGGTGGGGCCGAGGGACGTGGGGAACGCGTCGTCGCGCGGGTCGTACGGGGCGATCAGCGGGGCGAAGACCGCGACCAGGATGAACGCGGCGAGCATCAGCAGGCCGACGCGGCACTTGCGGTTGCGCCAGAGGATGACGAACCAGCCCGGCAGCCGGGTGGTCCGTGCCGCCAGGGTGGCGGTGGCCTGGACGGCCTCGGTGTCCGCGCCCGGCGCGGGTACGGCGGGGGCGGGGGTGCTCACGGGCGCTCACCCCGCTCGTCATGGCGGCCTCTCATACCGACTCCACCTTTCGCACGCGGGGGTCGAGGAACCCGTAGAGCAGGTCGGCCAGGAAGTTCGCCACGAGCACGCCGATCGTGGTGAACAGGAAGATGGCCTGCATCAGCGGGTAGTCCCGGCTGGACACCGACTCCAGCAGCAGCCGGCCCATGCCGGGGTAGTTGAAGACCGTCTCCACCAGCACCGTGCCGCCGAGGATGCCGCCGAGCGCGATGGCGAAGCCCGTGACGTTGGGCAGGATCGCGATGCGCGCCCCGTACGTGATGGCGACCCGACGGCGGGGCAGCCCCCGGGCCACGGCGAGCCGGGTGTGGTCCTCGCCGAGGCTCTGCACCATGTTGTTGCGCATGCCGATGATCCAGCCGATCGGGCCGGTGATCAGCAGCGCCACCGCGGGCAGCACGCTGTGCTGGAAGGCGTCGGAGATGAACAGCCAGCTCCAGCCCGGCGAGCTGCCGCCGCCGTAGCCGCCCCGTTCGGGGAACCAGCGCAGGGTGATGGCGAAGACGTAGACCAGCAGCAGGGCGAGCCAGAAGAACGGCAGGGTGCCGAGGAACGTCGAGCCGAGGGTGATGACCGAGTCGACCCGGCTGTTGCGGCGGTACGCCGCCCAGGTGCCGAGCAGCGTGCCGACGACGAACGAGATGATCTGGGTGACCCCGACCAGGATCACCGTCCACGGCAACGCCTGGCCGATCATGTGGGTCACGCTGTACGGGAAGTAGGTGTAGGAGATGCCGAAGTCGCCGTGCAGCACCGCGCCCAGGTACTGCACGTACTGGTCGAACAGGTTGCCGTCGGGCGTGCCCAGCATGACGCGGATGGCCTGCACCTGGGCCGGGTCGATGCTCTCGCTCTGCCCGGCCAGGCGGGACACGATGGCCTCGGCCGGGTCGCCGGGCTGCAGCCGGGGGATCAGGAAGTTCAGCGTGACGGCCGCCCACAGCGTGCCGACGAAGAAGACGAAGCGTCTGACGAAGTAGGCCACGGTAGCCGTCCCTTCTCGCCACGGGCCGGCCGGCGCCGGAGGGGGCGCCGGCCGGCCGTCGGCTACTTGGCGTCGGCCCCGGCGGGCTTCAGGCTGGTGATGATGAGCAGGTTGTCGCTCGGCGCCGCGTACGGGTTGTCCTCGCTGGGCCAGCCGACCGCCTTCGCGGTGCGGTACTGGAACCACTTGGCGCCGTACCAGAGCGGGATCATCGGCACCTGCTCCATCATGACCTTGGTCAGGTCCGCGACCGCGGCCTTCTGGGCGCCCTCGTCGGTGGCCGTGCGCAGCGTGTCGATCAGCTGGTCGGTGCGGCTGTCGTTCCAGCGGACGAAGTTGCTGACCGCCTTCTTGCCGACCGGCGCGGACTGGTCACTCGCCAGCGGCTCCTGGAAGTTGCGGAACATGTTGCAGCTGCCGCCGTGGACGCCCAGCAGCATGTCGTAGTTGCCGATCGCCCGGTCGTTCTCGTACGCCTCGGGGGTGGGCGTCTCGGCCCGGACGGTGAAGCCGAGGGCGTTGAGGTTCGCCACGATGATCCGCTGGGCCTGCACCCAGTCCGTCCAGGAGCCGGGCACCCGGAAGCTGAACTGGATCGGCTTGCCGTCCTTGCCGACCCGCTTGCCGTCCGCGTTCTTCGGGTAGCCGGCGGCGGTGAGGTCGGCGTCGGCCTTCGCCGCGTCGTACGCGATGACGCCCTGGTTCGGGATGTCGTCGGGCAGCCAGTCGGCCTGCCCCGGCACGACGAGACCGGTCTGGCTCGCCGGCTTGACGTAGCCGAGCTGCGCCTTGTCGACGATCTCCTGCCGGTCGAACGCGGGCAGCAGCGCCTTGCGGAACGCGGTGTCGTTGAACGGCGCCTTGGTGAGGTTCATGTAGACGCTGATCGAGCCGCCGGAGGGGTACCAGTACTTGTTGTGCTCCGGGTCCCGGTCGACGTACGCCTTCTTGATGTCCGGCACGAACATGGCGTTGGTGTCGTACTCGCCGCGGCTGAGCTTGAGCTGGTCGATCTGCCCGCCGCCGTCGGCCTTGTGGAAGCGCAGCTCGTTCACCATGACCTTGTCGGCCTGCCAGTAGTCGGCGTTGCGGCCGAGCGTCAGCTGCTGGGGGTTGAACGCCTTGACGGTGAACGGCCCGGTGCCCACGGGCTTGTCGGCGTTGGGGAAGGTCACCGGGTCACCGACGGTGGACCAGACGTGCTTCGGCACGATCTTGATCTCGCTGAACAGGGTGAACGCGGCCGCGCCGGGCTGGGTGAACCGCATCGTCACGGTCTGCGGGTCGGTCGCCTCGACGGCGCTGAGGTAGCGCCAGATGCCCTTCGTGTCGAGGGCCTTGTGCTGCTTGAGCATGTCGAACGTGAAGGCCACGTCGTCGGCGCCGAACGGCTTGCCGTCGTTCCACTTCACGCCCTCGCGCAGCTTCCACACGAGGGTCCGCGGGTCGCTCCAGCTCCACTCGGTGGCCAGCCACGGCTTGGCCTGGCACCCGTAGTTGTCGTACGCGATCAGTTGCTCGAAGACGTACTCGGTGGCGCCGAGGCGGCTGGCGTCGAGGTAGGGGTTGTAGTTGGCCTGCGGATTGCTGCCGCCGCCGAAGTCGCCGTAGTCGAGGTATGCGATGCGGCCGTCGGTGCCGGGGCCGGACTGCTGCTCGGTGCCGGTGCAGCCGCTGACGGCCAGGGTGGCGGCCGCCGCGACCGCCGCGATCCGGGCGAGTCGTGATCGTTTCACTTGCGGGTACCTCCAGTGGGGGATTCCGCCGGGCAGCCGCAGCTGCGGCGCACGACGAACTCGGTGGGGAGGACGATGCTGTCGGGCGCCGCCGCGCCGGGGGCGTCGACGGCGTCGAGGATCAGCCGGGCGGCCTCGGCGGCCAGTTCCCGGACGGGCTGCCGCACCGTGGTGAGCGGCGGCGAGACGAGCGCGGCCATCGGGGCGTCATCGAAGCCGGTGATGACGAGGTCCTCCGGCACGCGCAGGCCCCGGCCGAGGGCCTCCACGAGCACGCCGAGGGCCAGTTCGTCGTTGGCGCAGACCACCGCCTGCGGGGCGGCGCCGCCACCGAGCAGGCGCTCGGCGGCCAGCACCCCGTCGGGTTGCTGCATGGCGACCCGGACCGGTTCGGTGGGCGGGGTGAGATCGAACTCCCGGTACGCGTCCCGGAAGCCGGTCCACCGCTCGCTGATGTCCGGCGACCCGTCCGGGTTGCCGACGAAGGCGAGGTCCCGCAGGCCGTGGTCGACCAGGAGGTGCCGGGTCAACCGGGCCATGGCGGGGGCGTTGTCGACGCTGACCGAGGGCACCGCCTGGGGGCCGCGGCCGGCGAGCACGACGACCGGCACCATCTCGGCGAGCCGCAGCAGCGCCGGGTCGGAGATGGTGCCGCCGATGACCGCGATGCCGTCCACCCGACGGGCCATCTCCAGCACCTGGTCGTCGGAGTCCTCGCGCAGGTGCGTGCAGAGGATGTGGACGCTGGCCCGGGCCGGCACGGCCTCCGACTCGAAGCCCTGGATCAGCTCGGTGAAGTAGGGGCCGGACAGACCGGGGAAGACCAGGCCGAGCGCCCCGTGCCGGCGGGCGGCGAGCGCGCGGCCGAGGTGGTCCGGCCGGTAGCCGTACCTCTCGATCGCGTCGAGGACGCGTCGACGCATCTCCTCCGACACCTGACCAGTGCCGTTGGAGACCCGGGACACCGTGGCGACGGAGACTCCGGCCAGCCGGGCGATCTCCCGAACCGTGACCCGACTATTGCCCATGGCCCCCTCGATCCGTAACGTGCGGTTAACAGAAACCGGTTTCAGGCACCATAAGCAGGCGCCCGCCGGAGCACAAGAGGGCCGCCTGAAGATCCGTCGAGAGGAAGAGTCAGACCGCATGCCGCGAGTTCTTCTCCACGACCGCAGGATCGTCATCGACGGTCGCCCCCGCCTGCTCCTGGCCGGGGAGGTCCACTACTTCCGGTTACCGAGGGCGGTGTGGGCCGACCGGCTCGACCGGCTCCGTGAGTGCGGTGGCGACACCGTGGCGACGTACGTGCCCTGGCTCTGGCACGAGCTGCCCGACGGCGGCGTCGACCTCACGGGGCGTACGCACGAGCAGCGGGACCTGGCCGGCTTCCTCGACCTGGCCCACGAGCGCGGCCTGTACGCGGTGGTCCGCCCCGGGCCGTTCATCATGGCCGAGATCAAGAACGAGGGCATCCCCTACCGGGTGTACGACGAGCACCCGCACCTGCTGCCGACCACCTGGGACGGCCGGGCCGTGCCCACCCGCACCATCGACTACCTGGCCCCGGAGTTCCTGGCCGCCGCCGACGGGTGGTACGCCGAGGTGATGCCGGTGATCGCCGAGCGGCTGGCCGACCGGGGCGGCCCGGTCGTCGCCGTCCAGCTCGACAACGAGATCGGGATGCTCTCCTGGGTGACCAACTCCCCCGACCTCACCGACGTCGTCTGCGAGGACCTCCGGCGCTGGGCCGTCGACCGCTACGGCAAGGACGGCGCGGCCGAGCGGGTCGGCGCCGACCCCGGCGACCCGGTCGCCTGGGCGGCGGCGGTGCGGACCCCGGCGGAGCAGCGGTCGCTCACGCTCCACGACGACCTGGGCCGCTACATGCGCGACCGGTACCGGCGCTACGTCGTCACCCTGCGCGAGTCCGCCGAGCGGCACGGCGTCACCGGCGTGCCGTTCCTGATCAACGTGCACGGCACCGGGGGCGGGCGCGGTCGCACCTTCCCCATCGGGATCAGCCAGCTCTTCGAGGCCTACCGGGGGCAGCCGCAGCTCACCTCCGGCTCCGACTACTACCTCGGCGACCTGACGGTCACCAACGTCGCCGACCTGTACGTCGGCAACGCCTTCCTGGCCGCCGCGCACGACGCCCACCAGCCGCCGACGTCGCTGGAGTTCGAGGCCGGTAACGGCGACTACGGCCAGGACCTCTCCACCCTCTACCCCCCGGAGGCGATCGAGCTGAAGGCCCGGCTCTGCGTGGCGCAGGGCAACCGGCTGCTCAACCTCTACCTCTTCGCCGGTGGCTACAACCCTCCGCTGGCGCGACCGGTGGGCGACGGCAACGACCGGATCGCGTTCACCGGGGAGCGGCACGGGTTCGCGGCGCCGGTCGACCCGGAGGGACGGCTCAACCCGACGTTCGCCGCGGCCCGGCGCGCGCTGCACGCGGTACGCGGGGTCGCCGACCTGCTCGCCGACTCCGACGAGGAGAACGACGGCCTGGCGCTCGGCTTCGTGCCCGACCACTACCTGACCGAGTACCACCACCCGGCGTCCGCGTCGCGCGCCGCGCAGGTCGCCGACCTGGAACGCTTCCGTGGCATGGGCCCGCGCGACGTGCTGGCCCGGGCGCTGCTGCTCGCCGGCTACTCGTTCCCCGCCGTGGACCTCCAGTCTCCCCTGCCGGCGGGTACGCCGCCGGTCATCGCGCTCGCCAGCCCCGCCACCCTCGGCCGTACGGTGCAGCAGCGCCTCGTGGACCACCTGCGCGGCGGCGGCCGGCTGCTGCTGCACGGCGTGCTCCCGGAGCGCGACCACGACGGCAGCCCGTGCACGATCCTCGCCGACGCGCTGGGGTTGACCGTCACGGGCCGCGTCGACGACGGCCCGCAGTGCTTCCCGTCGGTGGTCGGCCACGGCTGGGCGGCGGGCCCCGCGGAGGCCCGGGTCGGGTACGCGCAGCGGCTCGCCGGCGCGACGGCCGAGACCGTGCTCACCGAGGTCGCCTCGGGCGAACCCTGCGCCGTGGAGGTGGCCGTCGGCGCCGGGCGAGCCCTGGTGGTCGCCGCCGACGTCCCCTGCGACCTGGCGTTCTGGCGGGCGGCGGCGGAGCGGCTCGGTGCCCGGCCGCGGCTCTCCCCCGACGCCGACGGGCCCGGCCTGGTGCTCACCTCCACCGTGGACCGGGCCGGGCAGCGGCTGCTGCACCTGGTCAACGTGGCGCCCTCGACGGTCACCGTCGCGCTGGGGTGGCACGGCGCGCCGCTGCTGGACGGCCGTCGCCTGCGGGTGCCCGCGCGCACCGGGATGATCCTGCCGTACGGGGTCCGCGTCGGCGACGCGACGCTCGTCGAGACGACCTGCGAGCTGGTCGGCCGCGACGGGGACACGGTGCTGCTGCGCCCCACCCAGGGCGACGACGAGGTGGTGCTGGCCACCGACCGGCCGGTCACCACGAGCCACGGCACGGTGCACGCGGCCGACGGCCGAGTCAGCGTGCGACTGCCCGGCGCACCGGCCGACGACCCGGTCCGAATCACCGTGGGCTGACCGGGGGCGGCGGCGCGAGCGGGGCCCGGCACCCCACCAGGGGTCCGCGCCGGCGTTCTCAGCCGGTGCGGATCTCGTCGAGGACCCGCCGCTGGAAGGCACGCGCCTGCGGGCCGCTCGGCGGCGGGCCACCCCGACGCGCGGCGATGGCCCGCTCGATCACCGGCGCCGCCGCGTCGCCGTCGTCGAGCAGTCGCTGCCCAGCCGCGGTCTTGGCCAGCCACCGGCCGTGTCGGAACCGGGCCAGCGAGCGGCAGGCGCCGAGCACCGCGTCCTCGGCGCCGGCCGCCGGCTCGTCGCCGGCCGGGGTCGGCAGGGTGAGCCACCAGCCGAGCGCGTCGATCAGCAGGCGGCGCAGGTCGTCCGGGCTGACGTCGGCGAACACCTGCGGTGCCGGCGGGCCGAGCAGCGCCCGCCCGCCCTGGTGCAGGATGCTGCGGTCCAGCGCGTACCAGAAGTGCCCGTCCGCGACCGGCCGGTCCGCGGGCGCGTAGGTGGCGCGAAAGGGCATCCGCGCGCCGGTGTTCAGCTCCACCTCGAAGCCGGGCTCCGCCGTGCCGGAGGCGGCGACGGCGCGACGGTACGCGACCAGCTCCAGCCCACGGGCCGGGCAGGGCAGCGCCTCGTGCCGCAGGCCCGCGACCAGGGCCCGCTTGGCCTCCTCCGGCAGCGGGTCGACGCAGACCAGCGCCACGTCGACGTCGCTGCGCCCGGGCTGGTAGGCGTCGAGCCCGACCGAGCCGGCGGCGTACGCGCCGACCAGGTTGTCGCCGAGCACCGCGCGGGCGATGGCCACCAGGTCGGCGAGATAGCGTCGAACGTCCGCGTCCATGCCGGCCGGCACTACTTCACGCGACGGGTGGAGCGCACCACGATGTCCTCGTACTCGCGGTGCTTGCCCAGCCACTCGGCGAGGAACGGGCAGATCGGCACCACCGTGCGCCCCTTCGCCCGCGCGTCGTCCATCACGGCGCGCGCCAGCGTCGAGCCGACCCCATGCCCCTCGAAGGCCGGATCGACCTCGGTGTGGGTGTACGCGATGATGGCGCCGGTCAGCTGGTAGGTCACGATGCCGGCGAGGGCGCCGGTCTCGTCCCGCGCCTCGAAGCGCTCCCGCTCGGGCACGTCGTTCACGGTGAACTGCATGCCGAGAGTGTCGCAGGCCCTCGGCGCCGGCGGTCCAAGTGGGCGGGCGAGGGGGTCCTCCCCCACATCCGGTCGGGCACCGCCCCGCCGACCGATTTACACTTAACAAAGTTAACTGATAGCCTCCCGTCAATTCGACGAGGAGGCATGTCATGCGACCGTCACGCAGGACGTACGCGCTGCTGGCCGGCGCGGTGCTGGTCGCCGCGCTCGCGGCGGCACCCGCCACCAACGGCTTCGCCACCACCACGACCGCCGCGGCGGCCTGCACGGCCCCGCAGTGGGCGGAGGGCGTCAGCTACCCGGCGGGCAGCCGGGTCACCTGGACGAGCCGGACGTACCAGGCCCTCGTGACCCACACGCCACCGCCGGGAGCCGGCTGGAACCCGGCCGTCACCCCGGCGCTCTGGACCGATCTCGGCCCGTGCGACGGGTCACCGCCCCCGACCGCCACGCCCACCCCGACGCCGACCCCCACGCCCACCCCGACCCCCACGCCGACGCCGACCGTGCCGCCGGGCTCGACCACCTGCCCGGTCAAGTCGAAGCCCACCGGGAAGGTGCTCCAGGGCTACTGGGAGAACTGGGACGGCGCGTCGAACGGCGTCCACCCGCCGTTGGGCTGGATCCCGATCACGGACGCGCGCATCCCCGCCCACGGCTACAACGTGGTCAACGCGGCGTTCCCGGTGATCCGTGCCGACGGCACGGTGCTCTGGGAGGACGGCATGGACGCGACCGTGAAGGTCGCGACGCCGGCCGAGATGTGTCAGGCCAAGGCCGCCGGGCTGACCATCCTGATGTCGATCGGCGGCGCGACCGCCGGCATCGACCTCAGCTCCACCGCCGTCGCCGACCGGTTCGTCGCCACGATCGTGCCGATCCTCAAGCGCTACAACTTCGACGGCATCGACATCGACATCGAGACCGGCCTCACCGGCAGCGGGAACATCAACCAGCTCTCCACCTCGCAGGCGAACCTGATCCGCATCATCGACGGGGTGCTCGCCCAGATGCCCGCGAACTTCGGCCTCACCATGGCGCCGGAGACCGCGTACGTGACCGGAGGCAGCGTCGTCTACGGGTCGATCTGGGGAGCCTACCTGCCGATCATCAAGCGGTACGTGGACAACGGCCGGCTCTGGTGGCTGAACATGCAGTACTACAACGGCAGCATGTACGGCTGCGCGGGTGACTCCTACCCGGCCGGGACCGTGCAGGGCTTCACCAAGCAGACCGACTGCCTCAACGCCGGGCTCGTCGTGCAGGGCACCACCATCCGTGTCCCGTACGACAAGCAGGTCCCCGGCCTGCCGGCCCAGCCCGGCGCGGGCGGCGGTCACCTGCCGCCGGCCTCGGTGGCCCAGGCCTGGAACACCTACAACGGCGGGCTGAAAGGGCTCATGACCTGGTCGCTGAACTGGGACGGCAGCAAGGGCTGGACGTTCGGCGACAACGTCCGGGCGCTTCAGGGCCGTTGATCCGGCGGCCGTTCGACAGTCACGTCGGCCGGACCGACCCGCAGGACGCCGTCGGTGAGCGGCGTGCACCGCACGCCGCCCCGACGGCGCAGCGCCTTCCACGCGCCGGGGCCGATCGCCACGTCCATCCACGCGCAGGGGTTCGCGGGCCGGTTGACCCGCAGCCGCACCGGGCCCGCGCCGGTGTCGAGCACCAGCACCGCGCCGACCAGCTCGTCCACGGCGATGCCGGCGGTGAGCACGTTGCGGCGCACCTGCCGCAGGTCGGCGCCGGCCGGCAGGGACTCCTGCGCGATGAGGGTGACGCTCGCCTCCCGGTGGGCGGGCCGGCCGAAGTACCGGTCCCCCACGATGCCCAGCCCGGCCCGGAGCCGGATCTCCTCGACCAGCTCGCCCTCGGGCGCGGGCGCGGGGCCGTCGGCCGGCCGGCCCACGTAGCGGTGCACGGGCGAGGCCAGCAGCTGCACGATCCGCGGCGCGGGCCGACCCGCCGGCCCGACAGCGCCCGTCACGACGCCCGCCCCCGGCGGACGGTCCCCGTGTCGCGCGGCTCCCGCACCGGCGGAACCCCGCGCCGCCGGCTCGACCGCTCCCCGTCCGGCTCCGATCGGTGGACGAGCGCCACCGGTCGCTCGTGGACCTCTCGCATCCGCCCCATCCGCCGACGGTAGCGGGCCGGCGGACGGCCCGCGTCGGAACCACGACAGGCGCCGGCCGTCACCACGGCCGACCACAGTGGACGGCGCGGTGGTAGGAATGGGCGAACCTCACCACGGGAGATCATCATGACACGTCCACCCCTGTCCCGCCGGTCGCTGCTGGCCGCCGGCGGCGCCGCCGTCGCACTCGGTGCGGTCACCGGCGCCGCCCCGGCCACCGCCGCGCCCACCGAACCCGCCCCGGCCTCACCCGCCGAGGCCCTGCGCCGCCTGCTGCGCGGCAACCACCGGTTCGTCACCGGCCACGCGCGGCATCCCCACCAGGGCCTCGCGGACCTGCACCGCCTGGCGGCCGGCCAGCACCCCTTCGCCGTCACGATCGGCTGCGCCGACTCCCGGGTGGCCCCGGAGGTGCTCTTCGACCAGGGCCTGGGCGACCTGTTCGACAACCGGGTGGCCGGGAACATCGTCGACGACCTGCTGCTGGGCAGCGTCGAGTTCGCGGTGGAGGAGTTCGGCAGCCCGCTGATCGTCGTGCTCGGCCACGAACGGTGCGGCGCGATCACCGCCACCATCGACGCGATCCGCACCGGCGGGTCCGCGCCGGGCCACATCGGCACGATCGTCGACAGCCTCCGGCCCGTGGTCGAGCCCGTCCTCGACGAGCCCGGCGACCCGGTGGAGAACGCCGTCCGGGCCAACGTCCGGGCGCAGGTCCGGGGCCTGCTCGACCGCAGCGAGATCGTGGCCGAGAAGGTCCACGCCGGGGCCGTGAAGGTGGTCGGCGCCCGGTACGACCTCGACAACGGCCGGGTCGACCTGGTGGCCTGATCCCGGCGACCGGAGCCGGAGGCCGCCGGACGGTCTCCGGCCCGGTGCCCGGCCCGCTACCCGCCCTTCACGTGCGGCGCGCGCCGGGCCAGCATGACGACCGCCAGGATCACCACCACGAGCGAGAGCGCCTCGCCCAGCGCCGGCAGCGGCCCACCCCGGATCGACTCGTCCAGCCAGATCAGGCCGACCAGCACCGCCACCAGCGGGTCGGTGACCGTGATCGCGGCCAGCGCCGGCGCGCCCAGCGGCCCGGCCTGGTACGCGTTCTGGCTGAGCAGCACCCCGAACGGGCCGAGCACCGCGACCGCGTACGCCTGCCACTGCGTGAAGATCTCCCACGGGCTCTCCTGGAGGTGGAACGCCAGGCTGCTGATGAGGCCGGCGGTCACCCCGTAACAGACCCCCGCCGCGAGGGCCAGCGGGATCGGGCGCCAGCGCCGGTCGAGCCGCAGCGCCGCGAGCAGGCAGAGCCCTATCGCGACCACCACGGAGACACCGAGCAGGACGGCCGACCAGACCGACTCCAGCCCTCGCCCCTCCCCCCGGCCCGGCTGGGCGATCACGAGGAAGGCGGCGAGGCCGAAGAGGCACAGGGTCGACTCGAGCAGGATCGTGCGGTCGGGGCGGTCGTGCATGAACGCCGCGAAGAGCAGCACGTACCACACCAGCCCGGTCACCAGCAGCGGTTGCACCAGGATGAGCGGGATCAGGCTGAGCGCCGCCACCTGGAGCGCGAACGCCAGCACCGCGAGCACCACCGACCAACGCCAACTGGGGATGCCCACCAGGTGGACCAGGAGCGTGGGCCGGCCGGCCGGCTCCTCCGGCACCTGCTTCCCGGCGCGGAACTGCAACACGCCCGAGGCGCCGAACGCCGCGGCGGCGGCCAGGGCGATGGGCACGCCCGCCACCATCTCTGTCGTCCCGTTCACCGCACGCCAACCGGCCCGGTCAAGTGTTTCTCCCTACCGTGGTCGTCCGCGTCCCGACACCGCCGCCGGAGTTCCCGGTCCCGCCGGCAACCCACCCTCGGCGTCCGCCGTCGCGCCTGGCAGCGCCGCGCGGGTTCCCGGCCCGACCGGCGATAAACGAGCACCAGGGGCGGCCGTCCCCCGGCCCCGACGCCGCTGCCATTCCGGGCAGTCCGGCAATCACCGTAAGAGTATGCAAATGGTGATTAAGCTGATGATTGTTCCGAAGGGGCGGCTGTCGGCGCCCCTCCGCCGCGTACCGCCAGGGAGCACCGCCATGTCAGCGACCGCCTGGCTCCGGCCCGCAGTCCTCCGGCCGGGCCCCCGGCCGGGCCTCCGGCTGGGCGTGCCGGGCGAGCGCGACCGCGCCGCTGACGGCGAGCAGGAAGCCCAGGATCGCCACCGGCGTGAAGCCGGGGCGCACCCGGTCGCCGAGCAGCAGCCAGCCGGTCGCCGCCGGGGCCAGCGTCTGCCCGACGATGGACGACGCGGAGGCGACCGTCACCGAGCCGCGCTGCAGCGCGGTGGCGTAGAGCAGCACACCGGTGAGGCCGGCCAGCAACACGGCGTACGTCGCCGGGTTGCCCACCACGTCGCCGACGCTCTCCACGCGGCCGAGCAGCCGCGCGCCGAGCGCGGCGGAGCCGAACGACAGGCCCGCGAGCAGACCCGGCACGGCCGGGCCGCACATGGCCGGACTGCCGAAGTACGCCCCGACGGCCACCGCGGCCACCGCGCCGAGCAGATACCAGCCGACGCTGTCGGACATCTTCTCCGGTGGCCCGGCCACCGCGGACAGCACCAGGAGCACCAGACCGGCGATGACCCCGACGATCGCCGTCCAGTCGCGCGCGCTCAGCCGGATCTTGAGCACGACCATGGCGATGATCGCCACCATGCCGAGGTTCGCCGCACCCACCGCCTGCACCGCGAAGAGCGGCAGCGTCCGCAGGGCGGTGAAGGTGAGCAGGGAGGACGCCCCGTCGAGCACCAGGCCGGTCGCGTACGGGCCGTTGCGCACGAGCCGCAACAGCAGTCGTGGATCGACGTGCGGGGTGGCCGACAGCCGGCGGGCCCCGATCGACTGCACGATCGCGGCGGTGGCACTGCACAGCGCGGCGCCGATCGCCAGCACGAAGCCCAAAAGCATGTCCCGATCCCGGTGTCGACGGCGCCGGACCCGGCCGGCGAAGGCACCTGCGCATACCCGTCTTCGGGCAGGTATCGCACGCCGGACGGGACGGGTGAGCGATGAGCGCGCCCGGCGGACCGGAGGCGGCCGAGCCGGTGGCCCGGCGGGTCCTCGTGGTCTCGGCCGACATCGGCGGCGGGCACGACGCCACCGGGCGGGCGCTGGAGGAGCGCGTCCACGCGCTGTGGCCGGGCAGCCGGGTGGGCTGGGTGGACACGCTCGAGGTCATGGGCCCCGGGGTGGGCCGTGGCTTCCGGCGCACCTACGTGACGAATGTCGGGATGACACCCTGGCTGTACGAGTTCTTCTGGGCCGCGCTGTGGCGGCACCGGTGGTTCGCCTCCACCGCCAAGTGGTTCACCGGCTCGTGGGCGGGACGCCGGCTCGCCCCGGTCATCGAGGCGTTCGACCCGGACCTGATCGTCTCCACCTACCCCCTGGGCAGCGCCGGCCTGGCGTGGCTGCGACGGCACCGCGGGCTCGGCGTGCCGGTCGGCGCGTGGGTATCGGACTTCGCGCCGCACCCGTTCTGGGTCTATCCCGACCTGGACCTCAACGTGGTGGTGCACCCGGCCGCCCTGCCGGTGGCGGCCGTCGCCGCGCCGGGCGTGCCGCTGGGCGTGTGCGCCCCGCCGGTGCTCGACTCGTTCCGGCCGGGCGACCGGAGGGAGGCCGCCCGGCGCTGCGACCTCGACCCGGACCGGGCGGCGGTCGTGGTGGCGTGCGGCTCGTACGGCTTCGGCGCGGTCGAGGAGGCGATCCAGGCGCTGGTCGGCATCGGCGACCCGATCCAGGTGGTGGCCGTGTGCGGGCGCAACGAGCGGCTGGCGGCCCGGCTGGCGGCCCTCGACGTCCCACCGGGGCGGCTGCTCGTGCGGGGCTGGGTCGACGACATGCCCACCCTGCTGCAAGCGGCCCGGCTGCTGGTCACCAACGCGGGCGGGGCCACGGCGCTGGAGGCGCTGGCCACCGGCACGCCGATCGTCATGTACCGGCCCATCGCCGCGCACGGCGCGGCCAACGCGGCGCTCATGGCGGCGGCCGGCCTCGCCGAGACGGCCCACACCCCGCAGACACTCGTCGCGGGAGTCCGCACGCGGCTCCACCTGCCGGCCGAGCCGGTCGAGGTCCCGCCCGACGGGCAGCTGCCGGGCCTCGGTCTGCCGGCCGTCGCCGCGGCCCGGTCCCGGGACGCCGCCGGGCGGGACACCAGCGGGCGCGGGCGGCGGCCCAGCTGGCCGCTCCGGCCGCAGGACGCCTTCTTCCGTCATGTGCAGACACCCACGGAGGCCCAGCAGATCGGCACCGTCATGGAGCTCGGTCCGCACCCGGACGGCCGTCCGCTGACCCGGGCGGAGCTGGCCGCGCTGCTCGCCCGGCGTCTCCCGGCGATCACCACGCTCCGCCGCCGCCTGGTGGACCGGGGCCCGTGGCGGCGTCCCGGCTGGGTGATCGACCGGACCGTGGACCCGGCCGCCCACCTCGACGAGGTCCAGGTGGGCCCCGGCGACGACGGTGGCGCCGCGGTCGACCGGTTCTGGTCCGAGCCGCTGCCCACGGACCGGCCGCTCTGGCGGATGCTGCTGGTCGGCGGCCTGCCCGGGGGCCGGACGCGGGTGGCGGTGAAGCTGCACCACAGCCTCGGCGACGGGATCTCCGCGATCGCCGTCGTGCGCCGCCTGCTCGACGCGCCGGCGGACGACCCGTCGACCCGGTCCGGGCGGGGGGACCCGCCCGGACCGCCGCGGTCAGGGCCGGCCCGGCCGGAGCCGGCCCCCGTCACCGGGATGCGCGACGCGGCGCGCCGGGTCGGCCGGACCGTGCGGGGTCTGGCCCGCCTGGCCACGCAGGGGACCGCGCCCCGCACCGCACTCAACCAGCGGATCGACTCGCCGCGGCGGCGGCTCGTCACCGCGAGCCTGCCGGCGTCCGACGTCCTGCGCGCGGCCCGCGCCTGCCAGGCACACCCGAGCGAGCTCATGCTGGCGTTGACCGCCGGCGCCCTGGGCGCCGCGCACCCGGCCCCGGTGCCGCCCCGGCTGCGGGTGATGTTCGCGGTCTCCCGCGACGCCCGGCGACGCGCCCCCACCCAGGGCAACTGGACCGGAGCCGTGACGCTCGACCTCCCCCTGGGTCCCCTGCCGCCCCGGGAGCGGGTCGCCGAGGTACGCCGCGCGCTGCGCGCGGCGCTGCGCAGCGGCGAGGCCGAGGCGGCAAACCTCGTGATGCGCGCGATGGGCAGCCTGCCGGCGCCGGTGCACGCGGCGCTGGCCCGGCGCTTCTACACCAGCCGCCGGCTCAACGTGGTCGTCTCCTACATGCCGGCGACCTTCCCGCCCCGGCTGCTCGTCGGCGCGCCGATGCGGGCCGCGGCACCGGTCGTCGCCCTCGCCGACGGTGTGCACCTCGGCGTCGCGGTCCTGCGCCGGGGCCCCAGCTTCGAGATCGGGGTGATCCTCAACGCGGCGCTGGCCGACATCGGTGCGGCCACGGTCACGGCGTTGCGGATCGGCCTGGCCGACCTCCTCGCCGAGGCGGACGGCCCCCCAGGTGACAGCGGCGCGGAAGGTCGGGTGACGGTCGACGCCGTGACCGCGCCCGCCGGTGCGGACGGAAGTGGGTCCGAGCAGGTCGGTGACGCGACGACCGAGGCCCTGCACCGTGACACCGGCCCGGGACACGCCGCGGCCGGCACGGTGGCGGTCGACGAGCCCGACCGGACGGTGCCGGGCGCGATCCCGCCCGGGGTGCCGCGGTGCGCCTGACCGGCGCGGTGGTGCTGGTGACCGGCGCGTCGTCGGGGATCGGCGCGGCGGTGGTACGGCGGTTGGCGAGCGCCGGCAGTCAGGTCGTCGCGGCCGGCCGCGACCCGGCGCGGCTGGAGCGCCTCGCCGCGGAGACCGGCGCCACCACGCTCGTGACCGACCTGAGCCGGCCGCACGCCGGGCGGGAACTCGCCGAGCGGGCCCTGGCCCGCCACACGCGGGTGGACGTGCTGGTCAACAACGCCGGCGTGGGCTGGGCCGGCCCGTTTCCCGGGATGGCGGACTCTCTCGCCGACGAACTGCTCGCGGTGAACCTGCGCGCGCCCATCGAGCTGACCCGGGCGCTGCTGCCCGGGATGTGTCACCGGGGTGGCCACCTGGTCTTCGTGGGCTCGATCGCCGGGCGGCTGGGCGTGAACGGGGAGGCCGTGTACGCGGCCACCAAGGCCGGTCTGGACACGTTCGCGCAGAGCCTGCGCCTGGAGCTGGCGTCGCGGAGGGTCGCGGTGAGCACCCTGGTGCCCGGGGTCGTGGACACCCCGTTCTTCAGCCGCCGGGGCCAGCCGTACCGGCGGCGCCGGCCCCGACCGGTGCCGCCGGACCGGGTCGCCGACGCCCTGGCCGACGCGATCGTCCGGGACCGGGCCGAGGTCTACGTGCCCGGCTGGCTACGCCTCCCGGTGGCGGTACGCGGGCTGCTGCCGGCGGTGTACCGCCGGCTCGCGGGCCGCTTCGGTTGAGTCGCCGAGCGGCCGGGCCGTCCACGGCGCGCTCACGCGGACGGCCCCGTGGGCGCGGGCGGTCGGCGGCTCAGACCGCCGAGGAGCGCATGGCGCGCAACGACTCGCGCAGCGAGGACATGGTGGCCAGCACGGCGGTCGGCTCGTAGCCGCAGTGCGCCATGCAGTTGGCGCAGCGCGCGTCGCGGCCCCGGCCGTAGCTGTCCCAGTCGGTCGTCTCCACCAGTTCCCGGTAGGTCTGCGTGTAGCCGTCGTTCATCAGGTAGCAGGGCCGCTGCCAGCCCAGCAGGGAGTACGACGGGATGGCCCACGCCGTGCACCCGAAGTCGACCTTGCCCTCCAGGAAGTCCAGGAACAGCGGGGAGTGGTTGAGCCGCCAGCGGGCCCGACGGCCGCCGGAGAACGCCTTGCGGAACAGCTCCCGGGTCTCCGTGACGCCGAGGAAGTGCTCCTGGTCGGGCGCCTTCTCGTAGGCGTACGCCGGGGAGAGCATCATCTCGTCGACCTTCAGGTCGTCGTTGAGGTAGTCGAGCACCTCGATGACGGTCTGCGGGGTGTCGGTGTTGAAGAACGTGGTGTTGGTGGTGACCCGGAAGCCTCGCCGCTTCGCCTCGCGTACGGCCTCCACCGCGGCGTCGAACACGCCCTCCTTGCACACCGCCGCGTCGTGCCGCTCCCGCAACCCGTCGATGTGGACGGTGAAGGCGAAGTACGGCGACGGCGTGAACTTGTCGATCTTCTTGGGCAGCAGCAGGGCGTTGGTGCAGAGGAAGACGAACTTCTTGCGCCGCACCAGCTCGGCGACCAGCTTGTCGATCTCCGGGTGCATGAGCGGCTCCCCGCCCGCGATGGAGATCATCGGCGCGCCGCACTCCTCCACCGCGGCGAGCGCCTGCTCCACCGGCATCCGGCGCTTCAACAGGCTCGCCGGCTGCTGGATCTTGCCGCAGCCCGCGCACTTCAGGTTGCAGGCGAACAGCGGCTCCAGCTCCAGCAGGAGCGGGAAATGCTTGCGCCGGCGTATCTTCTGTCCGGCCAGGTATCGCGCGATACGTAGGCTCTGACGCAACGGCATACTCACGGCTGGCGTACCTCCTTCGGCAGGGTGAAAACCACGTCCTCCACGGCTGCGGTGTGCTCGCTCACCTCCCTCGCGCCGAGCGCGGTGAGCGCCGCGACGACCTCGTCCACCAGCCCGGGCGGCGCCGAGGCGCCGGCGGTGATGCCGACCGTCCGCGCGCCGGCGAGCCAGCGCAGGTCGACGCCGCTCACGTCGTCCACCAGGTGGGCGCGGGCCCCGGCGCGCTCGGCCACCTCCACCAGCCGACGGGAGTTCGACGAGTTGGGCGAGCCGACGACCAGGACCAGGTCGGCCCGGGCCGCGACGGCCGTGATGGCCCGCTGCCGGTTGGTGGTGGCGTAGCAGATGTCGTCGGAGCCGGGGCCGACGAGCGCCGGGAAGCGGCGGCGCAGCGTGTCGAGGATCCCCGCCGCCTCGTCCACCGCGAGCGTGGTCTGGACCAGGTAGGACACCCGCTGCGGGTCGTCGACCTGCACCGTCTCCGCGGTGGCCGGGTCGGGCACCAGGCGGATCCGGTCCGGCGCCTCCCCCAGCGTGCCGTCGGTCTCCTCGTGGCCGTGGTGCCCGATCAGCAGCACCGTGTCGCCGCGGCCG
The DNA here is from genome assembly GCF_056150165.1 of Micromonospora xinjiangensis. Taxonomy (NCBI): domain Bacteria; kingdom Bacillati; phylum Actinomycetota; class Actinomycetes; order Micromonosporales; family Micromonosporaceae; genus Micromonospora; species Micromonospora xinjiangensis. The sequence continues at coordinate 698,636 of NZ_JAXCFO010000004.1, read as the reverse complement.
GCGAACCGGCGCGCCTCGGCGTGCACCTTCGTCACCAGCGGACAGGTGGCGTCGATGACGGGCAGCCGCCGGTCGGCGGCCTCCTGGCGTACGGCGGGCGACACCCCGTGCGCCGAGAAGACGGTGAGCGCCCCCTCGGGCACCTCGTCGAGTTCGTCGACGAAGACCGCGCCCTGGGCACGCAGGTCGGCCACGACCCGGGCGTTGTGCACGATCTGCTTGCGGACGTAGACGGGTGGCCCGTGCCGGCGCAGCGCCTGCTCCACCACGGCGATCGCCCGCTCCACCCCGGCACAGAACGACCGGGGCGAGGCCAGCAGCAGGTGGTGCACGCTGCCGGCCGCGGCGGCCCACTCAGTGAGTCCGGTGGCCACCTCGGGCAACACCCGCAGCGCGGCGCGCACCTGGCGCAGGACGGCCGGGCGGTAGAGCGGGCCGGCCGCGGTGTCGGCGACCACCCGCACACAGGCCGTCGGGCGCCCGGCACAGCCGGCCAGCAGCCACGCCGACTCCAGGTCCGCCACGAGCGCGCCGGTCGCGGCGAGCCGATCCCGGGCCGCCCCGTCGACGAGCCGGTCGGTGCTGACCACCGGGCCGACGTGCACCCGCAGCCCACGCCGGCGCAGGGCGGCGGCGAGCAGGTCGGCGTCGGGCATCCGGACCTCGCCCGCCGGGGCGTCCGGGGCCAGTGGGTCGGCGCGTACGACGCTGGCGACCACCACGTCGCCGGTGGCCAGGTCGGGCGCGAGCCCGCCGCCGATGCCCGCGACCGCGACCGGGGCCGTGCCGTCCGGGCGGCGGGCGGCGACGGAGCGGGCGCGGCGCGGCCCGATGCCGGTGCGGCAGAGCGTGAGCCGCGCGAGCGGGTCGGCGGCCCCCAGCCCGCGCCGCAGCGCGGACAGCTCCGGGCGCATGGGCGCGTAGAGCGTCCACGCCGGAGCGTCCGGGGTGCCGGGGCGGATCACCGGGTCACCGTGGCCTCGGTGTCGCCCGCTCGCGCGCCCAGGACGCGGCCGAGCGCGCTGATCGGGAAGACCAACCGGTACAGCCCGTAGTTGATGTAGAAGTCGCCGGGGAAACCGGTCCCGGTGAACTGCGGCTCGTCCCACCCGCCGTCCGGGCGCTGCGTGTCGACCAGCCACCGCACCGCCCGCAGGGCCGGCTCGTCGGTGCCGTGGCCGGCGGCGTGCAGGGCCAGGAGCGCCCAGGCCGTCTGCGAGGCGGTGGACTCGCCGCGCCCCACCCAGGACGGGTCGCGGTACGAGCGCAGGTCCTCGCCCCAGCCGCCGTCGGCGTTCTGGTGCGCGAGCAGCCAGCCCACGGCTCGGCGGATCGCCGGGTGGCGCCGTGGCACACCGGCGGCCACGAGGGCCGGCACGACGGCGCCGGTGCCGTACACGTGGTTGGCGCCCCACCGGCCGAACCACGACCCGTCCGGCTCCTGGGCGCGCAGCAGCCAGTGCACGCCGCGGCGCACCGGCATCGTGCCCGCGAAGTTCTCGGCCGCCAGGGCCTCGACCACGTGCGCCGTCACGTCCGCGCTGGGCGGGTCGATGACCTCGCCGAAGTCGCAGAACGGCAGCTCGCCGATGAGGGCGCGGGTGTTGTCGGCGTCGAACGCGGCCCAGCCGCCGTCGCGGGACTGCATGCCCAGCAGCCAGCGGGTGGCCCGCAGCACCGGCGCCTCGACGGGCAGGTTGGTGCGCCGCAGCGCCATGACGACCTCGGCGGTGTCGTCGGTGTCGGCGTACCCGTCGTTGTCGAACTCGAAGGCCCAGCCGCCGGGCGGGGTGTGCGGGCGGCGCACCGCCCAGTCGCCGCGGACGCGGACCTCCTCGTCGAGCAGCCAGCGGCCGGCCCGCTCGACGGCGGGGTGCGTGGCCGGGAGCCCGGCGTCGGCGAGCGCGGTGACCGCGAGCGCGGTGTCCCAGACCGGCGACTGGCACGCCTCCAGCCAGCGCACCGGGCCGTCCGGGGTCTCCTCCCGGATGGTGAACCGCTCCAGGCCCGCCAGCCCGGCGCGCAGCACGGGGTGGTCCAGCGGGTACCCCAACAGGTGCAGGGCCATGATCGAGTAGACCCACGGGGGCTGGATGCCGCCCCACGAGCCGTCCGCCTCCTGCCGGGCCACGATCCACTCGGCGGCGCGGCGCAGCGCGTTGCGGCGGACCGGGCCGAGGGCGACCCGCTCGTAGCCGGCGGCGAGGCGGTCCAGCCGGTGCAACATGCCGGGGCGGGTGGTCAGCCGCGGCGGCGGCGGTGGCGGCGCGGCGGTGCGCAGCTCGTCGACGCCGAAGCCGAGCGACCGCACCGGCCGCAGCGCGCGGACGATCGAGAGCGGGACGATGGTCTGCCGCGCCCAGCAGGCGAAGTCGTAGACGTTGAACGGCATCCAGGACGGCAGCAGCACCAGCTCGGGCGGGATGGCCGGCAGCCGCGACCAGGGCCAGTGCCCGAACAGGGCGAGCCAGATGCGGGTGAAGACGCGGCTGGCGGCCAGGCCGCCGTGCGCCCGGACGAAGGCCGCGGCGGCCGACATGTGCGGCTCCTCGACCGTGTCGCCGGCCAGGCGGAGCGCGACGTACGCCTCGATGGTGGTGGAGAGGTCGCCGGGCCCGCCGTGGAACGTCGCCCAGGCGCCGTCGGGCCGCTGCTGCGAGCGGATCCAGCGGGCCGTCTCCTCGGTCTGCTCGGCCGTGCGGATGCCGAGGAACTGCCGCAGCATCAGGTCCTCGGCATCCATGGTCACGTTGGTGGCGAGGTCGCCCTTCCACCAGCCGGCGTCGTCCTGCAACCCGAGCAGGTGCTCGCGGGCGCGGTGCAGCGCCTCGCGGGCCCCGTCCAGCGGGTCCGGACCGGCCGGTCGCGCGGCCGTGGCGGTGGTGGTCTCCGGTGACAGCAGCTCGGTCATCAGTGGTCCCGTCCCGTGATGAAGTCGGCCACGTCGGTGAGTTCGGCCCGTACGTCCTCCGGCAGGTCGAGCGCCTCCAGCTCGGCGCGGGCGGCCTCGGTCTCCTGCCACGCCCGCTGCCGGGTCCAGTCGCGGGCGCCGGTCGCCTCGATCAGCTCGGTGGCGCGGGCGACGTCGTCGTCGGTGAGGGGCTGGGGTGAGCGGTAGAGGTCGGCGAGGGCCAGCCCCGCGGGGTCCCCGCCGGAGAGCGCCTGCACGACGGGGATGCTGCGTTTGCGGGCCCGCAGGTCCGAGCCGACCGGTTTGCCGGTGCGCCCGGGGTCGCCCCAGATGCCGAGCACGTCGTCGACGAGCTGGAAGGCGAGCCCCAGGTGGAAACCGAACCGGGACAGGCCGTCCACCAGTCCGGACGGCCCGCCGCAGAGCAGCGCGCCGAGCGCGCACGAGCCCGACAGAAGGGCGGCGGTCTTGTTGCCGACCATCGTGAGGCACTCGTCGAGCGTCACGTCGTCGCGCCGCTCGAAGGTCAGGTCGGCCATCTGGCCGGCCATCAGCGCCCGCACGTCCTGGGCGAGGCGGCGCGTCGCCGGTTCGCCCCCGGGCACCTCGATGAGCGCCTCGTACGCGAGGCCGATCAGCGCGTCCCCGGCGAGGATGGCCGGTCCGACGCCGAAGACGGTCCACGCGGTCGGCCGGTGGCGGCGCTCGGTGTCGCCGTCCATGACGTCGTCGTGCAGCAGCGAGAAGTTGTGCGCCAGCTCGACCGCCGCGGCCGCCGGGGCGCCCGCCTCGGGCGGGGCGCCGGCCGCCCGGGCGGAGAGCAGCGCCAGCGCCGGACGCAGCCCCTTGCCCTGGCTGGCGGCCGGGGACCCGTCGGCGTCCCAGTAGCCGAGCTGGTAGCCCGCGACCAGCCGGTTGCCCGGGTCGAGGCGGTCCAGCAGCGCGCGGATGGCCGGCTCGACGTACGTCTGTATCTGGTCGGTGCTGCGGCTGCGTACAACGGTCATCGTGCGGCCTCCGTGTGGTGTCGGGGCCGGGACACGAGCTGGTGGGCGAGGATGTCGGCGGCCACCTGGCCGCTGCGCACCGCGCCCTCCATCGTGTCCGGCCATCCGGTGTCGGTCCATGCGCCGGCCAGTACCAGCCCGGGCAGGTGGGTGCTCGCCGCCGGCCGGTACGCCCGGCTGCCGGGGCTCTGCCGGAAGGTGGCCCGCGGCTCCCGGGTGACGAACGCGTCGCGTACCGGGGTGTGCCGCGCGGCGGGGAAGAGCTGGGCGAGCGCCTCGCGCTGGGTGGCGACCAGTTCGGAGGCGGGACGGTCGATCTCGGCGTCGGCGGCTGAGAGGGACACCACGAGGTGCTGTTCGTCGCCGGCGTCCGAACCGGACCGGTCGAAGATCCACTGGGCCGGGGACTCCACCGCGGCGGCCATGGTCAGCCGGGTGACCCGGCGGGTGTAACGCAGGTGCACGTTGACGATCGGCGCGGCGCCGAGCCGGGCCCACTCGCCGGCGCCCGGCGCGGCGGCCGGCGGCACCAGGGCGGCCGCCGCCGGGTGCGGCACCGCCAGCACGACGGCGTCGGCGGCGATCTCCCCGCCGTCCACGCCGACGCGGAAGCCCGTCGGCTCGGGGTGGATCCACCGCACCCGGGTCCGCAGTCGCACCTGGGCGCCGAGCCGGTCCAGCACCCGCCGGGCGGCGACCGCGTGCAGCTCCACGAGCGGCACCAGCGGGCGGCCGATGTCACCGGCGTCGGCGGACTCCAGCAGCCCGGTGCGGAACACCCGGGCGGCCAGCGCCAGGGACGCCTGCGTGCTCGGCACGTTGAGCGCGGCCACCGTGATCAGGTCCCAGAGCCGCCGCGTCGACCGTGGGGTCTGCCCGTGCGCGGCGAGCCAGTCGCCGAAGCTCTCCCGGTCGGTGGCGGGCGAGTCCGGGTCGACCCGGCGCAGCGCGGCGCAGGCCCGGACGGCGGCGAGCCGCTCCACGGGGGTGAGCAGCCGGTAGCCGGCCAGCGCGGGCAGCAGGTGGGCCGGCGCGGGCAGCCGGCGGCGGCTCAGCAGGTGCGGCGGGTGGCCCGGCAACAGCACCGGCACCTCGAAGCGGGGCTGCACCTGCGTGCCGGCGGTGGTGCCGAGCCGGTCCAGGAGGCCACGGTACGCGTCGTAGCAGCGCAGGAAGACGTGCTGGCCGGTGTCGACGGTCCAGCCGTCGCGTCGGAAGGAGTAGGTGGCGCCGCCGAGTTCGGCGCGGCTCTCCAGCAGCGTCACGGGGAGGCCGAGGTCGGCGAGGCGGATCGCCGCCGCGATCCCGGCCAGCCCGCCGCCGACGACACACACCCCGCCGCTGCCCCGCGGCGTCCGACCCGGCCCGGTCATGCCGTACGTCCGACGAGAGCGCGGGCCGCCACCCAGGCCTTCTCCCGCCCGGGCAGCGACACCCGGGTCCGGGTGACCGCGAGCGGGTCGGCGGCGATCCGGGCGAGCAGCCGGCGGTAGATGCCGGCCATCGCGGCCGTGCAGGCGGCGCTGCGCCGGTCCAGCATGGGCAGCAGCCGCAGCCCGGTGTCGTACCAGCGGGCCGCTCGGGCCGCCTGGAAGCGCACCAGCTCGACCAACCTCTCGGGCGGGTCGGTGAACCCGGTCCCGCGCAGCTCCAGCGTGCAGCCGAACCGCTCCAGGTCCTCGGCGGGCAGGTAGACCCGCCCGTTGGCGCGGTCCTCGACGAGGTCGCGCAGGATGTTGGTCAGTTGCAGCGCCACCCCGAGGGCGTCGGCCAGGGGGGCCGCCCGGTCCGGGCCGGCGGTGCCGAAGACGCCGAGCGAGAGCCGACCGATCGAGCCGGCCACGCACTGGCAGTACCAGACCAGGTCGTGGAAGGTGCCGTAGCGGCGGCCGGTGACGTCGGCGGCGCAGCCGTCGATCAGCTCGTCGAACGCGGCCAGCGGAACGGGCATCCGGGTGGCCGCGTGCCCGAGGGCGGTGAGCACCGGATCGCCGCCGCTGTCGGCGGGGAGCCGGTGCAGGGCCGCGCGGGTCCGCTCCAGCCGGTCGAGCTTCTCGTCCGGCGGCAGGTCGCCGTCGCCGATGTCGTCGATGCGCCGGGCGGTGGCGTAGATGGCGGACAGCGCGCGGCGCTTTGCCGGGGGCAGCAGCCGGATGCCGTACGCGAAGTTGGCGGCCTGACTGCGGGTGATGTCCTCGCAGCGGCGGTACGCGGCCTCGACGCCGACGATCGTCGCGGTCATCCGGCGCTCCGCACGGTGGCGCCCAGCCAGCGACGCAGCACCCGCCGCCGGTGGGGTCGGACGTCGTGGCGCAGCGGGTCGTGGTCGGCCCGGGCCAGCGCGTCGAGCGTCGCCCGGCCGCCGGCCAGGTAGCCGCCGACCGCGAGTCGGGCCCAGCCGTGCAGCGCCGAGACGAGCGGGGCGCCGGCGTCGAGCCAGGCGCGGGCGCGTTCGGCCTCGAAGGCGACGAGTTCCCGCAGCTGCCGCGTCGCCGCCGGTCGGGCCAGGTCGTCCTCGGTGACCCCGAACCGGTCCATGTCCTCCGCCGGCAGGTAGACCCGCCCGCGCCCGTGGTCCTCCGCGACGTCCTGGAGGTGCTCGACGATCTGCAGGGCGGTGCAGACGCGGTCCGACAGCTCCCGGCGGGCCGGCCCGGCCTGCCCGAACACGTGCAGCACCAGCTCACCCACCGGGTTGGCGGAGAGCGTGCAGTACTCGACGAGCTGCGCGAAGGTGCCGTACCGGGTGACATGCTGGTCGACCCGGTTCGCCTCGACGAGCCGGAGGAGGGCGTCGAGGGGCAGCCGGCACTCGGTCACCGTGGGCGCGAGGGCGCGTACCACCGGGTGGTTCACCGCCCGGCCGGTGTGCAGCGCCCGCAGGTCCGCCTCGATCCGGTCCAGTTCGGCGACCCGGTCCACGCCGGGCGCCTGCGGCTCGTCGCCGAGGTCGTCGACGTGTCGGGCGTACGCGTAGACGGCGACGAGGTGGCGGCGGTACCGCCGGGGCAGCACCCGCAGAGCGACCGGGAAGTTCTCCTGCGCCCGGGCCTGGGCGAGCCGGTGCACGGCGGGAACCACGGCCTGCTGGCTCATCCCTGGTCTCCTTCCTCTCGGGCGTGGGGTCGGCGGTCGTGGCTCATCCGGGCAGCGGCGTCAGCGGGGTCTGCGCCCGGTCCCGCAGCCGTTGGTGCAGGTCGGCGGGGAGGGTGGAGACCTGGTGCAGGACCGCGGCGCAGATGCCGGGCGGGTCCAGCCCGTGCTCGGCCAGCAGGCCGGCGCGTTCGCCGTGCGGGATGAACCAGGTCGGCAGGCCGAGGGCCCGTACGGGGGCGCCCACGGCCGCGTCGGCGAGCGCCAGCGCGACGGCGCTGCCGATGCCGCCGTCGCGGATGCCGTCCTCGACGGTGACGACCAGGGTGTGGTCGGCGGCGAGGGCGGTCAGCGCGGGGTTGACCGGGCGGACCCAGCGGGGGTCCACGACGGTGCACTCGACGCCGGCCTCGGCGAGCAGGTCGGCGGCGCGCAGCGCCGGTGCGGCCATCGCGCCGACGGCCACCAGCAGGACGGGGGCCGCGGCGGCGGTACGCAGCACGTCGACCCCGCCGGTGCGGTAGAGCGCGGGGATCTCGTCGCCGACCCGGGCCTTCGGGAAGCGCAGCACGGTGGGGCCGCCCTCGTCGGCGACCGCCTCCCGCAGCTCCTCGCGCAGGGTCGCCTCGTCCCGGGGCGCGGCGACCCGCACCCCCGGCACCGCGCCGAGCAGCGCGAGGTCCCACATGCCGTGGTGGCTGGGCCCGTCCGGGCCGGTGATCCCCGCCCGGTCGAGCACGAGGGTGACCGGCAGGCGGTGCAGGGCCACGTCGAGCAGCACCTGGTCGACGGCGCGGTTGAGGAAGGTGGCGTACACGGCCACCACCGGGTGCTTCCCGCCGAAGGCGAGGCCGGCGGCCGAGGTGACGGCGTGCTGCTCGGCGATGCCGACGTCGACGGTCCGTTCGGGGTAGCGCGCGCCGAAGGCGGCCAGACCGGTGGGACCGAGCATCGCCGCGGAGACCGCCACGAGGTCGGGCCGGTCGCCGCCGATGGCGACGAGTTCGTCGGAGAGGGCGTCGGTCCAGGTGCGCGGCGGCGGGGTCGAGGGCTGCCCGGTGAGCGGATCGACCACGCCGATGGCGTGCAGCCGGTCGGCCTCGTCGGTCTCGCTGGGGATGTGCCCGTATCCCTTGCGGGTGAGGCAGTGCACCACCACGGACCGGTCGGTGGCGCGCGCCTTGCGCAGCGCCTCCTCGACCTGGGCCACGTCGTGGCCGTCGACCGGGCCGAGGTAGGTCAGGCCCAGCGACTCGAAGACGGTCGGCCCGAGGTCGCCGCCGCCCTGCCGCTCGGCGAGGTGACCGGCGAGCCCGCCCACCGTGGGGGCGTACGAGCGGCCGTTGTCGTTGAGCACGACCACCACGCGGCCCGGTGAGGTGGCCAGGTTGTTGAGCGCCTCCCAGGCGAGGCCGCCGGTGAGGGCGCCGTCGCCGATGACGGCCACCACGGCGCGGTCGGCGTCGTCGAGGGCGTACGCGCGGGCCATCCCCTCCGCGTAGGAGAGCGCGGTGGAGGCGTGAGAGTTCTCCACGAGGTCGTGCGGTGACTCGGCCCGGCGCGGGTAGCCGGAGAGGCCGCCGCGGCCACGCAGCGCGGCGAACCGCTTCCGGCGGCCGGTGAGCAGCTTGTGGACGTACGCCTGGTGCCCGGTGTCGAAGATGATCCGGTCGTGCGGGGAGCGGAACACCCGGTGCAGGGCGACGGTCAGCTCGACGACGCCGAGGTTGGGTCCGAGGTGACCACCCCGCCGGCAGACCGCCTCCACGAGGAACGCCCGGATCTCGCTCGCGAGCAGCCGAAGCTGGTCGCCGCTGAGCCGGTCGAGGTCTGCGGGCTCGTTGACATCGTCAAGCAGGGACATCATCTCTCCGTCCGGGCACGCGACTCCGCGGCGACACCGTCTGGCTCACCGGTCGGCGGGGTGGCCGCCGACGTGGGTCGTGCTGCGACGCTCGTCCACCGCACTTCGCGGATGCGGTGGCCCGCACCGCGGGTGCTGCGGGTAGGGCCAGGGACAACGGGCCGCTTGGAACCTGCGCAAAATCACCTTAACCCTACGGATCTGACCTACCGCCTGAAATCGGTTCGAATACCTCGACCAGGCGGGGCTCAGGGCGTGCGGTCACGGGTCACCACGGTCAGGTCCTCGTCGCCGAGGCCCTGGTCCACCGCGCGCCGCCACTCCCCCGCCAGGCGATCGGCCACGCCGAACCGTTGCGCGCCGCCCGCTTCCAGGGCCAGCTCCACGTCCTTGAGCGCGAGGCGGAGCGGATACTGCGGCGAGTAGTCGTCCCGGCCGAGCCGCTCCAGCTTCTCCGCGGCCCACGGGGCGACGATCGGGCTGCCCCGGAACGCCTCCAGCACCGTCGCGCGGTCCAGCCCGAGCGCCTGGCCCAGCGCCAGCGACTCCGCGATGCCCTCGTTGAGGAACGCGAGCAGCAGGTTGTTGGCGAGCTTGAGCCGCGAACCGGCGCCGACCGGGCCGACCCAGACGGTACGCTGCCCCACCGCCTCGAAGACCGGCGCGACCCGGTCGCGGACCTCCTCCGGGCCGCTGGCGAGCACCGCGAGCTTGCCCTGCTCGGCCGGCCCGCGGCTGCCGGCGACCGGCGCGTCCACGAGGACCACGCCGGGCCGTCGCTCGGCCACCAGCCGGGCGACCCGCTCGGTGCCGGCCACCCCGATGGTGCTCATCTGGGCCCAGACCGCGCCCTCCGGCATCGCGTCCAGCATCCCCTGCCCGTCGGCGACGGCGAGGACGGCGTCCGCGTCGGTCACCATCGTGACCACGACGTCGGCCTCCCGTACCGCCTCCGCCGGGCTGTCGGCGACCCGGGCGCCCTGCCCGCCGAGGCGGCGGGCCGCCTCGGGGCTGCGGTTCCAGACGACCGTGGACAGGCCGGCCCGGAGGATGTTGGCGGCCATCGGCTGGCCCATTCCGCCGAGCCCGAGCACGGCGACCCGCTGTGTTCCCGCCATCTGCACCCCTCCCCGGGCAGCGTACGGTGAGCGGACGGTCACGATGGCGGGAACGACGATGCCGGCACGCCCCACGTGCGCCCGACCGATCGGCGTCGCATTTGCGACGCCGCTGGGGCGCGATCCACCCGCACGACCGCCCTAGAATCGACGGATGTCGCTCGCGGCCGACGGGCCGCGGGAGCCGACGGCGAGGGGCGGTGCGGGCCATGACGCCGGAGCAGCGGACGGCACTCTTCGACCGGGCACGGGAGCTCTCGCGCCAGCAGCACACCTGGGGCGAGGCGGACCGGGTCTGGGGCGACGTGGTCGACGCGTACCGGCGGGCGGTGGCGGCGCCCGGCCGGGTCGACCGGCGCGAGCGCGCGCAGCTGGCCCGGGCGCTCTGGCGGCGCGGCATGCTCGCCTCGGCCCGGGGCCGCCCCGGCGAGGGCATGCTGCTCGGCCGGGAGGCGGTCGACCTCTTCGCGCAGGTCAACGACGCCGTCGCGGCCGAGGTGCGGGACCCGACGGCCGCGCCCCGCGACGAGGCGCTGGCCGAGCTGGTCACCGCCATGCTCGACCTCGCCGAGACCGCCTTCGCCGCCGGCCAGCCCGGCACCCGCCTCACCCTGATCGACGAGGCCCTGGGGGTCGGCCTGCGCACGGCCGGGCCGCCACCGGGCGCCGGCCCCCGGACGCGGGAGGCGATGGGCACCGCCTACCACAACTACGCCACCGCGCGGCTGCACCGCGCGCTCGGCGACGACCCGGCGGACGACGACGCCCGGGAGGCGGCCCTGGCCGCGTCGCGGGCGACCGAGCTGCGCCAGGGCCTCGCCGACCCGAGCCGTCCACTGAGCATCTGGGAACTCGCGAACACCTACGCCGTCTACGCGCAGTGCCTGGTGCTGGTCCGCGACGCCGACCGCGCCCGGACGGTGCTCCAGCTCGGCAACGGGCTGGCCGGACTCCTCGGCCCGGCCGGCACGGAGATCACGGCGAAGCTGCGGGTCGCGGCCGGCATGCTGCAACGGCAGCAGCCGTCGACCGGCCGTGGGGAGCGGCGCCGCTGGGGGTGGCGACGGCGGTGATCCGCCCACCACGGCGGGCCGTCGCCGCACCGATACCGGTGCTCGCGGGTGGCGACGGGTCCACTGCGGATAGGGTCGGGTCTGATGCGGACGAAACAGGAGCTGGGCGAGGCCATTCGGCGGGACCGGCGGGCGGCGCTGGTGGTGAACGCCCACTCCCGTCGGGGCCGCCACCTCTACGAGCGCGCCTGCGCGCTGCTGACGGCGGCCGGCTTCGACCTGCTCGGGCGCTACCCGGTGGAGCAGGTCGACCGGCTCGAGTCGACCCTCGCCGAGGCCGCCGACCTCGAGCCGGACCTGCTGGTCGCCGGCGGTGGCGACGGCACACTCAGCTCCGCCGCGCGCCTGCTGGCTCACCGGGACATCGCGCTCGGCCTGCTGCCGCTGGGCACGACCAACAACTTCGCCCGGACGATCGGCATCCCGCTCCGCCTCGACCAGGCCGTCGAGGTCCTGGCCACGGGCACGGTGGTCGACGTGGACCTGGGGCTCGCGGGTGACACTCCGTTCACCAACCACGTGGGCGTCGGCCTCTCCGCCGACGTCATGATCACCACACCGCCGCGCCTGAAGCGGCTCACCGGGCGGGTCGCGTACCCGCTCACCGCCCTGGCCCTGCTCACCCGGCACCGCCCGCTGCGGGCGACGATCCGCGCCGGCGGCGCCGAGCACACGTACGTCACCCGGCAGCTGTACGTGGCCAACGGCGGGTTCCACGCCGGACGGCCGATCACCGCGGACGCCGACGCTGACGACCGGCTGCTGGTCGCGTACCCGGTCGGTGGCCGCAGCCGCGGCGGCCTGCTGCGGGACACCGTACGCAACGCGACGAGCGGCCACCGCCGGACGCTGCACGAGGAGCCCTTCCTGGCCGTCGGCGAGCTCTGGCTGGAGACCGACCGGCCGGCGCCGGTGGAGGTCGACGGCGAGCTGCGCGGCCACACGCCGATCCGGGTGGGCCTGGCCGCGAACGCGCTGCGGGTGATGGCGCCGGTCGGCACCGTCGACCGCTGACGGCGCCGACGGGTCAGGTGGTGAGCACCGGCACGGACGCGGTCAGCGCCCAGTCGTGGCTGATGTCCGCCGCCGTGCGCAGCAGCTTCGGCAGGTGCTCCTCGAGCAGCGTCTCCACCGAGGTCTCGGCGGCGTGCACGGTGACGTTGATGGCGGCGACAACCCGGCCGTCGCCGTCGCGTACCCCGGTGGCCACGGAGCGGATGCCGGGGGCCAGGTCCTGGTCGGCGAGCGCCCAGCCCTTCGCCCGGACCTCGCGCAACGAGGCCTCCAGCTCCTCGGGGGCGGGCTCCCAGCGCGGGGTGATGCCGGAGCGGGAGGGTTCGGCGAGCACACCGGCCAGCCGGTCCGGCGGCAGCGCCGCCAGCAGCACCTTCCCCATCGACGTGGCGGGTGCGGGGAAGCGGGTGCCGATGGTCACGGCGAGCGTGACGATCTTGGGTACGGCGACCCGGGCCACGTAGACGATGTCGCTGCCGTCGAGCTGGGCCATCGAGGTGGACTCGTTGGTCTGGGCCACGAGCTTCTCCATGTGGGGGCGGGCCACCTCCCACATGTTCAGCGCGTTGACGTACGCCATGCCCAGTTCGAGGACGCGGGGGGTGAGGGCGAAGCCGCGCTCGGCGGCGCGGACGTAGCCCAGCGACTCCAGCGTGATGAGGATGCGGCGGACGGTGGGCCGGGCCAGCCCGGTCGCGGCGGCGATCTCGCTGAGGGTCGTGGCCGGACAGCCCGGGCGGAAGGAGCGCAGGACGTCGAGGCCACGGGCGAGCGCCTCGATGAAGTCGGGTCCGGCGCCCCTTCCGTTGTCAGTCATGCCCTAATGCTTCCACTGTGCGGATCCGGCGTCCCACTCGGTGTACTGGTACGGGTTCTCCAGGATCTTCGTCTCGGGGATGTCCGGGTTCATCCCCCGCCGCCAGGCCTCCTCGCCGAGAGCCTCCCGCAGGTGGGCCACGGTGGCGTCCACCTTCGCCCGCGCCGCCGCGAGGTCCACCCCGCACAGCCGGCCGTCCCGCTTGACCACCCGGCCGCCGACCAGCACGGTGTGCACGTCCCCGCGTTGGGCCTGGAACACCACGTGGCCGTACGGGTGGAGGATCGGGAACATCGCCGGCGAGGCGTCGTTCTTGACGAGCACGACGTCGGCCTGCCGGCCGGGCGTGAGCGCGCCGATGGCGGAGTCCATGCCGAGGGCGCGGGCGCCGCCGCGGGTGGCCCAGTCGACGACCTGTTCGGCGCGCAGGTGGCAGTGGGTGATGGTGTCCTGCTTGGCGTGCGCCTCCAGGTGCTCGCGGGAGCGGTCGGCACCGAGGGTGGTCCGCATGGCGGAGAAGAGGTCGCCGCTCCACCAGACGCTGGTGTCCATGGACAGCGACACCGGGATGTCGTGGTGGCGCAGCTGCCAGGTGGGCGGGTAGCCCTGCCCGGCGCTCTGCTCGCTCTCCGTGGAGACGGAGACGGACCCGCCGGTGGCGGCGATGCGGTTGTAGGAGTCGTGGGTGAGCGTGGCGGCGTGCACGTAGACGTTCGACGGGCCCATGAAGCCGTGCTCGTGCATGAGCCGGATGCCGTCGTCGTTGGTGGCGCCCCACACCCCGGCGTGCGTGGTGACCGCGACGCCGAGGTCCCGGGCGACCTCGAACGCGGCCTTCTCCGGGAAGGCCGGGTCGCCGGTGACGTCGAAGGCCAGCTGGAAGCCGGCGAGCTTCCCGCCGTCGATGCGCCGGCGGTGGAAGTCGCGGAACTCGGGCGAGGTCGCCCACTCCCACGGGCCCTGTTGGATGTTGCCGTACGCGAGGACGAAGCGGCCGGGCACCGCTTCGAGCGCGTCGACGGCGGCGTCGGCGTGGTCGGGGGTCTGGAGGCCGTGCGACCAGTCGACGGTGGTGGTGACGCCGGCGTCGATCGCCTCGATCGCGGCGAGCAGGTTGCCGGCGTACACGTCCTGCGGGCGGAAGAGCTTGCCGGACTCCAGGTAGTACCAGACGAAGTACTGGGTGAGCGTCCAGTCGGCGCCGTAGCCGCGCATGGCGGTCTGCCACATGTGCCGGTGGGTGTCGACCATGCCCGGCATGACGATGCCGCCGCTGGCGTCGATCTCCAGGGCGCTCTCGGGTGCGGCGAGGTCGACGCCGACGCCCGCGATCGTGTCGCCGATGACCAGCACGTCGGCCCGCGGCAGCACCGTGTGCGCGTCGTCCATCGTGAGTACCAGGCCGTTGCGGAGGACCACCGGCCGGTCGGTTGTGCTCATCGCCACCCTTCCCTTCGGGTAGAGCTTCCGGACTCATGTCCGCTCTGCGGTCACCCCGGGTGGCGCAAGTGTGGTCCCGGTCACCGACCATGTCAAGGGCTCGTTTCACGGACATAAAGGCCCGTTGACAGCAGAGGGGACGTGACGCAAGCTGATCCGGCGGACAGATGTCCGTAGAACGGACGGAGACATGGTGCAACAATCGTCGGGGCCGCTGGCCGGCCTCCTCGTCGCGGACTTCTCCCGCATCCTCGCCGGTCCGTACGCGACGATGCTCCTGGCCGACCTCGGCGCGCAGGTCATCAAGGTGGAGGGGCCGAGCGGTGACGACACCCGCACCTGGATGCCTCCGACCCGCGACGGCGTGTCGACCTACTACCTCGGCATCAACCGCAACAAGCGCTCGATCGCCCTCGACCTCAGGGATCCCGACGACCTGTCGGCGGCGCAGGAACTGGCCCGCCGCGCCGATGTCATGATCGAGAATTTCCGCCCCGGTGGCCTCGCCCGGTTCGGTCTCGACTACGACACCGTCGCCGCGACCAACGAGAGGGTCGTCTACGCGAGCATCAGCGGCTTCGGCACCGGCGCGGGCGCGAACTACCCCGGCTACGACCTGATGGTGCAGGCCATCTCCGGGCTCATGAGCCTGACCGGCGACCCGGACGGCTCGCCCTACCGCGCCGGCATCTCCGTCTTCGACGTGATGGCCGGGCTGCACGCCAGCGTCGGCATCCTCGCCGCACTGCACCACCGCGGGCAGACCGGTCGCGGCCAGCACGTCGAGGTGAACCTGCTCAGCTCCGCCCTGTCCGGCCTGGTCAACCACTCCAGCGGCTACGTCGCCGGCGGCACCGTCCCGTACCGGATGGGCAACGCGCACCCCAGCCTCTTCCCGTACGAGCCGCTGCCCACGGCCGACGGTGAGCTCATCGTGATCGCCGGCAACGACGGGCAGTTCCGCAAGCTGTGCCAGGTGCTCGACCTCCCGGAGCTGCCCGACGACCCCCGCTTCGGGCGCAACCAGGACCGCACGGCCAACCGGGAGCAGCTGCGCCCGCTGCTCGTCGAGCGGCTCGCGAAGCGGACCAAGGACGAGTGGTTCCGGGAGCTACTCGCCGCCGGGGTGCCCTGCGCGCCGATCAACACGATCGACGGCGGCGTCGCGCTCGCCGAGGAGCTGGGCCTCGACCCCGTCGTCACCGTCGGCGACGTGCCCGGGGTCCGCAATCCCATCACCTTCTCCGACACCCCGGCCCGGTACGAGCTGCCGCCGCCGGGGCTCGACGAACACGGCGAGGAGATCCGCGCGTGGCTGAAGAGCTGAGCTTCCCCACCGGCATCGGCACGTCCGACCCGAGGTCCATCTCGCTGCTCGGGCAGGACCTGGCCGGCGACCTCATGGGCCGGGTGGGTTTCGGCGAGCTGGCGTACTGGCTCGTGGCCGGCCGCCGCCCCACCGCGGGCGAGGTGCGGGTCTTCGAGGCGGTGCTGGTGGCGCTCGCCGACCACGGGTTCACCCCGACCGCGATCGCCGCGCGGCTGACGTACCTCTCCGCCCCCGAGTCGCTGCAGGGCGCGCTCGCCGCCGGCCTGCTCGGCGGTGGCTCCCGGTTCCTGGGCGTCACCGAGGACTCTGGACGGTTCCTCGCCGAGACCCTCGCGCAGGCCGGTGCGGTGACCGACTACGACGAGTTGGCGCTCGACGCGGTCACCCGGGCACGCCGGGAGCGCCGGCTGGTGCCCGGGCTCGGGCACCCCGTGCACAAGGAGCAGGATCCGCGTACGCCGGTGCTGATCCGCATCGCCGAGGAGGAGGGGCTGCGCGGCCCGCACCTGCGGCTGTTCGAGGCAATCGGGCGGGTGCACCCGCGGGTGCTCGGCCGGACCCTGCCGCTCAACGGCGCCGGGGTCTGCGGCGCCGCGCTCGCCGACCTCGGCCTCCCGGTCGAGCTGCTGCGCGGGTTCGCCCTGCTCGCCCGCGCGGCGGGGCTGCTGGGGCACCTCGCCGAGGAGCGGCGACGGCCGCTCGGCATGCAGATCTACCAGACCGTCGACCGCAACGCCGTCTACGAACCCTGAGCCTCCCACCACCCCGAGAGGAGCGGCCATGGCCACCATCGTCGCGGTCATCGCCTCCACGCACCACCCGTTCTACTACCGGGCCAGCACCGCCACCGGTGCGGACCGGCCGCCCTTCGCCGACGAGTGGACCCGCAAGATACTGGCCTTCCGGGAGACCCTGACCCGGGCCAACCCGGACGTGCTGGTGATGGTCGGCTCGGACCACTTCCACCAGCTGTGGCTGGACAACATGCCGCAGTTCCTGGTGGGCAAGGCGCCGCTGTACGACGCCAACTGGTACAACGAGGAACGCGAGTTCGGCCTGCCGCGCATGCTGCTCAAGGGCCAGGAGGACCTGTCGTCGCACATCCTGCGCGCCGGCCTGGACGCCGGTTTCGACCTCGCGTTCAGCAACGAGCTGCGGATCGACCACAGCATCACCTGCCCGATCATCACGCTGCGGCCCGAGGCGGATCTGCCGATCGTGCCGATCTACACGAACATCTTCGCGCCGCCGCTGCCGCAGCCGAAGCGGTTCGTCCAGCTCGGCCAGGCGATTCGGGAGATCATCGAGCAGTGGCCGTCGCACCTGCGGGTGGCCGTCATCGGCACCGGGCACCTGTCGCTGGAGCTGGGTGGGCCGCGGCAGTTCGGGCCGCACGGCCCCGACCCCGAGTTCGACCAGCGGGCCGTCGAGTGGATCTCCACCGGTGACCTCGACGGGTGCCTGCGCGAGGTGACGCTGGACAGCCTGCACGCGCCGGGCAACGCGACCCACGGCTTCATGGACTTCATGCTCATGATGGGCGTGGCGGGCGCGGGCGCGAAGGCCGACTACGTCGACACCCTCGACCTGTTCCACACCATGGAGGCCTACTTCACCTGGTACCCGAACGGAGCGCCGGCATGAGCAGGTACCTGCTGAACAAGTTCCTCTACACCGTCGACCGCGACCCCGAGCTGGTCGAGCGCTACCGGGCCGAGCCCCGCGAGTTCGTCGCCTGGTGGGAGGCCGAACGCGCCAACGCCGTCCTGAACTGCCACACCGGGGAGGCGAGCAGCTGGCTGCGCTTCGACGACGTCGAACGCGAGGCGCTGGCCACCCACGACCAGGTGAAGCTCTTCGAGCTGGGCGCGCACCCGTTCCTCACCCTGACGCTCTTCATCGCCATGTTCGAGCGCGACAACACCGAGCCGCTGGAGTACCAGAAGGCCTACGGCGCCAGCCTCGCCCACTTCACCCTCCCCTATCCGGACATCACCACATGATCCGCGCCGCGCTGCTCACCGCCTGCGGCGCGCCGCCGACGCTCGCCGAACGGCCGGCCCCCGTGCCGGGCCACGGCGAGGTGGCGGTGACGGTCGAAGCCGTGCCGATCACCCCGCTCGACCTGCTCTGCGCCTCCGGCACCAGCTACTTCGGGACCCCGGCCACGCCGTACGTGCCGGGCGTGCAGGGCGTCGGCCGGCTCGCCGACGGCAGCCCGGTGTGGTTCGGCACGTCGGCGGGCATGCGCGCGGGTGTGGACGGTGGCATGGCCGAAGTCGTCGCCGTGCCGACCGCGGACGTGGTGTCCCTGCCGTCCGACGTGCCGCTGACGCTCGTGGCGGCGCTGGGGCTCTCCGCCGTCGCCGCGCACGCGGCGCTGACCAACGCCGGTGGCCTCACCGCCGGCGAGCAGGTCGTCGTGCTCGGGGCGGGCGGAGTGGTGGGTCAGGCGGCGGTGCAGCTCGCCCGCCTCGGCGGAGCGCGCCGCGTGATCGCGGTCGCCCGCTCCGCCGCGGCCCGGGCACGTGCCGAGGAGTTGGGCGCCGACGTGGCGCTGCCGTTGCACCCGGACGACGCCGTCGAGGCCCTGGCCGACCGGCTGCGCCACGCCGCCGACGGCCCGGTCGACCTCGTGCTCGATCCCGTCTTCGGCACTCCGGCCGCGGCCGCGCTGCGGGTGCTGCGGCCCGGCGGCCGGCTCGTCAACCTGGGCAGCGCGGCGGGTGCGACGGCGCCGATCGAGTCGGCGGTGCTGCGCAGCGGGTCACTGCGCCTGATCGGGTACACCAACAACGCCCTCTCCGGGGAGCAACGCGCGGCCTCCCTCGCCGTGGTGGCCGGGTACGCGACCGCCGGGCGGCTCACGGTCGACCACGAGCTCGTGCCGTTCACGTCGGTCGAGGACGCCTGGGCGCGGCAGGCGGCCGGCACGACGAACGGTCGGGTCGTCCTGGTCCTCTGACGCGCGGCGCGCGGCGGACCCTCGGCGAACACCCGCCCGCACCCGGCGTCCGTAGCAAACCTTCCTTGACGAGGCATTGACATGTAGCTAAGTTTCAATGACTCGGACTGGGAGGTCGACGTCCATGAAGACCCGTCTCGCCATCGCGTCCGTCCTGGTCTGCGCCCTCGGCCTCACGCTCGCGCCACCACCGGCGCACGCCGTCGCCCCACCCGCACCGGCGCCCGCCGGCGAGCAAGGGTGGGTCACCTCGACGCTGCGGCACATGAGCCTCCCGCAGAAGGTCGGCCAACTGTTCGCCACCTACGTCTACGGTGGCGACGCCACCCAGCCCAGCGCCGCCGACCGCGCCGCCAACCGGGCCGCGTTCGGCGTCGAGACCCCGGCCGAGGTGATCGAGGAGTACCAGCTCGGCGGGGTCTGCTACTTCTCCTGGTCGCACAACCTGGACAACCCCCGCCAGATCGCCACCCTCTCCAACGGCCTGCAACGCGCCGCCCTCGGCGACGGGCGCAAGGGACGGGTGCCCCTGCTCCTCTCCACCGACCAGGAGCAGGGCGTGGTGCTGCGGATGCCCGCACCCGCCGCGCAGTTCCCCGGGTCGATGGCGCTGGGCGCCGCCCGGTCGCCGCGCGCGGCGCACACGGCGGCCGCCGTCACCGGGCGTGAGCTGCGCGCGGTCGGCATCCGCCAGCCGTACGCGCCGATCGCCGACGTCAACGTCGACCCGGCCAACCCGGTCATCGGCGTACGCTCCTTCGGCGCCGACCCCGAGCTGGTGGGCGCGCTGACCGCCGCCCAGGTCACGGGTTTCCAGCGCGCCGCCGGGGTGACCGCCGTGGCGAAGCACTTCCCGGGCCACGGCGACACCGGCACCGACAGCCACACCAACCTGCCCGTCATCGACCACACCCGGGACGAGTGGAACCGCATCGACGCGCCGCCGTTCCGGCGGGCGATCAGCGCGGGCGTCGACTCGATCATGACGGCGCACATCGTGGTCCCCGCGCTCGACCCGTCCGGCGACCCGGCGACCCTGTCGCCGCGGATCCTCACCGGCGTGCTCCGGGGGGAGCTCGGTTTCCGCGGCGTCATCGTCACCGACGCCCTCAACATGGCCGCCGTACGGCAGCGCTACGGCGACGAGCGCGTCCCCGTGCTGGCGCTCAAGGCGGGCGCCGACCAGCTCCTCATGCCGCCCGACCTGCGGCTGGCCCGGGACGCGGTGCTGCGCGCGGTCGCCGACGGCGAGCTGACCGAGCGGCGCATCGACGAGTCCGTCCGGCGCGTCCTCACCCTGAAGTACCGGCAGGGCCTGGCCCGCTCGCCCCTGGTCGACGTGGAGGAGGCGGTCCGCACCGTCGGCGCGCCGGCGCACCTGGCCGCCGTCTCGCGCGTCACCGACCCGACCCTCACCGCGGTCCGCAACGACGCGGGGCTCCTGCCGCTGCACCGCGCGGAGCGGTCGGTGCTGGTCACCGGCTGGAACACCGCCGCCTTCGCCCCGATCGAGACGGTCGCCGCCGGGTTCGCCGGCCGCGGCGCGCGGGCCACCGCCCGCCCCGCCACCCTGCCGTCCGACACCGTCATCGCCGCGACGGCCGCCGAGGCGGCGGCACACGACCTCACCGTCGTGCTGGTGAACAAGGCGTGGGACACCACGGTCACCGATCCACGGGCCAGCCAGCAGCGCCTCGTGGCGGCGTTGCTCGCCACGGGGAAGCCGGTCGTGGTGGTGGCGGTGCGGGACCCGTACGACGTCGCGCACCTGCCCGGCGTGGAGACCTACCTCGCCACCTACTCGTACACCCGGGCGGCGATGGACGCCCTGGTGCGCGCGCTGCACGGCGAGCTGTCCCCGCGCGGACGGCTGCCCGTCACCATCCCGACGGCCGACGGCAGCCGGGTGCTGCACCCGTACGGCCACGGCCTGACCTGGTAGGAGGGACCATGCCGCGCAGGTGTTTCCCGACGCCCGCGACCCGGACCGGGTCGCTGCGGGCCGTCACGCTCGGGCTGGCCGTGGTCGTCACCGCCGCCGCGCTGCCGGTGCCCGGCGCGTCGGCGGCCCCGCCGGGCACCGGCGACACGTCGCCCTACGACGCCACGCCCTCCCCCGCGACGGGCGACGCGGCGCCCCGCCTCAGCCGGGCTCCGGCCGGGTCCGAGCCGCCGACGGTGACTCCCGCCGACATCCGGTTCCGGCACGACACGCTGCGCCGCGGCCATCCCCGCTCGGTCGGCCTCCTTCCCGAGCAGATCGACCGCATGCCCGCCGACCTGGCGGCGTACCTCGCGCCGACACCGGACCACCCCGGCCACCCGACGTACGCCGGTGCCGTGGTGCTGGCGGCCAAGGACGGGGTGATCGTGCAGCACGCGGCCGTGGGCACGGCGGTGCGCTACCGCGAGGTGGGGCCGCCGCCCGACCTGCCCGGCGTGGAGCTCCCCGCCGACCAGCAGATCCCGATGCGCCCCGACACGATCTTCGACCTGGCGTCGGTGTCGAAGCTGTTCACCACGATCGTGGTGATGCAGCAGGTCGAGCGGGGCCGGGTCGCGTTGGACGCGCCCGTGGCCCGCTACGTCCCCGAGTTCGCCGCCGGCGGCAAGGACGGGGTCACCGTACGGATGCTGCTCACCCACACCTCCGGCCTGCCCGCGTTCGCGCCACTGTGGAGCGCGTACCCGACGCCCGAGGAGCGGCTGGCCTCCGCGCTCGCCACGCCCCTCGGCCCGGGGGTGACGCCGGGCAGCCGGTACGTCTACTCCGACCTCGGGCTGATCGCGCTGGGCGTCCTGGTGCAGCGGGTCACCGGACGACCGCTGGCCGACCTGGTCCGCGACGGCGTCACGGGTCCGCTCGGCATGACCGACACGGGCTACAACCCCGGGCCGCACCTGCGCTCGCGGATCGCCGCCACCGAGTACCAGCCGTACGCCGGGCGGGGCATGGTCTGGGGTGAGGTGCACGACGAGAACGCCTGGTCCCTCGGCGGGGTGGCCGGGCACGCCGGCGTCTTCTCCACGGCGGCGGACCTCGCGGTGCTCTGCCAGTCGCTGCTCAACGGCGGCGAGTACCGCGGTCGGCGGATCCTGCGGCCGGAGACGGTGCGCGCGATGCTCGTGAACTACAACGCGCCGCTGGAGCCGGCCTACCCGGAGAGCGACCGCGGGCTCGGCTTCGAGCTCGACAAGCACTGGTACATGACGGGGCTCTCCTCGCCCGTCACGTTCGGGCACACCGGCTTCACCGGCACGTCCCTGGTGGTGGACCCGCTGTCCCACTCGTTCGTGATCCTGCTCAGCAACCGGGTGCACCCGGACCGGGCCTGGGGCAGCAACAACGTGGCGCGGCGCGCGGTCGCCCGCGACCTGGCGGAGGCCATCCCGGTGCGGCCGCGCTCGCCGGAGGCGTGGCGGGCCGACCCGCGCGACGCCGCGACCGTCACCTTGACCGCGCCGCTGCGCCGGGCGGCGCGCGGCGGCACGGCGAGCTTCCAGCTCTGGTACGACACCGAGCCGCGCTACGACAGCGCGCGCGTGGAGGTCTCCGCCGACGGCGGCGCGACCTGGGAGCCGGTCCCGATGGTGCTGAGTCGGGGCGGGCACCGGTGGCGCAGCGACGGCACGGTCACCGGCTACGGCGGCCGGGCGTGGTGGCAGGTCGTGGTGGAGCTGCCCGACGGCGCGACGCATCTGCGGTGGCGCAGCAGCACCGACGTGTCCAGCCAGGGCCGGGGCGTGTACGTCGACCGCATCGTGGCGGCGGACCGGAGCGGACTGCTCTTCCACGGTGAGGGCGGCGACGCCACGCGGCTGGGGGCCGACGGCTGGTCACCGGCTCGCGCGTGAGCGGCACCGCCCGCCTCGGGTGAGCCCGCGCCGCCCGTCCGCGCCTGAGCGGCCACCGCCCCCCCGGTAGCCGCACCGCCGGCTCGCGCGTGGATCGTGCCGTCGGCCAGCGCGGGCGATGTCGGCGCCGTCAGACGTTGGCCAGGTAGGCCTTGGCCTCCTCGTAGCCGGCGTCGCCCGGGGAGGCGGCCGGCCCGTAGACGAGGTTCAGCACCCCGGTCGTGAAGGCCTGCGACGTCAGCAGCGTGAGCGGGATCGACGGACCGTTGTCGTCGAAGAGCCGCATTCCCCTGCCGACGGCGATCGGGTGCACCAGCAGGTGCAGCTCGTCCACGAGACCGGCGGCGAGCAACTGCCGGACGACCGAGACGGAGCCGCTCATGCCGATGTGCCCGTCACCGGGCGTCGCCTTCAGCGCGGTGACAGTCTCGACGAGATCGCCCTGCAGCTGCTCCGAGTTGCGCCACGTGAATTCGAGCCGCTGGTGCGACACGACGATTTTCCTCGTGTCGCCGAGCATCCTGGCGAACGGGGCGTCCTCCCCGCCGGCCGCCTCCCGCTCGGGCCAGGCGCCCGCGAAGCTGTCGTACGTCCGCCGGCCGAAGAGCATGGTGTCGGCGCCCCCGAGGGTGGAGCCCACCGCGGCGGCCATCTCCTCGTTGTAGTACGGGAAGTGCCACTGGTCGGGCGCCTCGACGACGCCGTCCAACGCGATGAACAGCCCGGCCACGATCTTCTTCACGATGCCTCTCCCCCTGTCGGCGATCCCGGGCCGCCTGGTCGGCTCCCGCCGGGGTTTCGCCGCCGGCGCGCCGGCGGCACCCGACGGCAGCGCTTCGGGCCGGCCCGTCCGGGCCAGCCTAGGTGATCCGTCGCCGGGCGAGGGGCATCCACGCCGGACGCACGCACGGAGGCGGGAGTCCGCGGCGTCACCCGCCCGGGACGCCCCCGACCGTGTGGTGGACGCGGACGGGCCATCCGAATCCGTATCGCGCCCCGCCGATGTGATGCGCGGCGACGAGCGGCGAGGGCGTCAATGCCTTTCCCATCCCGCGGCCGACGACCGAAATGGATACTGTGGACGGTCCGGGTGGCGGCGGCACCGTTCTTTGCCGGGGATGAACCCGCATTTCACCCGTTCATCTCCGCTCAACTCATGCCCGCCCGGGACAATGAGACACGGAGTCCACTCACAATTCCGCTCCGTCACCACGGGCCACCGGCGGTCCGAACGCCTCCGAACCCGCAGGTGACCGGCGCCCCGATGCCCAGACCCGGCGGAATCGTTGCATAAAGGGAAAACGCCTCCTGTCCAAACTTCGTCACGTTGTCATGAACATGACAATGTCGAGATGAGGGGCCCTGGTCAGCAATTCATGGGTGCCTTCGTGCAATCTTTCTTAACCGAACCGAGATAAAGCCCAACTAGGGTCGGTGCGGATTGATCTACGTCATCCAAAAACCATCCCGGTATCAGTGGGGAACCGGAAGAGGTGGGGAATGAGGGGGATCCCGGCCGCATCGATGGTCATCGGCATCGCATCCTCGCCGGCCGCACGCCGGCAACTCGCACAGCTACTCGGCGGCACCGAGGCGTTCCTGATCGTCTCGAGCGTGGACCAGGCCCGGGAGTTTCTCGGCGCGGGCGAGCCGCCACCGGCCGGGCTCGCAGCCGCGCCGGTACGTGCCGTCGCCGCCGACGCCACGCCGGCCACGGACGTGTCGTCCGCGCCGCCGGCCCTGGTCGTCGACTCCGATCGGCGGGTGGTGCGCTGGTTGGACCGGGAGATCGAGCTGACGCGCCTGGAGCACGACCTGCTGCTCTGCCTCGTCGACGCGCCCGGGCGGGTGTGGACCTACGAGCGGCTGCACCTGAAGGTGTGGGGCAACCGGCATCTCGGCCGCAACTCCGACATGCACTCCCTGGTGCGCCGGATCCGGCGCAAGCTCGCCACGCTGGACGCCTCGGCGACGATCGACTCGGTGCGCGGAGTCGGCTTCCGCCTGGCCTTCGTCTGAGCCACCACCGCACCGCACCGCGCCGTGGGCCTGCCCCGGCGGGGAGCACGAACCACCCGCGCCTCCGGTGACCGTGGTCGGTCGTGGTCCGCGCAGCCTGGCCGCGCGGGACACGTCGTGGGCGACGCTTGCGGGGTGGCCGGGCCGGACGTCGTGCGTCAGCGGTCAGGCGTCAGCACTTGATGGGGGCCAACGCGAAGTCCTCCACCGTCGGGGTGCTGGTGTTGATCTTCGTCTGACGGGTCTGGGGCTTCCAGCCGTCCTTGGCGACGATCATGGTCAGCGGGTTGTTCCGCCGGTCGAGCCAGTAGGCGTACTTGCCCTGGGCGTCGGTGGCCAGGGTCAACGAGCTCGCCCACGAGTCGACCTGGACCACCGCGCCGGGCAGCGGCGAGCCGCCGCCCTGGCAGCTGTTCCCGGTGACCGTACCCATCAGCTTGCCCCAGGTGCGCGGAGCCTGCGCGTTCATCGCCACCGTCACCGGAGCCACCGTGTACGGGGTGTTCTCCTTGATGGTGACCTGGCCGGTGTAGGTGCCCGGCTGGTCCACGTTCGCCGTCATCCCGACGGTGACCGTGACCTTCGCACCGGGCGCCAGCGTGACGGCGGTCTTGTCGACCGTCAGCCAGCTGACGTCGGCCGCGTCCGCGGCGCACTCCTCGAAGCCGGGCAGCACCTCGCTCTCGCGAGTCGAGGTGAAGCCGCCCGAGGAACCACCGACCTTGTAGAAGCCGCACGCCGCGCCACCGCGGTACCGCGGAGCGTTGGCGTTCGGCAGGGCCGACCACGACTCGGCGCTCGGGTCGTAGGCGAAGCCGGCGTTGGTGACGGCGCCACCCTGCACGCCGCCGACGACCAGGAGCTTGCCGTTGGCCGCGGCGAACGAGGCGGCCCAGTGGTCGGCCGGCGCGTCCGCGATCGGGCTCCAGGTGTTGGCGCCCGGGTCGTAGACGTAGCTGGCCTTCTGCGCCGCGGAGCCGTCGTTGCCGCCGGTGCAGTAGACCTTGCCGTCGATCCCGCCGCAGGCGGCGAAGGCCACCGACTTCGGGTACTCGGCCAGGGTCTCCCAGGTGTTGGCGGCGGGGTCGTACCGGACCACGCTGCTCGACATCGGCGTGCAGCTGGAGGTGGTGCAGCCGCCGATGGCGTAGAGCTTGCCGTCGACGATCGCCTGGCCGGCCGCCGAGCGCGGCGCGGGGTTGTCGGCCACCTCGGTCCACGCGTTGGCACCGGGGTCGTACGACCAGGTGGTGCCGGAGGTGCCGGCGTCCGCCCAGCCACCGGACGCGATGATCTTCCCGTCGAGCACGCCCACCGTCATGGCGTTGCGCGCCTCGGGGAGATCGGCGATCGACGACCAGGTCTGGGCGATCGGGTCGTAGACGTAGTTCTTCGTCGTGGACGCCGTGCCGTCACCGCCACCGATCGAGTACACCTTGCCGTCGAGGTTCACCACCCGGTTGTCCATGACGTTGGCCGGGTACGCCGGGAGGTTGGTCCACGGCGCGGCCTGCGGACCGGCCGCCGGCGACGCCGCGTTCGACGACTTGCCCGAGGTCTTGGCGGCGAACGACGTCGCCACCTGCAGCCGCTGCTCCGGCGCGCCCTCGGCCCCGAGCACCTGCTGCTGGCTCACCCGGGAGCCGTCGGCCCGGAGGAGCTCGAAGCCGGCGTCACGCTCACCGAACTCGACGTCGACCGGCGCCTCGCCGGTGTTGGTCACGGTGAACGTCTTGCTGGCCTTGCCGGTCGGCATCTGGACGTTGGCGCTCAGCGTGGCCGGGGTGACCGCCAGCTGACCGGCCTTGAGCTGGAAGTTCGCCGCCGTCGCCCAGTCGGCCTGCACGTCGACGTTCTTGCTCTGGCCGACGTAGTTGCCGGCCGTCGCGGTGAACTTGTGGGTGCCGGTCAGCGAGGAGAACATCCAGTAGAAGCCGTCCTCGAGACCGGTGTCGTCCGGAGTCGCCACCGTGGTGGCCTTCTCCGCCGGCTTGTCGGCGCTGGTGACCGTCGCGCCGTTGACGTAGCCGTTGGTGTTCCGGTCACGCACGTGACCGAAGACCAGGGCGCCGTCGACCGGCACGCAGGTGACCTCACTGCCGATCAGGACGTTGTCGACCTGCCACCACCACTCGTACGAGGCGTCGTAGTAGCGGAACCGCACCTGGACCTGCGACTGGCCCGCCGCCTGCGGGATCGCCACCTCGGTCACCCGCGGACCGGGCACGTCCTGCTTCTGCCGGAGCACGTTCGTCCAGGTCGCGCCGCCGTCGATGCTGAGGTCGACGTCGGCGGTCTCCGGGGCGAGCCAGTTGAAGTCCTGGTTGAACCGGATCACCGGTGCGGTGACGTCGGACAGGTCGACGACCGGGCTGACGAGCGAGCTGTCCTGCTGCCCGCCACCGCCGTAGCGGTCGCTGTCGATGATGGCGAAGCCGCCGGTGCCACCCGTGAGGTTGCCCCGGTTGCCGTCGTCGGTGAACTTCCAGACCTGGCCGTTGCCCAGGCCGTCCACCACTGTCCAGCCACTGGGCGTGGTGGCGCCGTCGAAGGTCTCGTACTCGCCGTCGGAGCCGTAGGTGTAGCCCGGCGCCGTGGCGCAGGAGTCCGCCTTCGCCGGGACGGCGATGTTGGCGGTGGCGTTGCGCGAGGCGACGACCACCTCCTTCGTCACCGTCTCGTAGCCCGGGTACACCGACTCGACCTTCAGCGTGTACGTCGCCCCGGCCGGGACCGTGAGGGCGTAACGGCCGGTGCCGGGCGCCGTGTAGTCGGACAGGCCGTTCACACCCTGCACCGACACCTTGGCGTAGAGCGGCCAGCCGTGCCCGGACCCGTCGGTGACGGCACCGGTGATGTTGACGCTCGGCACCGCGTCGAGCGCGACGTTGAGCGTCGTGGTGCCGTTCGGGGTCACCGTCGCCGCGACCGTCTTCTGCCCGTAGCCGAACGCCGACACGGCGACCTGGTAGTCGCCGACCGGCAGGAGGGACGAGAACTTGCCGTCCGCCCCGGTGGTGAGCTGCCGGTCGGCCGGGCCGGTGACGGCCACGGTGGCGCCGGCGAGCGGAGCGCCGGTGCCCGCGTCGGTGACGGTGCCGGTCACGGTGCCGGTGTCGCCGATCGGCGCGGAGTTGAGCAGCGCGAGCGCGTCGAGGCGACCCTCGCCCCAGACGTTGTTGTCGTCCGCGGTGCCCCCGCACTGCGCGTCGTTGGTGTCGATGGCCGAGTTGTCGAGCAGCCCCCGGGTCGCGTCGACGTCACCGACGAGCGCCGGCGCCGCCGACCACAGCAGCGCGATGGCGCCCGCGAGGTGCGGGGCGGCCATCGAGGTGCCGCTGATGCTCGCGTAGCCGTTGCCGGGCACGCTGGACCGGACGTTCACACCGGGCGCCGAGATGTTCGGCTTGATCCCGCCGTTCTGCCCCGGACCCCGCGCCGAGAAGCCGGCGATGTTGTTGTTGACGTCGTACGCGCCGGCCGAGTAGTTGCTCTCCAGGCTGCCCGGGGAGCCGCTGGTCTGGCAGCCGGGGCCGCTGTTGCCGTTGGAGAAGACCCCGAAGATGCCCGACTCCTTCCAGGCCAGGGTCACGTCCTCCATGAACGGGTCGTTGGAGGGCAGGATCGTCCCCCACGAGTTGTTCACGATGTTCGGCCGCTTGCTGACGTCCGGGTTCTGGCCGTTCAGGTCGGTCGGCTCGAGCATCCACTGGCCGGAGCTGACGAGCGCGGCGTCGCTGGGGCAGCAGCCGTTCGCCGCGATCCACCGGACGCCGGGAGCGACGCCGATCTGGTTCGCCCCACCGTCGGAGCCGGCCATCGTG
This sequence comes from Micromonospora xinjiangensis, assembly GCF_056150165.1. Taxonomy (NCBI): domain Bacteria; kingdom Bacillati; phylum Actinomycetota; class Actinomycetes; order Micromonosporales; family Micromonosporaceae; genus Micromonospora; species Micromonospora xinjiangensis. Next base: position 670,306 of record NZ_JAXCFO010000004.1, on the reverse strand, counting down.
CCCATGGTGTGGGTGCCGTGGCCGTCCCCGTCACACGGGGTGGCGCAGGTGCCGGCGGCGTTGAACCAGTTGTAGTTGTGGTCGAACGTGCCGTCGCCGTTGTTGCCCCGGTAGGAGTTCACCAGCGCCGGGTGGTCGAACTGGACGCCGGTGTCGATGTTGGCGATGGTGATGCCCTGGCCGTTGACGCCGTACTGCGACCAGACGTCGTCGGCGTTGATGTTCGCGATGCCCCACTCCAGGGCGTTCACGACCTTCTCGTTGTCGCCCTCGGTGGTCTTGGGGATCTCGTAGGCGACCGGGGCGTAGAGGCCCTCGACCTCCGCGTGGCCGGCCATCTTCTGCGCCATCGACAGGGAGCCGCCGCTGACCCGGATCGCGTTGGTCGCCCAGAAGGCCTGGTACTTCGCGCCCGTGCTGTTCAGCTCGGCCTTGACCTTGGCCTGGCTCGCGTCGGCGGTCTTCTTCAGGGCCTCCACGACCGCGGCGCCCCGCTTGTTCCAGTCCTTGATCTGGCTGGCCGCCTTCAGGTCCGCCCGGTCCTTGAAGCGGATCCAGAAGTCGCCCTCGGCCTTGCCGGTGAGCTGCTTCGTGAGTTCCGGTCGGATCTTGTCCGCCGGTGAGGGCACGCCTGTGCCGAAGCCGCCTGACGCGGCTTGGGCGCCCGACCCTGTGGCGACCAACGCGGTGGCCACGAGGACCGTCGCCGCGCCGGCGCTCACCAGGGATCTGGCCGCGCGCGTCCAGTGTGGACGTCTGAACATTCGGTGTTGCCTCCTTCAGGACGACCCAGGGGGTGAGATGGGCCATGGTGAAGGTGCAGGGAGCCGCCTCCGGTGTGGATGAACCGGTACGAACGGACCCCTCCAAGCCCCCCCATGCACCGCGCGGGTCACGCCGGTTGCCCGGTTGGACACTATGATCGAGATGAATGGACGATCAAGGACGTGCCGTAAGCAAGTTGTCACTAACAGTTTGCTGACCAGGGCCCATGCCTGCCGATAATTGTCAGTATCGATATGGGCAGAGACTGCCCATCGTCTCCGGATGGGTGCGGTGACGGACGCCGACGAGAGCACTGTGCCGGATGGCCCCGAGCCGAGCGGGGAGCTGTATCCGCTGCTCATCGCGGTGACGCCGTCCCCGGCCGAACGACTGCGGCTCGCCGAGCGCCTCGACGGCGTCGCCCCGCTGCTGCTGGTCGCCGACCTCGACGAGCTGCGTCGGCTCATCGGGGTCACGGGCCAGCTCTCCGGAGCCGCCACGGCGCCGCGGCCCGCAGCCGAGCCGCTCGACGACGCCCTGCTGATCGACCCCGCCGGCCCCACCGCCCGCTACGGCGACCGCGAGGTCACCCTGACCCGGCTCGAACACGATCTGCTGACCTGCCTGACGAGCGAACCGGTGCGGGTGTGGAGCTACTCCGAGCTGCGCCGGGCGGTCTGGCGGGACGAGCGGCTGCGCAGTGCCGACCTGCAGTCCCTCGTCAAGCGGTTGCGGCGCAAACTCGCCGGACTCGGCAGCCGGATCAGCATCGACGCGGTCCGCGGCGTCGGGTTCCGGCTCACCGACCACCGGGAGCCGCGGATCAGCGGCGCCTGACGCTGCCCATTTTGGGCGACGACGTCGCCCCCTTCGGCGCCGTGAACCCCGTCCGTGAGCAGGACGTCACGTGCGCGACCCGCTCAGATCAGCCCGGCCCGTGCCCACAGCAGGCGTGCCGGACCCGCCACCAGCCCGAGATCCGCGAGGGTGGCGTGCACCTTGCTCGCCGACCAGCGCAGGGTGGACCGCCAGTGCGGGTTGGCGCGGGCGGCGGCCCGGCCGACCTCGGGCGCGATGCCCACCGCGGCGTACGCGTCGGGGTGGACCAGCCGGCCCGCGATGACGTACGCGGAACGGCCGATCAGCAGCCGCGCGTACGCCGTCGTGACCGGGCCGGCGGCCTCGACCTGGCGGGCCAGCTCCTCGCGGGCGAAGCGCACGTGTCGCGCCTCCTCCACCACGTGGACGCGGGACACCATCCGGATCAGCGGCTGCAACGACTCGTCGGCCATGATCTCGCGCTGGAACGCGTCGAGGATCTCCTCCGCGATGAGGATCGCCGCGTACATCTGCGGGCCGGCGGCGGTGGTCTTGAGGAAGCGGCCGAGCGCCTGGTCCACCCGGCGCGCCCGGTAGACCGGGCAGCCCATCGCCTCGATGAGCCGGCCGAACATGATGGAGTGACGGCACTCGTCGGCGACCTCGGTCAGCGCGTACTGGGCGTGCCGGCTGGTCGGGTCGGCGTCGTAGTACCACCGGATCAGCATCTGCATCAGGATCGTCTCGAACCACACCCCGGCGCTGGCCGCGCTGGCCACCTCGTGCCGGGTGAGCTCCACCCGCTGCTGCTCGCTCAGGCCCCGCCACAGCGGCGTGCCGTAGAGGCTGCTGCGATGCGGCGGCAGCCAGTAGGCCCCGGGGACGTGCGGCGCGTCCCAGTCGATCTCGACGTCGGGGTCGTAGCTCGCCCGCAGCGACGCGGTGAGCAGTCGGTCGGCGGTCGCCTCGCGTCCGGGGCCGGCCGGTGTCTCCGTCATGGCTCCTCCATATTGACGTGACAGCCGGTAACTGTTACCAGTGGTAGCATGCGATCGCCGCTGACCGATGTCAATGGGCCGGGCACCGGGGACGAGCCCTCCACCGTGGCGCCCGACCGGCGACGTGACCGCTGGGCCGGGCATCGGGAGCAGCGCCGGCAGGAGTTCGTCGACGCCGCCGTACGGGCGTTGCTGCGGCACGGGCCCGACGTCGACATGGACCAGGTGGCCGCCACGGCCGGCGTCAGCAAACCGGTCCTCTACCGCTACTTCACCGACAAGTCCCAGCTCTGGCTCGAGGTCAGCGAGGTCGTCGCCGCGCGCACCGTCGACGCCATCGCCCCCGCGATCGCGCAGGTCCGCGAGGAGCGGGGGCTCGTCCGGGCGACGATCGACGCCTACCTGGGGTTGATCGAGGCGGAGCCGGCGCTCTACCAGTTCCTGATGCACCGCTCCGGCCACCCGGGCATCCACCAGGTGATCGCCGGCACGAGCCGGCAGGTGGCCGCCGGGCTGGCCCGGGTCATCGGTGACCGGCTGCGCGCGCTGGGTCTGGACGCGGGGCCGGCCGAGCCGTGGGCGTACGGCCTGGTGGGTTTCGTGCAGGCGGTGGGCGACTGGTGGACGGGCCACGACCGGCCGATCAGCCGCGAGGCCCTCACCGACTACCTGACCGCCCTGCTCTGGAGCGGCATCGAGGGCGTACGGCGCAGCGCCGACCTGCCGCACGAGCTCACCCGGGCGCACGAACGGATCGTCCCGTGAGCTACGACGGGCCGGCGAGCGTCGAGGGGATTCCGGTCCGGGTCCACCTCACCGGGCGGTGGGAGCCGGTCGACGGCCGCTTCCACTGGGGCGGGCGCATCGAGCCCGCGCCCCGGGTGGCCGAGCTGGTCCGCGCCGGGCGGCGGGCCGTGGCACTGCGCATCGCCGAGCGGACGGGCCCGGCGCGCCTCGCCGAGATCGACCCCTGGGGCGGCGTACGCGTCACCGGTGTCGGGCCGCCGCCATGGCCGCCGGTCGACGAGGCGGGCAGCGACCCGGAGGCACGGAGCGGACGGGAGGAGTGAGCAATGCGGGTCAACGTCCGACGCGCCGGCAGCGGCGAGCCGCTCCTGCTCGTGCACGGGATCGGTCACCGCCACCAGGCGTGGGAGCCCGTGTTCGAACGGCTAGCCGCCCACCACGACGTGCTCGCGCTCGACCTGCCCGGGTTCGGGGAATCCCCGGTCCCCGACGGCGGCATGCCCGCCGACATGGCCACCACCATCGCCTCCCTCCTGCCCGTGCTGGCCGGCTGGGGGCTGCGACGGCCGCACGTCGCCGGCTACAGCCTGGGTGGGGCGATAGCGCTGGAACTGGCCGCGGCCGGCGCCGTGGCCTCGGCCACGGCCCTCTCCCCCGCCGGGTTCTTCAGCCCGGCGGAGCGTCGTCGGGCCCTCGCCGTTCTCCGGGCGTTGCGGGCCAACTCGTACCTGCCGGCGCCGCTGCTGCGGGTGGCGCTGCGCTCGGCCCGCGTACGGGCGCTCTGCTTCGCCCCGCTCGTCGCCCGCCCCGCGCTGCTGGACTACGACCGGGCGGTCGGTGACGCGTTGGCGCTGCGTCGGGGGCTCGGCTTCCCCGCCGTCGCCCGCGCCGCCCGCGGCTACCGCTTCGACGGCGCCCGGCTCTCCGACCCGGCCGTGCCGGTGGCGATCGGTTGGGGCGACCGCGACCGCATCTTCGGCGTCCACCAGGCCGAACGGGCCCGGGCCGCGCTGCCGGCGGCCCGGGTCGTGACGCTGCGCGGCTGCGGGCACGTGCCGATGAGCGACGACCCCGACGCGGTGGCGGACCTGATCCTGACGACCACCGGAGCCGTGCGCCGCGCCGTGGTCACGCCCCGAGCGTCAGAGCTGACGGGCCCACCTTCTCCGCGAGCAGCGGCGAGTGCCTCCGGAGGTGACACACCTGCCAGTCGAGGCTCGGCGGCGCACCGTCGCCGCCGCGACCGCCGTAGTGGGCCGCGAGCAGATCCTTCAGCCCCATGAACATCCACGCCCAGAACGCCGGCCGGACCAGCCGCCACTCCGTGTCGGACAGGGCGCGGACCTCGTCGTAGCCGCGCAGGACGTCGTCGTGGTATCCGCGCCAGGACAGCGCGAAGTCGGCCACGTGGTAGCTGTGGTGGGTCGCCTCGAAGTCGAGCACCCCGGTCAGCCGCCCATCCTCGAACAGCAGGTTCCAGGGCGTGAAGTCGCCGTGGATGACGCTGCGGGGGACGTTCGCGGTGGAGTTGTCGGCGAACCACGCCACCGCCGCGTCGCGACCGGCACGCAGCAGCCGGCCCTCGTCCGGCCGGGCCGCCTCGTGGGCGCGGAGCCAGTGGTCGAGCACCGGGTCCGCCACCAGTTCCGGGAGCCCGGCGTACCCCTCGCGCTGGTCCGCGATGCCCGTGGCGGCGGCGGCCGCGTGCAGCTCGGCGAGCAGGCGGCCCCGGGAGCGCGCCTCGGCCGGTCGGTCGGCCTCGGTCGGCCGCACCGTGCGGCCCGGCAGGCGGTGGAACAGCACCCACGCCCCGTCCGGCGTGAGGACGGGCTCCTCGGCCGGCTCCGGCGTCGGCCACCCCTGGGCCCGCAGCGCCGCGGCGACCCGCAGCGGGTAGCGCCAGTCGCGCACGGATCGCGTGGGGAAGTGCTTGACCACGAACGTGCTGCCGCCCCGGGTGGCCTCCCACGTCGCGGTGGCGCGGTCGCCGAGCGTGCGGCCGGGCGTCAGCCGCCATCGCGCGGCGACCGCGGGGTCGAGCGGCCGGGCCGCGGGCGCCGGGTTCCCGCTGGCGCCGGCCGCCGCACGATCGGTCATCTCCCGCACCCCCGTCGGAATCCCGGGACCGCCCGGCCACCTACGAACGAATTGATATCAGTAACTGTACATGTAATGATTAACACAGTTAACAGTTCATCCGCCGTTTCCCGGCCGAGCGCCCGCCACCGATCGAGGCGACGACATCCGCGCCCCACCCGGTGCCCGCCCCGCACGTGAACCGGCGGATTTGTCTCGGATCTGCCGCTTCGCGCGGTGGGAAGGATCATGACATGGCGCGACGATCAGCCGACGCTCCACCCCGCCGCCCCCGTACCCGACTGGCCGCCGCGCTCGCCACCGCCCTGCTCGCCGTACCGGCGGGCCTGGTGGTCGGCACGCCCGCGGCGTCCGCGGCCACGGTGGGCCCCATCAGCGGGTACGGCGGCAAGTGCGTGGACGTGGCCGGCGCGAGTTCGGCCAACGGCACGCCGGTGCAGCTCTACACCTGCAACGGCACGGCCGCGCAACAGTGGACGGTCGCGGACGACGGCACGATCCGGGCGCTCGGGAAGTGCCTCGACGTGGCCGCCGCCGGCACCGCCAACGGCACCCGGGTGCAGATCTACGACTGCAACGGCACCGCCGCGCAGCGGTGGTCCCCCGCCGGAAACCAACTGGTGAGCGCGAACTCGGGCACCTGCCTCGACGCGACCGGCCCGAGCTCCGCCGACGGCACCCCGTTGCAGATCTGGACGTGCACCGGCGCGGCCAACCAGAGCTGGACGCTGCCCGGTGGCGGCACGCCGCCGCCGTCGGGTGACTTCACCCATCCGGGGGTGCTGGTCAGCCGCGGACAGCTCGACTTCGTCAAGGGGCGGGTGCAGGCCGGCGCACAGCCGTGGACGTCGGCGTTCAACCAGATGATGAGCAGCCGGTACGCCTCCCTGTCGCGAACGCCCGCGCCACGCCCCGTCGTCGAGTGCGGCTCCTACTCCAACCCGAACAACGGCTGCACCGACGAGCGCGAGGACGCGATCGCCGCGTACACCGACGCGCTCGCGTGGTACCTCACCGGTGACGCCCGGTACGCGCAGAAGGCGATCCAGATCATGGACGCCTGGTCGGCGACGATCACCTCGCACACCGGGAGCAACGCTCCCCTGCAGACCGGCTGGGCGGGCTCGGTCTGGCCCCGCGCCGCCGAGATCATCAGGTACACGTACAGCAGCTGGCCGAACGTGAACCGGTTCGCCACGATGCTGCGCACCGTCTACCTCCCGGTGGTCCGCAACGGCTCGAACAGCAACGGCAACTGGGAGCTGACCATGATGGAGGCGGCGGTCGGCATCGCGGTATTCCTCGAGGACCGGGCCGCCTACGACGCGGCGGTCACCCGCTTCCTCAACCGCACCCGGGCCTTCGTCTACCTGCCGAGCGACGGCGCCCTGCCGTACACCGTGCCGGGCAGCGGGCTGGACACCCCCAGCGAGATCATCGGCTACTGGCACGACCAGTCCACCTTCGTCGCCGGCCTCGCCCAGGAGACCTGCCGCGACTTCACCCACACCGGGTACGGCATCTCCGCCATCTCGCACGTGGCCGAGACGTCCCGGATCCAGGGCGAGGACCTGTACCCGCAGGTCGGCGAGCGGCTGCGGCACGCGCTCGGCTTCCACTCGCGATACCAGCTCGGCGAGGCGCCGCCGGCCTGGCTGTGCCGGGGCAGCCTGACGCGAGGTCTCGGGCCGATCACCGAGGTCGGCTACAACGCGCTGGCCAACCGGCTGGGCAACGCGATGACCAACACCCAGACCCTCACGGTCCAGCAGCGCCCCGCCGGCACCAACAACCTCTTCGTCGCCTGGGAGACCCTCACCCACGCCGACAACCCCAACTGACCGTCGCCGTCCCGGGTCGCCGCCCCCGAGCACGAGCGGCGACCCGGTCGACGGTGCCGGCGGCGAGCGCGAAGGGTGGCCCGCGCCGGGATCCGCGACGGTCAGCGCGCGCCGGCGTCGAGGCGCGGGAAGGCGCGGCGCACCTCGGCGAGCAGCGCGGGATAGTCCTTCCCGTAGGTGACGACGGCGGCGAACACGGCGTCCAACGCCGCCTGCAGCGGATCCGCCTCGACGGCACCGAGCAGTGCGGGCACGGCCGCGTGCTGCTGGGACACGCGCTCGTGCCGCCCGTCGTACGAGCGCACCGTGGTCATCGGCACTTCGTCGAGCAGCGGCCACACCGTCGCCGGGTCGTCGAACGGCGGGGGCATCGGTCGGCCGTCGCGCATCGCCGCGAGCGCCGGGGCGACCCACGGCAACCGGGCCAGCCCGGCGAGGGCGTACGCCCGCTCGGCCGCCCACCGCGCCACCGCCCGCCGCGTGCGGTCGTCGGCCTCGGCGAGCGCGAACACCAGGTCCAGGTCGACGGCCTCCATGCCCCGCACGTTGCCCGCCACCCGACGCAGCTGCGCGTTGGGTACGCGATCGCCCCACCGCCGGCGGTCGGCGGCCGCCTGCCACTGCGCCCGCTGCCGTTCCCGGGCCAGCCGTTCCCGGCGCTCCTCCTCGGCGAGCTCGGCCGGGGTGGGTGGAGGCGGGAGCGAGCGCGCCCACTGGTGCCAGTAGGCGGCCCGAGCCGTGGACTCCCGCACCACCCGGTCCGCGGCCGGCGAGGACGGCCAGAGCTGCACCAGGTAGCTGTCCCGCGGCGGTTCGCCCTTGCGCGGCGCGCCGCCCCGGCGCTCCGCCGCCATGCCGCGCGCGCAGTAGCGGACCCGGTAGTCGCCGCCGGGCACCTCCAGCGGGTGGAAGGCCCCGCCTCCCCACTCCGCCAGGCCCAGACCGTCGCCGTCGGTCCGGAACGACACCTCGACGACGTCCTCCCACCGGTCGTCCGGCGGCGGCGCGTGGGGGTGCAGCTCGACGGTGAAGCCGACGCGACCGGTGTGCGTGTCGGTCACGAGGAACAGCGTGCCGGGCACGGCCGCCCCACAGAGACCGTTGACCTGCCCCCGGAACGAGGCCGCCATGTCGCCGCCGACGTGCGCCGTGGCGCCCTCGACGTAGATCTGTCCGTAGCTGACGTGCACCTCGTGATCGAGCAGCACCATGGGACGCACCGCTTCTCCATCCGCCCGCCAACGCGAGAGGAAGCATCCCACCCGGCTCCGACACCGCGCCCCCGGCAACGATCCGCAGGGCGGCGGGCGCGGCGAGCGCGGCCCCTGCGGCGAACGCGACCGGTGCGGCGGGTGCGACAGCTGCGGCCTTTGCGGCGGATGCGGCCCGCAGGCCGGGCAGGGGCGCGACGGCGCGGCGGGAGCCGAGCCTGCGGAGCAGGATCGGGCGGCACGGGCGAGAGACGCCCGGATGGGGCCTTTGGCCCCGTCGGCGAATAGCTGCCCGAGCCGGTGCCGGCCCCCGACCGGCGGACTGGGCCCGACGACGTGGCCCGACCCGCGAGGGGCGGTCCGGCCCGCTGGGTCAGGACGGCGAGGTCGGACGGGGGCCTCCGGCGGGTGGTGTGTGCCGCACGGGATGGGGACTGGCCCTTCGCGCGTTGACCAGGTGGTGCCCCGGCACGGACGCCGGGTGCGTCGGTGGCGCTGAGCGCGACCGACACTGGGACACGGTGTGACCCAGTACTCGTAGCGTCGATCTTGATAGCTCGGATGTGGCATCGTGGCGGAGATGGAGCCGCAGGTGGATGCCCGTAAACGCCGCAGGCTGCCCGAACCCGTCCGCGTGGGGCTCCGGGTCCTGCGCGGCTACCGGCCCACCGTGGCGCGCGTACGCGCACTCGTGCGCAGCATGGCGACCTCGTTCGTGGTGCTGAGCACCACACTCTGGCTGCTGCCCGGCGTCAACGCCAGCGGCCTGGTCGCGATGCTGTGGCTCGTCGCCCTCGTGACCGGGGTCGGCGCGGTGCTGCGCCCGCTGCTGCTCGCCCTGGCCACCGCGCTCGGCGGGCTCGGCGCGCTCGCCATCGGGGTCGGCGTGCAGGCGATCGTGATGTACGTCGCGCTGCGGCTCGACCCCGAGGCGCACGTCGCCGGGTTCGCGGTCGCGTTCGTCGCGGCGTGGGTCGCCGTGGCCCTGGCCGCCGTCGTGAACTGGCTCGCCGACGCCGGGACCGACGACAGCTTCGTGAGCGAGACCCTGCGCCTCATGACCCGGGTGCGGCGCTCCGCCGACCGCCGCCAGCGCCCCGCCCCGCGGTGGTGGCGCCGCACCGCGGCGGAGCCACCGGCCGAGACGCCGCCCGCCGACGGGCTGCTCATCATCCAACTCGACGGGGTGGCCGCCCCCCTGGTGCAGTGGGCCGTACGCGCCGGCAACCTCCCCACTATCGGGCGCTGGCTGCGCTCGCGGAGCCACCGGATGACCCGCTGGCACACGGGCCTGCCGGCCACGACGCCCGCCGCGCAGGCCGGCCTGCTCCACGGCGACGCCCGGCACGTGCCGGCCTACCGGTGGTACGAGAAGGCGACCGGCGACAACCCCACCGGCCGCCTCGTGGTGACCAGCCGCCCCCGCGACGCCGCCGACGTCGAGCGGCGCCTGAGCACCGGGGAGGGGCTGCTGCGCGACGGTGGGGTGAGCATCAGCACCGCCTTCTCCGGTGACGCCCCCACCAGCCTGCTCACCGTGAGCCGCGCCGGGCTGCCCGGCCGCTCCACTCCCGGCTACGCGGCGTTCATGACCAGCCCGTACGGCTTCGCCCGGGCGGTCGTGCTCAGCGCCGGACAGGTGCTGCGCGAGCTGCACGAGGCACGGCGGCAGCGGATGCGCGGCGTACAGCCCCGGGGCGAGCGCCGGGGCTCCTACCTCGCGCTGCGCCCGCTGGCCAGCCTGCTCAACGACCTGAACGTCTCACTGATCGCCGAGCAGATGGCGCGCGGCGCGCCGGTCATCTTCTGTGACTTCGTGGACTACGACGAGGTGGCCCACCACGCGGGGCCGGCCCGCCCGGAGGCGATGGCGGCGCTCGAGGCGCTCGACCACACCCTCGGGATCCTGGAGCGGCTGGCGGCCGAGGCGGCGCGGCGCTACCACATCGTGGTGCTGAGCGACCACGGCCAGAGCCAGGGCGCGACGTTCCGGCAGCGGTACGGCGAGTCGCTCGCGCAGGTCGTGGCGCGGCTGACCGCGCCGCCCGCGTCCCCGACACCGGCCGGAGACCGGCCACCGACCGCCGGCGTCGCGTCCAGCGCGGAGGCGGCCGGGCGGGTCGAGGAGTGGGGCCGGGTCAACACCCTGCTCACCGAGGTCGCCGGGCGCGGAGGCGTGACCGCCGCCGCGACCCGCGCCGCCGCCCGGTCCGGGCCGGACGGGGAGGTCAGCCTCGGGCCCGCCGACCGGGAGGAGGCGGCCACCCGCACCGACCCGGAGACGGTGGTCGTCGCCTCCGGCAACCTCGCGATGGTCTACCTCACCCGCCACCCGGGGCGGCTGACCCGGGAACGGATCGACGCCGTGGCTCCCGGACTGGTCGACGGGCTGGCCGCGCATCCCGGCATCGGGCTGGTCGTCGTCGACTCCGCCGCCGGCCCGGTGGCGGTCGGGCCGCGCGGCTCGCACCGCCTGCGCGACGGGCACGTCGAGGGCGACGACCCCCTGACGCCGTACGGCTCCCGTGCCCGTCGGGACCTGCTGCGCCACCAGGAGATGGAGCACGTCGGAGACCTGGTGGTGATCAGCTCCGTGGACCCGAGCCTCGACGAGGTGGCGGCCTTCGAGGAGCTGGTCGGCTGCCACGGCGGGCTGGGCGGCTGGCAGACCGACGCCCTGCTCATCCACCCGACCGGGTGGCCTCAGGAGGGTGAGCTGGTGGGGCCGGAGGCGGTGCACCGGCAGTTGGTGGGGTGGCTGCGCCGGCTCGGCCTGCGCCGGGAGGACGACGGGGGCGACGAGACGTACGGGCGCGCGGCGCACGGTGAGCTCGCCCGTCCCGAACCGGACGAGGTGCCGCTGCCTGTCATGGCCGCACCGGCGGTTGAGCCGGCGCCGTCCGCCGCCGGCTCAGCCAGCTCAAGCCTTGCGTGACCAGGAGGACCAGCACGATCGCGGCGACCACGCTCTGCCACGGCTCGGGGAAGATGGCCCGGCCGACGACGCCGATCGCGGCGTAGAGCACCGACCACGTCAGGCTCGCGGGCGCGTTCGCCACGGCGAACCGCCGCCAGGTCAGACCGGTCACCGCCCCCGCGAGCAGCACGGGCACCCGCCCGCCCGGGATCAGCCGGGACACCAGGAGCAGCGAGACGCGCCCCTCGCGCACCCGCGCCGACATCCGGTCGAACCGCTGCGGCTCCCTCAGCCAGCGCAGCCGCCGGGCGATGCGCTCGCCGCCCCACCCGAGCACGAGGTACGTCGCCAGGTCACCGACGTACGCGCCGAGCGCGCCGGCGGCCACGACGAGGACGACGGTCAACGGGTGCTGGTGCGCGGCGAGGGCAGCGGCGCCGCTGACCGCCGCGCCGGTCGGCACGACGGGGACGACGGAGCCGAACAGCACCACCAGGATCAGCCACGCGAGCGCGCCGAGCGTCGCCGTCATGAGCGCGTGACGGTGCAGGACTCGCCCGGCCGCAGCACGCGTACGCGGGTGCCGGGCGACACCGCCTCGGCCTGGCGGGCGAACTCGTCCCCGGGCGGTAGGAACCGGTCCGGCCGGATCCGGTCGCAGCCGACCGGCCAGAACGTGCCGTAGTGGATGGGCACCGCCCAGTCCGCCGCCGCCCGCCGGACCGCCTCGGCGGCGCCGGAGGGATCGAGGTGACCATGGCCGAGGGTGGGTCCCCAACCGCCGACGGGGATCAACGCGAGGTCGAGCGGACCGAGCTTGCCCATCTCGTCGAAGAGGCCCGTGTCGCCGGCGAACCAGGTGCGTGCCCGCCCCTGCACCAGGTAGCCGACGGCGGGCGCGCGGTGGCGGGACCACGGGCCGCGACTGGCGTCGTGGGCGGCGGGCACCGCGGTCACGTTGACCTCGCCGATCGTGGTGGTCTCGCCGACGGCCAGCTCCACGCAGGGGCCGGCCGCCGCGCCCACCGCCCGGCGGACCAGCCGCGCCGCGCCCGGCGGCACCACGAGCGTGGGCTGCCCGGGCAGTCGGCGCAGCGAGGCGAAGTCGAGGTGGTCGGCGTGCAGGTGCGACACGAGCACGGCGTCCGGCGCCCCCGCCAGTCGCGGGGTGGGCCCGCGGCGACGGCGCAGGTGCGCGAGCCGGTCGCGCAGCAGTGGGTCGGTGAGCAGGGTGGTGCCGGAGTCCTCGATCCACACCGTGCTGTGCCCGTGCCAGGTCAGCCGCACGACCGGGTCACCCGTGCACGTCTCGGTCACGCCTGCCACCGTATCCGACCTGCCGGATCGGCCCGAGGCGGGCGTGGTGTCCCGGCGCCGTCGGCGCGGCGGCGTCAGCCGACCCGGTCGAGTGCCCTGCGGCCACCGCGCGGGCGCGCGTACTCCTGGGCCCGGTAGCCGTCTTCGGCGAGCATCCGGCGGGCGGCGTCCAGCCCGGTCAGCGCCGCGCCGTACGCGGTGACCTCCCGCTGGAAGTGCTCGACCTTGGCGTACCAGAACTTCAGCTCCGGGTTCATCGACTTCGCGTTGATGTAGTTGACGATGTCCGTGTCGGGCGTGATGCCCCGTCGGGCGTAGCAGCGGTCGAAGCGGGCCTTCGTCCGCTCGTACTTCTCGGTCATCGCGGTGAGGCCGGCCTCGGCCTCCAGCAGCCGGGCGCGCAGGTACTGCACGTAGGTGCGGGGCACCGACGGGGCGGAGCGCGCCGGACGGGGCGCGGGCAGGGTGGGCATGGCGATCACCCGGCCCGGCGGACGACACGTCCGCGCCCCGCGCGGGCGGCGGTGCGGGACCGCGGCCGACGAACGGATCCGATGTGGGACGGCATCATGTGGCCACCTCCGTGAGCGGTGAATTCGCGCCGCACCGCTCCCCCCTGCGGGTCGGGCGGCACGCCCCCGCGCACCGGCGGTCGCCGGCGCACCGGCCGGCCGGGCCGTCGTGCGGTCGGGGCTGCGCCGCCCCGGCCCCGCTGCGATGCACTCCGGTGTGTACCCGCACTGACGTCGGGCTATGCGTGCGGAGCGCGTCGCGTCCCCGCCGGTGGCGGGCGCCGCACTACGGTCGGGCGGGCCGCTCGGAGAGCGCGACGCGGGTCAGCCCACCAGGCGGCGCTCCCAGGCCCAGGCGGCGATCTCCACCCGGTTCCGGGCCCCGAGCTTCATCTGCACGCTGGCCAGGTGCGTCTTGACGGTCCCCACGGCGATGAACAGTGCCGCGGCGATCTCGGCGTTGGTGAGGCCGCGCGCGGCGAGGCGCACCACCTCCAGCTCACGCGGGGAGAGCCCGCCGTCGTCGCCGACGGGGGCGGGCGGGCTGAGGTGCTCCAGCAGCCGTACGGTGACCGACGGGCTGATCAGCGCGTCCCCGGAGACCGCGGCACGGACCGCCTCGACCAGCAGGGCGGGGCCGGAGTCCTTGAGCAGGAAGCCGCAGGCGCCGTTGCGCAGCGCGGAGTGCACGTACTCGTCGAGGTCGAAGGTGGTCACCACGACGACCCGCAGCGGCGCGGCGACGCCCGGCCCGGCCAGCAGCCGCAGCGCCTCGAGCCCGTCGAGTCGGGGCATGCGGATGTCCAGCAGCACCACGTCCGGACGCAGGCGCCGGGCCAGCTCCACGGCCGCGACCCCGTCGGCGGCCTCCCCGAGCACCTCCATGTCCGGCTGCGCCCCGATGATCATGCCGAAGCCCGTACGGACCATGGCCTGGTCGTCGGCGATCAGCACGCGGATCATCCGGCCGTCCCCGCACGCAGCGGCAGCGCCGCGTCGAGCACCCAGCCACGGCCGATACCGGGCCCGGCGGTGACCGTGCCGCCGAGGGCACGGACGCGTTCGGCGAGGCCGATCAGGCCGAAGCCGTGCCCCCGGGCCGGCGGCGTGCGCGGGGCCGCGCCGTCGTCGGCGACCCGGACGAGCAGCCAGTCCGGGGTACGGCGGACGAACACGTCCACGGACCGAGCGTCGGGGGCGTGCTGGCGGGTGTTCGTGAGCCCCTCCATCACCACGCGGTAGGCCGAGGTCGACACCTCCACCGGCAGCCCGTCCAGGGCGCCGTCGACGTGCAGCCGGGCCGGCGCGCTCGCCGTGCCGTTGAAGCCCTCCAGCAACGGCGCGAGGTCGGCCACACCGGCCAGCGGGGCCAGCGGGGCGTCCGGGGGCGCGTCCGGGTCGCGCAGGATGCCGACCATCCGGCGCATCGAGGTCATCGTCTCGGCGCCGGCCCGCTCGATCTGCTCCAGGGCGGCGATCACGCGCCGCGGGTCCTGCTCGGCGACGAACCGGGCGCCCTGCGCCTGCACCACGATGCCGGTCACGTGGTGCGCGATGAAGTCGTGCAGGTCCCGGGCGAACTCGGCGCGCTGCTCGGCCCGCACGAGGGCGATCGCCCGGTCCCGCCCGGTCGCGACGGCGCGCAGGTATACGCCGCCCGCGGCGGCGCCGACCGCCGCGAGGGCCTGCACGAGCGCGAAGATCACGTACACGCTGTCGATGCCCGTGCGCAGCGGCAGCGCGGCGGCCGCGAGGCCCGCGACCGCCGCGGCCCAGGGCGCGAGACGAGGTGCGCCCCAGCGGGCGACCACGAAGACGGCGGCCAGCAGTCCCGCGGACTCGGCCAGGCCCCAGCTGCCGCCGATCAGGTAGGCGCCGGCGGCGTTGAGGGCGGCCATCCCGGTGCTGACGGCGAGCGAGGCGGCACCGACCAGGAGCGCCAGCACCGGCGCGTGGCGGGAGCCGGGACGGTGCACCGGCAGCCAGACCAGCACGGTCGCGATCGCCAGCCCGACCCGCACCACGGTGAGCAGGGCGGCGCCCGTGCTCAGGCCGCGAAAGTTGCCGAACCGGAGGTCGAAGAGGCCCAGGAGGGCCATCACCGTCAGGCCGGCGAGCTGACCGAGGCGTATCCACCAGATCCGGGGTCCGGGCGCGTTCATCGTGACCCAGCGTAGCCAGGCGGCCGGCAGCGGCAGATCGGCCGAAAGACAGACCCGGTGGCCCCCGGGCCGGTCCCCGGACCGATGCGTGGGCCGCCGCGACGGCGGGAG
Organism: Micromonospora xinjiangensis; assembly: GCF_056150165.1. Lineage (NCBI taxonomy): Bacteria > Bacillati > Actinomycetota > Actinomycetes > Micromonosporales > Micromonosporaceae > Micromonospora > Micromonospora xinjiangensis. The sequence continues at coordinate 654,809 of NZ_JAXCFO010000004.1, read as the reverse complement.
GCTCGGCGGGTCACAGTCCCGGTCACTGGAGGATCGATGAAGACGCACGCCCCGCCGGAAACGAGCCAGGCCGCCGTGGCCGCGGTCGACCTGGTGAAGGTGTACGGCAGCGGCGACACCGCGGTACGGGCCCTCGACGGCGTCTCGGTCCGCTTCGACCGCGCCGGGTTCACCGCGATCATGGGACCGTCCGGGTCCGGCAAGTCGACGCTCATGCACTGCCTCGCCGGCCTGGACACGGCCACCTCGGGCCGGGTCCTGCTCGGCGGCACCGACCTCACCGGCCGGTCCGACCGGGTGCTGACCCGGGTGCGTCGCGAGCGCGTCGGCTTCGTGTTCCAGTCGTTCAACCTGCTCCCGCAGCTCACCGCCGCGCAGAACATCACGCTGCCGCTGGACCTGGCGGGCCGGCGGCCGGACCCGGACCTGCTCGCGCACCTCGTCGGTGTGCTGGGCCTCGGCGACCGGCTGGATCACCGGCCCAGCGAGCTCTCCGGCGGCCAGCAGCAACGGGTGGCGCTGGCCCGGGCGCTGGTGTCGCGCCCCGAGGTGGTCTTCGCCGACGAACCGACCGGCAACCTCGACTCGCGCTCGGGGGCGGAGGTGCTCGGCGTCCTGCGCGACTCGGTCCGGGATCTCGGGCAGACGGTCGTCATGGTCACCCACGACCCGATCGCCGCGGCGTACGCCGACCGCGTGGTGCTGCTCGCCGACGGACGGATCGCCGGTGGGATCGACGAACCGGACCAGGTGTCGGTGACCGACGCGCTGCGCGACCTGGCGGCCGGCGCGTGAGGGCCACGGTGCTGCGGACCCAGGTGAGCGGGGCCGCGCGACGCCCGGGCCGGCTGGTCCTGACCGGGCTGGCCGTCCTGGTCGCGTCGTTCGTGGTGTACGGGACCGTGCTGACGCAGCAGATCACCGAACGGACCGCCCGGGACAACCTGAGCGGCACACCGGTGGCCACCGACCTGGTGGTCAGCGGCGGTTCGGAGGAGCCGTTCCCGGACCTGGCGACGCTGCGACGCGTCCGGTCGCTGCCGGGTGTGGCCGAGGCCGTGGGGCGGCTGGAGGTCGGGGTGAGCGTCGGCGAGGCGTACGTCAACCTGCGCACCGACCCCGGGGTCGGCCCGCTGTCCACGGTCCGGCTGGTCGACGGGACGTACCCGGACGGCCCGGGCGAGATCGCGGTCACCCGGCGCACGGCCGAACGCCTCGGTCTGTCGGTGGGCACGGTGACCTCCGGCACCGGCGGGGAGCTGACGGCACCCGCCCCGATCACCGTGACGGGTCTCGTGCAGACCGACGACGACGCCGGCTTCGACGCGTACGCCCCGGACGCGGCCGTGACGGCGTGGGGCCGGGTGGCCACCGTGAACCGGATCGACGTGCGGGTGGCCCCGGGCGAGTCGGCGGAGGCGGTCCGTGGGCGGCTGGCCGCCGCGATCCCCGGTGACCTGCCGATCCACGCTGGCGCGGACGTCCGGCAGGCGGAGGCCGACGACGCGGCCGACCAGGTCGGGCAACTCTTCGCGCTGGTCGCCATGTTCGTGGCGATCGCCGTGGCCGCCGCGGCGCTGGTCGTCACCTCGACGTTCCGCATCGTCTTCGCGCAGCGCATGCGGCAGCTCGCGCTGCTGCGGGCGGTCGGCGCGGACCGCAGCGCCCTGGTCGGGGCGCTGACCGCCGAGGGCGCGCTCACCGGTCTGGTCGCCGGCGTCGCCGGGGTGGCGGCCGCCCTCGCGACGGGCCACGCCGTACCGGCGGTGCTGCGCGCCGGGGGGCTCGCCGTGTCGTCTCCGGGCGTGCCAGGGGCGGCGGCGGTGGCGGTGGTGACCGGCGCCGTCCTGCTCACCGTGCTGGCGGTGCTGGCGCCGGCGTTCTCCGCCGCCCGGGTCTCCCCGCTGGAGGCGCTATGCGCGGCGAGCACCACCGCCGGGCGGCGCGACATCGGCCTGGCACGGCTGCTGTGCGGGCTGCTGCTCACCGCGGTCGCGGTAGCGGCGGGCGCCGTCACGGTCACCCGGTTGCCGGCACCTGACCAGGAGTTCTACGACCCCATGCCGGCGCTGCTCGCGCTCGTCGGGTCCGGCGCGGCGGCGTTCTTCGCGCTGGTGGCGCTCGGGCCGCTGCTGCTACGCCCGGTGCTCGCCGTGGTGGGGTGGCCGCTGCGCCAGCTCGGGCCGCTCGGGCGGCTGGCCGTCGGGGGGATCGGCGGCGCGCCCCGCCGGGCGGCGGCCGTCTCCGTGGTGGTCGCGCTCGGCGTGACCCTGATCGCCGGGGTGTTCGTCGGCAGCGGGTCGTTGCGGCTGCTCGCCGACCGTGAACTGGCGCTCTCCGCGCCGGCCGACTTCGAGGTCTCCGACAGCACCGGGGAGGCGCTGCCGGCCGACGTCGTGCGGCGGGTCGAGGGGGCACACGGCGCGCTGGCGCGGGTGGTGCCGTACCGGCGGGTGACCGATGTGGGGCTGAGGCGGGGGGCCGACCGGCTCGGTACGGCGGACCCCGGCTACCCGACCACCGACCTCGACGTGTCGGCGCTGCCGACCACGACCGCCCTGGACGTCTCGCAGGGCAGCCTCGCCGACCGCGGGCCGGGACGCATCGTGCTCGGTGGCTGGGCGGCCCGGGACGCCGGTCTGGGCGTCGGGGACAGCGTGGCGCTGGCCCGCGCCGGGCGGACCGCCGAGGTGCGGGTGGTCGCGGTCCTGCCCGACCACGGTCCGCTGCACGCGGCCGTCCTCGCCGATCCCGCCGACCTCGACCGGATCGGCGTGCCGGCGGCGTACACGGGCCTGCTGGCCGACGCGGCCCGGCCCGGCGAGGACGGCCGCACGGCGGGCGTGCGGGCGCTGCGGCAGGCCGTCGCGGGCAGCGAGGGGGTCGGCCTCGCGGTGCTCGCGGACGAGCGGGACCGCAACGACGAGGTGCTGGACAGCCTGCTCGGGATCGCCGTCGGGCTGGTGAGCCTGACGGTGCTGATCGCGATGGTGGGCGTGGGTTCCACGACCGCGCTCTCCGTGGTGGAGCGGGCACGCGAGTCCGGGCTGCTGCGCGCCATCGGCCTGTCCCGGGCCGGCCTGCGCACGACCCTGACCGCCGAGTCCGGCCTGTACGGGCTGATCGGGGCGGCCCTCGGCCTGCTGGTGGGCGTGCCGTACGCCTGGCTGGCGGTCGGGGCCCTCGGGATCAAGGCTCCCCTGGTCCTGCCGGTGCTGCCGCTGCTCGGGTTGTTCGCGGCGCTGGTCGTGCTGACCGCGCTGGCCGGGGTGCTCCCGGCGCGACGGGCCTCGCGGGTGAGCCCGGTGGCGGCGTTGGGGACGGACGGCTGACCGCCGCCCGGTCCGGCGGTTCCGTGAGGGGTCGCCGGGCCGGGCCGCGGCGGGTGGTCCGGCGGCCTTCCCGTGCTACTTCCTCCATTCGCCCCGTGTCCCGCGAACGGCCGATTACCGTACGTAAGCGTGACCACCATTCGGGTTACCTCCGTGATGTTCGGTGTCGCCCTGCTGGCCGTGCCCGCTGTCCTGGACGCGCCGCCGGCCCGGGCGGCGGCTCCACACGTGCGCTGCCCGGCCGTGAAGCCGCCGGCGCCGCCGCCCGCGCTGCCGTCCCCGCCGCCGGTCGCTCCCGCCGACCGGGCCCTCGGGGGTGAGTCGCTGGCGACGGCGGGGCTGGCGGTCCCGGCGGGCACGGCGAAGGCGCCGGCGGTGACCGCCACGTCGTGGCTCGTGGCCGACCTCGGCACCGGCGAGGTCCTGGGCGGGTGCGGGCCCCACGAGCACCGGACGCCGGCCAGCGTGCAGAAGCTGCTGCTGGCCGCGGCCCTGATGCCCCGTCTCGACCCGGCGCAGGTGGTCGAGGTGACGCGGGCGGACCTGCGCGACCTCGATCCGGAGAGCTCGCTGATGGGGGTGCGGCCGGGCGGCCGGTACTCGGTGGAGAGCCTGTGGCTCGGGCTGCTGCTGCGGTCGGGCAACGACGCGGCGAACGTGCTGGCCCGGGTCGGCGGCGGCAACGCCGGACGGCAGGGCGGGGTGGACGCGATGAACGAGGAGGCCCGCCGGCTGGGCGCCCGGCAGACCCACGCGGCGACGCCCTCGGGCCTCGACGGCCCCGGCCAGTACACCAGCGCGTACGACCTCGCGCTCATCGCGCGCGCCACCTTCGCCCGCGACGACTTCCGGCGCTACGTGGGCGCCACGACGGCGCGGATACCGGAGCAGCGGGGCAACACGGTCTTCGAGATCACGCACGACCAGACGCTGCTCGGCCACTACCCCGGCACGATCGGCGGGAAGACGGGCTTCACCGACCTGGCGCGGCAGACGTACGTCGGGGTGGCCGAGCGCGGCGGCCGGCGGCTGGTGGTGACCCTGCTCGGCGCGGAGACCGCGCCGCTGGGGAGCCTGGGCGAGGCGGCGGCCCTGCTCGACTGGGGCTTCGCGCTCCCGCGCGGCGCGTCCGTCGGGCACCTCGTGGCCCCGCAGGAGAAGACGTACGACCAGCCGGTGGTCCCGGTCAGGGGCGAGCACGCCGAACGATCCGGCAACTCCCTGCGGTCGCTGGCTCCCGGGCTCGGCCTCGGCGCCGCGCTCGTGCTGGCCGTCGCCCTCGCCGTGCCGTGGCGTCGCCGCGGCGCCCGGCGCAGAGCCGACGGGCGGTAGGCGCGCTCCCCGGCGGCGCCGGACGGCGGCGACCAATGGCCCGCGCGCGGCACCGGCGGGCGGGGTGGTGCGGCGCCGGTCGGCGGCCGGCCGGTGCGGCGCCCGCCGGAGCGGCGGGCCGGGGCCCGGGCCCACCGGCGAGCCGTGTGAGGATCTCCCGTATGCGAGCCGTGATCTTCGACGAGTTCGGCGCCCGACCCGAGGTCCGCGACGTCCCGGACCCGACGCCGCCCGCGGGCGGCGCGGTCGTCCGGGTGGAGGCGACGGGTCTGTGCCGCAGTGACTGGCACGGCTGGCAGGGGCACGACCCGGACATCCGCCCGCCGCACGTGCCCGGGCACGAGTTCGCCGGCGTGGTCGAGGCGGTCGGCGCCGGGGTGCGGGCCTGGCGGCCCGGCGACCGGGTGACCGTTCCCTTCGTCTGCGCGTGCGGGCAGTGCCCCGCCTGCCTCGCGGGCGACCAGCAGGTCTGCGAGCGGCAGACGCAGCCCGGGTTCACCCACTGGGGGTCGTTCGCCGAGTACGTGGCGGTGCGGCACGCCGACGTCAACCTGGTCCGGCTCCCCGACGACCTCGACTATCCGGCCGCGGCGGCGCTCGGTTGCCGCTTCGCCACGGCGTTCCGCGCCGTCGTCGACCAGGGGCGGGTCGCCGCGGGCGAGTGGGTCGCGGTGCACGGGTGCGGCGGCGTCGGGCTCTCCGCGGTGATGATCGCGGCGGCCGCCGGCGCGCGGGTGGTGGCCGTCGACGTCGCTCCGGCGGCGCTGGAGCTGGCCGAACGGTTCGGCGCCACCGTGTGCCTGGACAGCGCCGCGCTCACCGGGCCCGGCGCGGTGGCCTCGGCCGTGCGGGAGGCGACCGGCGGCGGCGCCCACCTCTCGCTGGACGCGTTGGGCAGTCACGCCACGTGCACCGCCTCCGTGGCGGGCCTGCGGCGGCGCGGCCGCCACGTGCAGGTCGGCCTGCTCCCCGCCGCCCAGGGGCGGCCGGCGCTGCCGATGGACCTCGTCATCGCGTACGAGCTGGAGCTGCGCGGCAGCCACGGCATGCCGGCGCACGACTACCCACGGATGCTGGAGCTGGTAGGCGCGGGCGTGCTGCGCCCCGAGGAGCTGGTCACCCGCACCATCGGTCTCGACGAGACGCCGGAGGCACTGTCCGTCATGGACCGGCCGGGCTTCGGCGGGATGTGCCTGATCCGTCCCCGGTGAGGTGGAGACGCGGCACCCTCGCGCCGGGGCCCCGGCAGGCGTCCCCGGTGGTCGCACCGGGTGACTCCGGTCGTCGCCGTCCGCTGTCTCGCACCTGGGGCGCCACCCTTGACCCCTCACGACGGCGCGATTATGGTCCTGACCGTAATCGCAGCGATGAACGGAGATATGCATGCCCGTCAGCCGTCGCTCACTCCTGGCAGGAGGCGCCCTCAGCGGCACTGCCCTGGCAATCGGTCAGAGCGCGCGCCCCACGTCGGCCTTCGCCCAGACCGGTGACACGCTCACCCCGATCAGTTTCGGCCCTGCGTCTTTGACAGCCGCCGTCCGCGGTGCCGCCGTCATCGGAGACAGCGTCTTCATCACCTCCCGGTTCAACACGCCGGAGGGGAAGATGCGCTTGGGCGAGTTCGACGTCCACACCGGCGAGACGCGGAGCATCGACGACCTGCCCATCGCGAGCAGCGGTGGGCAGAAGCTCGCCGCCGACGGCCGGTACGTCTACCTAGGCCCGGCCGGCAGCGCGCACGTCCACCGCTTCGACCCCCGGACCAAGGAGCTGGTGGCCTGGGCACGCGCCGGTGGCAGCACCACCTGGTACTACGACATGGTGGTGCACGGCGAGCACCTCTACATCGGCACGTACCCGGACTGCATGGTCAAACGGATCCGCCTGGCCGACGCGACCGTCGAGACGTACGGCCGCATCTCCACGTCCAACTACGCGGCCGCCGTGGCCGTCGACGACGAGTACGTCTACGGCGGCTCCGCCGCGCCCGGCACCCTGCTGGCCTGGCCGAAGGACGGCGGTGCCCCCACCGACCTGACCGCGCACCTCAGCTCCTCCCCCGTCGGCATCCTCGACCTGGCGGTCTCCGGCGGCGTCCTCTACGTGGCGAGCGGGCGGCAGCTGATCTCCTTCCGCCGGGACGGCTCGGGACGGGTCTCGCGGGACATCGCCGCCGAGGACCGCTACGTCGACCAGGTGACGGTCGGCGGCGACGGCAGGGTGTACGCGCTGACCCGGCTCACCACCAACCTGTACGAGGTGACCGCCGACGGCCTCGTGAAGGTGGGTCAGCCCCTCGCCGACGTGGAGAACCAGCTCCTCGCCCCACTGCCCGACGGCGCCCTGCTCGGCGTCAGCGGGCTGGGGCACGTGTGGAAGACGACGCCGAACGGGACGGCCAGCGTGTGGCAGACCGCCACCCGGGGCTTCGGCTACCCCGAGACCATCCAGTCGATGATGCGGCACACCCGGGGCACGATCTGGGTGGGCGGCCACTACGCCATGACGGTGCACCGCACGCAGGCCGGCACCAGCGACCGGTTCGACGTCAACGGCGAGGTCAAGGCGATGGCCGAGGGGAAGGCCGGTGTGGTCTACGCGGGCCTGTACCCGAGCACCCAGATCGTGGCGATCGACCCGGACGACCACCGGGTCCGGGTGCTCGGCCTGCTCGGCAACGACCAGCTGCGGACCAAGCGGATCGTCGTGGACCGGCGGCGCCACCAGCTCATCGTCGCGTCCAGCCCGCAGACCACCCGGCACACCGGCGCGCTGACCTTCGTCGACCTGGCCACCGGCACGTTCGAGGCGCACCGCGAGTTCCTGCCCGACCAGAGCGTGATGGACGTCGTGGTGCAGGGCACCACCGCCTACCTCGCGGGTGACACCTACGGCGAGGGCACCACCGGCCCGATCCGCGCCGTGGCGCAGGTGGCGGCGGTGGACATCGTGAGCCGCCGGCTGCTGTGGCGGGAGGAGATCAAGCCCGACTGGCAGTCGTACGAGAGCCTGTACGTCGTCGGCAACCTGCTCTACGCGATGGGCCGGCGCCCGCGCGGGGCGTGGTTCGCCTACGACCTGCACACCCGCACCATCGTGATGGAGGGTGACCTCGGCGGTTACGGGCAGTTCAACGGCGTCGACGGCCGGGTGTTCTCGTGGGTGCACTGGACCAACGACATCAGTGAACTGCCGACCGCCCCGGGCGGCGAGGTCACCACCCTGTACGACAACGTGCCGCGCGGCTGGTACAACAACCCGTCGTTCCACTTCACCCCGGACGGCAGGGCGACCTGGGGCATGCACGGCACGGACCTGGCGCGCTTCCCGCTGCCCCGCAGGAGGTAGCACGGCGTCCCGTCCCCGTCGTCGGTCCACACCGTTCGGCGGACGGCGAGGGTCGGGCGCGCGGGCTTCGGCAGATCGCCCGCGCGCTCGCCGCTGGCCGGTCCGGTGCGGCGCCCCGCGTCCCCGCGACGGCACCTGCGCCGGCAGGCGTCACCTGCCCTCCGGCAACGGCCCGGTGTAGCCGCTGCTCCACCGGAACCGGTTGGCCGGCTGGGCGTACTCCTCGACGACGTGGGCGATCCAGCCGGCCGTCCGGGCGATCGCGAAGATCACCTCAGCGGCGGCCGGGCCCATGCCGGTGGCGTGGGCGAGCACGGCCAGGGCGAAGTCGATGTTCGGCCGGGTGCCCCGGCGGGACGCCGTGGCGATCAGGTCGTCGACGGCCCGGCGCAGCTCGCCGTCGAGCGGCAGGTCCGCCACGAGGTCGAGCAGGGCCCGTCCCCGCGGGTCACCGTCGGGGTAGCGCGGATGCCCGAAGCCGGGCAGGCCGCCGGCCCGGAGCCAGTCGGCGATCGCGGCCGGCGCCCCCTCCCGCCGGGCGGCGCCGAGCAGGCGGTGGACCGTTCCGCCGATGGCGCCGTGCATGGGGCCGTCCAGCGCGCCGAGGCCCGCCAGCACCGCCGCGTAGGGGTTCGCCCGGGTCGAGGCGGCCACCCGTACCGCGATCGTCGACGCGGCGAGGTCGTGGTCGGCGAGCAGGACGAGTGCGGCGTTGAGCGCCCGCAGACCGGCCGCGCTCGCCGGGGCGTCGGTCAGCCGCGGCCAGAGCCGGGCCGCCAGCCCGCCGGACGGGTCGACGTCGCCGGCCGGGTCCGCGTCGCCGGCCGGCGGCAGCGCGTCGACCATGGTGGCCAGGAGGGCGGGCGCGAGGCCCGTCACCGTGGCGGGCGCGAGGTCGAAGCGCAGCGGGTCGGCCGCGGCCGCGACGGCGACCACCACCGGGAGCCGATCGAAGAGCCGGGCACGGGCCGGCAGGTGGCCGCTCGCCCGCCGCGCGCTCTCGACCGTGTCCTCGGACGCGACGAACGGGTCGCCACGCCGCTCCCCCGTCCAGAGCCACCGCGCTACCTCCTCGAACGGGGTGACCGGGGCGAGCGTCGCGGCGTCCAGCCCCCGGTAGTGCAGCCGCCCGTACGCGATCAGCGTCGTGGCGGTCCGCATCGCCGGGGCGGCGTCCCGCTCGGGCCGGGTGGCCTGGGTGCGGGCCGCCAGGCGCTCGACGTCGGCCAGCCGGAAGCGGCTCACGCGCTCGCCGGGAACCCTGACCCGGGCGATCAACCCTCGGCTGACGTAGGCGTAGACCGTCTCCGGTTTGACGCGCAGCCGGTGGGCCACCTCGGCGGTCGTCAGCAGCTGTTCCTCGGGCATGTGGTCATGCTCTCATGTTGACTGGATCAATGTTGACCGGCCGGCACGGTGGACGTGACGCTGCCCGCATGGCTGACACCATCACCGTTCCCCGGGGGCTCGCCGGCGTCGTCGTCACCGACACCACGATCGGTCGGGTCCGCGGCCGCGAGGGCTTCTACCACTACCGGCAGTACTCGGCCATGGACCTGGCCGAGCGCCGCACGCTGGAGGACGTCTGGGCACTGCTGATCGACGGCGCCCTGCCGGACCGCCCCCAGGCGCTGCACCAGGAGATCGCGCCGCTGCGCCACATCCCGCCCACGGTCGCCGCCGCGCTGCCGGGCATCGCGGCCGCCTCCCGTTCGCAGGACCCGATGGGCGGGCTGCGTGCCGCGCTCGCCGTCGCCGGCCTCGCCGCCGGCGCCCGCCCGCTGTACGACACCTCGCCCGACGAGCGGCGGGCGCAGGCCATGGCCCTCTGTGCGCTCACGCCCAGCCTGCTGGCGGCGCTCTACCGCCTCCGCGCGGGTCGGGAGCCGGTCGCGCCGCGCGACGACCTGTCGCACGCCGCGAACTACCTCTACATGATCACCGGACGGGAGCCCTCCCCCCGGCACGCCCGGGCGATCGAGCGCTACCTGATCGCCACCGTGGACCACGGATTCAACGCCTCGACGTTCACCGCCCGGGTCATCGCGTCCACGGGTGCCGACATCTTCGCCTGCGTCGGTGGGGCACTCGGCGCGCTGTCCGGCCCCCTGCACGGCGGCGCGCCCAGCCGGGCGCTGGACACCCTCGACGCCATCGGATCCCTCGACCGGGCCGAGGAGTGGTTGCGGTCGCGGATCCTCACCGGTGAGCGGATCATGGGGTTCGGGCACCCGATCTACCGGACCGAGGACCCGCGGTCGCGCATGCTCAAGGAGATCGCCCGGGACCTCGGCGGGGAGCTGGTGGACCTCGCCGTCGCCGTCGAGGAGCGGGTCCTGTCGCTGCTGGCGGAGCTGAAGCCCGGCCGGGAACTGCACACCAACGTGGAGTACTACGCGGGTGTCGTCATGCACCTGTGCGGGTTGCCCCGGGAGATGTTCACCCCGACCTTCGCCACCAGCCGGGTCATCGGATGGTGCGCGAACGTGCTGGAGCAGGCCGAGGACTCGAAGATCATCCGGCCGGACTCGCGGTACGTGGGGCCGGTCCCGCCACAACCGCTGCCCTGACGGCCGGCGGGCCCGCGGCGCGTGCCGCCCGGGCCCGCCGCCCGGCCGGCGCCGTCCTCAGCGCGGGTCGAGACGGAACAGCTCGGCGGCGTTGCGCCACGCGACCCGCTCGGCCAGGCCCGGGTCGAGGTCGGCGGCGAGCACCGCCCCGTACGCCGCCGCCGGGTCGATCAGCGTCGCGTCGGTGCCGAAGAGCAGCCGGCGCGGGTCGACCGCCGCCGCCACGGCCGCGAAGCGGCCCGCCTCGGTGTGCGAGAAGCACGGCTCCAGCCACAGCCGGTCGACCTCGTTGGCCGCCGCCACGGCGTGCCGCCAGCCGTCGGCGCCCATGTGACCGGCGATCGCCCGCAGACCGGGCACGTCCGCGACCGCCTGCGCCAGGTCGAGCGGGGTCGCACCCCAGGTGTGGACGAGGGCGGGCAGGTCGTGGGCCGCGACCAGCTCCAGGGCGGCCCGGGTCTGCGGCGAGGTCACCGGGGAACCGGTGTAGTCGGTGTGGATCTTCACGCCGACGAAGCGGCCGGCCGGCAGCAACTCGCGCAGGTCCCGCTCGGCGTCGTCGAGGCGACGCGGGTTGATCGTCAGGTAGCCGAGCAGCCGGTCGCTGGTCTCCAGCACCCGGGCCATCGCCCGGTTGCCGGCGGCGACGTCGTAGACGACCGCCTCGGTGGCGGAGACGATCGCGAGGTCGATGCCGTAGCGGTCCATCGTCTCGAGGTTGGTGGCCACCGCACCGACCTCCATGCTGAAGAACCACGGTCCCCAGTGGGCGTGCACATCGATGATCATTCGGCCCCCGCCAGGATCCGGCGGGCGTTTCCGCCCGCCACGGCGGCCACCGCGGTCGGCCCCAGGCGTCCCCGGGCCAGCCGCAACCGCGGGACGACCGGCTCGTAGAACGGAGTGCGCGAGCCGTAGAGCAGTCGCTCCACACCGACGTGCGCGGCGACCGTCTCGAGCGCGTCGGGCGAGTTGAGCAACCGGGTGGACGTGTGGAATCCGGGCTCGTCGCGGGCCACCACCACGAAGTCGCCGAGGTGGTAGAAGTGCGTGTCCAGGAAGACCACCGTGGCGCCGCGCAGCGGTCGCCAGAACCGGCGGACGTCACCGCCGGTCAGGATGACCAGGCCGGCCTCGGTGGCCCGGCGGGCGACGTGCCGCACGGACGGGAAGTCCGGCTCGACGTGCTGCTCCTCGGGGAAGAGGCGTACGGCCCGGAAGCCCTTCTCGGCGAGCCGGACGATCTCCCGCTCCGCGCCGAGCGGGTCGCGCAGGTCGAGCGCGCCGACCGGCAACACCCCGCGACCGGCCAGGGCGGCCACCTCGTCGTTGCCGCTGGGCACGTCGAACAGCGCCGCCCGCAGGTGGGCCACGGCGGCCCGCTCGATGCCGTTGGCGGCGAGCGTGCCGGTGACGGTCGCGGGGTCGCCGGTGGGTCCCGGCCGGTCGGCGTACCGGCCGACGAGCACGTCGACGTCGAAGGTGACCGGCGGCAGGTCCGCGGCGGCGAAGGGGTGCCCGCTCACGACGGCCGCGCCACGTCGAGCACCCGGTGCCGCTCGCCCTCGGGCAGCGCCGGGCCGTGCGGGTCGACGGCGTGCGCGGGCGGGATCCGCCCCTCGGCGGCGGCGATCCAGAGCATCCGCTGCACGTACCCCTCCATCGGTTCGGTGAAGGCGACCCCGGCGAGCCGGTCGAGGTCGGCGGAGGCGGCGACGAACTCGTCGTACCGCTTGTCGGCGAAGGCCCGCAGCGCCCGGGCGGTGACCGGCACCGCGGCGGCCGCCAGGCCGACCAGGGCCGCCTCGGCGCCCCACATGAGCGACGGGCCGAACATCCGGTCCTCGCCGGTGACCGCCAGCCGGTCGGCGCGGTGCGCGGCGGCCAGCGCGGCCTGGCACGCGATGGCGTCGTCCAGCCGGGCCACCTTGACCCCGGCGACGCCGGGGTGCGCCAGCAGGTCGGCGAGCGTGGGCCCGGGGTACGGCCGGACGTAGAGGTCGAAGGCGAGCATCGGCAGGCCGCCCGCGCGCCAGACGGCGTCGTGATGGGCGACCGCGTCGCCGTCGACGGGGAACACCAGGACACCGGCGGCGCCGAGGGCGGCCGCCCGGGCGGCCTGCGCCGCGACCTCGTCGGTGCGTTCCCCCGGCCGGCCGCCCACGCCGACGATCACCGGCGCGCCGGTGCCGACGGCGCGCCGGACCACCAGGTCGCGGGTCGCCGCGTCGAGGTAGGGCCCGCGCCCGGTGTGGGCGCAGACGGCGAGGGCGTGCACGCCGTCGGCGAGCAGCCCGCGCAGGTAGTGGTCGAGCACGTCGGCGTCGACCAGCCCGTCGGCGTCCATCGGCGTGGCGGTGGCCGCGACGAGCGCCCACCGCAGCCGGTCGCGCAGCGCGGCGGCGGCCGGGGCGATCACGGGGCCACCGCGGCCCGCACGGCGCGGGCGATCTCGTCGACGTGCTCGTCGGTGTAGCGCTCGTTCCAGTCGATCACCAGGAGTGCCCGGTCGATCAGGCGCTCGGCGACCGGGAACGCGCCGGGACCGTAGGTGGGCGGCCGCTGCGCGGGCGGCACGGTGAGCGGGAAGCGGGAGGCGCCGTACACGGGGGCTTCGGTCAGCGCCGGTGCGCAGTGCAGCGGCTGCTCCAGGTAGCCGGCGCGGGCGGGGATGCCGGCCGCGGCCAGCTTCGCGGCGACCTCCCGGTTGGTCAGCGGCGGGTCGAGCACGATCGGGAACAGCCACCACGCGTGCGCGTCCACGTCGGCCGGCAGGTGCAGGCCCGGCAGGTCGGCGAGCGCGGTGACCAGGCGTCGGGCGGTACGGCGCCGGTCGGCCAGCACCCCGGGAAGCTTCGTCAGCTGGGCGCGGGCGACGGCTCCGGCGAGTTCGGTCATCCGGTAGTTGAGGCCGAGGCCGACGTGCCGCCGGGCCTCGTCGCGGGGCCAGCCCTTGTCGGCGAAGAGCCGCATCCGGCGGGCCAGCACGGGGTCGTCGGTGACCGCCAGGCCGCCGTCGCCGCAGGTGATGTGCTTCCACTGCTGGAGGCTGAAGCACCCGATCGCGCCGGCCGTGCCCACGAGGGCGCCGTCGGCGTAGCGGGCGAGCCAGGCCTGGGCGCAGTCCTCGATGAGCGGCACCCCGGCTTCGCCGGCGACCGCGCGCAGGTCGGCGGCGGCGCCGAACAGGTGCACCGCGATGATCGCGCGGGTGCGCGGGCCGATCGCGGCGGCGACCGAGGCGGGGTCCAGGTTGCCGGTGCACGGATCGACGTCGGCGAACACCGGTACCGCGTTCTGGGCGAGAATGGGCGCGACCGTGCCGAAGTCGCTGATCGGAGAGGTGATGATCTCGTCGCCGGGGTCGGGCGCGACCGCCGCGACGGCGAGGTGCAGGGCGGCCGTTCCCGAACTCGCCGCGACGGCGTGCGACACTCCATGGCGGTCGGCCATCTCACGTTCCAGGGCACGGACCTCGGTGCCCCAGACGGAGCTGAGCATGCCCGACCGGAGCACCCGGGTGACCGCGGCCAACTCCTCCGCGCCGATCGTTCGGCCGCCGGCGTCGGCCATGCTGGGGAACGACACGCACCCTCCCAGGCTTCAGCAATACCGGGCCTGACCGTAATCTTGTGCAGCGAGCAATGCAACCCCCGACAGGAGGCAGCGGTGACCATCGAGATCGGGGTGGTCGGTCCGCACGACCTGGTCGACGACGTGGCCGCCACGTGCGAGGAGCAGCCCGGTGTCACCGCCCGACGGCTGCACTACGACCACGAGTCGCAGGCGCCGGCGATCGTGGAAGCCCACGGCGGGCAGGTGGAGGCGTGGCTCTTCACCGGCGTGGTGCCCTACACCCTCGCCCGGGAGGCGAACGCCCTGCACCGGCCCGCGGTCTTCGTCGACTACACCGGCGCCACCCTGCTCCAGGCCGCCGTGCGGCTGCTGCGCGACGGTCGTGACGTCACCCGGATGTCGATCGACACGGTCACCGGGGCGGACGTCGCCACCACGTTCGGGGAGGCGGGGCTCCCGGTGGACCGGGTCCGGTCGCTGCCCTACCGCAGCGGCCTGACCTCCGAGGACGTGATCACCTTCCACCGGCGGCAGCGCAGGGCCCATGCCGACGTCGCCGTCAGCTGTATCAGCTCGGTCTACGAGGTGCTGCGTCACGAGATGCCCGCGTTCCGCCTCGCGCCGTCGAACCACTCGGTACGCACCGCGCTGCGTCAGCTCCTGCTCCAGGTCGGCAGCCAGGCGCAGGAGGACGCCCAGATCGCGCTCGGGCTGGCCAACCTCTCCGACGGCGACGACGGGCTGCTCAAGGAGGTGGCCGGGCTCGGGGGCACGCTCGCGCGGTTCGCCCCCGACACCTACCTCATCGTCACCACGCGCGGTCCGCTGCACGACGCGACCGGCGGGTTCACCGCGCTGCCGATGCTCCGCCGGCTCGCCGACCGGCACGAGACCGTGCAGATCGGCTTCGGGCTGGGACGCAGCGCGGCGGAGGCGGAGAACCTGGCGCGCCGCGCGCTGAGTCGTGCCCGCCGGGTCGGTCCCACCACCGCCGTGCTGTCGCTGCGCGGGGAGACCGACATCGTGCTGGAGTCGACCACGCCGCCCCCGCCGCCCGCGGAGGTGAACCTGGCGGTCATCGCGCAGCGGGTCGGCCTGTCGGTGCCCACCCTGCTGCGCTTGCGGGAGGTCCGGGCGGCGCTCGGCGACGAGCCGCTGACCAGCCGGGAGGTCGCCGACCAACTGCGGGTGCAGCAGCGCACCGCACGGCGCATGCTGCACCGCCTCGAGCTGGCCGGGCTGGCCGAGCGGACCGGCAACCTCGCCTCCGGCACCAGCGGCCGTCCGCTGACCCTCTACCGCCTGACCCTCTAGACGTCGCCGGCCCGCGCCGGCACGGGCGTGGACCGGCGCCCCCGCCCGCGCGAGCGCACGCCGGTGGTGCCGCCGGTCCGGTCGGCGCGGGTCGAGGGGACCGCGCGCGGGCGCTCAGGCCAGCCACTCGTCCAGGTGCTCCGCCACGAAGTCGTCGTCGCGCAGGTGCGGGTAGGCGCGGTGCACCCGGTCGAGCTCGGCCAGTTGCCCGGGGGACAGCTCCTCGTCCGGGTCCAGGCACCACCGGCCGGCCAGCAGCCCCTGGCGACGCAGCACCTCGTGGATGCCGGGGATGCAGCCGTGGTAGGCGTTCGCGGCGTCGAAGATGGCGGCGTTGGCGTCGGTCAGGTGACCGTCCAGTGTGAGCAGCCGGCGCAGCGCCTCGTCGTCGCCCGCCCGGGCCCGCCGGGCGTCGTCGAGCAGCGTCACCGCCGTGCGCGCCCAGACCGCCCACTGACCGAGCAGCCCGCCGACGAACTCGACCTCCACCGCCCGGCCGTCGATGATGACCTGGTGCCGGGCCACGAGGTCGGCCAGGATGTGGTCGTCGTTGCCGGTGTAGAGGGCGAGGTCGCCGTTGCGCCCGGCCGCGCAGACGCCGTGCAGCACGTCGAGGGTGCGGTAGCGGTCGAACGGCGCCACCTTGATCCCGACGACCGACTCGAGGGCGGCCAGCCGGGCCCAGAAGCCCCGCGACAGCTCCCGACCGCCGACGGCGGGCTGGAGGTAGAAGCCGATGACCGGCAGCACCTCGCCGACGGCGCGGGCGCGTTCGACGAGGGCGTCCTCGTCCAGCGGCCCGTACGGCGACAGCAGCACCATGTGGTAGCCGAGCGAGGCGGCGAGCTCGGCCTCGGCGACCGCCTGGGCGGTGTCGCCGCAGGCACCCGCGACCAGGACGGCGTCAGAGCCCGCCGCGGTCTCGGCGGCCAGCTCCAGCACGGGTGCGAGCAGCCCCACCGTCGGGTCGTGGATGGCGAACTGGGTGGTGTGCACGCCGACGGCGATGCCGCCCGCGCCGGAGGCGAGGTAGTAACGGGTCAGGGCGCGCTGCCGGCGCTCGTCGAGCGTACGCTCGGCGGTCAGGGCGAGCGGGTGCGCGGGGATGACGCACCCGGTGCGGAACCGGGCCAGGGCCTCGGCCTGTCGGGTGCTGGATGCGGTCAACACGGTGTCTCCTAGAACTTGCCGTCGCGGCGCTGGAATCCGGTCGGCTTGTCGAGCAGGGGCCGGCCGTCGGCGACCCAGTCCGTCGTCAGGTCGATGAGCTCGGCGAGCGGCACGTCGGGATAGCCGAAGAGCCGGTGGCACAGCTGGGCGTTGGACAGCAGCGCGGTCGGCGCCTCGGTGCCGGTGAACACGGGTTCCCGGCCGAGCCGGGCGGCGACCGCGGTGGCCACCTGGCGGACCGAGACCAGCTCCGGCCCGGTCAGGTTCAGCACGAACGGTGGCGTCGCCGTGTGGTGCAGGGCGCGCAGGACGACCTCGTTGGCGTAGCCCTGCCAGACGACGTTGGCGTGGCCCATGGTGACGTCCACGGCCTCGCCGGCGTGCACGGCCCGGGCGATGTCGACGAGGACGCCGTAGCGCATCTCGACGGCGTAGTTGAGCCGGATGAGGGCCAGCGGGGTGTCGTGGCGCAGCGCGAAGTGGGTGAGGACGCGCTCGCGGCCCAGGCAGGACATGGCGTACTCGCCGACGGGCTGCACGGGCGTCCGCTCGACGCACCCACCGCTGGTCACCGGCACCAGCGGGTAGACGTTGCCGGTGCTGAGCGCCACCAGGCGGGAACCGGCGAACCGCTGCGCGACCCGGCCGGGCAGGTAGGCGTTGGTGGCCCAGGTGGCGTGCTCGCGGCCGGAGGTGCCGAACTTCGCGCCGACCAGGAAGACCACGTTCGCCGCGTCCGGCAGGGCGGTCAGCGCGGCGTCGTCGGCCACGTCCGCCTCGATCACCGTCGCGCCCTCGTCGCGCAGCGCGTCGGCCAGTCCCGCCTCGGAGAACCGGGAGACGGCGTACACCCGGGCGCCGGTGCCCGCCGCCGCCACACCGCGCAGCGCGAGCCGGACGAGGCTGGGCCCGAGCTTGCCACCCGCGCCGAGGACGAGGAGGTCCCCGTCGAGCTTGCGCAGGTCGTCCACGAGGACGTCCCGCGGGCGGGACAGCCACTCCTCCAGTTCCGCCACCGTACGCATGCCACCACACCCCTTCCGAAGTAACGGTCATGACCGTAACTTCCACCCGGAGGGGCGTCAAGGCGTGCCGCGACCGGATGACGCCCGGCGCGGCGTGGCGGGTCAGGCCACGGCGCGCGCCGAGGTGAGGATGCCCAGCACGGCACGGGTCTGCGCCCACGGCACGGGGCTCGGGGCGCCGCGCACCATGCCCACGAACGCGTCGATGGTGGCCCGGTAGCCGAGTTCGTCGGCGCCGCCGCGCAGCACCACGCGGCGCTCACCGGCGACGGTGTGGACGGTCACCTCGTACCCCTCATCCCCGCTCACGCCGAGCACCTCCACGACGCCGGGCACCCCGTCGTCCCACTGCACGGCCAGCAGCCCCGTGTCCTCCGAGCGCAGCCCCCGGTGCCGACGGACCGCGCCGGCCGCGCCGACCAGCCGTACCGCCGGGCCGAGCAGCGCGACGAGCAGCTCCACCCCGTGCAGGCCCATCATGACCAGCGTGCCGCCGCCGACCGCCGGGTCGTCCTGCCAGGGGTTGTAGCCGGTCGCCCAGAGGCCCACGTCGTGCCGCACCGTGGCGCGCACCGACAGGACCTCCTCGGGTGCCACCTCGAACGCGACGAACTCCGGCGCGAAGCGCAGCACCGAGGAGGTGAGCACTCGCTCCGGGGCCCGCGCCACGACACGTTCCAGGCGGTCGAGCTGCGCGGCGGTCGCCGCCGCCGGCTTGTTCACGAAGCAGGGCAGCTCCCGCGCCAGCACCAGGGCCAGCGCCTCCGGCACCTGCGGGGTGGGGACGGTGAGCACCACCCCGTCGGGATTCGTCGCGAGCAACGCGGCAAGGTCCGGGACCACGATGGCCTCCGGCTGCTCGGCCCGGAACCGCGCCAGCCGCTGCGGATCGGGCTCCCACACCACCAGCTCCGCGTGCTCGCGAAGGGTACGGGCGTCGGTGTACGGGTGACTGGTGGCGAGTCCGGCCAGAGCGATGCGCATGAGCGCAGAGGCTACTCATCCGGCCGCTCGCCACGCCAGCGCAGGTCAGGCCCGGTCAGCCGGTCCGGTCGAGCTGCTCCGGCCGCACCTCGTGGGCCAGCGGCTGTCCCCGCAGGAACCGTTCGATCTCGGTCACCACAATCGCGCCGGCCCGCCGTCGGGATCCGACGGTCCCGGCGGCCTCGTGCGGCGTCAGCAGCACGTTGGGCAGCCCGCGGACCGGGTGGTCGACCGGCAGCGGCTCGGCCTCGAACACATCCAGCGCCGCGTCGATCCGGCCGGAGCGCAGCACGTCGAGCAGCGCGGCCTCGTCCACCAGCACCGCGCGGGCGGTGTTGACCAGCAGCGCGCCGTCGGGAAGGAGGGCCAGCTCCCGCGCCCCGATCATCCCGACCGTCTCCGGCAGGACCGGCGCGTGCAGCGACACCACGAGGCTGCGGGAGAGCAGGTCGTCGAGGGCGACACGCTCGGCACCGAGGGCCCCGGCCTCGTGGTCGGAGAGGTAGGGATCGACGACCAGCACCCGCGCCCCCAGGCTCCGCACCAGGCCGAGGTAGGCGCGGCCCGTCCGGGACGCCCCGATGACCCCGACCGTCGCCCCGCGCAGCTCCCGGCGCGGCGGCGCGGCCTTGGCCGTCGCCCAGTCGACGCCGCCGCGCAGCGCGTGGTCGAAGCGGTGTACCCGGTGCAGCAGGGCGAGGGTCAGCGCGAGGGCCTGCTCCCCCACCGCGTACGCCATCGCGTCGCCGGCCTGGGTGACGCGGACCCCGTGGGCGAAGCTCTCGGGGGTGACGAACGGCTTCACGCTCGCCCCGGTGTGGGCGAGCAGGCGCAGCCCGGGCGCGGCCGCGAGGACCGCGGCCGTCAGCGGAGCGCAGCCCCATCCGGTGACGACGACGTCGGCGCCCCGCAGCAGCTCCGCCAGGGTCGCCTGGTGACCGACGTCCGCGCCCTCGGGCGGCAGCCGGACCTCCCCCAGCCGGCGCAGCGCCGCCCAGGTGTCAGGGTCGAAGAAGAGGTCGCGGACCTCCGGTGGCGCGGCCACCGCGATGACGCTCACCCCTTGATGCCCGTCGTCGAGACGCCCTCCTGGAAGTAGCGCTGCCCGACCAGGTAGGCCATGAAGATCGGCACGAACGCGACCACCGAGCCGGCGAGCAGCATGTTCAACGGCACGTTCTCCTGCTGGAGGGAGGCGATGCCGGTGGTGAGCGTACGCATGTCGAGGCTCTGGCCGACGATGAGCGGCCACAGGAAGTCGTTCCAGTGCCAGAGGAAGACGAACACCCCGAGCGTCGCCAGGATGGGCTTGATCAGCGGCAGGACGATCGTGACGTACACCCGCCACTCGGAGCAGCCGTCGAGGCGGGCCGCCTCGAACAGGGAGTCGGGCAGTGACGCGATGAACTGCCGCATGAGGAAGACCGCCTGGGCGTTGGCCAGGGTCGGGACGATCATGCCCCAGTAGGTGTCCACACCGTCGAGCTCGGAGATGATGATGAACGTCGGAATCATCGTGACGTGGTACGGCACCATCAGCATCGCCAGGAACGACCAGAACATCGTCTCCTTGCCGGGGAAGCGCTTCTTGGCGAAGGCGTAGCCGGCCATCGAGGCGAACAGCAGCACGCCGACCACCGACACCACGGCGTAGACGAGCGTGTTCCACATCCAGCGCAGCAGGCTCTTGGCGCCGATCACCTGGTCGTACGCCTCGGTGGAGAACGGCCACGGGAGCAGGCTGTCGGGGAAGGACACCGGACCGGTCGGCTTGAACGACAGCACGACCATCGCGTAGAAGGGGAAGAGCGTGACGACCGCGCCGACCAGCAGCAGGGCCGCGCGGCCGAGGCGCCAGCCGCGGCCGCCGGCGCCGACGCGGTAGGGGCGCCGGCCGCGGGCGGGCGTGTCGGGGGCCGTGGCGGCGGCGGGGGGCGTGCTGGTGACGGTCATTCTTCCCTCCCGAGCGTCAGCCGTTGGATCAGCGCCACGACGATCGTCATCACGAACAGGGCGACTCCGATCGCGCTCGCGTAGCCCAGGTCGAAGTACTTGAAGCCCTGGTCGTAGAGCAGGTAGACGAGGCTGTAGCTGGAGCGAACCGGCCCGCCCCCGGTCATCACGTAGATCATGTCGAAGACCTGGAACGACACGGTCGTCTCGATGATCGCCACGAAGAACAGGGCGGGACGCAGCTGGGGCAGCGTCACGTACCGGAAGCGTTGCCAGGCCGACGCGCCGTCGGTGAGGGCGGCCTCCTCCAGCTCGGCCGGGATGTCCTGCATCCGGGCGAGCAGGATGAGCATCCCGTAGCCGAAGCGCGACCAGACCGACACGAGGACCAGGGCCGGGACCACCAGTGCGCTGTCGGCGAGCCAGGACCCGGCGGGCAGGCCGAGCGCGCCCATCGCCCGCGACCACGGCCCACCCTCGGCGAAGACCCAGGTGAAGACCACCCCGGCGAGGACCAGGCTGGTCACCACGGGCAGGAAGAAGATGGATCGGAAGAGCTTCGCGCCGCGGAAGGCACGGCGGGTCAGCAGCGCCATGCCGAGGGAGGCCAGCATCGACAACGGTACGGACAGCGCGGTGAACAGGACCGTGACGCGCAGCGCCGACCAGAAGGTCGGGTCGTCGACGAGTCTGCGGAAGTTCTCCAGGCCGGTCCAGCTGGTGTCGCCGCCGATGGTGTAGTCGGTGAAGCCGAGGAACACGCCGGCGATCGCCGGCCCGAACCGGAACACGGTGAAGAGCAACAGGAACGGCAGGACGAACAGCAGCGCGGTGCCGGCCTCACGGGCGGACGGCCGGCGTGGCCGCCAGACCCGGCCCCCGGGCCGGGGTGGGCGCCGGACCCGGCTCCCCGGTAGTGCAACCATCTGAGAAACCTTTCTCGGCGGCTCGCGGTGGGTCGGTCGCCCACCGCGAGCCACGTGGGGATCAGCCGAGCAGCGGAGCGGCCGCCTTGGCCGCGTCGTCGAGCGCCTGCTCCACCGACTTCTTGCCGAGCAGGGCGGCCTGGATCTCGGGGAAGAGGACGCCCTGGACGTCGCGGGCCTTCTCGTGCAGCGGGCCGACGGTGCTGGCGGCCACCTGCTTCTCCTGCTCGCCCAGGAGGGGGTCGCCGGCGTAGAGCGTGCCGGTGGACTTGCGCGGCGAGAAGAAGTTGGAGGCGAGGTCGTACTTCTTGGTGTTCTCGGCGTTGGTCGCGAACGCGATCCACTTGCCGGCGGCGTCCTTGTCGTCGGCGCCCTTGAGCATCGACAGGGAGCCGACGGTGCCGTAGCCGATCTGCTTGGTCTCGGTGAAGTGCGGGACGGCCTGGATGTTCTCCTTGCCCCAGAGCTTCTCGACCTCGGCCACCGGCACGTGCCAGACGCAGCCGACCTTGCCCTGGCCGATGCGGGTCTGCTCCATGGGCGGGACGTTGGTGATGAGCGTCTTGTCGACGTAGCCGCCGTCGACGAGCTGCTTGACGAAGGTGAGCGCCTTCCGCCCGGCGTCGCTGTCGAAGGCGACCGACGTGCCGTCCGGGCCGAAGACGTCACCGCCGGCCTGCCACAGCAGGGGGTAGAAGGTCTGGTTCAACGTCTGCTTGGAGTCACCGGCGTAGGCGGTGATGTCGTAGCCCTTGGCCTTGAAGGCGGGAGCCATGGCGAGCAGGTCGTTCCAGCTCGTGGGGTAGGTCGCCTGGCCGACCGCGGCGAAGACCTTCTTGTTGCAGATCGGTGTGGCCGCGCTGGTGAGGATGGGCGCGCCCAGCATCTTGCCGTCGACGGTCACGGACCGCACCACGTTCTCGTGGTAGTCGCTCCTCGCCGCGTCGTCGAGGTACTTGTCGTTGGGCTCGATATTGCGGGCGTACTTCGGCAGCTGGTCCGGGATCAGGTAGACCACGTCCGGCCCCTTGTTGCCGGCGATCGCCGTCGCCAGCGCCTGGTCCCGGTTGGCCCAGGGGAAGATCTCCACCTTCACGTCGATGTCCGGGTTGGCGGCCTTGAACGCCGTGATGGTCTCGTCCCAGTGCGCGCGGTGTTGCGCCTCGTCGACGATCACCGGATATGTCCACATGGTCACGGTGGCCTTGCCGGAGCCACCGGAGTCGGAGCCGCCACAACCCGTGGCCGCGAGTGCGGCGACGAGCGCCACCGCGACGGCCGACAGGCTCTTGCGAACACGCATCTCGCATCCTTCCGGGGGAGTCAGGTTCGCAGTACATTAACTTACGGTCCGGGCCGATACTAGGGTCGAAAAGTATAGAGGTCGCATCGTTACTGTTCGTACGAATTCCTGGCCAGATCGATCCAGCCCCGTAATAGCGAAGGAATCCGATGACCGTCTCCCTCGCCGTCGTCGGCGCCGGAAACCGCGGCAGCACCTACGCCGGCTACGCCCTGCGATCCCCGGACCGCGCGCGCGTCGTGGCCGTGGCCGATCCGCGCGAGGCGCACCGCACCACGCTCGCCGACGCCCACGCCGTGCCGCCGCGGGGACGCTTCGACTCGTGGCGGTCGCTGGCCGCGCACCCCCGGCTCGCCGACGCCGTCGTGCTCGCGACCCCCGACCGCGAACACGCCGAACCCGCCGCCCGGTTCGCCGAACTCGGCTACCACGTGCTCCTGGAGAAACCGATCGCGCCGACGGAGGCCGAGTGCGTGGCGGTGGCCGAGGCGGCCGAGCGCACCGGCGTCCTGCTCGCCGTCTGCCACGTCCTGCGCTACACCCGCTACACCGACGTCGTGCGGCGGCACGTCGAGGCGGGCGCACTGGGCCGCGTCGTCGGCGTGGAGCACCTGGAGCCGGTGGGCTGGTGGCACTTCGCCCACTCCTACGTCCGCGGCAACTGGCGCCGCGCCGACACCTCCTCCAGCAGCCTGCTCGCCAAGTGCTGCCACGACCTGGACTGGCTGCGCTACATCGTGGACGACACCCCGGTGCGGGTCAGCAGCGTCGGCGGGCTGCACCACTTCCACCCCGGCAACCGGCCCGCCGGCGCCGCCGAGCGTTGCCTGGACTGCCCCGTCGAGTCGCGGTGCCCCTACTCGGCCGCCCGCTTCTACCGGGAGTGCCTGGCCGACCCCGGCCGGCACGAGTGGCCGCTGTCGGTGGTGACCCGCGAGTTGACCCCGGACGGCGTGACCGGGGCGCTGCGCGACGGTCCGTACGGCCGCTGCGTCTTCACCGGCGGCAACGACGTGGCCGACCACCAGACCGTCACCATCTCCTTCGCCGGCGGTGCGACCGCGACCCTCACGATGAGCGCGTTCACGCCCGGCGGCCACCGCCGCACCCGCATCATGGGCACCCACGGTTACCTGGAGGGCGACGGCGAGCAGGTCACCGTCACCGACTTCGTCACCGGGACCACGGTCACCACCGACACCCGGGCCGGTGGCGCGGACGCCGGGTCCGGGCACGGCGGCGGTGACCTGCGGTTGATGGCCGCGTTCGTCGAGGCGGTCGCCACCGGCGACCGGTCCGTGGTGCGGTCGGGGCCCCGGGAGTCGCTGGACAGTCACCGGATGGCCTTCGCCGCCGAGCGCAGCCGGCTCGCGGGCGGCGTCCCGGTCGCGCTCACCGCGCCCGACCCGTCGGCCGAGCGCGTACCGCGGCCCGGTGGGCCCGCGAGGCCTTCGCGCCTGCCGGTCGATGTCGAGCCCTCCGGGTAAGGGCGGCTCGCCGCCCGAGCAGCCCCGCTCTCCGGGGAGGGCGGGGCTGCTCCCCCGTTCGGCACTGCTGCCAGGGCGCGCGGAGGAACGCCGAAGACGCGGGCGCGGCCGGCGCGCCCGCGGCCGTGCGCGACCGGGCCCGGCGGCCCGTTGACCCGCGCGGGCCGCCCGAGACGTCGAGGCGAACACCGGCGGCGGCACCCGGCGGGCCGGTGGTTCCCCTCCGGACCACCGGTCCGCCGTGCTTGCCGGTGGGCAGGTCCCGCACTCCGCCGGGTGCGGGATTACGACAGAATCGGTCAAGCCCGTAATTACTCTAAGTGGACGTTCCGGGGCCCGTCAACGCACCGGCCCTCGGCGCCGACGGCCGGCGGTCGGTCACCTCGGCAGGCGCCGCGACACGGCGAGGACGGTCACCAGGGGCACGATCAGCAGCGTCGGTGCCCACGCGGGTTGGTGCAGGGCGAGCAGGGCACCGGCGGCGGCGCCGACCATGAGGGCCAGCAGGATCTCCGCCTTGGGTCGCAGCCGGTGCCAGGGGCTGCGCGCGGCGACGCCGCCGATCAGGGTGGTGAGGGTGCCGGTGAGGTACGTGGAGGACAGGCCCGGCACGCCGAACCGTTGGATCGCGCTGCTCTGCACACCCAGCGCCGCCGCCGACAGCATCAGCAGGGCGAGGTCGACGTGCTCCGAGTGTTCGGGCAGGTTGACCTCCCAGACCACGAGGAACACGGCGAAGAGCAGGAGCTCCAGCAGGAGGGCCCGGTTGACCGGGCGGGGCCAGACGGGGTCGTCCGGCTGGTGCACCCCGGCGAGGCGGGCACCCGCGAGCACACCGGCGATGAAGCTCACGATGGCCGCGCCGGCGGTGACGGCGAGTTCCGCGTTCCCCCGGCCCGCCGAGAGGCCGAGCAGGACCATGTTCCCGGTCATGACGCTGGAGAAGGCCCCGCCGAGCGAGAGGAAGCCGACCGCGTCGGCACTGCCGGTCAGGAAGGTGAGGACGACGACGAGGGCGTGCCTGCGGCGCAGGAGGATCTCCCGCTCGGTCGTTCGGGCACCGGAAGGACTCACGTCTGGCGGTGTATTCGGCACTGTCGGCCGCCCTTCACAGATTGTTCTTCGTATACGCTTTGCCGGCACGGTTCACGGAGAGGCGATAAGGGTGGCGGAAGACCTGCGGGGCAAGCTCGGCGCTCAACACCTGCCGCTACGCGACCAGGTCCTCGTCGCCCTGCGGACGGCCATCATCAACGGCGACTACCTGCCCGGCGAGCGGTTGACCGAGGACCGGCTGGCCGAGGACTTCGGCGTCTCGCGGAACCCGGTGCGGGAGGCGCTGCGCGTCGCGGAGGCGGAGGGTTTCGTCGTGATCCTGCCGCGCCGGGGTGCGGTGGTCGCCTCGCCGAGCAGCGGCACCATCGCCGACATGTTCGCCGTCCGCGAGCGTCTGGAGGCGCTGGCCGCCCGGCTGGCCGCCGAGCGGGCCACGGCGGCGGACGTGGCCGCGCTGCGGGAGTTGCTCGACCAGGGCCGCGAGGCGACGCAGCGGCAGGACCTGCGCCGGGTCGCCGAGCTGAACAGCGCCCTGCACCTGCGGATCCTCCAGATCAGCGGAAACCCCTGGCTGTCGTCGATCGCCAAGGCGTTGTACCTCCATGTGCAGTGGGTGTTCCGGTTGGGCGCCGCGGAACGCGCGCCGCACTCGTGGGCCGAGCACATCCAGCTCGTCGACGCCATCGAGTCCGGCGACGGGGACCGCGCCGAGCTGGCCGCCCTCGCCCATCTTGATGCCGCCTCCGCCGCGGCGTACGAGAACGCCGAGGGCGGGTACGGCGCGGCGGGTGGTCACCGGCCGCAGGCGTAGCCCTGCATGCCCCGCGGGTTGGCGCCGGCCGCGAGCACGCCGGTGGCCGGGTCGCGGGTCACGGCGCAGAGCCGGCCCAGGCTCCACGCGCCGGAGAGCCGCACCTCGTGCCCGTACGAGCGCAGCGTCGCCAGCACATCCTCGTCGAGCCGGTCCTCCACGACCAGGACGCCGGGTTCGATGTCCCGGGGGTAGAAGGACGCGGGCAGGCTCGCGGTGTGCCACATGGGCGCGTCGATCGCCTCCTGGAGCGACCGGCCCCCGGCGAGGTGCCGCAGCAGGAACAGCAGCTGCCACTGGTCCTGCTGGTCGCCGCCGGGAGTCCCGCACGCCATGACCGGCTCGCCGTCACGGTGCACCAGGGTCGGGCTCAACGTCGTCCGCGGCCGGCGGCCGGGAGCGAGCGACGACGCCAGCCCCTCCTCCAGCCAGAACATCTGCAGCCGGCTGCCGAGGGGGAAGCCCAGCTCGTCGATCGTGGGCGAACTCTGCAGCCAGCCGCCGCTCGGGGTAGCGGAGATCATGTTGCCCCAGCGGTCGACGACGTCGACGTGACAGGTGTCGCCACGGGTGACGCCGTCCGACCTGACCGTCGGCTCGCCCGTCGTGGGGTCGGTCAGCTCGGCGAGCCGTCCGGCACCGCATCGGGCATGGGCCGGCAGCCGGGGATCGAGCCCGTCGGGACGCCCGGGGCGCAGCTCCGCCGACGCCCGCTCACCGACCAGCTCGGCCCGCTCCCGGGCGTACTCGCGGGACAGCAGCGCCGTGGTGGGCACGTCGGCGCTGTCGCCGTACCACGCCTCCCGGTCGGCGAAGGCGAGCTTGAGCGCCTCGGCCTGCGCGTGGATACCCGCGGCCGTCGACGGGTCGTACACCCGGGGGTCGTCGAGCGCCTCGAGGACCGCCAGGGCCTGTAGCAGCACGGGGCCCTGGCCCCAGAACCCGGTCTTCGCCACCGAGTAGCCGTGCCAGTCGAGGGTGACCGGCTCCTCCCAGGTCGCCGAGTAGGCGGCCATGTCCGCGCCGGTGACGAGACCGGGGTGCGCGCGGCCGCTGGAGTCCTGGAACGGCCGCCGGCTGAAGCGGTCCACCGCCTCGGCCACGAAGCCTTCCCGCCAGGCCCGGCGGGCGGCCTCGATCTGGGCCTCCCGGTCGGCCCCGGCCGCCCGACCGGCGTCGACCAGCCGCCGCAGGGTCTCGGCGTACGCGGGGTTGGCGAACATCTCCCCTGCCCGCGGCGGCCGGCCGTCGCGGAGCCAGAGCTGCGCGGAGGTGGGCCAGTGCTCCTCGAAGAGCGCGCGGACGGCGGCCACGGTCTCACCCACCCGCGCCACGAGCGGGTGGCCGGAGCCGGCGTAGCCGATCGCCGGCTCCAGCACCTCGGCCAGGGAGAAGGTCCCGTGGTCGCGCAGCAGCAGCAGCCAGGCGTCCACGGCGCCGGGAACGGCCGCCGCCAGCGGGCCGGCGCCCGGCACGAGGTCCATGCCGAGGGAGCGGAAGTGCGCGATGGTGGCACCCGCGGGGGCGGGCCCCTGCCCGCACAGCACCTTCGGCGTCGGCTCCTGTGCGGTCGTCACGATGGCGGGCACCTCGCCACCCGGCCCGTTGAGGTGCGGCTCGACGACGTGCAGGACGAAGCCGGCGGTGACCGCGGCGTCGAAGGCGTTGCCGCCGCGTTCGAGGATGCCCATGGCGGCCTGGCTGGCGAGCCAGTGGGTCGAGGAGACCATCCCGAAGGTGCCCTGGAGGGTCGGCCTGGTGGTGAACGTCATGAGAGAACCTCGCTCGTGTCGGCGGCGCGTACGTCGGGCCGGGTGCCGTCCGGCTGGACCAGGTGGCAGGCGGCGACGCCGTCGCCGTACGGCACCAGCGCCGGGACCTCTTCGGCGCACCGGTCGAACGCGAGCGGGCACCGGGTGCGGAACCGGCAACCGGACGGCGGGTCGAGCGCGGACGGCAGGTCGTCGCCGAGCAGCACGGGCTGCCGCTGCCGCTGACGGACCGGGTCGGCCACGGGGGCGGCCGCCAGCAGGGCCTGGGTGTAGGGGTGCGCGGGCCTCGTGAAGATCTGCGCCCGCGAGCCGGTCTCGACGAGCTGACCGAGGTACATGACGGCGATGTCGTCGGCCAGGTACTCCACGGCGGAGAGGTCGTGGGTGATGAACAGGCAGGCGAAGCCGATGTCCCGTTGCAGGTCGGCGAGGAGGTTGAGCACCGACGCCTGCACGGACACGTCGAGTGCGCTGGTGGGCTCGTCGGCGATGAGCAGCATCGGTTCGGAGATCAGCGCCCGCGCGATGCTGACCCGCTGACGTTGGCCGCCGGAGAGCTCGTGGGGATACCGGCGCGCCACCTCCGCACGCAGGCCCACCCGGCCGAGTTCCGCGGCGACGCGGGCGTCGCGCTCGCGCCGGGAGACGCGCCGGCCCGACAGCCGCAGGGGCTCGGCCACGATGTCGCCGACCAGCATCCGGGGGTCCAGCGAGCCGGCGGGGTCCTGGAAGACGATCGACACGTCGCCGCGGTGGCGGCGCAGTTGCCGCCGGGTGAGGTGCGTGACGTCCGCGCCGGCGATCCGTACCGTGCCGCCGGTCGGCTTCACGAGCCGCACCACGCACCGGCCCACGGTGGACTTCCCGGAGCCGCTCTCCCCCACCAGCGCCGTGACCTGGCCCTTCGGGATGGTGAGGGAGACACCGTCCACGGCGCGGACCGGCCCGAAGTGCATCACCAGGTCCTCGATTTCGAGGGCGTTCGTCTGGGGGGTCATGCGCTCGTCTCCTCCGGCTGGGTGCGGGGCGCCGGGCAGGGGTGCCAGCAGGCCGCGAGGTGGCCGCCGGCCGTCGCACCGACCGCCTCCAGGGGCGGCGCGGCCTCCCGACACCGGGTGTCCGCGGCCGGACACCGGTCGGCGAAGGTACACGCGTCGGGCTGGGTGGACAGGACGGGGACGAGACCGGGGATCTCCTGTAGCCGCTGGCTGCCGGCGTGCACCCCCGGCGTGGGCGAGGCGGCCAGCAGCCCGGCGGTGTACCGGTGGTAGGGGTGGGCGAAGAGGTCCGTCACCTGCGCCCGCTCGACCACCCGCCCCGCGTACATGACGACGACGCGGTCGGCGATGTCGGCGATCACGCCGAGGTCGTGCGTGATGATGAGGATGGTGGTGCCGAGGCGGTCGCGCAGGTCCCGGAGCACCTGGAGGATGCCGGCCTGGACCGTGACGTCCAGGGCCGTGGTGGGTTCGTCGGCCACCAGGACCTTCGGGCCGCACGCCACCGCCATGGCGATCATGACGCGCTGGCGCATGCCCCCGGAGAGCTGGTGGGGATAGTTGTCGACTCGTGTCGCCGCGGACGGGATCCCCACCAGCGACAGCAGCTCCACGGCGCGGGCCCGGGCGGCGCGTCGGGACATGCGTTCGTGGACCTGCAGGACCTCGGCGATCTGGCGTCCCACGGTGAGCACCGGGTTCAGCGACGTCATGGGCTCCTGGAAGATGTAGGCGATCTCCTTGCCGCGGACGCGACGCAGCACCGACTCGCGGGTGCCCACCAGCTCGGTGCCCTCCAGCAGCACGGAGCCGG
Source organism: Micromonospora xinjiangensis (assembly GCF_056150165.1). Lineage (NCBI taxonomy): Bacteria > Bacillati > Actinomycetota > Actinomycetes > Micromonosporales > Micromonosporaceae > Micromonospora > Micromonospora xinjiangensis. Next base: position 625,038 of record NZ_JAXCFO010000004.1, on the reverse strand, counting down.
TGGTCCTGGCGCTGTCGGGCAGGAGACCGGCGATGCTCATGGCCGTGACGCTCTTGCCGCAGCCGGACTCCCCCACCATGCCGACGATCTCACCGGCGGCGAGGTCCAGGCTCACCCGGTCGACCGCCGAGACCGTGCCGCTCTCGGTGCGGAAGGTGACCGACAGGTCACGTACCCGCAGCACGGGCGCGCCGGCCGTGGCGACGTCGGGTCCCACCCGTTCGGCCGTGGTCATCGCCGGTCTCCCTTCGGGTCGAGGGCGTCCCGGAGGGCGTCGCCGAAGACGTTGAACGCCAGCGCCAAGCCCATGATCACGACGCCGGGCAGGACGGCCGCCCACGGGGCGCGGGCGGCGAACTGCTGGGCGGTGGCCAGCATGGTGCCGAGGCTGGGCGCCGGCGGCTGGATGCCCAGGCCCAGGAACGACAGGACCGCCTCGCCGAGGATCGCGGCCGGGATGGCGACCGTCGCCTGCACGAGGATCACGGAGGTCGCGTTGGGCAGGATGTGTCGGGCGAGAACCCAGAGGTCGCTGGCGCCGTCCACGACCGCCGCGGCTACGAAGTCGAGCGACTTGAGCCGCAGGGTGTCCGACCGCACCACCCGGATCACGCCCGGGATCTGCGCGATCCCGATGGCCACGGCCGCGTTGGTGAGGCTGGCACCGCGGATGGCGGCCAGGCCGACCGCCATGATCAGGAAGGGGAACGCGAGCAACAGGTCGGTGAAGCGGGAGATGACGGCGTCCCAGGCCCGGAAGTAGCCGGCCGCGAGGCCGAGCGGCACGCCGACGACCAGGGAGGTGGCCACCGCGAGCAGCGCCACCTGGAGCGACGCCCGCGCTCCCAGCATGATGCGGGACAGCACGTCGCGGCCGAGGTCGTCGGTGCCGAGCACGTGGCCGGGCGTGCCCGGCGGCGCGAACGTGTGGGCGAAGTCGGTCTGCTCGACCGCGTACGGGGCGAGCCAGGGCGAGAGCACGGCGATCGCGGCCGCCAGCGCGAGGACGACGAAGCTCACGACGGCGAGGGGGTTGCGCCGCAGCCGGCGCAGCACCCGGGCGCGGCGTGTGACGTCGGCGGCGGGCTCCGCCATCGGTACGGTGAGGACGGTCATGCCGGGTCCCCCGTCACGCGGATACGCGGGTCGATGACCGAGTAGAGCAGGTCCACGAGGAAGTTGATGACGATGTAGGCGGTGGCGGTGAGCAGGACGACCGCCTGGATCACGGGGTAGTCGCGCTGGAACACCGCGTCGATGGTCATCTTGCCGAAGCCCGGGAGCCCGAAGATCTGCTCGGTGACGACGGCTCCGGAGATGAGCCCGCCGAGTTGCAGGCCCACGATCGTCACCACCACGATGAGGCTGTTGCGCAGGGCGTGGCGGGTGACGACGGCACGCGGGCGCAGGCCCTTGGCCTTCGCGGTGCGGACGTAGTCCGACGAGAGCGAGTCGAGCATCGCCGACCTCGTCTGCCGCATGATGATCGCGGCGAGCCCGGTGCCGAGGATGACGGCGGGCAGGATGACGTGGTGCAGGTTGTCCACCGGGTCCTCCAGCAGCGGCACGAATCCGGAGGCCGGGAAGAGCCCCGTCGCCACGGAGAGGTAGAGGATCGCGAGCAGTCCGAGCCAGAAGTGCGGCACGGACAGGCCCACCAGTGCCAGGCCGTTGGCCAGCCACTCCGCCGGGTGCCCGCGGCGGACCGCCGCGAGCACGCCGGCGCCGACGCCCAGCGCCGCGGCGATGAGGATCGCCAGGAGCGCCAACTCGACCGTCACGGGCAGGGCGGTGGTGAGCATCGACGAGACCGGTATCCCGGTGCGGATCGACTCCCCGAAGTCGCCCTGCGCCACCCGCCCGACGTACTGCGCGAACTGGATCGGCAGCGGTTGGTCCAGGCCGTAGTGGTGCCGGATCGCCTCCAGCGCCTCCGGGGACCGGTCCTCGCCCGCGAGGGCGAGGGCCGGGTCCCCGGGGAGCGCGCGTACGCCGAGGAACACCACGACCGTCGACAGCAGCAGGGTCAGCGCCGACTGCCAGGCACGTGTGATGAGATACCGGGCCACGGGCGACCTACTTGGTGAATCCGGCGAAGGCGGCCCGGATCACGCCGTCCGGGAAGACCTGCAGACCCTGGATCTTGTTGGTGAACGCGGTGAGGTTGCGCTGCCGGTACAGGTAGATGAGCGCGTCGTCCTGCTGGAGGATCGTCACGGCCTGCCCGTAGAGCTTCCTGCGCTGCTCGATGCCGTTCGCCTGCCGGGCCTGGGTCAGCACGTCGTCCAGCTGAGGGTTGCTGTAGCCGGCGACGTTCTGGCTCGCGCCGGTGCCGACGAAGTTGGTGATGTTGGCGTCCGGGTCGATGCGACCGCTCCAGCCCAGTTGCAGCAGCTCGAAGTTGCCACGGTCCTGCTCGTCGAGGAGCGATGAGTACTCCACCGGGTTGATCTTGAGGTCGAAGCCGCCCTCCTTGACCATGGCCTGCAACGCCTGCGCGAGGCGCAGCGTGTCGGGGGTGTTCGACGCCAGCATCGTGACCGGGTACGGGGTCTGGACGCCGGCCTCGGCGAGCAGCTGCTTGGCCCTGGCGGGGTCGTGCGCGGGGCAGGTCTGCGCCTCGGGCGAGGAGAACGGGCTCGCGGGCGAGATCGGCGAGCAGGCCTCGGCGTGGATGCCGTTGAAGACCGCCTGCACCAGCGCCTTGCGGTCGATCGCGTGCTCGAATGCCTGCCGGATCTTGGCGTTCTGCGCGATGGGCCGGTTGATGGCCTTGGGCGGCGTACCCACGCCGTCGACGTTGCCGACGTTGAACGTGAGGCCCTGGTAGCCCAGCGACTGCGACTGCAGGACGGTGAGGGAGGAGTCCTGCTGCAGCGCACCGACGTCCTGGGTGGAGACGCTGTCGGCCACCTGTGCGTCGCCGGAGCGCAGGTTCGCGGCGCGGATGCTCGCGTCGCTGAGGATGCGCCACGTGATGGCGTCGAGATGGACCTTCGTGGCGTCGTAGAAGTTCGGGTCCTTGACGACCTCGATGGAGTTCTGCGGCACCCGCTTGGCGAACTTGAAGGGCCCCACGCAGACCGGCGCCGAAGCGAAGTTGTCGCCGAGGCTCTGCAGGGCGGTCGGGCTCATGACCATGCCGGCGCGGTCCGCGAGGGCGCCGACCAGGGGCGCGAACGGCTGCTTCAGGCGGATGACGACGGTCTGCGCGTCGGGCGTGTCGACGGCCTCGATGGGGCCGAGCTCGCTCTTGCGCGCCGACCGCGCGTTGGTCAGGTGACGCTCCAGGGTGGTCTTCACCGCGGCGGAGTCGAACGGCGTGCCGTCGGCGAAGCGTACGCCCTGGCGCAGCGGGATGGTCACCGTCCTGCCGTCACCGCTGGTGGTCGGCAGCGCGGTGGCCAGCTGCGGTACGACCTGGGCTTTCTCGTCCACGTCGTAGAGCTTCTGGCACATGGCCTGGAAGACGTAGCGCGAGTAGAGGCTGCGGGACAGGGTCGGGTCGAGCGCGTCGGGCTCCGCGGAGAGCGCGATGACGAGCGTGCCGCCGTCGCGCACCGCGGCCGGGTCGGCCGGCGTGCCGAACGAGTCCTCGCCGGTCGGCCGGTCTCCACCGGACCCGGTGCCGCCCCCGCTGTCCGACACCGGTGAGCAGGCGGCGACGGCGCAGGCCACGGTGACGGCGGCGAGCGCCGTCCGGAGTGGACGCAGCCTCGGTGGACTCGATCTGCGGAAGGGGAGGTTCGTCATCGAGAGCTCCTCTCGGGGGGCGATTCGGGGAGCGTATGTTGTATACGAAGCCGGCGCAAGACCTCCTTCGATGGCCGCGAAACCACCCAGCGTGCATGGCCGAACCGGGGCGAAGCGGGCGTTACCGGGTCAGCTCCCGCTACCGGTCACCTGCTCCGCGGCACGGCGGACGTCGTCCAGCAGGACCTCCATGTCGCGCCGGGTGGTGCGGTAGTTGAGCACGCAGCCGCGCAGCGCGAAGCGCCCGTCGACCGTCGCGTTCGAGAGGTAGGAGCTGCCGGCCTGTTGCAGCGCCACCATGATGCGCTCGTTGAGGCGGTCGAGGGCCGCCTCGTCGGCCTCCGTCCGTGACCCGGCTCGGGCCGAGGGAGGCAGGTAGCGGAAACAGAAGATCGAGAGCCCGACCGGAGCCAGCAGCTCGAAGTCTTCGCTCGCCTCCACGAGGTGCGCGAGGTGCCGGGCACAGTCGAGGTTGGCCTCGATGGCCTCCCCCACCGCCCGTGAGCCGGCGTGGGCCAGCAGCATCCAGACCTTGAGCGCGCGGAACCGCCGGGACAGGTCCGGGCCGTAGTCCCAGAACGCGAACGCCTCGGCCGGCTCGGTCTGCGTGACCCGGGTGTAGTCCGCGTCCAGGCTGAACGCGCCCCGCGTCGCGTCGGGATCGCGGTAGACGAGGCAGCCGCAGTCGGCGGGCAGATAGAGCCACTTGTGCGGGTCGAGCGCGATCGAGTCGGCCTCCGCGAGCCCGTCGAAGAGGGGGCGGGCCGACGGCGCGAGGCTGGCGAAGCCGCCATAGCAGGCGTCGACGTGCATCCACAGCCCGTATCGCCGGGCGACGGCGGCGATGTCGGCGATCGGGTCGACCGCGCCGGTGACCACCGTGCCGGCGGTCGCCACCACGCAGAGCGGCTCGGCGCCCGCGGCCCGGTCCTCCTCGATGGCGCGCACGAGTGCGTCGACGTCCATCCGGAAACGGTCGTCGACGGGGACCTCCCGGACGTTCGCCCGGCCGATGCCGAGCAGCGCGGCCGCCTTGTGGATCGAGTGGTGCGTCTCGGTGGTGACGTAGACGCGCAGCGGCGCGGGGTGGGCGCCGGCGCCGTGCGCCGCGACCGTGTCGCCGCAGTGGCGGTGGCGGGCGGCGGCGAGGGCGGTGAGGTTGGCCATCGAACCGCCGCTGGTGAAGAGGCCGCCGGCCGAGGAGTCGCAGCCGAGCGCCTCCTTGATCCAGTCGATGGTGACGTGCTCCAGCTCCGTGGGGGCGGGCGCCGACCGCCACGCGGGCAGGTTGGCGTTCAGCGCCGACGCGAGAAGGTCGGCGACGGAGGCGACCGCGGTGCCGGGCGCGGAGACGTACCCGAAGAAGCGGGGGTGACCGTTGTGCCGGGTGCCGGGCACGATCACGTCGCGGAAGACGTCGAGCAGGTCGGTGAAGTCACGACCCTCGACGGGGAGCGGCTCGGCGAGCCGCTCCCGCAGGGCGGCGGCGGAGGTGCGCGGCGCGATGGGCAGGTCCCGGATCGAGTCGTGGTAGGCCGCGACCCACTCCACGGCCCGCGCGCCCATCTCGCGGATCCGGGCGGCCGACGGGTCCAGCGGGGAGTCGCCGCTCCCCTGCGCGGGCGAGATCGAATTCATGGGCCCGGAGGGTAGCGGGTCCCTACGACGTCGTGGTGCCCCCGCGACGGTGCCGCGTCAGCCCGTCGGGTACGTGTCCAGGAGGCCGCACATGCCGTGGCGGCCGCGCTCGTGCGGCGCACCGACGTGGTGCACCTCCGCCTCGGCCAGGTGCGGCGCCTCCCCGCGGGCCAGGGCGTCGAGCTGGTGGCCGGTCTCGGTGGCCGCCCGCATCGCGCCGCCCAGCCACCGCTCCCGCCAGGTGTCGACGAACGGGCGGACCAGCCGGACGGCCGCGGTGTGGAAGTCGCGCAGCGGGCCGAGGTCACCGTTCACCGTGGCGGCCCGCAGCCGCACGAATCCGCGCACGGCGAGGTCACGCCGGGCGTACGCGGCGGTTAGGTCCGTGCCGGGTGCGCCACCGCCGGGCAGGCTCGTGGCGGCCGCGTACGCCGCCGCGTCGGTGAGGTGCTCCGGTGGCAGCGTCAGCACGGCGTCACCCGCCTCCGGCAGGCCACTGTTCTGCATGAGCACGACGATCCGCAGGCCGCCGTGGTTGACCAGCCGGTGGATGGTGCCCGGGCCGAACCAGACCACCGCACCGGGGCGCAGGGGCGTCTCCCGGTAGCCGGAGAGGGTCAGGGTCTGCACGAGCCCGGCCCCGGCGGCCACCACGTACGCCTCCGCGCAGCACAGGTGCAGGTGCGGCGTGCCGCCGATCTCGCCGTCGGGCGCCACCGTGTCGTAGACGCACAGGCGGGAGACGCCCACGCCGCCGGGCAGCGGCGCGGCGGGCGCGGCGTGACCGCTCATTCGGCCGTCCTCTCAGTGGTTGGCGCCGGCGCCGAGCAGAGCGCGGATCTCCGCGGCGAGGCGGTCGAACCTTCCGTCCGACATCACCTGCACGTAGTCGCGCTCGGGCGGGATGTCGACCGGGAAGGTGCGGACGATCCGGCCGGGCCGGGGGCTCATCACCTCGACCCGCGTGCCGAGGAAGACGGCTTCGGCGATGGAGTGGGTGACCAGCAGGACGCTCGTGCCGGTGTCCCGCCAGATGCGGTTCAGCTCGGTGTTGAGCTGCTCGCGGGTCAACGCGTCGAGCGCGCCGAACGGCTCGTCCATGAGCAGCACCGGCGGGCGGTGCAGCAGTGCGCGGCACAACGCCACCCGCTGCTGCATGCCGCCGGACAACTCGTGCGGCAACGCCTTCTCGAAGCCGGTCAGGCCGGTGAGGGCGATCAGCTCGTCGGCCCGGCGTCCGGCCGCCGCCCGGTCCAGGCCGCGCATCTCGGCCTGGAGGAGGATGTTCCGTCGTACGCTGCGCCACTCCAGCAGGGCGGGTCGCTGGAACACGAAGCCGATGTCCTGCTGTGGTCCGCGCACCGGCTTGCCGAGCAGGGTGACCGCGCCGCTGGTGGGCCGTACCAGACCGGCGACGACCTTGAGCAGGGTGGACTTGCCGCAGCCGGACGGGCCGACGATGGTGACGAACTCGCCGGGCTCGACGCGCAGGTCGATGTCCTCGACGGCGGTGGTCCGGGACCGCTTGGACTGGAAGCGGACGGTCAGGCCGCTGATGTCCACGGCGGTGCCGGTCAGGGTCGCGGGCACGGCGGTCACCCCTCGTTGCCGTAGGAGCCGTCCCAGTACGTCGAGGCGCCGCCCCCGTCCTGGAGGCCGGCGTACCGGGTCATGAGGTCGATCGTCTCGGTCCACTTCGCCTCGGGGTTGACGCCCGGCCGGCCGCCGGCGCCGATCTCGAGCAGGGGCACCGCCAGCGTGAGCTGCTCGACCAGCACCTGCTTGTCCGGTTCGTTCTCGGCCAGTTCGGCCATGGCGTCCGTGGCGCCGGTGATGTCCCCGGCCGCGTCGGTCCACGACTTCTGGGTGGCGCGGGTGAACGCGCGGACCAGCTCCGGGTCCTCCTTCAGGGTGTCGTCGTGGACCACGAGACCGGTGCCGAGCATGTTCATGCCCCAGTCGGCGTAGAGGAGGTAGTCGACGTCCTTGCCGGTGCGGGCCTCGATCGTCGGTGCCTGGTCGTGGAAGAAGCCCTGGATCGCGTCGACCCGGCCCTCGGCCAGCGCGGCGATCTTGCCCGCCGCGTCGAGGTTGACGACCTTCACGTCCGACTCGGACAGTCCGTTGGCCTTCAGCCAGGCGGGGAAGGTCGCGTAGATGGCGTCGCCCGGAGTGCCGCCCACGGTCTTGCCCCGCAGGTCGGCCGGGGACTTGATGCCCTCGTCGGCGAGGAACTCGATGGAGGCCGGCCCCTTCTGGAGGAAGACGCCCACGCTCTTCACCCGCATGCCGCTGGCGATGCCCTTGAGCAGGGGCGGGGTGTCGGCCCAGCCGAAGTCGGTCTGCCGCTGCGCGACGGCCTGGATGGTCTTGCCGGAGCCGCCGCCGGGGCTGATCGTGAGGTCGATGCCCTCGGCGTCGTAGTAGCCCTTCTTGAGGCCGTAGTAGAAGGGCGCGTGCTCGCCGTAGGGCACCCAGTTGAGCGTGAGCGTCACCTTCTTCTTGCCGTCGGCGGTCGTCGGGCGTTCGCCGCCGCTGCCGCAAGCGGCTGCCGAGACCGTCAGCAGGAGCGCGACGGCCGTGATCACGAGACGTCTCATGGGTGATGCCTCCTGGAGCATTCGGCGGGAAGCGGTGCGGGTGCGCGCGGCGATCAGGACGTGGCGAGCGGTACGCCGGCGCGGCGACTCGCGTGCCAGGGAATGAGCAGCGCCTCGGCGACCTCGACCACGGCGAAGAGCACGATGCCGATCAGCGACATGAGGAACAGGTCGGCGAAGAGCAGGGCCGCGTCGAGGTTGCCGTTGGCGAGCAGCAGCACGTAGCCGAGGCCCTCGTCGGCTCCGACGAACTCGCCGACGACGGCGCCGACGACGGCGAGCGTCACCGCGACCTTCAGCCCGGACATCAGGTGCGGGAGCGCGTGCGGAAACCGGATCTTGCGGAAGGTCTTCCACGGCCCGGCGCCCATGGTGGCCGACAGGTCGAGCAGCTCCGGATCGGTCGACCGCAGGCCGGCCACGCCGGAGATGACGACCGGGAAGAACGCGATGAGCACGGCCAGGACGATCTTCGGCGCGAGCCCCACACCGAACCACACGACGAGCAGCGGCGCGATCGCGATCTTGGGAATCACCTGGGCGAAGAGGACGATCGGGTAGACCGCCTTCTCCATGGTGCGGGAGTAGACGATCAGTACGGCGGTGCCGAGGCCCAGCAGGGCGGCCAGCACGAAGCCGATGACGGTCTCGTACAGCGTCACGTAGGTGTTGCGCATGAGGAAGGACCAGTCCTCGGTCGTGGTCTGCCACACCTGCCCTGGGGTGGGCACCAGGTAGTTCGGCATGTACTCGCGCTCGGCGACGAACCACCAGCCGACGAAGACGGCCGCGAGCAGCAGCGCCGGCCGCCAGAGCGCCTCGACGACACGCAGCAGGTACGCGCCGGCCGGACGGGCGGCGAACCGTCGCCGCGCTCGTGCGGGAGCGCCCGTCGGCGGTGCGACGACCGCCGTGGACGCCGTGGCGTGCGCCGCCGCCGGCTGGTCGTCCGCGGTGAGGGCGGCGCTCCGGTCAGCCGCTCGGTGTGACACGGGCACTCCTCCTCGATGTCGGAACGCGGCGTCGGGCGGCTGCGCGGTCGGCCCGTCTGACGTCCCGGAAAGGGCTTTCCCGCAGCGGTTCATCCGACCGTAACGACGACGAGCGATCCCGTCAACGGCCCGAAACGGTCGGGACACCCCGATTCCGCTCGATGGGATTCTCACCAACAACATTGTCGCCGGCGAATGGGTAGTCCCTGGCGCCGCTGCCCGTGGGGCAGGTTCGGCCTGCCGCCTCTCGGGCCGCGCCAGACAACGAACCCGTCGTCGACGGCCTCCGGTTCCGGCCGGGCGACGCGCGAGCGTCTCAGTCGACGGAACACGCTCCCGTCGACATCGCCTCGGACATTGACCTATCAGAATGCGTCTCGTAGGGTGGTACGGCGGCTGGAAAGCGCTTTCCACTCCCGTCCCTCCCAAGGAGCGCGCGCATGAGACGCCAACGCCAGCTACTTCTCGCCCTGCTCGCGACCGTCGCTCTCGTGTTGACCGGCACGACGGCGACCGGCGCGAGCGCCGCCGGCACCGCCCCCAGCCCCCACTTCCGGGTCCTGGTCTTCTCCAAGGTCACGAACTACCACCACGACTCGATCCCGGCCGGCATCGCCGCCATCCGCAGACTCGGCGCGCAACACGGCTTCGCGGTCGAGGCCACCACCGACGCGGGCGCGTTCACCGACGCCAACCTGGCCCGCTTCGACGCCCTCGTGTTCAACAACACCAACTCCACCCCGACCTCTGGCGACCTGCTCGACGCCGACCAGCGGGCCGCGCTGCAGCGGTTCGTCCGGGGCGGCGGGGGGTGGGTCGGCCTGCACGCCGCCTCGGCGAGCGAGCGGGACTGGACCTGGTACGAGGGCCTCGTCGGCGCCATCTTCGACAACCACCCCGACTTCTCCGGCACGGGCGGCACCTTCCCGGGCCGGATCAAGGTCCTCGACCACGCCCACCCCTCCACCAAGGGCCTGCCGGAGCTCTGGGAACGCAGCGAGGAGTGGTACAACTGGCGGGTCAACCCGACGGGCAAGGTGCACACGCTCGCGCAGATCAAGGTGCGCGACGGCATCCCCGGCCTCGACGAGGGCGTGGACCATCCGTACTCCTGGTGCCAGAACTACGACGGCGGCCGTTCCTGGTACACCGCCGGCGGGCACAGCTCCTCGTCGTTCACGGAGCCGACGTTCCTCAAGCACCTGCTCGGCGGGATCCGCTGGGCGGCGGGCGCGGTGGCCGGCGACTGCGGCGCGACGCGCACCGACAACTTCGAGCGGATCCCCCTGGTCACGCAGGACCTCTCCGACCCGTTCGAGCTCGCCGTGGCACCGGACCGCCGGGTCTTCTACATCGAACGCACCGGCGCGCTCAAGGTCGTCGACCAGGACACACTCGCGGTCACCACGCTGATCGACTTCGCCTACACCCCGGAGCAGACGAGCCAGTCCGACGGCCTGCTCGGCCTCACCCTCGACCGGAACTTCGACCGGAACAGCTGGCTCTACCTGCTCTGGTCGGACAAGGTGGAGAAGCAGCTCAACCTCTCCCGGTTCACGGTCGACGGCGACAGCGTCAGGCTCGACTCGGAGAAGCGCCTGCTCACGATCCCGACCTGGCGCGGCGAGGCCCGCGCGAACTCGCACATGGGCGGCTCCCTGACGATGGACCGGCAGGGCAACCTCTACGCGGCCATCGGCGACAACACCGACCCGTTCGAGTCCAGCGGCTTCAGCCCGATCGACGAGCGGAGCGGCCGTCGGGCCTTCGACGCCCAGGCCACCTCGGGCAACACCAACGACCTGCGGGGCAAGATCCTGCGGATCAGGCCCCTGGCGAACGGCACGTACGCCATCCCGCGCGGGAACCTCTTCGCCCCGGGGACGCCCCGCACCCGACCGGAGGTCTACGCGATGGGCATGCGGAACCCGTTCCGCATCACCGTCGACTCGAAGACCGGCGCCGTGCTCGTGGCCGACTACGGCCCCGACGCCCGCTCGGCCAACCCGAACCGCGGGCCGGAGGGGACCGTCGAGTTCAACCGGATCACGAGCGCCGGCAACTACGGCTGGCCGTACTGCGTGGGCGACAACATCCCGTTCAACGACTACGACTTCGCCACCGGCACGTCCGGGCCGACGTTCGACTGCGCGGCGCCGGTCAACGACTCGCCCAACAACACGGGCCTGAGCCGGCTCCCCGCGGCCAAACCGGCCCTGGTCTGGTACGCGTACTCGGCCTCGCCCGAGTTCCCGGAGCTGGGCACGGGCGGCGGTGGTCCCATGGCCGGCCCGGTCTACGACTACGACCCGTCGAACACGCGGGTGACGAAGTTCCCCGCGTACTTCGAGGACAAGTGGTTCGTCTACGAGCTGACCCGCAGGTGGTTCAAAACCCTCTCGGTCCACGAGAGCGCCCAGCGGTTCCGTGATCCGCGCTTCGGGCCCACCCGGCCGGGTGACCTCCAGTCCATCAACTCCGTCCTCGGCGGCATGTCGTGGATCCAGCCCTTCGAGGCCGAGTTCGGGCCGGACGGCTCCCTCTACGTGATCGACTTCGGTGAGGGCAGCGGCAGCGGTCGGGGTGGCAGCAACGAGGGCGCCGGCATCTACCGCATCGACTACGTCGCGCACAGCCGGCCCCCGGTCGCGAAGCTGACCGCCGACAGGGACAGCGGCCCCGCACCGCTGACCGTCGCCTTCTCCAGCGAGGGCTCCCGCGGGCCGGACGGCACCGCCATCTCCTACGCGTGGGACTTCGACGGCGACGGCAGCGTCGACTCCACCGCCCCCGATCCCCGCCACACGTACGGCACGCCGGGGCGGTTCACCGCCCGACTCACCGTGACCGCCGCCAACGGCCAGACGGCGGTGGCCGTGCAGGAAATCACGGTCGGCAACACCCGCCCGACGGTGACCCTCAGCGTCCCCGACGGCGGCTTCTTCGAGTTCGGTGACCGTATCCCGTACACCGTGACGGTCACCGACCCGGAGGACGGCGTCGTCGACTGCTCCCAGGTGGTCGTGCAGACCCAGCTCGGCCACGACTCGCACACCCACCCCATGGACAACTACATCGGGTGCAGCGGGGTGGCCGTCACCGAGACCAACGGCGGCGACGGGCACGGACCGGGGCAGAACCTCTACACGGTGCTCACCGCGCAGTACACCGACGGCGGCGCCGACGGTGCGCCGTCACTGGTGGGCTCGACGAAGGCGGAGTTGCAGACCCGCAGCAAGGAGGCCGAGCACTTCGACGGTCAGAACGGCATCCAGGTGCTCGACCGGCCGACGGCGAGCGCCGGCAAGCGGATCGGTGACATCGACCACGGGGACTGGATCAGCTTCGCTCCCGTCAACCTCCGCGACATCGACTCGGTCACCGTCGGCGTCGCCTCCGGCAGCGGCGGTGGCGACATCGAGTTCCGGGCGGACTCCCCGACCGGTGACCTCCTCGGCCGGGCCACCATCGGCGGCACCGGTGGTTGGGACAACGTGGTCTCACCGACCGTCGACCTGACCGACCCGGGCCGGACGACCAGCCTGCACCTGGTCTTCGTCAACCCGAACCAGTCCGGGGGCACCCCCGACCTGATGGCGGTGGACTGGCTGCGGTTCAACGGCGCCGGCGTACGCGAGCAGACCGGGGCGACCGTCTCCGCCTCGGCGACACCCGCCACCGGGACGGCGCCGCTGCAGGTCACGTTCACCGGTGCCGCGACACCCGCGCCCGGCCGCACCATCACCGACCACGTGTGGGACTTCGGTGACAACACGACCGCCGTGCACGGGGCGTCGGCCGGTCACGCGTACGCCCGTGCCGGCACCTACACGGCGCGCCTGACGGTCACCGACAGCCTCGGCGCGACGATGGCCGCGACCGTCGTCGTCACGGTGAGCTGAGTGCCGGTGGTGGCGGGGCTCGACGCGGCCCCGCCACCACCGGCCGCGCCGCCCCGCACACCGCCCGATCGAGATCTCGTCCACCTGGGAGGAAGCATGGATCGAAGCCACGCCCGTCCGTCCCGCTCGCTGGCGCGGCCCCTGCTGGCCGTGGCCCTCGTCGCGGCGCTGCTGCCGTTCGCGCCCGCGCCGGCGTCCGCCACCGCGGCCGCCTCCGCGCCGGCCACGACCGACGGCTGCCCCTGGGGCTACACCACCTCGGCCACCGTGTTCTTCGGCGACGGCGCCGACTCGGGCGTGCCCAACCGCGATCTCGGCACCGGCTGCACGGTCATGGACGCCGTATGGGCCGAGGCGCCCTTCGCCACCCACGGGCACTTCCTGCACACCGTCACCCGCCTCACCGCCACGCTGCGCGAGGACGGTGTGATCACCTCCTGGGAGGGGCTGCGCATCCTGCTGGCGGCGGCCGTCTCGGACGTCGGCCGGCGCCCACCCGCGCCCGGCACCCGGCCGGTCCCCGACGACCGGATCGGCCTGGTGCTCTACACGGTGCGGGCCACGATGCCGGCCGCGCCCGAGTCCACGCTGGCCGCCCTCGCCGCCTGCGGGTACCGCAACGCGGAGCCCTCCGGCGGGGTGGACAACTTCTACGGCAGGACAGCCGCCCAGCTGGCGCCCGTCGTGGCCGGGGGCGGCCTGTCCGTCCCGTCCATCGGCATCGGCCTCGGCGACCTGGAGAACAACCTCGACGGCGTGATCGCCAACGCCCGAGCCTTCGGCGCGAGGTACGTCCGCATCTCCGGCTCCGGCTCCTGGGGGCTCGACGACTACTCGCGGGTCGCCGCGACCCTCAACACGGTCGGCGCCAGGCTCAGGACGGCGGGCATCACGGTGGCGTACCACAACCACGGGTTCGAGTTCACCCCGCGCGACGGCGTACGCGGCTACGACGTGCTCGTGCGGGAGACCGACCCGAACCTCGTGGCGATGGAGCTCGACCTCTACTGGGCGGCCAGCGTCGGTGTGGACCCGGTCGAGCTGATCCGGCAGTACCCGGGCCGGTTCCCGCTGTTGCACGTGAAGGACCTGGCCGCCGACGGCTCCTTCGCCGACGTGGGTGAGGGCACCATCGACTTCGCGCGCATCTTCGCGTACAGCAGGATGGGCGGCGTCGAGTACTACCTCACCGAGAACGACAGCCCCCGCCCCGACGGCGTCTCGTCCGCCTGCGACAGCTACGCCAACCTGCGCGCCCTGCGCTACTGACGACCGCGCCGGCCCGCGGGGCACCGCGGGCCGGCGCGTCCGTCGTCGCTGCTCCGGGCCCGTCAGGGGCCGGTGACCTCGTTGTTCGGACGCACCCGCCCCGGCTGGCTCGGCAGCTTGGTGATGGGCGGCAGGATCAGGCCGACCAGGGCGATGATCCCGATGATCGTGAAGGGCAGCGTGTAGCTGTTGCCGCTCGCCTCGAACAGCAGCGACGTGATCAGCGGGCCGACGACGCCGCCGATGCTCCAGGCCACGATCATCGCCCCGTACACGGCGCCCGCGTTCGGCGTGCCGAAGTAGTCCGCCGCGGTCGCGGGCATCGTGCCGAAGCCGCCGCCGTAGGCGAGGTAGACCACCGCCGCGAGCGCGGCGAACAGCGCGAACGCCGACGCGTGCGGCAGGATGAAGAAGCAGATCGCCTGCAACAGCAGCATCCCGATGAACGCGGGCATCCGGCCGATACGGTCCGACAGCCAGGCCCAGGCCACCCGTCCGCCGCCGTTGAACAGGCCGAGGATGCCGACCATCGTGGCGGCCGTCGCGGCGCTCACCCCGGCGATCGACTGCGCGGCGTCGGCCGCCTGGGAGATCAGGGCGATGCCGCAGGCCACGTTGAGGGTGAGGATCGCGGTGAGCATGTACCACTGCGGCGTCCGCAGTGCCTCGCCGAGCGTGTAGACCCGGGTCCCGGCGACGGCCCGGCCCTCGGTCTTCGGCGTGAACCCGGGCACCTGGTAGCCAGCGGGTGGGTTGCGGAAGAACGACGCGCCGAGCAGGACCGCGATGAGGTACGCGATGCCCAGCGGCAGGAACACGCTGGTCTTGTCGGTGGTGCCGTTGAGCAGCGACTTGGCAACCGGAGCGACGATCACGGCGCCGAAGCCGAATCCGGCGACGGCGATGCCCGTGATCAGGCCCCGGCGGTCCGGGAACCACTTGGAGAGCATGGCGATCGGGGTGATGTACACGGCGCCGAGGCCGATACCGCCCAGGACGCCGTACGTGAGCACGAGTAGCCAGAGCTGGTCGCCGGACGAGGTGAGCGACGCGAGGATGTTGCCGACGCCGTAGAGGATGCCGCCGCCCAGCGCCACCGGTCGCGGCCCGCGGCGGTCCTGGATGCGACCGCCGACCAGGCTGCCGATGAAGATCGTTCCGATCGCCACCTCGAACGGCAGCACCGCCTGGGCCTTGCTCCAGCCGAACTGCTCCTGCAGGGGCTGGTTGAACACGCTCCACGCGTACACCGCGCCGAGCGCCAGCTGCACGAGCACCGCGGCGACGACGAGCCCCCACCGCCCCCGGGTCGGTGTGGTGGTCTGCGGACGTGAGTGGGCCATGAGCGATGTCCCCCGTGTCTGCTCATGGGCTGGCACCGGTCGGTGGCCCGCGGCGCGGGTCGGGCCCGAAGGCACCCCACGGTTCGATCCGCCGGCGCCCCGCCTTCGGCCTCGTCTCGCACCCGTCGCGCTCGTCGAGCGCGCGGGAACGGCGGGTCGGGGCGGCACGTGCGGGCCGGTGTACCAGCTGCGGCGCGTACGGACCCGGCCGGGACGCCCGACCGAGCGCGCGGGCCGCGTGCGCTGGCGGTTGACCGGCCTGCCCTCGGTCCGGGTGCGCGGACCGCATGCGGTATCTGGTGGAAATGCGAGCAATTCTGACGATAGAGGATTCGCGAGGCCGCCGCAGAGCGATGGGCACTTCCCCACCGACACGACCACCGGTCCGGTCGTGCGGAGCGTGGAGCAGGCGGCGGCCCGCCGGACGGGAGCGCGACCCGAACCCGGCTCCCCGCGACGGGCATGGGCCGGACGCGGGCGCGCAGCCGGGGCCGGGGCCGGGGCCGGGGCCGGGGCCGGGGCCGGGGCCGGGGCCGGGGCCGGAGAAAGCGAAAGCCCCAGCCAGAAGGCTGGGGCCGGGTAATGAGTCAGATCGGACTTCGGCTACGTCAATTCACCGTCGCCATCCACTGCTCCCCTAACGCACAAGGCTAGCATCCATCACCATCGTCGTCAACCGTACGTGCCGGCTTCGTCACGGCCGCCGGCTCAGGCGGGCGCCCGCCTGCCCCCAGGCGGAGTGCTGGACCGTCACCTGGCCCTGCCGCCACAGGATCAACCGGGACTGGCTGAGGATGCGCAGGATGCGGTGACGGTCGCGGTTGTCGAAGCCGAAGACCGGGTCCGCCCGGTCCCGGTCCCGGTCCTCCATGAAGTGGAGCACCTCCAGCTCCGGCACCGGCTCCCCGGCGGGGGCGAACGACCGGTACAGCTCGTGGTAGGCGTGCTCGAACGGCCGGCAGAACGCCGAGACCGGCGCCATCGCGTGCCGCTTGCCGTCGACGGCCACCACGTCGATCGCGCCGGCGGCGCGCGCGTAGGTGATCGCCGCGTGGATGCGGTTGGCGGCCCGCTGGTCCTGGCCCTGACCGATGCCGCCCTTGTTGAGCAGGAACTCGACCTGGTTGTACGGGATGCTGCCCGTGCCCCGCCGGTAGCACTCCGCGGAGACCGCGCTGTACACGCGCCACAACGGTTCCACGTAGCCCGGCGTCAGGTCGGACGGGACGACACTGTACTTGTTGTCGGCGCTCAGCCGGATCGCCTCGACGGTCAGCAGGGCGTCCAGCGCACGGTCGAGCAACGTGCCGTCGTCGGTGCGGAAGGGGCCGGTGCGCAGGCTGGCGATGGGTAGGCCCTGCGGGCGCGCCAGCAGGCTGCGTACGACGTGGTCGATCGCGCGTACGTCGGCCATCCGCGCGGCGTCCACCTTGAGGTACGTCCGCCAGGACCCCTTCGCGACCCAGTCGTTGCCGACCTTGACGGCCGCCTCCTGCCGGAACACCCGCTCCGCCAGCGAGTCGACCAGCGAGCGGTACTGCGCGTCGTCCTCGTTGGGCAGGAGCCCCCAGCGCGCCAGCGTGGCCGTGCGGCCGTCGCGTTCGGGCCCGCCGAGGATCGTGCCGCGACGCTGGAGCTCCAGGAGCCCGAGCAGGGACCGGCTCCCGGTCTCCTGCCGGCGCTCCCTGAGTTCGGTGATGCTGTCGATCTCGATCGACTTCAGGCCGGGCGTCGCGAACGTGTGCCGCAGCTCGACGGCCAACCGGTTGGGGTCACCGTAGATGACCAGCACCTCGCTGTTGTCGTCGCGCAGGCGCTGGATCAACGGGATGAAATCCTGATCCCCCGTGACCAGGATGAACCGGCGACACCCCTGGTGCAGGTAGTCCATCGCGAGCACGGTCAGCTTGATGTCGGCCTGCTCCTTCGTGCTGCGGACCTCGTCGGCGGTGATGAACCGCTCCCGCATGGCCGTCGCGATGGACGGGTCGAACCGGGCCGCGGCCATGTGGGCCTGCATCTGGCCGCCGCACTCCGCGGTCGCGTACCTCCAGAGGTCGTCGACGATCTGGCGGGTGACCGCCTTGCCGCGACCGATGATGGCGCCGGCCAGGTTCTCCCAGTCGACCAGCAGAACACCCGTCTCATTTGCCACCATCGACCGCCTCCTCGACCCGCCGGTGGACCGGTGCGTCCGCGCCCACCGGCTCCCATGTCTCTCGCAAACCGTTGATCGTGCTCTCGATGTCACCGAGCCCGCGGATGAGCTCGTCGACGAGCGGCCGCAGCAGGGTGACCGGAAACTGGTGCCGTTCGGGGTGCGCCTCCCACGTGAAGTACTCGCAGGTCGCCGCGATCGTGGTCAGCACATGTAGGCCGAACTGCAGGGGCGCTCTCCCACCCACCGCGGCGGTGCCGTTGAGCAGCCCGAGCAGACCCTGACGCCAGGGCCGCAGCTGGCCGTCGTCGGTGACGCCGAGCGCCGCCGCGAGTGCGCCGGCGCAGACCTTCAGGTCCTGGGTGCTGACCTTGCGGCTCGCGTCCCACAGCCGGGCGACGACCGACCTGCTGTATCGGACGGTGGGCCGGTAGCCGTCGGCGTTGACGATGGTCCGCCGGTCCGCGTCCGCGTCGGACAGGACGGAGAGCCACGCGGGGTCGCCGCGCCGGCGGATGACGCCGAACAGGTCGTCCTGCGCCTCCGGTGTCGTCTCGTGCACCTCCACCAGGCGGCGGACGAGCGCGCACTCGACGGCGAACATCTGACGATGCAGGTCGGGCAGGCCGAGTTCGGGGGCGTCCACGGGCACGTCGACCCGCCACGACAGGTCGCAGACATGGCAGTGGATGACGTGGCCGCCCAGGCGCGGCACCCAGTCGGGCAGGGTGACCGGGGAGGAGGACTGTGAGACGACCAGCGGTGTGCGCGCCAGCAGGACGAGAGCGAACCGGTCGGAGCCCGGACCGTTGTGGAGGACCTCGAGGCACTGCGGCTTGTTCCGCTCCAGGATCTGCACCAGCTCCGACATGATGGCGTTCGGGTTGTCGAAGCGTTCCGAGCGGATGATCAGAGGAATGATCGGCAGGTTGGCGAACTCGTCGGCGAGCGCCAGTGCGTACTCGTCCCGGCTGCCGTCGACCGCCACCCAGTAGGCGCACACCTGCCCGGTCTCGCGGGCGAACCGGTCCCGGACGGTGCGGGCGACGTGGGCCACGGCGGAGGCGTCGTGCATCTGCGCCCCTCAGACCGGTGTGACCGCGGCGGCGATCCGGGCCAACAGGGGGATGCGCGGCCGCACCATCACGCCGTCGAACGCCAGGAAGTTGGCGGCCTCGGCGGTGGCCAACAGGTCGGTCGGCGACGCGATCCGTTCCCGCGCCGCGAACGCGTGGTAGTCGTCCTCCGTGAACGACAGCGTCGCCGGCGACTCCAGGCACAGGGCGCGCAGGATCGAGTAGACCGAGTGCAGCCACGGGTTGTCGCGCCGGTCCTGAGCGGAGAGATGCGCCCGCGCGACGGCCTTGAAGAAGTCGTAGTGCCGGCTGAAGACGATCCGGTTGCTCGTCAGGTTCTCCTTCGCGAAGGCGGCGAACAGCTCGGCCCGTACCGGGTGCAGGTGGGCCACCGGGTGGTTGTTGTCGATCAGCCACTGCATGAACGCCACGAGGAGCTTGACGGTGAGGAACGGATGACCGCCGGTCTCCCGGTAGACCATCGTCACGAATTCCGGCTCGAGGTCGACGTAGTTACTCATCACCTTGTGGAGCAGTTCGTAGAACTCACCCGACGTCGCCGTCGCCGCGTCGTGCGTGAACAGCGGGAAGGAGTCCTGCTCGACCACCGGACTGAGCTGGTTCTGGTCGAGCAGGATGAAGTGCGCGTTGGGCTGCTGGCCCACGAAGACCAGGAGGTTGTCACGGGTGAACTCGACCAGTTGGTTCAGCAGGGGCTGGATCACCAGGTAACGCAGCTCCGGCCGGCTCACCAGGTAGGAGTTGAGCACGCCGAACAAGGTCTCGTACTCGTCGAGCACCAGCACGAATCGCGCGGCACCGCCGCCGGCCTGCCCGGTCAGGCACTGGGTCACCGCGTCCGTGACGAACCCGGCCGGCAACCTCTGCCCCCTGTCGAGCGCGTCCTTCACCTGGTCGTAGAAGACACCGCCGCTGGGCAGCTGACCCGTGTCGTCGCAGGTCTGGGTGATCACGACGGAGGTCCCCGTGGTCGACCCGAGGTCAGCCGCGCACGCCGTGGTCTTGCCGCTGCGCCGCACGCTGCACCACAGTCGCACCCCGTTGCGACGCTCGAACGAGTTCATCAGCTTCCGGACGCTGTGCCGGTAGACGTGGTTGTAGGTCAGCGCGTAGAAGGGGTTCTCGATCGGGAACGCGAGTGCGAAGTTGTAGTCGATCGGCCGGTCCAGCTTCGTGTCGTCCGCCGACTTCCAGACCGTACGCTCCAGCATGGAGCTCAGTTGGGTGACAGCACTCACGTCACTGGTCAGCCCGCCGGTCGGCACCACGATCTTCGCCAGCCGTTCCACGGCCGCGACCCGGGCGCGCATGTCCGGCCGCAGCGGCGCGATGACCACGCTGACGCCACGGGCCGCGGCCTCCTCGATGTGATGCCGCTCGACGAAGTCGGCGAGCAGGTAGCACTGCACCTCGACCGGCCGGGCGTCGCTCGCGTTGAGCGCCGGCCGCAGTGACACGTCCAGCCGGCGTGACGCGGGGGCGTACTGGGACAGCGCGGGTAGCGGGGCCCTCGTCGGATCCTCGCGGAGGAACCTGTCCACCACCTCGACGAGCGGCAGCATCGACTCCTGGATGCCTTCCAGGAACTGGCCGGGCTCGATCTGCGTGAAGAGCTCGCTGAGGTCCTCCGCGGTGAGGAACGGCAGCACGTAGGCCCAGGAGCGGGGAAAGCGCGGCAGGATCTGTCTGCCGGTCAGCTCGAAACGCACCTCGGAGTAGCCGTGCAGGATGCCGAAGACCATTGCCGAACAGAGCCGGCGCAGCGACCAGGCGGTGCCGTTGCGGTGCGCGTCGGCGAGGCGGGACGAGTACAGCTCCAGCGGCAGGTCGAGGAACCGCTGCAACCCGCTCAGGGACTTGGTGACCGCGTTGTGCTCAGAGGAGCCCTGGGTCGTGGTCAGGTGGGTGTAACCCTTGGTGAAGATCTCCCGTGCGTGGTGCACCAGGGCGCTCTTCGCGATGTCGAGCACCGGGGTGCGCTCGTCCTCGATGAGCTCGACCAGGAACGCCTCGAAGTACTCGGACAGCTCGTCGCGGTAGAAGGTTGCCCACTGGAAGATGTGGAACCTGCTGAGGCTGTCGAGCGCGTCGGTGAAGCGGTAGCGGATGTACGCCGGGTCGGGGCGCAGGCTCGTGCCGCTCGGACGGAAGGCCGTGCTGCGCCGCGGGGGCACCCGGGGCGGCTCCGGTGTGGGCATCGGCTCGCCCGGCGCGGGCTTCTCCCGCTCGGCGGCGTCGGGCACGCTCGGGGCGTGCGGCAGGGCCGGCGCGAGCATCTCCTCGAGCAGGTCGGTCAGCTCGCGCCGGCGCTTCGGGAGGAACTGGTCGAGAGCCCCCCGCAGCCGGGTCGCGTGACGGCGGAGCGCGTCGTCGTCCAGCTCCTCGACGAGTGCCCGGAAGGCATCGGCCGCCTGGAGCGGCTTCACCTGGTGGAGCAGGTCGGAGACCTCGGCCAGGCGCGCCACGACGGCGGAGTCGGTGAGCCCGTCCCCCGCGGTGGGTGGTGCCGGCGCGGTCCTGGGCGCCGGCACGGCCGGAGCCGGTGCGAACCGGGGCAGCGTGACCGGGTGCGGCGGGTGGCCCGGGCGGACGCGAGCGAGGTCGGTGGGCGTGGGCGTCCCGGCCCGGCCCGAGGGCGCGGGGTGCGGAACGGGAGTCGGGCGGGGCGGGATCGACGGCGCCGGAGCGGGGTTGCCCGCGACCGCCGGGGCGGGGCCCGGCGACTCAGCCGGCGGCACGGAAGGGGCTCCCACCGGACGCGCCGGCCCGGGGCCCGGTGCGGGCGGAGTGGCCGTCGCCGGGCCGGGCGCCGCCGGGGCGGGTGAGGTCGACCCCGAGGCGCCCGAATCGGTCGTGCGGCGGTCGGCGAGCGCGGCCAGGAGCGCCTTCCTGCGCTTGGGCAGGAAGGTCTCGAGAGCCGCCTGGATCTCCGCGTCCCGGACTCGCAACTCCGCCTCGGGCCACCGCTCGACGAGCCGCCGGAACCGCTCCTCCGCCTCGGCGGGCCGAACCGCGTGGTTCAGGTTGATGATCTCTTCGAGATCCGGATGCCGCGCGCCCACGGCGCCATGTTACGTAAGGCATGCAAATGATTGAATTCTCTGCAACGGCAGAGAGATCGGCCGGATGGGTGATCGATCAGTAGCACCATTCCGTGCGGAGCATGAGCTTTTCGCGCCGGTGACCACGGAATTCAGGTGAGGCGCAGCGTGGACACGTTCTCGTGTGAACCGCGGTCGTCGGCCCAACGGACGACACACCGCACCTGCTGCGCAATTCCCATCTGCGTAAGGAGCGCGAATCGCACCTCCCCGCCAGGAGCTATCACGTCGATCGACGGGTCACCGGGCCGGTTGAGCGTCACGGTCCACAGATCTCCCGGGTCCATGAGGTCCTTCTCGAAGCCGAACGTCACGTTGCGCGCCGGGCGGCTCCCGGTGTTGTGGAGCACCAGGTAGCGACTCCGGGTGCCGCCGGCCCACCGACGGTCCGCGGCACTCGTCCGGTCCTCGGACTGCACGCGGGGCCAGACCTCCGCGCCGGGTGGGCCACTGGGGATGCTCAACGTGGCGGCCCTCGTGCGCTGCGCGGAGACGGCCGCCACGAGAATCTTCTCGACGTGGTCGTGCAGGTCGGCGTCGTCGACGTACGCGAGGACCAGCGCCCTGGACTTCAGGCCCTCCAGATAGTCGTTGAGCCTCGACATCTGCGCGACGTCGATCCGACCCGGATCGACCGGCCGGCGGGAACGCAGCACACCGACGTACTTCCCGGCGGCGCCCAGCCGTTCGATCTCCTCGGCGGTGCCGGATGTCGCCGACGCCGTCGGCGTTCCCATCCGGGAGGAGAACATCGCGATACAGACGTCGCACCGGTCGACTATCTGGTCGTTCAATTCCTCCTGCGGTGGTCGGCCGAACGCCGCGGCCGCGTGGGCGCTCCACATGATCGGGATGACCGTGGCGCCGAAGTTCTCGCCGTAGATGCCGTTCCACCTGGTGATCGCCTGCTGGACGATCCGGATGTCCTTCTCGGGAATGTCACCGGGACAGGAGACCAACAACCGGATGGCCAGAGCGCTGTACGGCACCGGAACCTCCACGGCCAGGCTTCGAGACGCGTCGTCGCCACGGTAGTCGACGGGAGGACGGTCGCATGTCCGGCCGGTCGAGGGGTAGGACCCGGTGGGAACGACGAAGAACGCGCAACGTCCGTAAGGAGACTCAGCGTGACAACTGTGCCCGACCCGTCGAAGGTGTCCATCGGTCTTCGGGAGGCGGCCCACGTGGGAATCGCCGTCAGCGATCTCGACCGGTCGGTCGCGTTCTACCAGGCCCTCCTCGGCATGGAACCGGTGGTCCGCGACGAGAGCATGCACGGCCCGGGATTCGCGCAGTCGCAGGGGCTGCCGAGGACCCAGCTGCGGTACGCCACCTTCAACCTGGAGAACATCGGCATCGACCTGATCCAGTTCCAGGATCCGGTCGACGAGCCCTCGCAGCCCGCCGCCAACCGGCCCGGCTCGATGCACCTCTGCTTCACCGTCGACGACGTCGCGGCGGTGTACGAGCGCATGAGCGATGCCGGGTTCGGCTTCCTCGGCCGGCCCTACACGTTCGCGGAGGGAGAGGTGTACCCGGCCGAGGCGCTGGGCACCGAGGTCGCGTACTTCAACGACCCGGACGGCACGAACCTGGAACTCATCGCGCCGAAGGGTGGCTTCGCACGCTCGTAGATCACCTCCGTACGCCCCGGGCGGCCGCCGCCCGGGGCGTACACACGCCTAGCCCTGCGCGTACACCAGGTCCATCGTGTCGGTGTGCCCGGACCAGCGGAGGTCGAGGTGCCAGCAGCCGGCCTGCGGCATGTCGATGATCGACGGGCCGGGGCCACCGGCGACCTCCCGGGTCACCCGGACATCGGTGCCGTCCAAGGTGGCGGTGATGACCAGGTCGGGCGACCTCGACGGGTCGGGTGAGCTCACATCAGGACGGGAGACCCAGAGGATCTTGTTGCTCGATCCGTCGTCCACCAGGCTCAGGGGGTGCCCGAACAGCGCCGCGACGATGTCACCGTTGTCGCCCATGACGTGCGCCATCCGGGCGTCCCCGCTGAACCCGGCGCGGGCCCACTCCGGCAGGGGGCCGGTTTCTACCGGCGAGTCGCAGCCGCCCGCCCCGCTCCCTGACGCCGGGGCGGCCGGCGCGCCGGCCGGACCGGTGGGCCCCGCCGCACTGCTGCACCCGGCCAGCAGGATCACCGCCGCCGCCGGAACAAGGAATCTCTTGCCGGAACCCATCTCGCCCTCCCGTTGACCACCAGGCCTGCCGGTGGCCCGGCAGGTGCTCGCTGCTATCCGGACACCGGCCGCGCGCCCCGGGTTCCGCATCCGTGCCCCGTCGGGCCGGGCGCCCTCACCAGAGCGAGGCCGCCAGGTCGATGGCGTCCTGCTTCGGTAGGTCGCACTCCAGCCGGTAGGTCACGCCGGCCTCCTCCCAGATCAGGGTCGAGGCGGCGAGCCGCGCGGTCTCGACGCGGGTGACGCCGGCACGGTCGACGTAGGTCAGGTCGTGCGGGCCGGCGACCCAGACGGCGAACGCGCCGTCGACCTGCACCCACTCGGTTCCGGGTCCGGTGATCCGCTTCAGGTAGACGACGTCGACCCGGCCGTCGAAGGCATCGAGTCGTAGGGTGCCTCCCCGGTAGACGAGGGTCGCCACCCGGTGGGCGCCCGTGCTGTCGGGATCGGCGACCAGTACCTGCTCGGGTGGTCCCATCCCGGCCGGCGCGCGCAGCGGGAACCGCACCTCGCGCCGGGCCTCCTCCAGGGCCACGGACCGCTCGGACGGCAACGGGGAGGGTGTGCCCCCCGGTGGTGCCGCCGCGGGCGCGGTGCGGACGGTGACGCCGGCGAAGCGCAGCAGCCCGGTCACCGCGTCGGCGAGGGCGGCCCGGCCGGGCGGGAGCAGGGCGACCAGCAGACCGGCGAGCAGGACGGCGAGGGGGTGACGCCATCGGCGCCAGCGCGACCCGGGGGCGGCGATCCGCGCGCGTACGCGGCCGGTCACGTCCGGCGGGTCCGGTGTCCGCAGCCACGGGGACAGGTCGCGCAACTGCGTCTCGAGGTCATCCATGGCGGACCTCCTCCGCGTCGAGCATGGCGCGCAGCTTGGCCAGCGCCCGCGACGTCCGCGACTTCACGGTGCCCCGTGGCCAGCCGAGAACGGTCACCGTCTCGTCCTCGTTAAGGTCGAGGAAGTACCGGCACACGATCACCTCGCGGTCCTTCGCCGGCAGCCGCCGGATCGCCTGCACCAGCATCGTCCGGCGCTCCGCGGCGAGCACGGCGCTCACGGCGTTGTCCCCCGTGTCCTCCGGGTGCGCGCCGACGGCCGCCGCTCGAAGGACGAGGCCGTCCCGCCGGGTGCGGGACCGGTGCAGGTTGCGGGTCTCGTTGGCCACGATCGCCAGCAGCCAGGACCGGAAGGACGCCTCGCCCCGGTACCGGGCGAGCTTGCGGTATCCCTTCACGAAGGCGTCCTGGACGACGTCCTCCGCGTCGGCTCCGGCGCCGAGCAGGACCGCCGTGCGGTGCGCGGACGCGGTGTGCCGGGCGACCAGAAGCTCGTACGCCTCCAGGTCGCCGTGCCGCGCGCGGGTCACGAACTCGTCGTCGTCCAGTGGAACCTCCGGTCCGGTCCCACTCATGACACCGCCCGCGGCGCGCAGGTTCCACCCCGAACCGGCGAGTTACGCCGACACGTGCGCCACGCCGGGCCGCCCGCTCTGCACATGGACACGGGCCCGCGTCGTCACGGGTGCGCCGGGGGCGTTGACGAACGGCACGACCCGGTAGTCGGTGTGCATCTCGTCGCGGCCGAGGTGGCACACCTGGTATCCGCGCTGGGAGTTGTGGAACGTCATGTGCGGGTTCTCGGTCAGCCAGGTCACGCCGAGCGCGTCCATGTCCGTGCCGTTGCCGCCGGAGCTGATCGACGTGCCGAGGAACTCGGTGCCGACGGTCGGCGAGTTCTCGTCGGAGAAGTCCAGCTTGAGGTCGGCGGCCACGCTCCGGTGGGCGTCGCCGGTGATGATGACGAAGTTCTCGACGCGACGCCGCACCACCCCGTCGAACAGCCGCTGACGCGCGGCGGCGTACCCGTCCCAGGTGTCCATACCGAACGTCTCGGCGGGGCCGTCGGTGTGGTCGGCCTCCATCGCGAAGATCTGGTTGCCGAGGACGTTCCAGCGGGCGGTGGACGCGGCGAGCCCGGCCAGCAACCACGCCTCCTGCTGCGCGCCGAGCATCTGCCGGTTCGGGTCCCAGCGCAGCGACTGGTCGGTGAGCTGCTGGTCCCGGAACCGGCGGGTGTCGAGCACGTCGAGCTGCAGCAGGTCACCGAAGCGCAGCCGCCGGTAGACCTGCATCTCCGGACCGTGCGGCAGGGACGACCTGCGCAGCGGCAGGTTCTCGTAGTACGCCTGGTACGCCGCGGCCCGGCGGA
The DNA here is from genome assembly GCF_056150165.1 of Micromonospora xinjiangensis. NCBI lineage: Bacteria > Bacillati > Actinomycetota > Actinomycetes > Micromonosporales > Micromonosporaceae > Micromonospora > Micromonospora xinjiangensis. The sequence goes on along the minus strand of NZ_JAXCFO010000004.1, from coordinate 598,781 downwards.
GCCGGAACACCGCCGGGTCCTGGTCCGGCTCGGTGTCGGGCTGGGAGTGGTCCCCGGCCCAGTTGTTCTCCACGTCGTGGTCGTCCGGGGCGACCACCCAGGGCGCCGCGGCGTGCGCGGCCTGCAGGGCGGGGTCGAGCCTGTACTGCGCGTACCGGATCCGGTAGTCCGTGAGGGAGAAGGTCTCCGTCGCCGGAAGATGCGCGCGCCCGATGGACCCCGCGCCGCCTCCCTCGTAGATGTAGTCGCCCAGGTGCACCACCAGGTCGAGGTCCTCGCGGGCCATGTGCTCGTAGGCGGTGAAGTAGCCGTCGGTGTACGCCTGGCAGCTGGCGAAGGCGAAGGTCAGCGACCGCAGGCGGGTCTCCACCCGGGGGGCGGTACGGGTGCGTCCCACCGGGCTGACCTGGTCACCGACGCGGAACCGGTACCAGTAGGCACGGTCGGGACGAAGGCCGTGCACCTCGGCGTGCACCGAGTGCCCCCACTCGGGCGTGGCCCGGTGCGCGCCACGGCGTACCACCCGGCGGAAACGATCGTCCTCCGCCACCTCCCACCGGACGGTGACGGCCCGGTGCGGCATGCCGCCGAGACCGTCGAGGGCGAGTGGCTCCGGCGCGAGGCGGGTCCAGAGCACGACCCCGTCCGGTGTGGGGTCGCCGGACGCGACGCCGAGGGTGAAGGCGTAACCCGGCAGGGCGATCCGGTCGTCCGCGACGGCGCTCGCCGCCGACGCGGGCTCGGCGGCGAGGATCGCCGCGCCGGCGGCGACACCGCCCAGGGCGAGGAAGCGACGACGAGGCAGCATCAGGGGGGACTGCGACATGGTGGGGAATGCCTTCCGGACGACGTGGTTGGTGCTGTTGCTCCCCCTCATCACAACTGCCCGATGTGAAAGCGGGCCGAACGCGCCGTGAACAGCGTCGATCTTGGCGAGCGCGCGGTCTGTGCCGTAACTCGGTCGCGCGCTTGGGCGGTCGCTGCGGGGGTACGTGACAGGTGTCCCGACGAAGAAACCCCGGAGGTACACGGTGACCACAGCAGCGCAGAAGCAGGACGTCGTCGACCTGCTGCTCCAGCAGCATGAGGAGATCAAGTCCTTGTTCGCGCAGGTCAAGGCGTCCAGGGGCGACCAGAAGCAACAGGCGTTCCACCAGCTCGTCCGGCTGTTGGCGGTGCACGAGAGCGCCGAGGAGCAGGTCGTGCACCCGGCTGCGCGCGACGACGCCGGCGACGCGGTGGTCGACGCCCGCCTGCACGAGGAGCACGAGGCCAAGGAGACCCTCTCCGACCTCTACGATCTCGGCGTCGACGCACCGGATTTCGATGCCAGGTTCGCGGAGTTCGAACAGGCGGTCCTGGCCCACGCCTCGCGCGAGGAGCGGGAGGAGTTCCCGGAGCTGCGTCGCCGGACCGACCCGGACCGGCTGCGGCAGATGGCCGGTGCCGTTCGTGCCGCCGAGGCGGTGGCGCCCACGCGGCCGCACCCGGCGGCCGGCGAGTCCCCGGTGAGCAACATGATGGCCGGGCCGCCGGCGGCGATCTTCGACCGGCTCCGCGACGCCGTACGCGACTGGCGGCAGTCCCACAAGAGCTGACCGTACGACCGCAGGGCCGGGCGCCGTGGTGACACGGCACCCGGCCCGACGCGCGTCCGGCGTCCTCGCGCGAGCCGCGGGACCGCCGGTCCATCCGTCCGTCCACTGTCGAGGGCGTTGCCCACTCCCCCACCACCGGGCACCATTTCCGGGGCAGCGCCGCAGTCGGGAACCGGTCAGGACCGCGACCGATTCCCGGCGTATTCGGGTCACGTTCACCCCCGCGACGCCCGCGGTGATTGTCCGGCCGCATCGGGACGCAGTGCCCCGTTTTCCGATCGGGCTCGTTTTCGGCGTCGATGGACACGGTTTACACCGTGATATCGAACCGTCCGGCAATTCCCACGGTTGGAAATGGCTCCAGGGCCTCTCACCCGCATACCGCGTGACCTGGGATGACTCCCCACTCCCGCGCCGTCAGCCGCGTGCGGGACACGATGGTGTCCGAGAATCGACACGTCCCCCGACCCGGGAAGGTCGCCGTCACGACCGGAACGCGTAGCCGGGCGAACCCGCGCTTTCCGGCGATTCATGCGATCGACCATTGACAATTCGCGGCGGTCTACATGTCGCCAACCGGTCAAACGCTTTGTCGACCGGCTTCGAATACGCATGCTTCCTCTCGGGCCGAACGCGGCCCGTGTCCACGCAGGGCCGAGCGTCGGCCCACTGTGGGGGGAGGAACATCGATGTTCGACAAGTTGGCCACCAGGCCCGCGAGAACGGCGCTCGCCGTGATCGTGCCGGGCGTCATGGTGGCACTCGCGGGCGCAGCCGTGCCGGCGCACGCCGCGGACCCGGGGGAGGCCGCGAAGGCCCGCAACGCGCCGGCCTACCAGTTGGCGCGCGGCGACGCGTGTGGACTGCGCCCGTCGGCGAGCAAGAGCGCCAAGGACGAGACGCTGAGCTGCCTGGGGGTCGAGGCGAAGCTCGACCGTACGCCCGCGGTCGGTGAGACCGCGACCCTGCGGGTCACCGTGCGCGCCGCGGGGAAGATCGGCCCGAGCGAGATCAGTGTCACGCTCCCGTCCGAGCTGGAGTGGGTGCAGGCGCCGACGGAGCTCGGTGTCCAGGAGCGGCGCAGCGTCCAGCCCGAGCGGGCCGGTGACGTGTCCGTCGCGCGGACGACCCGCGCCCTGAAGGCCGGCGACGACTTCTCGTTCAGCGGCGTGGTGCGGGCGGTCAAGGCCGGCCGGGTACAGATCCAGGCCCGGGCGACGGCGCCGTACGGCAAGGACGTCCAGGCCGGTCAGGACGACGTCTTCCTGACCATCGGTGACAAGGCGGGCCTGTCCCGGTTCGGGCACGCCCCGGCGACGAGCGACAACACCACGACGCGCGTGCCGACCACTGAGCGGGCCCCCCGACTGGCCGGGCAGGCGTCCAAGAGCGTCGGGGTGCAGAGCGTGACCGGTGAGGCGCGCGCCGAGGCGCAGGCCAAGGGGCTCACGGTCATCAGCCCGCAGGCGCCCTGCGACACCCGGGTCGCCGGCAACTGGAGCTTCCAGGACCAGACGGGCGCCTGGCACAACCAGATGAACATGCAGGTCCAGGTCTGGGACGACGACACCTTCGGCGACACGCTGCTGGCCACCGGCGTGACCGACGGCGCCGGCAACTACAACATCTGCTTCGACTCACAGGTGGAGGGCTTCCCGGACAGCGGGCGCGCCGACATCTACCTGCGCTTCATCACCTCGAACTCGCTGTGGCGGGTGCAGCGCGGCGGCAACCCCCTGTCGTTCCAGACCGGTACGACCAACGACGTGCCCACCGGAAGCACCCTGAACCTCGGCTCGCTCACCGCGGCGGACGGGGCGCTGCAGCGCGGCCTGCACGCGTACGACTCGGCCAACGACGCCTGGCTCTGGGTGCCGAAGCCGAACAACCTCTGCTGGGACCAGGACGACGCGAGCTGCCGCCAGGTGGTCATCAACTGGGCGCCCGACTCGACCGACGGCACGTACTACAACCTCGGCAGCAACCAGGTCCACCTGGCCGCCGACGACCCGAACGCGCCGACCACCGTGGTGCACGAGATCGGCCACGCCGTGATGGACGACCTCTACAACGACAACTACCCGTCCGCACCCAACTGCAACCCGCACAGCGTCACCGGCACCAGCTCCGCCGGCTGCGCCTGGACGGAGGGCTGGGCCGAGTGGTTCCCGGCCACCGTCTACAACGACCCCTTCTTCCGCTGGCCCAGCGGCGCCTCGCTCAACCTGGAGAACGCCAGCTGGGGCAACGGCTGGGGCGAGGGCGACACCACCGAGGGACGGGTCGCCGCGGCGCTTATCGACATCACCGACTCCACGAACGAGGCGACCTGGGACCGGTACGGCGAGGGCCCGTGGAACATCTGGACCACGTCGCGGCGGCACAACTCCACGACCTTCGCGAACTTCTGGGCCAACCGCGCCGCCGACGGGTTCAACGTCAGCGACGCCGGGGCGCTGGCCTCGGTCTACCAGAACACCATCGACTACCAGTTCCGCGACCCGCTGGGCAGCTACGCCCCGCTGACCCGTCCGACGCCGACGCCGCCGCACAACTTCGGCTTCTCGACCTCGTCGCCGTACTGGTCCGTGGTGGCGCTCAAGCCGAACTCGGGCGACCTGGACGTGAGCCTCTACGACGACCGGGCGCAGGGCGTCTACCTCAACGGCAGCGCCTACGGCGGCACCACCATCGACTTCGTGGCGGTGGACTCGAACCGTCGGGCGTTGGGCGACTACTACCCGCGGGTGTCCAACTGGTCGGGCGGCGGCGGCTACCGGGTCGAGCTGGCCCAGGGTTCCACGGTGCTGAACGCCGGCAGCAGCACGATCACCATGGGCACGAACAACGTCGTCACCGTGCGGGACACCTATCTGACGGCCGGGGTGCCGGTCACCATCTCGGTGGCGGCCACCAACGCCGGGCAGGACGCCGAACTCTTCGTCCTGGACAGCGACCCGGCCAACTCGGCCACCTGGATCCGGGCCCGGTCGGGCGCGGTGGGCGCCGCCACGAGCGGCGGTGCCGGTGCGACCGAGACGATCACCCTGACCCCGGTGCGCACCGCCTGGTACGGAGTGGTCGTGGTCAACAAGGCGGGTTCCGGCAACTACACCCTCACCCGCTCCTGACCGTCGAGGATCGGTGACCCGGTCCGGGAGCGCCCTGGTGGCGCTCCCGGACCGCGGCCCGTACCCGGCCGGGCCGGTCGAACGGAACCGCGGTCGGCGCGGTGGCGTCCGATCGGCGTGACCCGACACGGAAGGCGACCCGTGCGTCGACTCTTGGCCCTGCTCACCGCGCCGGCCCTGCTCACCGGCGCGGCGGCGGTCGCGGGCTGCGCCGACCGGGGCGACGCGGCGGACCCGCCGACCGGCGGCACCGCTCTGGTCCTGCGCGTGAGCGAGCTGCCCGGCATGCTGCCGCCCGGCGGGACGGCGGCGTCGACCCCGCGGTTCTCCCTGTACGGGGACGGCCGGCTGATCAGTGTGCCGGCCGGGGCCGCCGGTGGTTGGCCGGCGCTGCGCGAGGACAGGGTGCCCTCCGACGACGTACGCGACCTGTTCCGGCAGGCCGCCGCGCTACCGCGGGCGACGACGGCGAATGACCCGGACGGGCCCGTCGTCCGGGTCGTGGTCGGCTCGACGAGCGGGCGGCGCACCGTCACCCTGCCCCGCGCCGACCCGGCGGTCGCACGGCTGCGGGCGGCGCTGGCCGGCCACGCCGACGGGCCACCCGAGCCCTACCGGCCGGCGGCCGTCGCCATCGTCGCGACGCCCGCCGACCCCGTCGAACCGGCCCGGCCGTGGCCGTTGCCGGCGCTGGCCGGCGAACCGCTCGGCGGCACGTCGGCCGGGTCGGCCTGCCTCGTGCTGCGCAACGCCGACCTCGACACGGTCCGGCGGGCGGTCGGCACGGCGGACGCCGCGGCCCGGTGGCGCGGCGACGGACAGGTCTGGCAGGTGGCGCCACGGCCGCTGCTGCCCGACGAGGCGGGCTGCGCCGACCTGTAGCGCCGCCGCCCCGGGGGAGCGGTGCGGCGGCGCCACCGGCCGGCTCAGGCGACGTCGGCGCGGCCGAGTCGCCAGTACCCCATGAACGCCACCGCCCGCCGGTCGAGGCCCCGCTCGGCCACGAGGTGACGCCGCAGCGTCCGGATGACACCCGCCTCCCCCGCCAGCCACGCGTACACCGGCGTGGGCGGCACCTCCGCCGGCACCTCCCAGAGGATCTCGGCGTCCACGTCCACGTCGCTGACCGGGGCGGCGGCGACCGGGGCCCCGGCGCCGGCCACCAGGTCCGCGGCCGCGGCCTCGACGGCCGGCACGAGCCGGCTGCCGTACGCCCCGGCGCCCCGGGACAGCCAGGTCACCTCGACCCCGGGTGGTCCCACCAGCGGGAGCGCGTCGCCGTCCTCCGGCACCTCGATGAGCGCCCGGCCGCACACGTCCAGCGGGAGGCGCTCCAGGATGGCGGCGATCGCCGGCGCGGCCGTCTCGTCCCCCGCGAGCAGCAGCCGTCCCGCCGAGCGGAGCCGGAACTCGATGCCGCCGTGGTCTCCCGGGTAGCCGGCGTCCGGGCCGATGATCGCGGTCGCGTCACCGGGACGGGCCCGCTGCGCCCACCGGGACGCGGGGCCGCCGTCACCGTGCAGGACCAGGTCGATGTCGACCTCGGCCAGGTCCGGGCGGACGGCCCGCACGGTGTAGGTGCGGATGGGGTGGCGCTGCTCGTCCGGCAGCGCGCGCCACTGCGCGTACCAGTCGGGCCCGTCCGGCAGGCTCACGCCGTCGCGCCCCGGCAACGGCAGGGCGAGCTTGATCCGCTGGTCGTAGCCGTTGTCGGCGAACCGGTCCAGATCGGGGCCGGTGAACGTCACCCGCACGAAGGACGGACTCAACCGGTGTACCGCGCGGACCTCGACGGCGAAGACACGCCAGGGGGCGACGGGCAGGGTCTGGGTCATTGGTGCCTCTCTGTGTCGGGGGCGTCGCTCTACCGGGAGGTGGCCGCGGTGGCGCGGGAGCGCCACAGCAGCCAGACGAAGTACGGGGTGCCGATCATGGCGGTGACCAGGCCGGCGGGGACCTGTGCGGGGGCGATGACCGTGCGGCCGAGGGTGTCGGCGACGCTGACCAGCGCGGCACCGAGCAGCGCGGCGACGGGCAGCACCCGTGCGTGCCGGCCACCGACGAGCGCCCGCGCCATGTGGGGCGCGACCAGGCCCACGAAGCCGATGACGCCGACTGCGGAGACCGCGGTGGAGGTGAGCACCGCCGCCGCGGCGAGCGCGACGAGGCGGGTCCGTTCCAGGCGGACACCGAGCACCCGCGGCGTGTCGTCGTCGAGGGCGAGCAGATCGAGTTCCCGGCGCGCGGCGGCCACGGCGGGGGTGAGCACCAGCAGGGCGACGGCCACCGGCAGCACCTGTGTGGCGGTGCGCCCGTAGGTGGAGCCGGAGAGCCAGGTCAGCGCCTTGCCGGTGTTCCACGGGTCGAACGCGACGATCAGGAAGGTGATCACGGCGAGGCCGCCCTGCCACGCCCCGAAGCCGATGAGGACCAGCCGGTCGGAGCTGAGGCCGCCCCGCCAGGCCACGCCGTAGACGAGGGCGAAGGCGAGGACGGCGCCGAGCCCGGCCACGCCGGAGATCGCCCAGACACCGGCCAGCGGGACGAAGGTGAGCAGCGCGACCGCGCCCAGGCCGGCGCCGGCGGTGATGCCGAGGATTCCGGGTTCGGCGAGCGGGTTGCGGCAGACGGCCTGCACGGTGGTGCCGGCGACCGCGAGGGCCGCGCCGGCGAGCACCGCGGCGGCGACGCGCGGCCACCGCTGGTCCAGCACGAAGGTGTACGCCGGCCCGGTGCTGCCGTTGACCCAGTTGACGATGTCACCGACCAGGACCCAGGTGTCGCCGGCGAGCATGCCGACCACCACGGCGGACACGGTGACCGCGGCGGCCACGACCACCACGGTGCGGTGGAACGCCGGGGAGCGGACCGCCGCGTGGCCGCCGGGCGGGCGGCGGGTCGGGCCGGCGTCGCGGTGGCGGCGGGCGAGCCAGATGAGGATGGCGGCGCCCAGCAGCGTGGTGACCACGCCGGTCGGGATGTCCACGCCCGCCTGCCCGCCCATGACGGCGCGGAGCAGGACGTCGGAGCCGAGCACGACGAACGCCCCGACGATGCCGGAGAGCGGCAGCAGGAACCGGTGCCGGTGCACGCCGGGCGCGACGGGGGCGAGCAGCCGGACGATGACGGGCGCGCAGAGGCCGACGAAGCCGACGGGACCGGTGAGGGTGACCGCGGCGGCGGAGAGCAGCACGGCCAGCAGGGTCGCGACCAGTCGGGTCCGGCGCACGTCGAGGCCGAGCACGGTGGCGGTGTCGTCGCCGAGGCCGAGGATGTCGAGGCGGCGGCCGAGCAGCGTGAGGGCGACGACGGCGGCACCCATGACGGGGGCGAGCTGGGTGAGGGCGTCCAGGTCGCTCTGCACGAGCGAGCCGTTGCCCCACGCGAACAGGCCGATGGTGGCCTGCTCGAACAGCAGCAGGAGCAGGGTGGTGACGGAGCTGAGCGCCAGCGCGGTCGCCGAGCCGGCGAGGATGAGCCGGGTGGTGCTGGCCTGACCGCCGGCCGACATGGCCATGACCAGTCCCGCCGCGGCGAGCCCTCCGCAGAAGGCGAGGCCCCCGGCGGGCAGCGCGGGCAGGGAGATGCCGAACGCGGCGACGGCGACGATGGCCAGGTGTGCGCCCGCGTTGACGGCGAGGGTGTCCGGGGACGCGAGCGGGTTGCGGGCGATCGATTGAAGGGTGGCGCCCGCGTAGCCGAGCGCCACGCCGATGGCCAGTCCGGCGAGCAGCCGGGGCAGTCGGGCGGCGACCAGCACCCGGGCGGCCTCGTCGTCGCCGCCGGTGGCGAGCCGCAGCAGGTCGAGGGCGCCGACTGAGGAGGTGCCCTGGGTGAGGTGGACGGCCGCGACGACGATCAGGAGCGCGATCGCGGCGACGAGGACCCCGAGGACCCGGGGGGTGGCGAGGCGCCCGGCCGGAGCCGGCTCGAGAGCCGGCTCCGGGCGCGGGGGTGCGGTCAGGGTGGTCACACCGCGTACGTCTTCACGAGCTGGTCGATGTACTGCTTGCCGGACAGCGGGCCGCCGAAGGTCCAGATCCCGTCGGGCATCCGGTGCAGGTTGCCCTTCTGCACGAAGGGCAGGGACTTCCAGATCGCGTTGCCGGCGAGACCGTCGGCGAAGACGTCGGTGCCGTCGGAGGCGTTGTAGAAGAAGTGCAGGTTCGGGTCCTTGAGCGTGGTGAGGCCCTCGACGTCGGTCTGGCCGAGACCCCACGCCTCGTCGGTCTTGCCGGTCCAGGCGTTGGTCAGGCCGAGCTGGATCCCGAGCTGGGAGACGAGCGAGCCCTGCCCGAACATGCGGATGCTGACCGTGCTGCCCTCCTTCCAGCCGTCGGCGATGGCGAACGGGTGACCGGCCGCGCCGGCGTCGGCGATCTTCTTCTTTCCGTCGGCGAGGGCGGCGTCGAAGTCGGCGAGCAGCTTGTCGGCCTCGGCCGTCTTGCCGACGGCCTTCGCGATCATGTTGAGGTCGCTGCGCATGCGGCCGAGGTTGTCCGTGGCGTCGCTGCCCTTGGTGACGAGGACGGGGACGTACTTCTCCAGCTGCGTGACGAGCGCGCCGCCGCGGTCGTCCTCCATCACCACCAGGTCGGGCTGGAGGGCGACGACGGCGTCGACGCTGGGCTCGCCGCGGGTGCCGACGTCCTTGACGCCGGCGTCCAGCTTGGCGGCGGTGACCCAGGTGCCGTAGCCCTTGGTGTCCGCGACGCCGACGGGCATGACGCCGAGGCTCACCAGCATCTCGACCTCGCCCCACTCGAGCCCGACGACCTTGGTCGCCGGAGCGTCGAGCTTGATCTCCCTGCCGCGACTGTCGGTGACCGTCACCGGCCCGGCCGACGAGGCGGACGGCTCGGGCGTGGCGGCCTTCTCGGTGGTGCCGCACGCGGTGAGCAGCAGGGCGGCCGCCGCGCTGACGGTGGCGGCGATGACACGGCTACGCTTCATGTCGTTCTTTCTGCGATCAGGTACGGGGATGCGTTTCAGCCCGGGATCCGGGCCAGGTGGCGGCCGACGGGACGGGTGGTCACCAGCCCGCTGACGGGGTCGGCGATCACCTCGATGCGGATGCCGTAGGTGTCGGTGAGGGCCTGCTCGGTGAAGACCTCGGCGGCGGGGCCGGCGGCGCGGACGCGGCCGTTGTGCAGCAACACCACCTCGTCGGCCACCGCGGCGGCCTGGTTGAGGTCGTGCAGGACGACGCCCACCGCGACGTCGTGGTCGTCGGCGAGGTCCCGGATCAGGTCGAGGATCTCCACCTGGTAGCGCAGGTCGAGGAAGGTGGTGGGCTCGTCGAGCAGCAGGGTGGGGGTGTCCTGCGCGAGGCAGGTCGCCAGCCACACCCGCTGCAGCTCGCCGCCGGACAACTCGTCGACGGGACGGTCCGCCATCGCGGAGACCCCGGTGACGTCCATGGCGCGGGCGATGGCCGCCGGCCCGTCCGGGTCGTCGGCCCGCCAGCGTCCCCGGTACGGGTGGCGCCCGTAGCTGACGACGTCCCGGATGGTGACGCCGCTCGGCACGGGCCGGGTCTGCGCGAGCAGCGTGACCCGGCGGGCGAACTCCCTGGCCGGCAGGTCGGCCGCTGACGCGGCGCCGGCCAGGTGCACCGTGCCGCCGGCGACCGGGTGCAGGCGGGCGAGTGCGCGCAGCAGGGTCGACTTGCCGCTGCCGTTGGGGCCCACGAGCGCCGTCACGGTGCCAGCACGCAGCGCGATCGACGCTCCGTGCACGACGGGCTTTCCGTGGTAACCCAGGCGCAGGTCGGCGGCCCACAGGCTCCGCCCGCCACCGTCCGGGTCAGGTCCGGTTGACATGAGGTTAGGCTAACCTTAGTCGCGGTTCCCATGTCAAGCCGGTCCTTCCAATCCTGTCCGAACGACCCGGCCCAGCGCTGCCACCACGCTCCGTGTCCGTCTCGCCGCCGCCGACACCTCGCCCCGCCCCCTTTGCTCTGCACCCGCGGACGCACCAGGCACGGTGAGTAACACGCGATCCTCCGCGAGGGACGACCCCGGCCACCAGGTAAGCAGCTCAACGGGGTGGTGCAGATTGGACAGCAGAGCAAAGGCGGCGAGGGAGCGATGGCCTCTCCATCGAGGGAACCGCGCAGGGTACCGAACCATTGCCGTCACGCAGCGTGCTCGCCAGGACGGGGCGGCCCGGCCACCCCAGGCTCGCGCGACCACGCGCCGCGCGCCGACGGCGCCGCTCCTCGGCGCCTCCACCGCACCGTGCGCCGGCGGCACGCAACCCCCGACCGCGCGCGGGAGCGCACCCCCGCCTCCGGGCGGAGGGAAGCGACGATCACAGGTCGATGCGCGAGCCCATGATGACGGTACGGTCGCGTGGCAGGCAGAAGTGTTCGGCGGCGTCGGCGGTGACGTAGGAGGTCGCGAGGAAGAGTCGCTTGCGCCAGCGGGACATCGTCCGCCGGTCGCCGACCCGAATGTCGATCTTGGACAGGAAGTAGGAGGCACCCTCGACCTGCACCTGCCCCTCGGTCGCGTCGGCGTCGAGCTTGCGCACGATCTCGGGCACGTTCGGTGTCTCCATGTAGCCGAACCGGGCGGTGACGTGGGTGATCCCGTCGTCGGCGTAACCGAGGTCGTCGACGACGATCTGCCGCTCCGGTGGCACCCGGGGCGTGGGCTCCGTGTCGATCGAGAGGATGACGACGTGTTCGTGGCGGACGTGGTTGTGCTCGACGTTGGCGCGCATGGCGAGCGGCACGGTCTCCCGGCCGCGGTTGAGGAAGATGGCGGTGCCCGGGACACGGCGTGCCAGCGTCCCGTCCCGTCTCAGCCTCTCGACGAAGTCGCGCAGCGGGCCCTCACGGCGTCGGCGTTCCTCGCTGATGATCTCGCGACCGCGCTGCCAGGTGGTCATGACCAGGAAGGCGGCCAGCCCGATGACCAACGGCACCCACGCGCCGTGGAGCAGCTTCGTCCCGTTGGCCGAGAGGAACAGGAGGTCGACCAGCAGGAGCGGGACCGCGCCGAGGCCGAGCAGCCACAGCGGGACCTGCCACCGCCAGCGGCCCACGTAGAAGAACATCAGGGTGGTGATCGTGATCGTGGCGGTCACCGCCATACCGAAGGCGAAGGCCAGCGCCGTCGAGGTGCGGAACGCGAGGACCAGGGTGAGCACCCCGACCAGCAGCAGCCAGTTGACCCACGGGACGTAGACCTGGCCGACCGCCGACTCGGAGGTGTGCGTGATCCGCAGCCGCGGAAGATAGCCCAGCTCGGCGGCCTGCGACGCGACCGAGAACGCTCCGCTGATCACCGCCTGGGAGGCGATCACCGTCGCCGCGGTGGCCAGCAGGACCAACGGCAGCCGCCCCCAGCCGGGCACGAGCAGGAAGAACGGGCTGCTGATGTTGCTCGGGTCGTCGAGGATCAGCGCACCCTGCCCGAGGTAGCTCAGCACGCAGGCCGGGAACACCAGGGACACCCAGGCGCGGGTGATGGACCGGCGGCCGAAGTGGCCCATGTCGGCGTAGAGCGCCTCGGCGCCGGTGACCGCGAGCACGATGGCGGCGAGCGCGAAGAAGGCGGCTTCGAAGTTGCCGAACAGGAAGGTCAGCGCGTAGGACGGCGACAACGCCCTGAGGATGCCCGGGTGGGCGGCGATGCCCCGCACCCCGCAGAGGGCGATGACCGAGAACCAGACGATCATGATGGGCCCGAACAGGCGGCCGACCGCCCCGCTCCCCCGACGCTGGGCCAGGAACAGCACCACGATGATCACCACGGTGATCGGCAGGACGAGGTCGTGCAGCGGCGGGTCGACGACCCGGAGGCCCTCGACGGCGGAGAGCACCGAGATCGCCGGAGTGATCATGCTGTCGCCGAAGAACAGCGCGGCGCCGAAGACGCCGAGCGCGGCGAGCACCCTCGCCGAGCGCCTGCTGCGGCGGGCGTTGCGCCGCAGCAGGGTGATGAGCGCCATGATGCCGCCCTCACCGTCGTTGTCGGCGCGCATGGCGAGCAGGACGTACGTGACGGTCACGATGATCATCACGGACCAGAACACCAGCGACACCACGCCGTACACGTTCTCCGTGCCGACCTCGACGGGATGCGGGTCGGCCGGGTTGAAGACCGTCTGGAGCGTGTAGATCGGGCTGGTGCCGATGTCGCCGAACACGACCCCCAGCGCGCCGACGACCAGCGCCAGTCGCACGGTGTCGCGCCCGACCGGACTCGCCGCACCCAAGGACCGCGCCACCGGCCCGGTGTCCGGCGCCGGTTGCTGCCGCTCGCTCACGGCGATCCCCCTGCGGCCGGCGACGACATCCCTCGACGCCCTGACACACCCCGCCTGGCGCCGCAATCGGGACATTACCGACGGGCGGCGCGGTGCGCAGCGGGTTCCACGAGCGTCGCCCCCGGAGTGACCGCCGGAGAGATGCCTGACTAAAGTCAGGTACATGACGTCGGAGTTGGTCACCGCGGTACGGCGGTTCAATCGCACGGTCACCCAACGGGTGGGGGCGCTCGACGACGAGTACATGGCGCGGGGTCGCCCCCTGGCGCAGGCACGCCTGCTGTGGGAGATCGGCCCCGGCGGCGCGGAGGTCGCCGCGCTGCGCGCCCGACTCGGCCTGGACTCCGGGTACCTCAGCCGCCTGCTGCGCACCCTGGAGAACGACGGCCTGATCACGGTCGGCCCCGCCGGCGGGGCCGGTGACGCCCGGGTCCGCGCGGCGACGCTCACCCCCGCCGGCCGGGCGGAGTGGACGGAGCTCGACAAGCGGTCCGACGCGTTCGCGTGGTCCATCCTGGAGCCGCTCGCCGACCAGCACCGCCGGCGGCTCGTCGCGGCCATGGCCGAGGTCGAACGCCTGCTCATGGCGTCGATGGTGGTCATCGAGCCGTGCCCGCCGGCCGACCCGCGGGCCCGGGCGTGCCTGCGCGCGTACGCCCGTGAGGTCGCGCGACGTTTCGACGCCGGGTTCGACCCGAGCCTGAGCAAGCCGGTCCGCGACGACGAGCTGGTGCCGCCCGCCGGTGTGCTCCTGTTGGCCACGCTCCACGGTGAACCGGTGGGGTGCGGCGCGGTCAAGCTCCACCCGAACGCGCCCGCGGAGATCAAGCGCGTCTGGGTGGCGGACAGTGTGCGCGGCATGGGGGTCGGGCGGCGGATGCTCGGCGAACTCGAGAAGTACGCGGCCGAGCGCGGCTGGGACACGGTACGGCTGGACACCAACCGCCACCTGACCGAGGCGATCGCCCTGTACCGCGCCACCGGCTACCGGGAGATCGAGCCCTACAACAGCGAGCACTACGCCGACCACTGGTTCGAGAAGCGGATCGCCTGACGGTGGTTGCCGCCGCACCCGGTCCGGCCGTCGTACGGCTCACCAGGGCGGCGGAGCGGCCTCCGGTGGCCCGGCGGTGGCCGGCCGGAGGCTGTCCACGGCGCGGTCGAGCGCCGCTTCGAGGTGGTCGGTGGTCCCGGTGGCGAGCATCAGCAGTACGCCGCCCTGGATGCCCGCCAGCAGCGCGGCGGCGGCACGGTCGGCGTCCACCCCGGCGGTCATCTGACCGGTCGACTGCATGTGCCGGATGCCGTCGGCGATCGCGTCCTGCCACCGTCTCATCAGCCCCACGAGCACGGCGCGGGCGGCCGGGGCCCGTCGGCCCGTCGGCCCGAGCAGCCCGTTGAGGGGGCACCTCTCGCCCTGTTCCCGGTAGCGCCGGATCAACAGGTCCCGCCACGCCTGCCAGGTGTCCCAGGACGTGAGGTCCCCGAGCATCGGCTGCTGGTCGTCGAGCACCTGGTCGGCCTCGTGCTGGGCCACCGCGAGCAGCAGCTCCTCCTTGCCGCCGGGGAAGTAGTGGAAGAGCTGGCTCTTGCTGGTGCCGGTGCGCGCCATCACGTCCTCGAGGCGGACCTCGTCGACGCCGCGTTCGCGTACCTCCGCGGCCGCCCCGGCGACGATGCGCGCCCGGGTCGCCTCCCCCTTGCGGGTCAGCGCACGTGTCACCGCGGCCTCCTTCCGGCACGTCCGGTCAACGGTATCCCCGCGACGACCTCCGCGGTGGGCGCGCGGGCGCCCACCGCGGGGGGTCTCAACCGACCGGCTGGGCGGCGCCGTTGAACACCGGCGGCGCGTACCCCGCCGGCTTGTCGCCGATGCCGAGGCCGGGGCTGACGATCCAGGACTGGTACTCGGGCGTGAACATCGAGTACGGGGCCGGCAGCGGCTCGGCACTTGCCTTGTCGAGCCGGTCGCGCAGCTCAGCGGGGATCTCGAAGTCGAGCGCCGCGACGTTGCCGTCCACCTGCGCCGGGCCGCTCGCCCCGATGATCACGGACCCGACGGCGGGCTGCGTGGCGACCCAGTTGATGGCGACCTGGGCCATGCTCCGGCCCAGGTCGGTGGCGACGCTCTCCAGCGCGCCGATCACCCGCCACTCCCGGTCGGCGACCGGCCGGCCGTTCGCCCCGGTGACGCCGAGACGGCCGGCGCCCTCCAGGCCGTCCGCGGTCCGCCGGTACTTGCCGCTGAGCAGCCCGCCGGCGATGGGACTCCAGGCGGTCAACCCCAGGCCGAGGGCCTGCGCCATCGGCGCGTACTCCGGCTCGATGCCCCGCGCCAGCAGCGAGTACGGCAGCTGCAGGTTGATCATCGGGGTCAGCCCGTGGGCCTCGGCGAAGCTCTGCGCCCGAGCGGCGTACCAGGCCGGAACGTCGGACAGGCCGGCGTAACGGATCTTGCCGGCGCGCACGAGGTCGTCGAAGGTGCGTACGACCTCCTCGACCGGCGTGATCCGGTCCCAGGTGTGCAGCAGGTACAGGTCGAGGTAGTCGGTGCCGAGCCGTCGCAGGGACGCCTCCACCGCGCGGATCATGTGCTTGCGGCCGTTGCCGCCCGCGTTCGGGTCCGTGGGATCGATGGTGTTGGTGAACTTGCTGGCCAGCACCAGCCGGTCGCGCACGCCGGCGGTCGCGATCAGCCGCCCGAGGATCCGCTCGCTCTCCCCGGCGGTGTAGAAGTCCGCGGTGTCGACGAAGTTGCCGCCCGCCTCGAGGTAGCGCCGGAAGATGGGCTCGGCCTCCGCCTCGGTCCTGCCGTACGCGGCGTGGAACCCGGCGGTGCCGAAGTTCATCGTGCCCAGCGCCAACCGGCTCACCCGCAGCCCGGACCGGCCGAGCAGGTAGTAGTGCATGGTCTGGTACTCCAGTGCTCGTCTGTCTGGTTCGTGGCCGGTCCCGTCCGGACCGCCTGACCGCGACTGTGTCGCGGAAAAAATGGACCGGCAAGTCCAGAATTCGGGGAGAGAAGCGTCGTCGGCCCGCTGCCGTCAGGCGGGAGGCGATGCGCGATCATGAGCCATGCTCGACGGACTCGACGACATCGAGTGGCGGCGGCTCGGCCACGCCTACGGGGCGGCCGACGACGTGCCGGACCTGATCCGCGCCCTGCGGTCCGCCGATCCGGAGACTCGGGACGGCGCCCTCGGCACCCTCTACACCAACGTCTTCCACCAGGGCACCCGCTACCAGGCGAGCGCGTACGCCGTGCCGTTCCTGCTGGAGTTGCTCGCCGACCCGGCCACCCCGGACCCGGCCGGCGTCCTCGCCCTGGTGACCTCGCTCGCGATCGGCTACGACGAGGCATCGCTGCCGGACGGTTTCCCCGTCGGCGAGTACCGCCGGGCGGCCGAGGGCGGACGGGACCTCCTCGTCGGGAAACCCGCTCCGTGGGTGGGCGGGGAGGGCGACACCAAGGAGTACGTGGAGTACGCGTACGTCGAGTCCCTGGACGTGGCCGACCAGAACCGGATGTGGGCGTACATCCACCTCGCGGTGTACGACGCCGCGCGTGCCGGGGTGCCCCTCTTCCGCCGCCTGCTCGGCCACCGCGACCCGTGGGTGCGGACCGGGGCGGCGTACGCCTTGGCGTGGTTCCCCGAGGAGGCGGCCGGCAGCCTTCCCCCGCTGACCCAGGCGGCGCGGGCGGCCGCAGCGACGGAAGCCGCGCGGGAGGTCGCGCCGGCCGGGCCGGGGGCGGGCGAGGCGGCCACCATGCTCGTCGCCGCCGGGTTGCTCGGCGTGGCCCCGGACGTGCGGCTGCTCGCCGATCCGCACCCGGTGATCCGCTGGGCCGCCGCGGTCGGACGGGCCCGGGTGCTCGGCCCGCAGGCCGACCCCGCGACGGTCGAGGAGCTGCTGACCTGGGCCGCCGGGCCGCCCGTCGGGGCGGAGAGCCCGACGAGCGACGGCGGCTTCGTGCCCTTCCTCGACGGCGACCTGAGCGGCTACGCGGGTCTCGCCCTACGGCAGCTCGGCGCCCGGCACGCCCCGCGCGCCTTCGACGCGCTGCTCGACCGGCTGCCCGCGGTCAGCGGCGACCGGTCGCTGATCGTGTTGGGCGAGACGCTCCGGCTGGCGTTCCCCGACGGACCGCTGCCGCCGGGCGTGCCGGCCGCGGGGCTGGCGCCCCGGCAGCGGCGGCTGGTCGAGGTGCTGAGCCGCGCCACCGAGCCGTGGCTCATCGACGGGCAGGAGTTCGGCAACGTCGCCATGCTCGTCGAGGAGTACGGGCTGCCGGACAGCCGCGCGGCACTGTCCGCGTACCTCGCCGACTAACGGACGCCGGTCAGCGGCTCAGGGCACACCACAGCGGGTGGCCGGAGTGAGCCGCCGGTCCCGGCGACCGTCGGGTCACTGTTCGAACTGGCCCGGACCGAGCACCCTCCAGGCCGGCGCGGCCGGGGCGCTGATCGACCGGAACGGGACGGTGAAGCTGAGCGCCTGCTTGGCCGAGCGCTTGATCGTCCACAGCCTGGAGCGGTCGCCCGCGTGCTCCCAGGCGATGCCCTGACCCTCCACGCCGGGCAGGGTGACGGTGCCGGCCCACACCAGTTCGGAACCGGCCGACGGCAGCGTCATGACGTACGCCTCGCCGAGGTCGTGCCCGGTGAGCCAGAGCCGGCCGTCCGGTCCCCAGGACCCCCCGGAGTTGCTCATCGGCTTGAACCGGTCGAGGATCGGCTTGGGGATGGTCCACGCCTCGACGACCTGGAAGCGGTCGTCCAGCTTCACGACCTGCGTCTGGTAGGTGCCACCGTAGGGCTCGGTGCCGCCGTCCGGGATCTCGTCGTAGTTGGCGAAGCCCGCCCACCACGCGCCGTCGTGGCGGTCCAGCCAGGTCAGCGAGCCGCGGTAGATGCCGAAGCTGTGCGTCGCGACGTGCCGCATCGTGCGGGTGTCGAAGACCTCGATCGAGCTCTCCATCGGGGACTCGTCGTAGTTCGAGTGCGACGCGTAGAGCTTCCCGTCGACCACGACGGCGCTGTCCAGGTGGATGAGGGGTCCGTCCGGATCGGAGACGAACTGGAGCAGCGGCCGGCCGGTCGCCTTGTCGTGCTTGGTGATGCTGCGGTTGTCCGCGACGTAGAAGTACCGGTCGTCGACGGCGATGCCCTGCCTGGCGTCGAACGCGTCGTAGGCCCTGGCGAGGGTGGCGGTGACGACCGGCGGTTCGGTCACCGCGGTGGCGGCGGCCGGCACCGGGCCGGGGTGGGTCGACGCGGACGTCTGGACGGGCACCAGGCCGGCGGCCAGGGCCACCGCGCCGGCGGCGGCCGAGGTGGCCAGGCCGGCGACGATCCGGGTACGGGTAGACATTGACTTCCTCCGTACGGTTTTCGGGGACGCCGGGACGGCGTCCCGTCGACCCTGTCCGGCCGTCCGCTCCATCCTCCGAACCGGACGGGTCACCCGGATGAACTGCTCGTGACGGGGCGGCCGGTCCGCCCTTCCCTTCGGTCGACGCACGGACTACGGTCGCTTACACATCGCCAGCACCTCGTCGCGGACCGTCCACGTGGGCCGCGCCAGCGGGAGGGTCGCGTCATGACGATCAGCCACCACAGCACCGGTGACGCCGTCGGCCCGGTCACGATCGGCCACGGGCCGCACAAGGTGCTGGCCCTGCACGGCTGGTTCGGTTCCGCCGAGGGCTGGGGCTGGCTACCGCAGTTGATCGACCCTGAGCGCTTCACCTGGGCGTTCCTGGACTACCGCGGCTACGGGGCGCGCGCCGAGGTGGCAGGCGAGCACACCCTCGCCGAGATCTCCCGCGACGCGCTGGACCTCGTCGACACGCTCGGCTGGGCGACCTTCTCGGTCGTGGGGCACTCCATGGGCGGCATCGCCGCCCAGCGGGTCCTCGCCGACGCGCCGGGGCGGGTCGGGCACCTCGTCGGCATCAGCCCGGTCCCCGCCGGCGGCGTGCCGTTCGATCTGCAGAGCTGGGCGCTGTTCGACGGGGCCGCGGCGAACGCCGACAACCGGCGCGCGATCATCGACCTCACGACCGGCAACCGGCTGTCCGGTCGCTGGCTGGACGAGATGGTCCGCTTCTCGGTCGACCACTCGGCCCGGGAGGCGTTCGGCGCCTATCTCACGGCCTGGGCCCGCACCGACCTCACCGACGAGGTGAAGGGCAACCCGGTGCCCGCCCTCGCGATCGTCGGGGAGCACGACCCGGCGCTGGGCGCCGACATGATGCGCGAGACCTGGCTGCGCCACTACCCCAACGCCCGCCTCGAGGTGCTCGCGAACGCGGGCCACTACGCGATGTACGAGACCCCGGTGCGCCTCGTCACCGTGATCGAGGAGTTCCTCGCGCAGTGAGGGCCGACCCCACCCCTCTGGTCGATCCCCGCACCTACGTCGACGGCGTCCCGTACGACCTGCTCGCCACGCTGCGCGCGAGCGATCCCGTGGTCCGGGTGGCGGAGCCGCCGCTGCTCGGGCTGCCGGGCGGGCCGGGCTTCTGGCTGGTGCTCCGGCACGCCGACGTCACCGACGTGCTGCGGCGGCCGGCGCTCTTCTCGTCCTGGCTCGGGGCGACCCAGATCCGCGACCCGGCGACCGCCGAGGATCTCGGTTACGTGCGGCGGATGATGCTCAACATGGACCCGCCGGAGCACGGCCGCCTGCGCCGTCCGGTCGCCCGGTCGTTCACCCCGCGCGCGGTCGCCGCGCTGGAGGCGTCGATCCGCGCGAACGCCGTGGCCCTCGTCGAGCGGGCACTCGGCGACGCGCACGAGGGCACCTGCGACTTCGTCGGTGACCTCGCCGCCGACCTGCCGCTGCTCACCCTCGCGGACGTGCTCGGCGTGCCCGAGCCGGACCGCTGGCTGCTGTACGACTGGTCCAACCGGGTGATCGGCTTCCAGGATCCGGACTACGCCGGGTCCGCCGTGTTCGATCCGGGCACCGGCACCGCGGCGGCGCGCGAGGCGCTCCGGCACCGGCCCGTCCCCGACTCCGACGGACGGATGCCCGACCCACGTACGCGCG
The DNA here is from genome assembly GCF_056150165.1 of Micromonospora xinjiangensis. Classification (NCBI taxonomy): domain Bacteria; kingdom Bacillati; phylum Actinomycetota; class Actinomycetes; order Micromonosporales; family Micromonosporaceae; genus Micromonospora; species Micromonospora xinjiangensis. The sequence goes on along the minus strand of NZ_JAXCFO010000004.1, from coordinate 578,719 downwards.
CCGGCATGGCGGACCTCTACGCGTACGCGCACCTGTTGGCCGAGTCGAAGCGCCGCGACCCCGGCCCGGACATCATGTCCGTCCTGCTGGCGCAGCGGGGTGACGACCGGCTGTCGGTGGCGGAGTTCGAGAACATGTTCTGGCTCTTCGCGGTGGCCGGCAACGAGACGGTCCGCAACGGACTTCCCGGCGCGATGATCGCCCTGTTGGAGAATCCGGAGCAGATGCGCCGTCTGCGGCGGGAGCCGGCCCTGTTCGACACCGCCGTCGACGAACTGCTGCGCTGGTGGACGCCGGTGATGGTCTTCCGGCGTACCGCCACCGCGGACACCACCGTCGCCGGGGTTCCGGTGCGCGCCGGGGACAAGGTGGTGGTCTCCTTCGCCTCGGCCAACCGGGACGCGCGCGTCTTCGCCGACCCGGACCGGCTCGACCTCGCCCGCCACCCCAACCCGCACCTCGTCTTCGGGCACGGGCCGCACTTCTGCCTCGGCGCGCACCTGGCCCGCTGCCAGGTCCGTGCGCTGCTGGCGGCGCTGCTCGCCCGCACGGCCGACGTCACGTACGCGGGCCCTCCCGTCTACCTGCGGTCGAACTTCCAGCGCGGGGTGAAGCGCCTGCCGATCCGCTGGCGCCGCCGCTGACCGGGCCCACCGCGACGGCTGCCGCCGCTACGCTGTTCACCGGTTGCCGGTTGGCAGGAGGGACACGAGCGGGTGCGACGGCTGTCGGGGGAGGCCGCGCGTGGGTGAGGTGACCGTGCCCGCCCGTCCGTCGGCGTGGCGGCGGCGCCTCGTGTGGGCCGGCGCGCTGGCCCTGGCCGGCGCGCTGCTGAGCAGCGTGCCGTGGCTCTGGACGACGATCGGCGCGCGCGCCCACGTGTACGAGGAGGCCGACGCGCCGAGTGCCGACGTCGTGATCGTGTTGGGCACCGCCGTGGCGGAGGACCGCCGCGCACCGGGGGTGCGGCTGGCCGGTCGTCTGGAGACCGCGGCCGAGTTGGTGCGCAGCGGCCGGGCCCGGGCAGTCCTGGTGTCCGGGGACGGCGGCGGAGCCTCCGGGGACGAGCCGGCGGTCATGACCTCGTACCTGACCGAGCGGCTGGGGATCGATCCGCGGCGGGTGGTGGCCGACCCGTTCGGTCTGGACACGTACGACAGCTGCCTGCGGGCCCGCGAGGTGTACGGGGTCGAGCGGGCGCTGGTGGTGACCCAGTCCTACCACGTGTCGCGGGCGGTCACGCTGTGCCGGCACGTCGGCATCGACACCGACGGGGTGGTCGCCCGCTGCGCCGAGTGCGGGCCCGCCCTGCTCGCCGAGAAGACGATCCGGGACTACCTGGCCAGCGGCAAGGCCGTTCTCGACGCCGTCCGGGACAGGCCGCCCGCGGTCAGCTCACCGGCCGATCCGGCCGTGCGGGACGCGCTGCGGCCCTGACCGGTCGGCGGCGACGACCGCGCGGGGTGAGCCGTCGCCGCCGACCGGTCGGCCGAGGGGTGTCACCAGCGCGCGACCACCGCGGCCGCGCCGCCGCCGCGGCGTACCGGCTCGGCCGCGGCGAGCATGCGCCCGTCGCGCAGGAACTCGATGCCGGTCGCCGCCCCGATCTCCGCGGTCTGGGAGAACGCGTGCCCGGGCGGGAGGGCGTCGGCGTACGCGGCGACGAACGCCGGTTCCGCCTGCGTGGTGCCGTTGCGCTGGGAGGCGCGCGGCGCGGCCAGCGCCTCCGGCAGGGTCATGCGGAGGTCGACGCGGTTGACCAGCATCTGCAGGACGGTCGTGATGATCGTGGCGCCGCCGGGGGTGCCGACGGCGAGGAACGGGCGTCCGTCGGCCAGCACGATGGTGGGCGCCATGGAGCTGCGGGGGCGTTTGCCCGGCGCGGGCAGGTTCGGGTCGGGCGCGTCGCCCTGGGTGGGCGCGAAGTTGAAGTCGGTCAGCTCGTTGTTGAGCAGGAAGCCCCGGCCCGGGACGACCATGCCGTTGCCGCCGGTCGCCTCGATGGTCAGCGTGTACTCCACGACGTTGCCCCACCGGTCGGCCACGGTCAGGTTGGTGGTGCTCTTGCGGTCGTCCCGGGTGTCGGCGGCCGGCGCCGCCGCGCATCCGCCGTAGGTGCCGTCGGGCACCCCGGGCGCCACCGGCTTGGGCAGCGCCGCCGAGGGGTCGATCAGGCAGGCGCGGTCCTTGGCGTACGCGTCGGTGCGCAGCTCGCGGAGCACGCGGGCCGGGGTGTGGTCGCCGACGTACCGGTTGCGGTCGGCGAACGCGAGCGCGCTGGCTTCCAGGTAGTGGTGCATGGCCTGGGCCGGCGTCATGCGGCGCAGGTCGTAGCGTTCGAGGATGTTGAGGGCCTCCGCCACGGCGGTGCCGCCGCTGGACGGGGTGGACATGCCGTACACCTGGAGCCCGCGGTAGTCGGAGCGGGTCGGCGCGGGGAAGCGGGTGCGGTAGCCGGCCAGGTCGGCGGCGGTCATGCGGGCCGGGCGGATCGGGTACGGCCAGCTCTGCGTGGGCCGGGCCGCCAGCGGCGGGTGCTGCACGGTGGCGGCCAGGTCCCGGCCGACCTCGCCGCGGTAGAACACGCCGGTGCCCTTGCGGGCGATCAGCTCGTAGGTGTCGGCGAGGTCGGGGTTGCGGAAGGTGCTGCCGACCGCCGGCGGCCGACCGCCGGGCAGGTAGAGGTCGCTGGTCGAGCTGAACTGCGCGAACGCGGCCTGGTTCGCCGCGACCTGACCGGCGAAGGTCTCGTCGACGGTGAAGCCGGTCTCGGCGACCCGGGCGGCGGGCCGGAGCAGCTGCGCCAGCGACCGGCTGCCCCACCGGTCCAGGGCGTCCTCCCAGGTGCGCAGCGTGCCGGGGACGCCGACCGACAACCCGCTGATCCGGGCCTCGTCGAACCGGTACGGCGCTCCGGTGGCCGGGTCGACGAGGCTGGTCGCGGTCATCGACGCCGGGGCCGCCTCACGGCCGTCGATGGTGTGCACCCGCCCGGTCCGCGCCTCGTAGTAGAGGAGGAAGCCGCCACCGCCGATGCCGGCCGAGAAGGGTTCGGTGACGCCCAGCGTGGCCGCCGCGGCGACCGCCGCGTCGACGGCGTTGCCGCCACGGCGCAGCACGTCCAGGCCGACCGCGGTGGCGGTCGGATCCACGGTCGACACCGCGCCGCCGCGCCCGAGCGCCACCGGCTCCTTCGGCGGTGCGGCGGGCTTCGCCTGGGCGGGGACGCCGGTTCCGGCGAGGAGGGTGGCCAGCGCGACGGCCGCGGTGAGGAGGGCGCGAGGTCTCATGTCGTCTCCCGGGATCGACATCGGTGGACCTTCTGCCTACTCCCCCGGCGGGCGGGAGGCAACCGCTGGCGGCGGCGACTCGGGTTGGTCGGCAACCGATCTACTGATCAACACATACGGCGCTAAACTTGGGCGCATGTCCGTCACCGCGAATCCGTCCGACCCCACCGGCCGCCAGCGCGGCTCCAACTTCGGCTGGTCCCTCGGCATGGTGCTGCGCCGGTGGCAGGAGTACGTCGAGGAGGCCCTGACGGACCTCCCGCACGGCAGCCGGGGCTACCACATCCTGTCCGTGGTGGTCCACGAGGAGGTGCCGACGCAGGGCGCCCTCGCGGCCCGGCTGGTGATCGACCGCAGCGTGCTGACGTACGTGATCGACGACCTGGAGAACGCCGGCCTGATCGAGCGACGGTTGGACCCGCGCGACCGGCGGGCCCGCCGGATCGTGGCCACCGAGCACGGGCGGCAGGTGCTCGCCGAGGCCGAGAAGCGCGTGGCGCACGCCGAGGACCACGTGCTGGGCGGGCTCCCCGAGGAGCAGCGGAACGCGTTCCGCGACTTCGCCGAGCGCGCCGCCGAGGCGATCCACACCGCCGCGCCCGGCACCGACCCGTGCGTCGCGGTGTCGAGCGTCCTCCCCTCGGCCGACGAGCCCGCCCGTTGAGGTGCGCGCGCCGGGTCAACTGAGTTCCCGGCGGAGCACCGGGGCGACCTCGGTGGCGAGCCGCTCCACCGACGCGAGGAGCTGCGCCTGGGGCATTCCCCCGAAGCCCATGTGCAGCATCACCCGGCTGATGCCGTACGCCTGGTGGTAGGCGGCGATCTTGTCGATCACCTCCTGGGCGCTGCCGACGACGAGCGCGCCCCGTGGCCCGGTGAATCCCTCGAACCGCTCCGGGGAGAGCACGAACCCCTGACCCCGCTGGTGGTTGTTGTCACGGAAGCCGGCGGTGAAGTACGGGTACATCGTCCGCCGGGCCTCCTGGCTGGTGCCGCCCACGTGGCCCTGCACGCTCAACCCGACCCGCAGGCTGGCCGGGTCACGGCCGGCCTGCTCGGCGGCGCGCCGGTAGAGGGCGACGATGCCGGAGTGCCCGCCGACGGTGCCGAGCAGCACGCCGAGCATCATGGGCAGGCCCCGGGCGCCGGTCTCGACGGCCGAGCTGGGGGTGCCGCCGACGCCGACCCATACCGGCAGCTCCGGCTGGAGGGCGCGGGGTGCGATGTCCGCCTCGTGCAGCGGCGGGCGGAAGCGCCCGCCCGGCCAGCTGAGCGGATTGCTCTCCCGGATGCGCAGCAGCAGGTCCAGCTTCTCCCGGAACAGCGCCGCGTAGTCGGCGAGGTCGTAGCCGAACAGCGGGAAGGACTCGGTGTACGACCCACGCCCCGCGATGATCTCCGCGCGGCCCCCGGAGAGCAGGTCGAGGGTGGCGAACTGCTCCCAGACGCGAACCGGGTCGTCGGAGCTGAGCACGGTCACGGCGCTGGCCAGGCGGATCCGCTCGGTGCGCTCGGCCATCGCCGCCAGGACCACCGGCGGCGCGGTGGCCACGAAGTCCGACCGGTGGTGCTCGCCGACCCCGAGCACGTCCAGACCCGCCTGGTCGGCGACCTCGGCCAGCTCGACGACGCCGCGCAGGTGCCGCGCCGGATCGGGAACGCGGCCGGTGGTCGGGTCGGCGGTGAGTTCGCCGAACGTGATCAGGCCGATCTCAAACGTCATCGTCGGCCTCCTCCTCGGTGGGCACGCCGGAGGCCGGCGGGATGGGGAAGTTGCGGTTGAAGACGTTCTCCGGGTCGTAGGTGGCCTTGACGGCACGCAGCCGGCTGAGCGTGGGCTCGGGCCAGGCGTCCAGGAGCCGTTGCGGGCTCGTGTCCGACTCGAAGCTGAGGTACATGCCGTCGAGGTGCTCGTACAGGTCGGCCCAGAGCTTGTCCAGCTGGCGCCGGCGGTCCGGCACGGTGGCCGCGAGCACCGAGAAGTTCTGCTCCCGGTGCGGGTAGGCGGTGGCGTCGCGGGCGACGTCGTTGACCGCCCCACCGACGGACCGGAACTGCATGACCATGACGTCACCGGAGCGGATCATGGTCGCCATGGCGTCCGCCGCCTCCGGCGTGATGTGGTGCAACAGCCCGCTGTGGGTGTCGACCAGGCCCTGGCCACGATGCTGGTTTCCGGGTGGCGCGACGATCGCCGGGTACGGCACGAGCTCGGCCCGCTGGTCGAGGATCGGCCCCATGCCCAGGAACGGGGTGAGCGCGGCCTGGGCCGCCGCCACGTCGTCCCCGGCGTAGACGAGGGTCGCCTGAGCCATCGGTGGGTTGCCGCGACGCCCGGGGAAGAGGGACAGGAAGCTGGTCAGCTCCCGCGGCGCGTCCTCGACGAGCTGGCCCCAGCGACGCAGCACGTCGGCGGCGTCGGTCGCGTCGACGACGAGCTGGGCGAAGACGACATCGCCGACCTCGTACGCCTCCAGTTCCAGGGCGGTGACCACGCCCATGTTGCCGCCCGCGCCGCGGACGGCCCAGAACAGGTCCGGGTGGTGCTGCTCGTCGACCCGCAGCAGCCGGCCGTCCGCGGTCACGATCTCGGCCGCCACCACGTGGTCGATGGTCAGGCCGTACTTGCGCGCCAGGTAGCCGACGCCGGCGGTGGTGGCGAGGCCACCGACGCCCACGTCGCCGTAGTCACCGGAGCTCATCGCCAGGCCGTGTGGGGCGAGGGCCTTGGCGACGTTGCCCCAGCGGGCGCCCGGCTCGACGCGGATGCGGCGGGTGGCCCGGTCGAGCACCTCGACCTTGTTCATGCGGGACAGGTCCAGGACGATCCCGCCGTCGTTCGTCGACCGGCCGCTGATGCCGTGGCCGCCGCTGCGTACGGAGATGGGGACGTGCTGCGCCCGCGCGTACGCCAGGGCGTCGACCACCTCGGCGGCGGTCGCGGGGCGGATCACCAACCCGGGGGACCCCGTCCAGCTGTAGCTGTGGCGTACCCGCTCGTACTCCGGGTCGCCGGGTTCGACCGCCGTGGTGGCCAGGGACGGGGGCAGCCCGTCGTAGTCGATGCCGGGCTGCCGCTTGGCCAGGGCGATGGCCGGCCGCACGGGTCCGGTGACGGTCCCGCTCCCCCGGCGTTCCCGGGCGACCGCCTCGCGCAGCGCCGGCGCGACCTCCTGCCCGAACGTCTGGATGAGGCGCGGGTCGTCACGCCCGACGAGGAACGCGCTGAACCCCTCGTCGAGGACGAGCGGGAGCAGCTGCTCCACCCACTGCTCCGGCCGGCCCTGGAGGAAGCCCTCGGCGTCCTGCCCGAAGGCGACCTGGAAGAGGTTGAGCAGGCGGCGGATCTCGCGGGGATCGCGGCCGGCCTCGACGGCCGCATCGTCGATCATCCGGTTGGCGGTGACACGGTCGGGCGACCGCAGGTACTCCAGGGTCGGCAGCCAGCCGTCGGCCTTGCGGCCGGTCAGCGCCAGCATCCGCGGCTGGTACGACCCCAGCCAGATGCCGATGTCGTGGGCCGGCGCGGGGCCGCGCCGCATCCCGGGAACGGGATAGTGCCGGCCCGGCAGGCGCAGCGGCTCGTGGGCCGTGTCGTCCCATACGCCGCGCAGGATGTCGATGGCCTCGCTGAGCGCCTCGACCCCCTGGCCGGCGGTGAGCCGCCGGCCACCCATGCCCTCGACCCCGTCCCAGAACGCGCCGGCGCCGAGGCCCAGCTCGAACCGGCCCTTGGAGAGCAGGTCCAGGCTCGCCGCGGCGCGGGCCAGCACCGCGGGCGGTCGCAGCGGCAGGTTCAGCACGTTGGCCGAGACGCGGAGCCGCTCGGTGCGCGCGGCGACCCAGCTCAGCAGGGTCCAGGTGTCGAGGAACTCGGAGTTGTACGGGTGGTCCTGAAAGGTGGCCAGGTCCAGGCCCGCGGCTTCGGTCAGCTCTGCCAGCGCCACCACGCGGTCGGGGTCGTGTGCGCTGGGCGTGATGAACGTCCCGAACAGCAGTTCGTGGCCGTAATCGGGCATAGCCCTACTCCCTCATGCTTGGTCTGGCATCAAGTCTAGGTGGCAAATCTTTTGGTTCACAACCTAGTTGAGGGCACGCCTATTCCACCCCGCCCACGACTGATCGACCGCCCGGCAGGCGGGTTGCGGAGGGCGGGCCGGGCCGGCCCGGGTCACCCGCGGGTGAGACGTCCCGTCCGGTGGCGGCGCCAACCGCGGCCACGCCGGGCTCTCATCCCGGCCCGGTTCATGGCACGGACCATGAACCAGCAGACGAGGGAGAGCGAGCCGAGCAGGACGAGGGTCCAGACCCGCCACGCGGTGTTGAGTTCGAACAGGTCCGGATAGAGCCCGACGACCCCGGCGACGGCGGCCACGGCGAACAGCAGTTGAAGGCGCCGCTGGAAGGACGCGGTGCGCAGGGTCGAGACCTGTTCGAGGATGGCGCGTACCTGCTCCAGCCGGCGCTGGGCCGCCTCCGCGTGCCGCTCCACGCGCAGCGCGTCGATGAGAAAACGGGCGACGGCCACCCGCACCGGATCGCGGAACATCAGGTCCACGTTGCCGATCTCGGCCAGCCCGTGCACGAGTTCCAGCTGCACCCGCGCCAGGTGCGCGACCCGGCGATCGCTCGTCTCGGCCGGGTTGGTGATCAACCGCTCGTCCTCGTGGTCGCCCGGGTCGACGCCGATCCAGAGCTGGCAGAAGAACCACTGCGCGTGGATCTGCCCGTACATCTCCTGCACGATGTCCAGCGCGTCGGTCGTCGCCGCGCCGCGCAGCACCGCCACGGTGGACCAACCGCTGGACCGCACCACGACGTCCTCGACGCGGAGTTCGGGCCACTGGTCGACGGATCCGTCCCCGGAGCGCGGAGTCCGCGCGGTGAGCCCGAGCAGGACGTCGACCAGGTCGAGGTCCGCGGGCTCCTCCGCGACCTCGCGCAGCACGAAGAACTGCCGCATGTTCTGGAAGGGGTAGCAGCGCTCGCGCGGGCGGAACGCGGGGCAACCGAGCAGCGCCCGGCGCAGCCGGGTGACGTGCGGGGCGACCACCCAGCCCGCGTGCGCGCTCCGGTTCTCCTCGGCGGAGCGGCGGTAGGAGGCCAGGTTGGCCGACAGCACGCCGACGTCGTCGAGGTAGTCGAAGTAGTCCGCGTTGTTGGCGGCCACGTGGTCGCCGTAGAAGCGTGGGAGATCGTCCTCGGTCAGCGGCCGCGACGGTCGGGACAGGCGCAGGTCGACCGACACCACGCCCAGGGCGGAGTACACGACCAGTTCGGTGCTCACCTGCCAGGTGACGTCGCGCAGGCGCACCTCGGAGTCGGGCAGCCGGATCGTCAGCGTGGGCGGGTGGGTCGCCAGGTAGGAGATGTTGTAGGAGCGGGCGTCCCGGTCGTCGACGGCGTCGATGGACACCTCGCCGAAGCCCTGGAGGACGGGCATCACCTGCCACACGTCCTCGATGACCCCACCGAGGTCGAACTTGACGGGCACGTAGACGTGATCGATTTCCAGCGACACGCGGACTCCGGAGTGATCGAGGACGATGCCCGACCCTAACCTGCCGGCGCACGCGGTCAGCCGCGGTCGTCCACACCGGACGGCGTCCGGCCGGTGTGGACGAACCGGGCCACGGCGCCGGTCACCCGACCGGTGCGCCCCCGAGGGCGCCGGCGGGCGCCGGATCCTGAGCCTGCCGGTAGCGGCTCACGGCTCGGGAGCGGAGCTACCGCGCGTCCTCGCGCACGTGGTCGCGCCACGAGTGCCGGGGCTCGTAGCCCAGCATCCGGCGGGCCTTGCCGATGCTGAGCAGGGTCTCGTGCTCGCCGAGATCCTTGCGGATCTCGACACCGGGGTACACCTCGGCCATGAGGTCGGCGCTGGACCGGCTCATGACCGTGTCCGCGTTGGCGATGATGAACACCTCGGCCCCGGGCCGGTCGTACGCGAGCGCCCGCTCGACCGCCTGCGCGCCGTCACGGGCGTCGATGTAGCCCCACAGGTTCCATCGACGCAGCCGAGGGTCGGCGTCGAAGGACGGGAACCGCGCGTAGTCCTCGACGTCCATGACGTTGGAGAAGCGCAGGCCGACCATGACCAGCTCCGGGTCCCAGCGGCAGAACTGCCGCGCCATCTCCTCCTCGAGCACCTTGTTGAGCGCATAGGTGGACTCCGGGCGCGGCGGGTACTCCTCGTCCACCGGCGCGTACGGCGGTGGGGTGTCGAACGGCAGCCCGAGCACCGTCTCGCTCGACGCCCACACCACCCGCTTGATGCCCGCCGCCCGGGCCGCGGCGAAGGTGTTGTACGTGGCCGCGGAGTTGTTCGCGAAGGTCGAGGCGTTGGAGAGCAGCCCCGGTGCCGGGACGGCCGCCAGGTGCACGACCGCGTCGATACCGCCACCATGTTCGTCGACGCCGCCGGTGAACGCCTCGACCACCTGTCCGTAGTCGGTGAGGTCGACGAGGAGGAACTCGCCGTCGACGTCGCGGGGATCGCGCCCGGCGGCGCGGTCCACCGCGAGCACGTCGACGCCGACGTCGCGCAGGTGCGCCACCACGGCGCGACCGAGTTTGCCGGTGGCCCCGGTGACGACGACGCGCCGAGGACGCGCGGAGATCGCTTCGCTCATGGTCACATCCTCGCTCCCGTCACCCGGCGACGGGAACCCGGCCTCCGGTGCGGCGACGCGACGGGTCGCGTCCCGCGGCCGGCCTCCGCGACACCCCCGGTCCGGGGAGGGCGCGACGAGCGCGGACGCGACCGGCCGGCTCAGGCGAGGATGGCGTCGACCACCTCGGTGGCGCGCCACTCGTGCTGGGCGTACAGCCAGCCGAACGCCGACACCTGCACGGCCTGGGCCGCGTCGGTCAGCGGGAGGTCCTGCCAGCCGGGCACCTGCTCCAGCGCGGCGAGGAACTGTCGGGTGGCGTACGCCGGGTCCATCAGGTCCTCGACGCTGCCCCAGCCGGAGCTCGGACGCTGCTGGAAGAGCCCGACCGAGTCGTGGTCCCAGCCGATGGCCTGGTGGGGGTAGTTCTGCGACTCGGGCAGCACGCCGCTGGCGTAGTTGTAGAGGTTGCTCTCCTGCATCGCGGTCGCCACCGCGATGACCAGCGCGCGCCGGGGCACGCCCATCTCGCGACCGGTGCGGACGATCGTCTTCGCGTTGTTCATCTGGGCCTGGTCCAGGCCGGCCACGGGAAGGATCCGCTTGCGCTTGGGGGTCGTCTTCTTCTTGGCGGTGGGCTTCGCGGCCGGCGAGGAGGAGGGCACCGGGGCCGTGGTGGCGGGGGCGGAGGTCGGGTCCACGGGCTGCCGGGACAGCCCCCGGGAGGCGGCGTCGGCCTCCGCGCGCTGGGCGATCTCGGCGCGCTGGTCGGGGGTGGCGGACCGGCCAACGGGGTCCGCGCCGATCAGGGTGACGCCGACCAGGCCGAGGCAGCAGACCGCGCCGGTGGCGACGGTCATCCGGTTGCGGCGGGGACGGGCGATGAGGCGGTCGCCCAGGCGGGCGAGGCGGGTGCGGAGCGATCCGACCGAGAGCCGGGGCGGAAACACGCTCGCCGGCCGATCGGTGGAGGTCGTGTCGTCCGAACGGTCAGCCGGGGTGCCGGGGCCCTGGGGGTCGTCGAGGTTGCCGTCGTTACGCATTCGACGAGGCTAGACAGGAGTAACCGCCGTGACCCGGGGTGATGGGGTGGGAGGTGTCACACTTTCCGCCGCCACAACGGGAGTCCCGGGGCCAGGCCGCCGACGCCGGGGACGACCCTCACGATCAGGGCGAATAACCCATCGGCGTTCCCGGGCGTCGCCGCGGGCAGGAAGGGCACGGAAGACCGGAGGCCACACGGTGATCCACTAACTCACCCTTTCGGGTGAAGTCCGATTCCCTCTTTCGGGAGGGTCTCGTCCGTAGATCGTGGCATTCGCCCGGCAATGGGCGCTCGTTCTGAACGGTGATCATTTGCCGGCACGGTGGCGATCCGTCCACCTTCACGCCGGTACCGGCCTGGGCCGCCGGGACCCGGCCCAGCGGCGCCGGCAGGACAGGACCACGATGATCAGGATCAGGGACAGCAGCGGCATCGGGTGGCCCAGGACGAGGGCGAGCGTCAACTCGGCGATCCCGCCGAGGACGGCGGCGACGAAGACCCAGCGCGGCCCGGTCCCCGCCACGGCCCGTCGGCCCTCGCGGACGGTGCCCCACGGCTTGCGTACGGACAGCCACCCCTGGAACGCGATCGCGCCGGCCATCAGCGCCGTGCCGACGACGAGGCGCAGCGAGGGCCCGGCGGTCATCGACTCCGTCAGCGTCGGCGACAGCACGAAGATGCCGAGGTAGACCTGGACCATGCTGATCGCGAACTTGATCAGCACCCACCAGTGCACGAAGAAGCCCCAGGGCGTGGCCGCGGCGAGAACGATGCCGGTGCAGGCCGAGACGCCGGCCATCGGGGCGAGCAGGCGGCCGTCGACATGGTGTGCCATCGAGGTCGCCGCGTCACGCACGGCCAGGTCGTCCGCGGCGAACCCGACGGCGAGCAGCACGCACAGCGTCATGGCCTGCGCCATCCACCCGACCGAGGTGAGGATGTGCAGCCACACCGTGAGTTGACGCCAGCGCTTGACCATGCGTCCGATCGTCCCCGCGGCCGGGCCCGACCGTCATCGGAGAAAACCCGGGAACCGGTGCCAGGGTTCTCCCGGAGACGAGTGCCCACCGTCGATCCCTCCTGTCGAATGCCATCTATGTTCCCGTCGCCGTACGGACACGGACCGGGCGTCCGGGACCGCGATAATCCATCGCAGTCCATCGATCCCTCGGACGAGGAGCGCACATGCTCGACAAGAACAGGACGTCCCGGCGCCGCCGGGTGGTGAGGGCGCTGGCGGCGGCCGGCGCCGCGACGGTGCTGGCGGTGACGCCGGTCGCCGCACCCGCGCCGGCGAGCGCCGCCGTCAGCCGGGCCGACCTCGCCCTCCGCTGGGCGCCCATCCACTACCAGGACGTCGACGCGACCGGCGCCCACGCCCTGGGCGGCCGGGCCGACTACATCACGAAGGTCGACTTCGACGGCGACCTGAACGGACGCAACAACTGGGACCGCGCCGGTCAGGCCGGCACGTCGCTCGCGGCGCACGCGTACTACTCCGTCGTCGAGACCAGCACCCACTGGTACATCACGTACCTGTTCTTCCACCCGCGGGACTGGACCGACCACCCGTTCTTCGAGACCGAGCACGAGAACGACGGTGAGGGCGTGCTGCTCGCGATCGAACGGGACGGCTCCACGTACGGCGTCCTGCGCGCGGCCGTCACCGTGGCGCACAGCGACTTCTACTCCTACACGCCCAGCGGCAGCACCTGGGCCTCGGGGCGGGAGTCCGTCGACGGCACCCTCCAGTTCCAGCCGTCACCGCACGACGCGTTCACTCATCCGGTGACCGCGCAGGAGGCACAGGGCCACGGCCTGAAGGCGTACCCGCAGTACACGATCAACGGCGACGGCCTGGTCTACTACCCGTCAACCGTGGCCGAGACGCCGAGCGACGGCAACGACCGGGACGTGCGGTACGAGCTGATCGACATCTTCGCCGCGGACGGCCTGTGGGCGCAGCGATCGAACTCGACCCTCTTCGCCGGCCTCGGCACGTTCGCCGGCGACACCTCGGGCGACTGCGGATCCGGCACGTGGAGCTGCTCCACCAACTCCGCCAACGCCCCCTGGGGCTGGGACGACGGCAACGACCTGCCGGCCCGCGGTGAGATCGCCAGCGACCCGGCGAAGCTGTCCGCCGAGTACTTCACCGTCCCGGCGGGCCTCGCCCGCAGCTACACCTACAACCCGTACGCCGGTGCCGCGGCCGCCCTCGCGGAGGCGGCCCGGACCGCACCGCCCGTCGTCGACTGACCGGCGCGGCGGGGGCGTGGCCCGTCCGGCCACGCCCCCGCCCGGCCTCACGCCCACCCCTCCTGGCTCAGCCGGATGCCGAGCTGGAGCCGGTTGTGGACCCCGTAGGCCTGCATGATCCGGTGCACCCGCCGCTGCACGGTCCGTTCAGCCAGGGCGAGCTGGCGGGCGATCGCCTTGTCGGTCAGCCCGGTGACCAGCAGGTGGACCACCTCCTGGTCCTCCGGGTCGAGGCGGGACCCGGCCTGTGACGTCCTCGTCGCCGGTTTCGGGGCGAGCGGCGTGGCCTGCTGCCAGAGCGTCTCGAACAGCAGGCACAGCGAGTCCAGCAGGGACGACGGGTGGATGACGGCGGCGACCGAGATGGCCTCCGGCGCGGTCTCCATGGGCAGCATCGCGATCCGCCGGTCGCCGATCACCATCTTCAGCGGTATCCCCCGGATCACCCGGGCCACCTCGCCGGCGTCGATGAGGGTGCGGATCGCCTCGTACTTGCCGGGCACGTTGAGGGCGGTGTGGTCGTAGAGGCAGCGGTAGCTCGTCGTCCCCTCCGCGAGCAGCTGGCTCTCCAGTGGGTTCCCCGGCTCGTCGCTCGCGTACGGCGGCGCGTCGATGATCAGGACCTCGCTGGAGGTCCGCTGGATCTGCTCGAAGCGTTGCAGGCTGGCGCCGCGGCCCACCGCGATCTCGATGAGTTCGGCGGGCGCGGTGGCGCGTCCCGCCCGGCGCCACCGATCGGCGAGCTTGCCGGCGAGGGCGCGGGCCTTCGCGATCTCCTGCTCCCGCACCCGGGCCAGGTTGTCGAGCGCGACGTCGGGGGCCACCGCGGTGTGCCGCGTCGGCAGCCCGGCCAACGTGGTGACCAGTCCCTTGGCCTCCAGTGCCGCCAGCACGGCGGCGGTGGAGCCGGCCGAGGCCGGGCTCCAGCTCGCGGCCAGCTCGGCGGCGGTCACCGCCGGCCGGTCCACCAGCAGAAGGTAGAGCGACGTCTCGTCGGCCGTCAGGCCCAACGGTTCGAGATCCACCGCCACCGCTCCCCGAGGCTGACATGTTCCCGCCGATGGCGTGAAGACGATCGGTCGATGCTAGCCGACATTGATCCACACCGCGATCCGGCGCTGCGCGGGCCCTCGCCTCGCCCGCCAGGCCGGCCCGCGCCGGCACCCTCAGGAGACGGGACGGTCCTGACGACCGCTCCGGCCCCGGTCCGGCTGGCCCGGCGCGCCCTCGTCGAGGACCGTCAGCAGCCGGCGTACGGCCGGCAGGGCCTGGCGGATCGCGTCCCGCTCGGCCTCCTCCAGACGCGCCAACGCCGCCGACAGCACCTCCTCGCGGGCCCTCCCCCACCGCGCCAGCCGGTCCTCGGCCGCCGCGGTCAGGTGCAGGCGGGCGACCCGACGGTCGGTCTCGTCCCGTACCCGGGTCAGCAGCCCCGCCGTGACCAGCTCCCCCACGATCGTGGACACCGTGTTCGGCACGAGCTGGAGCCGCTCCGCGACCCCGCCGGTGCCGATGCCCGGGTGCTCCTCCACCGCGCATCGCGGCAGCGCGCCGACGACACGAGCAAACCCTCGCCCGTGCCCGCACAGCACTGCGCCAGTTCGAAACCACCGGCGAGCCCGTCACCTACGCCAAGGTCGCCGCGGCGGCGAAGGTCAGCCGGGCCCGGCTATACAGCCAGCCTGACGTCCGAGCAGCAGTGGAACGGCTACGCGATATCAACAACCGATCCACTGGCGTCGCCGTCCCCACCCGTCAGCGCACGAGCGAAGCCAGCCTGGTCCGCCGCCTTGAGACGGCGCACCGCCGCAACCGGGAACTCACCCGGCAGGTCGCCGAGCTCCGAGAACTGCTTGCCGCTGCCCATGGGGAATTACGCGATAGCCGCGCCGGACGCACCACACCTATGTGATGAGCAGCGGTTTCACTCACGCGCACGGCGCTGCGTCGGCTTGGGTTTGCGGATGAGTCGTTCAGGCTGGGTCGCGCGAACTGAACTGGATGCCGGCGAGTCGCCACCCGTCGGGTAGTTCGATCCATGTCTGGCTCAGGCGGACTGTCAGTGTCATCACTTCACCACGCCAGGTCGCCCGGCTGAGCTGGACGCAGCGCACGATCGCGGCGCGGTCGTAACAACGTACGTCGAGTTCGGTTGTCGTCAGGGACAGGTAGGCGAAGTCGGCGTGTCGGTCGATCCACTGCCGTTTGTCCAGCAGGTAGCCCCGCTCGCCGATGGACATGAAGTCATCCGCCAGCAGGGCGTTCAAACGGTCCGTGTCGGCGTGCAATTCAGCGTGGTCGAATGCTCGCTGGAGTTCGCGGATGTCGGCTGTCACGTGAGGGTCCTGTCGCGCGTGTTGTCTGGGTAATCGGATTGCGAGAAGCGCCGATGGCAGTGTGTTTCACATCGTGACGACGAGTTTCCCGGTCGTGTGCCGGCGGACGAAGTCGACGCATGCTTGAGCGCCCTGGTTGAGGGTGTAGCGGCGGCCGATCGTGGCCGGTAGTTCTCCGCGGATTGCCAGTTCACCGACCTCGCGCATCCCGCCGAAGGTGCCGTCCATGTCCAGTACGAAATGCAGACCGACGTCGTCGCGGCCGATCCAGTCCTGCCGCGGTACCGGGTAGGTGATCGTGAGGAGGCGTCCACCCGAGCGGATGACGCCGGCGACTCCGGCAAGGTGGTCACTCGGCAGGACCAGGTTGAACGCGATGTCGACGTCGGAGGGGTATTCGGATTCCGCGTACCCGATGGTGTTGTCGGCGCCGAGAGCGCGGAGGATGCCAGCGTCAGCGGCGGTCGCGGTGGCGATCACCCGCGCCTTCGCGGCGGCGAGCAGCGGGATCACCGCGGTTCCGACGCCGCCGGTGGCGCCAATGACCAGGGCGGTTTCGCCGGGTTTCACCTTGGCAGTGGCCATCAGCGCGCGTGCGGTCAGGCCGACGGTGGGCAGGGCGGCCGCCTGTTCGATGTCGAGGCCGGCCGGGCGGTGCGCCAGGAATGGGGTGTCGGCCTCGAAGACCGCGTACTCGGCCAGTGAGCCGGTGCTCAGCGACGGCCGGGTCGCACCGGCCATCGCCCGCAGCGCCCGCGGCACGGCCTGGCCGAAAATCTCGTCGCCGACCTGGTAGGCCGTCACGCCCGCGCCGACCTCGCTGACCGTGCCTGCGAAGTCGTTGCCCGGAACGTGTGGGAACTCCAGTGGCACGACGTCACGGAAATCGCCGCTGGGCAGCCGGACGTCCGCCGGGTTGATCGAGGCGGCGGCGATCCGGACCTGGATCTGCCCCGGCCCAGGCTGGGGCACCGGCACATCTCCCACGGTGTATTGCTCGGGCGGCCCGTATCGGGTCACGACAACTGCCTTCATGCGTTCCTCCATAAACGGACCGATCGGTCATGTTATTGGTGGCGAAGCTAGCAATAAACGGACCGCGCGGTCAACTTGTTAGGGTGGCAACGTGACCTCGACCCGCCCGTTGCGTGCTGACGCCGCCCGCAACCGACGGCTGCTACTGGCAGCCGCCGCCGATGAGTTCGCGGAGCGTGGCCTTGACGTCTCGGTCGCCGACATCGCCCGCCGGGCCGGTCTCGGCAAGGGCACCCTGTTCCGTCACTTCGCCACGAAGGATGACCTGCTCGCCGCGATCGTCCTCGATCGGATTGGCGCGCTCAACGCCGTCGGCGAACAGCTGCTCGACGCGGCGGACCCGGGCGCCGCGCTGCTGGAGTTCCTCACCGTCGCCGCGGACCAACAACGGCAACGCGACCTGTCGTTCCTGCAGGAAGCCGGCGAGCTGAACGCGGACGTGATCAGGGCCCGCGAGCGGATGTTCCGGATCGTGCACGAGCTTGTCGACCGGGCTCGTGAGCACGGCGCCGTACGAGCCGACGTCACCGGCGCCGACGTCATCCTGCTGATGTGCGCACCCAACTACGTCACCAGCTACGCGCCAGACGCCCCTCCCGACCTCTGGCGGCGATACCTCGCCATCATCTTCGACGGCCTACGCCCAGAAGGGGCCCACCCGCTGCCCCACCCGCCGCCAGCCGCCCCTTGACGCCGCAACACAGGGTCTGACCGCTGGTGCTGCTGGCGCGTCTGGGTTCGCTCGGCTGAACGCACTTACGGGGGAACGGAGACCGCCGGTTGCACCTGGTTGAGCACGTTGGCAAGCAACGTCATGGACATGTCCATGACGCAACATCACCGCACGAGCCACCAGCCGATTGGCCGACCCGAGATAAACGGCGAACTCGTCGTGTGGGACCGCGGCCGCACCAGCTTCGCGCAGCTCCAGCGCCGCGTCACGGCCGGGCGGGGACTGCTGCGCGTGACGCACGAGCGCCCCGCCCACTATGTCCTGTTCGACCTGCTCGCCGACGCCGGCGGGCAGCCGATCCTGGACCTCCCGCTGTCCCAGCGGCGGGCCCGCCTGGAGCGGTTGCTCGCCGGCGCCCCCACCCAGCTCACCCTCACCCCACAGACGACGGACATGCGGCAGGTGGCGGACTGGCTGACCCACTGGACCGTCGCCACGGGCATCGAGGGGGTCGTCAGCAAGCGACGCGGCGGTCGGTACGAACCCGGCCGGCGTGGCTGGTCCAAGTACCGCACGCGAGTGACCACCGAGGCGATCGTCGGTGGGGTGACCGGCGGCATCGGCGACCCGGAGACCGTCCTGCTGGGTCGCTTCGACCGGCGCGGGGCCCTGCGGTACACCGGCCGGACCCATCCGCTCGGTGCCGACCAGCGGGCCGAGCTGGGGGCGCTGCTGTCCCCGCCGCGCCTGCCGCGTCGCGGCGCCGGCGGACATCCCTGGCCAGAGCCGCTGCCGGCGGCCTGGTCCGGGCAGCTCGACCACGCGGAGCCGCTGCCGTACGCGCGGGTGGATCCCACCGTGGTGGTGGAGATCGACGCCGACATGGCCTTCGAGCACCAGCGATGGCGGCACCGGGTGCGGTACACGAGGGCCCGGCTCGACATGTCGGTCTACGACGTGCCGCTGCTCCTCGGCGAGGAGGAGGGCTACTTCGGCGAGCCGTGACACCGCCCGGTGACGGCGGGGCGGCGGTGACGAGGTCGGGGTCCGCGAACGCCGGCGTGCCACGGCGGCGTCCGTCGCCCGCGGCGAGCTGACCCAGCGGAGTCCGCGCCACCGTCCGCGACGAGCGCCCGCGCCCGGTCGCGGGTGCTCGTCGCGGAGAAGCCCGGCGTCGACGACGAGCGGCACGCCGACCCGGTCACGCAGCCCCTGCACCGGCGAACCCGCCGGCTGGGGGTGCACCACGCCCGCGATCGGCCAGGGCGAGCCGGATGTCGTCGAGGACCAGTGCGTGGTGCAGCGCGCCAGCGGCGGCCGCGCCCGCGCCGATCGACATGGCCACGTTCGCCATGGCGTTCACCACGTTCCCGGCCGCCCACACGCCGTCGACGCTCGTCCGGCCGCTCTCGTCGACGGTCACGAACCAGCCCCACGGGTGCTCCGTGCGGTCGGCACCGAGCTGCCGGAGGGGCTCGTCGCGGGGGATCAGCCGCGGGATGGTGAAGATGGCGTCCAGCTCGACCTGCCGGCCGTCGGCCATCTCCACCCCGACAAGCCGGTCGTCGCGGGAGACGACACGCCGCACCGGTCCTTCCTCGATCCGGATGCCGCGCGCCTCGAACGCCGCGAGCGCCTCCTCGTCGGGCACGCCGACCGCGTCGGGCAGGTAGGTGATCGAGGCGGACCACTGCCGCAGCAGCTGGGCCTGGAACACGCTGCCCGGGCCGGTGGCGAGGATCCCGATCCGCTGGTCCCGCACCTCGTAGCCGTCGCAGTACGGGCACACCGCCACGCCGCGACCCCACCGTTCGGCCAGGCCGTCGAGGTGGGGCAGCTCGTCGCGGGCCCCGGTCGCGACCAGGAGCGTGCGGGCCCGCACGATCTCGCCGTCGGCGGTCTCGACGGCGAACCCGTCGCCGTCGCGTCGGGTGGTCGCCGCCGCGGCGTCCAGGATCGTGCCACCGTACGACTCGACCTCGCGCCGCCCCGCCGCGAGGAGGTCCGCGGGCGGCTTGCCGTCGTGGCCGAGAACAGCGTGCATGTGCGCGGCGAACCGGTTGCGCGGCGCGCCGCTGTCGAGCACCACGACCCGGCGCCGCGCTCGCCCGAGGGTGAGCGCGGCGCTCAGGCCGGCGGCGCCGCCGCCGATCACCGCGGCGTCCCAAGAGATCTGATTCATGCGTCCACGGTGCGCCGGACACCTTCACACCGCAAAGAAAGTTGCTATTTCCGCAAAATGAGCGGTCAGCGACCGGCCAGCAGGTCCGCCGTCAGCGCGCGCAGCCGCCGCCGGAAGCGCGGATCGTAGGCCTCGTCCGCGGCGCGCGCCTCGTGCCCGCTGTCGAAGTAACGGCCGGTCACGCCCGCGAGGTCGGCACCGTCGACCAGCCGCCGCACGGCGGACACCCCCTTCTCCAGGGTGTCGACGACCTCCAGGCCGGTCCGGCTGGACATGGTCGTCGGCATGTACGACGCCGGGTGGACGCTGTTGGCGGTGACGCCGCTGCCCGCGAGCTCCTCGGCCAGGTCGATGGTGTGGCTGATCAGCGCGAGCTTCGATCGGCTGTACGCGGCCGGCTCGCTGAAGTCGTGCGCGAACTGCGGGTCGTCGAAGTCGATCGGTTGCTGACCGATCGAGGCGACGTTCACCACGCGTGCGGCCGGCGCGCGGTGCAGCAGCGGCAACAGTTCCCGGGTGAGCAGCACGGGCGCCAGGTAGTTCACCGCGAGACGCAGCTCGTGGCCGTCGCGGGAGAGCTGTCGGGTGGTGCCGTCCACGTGGAAGCCGACGCCGGCGTTGTTGACGAGGACGTCCAGGCTGGCGTGCGCGCCGGCGACGTGCGCCGCGAGGCGCTTCACCTCGTCGAGAGAGGAGAAGTCCGCGCGCAGTGGGGTGCCACCGGTGGCCCGGGCGACCTCGGCGAGCCGCCCGGCGTCCCGCCCGTGCAGCAGGAGCTGGTGCCCGCCGGTCGCGGCGAGGTCCTCGGCCAGCGCGCGGCCCAGGCCGTCGGAGGCTCCGGTGATCAGAATCAGTGACATCGTCCGGTCCTTTCGTGGAGTGCGCTGCCGTGGCAGCGTGGGATGAGCGCCCGGCGGGCGAGGCGAGGGAGTCGCGGGCGCCCGGCTCACGGCACGGCGGGCGCGGCGGGGTCGGGCCGCCCGGCCGGTGGGCGACGCCGGCGTCCGACCAGCGCGACACCGGCGACGATCGCGAAGGCGACGGCCGCCAGGGCGAAGGCGAGCGTGAACCGGCTCTGCTCGGGCGGGGCGGCCGACGCGCCGCCCGTACGGTCGGCGCCCCCGGTGACGAGCAGGGCACCCAGCAGGGCGCTGGCGAGGGAGCTGCCGACCGAGCGGAAGACCGAGTTCACGCCGTTGGCGGCGGCGGTGTGCGTCAGCGGGACAGCCTCGTGCAGGACGGCGGGCAGCGTGGCGAACCCGAAGCTCACCGCGACACCCACGAGCACCCCGCCGGTGAGCACGCCGGCGGCCTCGGTGAAGGCGGCGGACAGAATTCCGAAGCCAACCACCCCGGCCGCACCGCCGGCGGCGAGCGTGCGGCGTGGTCCGACCCGGCGGGCCAGCGCGCCGGCGATCCGGGCTGCGGCGAGCGAGGCCACCGCGGGCGGCAGGAGGTAGGTGACGGCGGCCTGCGACACGCTCGCCCCGAGACCGTAACCGGCGGGCGCGGCGGGGATCTGGACCACCGCCGAGACACCGATGAACTGCATGAACATGGCAAATCCCAGGAGGAGACCGGCGAGGTTCGCCAGCGCCACGGCGGGCCGGGCGAGGATCGACAGGTCCACCACCGGGTCCGGCCGTCGGCGTTCCACCGCGACCCACGCGGCGGCGAGCACCACGGCGCCGGTGAGGCAGCCCAGACCGGCCGCTGAGGACCAGCCCCAGTCGGTGCTCCGTGACAGCGGCAACAGCAGCGATGTCAGCACCGCCGCGAGGAGCAGCGCGCCGAGCCAGTCCGTGCGCCGCGCGCCGGCGCTCACAGTCGCGGGAACCACGAGGGCGGTGCCGGCCAGGGCGAGCGCGCACACGGCCGCCGCGAGCCAGAACACGAGGTGGTAGTCCGCGGCGGGCTCCCGGCCGAGCAGGCCCGCGCCAGCGAGCGCGACGCCGTTGCCGACGGCCAGCGCGCCGCTGATCGTTCCCATGCCGGCCGGTAGCCGGCCGGCGGGCAGTTCGCGCCGCAGCACCGCCTGGGCGAGCGGGAAGACCGCGGTGGACGAGCCCTGCATCGCCCGGGCCGTGACGAGCGAGGGCAGGGTGTCGGAGACGGCGGCGATGACGGACCCGGCGAGGGCCAGCGCCAGGACACCGATCAACACCCGGCGGGCGCCGTACTGGTCACCGAGCCGTCCGGCCAGCGGTGTGCTGACGGCCGCCGCGAGGAGCGTGCCGGTGGTGAGCCACGTGACGTCCGCCGGGGAGGCGTGCAGATCACGCTGGATCACCCCGAGGAGCGGCACGACGAGGGTCTGCATCATCGACACGGTCACCGCGCCGAGCGCGAGGACCGCGACCAGGGCCGGTGCGGCGGAGCGGGGGTTCGGAGGTACGTCGGATGTCATCAGGGATGGGCCTTCGGGGCTCGGGGGCCCGGCCCCCGGGTGTGCGCCCGCGCGGGACGTTCCCGCACCCGGGGCCGGGGGGTAAGGGTCGCGCCGGGTCAGACCGCGCCGAGCCGGGCGCCCAGGGCGGCGGCCAACTCGGCGGAGGAGCCGGGGTTCTGCCCCGTCAGGAGGTTGCGGTCGGTCACGACGTGCGACGACCATGCGGCGCTCTCGGTGAAGTGCAGGCCCAGTGCGACGAGCCGGTCCTGCAACAGCCACTTCGCGCGGTCGCCGAGGCCCGTCTGCGCCTCCTCGGTGCGGGTGAATCCGGTGACGCGGTACCCGCGCAGCGGCGAGCGGCCGTCGGGGCCCTCGGTGGCGAGCAGCGCCGCGACGCCGTGGCACACCAGTGCCAGGGGTTTGCCGGAGTTCAGGGTCGCGGTGATCACCCGGGCGGACTCCGGGTCGGCGGAGAGGTCCTCCATGGGGCCGTGGCCCCCGGGGTAGAAGACCGCCGCGTAGTCGGCGGGGTCGACGTCGGCGAGCGGGACCGGTCGGCGCAGCGGCGCGGCGCTGTCGAGCAGCGCGCGTACGGCGTCGGCGCCCTCCTGGCCGCCGTTCATCTCCGGGGTCAGGCTGACCCGGTCGACGGTGGGGACCACCCCGCCCGGGGTGGCGACGGTCACCTCGTGGCCGGCGTCGGTGAGCGCCCGGTACGGGGCGGCGAACTCCTCCGCCCAGAACCCGGTGGGGTGCTTCCCCCCGTCGGCCAGCGTCCAGTGGTCGGCGCCCGTCATGACGAACAGAATCTGTGCCACTTCGCGTACTCCGTTACTCGTTCCCGGGCCTCGGCCCGGAGATCCGGCGGTCGGCGCGGAGCCACCGCGCCGGTTGACGGGCTCGACGCTAGGTCGGCGCGCGCTCAGTCCACCAATAGGATTGCTGGCATGGCCCCAAAGAATTCCGATGGCTCCGCGACCGGCAGACCGCTGGACCTCACCCAGTTGCGCACGTTCCTGACCGTCTATCGCGCGGGGTCCCTCACCGAGGCCGCGCGCCGCCTGGGGCTGGCGCAGCCGACGGTGACCGGCCAGATCCGCGCGCTGGAGCAGCAGCTGGACCGCCAACTGTTCGAGCGTCTGCCCCGCGGGGTGGCCCCGACCGCCGTCGCCAACGATCTGGCCGCGCGGATCTCGGCGCCGATGGACGAGCTGGCCCTGGTGGCGGACCGTGACGCGACGGCACCGACCGAGCCGGTGCAGCTCGGCGGTCCGGCGGAGATGGTGGCCGTCCGGGTCCTTCCGGCCCTCGCGCCCCTCGTCGCGCGGGGCGTACGGGTCCACGTGACCGCGGGGCTCGCCGACGACCTGCTCGACGGTCTGCGCGCCGGTCGCTTCGACCTCGTCCTGTCCGCGGTCCGGCCGCGTGGGCGGTCCGTCCTGGCCGTCCCGCTGATGGACGAGGAGTTCGTCCTGGTGGCCGCGCCGACGTGGCGGGACCGTCTCGGTCCCATCGGCGCGGCCGACGCGGCGGCGCTCGACGGCGTGCCCCTGATCAGCTACGCGGAGGACCTGCCGATCCTCCGCCGCTACTGGCGACACGTCTTCCGGCAGCGCCTGGCCGCGCGACCGGCCCTGGTGGTCCCCGACCTGCGGGGCGTGCTGGCGGCCGCCGTGGCCGGCGCGGGCGTCACGGTCCTGCCGCGTTACCTGTGCGCCGGGGAACTGGGCAGCGGTGCCCTGGTGGCCCTGCTGGAGACCGACGACCCGCCCATCAACACCGGGTTCATCGCTCACCGGGCGAACACGGCGCTCGGGCCGGAGGTGACCCGGGTCCGCGACACGATCCTGCGCGCCGCCCGCGACTGGTGAGCGTGCGGGGGTGGTCCCGGCCGCCGCACCGCTGCCGCCGCCCGCGCCGCCCCTCCCTAAGATCACCGTATGGCGTTGCTACACCGGGCCGAACTGCGCCCCACGAAGCTCGAACTCCTGGCCGCCTGGCTGCCGGGCCGCCCGTGGTTCCAGGGTGAAGCGGGAGCGGACCTGAACCGGGTCGCGTCGTACCGCTTCGACGATCCGGCCGGGGAGGTCGGGATCGAGACTTTGCTGGTATCCGCCGGCGGCGGGCCCGTCCACCACGTGCCCCTGACCTACCGGGGCGCGCCGCTGGCCGGGGCCGAGTCGTGGCTCGTCGGCACCTGCGAACACTCGGTGCTGGGTCCGCGCTGGGTGTACGACGCCTGCGGCGACCCGGTCTACGCGGCCGCCCTGGCCGAGGCGGTCCTCGCCGGCACCGGCCAGGCCGAGGAGTACTTCGAGGTCGACGGCCGGCGGGAGTCCCGCGAGCCGAGCATGGGAATCGGCAGCGACGGCACCCGGCCGGCGGACCTCCCCGTGATCCGCGCGATCGAGCGGATCGAGAACGGCGATCCGACCCGCGTCGTCGCCGACTCCGTGGAGCTGGCCGTGGTCCGGCGGCTCGGTGGCGACACCGGACTGCCGGGGAACCGGCTCACCGGCACCTGGCAGGGGCAGGCCACTCCCCTGCCGCTGGCGTACGTCACGCTGCGCTGACGGCCGGCGTCCGGCCCCACCCGGTCGTCGCTCAGAGCAGCAGCCCACCCGTGGCGCGGATGTTCTGACCGGTGATCCAGCGCGCGTCCGGCCCGGCCAGGAACGCCACGACGTCGGCGATGTCCTCGGGGCGGCCGAGCCGGCCGAGCGCCGTGAGGGCCGGCGTCTGGGCCAACGCCTCGGGCGGGTTGGATTCGCGCAGCAGGTCGGTGTCGGTCGCGCCCGGCGACACCGTGTTGACGGTGATGGACCGCCCGCCCAGTTCGCGCGCGGCGACCGCCGTGAACTGTTCCAGAGCGGCCTTGCTCGCGCAGTAGAGGGCGTGACCGGGCGCCGGCACCACGGTGTTGAGCGACGAGATGGTGATGATTCGGCCGTGGTCGCGCATCATCTCGGCGGCGCGTCTCATGGCCAGCACCGGGTACTTCGTGTTGGCCGTCATGACGCGGTCGAAGTCCTCGCCGGTCAGCTCCGCGAGCGGGACGCGCGGGTTGATCGCGGCGTTGTTCACCAGGATGTCCAGGCCGTCGGGCACCGCCGCGAACAGCGCGTCGAGGGTGCCCAGGTCGGCCTGGTCGGCGCGCACGGCGGTCACCCCGTCCAGCTCGTCGGCCAGCGCCGCGGCGGCGGTCGTGTTCTCCCGGTAGCTGAAGACGACCGACGCCCCGTCCCGGGCGAGGCGCCGCACGACGGCCCGGCCGATCCCCCGCGAGCCTCCGGTCACCACCGCCGTCTTACCGCGCAACGTCATGCCCGGGACGCTAACCGGCCGGCTCCCGCAGGTC
Organism: Micromonospora xinjiangensis; assembly: GCF_056150165.1. NCBI lineage: Bacteria > Bacillati > Actinomycetota > Actinomycetes > Micromonosporales > Micromonosporaceae > Micromonospora > Micromonospora xinjiangensis. The sequence goes on along the minus strand of NZ_JAXCFO010000004.1, from coordinate 553,541 downwards.
TTGAAGGAATGCGAACAGCGCACCCGGCGTGACGCCCGTCATCGCGCGGCACTCGCGGGTGAAGTGCGGCTGGTCGGCGTACCCGCACCCGGCCGCGACGGCGAGCCCGGCGCCGGGCCGACCGAGCCGGTGCACGGCGCGCTGGAGGCGGGCCACGCGCGCCACGGTCTTGGGTGACATGCCGATGCGCCGCCGGAACCCGAGCTCCAGGGCGCGCCGGGTCAGGCCCACGTCGGCCGCCACGTCGCCGACGGTCCACCCGGGCCGCTGGAGCCGCCACCAGGCGCGGGTCACCGCGTCGTGCGCCGCCCGGTCAGGCCGCAGCCAGCGGCTCAGGAGGGCGTCCAGCAGCGCGAACCGGGTGGGCCAGTCGGGTGCCGAGCCCAGCCGGTCGGCCAGCTCGCCCGCCCGGGGGCCGAGCAGCGTCTCGGGGCGCACCGTCGCGCCGACCAACTCCGGCGCGGGTACGCCCAGCAGCGCGGCCACCCCGGCGGGGGTCAGCCCGATCGCCACGCCGTGCCGCCACTCGGCCAACTCGTGTACGACGTGGACGCTGCGCGGGCCGGTCACCCAGCCGCCCGGCCCGGCGAAGTCCACGATGACCGTGGTGACGGTCAACGGGAGTATCCGGCGTCGCAGCCGCCCGTCGAGGAGGGTGCGGAAGCCGCCGTAGCCCAGGACGTACGGGCGCAGGGCACGGTGGGCGAGTCGGCTCGCCGTCTCCCCGCAGCGGGGTGACGGCTCGGCCGGCAGGGAGTGCAGCAGTGGCAGCACCCCCTCATGGTGCCTCGTCGTCAGCGGCTCGCCCCGGCACGGCGCTTGTTGTACACGTCGAAGGCCACGGCGACGAGCAGGACGAGCCCCTTCACCACCGACTGCATGGACTGGTCGACGCCCATGAGCTGCATGCCGTTGCTCATCACCGCCATGATGAGGCCGCCGACCATCGCGCCCACCACGGTTCCCACGCCGCCGGTGACCGCCGCACCCCCGATGAACGCCGCCGCGATCGCGTCGAGCTCGAACATGTTGCCCGCGGCCGGCTGCGCTCCGTTGGAGCGGGAGGAGTAGATGACTCCGGCCACCGCCGCCAGGAAGCCCATGTTGACGAACATCCAGAAGTTGACGGTGCGGACCTTCACGCCGGAGAGGGTGGCCGCGGAGAGGTTGCCGCCGATGGCGTACACCCGGCGACCGAAGACCGTGCGTCGGGTGACGAGGCCGTAGACGAGCACGAGGACGGCGAGGACGATCAGCACGATCGGCAGACCGCGCGCGTGCGCCAACTGCCAGGCGAAGTACATGATGACCGCGCCCACCAGCACGACCCGGGCCACGAAGAGCGGGAACGACTCCACGGGCTGCTGGTAGCGGACGCGGGCGAGCCGGGTGCGGAACACGCTGACCGCGTAGCCCGCCACCGCGACCGCGCCGATGAGCAGGGTGAAGGCGTCGTAGCCCTGGCCGCCGAGGAGCCCGTTGAGGAAGCCGGCCGCGACCCGCTGGTACTCCGAGGGGAACGGCGACAGCGAGATGTTGTCGAGCACCCGCAGGGTGAGACCCCGGAACAGGAGCATGCCGGCGAGAGTGACGATGAACGCGGGGATGCCGGCGTACGCCACCCAGAAGCCGTGCCAGGCGCCGACCGCGATCCCGACGGCCAGCGCGGCGAGGATGCCGATCCACCACGGGTAGCCCTCGCGGATGACGAGCACCGCGGAGACCGCGCCGGTCAGGGCGACCACCGACCCCACCGACAGGTCGATGTGACCGCCGATGATCACGATGACCATGCCGATGGCGAGGACCAGGATGTACGAGTACTGCAGGACGATGTTCGTGATGTTGCCGGGGCTCAGCGAGACACCGTCGGTGAGGATCGCGAAGAGGGCCACGATCACGACGAGCGCGATGTAGATGCCGCTCTGGCGCAGGTTGCCCAGGATCAGGGCGCGCGGATCGCTGGTGCCGGTGTGCAGGGCGGCGCTGGCTCCGTCGTCGGACGACGCCCGCTGCGGGGTCGCCGACGGCTTGGTGGTGGTCATCGGACGAGCTCCCTGTCCATCGTCATGAGCTCCATGAGGTTCTCCTGGGTGGCCTCGCCGACCGGCATCTCGCCGGTGATCCGGCCGGCCGCGAGGGTGTAGATCCGGTCGCACATCCCGAGCAGCTCGGGCAGTTCGGAGGAGATGAGGACGACCGCCTTGCCGTCGGCGACCAGCCGGTTGACGATCGTGTAGATCTCGAACTTGGCGCCCACGTCGATGCCGCGCGTGGGCTCGTCGAGGATGAGGACGTCCGGGTCGGTGAAGAGCCACTTCGACAGGACGACCTTCTGCTGGTTGCCGCCGGAGAGCTTGCCGACGACGGCCATGACGCTCGGCGCCTTGATGTTCATGTCGCGCCGGCCGTCCTCGGCGACCTTGATCTCCTCGTTGCCGTTCACCCAGCCGAGGCGGGCGAGCCGCTTGAGCGCGGCGGCCGAGATGTTGCGGCGCACGTCGTCGATGAGGTTGAGCCCGAAGCGCTTGCGGTCCTCGGTGGCGTACGCGATGCCGTTCTCGATGGCCTCGGCGACCGTGCGGGCCCGGACCTCCCGGCCACGGACGAACAGCCGGCCCGCGACGTGCCGCCCGTACGACCGGCCGAACACGCTCATGGCCAGCTCGGTGCGGCCGGCGCCCATGAGCCCGGCGATGCCGACGACCTCGCCCGCGCGGACGGTCAGGTCGACACCGTCGACGACCAGGCGGTCCTGGGTGGGGTGGCGCACGGTCCAACCTTCGACGCGGAGCACCTCCTCGCCGGGTGAGGACACCCGCTCGGGGTAGAAGGTCGACAGGTCCCGCCCCACCATGCCCCGGATGATCCGTTCCTGCGTCGCCTCCGGGGCGGCCATGTCGAGGGTCTCGACGGTCCGCCCGTCCCGGATCACCGTGGTGGAGTCGGCGATCGAGGTGATCTCGTTGAGCTTGTGCGAGATCATGATGCAGGTGACGCCCTCGTCGCGCAGTCGCCGCAGCAGGTCGAGCAGGTGCGCCGAGTCGATGTCGTTGAGGGCGGCGGTCGGCTCGTCGAGGATGAGCAGGCGCACCTTCTTCGACAGCGCCTTGGCGATCTCGACGAGCTGCTGTTTGCCCACGCCGAGCTGGATGATCGGAGTGACCGGGTTCTCCCGCAGCCCGACGGAGGCGAGCAGTTCGGCCGCGTCGGCGTTGGTCCGGTTCCAGTCGATGAGGCCGCCCGCGCCCCGGCGCTCGTTGCCGAGGAAGATGTTCTCGGCGATCGACAGGTGGGGCACCAGGGCGAGTTCCTGGTGGATGATGACGATCCCGTGTGCCTCGCTGTCGCGGATGCCGCGGAAGTGCACCGGGGCGCCGTCGAAGACGATCTCGCCGTCGTACGACCCGGTGGGGTGGACTCCGGAGAGCACCTTCATGAGGGTGGACTTGCCCGCGCCGTTCTCGCCGCAGATGGCGTGGATCTCGCCGCGCCGCACGGCGAGCGAGACGTCCTGGAGCGCCGTCACCCCGGGGAAGGTCTTCGTGATGTGACGCATCTCGAGGATGTTGTCGGCCGTCGCGGCCGTCCTGTCGGTCATCGTCACCGTCCTGGTCGTACCCGTCATGGATGGTCCCGCGGGGCCCGGTGCCGGCACGGCGGCACCGGGCCCGGGGTGCGTCAGCCCTTGGCCTGGCCGCTGGCGACCTCCTCGGCCGTCCAGTAGCCGGAGTCCACGAGGACCGGCTTGATGTCGTCCTTGTAGACGGTCTGGACGGGCAGGAGGTACGACGGGACGACCTTGACCCCGTTGTTGTACGTCGTGGTGTCGTTGGCCTGCGGGTCCTTCTCCTGCAGGAACGCCTCGGCCGCGATCACGGCCTGCTCGGCCAGCAGCCGGGTGTCCTTGAAGACGGTGGAGTTCTGCACGCCGTCGTTGATGAGCTTGACCGAGGCGATCTCGGCGTCCTGGCCGGTCACCACGGGCATCTTGGCACCGGAGCCGCCGTAGCCGGCGTTCTGCAGGGCGGTGATGATGCCGCGGGACAGGCCGTCGTAGGGCGAAAGCACACCGTCGACCTTCGTGCCGTCGTTGTAGCTGGAGGTCAGCAGGTCCTCCATCCGCTTCTGCGCGGTCTCCTGCTGCCACCGCAGGATCGCGACCTGCTCGATGGCGGTCTGGCCCGACTTCACCCGCAGCGACTTGGCGTCGATGAACGGCTTGAGCGTGTCCATCGCGCCGTCGAAGAAGAAGTGGGCGTTGTTGTCGTCGAGCGAGCCGGCGAACAGCTCGATGTTGAACGGGCCGGTGGCGCTGCCCTTCGAGCCGTCCTTGTTCTGCAGGCCGAGGCCGGCGAGCAGGGCGGTGGCCTGGGCGACTCCGACCTTGTAGTTGTCGAAGCTCACGTAGAAGTCCACGTTGGGGCTGTCGCGGATCAGCCGGTCGTAGGCGATGACCGGGATCTTGGCGTCGGCGGCGGCCTGCAACTGCCCGCTGAGGGCCGTGCCGTCGATCGCCGCGATGACCAGGACGTCCGCGCCCTGCGTGATCATCTGGTCGACCTGCTGGGACTGGGTGGGGATGTCGTCACCGGCGTACTGCAGGTCGACCTTGTAGCCCTTCGCCTCCAGCTTCTCCTTCACCGCGTTGCCGTCGGCGATCCACCGCTCCGACGTCTGGGTCGGCATGGAGACGCCGATGGTCAGGTCGGAGGGCTTGTCACCGCTGGTGTCGCCGCCGCCACCGGCACCCTCACCGCTGCACGCCGCGAGGCCGAGCGCCAGCACCGCCGCACCTGCGGCGGCCAGGAATCGTCTGCCCACGTTGTCTCTCCTCTCCGGACTCGCCGGAATCACGGGTGGCACTGCCGCAGTGTTAGCGCTCACATCGATGGCGTCAACACCTCCTCTCGAAATACTCCCGTCACGGTCTCGTAACGGTGTCGCCGCCGCGTCGAGCACCTCGCGGGGCGCGCCGGCCCGTCGTGGCGGCGTGACCCTCCGTCGCCGGCCCGGCCGCCGTCAGCCGACGCGGACCCCGTCCACGGTGCGCGGCAGGCGCAGCGGATTGGCCTCGCGCAGCTCCGGCGGCAGCAGCGGATCAGGGACGTCCTGATAGCAGACCGGGCGCAGCCAGCGCTCGATGGCGCTGCTGCCCACCGAGGTCGAGGTGCTGGTGGAGGCGGGGTAGGGGCCACCGTGCTGCATGGCCGGCGAGACCGTCACACCCGTCGGCCATCCGTCCACCACGACCCGACCGGCGAGCCGGCTCACCGCGGCGACCAGGTCCGCCGCCGCGCCGTCACGCTCGTCGGCGGCCAGGTGCACGGTGGCCGTGAGGTTGCCGGGCAGGGCGTCGAGCAGCGCGTCCCGCTCGGCCGTGGAGCCGTAGCGCACCAGCACGGTGACCGGTCCGAAGCACTCCTCCAGTAGCTCCCGGTGCGGCCCGTCGTCGAGGAGGCGGGACGCCGCGACGGTCAGCACACCCGGTCGTACGGCCAGCGGGGCCGCCCCGTCGCCGGCCTCGGCCGCGACGAGCGGTTGCCCCACACCCGGCAACGCGGCCCGGGCGCGGACCCCGGCGAGGAACGCCGCACGCATGCGCGGGTCGAGCATCGGCCCGGACGGCACCGTCGCCGCGACGACCGCCCCGACGAGAGCGTCGCCCGCCGGTCCATCCGGGAGGAGGACGAGACCCGGCTTGACGCAGAACTGGCCCATACCCAGGGTGTACGAGACCACCAGCCCCGCGGCGATCTCCTCGGCCCTGGTCTCGGCCGCCCGCTCGGTCACCACGACCGGGTTGAGGCTGCCCAGCTCGCCGTGGAACGGGATCGGTCGCGGCCGGGAGGTGGCGATGTCGAACAGGGCGCGGCCACCGCGCACCGAGCCGGTGAAACCCACCGCCGCGGTCAGCGGATGGCGTACCAGCTCCGGCCCCGCGTCGAAGCCGTGGACCAGGCCGACGACCTCCTCGGGCAGCCCGACCTCGATCGCCGCCGACCGGAGGATCCGGGCACAGAGGACGGAGGTGGCGGGATGGTCGGGGTGCGCCTTGACCACGATCGGGCATCCCGCCGCGAGGGCGCTCGCGGTGTCGCCGCCGGGCACGCTGAAGGCCAGGGGGAAGTTGCTCGCCGCGAAGACCGCCACCACGCCCAGCGGCACCTTGTGGCGACGCAGGTCGGGGCGGGGCGCGGGCTGCGCCGACGGGTCGGCGTGGTCGATGGTCACGTCCAGGTACGCACCGGTCTCCACCACGTCGGCGAACGCCCGGAGCTGATAGCACGTCCGGGCGAGCTCACCGCGCAGCCGCACCTCGCCGAGCGCCGACTCCGCGTCGGCGGTCGCGACGATCTCCTCGCCGTTCTTCTCCAGGAGTGCGGCGGCGCTCCGGAGCAGCTCCACCCGGCGGGGGCGGTCCCCCAGCGCCTCGCTCGCGGCCGCGGCGGCCCGCACCGCCCGGTCCACGTCCCGCGCGGTCGACTCCGTCGTGACGCGTCCCCGTGGCCTGCCGGTACGCGGGTCGACGCTCAGCACGTCACTCACCGTCTCGTCTCCTCTCCTCGGTCTTCCTCGGCGGGTGGTGTGTCCTCGGCCAGAGCGGCGAGCTCCCCGAGGGGCACCGGCACGGCGAGGCTGCGGGTGGCCAGCGGGCGCAGATCCTCCGACGTGGTCTCCCGCCCCGCCAGCCAGGCCGCGATCCCCGCGGTGGCGAGGCCGCACACCCGGCCCTGACACCAGCCCATCCCCGGCCGGGCCAGCATCTTCACCGTGCGCGGCTCCGCCGCGCCCAGCTCGTCGTGCGCGCGGCGCAGGTCACCGTAGGAGACCTCCTCACAGCGGCACACCAGGGTCGTCTCCGACAACCACTGTGGCCAGGCGGGCGGCACGGGATACGTGCGGTGCAGGGCGGCGGCGAAGCGGCGGCCCCGCCGGACGGCGCGGTGCGACCGCCTCCGCACGCCCGGATCGGTGGGGCGGCCCCGCGCGGCGGCGACGGCGAGCGCCGCCGACCGTCCCTCGTGGACGGCAAGCGTCGCGCCGCCCACACCCGTCGCCTCGCCGGCCACGTAGAGCCCGTCGACGCTGCTGCGCTGGCCCTCGTCGACGGCCACGACGAGCGATCCGTCGGCGTCCCGGGCCGTGTCGGCGCCGAGCATGAGCGGCAGTTCGAGTGAGGGGGTGAAGCCCCAGCCGAACGCCACGAGGTCGACGGCGATTTCCTCGTCCGGCCCGGTGGCGCGGCCGTCGCGGTCCACCCGGGCGACGCGGACCGCCTCCACCCGGTCCCGCCCGAGCACCTCCCGGACCACGGTCCCCGTCCGGTACGGCACGCGATGGCGGGCCATGAGGGTGGCGTACCGCAGCGCCTCGACGGCCTTGCCCGGCGCGGACATGGCACCGACCGGATCTCGCAGCCAGCCCCGGGTCCGGTTGGCCTCGACCACGGCGGCGACGGCGACCCCGGCCCGCGCGAGACCGGCGGCCACGGGAAGCAGGAACGGGCCGGTACCGGCGACGACCGCGCGCCGTCCCGCCGCCGTGCGATGCCCCTTGAGCAGGGCCTGCGCTCCGCCGGCCGTCAGCACGCCGGGGAGGTCCCAGCCCGGCACGGGCAGTTGCCTGTCGTATCCGCCGGGGCAGAGGATCAGTGCCCGGGTGACGATGCTCCGGTCCCCGCCGTCGGGCACGCCGGCGGGGGCGGGAACGGTGGACGTGGCGGCCGTCAGCCGGAGGGTGAACGCGCCGGTGTCGTCGCGGGTGACGAGCCAGACCTGGTGGCCGGGGAGGTAGCGGATCCGGCCGGCGTCGCGCAGCGCGGCCAGCCGGCCCCGCAGCCGCAGGAAGAGCGGCCAGCCGTGGTGGCCGGCGCGGTCCTCGGGGCGGGCGTGGGCGGCGTCGTAGTGCCGCCAGTACTGGCCGCCGGGCTGCGCGGCGGTGTCGACGAGGGCGACGGTGAGCCCCGCCTCGGCGGACTCGACGGCGGCGGCGAGGCCCGCCGGCCCGGCGCCGACCACGGCGACGTCAGGGGTGTACGGCATCGTCGTCCCCCTGCTCGACGGGGCGGTCGGGGTCGGTGCCCGGCCCGGCGTCGTCGCCGAGGCGCATGCCGTCCGCGGCGGTGACGAGGCAGGCGCGCTGGTCGGGGACGCCGTCGACGGTGATGAGGCAGTCGAAGCAGATGCCGATGCCGCAGAACAGCCCGCGTGGGCGGCCGGCGCGGGTGGTGCGCCAGTCCAGGATCCCGGCGGCGATCAGTGCGGCGGCCACGCTCTGGCCGGGCTCGGCCGGCACGTCGGCGCCGCGGAACGCCAGGTGGCGGGTCATCGGGTGACCCCCTCGACGTCCGGGAACCGGTCCGGCGCGAACGGGGTGAGGTCCAGGTCCGTGTCCCGCCCCACGAGTGCCTGGCCGACGAGCTTCCCGGTGCCGACGGAGAGGCCGATGCCGGCGCCCTCGTGGCCGCACGCGTGCCAGAGCCCGGGCGCGCGGGGGTCGGGGCCGATGACGGGCAGGTGGTCCGGGCAGTAGGGGCGGAAGCCGAGGTAGGTACGCATGGCCCGCACGTCGCGGAGCATCGGGAACAACGCCACCGCCTTCGCCGCGAGCGCGCCGATGGCGGGGACGGACACGGTCCGGTCGAAGCCGACACGCTCGCGGGACGCGCCGATGAGGATCGTGCCGGCGGGTGTGCCCTCGACGACGGGCGAGGTCTGCAGCGCCGCGTCGGAGCTGGCCACGTCACCCACGTACTCGGCGGCGTACACCTTGTGCCGGATCGTCCCGGGGGGCATCGGCTGGGTGACCAGGACGAAGCCGCGCCGGGGCAGCACGGGCACCCGCACCCCGGCGAGGCCGGCCACGTCGCCCGCCCAGGTGCCGGCGGCGTTGAGCACCGCCCCGGCGGGGATGTCGCCGTCCGGCGTCCGCACGCCCGTCACGCGGGTGCCGGCGCGCAGGAATCCGGTGACCTCGGTGTGGGTACGCACCCGCGCGCCCCGCTCGCGGGCCAGTCGCAGCAGGTGGGCGGTCACCAGCATCGGCTGCACCTGGGCGTCCTGCGGGTAGTACGCGCCCCCGGCGAGCCGTGGGGACAGGTGCGGCTCGTGGTCGCGCAACTCGGCCCGCGGGACGTCCCGCACCTCGACGCCGCAGCGACGCTGGTGGGCGGCGAGGTCGCGCAGCGCCGCGAGGCTCCGCTCCGACGCCGCGACGACCAGGCCGCCCTTGGCCTCGAACTCCCACCGGTCGCCGTGCTCGGCGAGGTCGTCGCGCCAGACCCGCTGGGAGTACAGCGCCAGGTCGAGTTCGGGGCCGGCCTCCTTGTCGGACACCAGCACGTTGCCCTCGCCCGCGCTGGAGGTGCCGCCGGCGATCGCGCCGCGGTCGACGACGACCACTCGCAGGCCGGCCCGCGCCGCGAAGTACGCGCAGGCCGCGCCCACCACGCCCGCGCCGACGACCACCAGGTCCGCGGTCACGCCGGGTCCCTGCCGCCGGCCCACAGGCCGCGTACGTGGCCGATGTGGCGGTGCATCAGCAGCTCGGCTCCGGCCGGGTCACGCGCCTCGACGAGATCCAGCAGCTCGTGGTGCTCCGCGGCCGAGCGGCCCAGCCGGCCGCTCTCCAGCAGCGGGGTCAGGCCGAACAGGCGGGTCCGCGACCGCAGGTCGGACACGACGTCCACCAGGTAGCGGTTGCCGCTGTAGCCGAGCAGGGTCAGGTGGAAGACGTGGTCGGCCTCGATGTAGCCCACGAGGTCGCCGCGCTCCGCGGCCTCGACGATGGCCTGCGCCAGGTCGCGCAGCCCGGGGAAGTCCTCCTTCGGGATCACCGGCACCACGTTGCGTACGGTCGGCGGCTCGATGAGCAGCCGCACGGCGGCCAGGTTGTCGAGGTCCTCGTCGGAGACGTCGGTGATCCGGAAGCCCTTGTTCGGATGGGGGACGACCAGCCCGGCGGTCACCAGGTCGAGCATGGCCTCGCGCACCGGGGTGGGCGAGACGCCGAGCTGCGCGGCCAGCGCCGGAGCCGAGTAGACGACACCGGGCTCCAGGCGCCCGGAGATGATCGCCGCGCGCAGCGCCTCCCTCGTCCGGTCGCGGAGGTTCTCCCTGGGGCCGACGCCGGGCAGGTCCGGCACGGGGGCGGGGCTCACAGCCGGAACCCCGCGGGAAACGGGTCGGTGGGGTCCAGGTGGAACTGCGCCGTCGCCGTGACCCAGGCCCGGCCGGTGATCGACGGCAGCACCGCGGGCCGCGACCCGACGGTGGTCTCGCCGAGCAGCCGCCCCGTGAAGCGGGTCCCGATGAAGGACTCGTTGACGAAGTCCTCGCCGATGCCCAGTTCGCCGCGCGCGTGCAGTTGCGCCATCCGGGCGCTCGTGCCCGTGCCGCAGGGGGACCGGTCGAACCAGCCGGGGTGGATCGCCATGGCGTGCCGGGACAGCCGGGCGGTCGAGCCGGGGGCCTTCAGGTAGACGTGGTGGCAGCCGGTGATGTCGGCGCGCTCGGGGTGGACCGGGGGGTCCTGCGCGTTCACCGCATCCATGATCGCGAGTCCGGCGGCCAGCAGGTCGCCGGCGCGGGAGCGGTCGAAGGGCAGCCGCAGGTCCGCCAGGTCCACGATGGCGTAGAAGTTCCCGCCGAAGGCCATGTCGTACGGGACGGCGCCGAAGCCCGGCACCTCGACCTCCCGGTCGAGGGCGTGCACGAACGACGGGACGTTGCGGATGGTGACCGACTGCGCCGCGCCGTCGCGCACCGCCACCTCGGCGACGACCAGCCCGGCGGGGGTGTCGAGCCGGATCGTGGTCACCGGTTCGACGACCGGCACCATCCCGGTCTCGACGAGGACCGTCGCGACGCCGATGGTGCCGTGCCCGCACATCGGGAGCAGGCCGGAGACCTCGATGAACAGCACGCCGTAGTCGGCGTCGGGTCGGGTGGGCGGCTGGAGGATCGCACCGCTCATCGCGGCGTGGCCGCGCGGCTCGTACATCAGCAGGGTGCGGACGTCGTCGCTGTGCTCCATGAACCACAGCCGCCGCTCGGCCATGCTCGCCCCGGGGATCGTGCCCACGCCACCGACGACGACCCGGGTGGGCATGCCCTCGGTGTGCGAGTCGACGGCGTGGAACGTGCGGCGGGACCTCACTTGTAGCCCTTGGCGAGGACGGCTTCGGTGTCGGCCGTGATCCTGGCCGCGATGTCGGACGGCAGCGGCAGGCGCGGCGGCCGGCAGGGGCCGCCCCGACGACCGCAGACGTCCATCGACAGCTTGATCGACTGGACGAACTCGGTCCGGGAGTCCCACCGCAGCAGCGGGTGCAGGTCACGGTAGATCGGCACGGCCCGGGCGATGTCGGCCGGGTCGCCCGAGGTGACGAGCCGGTAGAGCGCCACGGTGCTCTCCGGGATCGCGTTCGGGTAGCCGGCGATCCAGCCCACGGCCCCGGCGACGCCCAGTTCGAGCAGCACGTCGTCGGCGCCGACGAGCAGGTCCAGGTCGGGGGCGAGTTCGGCGATCTGGTACGCCCGGCGCACGTCGCCGCTGAACTCCTTCACGCCGACGATGAGTCCCTCGCCGAAGAGTTCGGCGAGCAGGTCCGGGGTCAGGTCGACCTTGGTGTCGATGGGGTTGTTGTAGGCGACGACCGGCAGCCCGACGGCGGCGACCTCGCGGTAGTGCGCGACGACCGCGTGGCAGTCGGCACGGTAGGCGTTCGGCGGCAGCAGCAGGACGGAGGTGGCCCCGGCCTCGGCGGCCTGCTCGGCCCAGCGGCGCGCCTCGATGGCGCCGTAGGCGGCCACGCCGGGCATCACGCCGAATCCGGCGGGGGCGGCCTGGACGGCGGTCTCGACGACGCGTGCCCGTTCCTCGGGGGTCAGCGTCTGGTACTCGCCGAGCGAGCCGTTGGGGGTCACCCCGTCGCAGCCGCCGGCCGCGAGGAACCGGACGTGCTCGGCGTACGCGTCGTAGTCGACGGACAGGTCGTCGTGCAGGGGCAGCGCCGTGGCGACGTGGACGCCGCGCCAGGGCCTGGTGGGGGTGGTCATGCTGGCTCCTCAGCGATCGTAGGGGGGTGTCGCGCCGCGCGACATCACCGGGATTGAGCGGCCATCCACGTCTGCAGACCGGCGGCGTCCAGGGGCAGCGCGCCGGAGAGCACCTCCGCGCCGTCGCGGGTGACGAGCAGGTCGTCCTCGATGCGGACGCCGATGCCGCGCAGCTCCGGGGGCACGGTCAGGTCGTGGGCGTGGAAGTAGAGTCCGGGCTCGACGGTGAGCACCATGCCGGGCGTCAGGACCGCGTCGTGGTACGCCTCCGGCGTGGCCCGCGCGCAGTCGTGCACGTCCAGCCCGAGGTGGTGGCCGATGCCGCACACCAGGTGCCGCCGGTGGTGCTGCCCGGTGTCGGCCAGGGCCTCGTCGACGGAGACCGGCAGCAGTCCCCAGTCCGCCAGGCCCCGCGCGATCACCTCCATCGCGGCGTGGTGGAACTCGGCGAACCGGCGGCCCGGGCCCACCGCCGCGAGCCCCGCCCGATGGGCCCGCTCCACCAGGTCGTGCACCTGCCGCTGCACGGGCGAGAAGCGTCCGGAGGCGGGGAGGGTGCGGGTGACGTCGGCGGTGTAGCAGCTGGTCGCCTCGACGCCCATGTCGAGCAGGACCAGCTCGTCGCGCCGCACCGGGCCGTCGCAACGCACCCAGTGCAGGGTGGTCGCGTGGCGGCCGCCGCCGACGATCGTGGCGTAGCCCGGCCCGTTGCCGTACGCCCGGGCGTAGCGGTCGAAGGTGCCCTGCAGCCACCGCTCCCCCGGGCCCTCGACGGCCGTGGGGAGCTCGCGGACGACGGCGGCGAAGCCCTCGACCGTGCGGTCCACGGCCTCCCGGAGCTGGCCGACCTCCCACGCGTCCTTGTGCATCCGCAGCTCGGCGAGGGTCCGGGCCACGCCCTCGTCCCGGGTGACGTCCTCGGTCAGCTCGGCGAGGGGTCGGACGGCGACGCCCAGTGCCCGCGCCCAGTCGGCCGGACCGGGGGCGGCGCCGACCCACAGCTCGCCGTGGCGGGGGTCGGCGAAGAAGCCGGGGTCGCCGGGCCGGGCGGGCGGCGGGAGGTAGAGGGTGGCGTCGCCGTCGCGCAGCACCACGACGGCGTTCTCCACGGCACAACCGGTCGTCCAGAGAAAGTCGCTGTCGGGCCGGAAGTCGTACGTCGTGTCGTTGCTGCGCACCGGCGCCCGCCCGGCCGCCAGCACGATCGTCCGCCCGGGCAGCGCCTCGGCGAGGCGGGCGCGGTGGGCGGCGGCCGCCTCGGCCGCGCCGGGCACGACCGGCGGCGTGCGGTCGGGCACGCCCCAGCCGGTGGCCATGTACTCGCGGAAGGCCGGGACCTCGGACAGCCTCGGCGGCCGGGTGTCACGCACCGGACGCCCCCTCCTCCGCCGGCCCGGAGGGGCGCGGGCCGCCCCGTCCGTCGTGGATTCCGCCGCCAGTGGCCCGGACCAGCTCCGTGAGCCGGACGAACACCCGCTCGTCCTCCCGTACGCCGTCGTGTTCGTACTCGTTCGTGATCCAGGTCTGGACGTTCCCGACCCGGGCGGCGGTGTCCAGTTGCAGGCCCGCGTCCACGTACATGTCGTCGTGGTAGACGGCGGCGGCCACCGGGATCTCGTTGCCGGCCAGCCGGTCGGGGTCGTAGAGCGGCGGCCACTCGTCCCGGGTGGCCAGCAGCTCGACGGCGCCCCGGAAGGGCCGCAGCTCGGCGATCTCCTCGAACATCCAGGGATAGATCATCTCGCCGGTGAACAGCAGCGGCCGGGCGTCCTCGGCGAACTGCGGATGCCGCGCCCGCTCGGCCTGCGCCGCCCAGCCCGTGGCGCCCGCGCCGTGCCCGTAGATGCTCTCGTGTAGGGCCGCGAACAGCGGGTTGTCGGCGTACGACGTCCGGGCCAGCACCTCGTGCAGGAACGTCGCCGACAGGTCGTCTCCGGTGAACGCCTCGTCCAGCAACCAGTGCAGGCGTTCGAGTCCGGGTTTCATGCCGAGGTCCATGCCGAGGGACTGGAACCGTCGCACGGTGAGCACGTCGCCGTCCGGCAGCCGCACGTCGCCCTCGGCCAGCCGGTCGGCGATCCGGCCGGCCTGGGCGACCTGGTGCGGGTACCGCCGGTGGAACTCGCGGTTCTTCGCCTCCACCCGGGGGTAGGTGCGCCGGTAGACCTCCGCGGCGGACGGGTCGAGCGCGGGCAGGCCGCCGGTGACGTAGCAGGCGCTGAGGCCGTCCGGAGCCGTCGACAGGTAGGTGAGGGTGAGGAAGCCACCGTACGACTGCCCGAGGGTGGACCAGCGCCGGCCGCCGAAGACCGCCTTCCGCAGGTGCTCGTGGTCGGCCACGATGGAGTCGGCCCGGAAGCACGCGAGGTAGTCGGCGGCCTCCTCGGCGGTCGCGAAGGCGCTCATCCGGCGGCCGTCGACACGGCTGCTGCGGCCGGTGCCGCGCTGGTCGACGAGGACGACGCGGTGCTCGCGCAGCGCGTGGCCGAGCCAGCCGGAGCGGGTGAGGGGGCGGGGCGCCTTCCCGCCGGGCCCGCCCTGGAGGTAGACCAGGCAGGGCAGGTCCTCGTCGTCCCGGACCGGGTCGACGACCTCACGGGCGAAGACCTGGATGGTGCCGCGTCCGGGATCGGACCAGTCCAGCGGCACATCGCTGACGTGGTCCCGGACGCGCATGCCGGGGATGGTGTAGGTGGCGGTGACGGTCATGGGCGTGCCGCCGGGCCGGACGGCCGCCGGACGTCATGCCACTCCGCAGTACGGTGTGCCATTGCACTGATCGTAGGTGCGGAAGTGATCTCTGCCAAGAGCGCGGCCGCGCCGACGCCGGGCCCCCGGCGCCGCGTCGGGCCTGGCCGGCTCCCCGCCGCGTCGGCTAGTCCTCCGGCACGCCCGGTCCGACCTCGCCGCGGCTCAGGTGCTCGGCGTTGCGGTCGGCCTCGCTGTCGGCGTTCGCGATCCCGGCCCGAGGGTCCCGCGTCCGTCGCCCCTCGGCGTCCTGGAAGACCTCACCGCGTTCGAGTGCTTCTTCCTGCCGCTGGGGGCTCGCATCAGGTGTCGTCACGACGACCCACCTACCCCACAGCGGCACCGGCAAACGAGGCACCCGGTGGCGGCATCGGTCCGGTAGACTTTGCTTTGCAAAGCTATCGCTGCCGCAGAGCACGGATCGAGGTGCGTCATGGACCGGAGCGCCACCGCACATGCCGAGCAGACCCTCGCCCACCTGACGCGGCTGCGTCGACGCGCCCACCGCCGTGCCCACGCGGGTGTCTGGCTGCCCGCCATGGGCGTGGCCGTGCTGCTGCTCGCCAGCACAGCCCTCTACCGGCACCCCTTCGCCTCACCGCCCTCCATCGTGGCCGAGCACCCCTGGTGGGCGGGGCTGCCCGACGAGCAGCGCCACCCGGTCGCCTCGTACGCGTTCTGGTTCGTGGGCACGCCGGTGCTCTTCGCGGCCACCGGCCTCTGGTACCGCCGGCGTGCCCGCCGGCTCGGCGTACGGGTGGCCTGGCCCCTCGTCGTCGGCACCGGTCTCGGCGTGTTGGCGTTGCTGGCCGTGCTCGCGGCAGTGCCCACCGGACCGGCGCCGGAGGGGCTCACGACGGTCGACGGACCCTACTGGCCCGGGCTGCTGACACCCCTCCTGCCGCTCGCCGCCGCGGTCGTGGTGCTCGGCTGGGCGGAGCGCAGTCCCGCTCTCGTCGCCGCCGGCGGATGGATGGCCCTGCTCACGGTCTGGCTCTGCACCTCGTACCCGCTGGGCGCCCTGCCCGGCTGGGCCAGCTCGCTGCTCGGGGCCGGCCCGTCCCCGGGTGGGCAGCTCGCGCTGCGGCCCGGTCACTGTCTTGTCCTGATGGCACTGCCCCCGCTCGCCGTCGCCGCCGTCCGGTTGCTGTCCGGCCTCCGGGGCCGCGCGTGACAGGGCCGCAACCCCCGCATCCCGCCACCGCCCTCGACGACGTCGTCCACCAGCGGGTGCGGCTGGGCATCCTCACCGTGCTCAGCGAGGCACACGAGTGCCGGTTCGCCACCCTGCGCGACGAGCTCGGCCTGACCGACGGCAACCTCAACCGGCATCTGCGGATCCTCGAACAGGCGGGGCTGCTCCAGGTGACCAAGGGCTACGAGGGGCGCCGTCCGTGCACGTGGCTGCGGCTGACCCGGCAGGGGCGGGCCGCGCTGCGCGCGGAGGTCGCCGCGTTGGAGCAGCTGGTCGCACGGATCCGCACGGCGACGGACCGCCCGGACCCCGGCTCCTGAGCCGGGACCGCGTCGCCGTCCGCACGGCCCGCTCCTCCTCGCTGGGCTGCGTGGACGGAGCCCCGTCAGCCCGGCGGGGCGGCGGGTCCGCCCGCAACTGCGCAGGCTGTGTGCCGGTCCGCCGCGGCGGCGTAGCGGCGCAGCACCAGTCGGGCGATCGCCGGGTCCGTCACGAGTGGCTCGGTGACGACGTCCGCCTCGGCGCGACGTACCTGGCGGTGGAAGAGCCCGTCGGCGAGCAGGTACGCCGCGACCAGGATCCGCCGGGCACCGCCGGCGCGCAGCCCGGCGACCACCTCCGGGATCGCGGGGCCGCTCGTCGCGGCGTACCCGACGTGGACGGGCACGGGTAGCGCCCGGGCGACCGATGCGACGTCGGCCCGGGAGCGGGCGTCGCTGGAGCCGGCGGCGGCGAGCACCACGGCGTCCGCCGGGCCGGCGGAGGTGATCCGCCCGGCGAGCACGTCGACCAGCGCCGGATCCGGACCGAGCGGCGGTGTGACGGCGACGTGGCGGCCGGCAGTGGCGCGCGGGATGTCCACTCGGACGTGGTATCCGGCGGTGAGCAGCAGCGGGACCACGACGGCGGGACGGTCCAGCTCCGCCATCACCTCCGCCAGTCGCGGTCGCTGCACGTCCAGGTAGGACAGCCGCACGGCCAGCCCCCGCGCCCGCCGGGCGACCGCCCGCGCCAGCTCGCGGATCTGGGCCTGACCGACCGGTGCCCGGGTGCCGTGCGCCGCGAGGAGCAGGACCGGCCGCGCGCCGGTCATGCGTCGACCCGGAGGCGGAAGCCGCGCTTGACGACCGTCTCGACGTAGCGGTGGGAGCCGAGTGCCGCCCGCAGCCGGGCCACGGCCTGGTTGATGGCGTGGCCGTCCTCGCCGCGGGGCAGGGCGGCGGAGAGCTGCGCCCGGGAGACGACGGCGCCGGGCCGGGCGGCGAGGCGGGCCAGGATCGCCATCGACGCGGGAGGGAGGGTGCGCAGTTCGCCGTCGATCACGACGGCGTGCCCGCGCAGCTCGACGAGGGTGCCGGCGACCGGAATCCGCCGGGCGCGGCGGGGCAGCTCGTCGGTGACCGCCTTGACCAGGGCGCCGAGTCGGGCGCGGTCGGGCGTCAGCACCGGCGCGCCGTGCGCGCGCAGCGGTGCGGCGGTGACCGGGCCGACGCAGGCCGCGAGGATCCGCTCGGAGAAGAGCCGCAGCAGCCGTGGCGCCCGAGGGCCGGCCGCGTCGAGGAGCGCCCGCGCGGCCGGGGCGCTGGTGAAGGTGACCGCGTCCACCTGACCGGCCAGGGCCAGGTCGACCAGGCGGTGCAGCGGGCCGGTGTCGTCGGGGACCCGCCATCGGTAGACGGGCACCTCGACCACCTCGGCCCCGGCCGACCGTAACGCCCCGACGAAGTCGTCCTGGGGCCCGCCGTGCAGCTGGACGGCGATCCGCCGGCCGGTGACGCCCTCGTCGAGCAGGCGGCGCAGGATCTCCTCGCAGGACTCCGTCGGTGCCGACCACTCCTCGCTCAGCCCGGCGGCCCGGATCGCGCCACAGGGTTTGGCGCCGCGGGCCAGCAGCCGGGCCTGACGCAGCCGAATCCGCAACGGGTCGCCGACGCCCCACCCCTCGGCGGCCTCCAGCCAGCCGCGGAAGCCGATGCCGGTGGTCGCGACCACGATGTCCGGCGCCTGCCCGACGCACGCGAGGGTCGCGGCGTGCAGCGCCGCGTCGTCCAGGAGCGGCACGATGGTGATGGCGGGCGCGGCCACCACCCGGGCGCCACGCCGGCGCAGCAGCGCGGCCAGCTCGTCGCGCCGCCGCTCGGCGGTGATCGCCACGGTGAAGCCGGCCAGCGGCGGTGTGTCGCCGCTGGCCGGTGCGGTGCGGCCGCCGGGGTCGGCCGGGCCGCCAGCCATCACCGCACCACCACTTCGACCAGGCCGTCGCGGACCCGGGCCGGGTAGGCCGGGACGGCCACGCCGGGCAGGTCCAGGCACTCCCCGGTCGCCAGGTCGTACGCCTGCTTGTGCATCGGCGACACGACGATGTCCCGCCCGCCCCGGGTGCCGACGATGCCCCGGGAGAGCACGTTGGCTCCGCAGAGCGGGTCGTGGTTGCCGATTGCCCGCACCGTGCCGTCGTGCAGCCGGAAGACCGCGACCTGGACGTCGCCGAGCAGCGCGGCCGCGCCGCGTTCGGGGAGCAGGTCGGCCAGGCGGCACACCTGGCTCCAGCGGGTGCCGACCGTGGTCGTCGTCATGGGGTCACCTCCGGCATTCCGAGCATCACCTGGGTTGGGGCCGGCACCGGTTGGTCGCGTTCGACGACGAAGGTGATCGACGGGTCCGGCGCGGCGGGGTCGTTGACGAACGAGACGAAGCGGCGCAGCTTCTCCGGGTCCTCCAGCACGGCACGCCACTCGTCCACGTAGGAGGTCACGTGCCGGGCCATCGCCGCGTCGAGGTCGCCGCAGATGCCGAGGCTGTCGTCGACGATGACCGCGCGCAGGTGCTCCAGCCCTCCGTCGAGGGATTCCAGCCAGGCGGCGGTTCGCTGGAGCCGGTCGGCGGTGCGGATGTAGAACATGAGGAAACGGTCGATGGTGCGGATCAGCTCCTCGGTGTCGAGGTCGGCGCGGAACAGGTCGGCGTGGCGGGGGCGGAAGCCTCCGTTGCCGCCCACGTAGAGGTTCCAGCCGTTGTCGGTGGCGATGACGCCGAAATCCTTCCCCCGCGCCTCCGCGCACTCGCGGGCGCAGCCCGAGACCGCGGCCTTGATCTTGTGCGGCGCGCGTAGCCCCCGGTAGCGCAGCTCCAGCGCGATGGCCAGCCCGACCGAGTCCTGGACGCCGAAGCGGCACCAGGTGGAGCCGACGCAGGACTTGACGGTCCGCAGCGCCTTGCCGTACGCGTGGCCGGATTCGAATCCGGCGTCGACCAGGCGGCGCCAGATCGCGGGCAGTTGCTCGACCCGGGCGCCGAACAGGTCGACGCGCTGCCCACCGGTGATCTTCGTGTACAGGTTGTAGTCGCGGGCCACCTCGCCGAGGACGATGAGCCTCTCCGGGGTGATCTCGCCGCCGGGCACCCGGGGCACGACCGAGTACGTCCCGTCGCGTTGCAGGTTCGCCAGGAAGTGGTCGTTGGTGTCCTGCAGCGCCGCCTGCTCCCCGTCGAGGACGTGTCCACCGCCGAGGGAGGCGAGGATCGAGGCGACGGCCGGTTTGCAGACGTCGCAGCCCCGCCCGGTGCCGTACTGGCCGATCAGGGCCGAGAAGGTGGCGATTCCCCGCACCCGGATCAGGTCGAACAGCTCCTGCCGGGAGTGGGTGAAGTGTTCGCAGAGCGCGGTGGACTGGGCCACGCCGTGCTCGGCGAGCAGCGTCCGCAGCAGCGGCACACAGGACCCGCAGGTCGTCCCGGCGCGGGTGCGCCCCTTCAGGCTCGGCACGTCGGCACAGCCGTCGGCGATCGCCGCCACGACCTGATCCTTGGTGACCGCGTTGCAGCTGCACACCTGGGCGGCACCCGGCAGCGCCACGTCGGATGGGCCGGCGGCGAGGAAGTCGGCGAGCTTCCCGGGCACCGGGCCGCCGACCGCCGCGCGCAGCACCGGGTACGCCGAGGTGTCCCCGACCAGCACGCCACCGAGCAGGGTGCGGGCATCGTCGGTGAGGACGAGCTTGGCGTAGAGGCCGTGGGCGGGGTCGGCGTAGACCACGTCGAGCGGTCCGGTGGTGGCGCCGAAGCTGGCGACGTCCACGCCGAGCAGCTTGAGTGTGGTGGCGGTGTCGGCGCCGGGGAACACCGCGTCGCCGTCGACCAGCCGGTCGGCCACCACGTCGGCCATGGCGTAGCCGGGGGCGACCAGCCCGTAGCAGCGCCCGTCGACCGCGGCGCACTCGCCGATCGCGAAGATCCGCTCGTCGGCGGTGCGGCACGTCGCGTCGACCAGCACGCCGCCGCGCGGGCCGAGCGGCAGGCCCGCCGCGCGGGCGAGGTCGTCGCGGGGGCGCACCCCGGCCGCGAAGACGACCAGGTCGGTGTCGAGGGTGAGCTGCCCGGCGGTGCGTAGCCGCAGCCGCTCGCCGGTGGCGCTGATGCCGGTGACGCCGGTCCCGCAGTGCACGGCGATGCCCATCTCCTCGATGCGACGCTGGAGCATCCCGCCGCCGGCCCGGTCGAGCTGCATCGGCATGAGGTGCGGCGCGAACTCCACGATGGAGGGGCGCAGCCCGAGCAGGCGCAGGGCGTTCGCGGCCTCGAGGCCGAGCAGTCCCCCGCCGACGACGACTCCGGCGTCGCGGCCGGTGGCGTAGCCGCGCAGCGCCTCCAGGTCGTCGAGCGTCCGGTAGACGAAGCGGCCGGGTCCGTCGGCGCCCGGCACCGGCGGCACGAACGGCCGCGAGCCGGTGGCGAGCACGAGCACGTCGTACGGGTGCGCGCCGCTCGCCGTACGCACGACGCGGGCGGCCCGGTCGACGGCGACGGCGGGCTCGCCGAGGCGGAACTCCACCCCCGCGGGCACCCCCGCGGGCGCGAGTGTCAGCTGCTCGGCGGTGACCCCGTCGAAGTACGCCGAGAGCCGCACCCGGTCGTACGCCGGCCGGCGCTCCTCGGCGAGCACCGTCACCGACCAGCGCCGGCCGGTGTCCCGGGCCGCCAACGCCTCGACGAAACGCTGGCCGACCATGCCGTTGCCGATCACCACGAGTCTCACACCGACACCTCCTGGGTCGCGTCCGCCGGGGCCGGGTCCACGGTGGCCAGCCAGTCCACGATTCCGGTGACCGCGTCCGCGCAGCCGCCGCAGCCGGTGGTGGCCCGGGTCGCGGCCACCACGTCGGCGATCCCGCGGGCACCGGTCCGCCAGCAGGCGGTGATCGCCGCCTTCGACACGCTGTTGCAGCGACACACCACCGCCTGGTCGGGCATGAAGGCGGGCGACTCGACCGGCACGGAGGACGCCCCGAGCGCCCGGCCCAGCAGCAGGGACCGCCGGTCGGCGGGCAGTTCGCCGTCGCGGTCGAAGAGCTGCACGAGCGTGCCGACGGTCGGGTTGTCGCCGAGCAGCACCGCGCCGGCGAGCCGGCCGTCGCGGACCACCAGCTTGGCGTACGTGCCCCGGGCCGGGTCGGCGTAGCTGATCGTCTCGGCCTCCGGACCGCCGTCGAGGCAGCCCATGGCGGCCAGGTCCACGCCGCCGGCCTTGAGCCGGGTGACCGGCCGGGAACCCCGGTAGCGCGTGGCACGGCCGGTGAGCCGGTCGGCGACCGCGGCGGCCTGCTCCCAGGCGGGGGCTACCAGACCGTAGACGGTGCCACGGTGTTCGGCGCAGTCACCGATCGCGTAGACGTGCGGGTCGCTGGTGCGCAGGTGGTCGTCGACGAGCACACCCCGGTCGACGGCGAGCCCGGCCGCGGCGGCCAGCGCGGTGTCGGGGCGTACGCCGCAGGCGACGACCAGCAGGTCGGCGGGGAGGGCGCTGCCGTCGGTGAGGCGCAGCGCGTCGCCGGTCCATTCGGCGGCGCGCACGCCGAGCCGCACCCGCACGCCGAGGTCGGCGAGGGTGCGGCGGAGCACGGCGCCGGCCTGGGGGTCGAGTTGGCGCTCCAGGAGGTGGGTGCCGCCGTGCGCCAGGGTCACGTCGATTCCTCGGCCGGCCAACCCCCGGGCGGCTTCGACGCCGAGCAGCCCGCCGCCGAGCACCACGGCGGTGTCGGCCTCCCGCGCGTCGGCGGTGATGCGCCGGCAGTCGTCGAGGGTGCGGAAGAGCGACACCCGGTCGGCGGGCACCTCGTCGCCGCCCGACCGGGTGAGCCCGGCGACCGGCGGCAGCACGGGGCGGGCACCGGTCGCCAGCACCAGCGCGTCGTACTCGTGCTCGTCGTCCCCGGTACGCACCACCCGGCGGGCCGGGTCGAGTGCGGTGACGGTCACCGCGAGGCGTACGTCCACGCCGGAGGGCGGTGCGGTCACCGGCAGGTCCTCCTCGTGGACCTTCCCGGCGAGCAGGGTCGACAGGAGGATCCGGTTGTACGCCGGGTGGGCCTCGGCGCCGAAGGCGGTGACCTTGACGTCGGCGTCGCGGGTGGGCAGCTCGGCGGCGAGGCGGGCGCCGGCCATGCCGTAGCCCACGATGACCACCCTCATGAGGGCCCCCCACCTGGTGCGGTGGCGACGGTGATCCGTGCCGCGCACACCTTGAACTCCGGCATCCGGGAGATCGGGTCGAGGGCGGTGTTGGTCAGGGTGTTCGCGCGGGCCGCGCCGGGATAGTGGAACGGCATGAAGAGGGTGTCGGGCCGGATGGCCTCGCTCAGTCGGGCCGGGGCGGTGGCGCTGCCCCGGCGGGTGCTGACCACGACGGGCGCGCCGTCGGTCACGCCGAGCCGGTCGGCCAGCTCGGGGTGCAGCTCGACGTACGGCTGGCCGGGGAGCGCCGTCACCCTGCGGGTCTGCGCCCCGGACTGGTACTGGGTGAGGACCCGGCCGGTGGTCAGGTAGAGCGGGTACGCCTCGTCGGGCTCCTCGGCGGCGGGCCGGTGCTCGACGGCGACGAACCGGGCCCGGCCGTCCGGCGTGGGGAAACGGTCCAGGAACAGCCGGGGGGTGCCGGGGTGCTCCGGGGCCGGGCAGGGCCAGTGGACCCCGTCCTCGGCGTCGATGCGCGGGTAGGTGATCCCGGAGTAGTCGGCGGGACCGCCGGCGCTGGCCCGGCGCAACTCGTCGAAGACGGTCTCCGGGTCGTCGCTGGCGGGCACGCCGAGCCGGGTGGACAGTTCGGCCAGCACGCTCAGGTCGGTGCGTACGCCGGGCGGCGGGCCGGCCAGGCGGCGACGCCGGATGACGCGCCCCTCCAGGTTGGTCATCGTCCCGTCCTCCTCGGCCCACTGGGCGACCGGCAGCACCACGTCGGCCAGTTCGGCGGTCTCGGAGCGGACCACGTCGGCCACCACCAGCAGGTCGAGGGCGCGCAGGCGGCGTTCCACAGTCGTCGCGCGGGGGGCGGAGACCACCGGGTTGGAGCCGAACACCAGCAGCCCTCGCGGGCCGCCCGGGGTGCCGAGCGCGGTGAGCAGCTCGTACGCCGACGGCCCGGGCCCGGGGATGGTCCGCGGGTCGACACCCCAGACCGCGGCGACGTGCGCCCGGGCCGCCGGGTCGTCGATGCGGCGGTAGCCGGGGAGCTGGTCGGCCTTCTGGCCGTGCTCGCGGCCGCCCTGCCCGTTGCCCTGGCCGGTGAGGCAGCCGTACCCGGAGCCGGGGCGCCCGGGCAGGCCCAGGGCGAGCGCCAGGTTGACGAAGGCGGTGACGGTGTCGGTGCCCTTGGCGTGCTGTTCGGCCCCGCGGGCGGTGAGGACCATCGCCGTCGGTGCGGCGGCGAGATGTTCCACGGTGGCGTACAGGTCGGCGATCGGTACGCCGGTCAGCCGCTCGACGCGGGCGGGCCAGTAGCCGGCGACGGTCCGGCGGACCTGGTCGAAGCCGGTGGTGCGCCGGGCCACGTACTCCCGGTCGACGAGCCCCTCGGTGACGGCGATGTGCAGCAGTCCGTTGGCGAGTGCCAGGTCGGTGCCGGGGGTGGGTTGCAGGTGTCGGGTGGCCCGCCGCGCGGTCGGGGTGGCCCGTGGGTCCACCACGGTCAGCCGGGCCGGGTCGAGGTGGCGCAGGAACGGCGGCATCGTCTCGGCCGGGTTCGCGCCGACGAGCAGCACGGCCTCGGCGTCGGCGATGTCGGTCACCGGGAAGGGCAGGCCCCGGTCGATGCCGAACGCGCGGGCGCCGGCCGCGGCGGCGGAGGACATGCAGAACCGGCCGTTGTAGTCGATCATCCGGGTGCGCAGCGCGAGCCGGGCGAGGCGCCCGAGCGCGTACGCCTTCTCGTTGGTCAGCCCGCCGCCGCCGAAGACGGCGATGCCGTCGCGCCCGTGCCGGCGTTGGATCTCGGTGATCCCGGTGACGATCCGGTCGTATGCCTGCGCCCAGCTCGCAGGGCGCAGCCGCCCGTCCTCCCGCAGAAGCGGAGTGGTGAGGCGCCGCGGGTGGTGCAGCAGTTCGGCGGCGGTCCACCCCTTCTGGCAGAGCCCACCGCGGTTGGTGGGGAAGTCGCGGGCGTGCACGGTCACCGCGCCCTCGACGCGGGTCAGGGTCATCGCGCACTGGAGGGCGCAGTAGGGGCAGTGGGTGGCCGCCGCCGTCATGTCGGCAACGCTCGGCGCTGGCTGTTTCCGCGCCGACAAGCCTTCGTTACCGGTCTGGAAATCACGTGTCACATCGGTCTCCCGGCGGTGGTGAACCCCGACCGGCCGCAGCGGTGCTCGGCGGGGCGGGCGTCGGTCTTTTTGGTGGCCGTCAGACGGCCGCGTCGGCCAGGCTCGGCGAGAACCGGACCAGCACGGTGCGGAGGTAGAACCACCAGGTGACGGCGAGGAGGGCGGCGTAGGCGGCGAGGAAGGCCAACAGCGCGGCGTCGATCGAGCCGGTCCGCGCGACCGACATGCCGAAGGCGCGCGGGATGAGGAAACCGCCGAGCGCCCCGACTGCCGAGGCGACGCCGATGACCGCGGCCGCCTCGGTGCCCGCCCGCGCGACCGCGTCGGGCTCGCCGCCCGGGTCGGCGCCGGCCCGGCGGGCGGCCTCGCTGCGGAAGATCGCGGGGATCATCCGGTACGTCGAGCCGTTCCCCACGCCGCTGGCCACGAAGAGGAGCAGGAAGGCGGCGAGGAAGGGACCGAAGCGGTGTGCGGTGAGGCCGGCCAGCACCGCACCGACACCGAGCGCCATGAGCAGGAACGTCGCCGCGGTGACCCGCGCGCCGCCGAGGCGGTCGGCGAGCCACCCGCCGGCGGGCCGGGCCAGCGACCCGACCAGCGGGCCCAGCGCGGCGTAGAGGAGGCCCTGCCGCTGCGGGAACTGCGACGTGATCAGCAGGGGCAGCGCCGCGGAGTAGCCGATGAAGGAGCCGAACGTCCCGATGTACAGCCCGGACATGATCCACGTGTGCCGGTTGCGCAGTACCCGCACCTGTTCTGCCAGGGAGGCCCGGACCACGCTGAGGTTGTCCATGAAGAACCAGGCGCACAGCGCGGTCACGACCACCGGGGCGAGCCAGAGCAGTGGGGCGTTCTGCAGCCACAACCCGTCGGCCTGCGGGCCGCCGAGCAGCGGTACGGCGACGACCAGGGGCACCACGAACTGCACGACGGCGACCCCGACGTTTCCGCCGGCGGCGTTGAGGCCGAGCGCGAAGCCCTTGCGCCGCTGCGGATAGAAGTACGAGATGTTCGCCATGGAGGAGGCGAAGTTGCCGCCGCCCAGTCCCGCGGTGGCCGCCGCCACGAGGAAGCACCAGTAGGGCGTGCCGGGTCGGGTGACGCAGGCGGCGAGCAGGGTGATCGGCAGCAGCAGCAGGACGGCGGAGACGACGGTCCAGTTGCGGCCGCCGAAGCGGGCCACGGCCGCGGTGTACGGGATCCGCATGGCGGCGCCGACCAGGTTCGGAAGGGCGACCAGCCAGAAGAGCTGGTCCACGGTGAAGGGGAAGCCCGCGGCGGGCAGGCTGACCGTGACGGCGCTCCAGAGCAGCCATACCGAGAATCCGACGTGCTCGACGAGGATCGAGTGGATCAGGTTGCGGCGGGCGATGCGGTGCCCGGGACCGTTCCAGAACGCCTCGTCCTCCGGGTCCCAGTGGGTGATCCAGCGGCCTCGGCCGGTGGCCGGGGCGGCCGTCGCGGTGCCCGGTGCGGCGTGGGGGGCAAGCGTGGCAGGCATGGCGGTAACCTCCGGTCCCGGCGTTGCGGGGCGGTGACCCGGGCGGTGCCGGTTGCGTGAAATAGCCGTCACCACCGTGCGGAGCCGATGGTGACCTCCCGGCGTTGTCCGTCTTGGCACGTACCGATCAGCGCCGATGACTATCCGTATTGGCTTCGATGCGAGCCGCAACGAGAATGCGGGTGGCCAGCCCAGACGCCGATCCCGGGAGGTACGCCCATGACCGAGACCGCGACCACGGAGGCGGCACCACCGCCGGCTCGGCGCGCCGAGCCGACCCGGACGGAGTCGGTGCTGCCGGAGCTGCGGGAGATGTGGTGGGAGAGCGGCATGCGGGCGCGGGCCCAGGCCGGCATGTCCGCCGTGTTCGCGGAGTTGCCCCAGCTGGTCTGGGCGGCGTTGAAGGTCAGCTGGCGGGCCGACCGGGCCCGCACGGCGGTGGTCGCGCTCACCACGGTCGGTGCGGGCGCGATGGCCGCGTTCGGTCTGCTCGCCACCCAGCGGGTGCTGGTGGAGTTGTTCGCCGGCGGGCCGACCGCGGACAAGGTCGTCGCGGCGCTGCCGGCGCTGGCGGCGCTCGCCGCGGCCACCGCGCTGCGCGCCGGCATGGCCACGGCGATGGGGTACGCCCAGAACGGCCTGACCCCGAAGGTGGATCGTGAGGTGGAACGGGGCCTGTTCGAGGTGACCACCGCGGTGCGGCTGGAGGCCTTCGACGCCGACGCGTTCGCCGACGACATGGAACGCGCCACCCGCGGGGCGGAGGAGACGACCGAGCTGGTGCAGGCCTCGATGAACCTGCTCGCCGGTCTGACCGGGCTGCTCGCCGTGACCGTGGCCGTCGTGGTGATCCACCCGCTGCTGCTGCCGGCGCTGCTGGTCGCGACGGTGCCCAACGCGTGGGCGTCGCTGCGGGCGGGGCACCTGCGCTACCAGACCTACGCGGCCGGCTCGGTGCGCCGTCGGCGGATGTGGCTGCTGCACCGGCTGATGGCCGAACGCGTCTCCGCGCCCGAACTGCGCTCCTACGGCCTGCGCGGGTTCCTGCTCGACCAGTACGACCGCGTCATGGGCGTGGAGACCGACATCCAGCTCCGGCTGGCGCGGCGGGTCACCACGACCACCACCGTCGGGTCGGTGATCGCCGGTGTGGCCACCGCCGCGGTCTACGTGCTGCTGGGGCTGCTCCTGATCGACGGGCAGATCCCGCTCGCCGCCGCGGCGACCTGCGTGGTGGCGGTGCAGTCGGCGCAACGGTCCCTGGCGATCGCCACGTTCCAGATGGACCGGGTCTACACGGAGGGCCAGCACTTCCGCGACTACACCGGCTTCATGGCGCGTGCCGCCGCCTACCTTCCCGAGCCGGCCCCGGACGGCGCGGCGTCGCCCGGCCCGCTGCGGGAGCTGGCCATCAGGGAGGTGAGCCTCCGCTATCCGGACCGGGACGCCCCGGCCGTCGACCGGGTGAGCCTGACCATCGAGGCCGGGCAGACGGTGGCGTTCGTCGGGGAGAACGGCTCCGGCAAGTCGACCCTCGCCGCGATGATCGCCCGGCTGCGCCGCCCCACCGAGGGCACCATCCGGTGGAACGGCCGTCCGCTGTCGGAGTGGCATCCCGACGCGCTGAACGCCCGCATCGCGGTCGTCACGCAGGAGTACCACAAGTGGCCGTTCACGGCGGCGACGAACATCGCGATCGGCGAGGTCGACGCCGAGCCCCGGCAGGAGCGTATCGAGGCGGCCGCCGCCCGCGCCGCGGCCGATGAGATGATCAAGGAGCTGCCGCACGGCTACGAGACGCTGCTGGACCGCACCTTCGCCAACGGCCAGGACCTCTCCGGCGGCCAGTGGCAACGCATCACCGCCGCGCGCGGCTTCCTGCGCGACGCCGAGCTGCTCATCATGGACGAGCCCTCCTCCGCCCTCGACCCGCGCGCGGAGGACGCGCTCTTCCAGGCCATCCGCGACCGGCAGGGGCGGCTCACCACCATCCTCATCACCCACCGGCTGGCCAACGTCCGCCACGCCGACCGGATCTACGTGCTGCACCAGGGACGCCTGGTGGAGGCCGGCAGGCACGACGACCTCATGGCCGCCGGCGGCCGCTACGCCGAGCTGTTCACCCTTCAGGCGGCCGGCTACCAGGCCGCGCCGCCGCCGGGAACCACGTCCCCCTGAGCCGGGCGCCGGGGCGTCGGTGACGCCGGCCCGGCGGGATGCAACCGCACCCACCGCCCCGCGCGTACTCCCCCTGTGGCTTCGCGATCGTCGACTCAGCAGCGGAGGGCGAGCATGACCTCCACCCGACCGGCCGTCTCCCGGCGCCTCCTCCTGGGCGCCGCCGCGCTCCTGCCGGTGGCCGCGTGCACCCGGGGCGGCGGCTCACCGTCGCCCCGCGCCGCGACGCCGTCCGCCACCGCGCCCTCCCCCGCCGCTCCCTCGCCGTCCGCCGCCGGCGGGACGGACCGGCACGACCGCCTGGTGGGGCTGGAGCGGCGATTCCACGCCCGGCTCGGGGTGTACGCCCTGCACACCGGCACGGGCGCGACGGTCGCCCACCGGGCGGACGAGCGGTTCGCGTTCTGCTCCACGTTCAAGGGGCTCGCGGCGGCGGCGGTCCTGCACGCGCACCCGATGTCGCACCTGGAGACGGTCGTCCGCTACGGCGAGGGCGATCTCATGAAGAGCTCCGTCGTCACCCGGCGTCACGTGGGCACCGGGATGACGATCGGGCAGGTGTGCGACGCCGCGGTCCGCTTCAGCGACGGCACGGCCGGCAACCTGCTGCTGCGCGAGCTCGGCGGTCCGGCGCGGCTGACGGCGTACGTGCGCGGGCTCGGCGACGTCGTCACCCGGATGGACCGGGTGGAGCCGGCGATCGTGACCGCGACACCCGGCGACCCCCGGGACACGTCCTCGCCCCGGGCCATCGGCACCACCTACCAGAGGATCGTGCTGGGCGACGCCCTGCCGGACGACAAGCGCGCCTACCTGCGCGATTTGCTGGTGCGCAACACCACCGGCGCCCAGCGCATCCGGGCCGGCGTCCCGCGCGGGTGGACGGTGGCGGACAAGACCGGGACCGGTGACCACGGCACGCTGAACGACATCGGCGTGGTGTGGCCACCGGGATCGGCGCCGCTGGTCGTCTCGATCATGTCCAGCAAGGAGAGCCGGGACGCCCGCTACGACCAGAGGCTGCTCGCCGAGGCCGCCGCGTACGTCGTGGCGGTGCTGACGTGAGCCGTCCCGCCACCGTGTGACGGCGGTCCGGTCGAGCGGGTCGGCCGGACCGCCGCCAACTGGGCCTCTGCGGCCCCGTAGAGGCACGGCACCTACGGAGCGAGTTCCTTGTTGGCTCGGGCGGCGGCCACGAGCACGCGCGCCGCCTCCTCCGGAGTGAACACCCGCGCCTTGACGAACGCCTCGGTGGTACGGGCCACGACCGAGACGAACTGGCCGTGGTTGGCGAACGGCGCCTCGTCCCAGACCAGGTCGAGGAAGGTCGGGCCGTCCGTGCCGGGCGAGGGGATGCCCGTCACGGGGACGTCGTAGCGGGGCAGCCCGTCGTTGCGCTTGCGGTTGGGCACACCCGTGTCGACGGACCCGAACACGATCGTCGGCTCGACCCGGCGGAAGTACGACGAGACGGGCTGGGTGTCGCTGATGTAGTACGGCCGCAGGGTGAGCTCGTGCGTGGTGAAGAGCATGTCGCCGGCGTCGGTGGTGCTCGCGTGCGTGATCGCCGAGCGGGCGTAGTCACCGTCGCGCTTGAGGTGGCGGTAGAGGGACAGCTCGCGGTAGCCGCCGGCTCCCGGGTCGCCGAGGATCTGCAGGAGCACGGGCCCCCAGAAGATCGCCTGCGTGTCCGGGCGGTCCAGGGCCCGCTCGACGCGGATGCTGAACGGCATGCGGATCTCGACGACGTCGCCGCGCTTCCACGTCCGGCTCACCGTCAGGTAGCTGCCCGGCTTGGCCTTGGTCTTGACCGGGGTGCCGTTGACGGTGACGAAGAAGCCCTTCTGCACCCAGCCCGGCACGCGCAGCTTCAGGTCGAGCCGGCCCTTGCCGTTGATTACCAGCTTCGTGCGGTCGCTGCGCGGGTAGGTCGTCTCCTGGGTGACGGAGAAGCCCTTCTCCGCCCAGGTCAGGGTGGACGGCAGGTACAGGTTGACCCAGAGGCTCCGCCCGTCCGCGGACTTGAAGTAGATCGTCTCCTGGTACTTGGTGTGGTTCTCCAGGCCGGTGCCGCCGCAGCAGGTGCCGGTGTTGCCGTAGCTGCGGTTGGCGCCCGGGGTCAGCGGCTGGAAGTAGGTGACCTGCGGGTTGCTGACGCTCGCGGTGTCGGCCCGGGAGCCGGTGATCATGTTGAGCAGCCCGCGCTCGTAGTAGTCCATGTACGCCGGGTCCTGCTCGTGCAGGAACAGGTTGCGGGCCAGCTTGATCAGGTTGTAGGTGGTGCAGGTCTCCGCGCCGCCCTGGGCGATGGCGTTCGCGATGTTGTCCCGGTTCTGGAACATCTCGATGTTGTTGTTGGAACCGGGGTAGTTGCCGCCCGTGCCACCGTTGGCGAACATGCGGTGCGGGACGACCATGCCGAAGAAGTTCTTCGCGGCCTGGAAGTACTCGTGGTCGCCGCTGTGCTCGTACACGCGCAGGTACCCGATGAACTGCGGCACGTGCGTGTTGGCGTGCAGCCGGTCGGGGCGCCGGCGGCCGGGCCGGTTCTCCGGCGTCACGACGAGGATGTCGCGGTTCTGCACGGCGGCGTCGAAGAGCGACTCCCGGTTGTCGAAGCACCTGGCGGTCTCCAGGTGCTTCGCGTCGCCGGTCAGCGCGTAGATCTCCGGGAAGACCTCGTTCGCGCCGCCGAACTCGCCGGCGATGTAGAGGTCCCACATGTAGTTGAGGTTGTCGCGCGTGATCGGGCCCGCGTAGTCGGGGTGGTTCTTGTCCCCGACGGTCAGCGCGAGGTGCGCCCAGTCGGCCATCTTGACGGCGACGTCGAGCGCCTTCTGGTTGTCGGTGTGGTAATAGGCGTCGAGCAGGCCCCGCAGGATCTTGTGCTGGGTGTACCAGGGCGCCCACGTGTTGGTGCTCAGGTTGCCGCCGTAGACCGCGTACCGGGGCGGGCCGAGCCGCAGCACCGCGTCCTCCGGGATGGCACCCAGGTATCCGGGGTGGGTCGGGACCCACAGGGCGGCCCCGTCGCCCTGGCTCGCCACGATGCCGCCGTCGCGGCCGTTGGGCGAGGAGTCCTTGATGGTGGAGCCGTCCGCCTCGTCGAAGCGATACCACGCGATGGTGCCGCCGCCGGTGGTGCCGGCGGGCGAGTCGACCAGGGACCGGACCTCCTGCGCGTTCAGCGCGCGGTCGAAGATGTGGAACTCGTCGATGGTGGCGTCCAGGAACGGGTCGCCGTACTGCGAGCGTCCGATCCAGCGGTTGCCCGGGTTTCCGAGATGGGACGGGTTGAGGGTCATGTTCGCGTTGGTGCCCGCGACCTCACCGTTCACCCAGAGCGTGCCGGTGTTCTGCGACAGCGTGACGGCCAGGTGCACCCACTGGTTCGTCGGCAGCGCCGTGGTGCCGTTGATCTGCTGCTCCCCGCCGGAGCCGCCGACGGTGATCGCGAAGCGCGGCACGTTGCCGGTGACACCGGCGCGCGCGGTCAGGAACATGTTGACGGTGCTGTTCTGACCGAAGTCGAACACCCGGCTCCAGTTCTGGGCGGACCCGAGGTTCACCCAGGTCGCGATCGTGAAGTCGGTGAGCTGGCTGATCGCCTCCTGGGGAAGGGTGACGTGCTCCGCGGCGCTCGGGCCGTTCAACCGCAGGCCGTTGCCGAACTTGCCCGGCACCCGCCCGATCTGCGGCTCCTGCGGGTCCTCGCCGCCGGGGCCGCCGTTGCCCATCCGGGCGGTGATCGCGTCCTGGCAGGCCGCGAGCTCGTCGACCATCCAGTCGAGCTTGCTCTTGAAGATCGGCTCGCCCTGGTCGGCGTAGGCCTGCGCGAGGGCGGTCAGGAAGTGGCCGGCCCAGTGGCCGCTGAGCAGGCCGCCGTCCTCCCAGCCGCCGGGGACCGCGACGCCGGCCGGGTTCGGTCGGCCGGCCTGGTTGTTGAAGAGCACGAGGAAGCGGCGCTCGTCGTACTGCCGGAGGTAGTTCTTGATGCGGTCGCGCTTCTCCTGGAGCAGGCCGTCGCCCAGCCGGACGTCGCGCAGCTGGAACGGTCGGACCGGGGCCGTGCCGCCGGGACCGGGGTCGGGCGGGATCGGGCCGTGCGCCGCCGGGGCGGTCGCCGGTGCGCTGTCCGGCGCGGCCTGGGCGGGTGTCGCCACGAGGGCGCCGGAGGAGGCGACGGCGACGGCGCCGGCCGCGGATGCCTGGAGCAGCTGGCGTCGGTTGACGGAGACCTTGTCGGAGTGGGCCACTTCTGGGTTCGTCCTTCCACGTGGGTGTGTGGGGCCGATCGCGTGCTCGGGGGGCTGCTCGCGGCACCCGGGTCCGTGGTGCGCCGGGCTCGCGCCCGTGGCGCCGGCCGCCCGGGTCGCGGCGGCGACGCCGGTCGTCCGTGTCGCGTCCGTTGGCGTCCGTTGGTGCGGCCGGGGACGGCGGAGGTCCGTTGCGGAGGGCTCGCCCGACGCGGTGGTCGCGTGTGGTGCATCGGCCTCGCCGTCGACGCCGGTGATCCGGGGCTGGGCGTCGGTGTGGAGTTCGACCGATGTCAGGAGTGTGAGCGTTAACAAACGGCTTCGTCAATCCCTACGAACAAGTAAGGTCCCAGGATTGACACGTTCCGGAAACCTGCCTATGTTAGCGCTCACCTCCCTTCCTCCGGCCTTGCGAACCGCCCTCGCCGCACGACGCCCGTCGATGAGTCGGCCGCCGAGAGCGGCGCCGCACCCTCCCCGCGGGCACCGCGGACTTCCCTGATCGAGGAGGCGGCGTGACCGCCAGGTTCGGCACGTCCGAGTTGTGGGACCCGGCGGTCCGCCGCGATCCGCACGAGTTCTACGACCGGGTCCGCGACAGCGGACGGCCGGTGCTCCAGATCGATCCCGCGGGCGAACGGTTGTGGGTGGTGGCCGGCCACGCGGACGTCCTGGCCGGGTTGCGTCACCCGGCGATCGGGCACGAGGTCCACCGCCACTGCCCCCGGATGGGCCCGCCCGCCCGGCACCACCTGCCGGCGGTGGCCAGGATCGAGGCGCGCCAGCTCATCACGATCGACCCGCCCGACCACACCCGACTACGGGGACTGGTCAGCGGTGGCTTCACGGCGCGGGCGGTGGCCCGGCTGGAGCCGTGGATCGGCGACCTCGCCGACCGGTTGGTCGCCGACGCCCGTGGGCAGGGGCACATCGACGCGGTCGCCCACCTCGCCGACCCGGTGCCGGTGAACGTCATCGCCGAGCTGGTCGGCGTTCCCGAGGCGGACCGGCCGCGGTTCCGCGCCTGGTCCGCCGAGATCGTGTCGGCCGGCCCGGGCGGCCCGGCGGCCACCCTCGAGTTCGCGGCGTACCTCGACGAGCTGGCGGTCCGGCGCCGGGCGGCGCCGGAGGACGACCTGATCTCCACGCTCGTGGCCCTCACCGACGACGGCGACCGGCTCGACCGCGACGAGCTGGTGGCGCTCGTGCAGCTGCTGCTCATCGCCGGTCAGGAGACGACCGTCGACCTGATCGTGAACGGCATCCGCCTCCTGCTCACCCATCCGGAGCAGTGGCAGGCGCTGCGCGCGCAGCCGGCGCTGGCGGCCGCCGTGGTGGAGGAGACCCTGCGGTTCCGCGGCCCCGTCGAGATCGTGCCGCCCCGGTACGCGTTCCAGGACATCGAGCTGGGCGGTGGACGGATCCCGGCGTACGACCGGGTGGGGTTGTCGTTGTGGGGAGCCAACCGCGACCCCGCCGTGTTCGACCGGCCGCACGTGTTCGACATCCACCGCACCGACGTGCGCCGGCACATCGCCTTCGGCCACGGGATCCACTTCTGCCTCGGCGCACACCTGGCCCGGCTGGAGAGCCGGGTGATGTTCGAACGGATCGCGCGGCAGCTCCCCCACCTCCGTCTCGCGGTCGACCCCGGGGCGCTGGACTCCTTCCGGCTGCACCACGGCGGCCTGCCGCTGCGGGTGTGAGCCCCCGCGCCGGCCACGGCGGAGCCGGCGCGACGCCGCGCCCGCCCGGTGCGGTGTCGGGCCCGCGGTCACGCCCTCGGCGGCGGCACAGGCGGATTCGCGGGGTGTCAGAGCCGAGCGGCGAGGCGGTGGTAGGCGGCGCTCCACCGCAGTTCCCGTTGGAGCTCCTCGGGCGTGGTGGTCGCGTCGATGACGACGAGTTCCGTGCGCAGCATCTCGGCCAGCTCGCGGAACTCCTGCGTACCCACCGCCTTGGACAGCACCGTGTGGTGCGGACCGCCGGCGAGCAGCCAGCACTCGGCCGAGGTCGACAGGGTCGGGCGGGGCTCCCACACGGCGCACGCGACCGGGAGCAGGGGCAACGCCTCGTCGGGCTCGACGACGTCCACCTCGTTGAGGGTCAGGCGGAACCGGTCGCCGAGGTCGCTCAGGCCCACCACCACGGCGGGGCCGGGGGCGGCGGTGAACCGCAGCCGGACCGGGTCCTCCCGGTTGCCGATGCCGAGCGGGTGGACCTCGAGGGTGGGCCGGCGCCCGGCGATGCTGGGGCAGACCTCCAGCATGTGGGCGCCGAGGATCTTCTCCTGCCCCGGCACCAGGTGGTAGGTGTAGTCCTCCATGAAGCTGGTGCCACCGGGCCGGCCCGCCTCCATGGCCTTGGCGGCGCGCAGCAGGACGGCCGTCTTCCAGTCGCCCTCGCCGCCGAAGCCGTAGCCGTCGGCCATCAGCCGCTGCACGGCCAGGCCGGGCAGTTGGCGCAGCCCGCCGAGATCCTCGAAGTTGGTCGTGAAGGCGCGGAAGCCGCCGTCGGTGAGGAAGGTGCGCAGGGCCGCCTCGATCCGGGCGCCGTAGCGCAGCGAGTCGTGCCGGTCCCCGCCCGGGCGCAGTTCGGCGGCCACGTCGTAGCTGTCGAGGTATTCGCGCACCAGGTCGTCGACCACCGCCTCGGAGACCTGGTCGACGACCTCGACCAGCTCGCTCACCCCGTACGTGTTGACGGAGACCCCGAAGCGCAGCTGCGCCTCGACCTTGTCCCCCTCGGTGACGGCGACGTCGCGCATGTTGTCGCCGAACCGGGCCAGCCGCAGCGTCCGCAGCTCGTGCGCGCCGAGGGCGGCGCGGGCCCAGGTGGCGACGCGGTCGACGACCGCCGGGTTGCTCACGTGCCCGGCGACGATCTTGCGAGCCACGCCGAGCCGCGCGGTGAGGTAGCCGAACTCCCGGTCGCCGTGGGCGGCCTGGTTGAGGTTCATGAAGTCCATGTCGATGGTGGACCAGGGCAACTCCGCGCCGGCCTGGGTGTGCAGGTGCAGCATCGGCTTGCGCAGCGCGTCCATGCCCGCGATCCACATCTTCGCCGGGGAGAACGTGTGCATCCAGGTGATGACGCCGATGCACCCGCCGGCGGCGTTGGCCGCCAGGATCTGGGCGTGGATGGCGGCCGCGTCGGTGAGGACCGGCTTCCAGACGACCTTGGCGGGCAGCACGCCGCTCGCGTCGAGGTGCTTGGCGATCGCCTGCGACTGCTCGGCGACCTGGCGCAGCGTCTCCTCGCCGTACAGGTGCTGGCTGCCGGTCAGGAACCACAGCTCCGGGGCGGGGTGGGGGTCAGCACGCATGGGTGGGTCTCCTCGAGTTGCCGGGGCGGATCAACGCTGCCCGTAGACGTTCTGGTAGCGGTCGTAGAGGGAGTCGATGTCACGCTGACCGATGGGCAGCGGCTGGCCGAGCTGACGGGCGATGTGGACGGTGCGGGCGACGTCCTCGCACATGACGGCGGCCTTCACGGCGGCGCGGGCGTTCGGGCCGATGCTGAAGACACCGTGGTTGCGCATGAGCACCGCGGGCGACCGGCTCTGCGAGAGGGTCTGCACGATCCCGCGCCCGATGGAGTCGTCGCCGATGAGCGCGAACGGGCCGACGGGGATGTCGCCGCCGAACTCGTCGGCCATCATCGTCAGCACGCACGGGATCGGCTCGCCCCGCGAGGCCCAGGCCGTCGCGTACGTCGAGTGGGTGTGCACGACGCCGCCGACGTGCGGCATGTGGCGGTAGACGTAGGCCTGGGCGTCGGTGTCGGACGA
Organism: Micromonospora xinjiangensis; assembly: GCF_056150165.1. Lineage (NCBI taxonomy): Bacteria > Bacillati > Actinomycetota > Actinomycetes > Micromonosporales > Micromonosporaceae > Micromonospora > Micromonospora xinjiangensis. The sequence continues at coordinate 517,220 of NZ_JAXCFO010000004.1, read as the reverse complement.
GGGGGCGTGGTCACCGTCGACGACGGTGCCGTGCAGGTCGCAGACGACCATGTTCTCGGGGGTGAGCTTGTCGTACGCCACGCCGCTGGGCTTGATGACCATGAGGTCGCGGCCGGGGACGCGCGCCGACACGTTGCCGGCGGTCCACACCACGAGTTCGTAGTGCGTCAGCTCGGCGTGCAGCCGGCACACCTCCTCCCGGAGGTTGCGGATCGTCGCGTCGACGTCGGTCAGGACGGTCACGTCAGATCTCCTCTCGGGCGGCGCCGCCCAGGGCGGAGCGGCGGATCTCCTTGAGCCGCTTCATGACCGGGTTCGCGCCCCGGCCGAAGTAGTCGTGCAGCGTCAGGTACTCGGCGTACAGGGCGTCGTAGGCCGCCGCCCGCCCCTCGTCGGGCACGAACGCGGCCCGGGTGACGCGGCCCATGGTCTTGGCCGCGGTCGTGATACCGGGGTACGCGCCGGCGGCGACCGCGGCGTGGATCGCGGAGCCGAGGGCGGGGCCCTGCTCCGAGCGGAGGATCGACAGCGGCATCCGGGTGACGTCGGCGTAGATCTGCATGAGCAGGCGGTTCTTCGTGAGGCCGCCGGCGACGATGAGCTCCTCGACCGGCACGCCGCTGTCGCGGAAGGTCTCGAGGATCACCCGGGTGCCGAAGGCGGTGGCCTCCAGCAGCGCGCGGTAGACGTCCTCGGGACGGGTCGCGAGGGTCTGCCCCACGACGACTCCGGAGAGTTCGTGGTCGACGAGGACGGACCGGTTGCCGCTGTGCCAGTCCAGGGCGACCAACCCGTGCTCACCGACGGCCTGGCGGGCGGCCCGCTCGGTGAGCAGCTCGTGCACCGAGACGCCGCGTTCGGCCGCCTCGGCCTCGTACGCGGCGGGCACGCCCGTGCGGGTGAACCAGCCGAAGATGTCACCCACACCGGACTGCCCGGCCTCGTAGCCCCAGAGGCCCGGAACGATGCCGCCGTCCACGACGCCGCACATGCCCGGCACCTCGCGCAGCACGCTGCTGGACACGACGTGGCAGGTGGAGGTCCCCATGATGGCCACCATCTGGCCCGGCTCGGTCGCCTGGGCGGCGGGCGCGGTGACGTGGGCGTCGACGTTGCCGACGGCCACGGCGATCCCCTCGGGCAGCCCGGTCCAGGCAGCCGCCTGCGCGGTGAGCCGCCCGGCGGCCTCGCCGAGCTGGCCTACCGGGTGCGCGAGCTTGTCGACGACGAAGTCCGCGAAGCCGGGGTTGAGGGCGGCCAGGTACTCCGGTGTCGGGTACGTCCCGTCCTGGAGGATGCCCTTGTAGCCGGCGGTGCAGGCGTTGCGGACGTACCTGCCGCACAGCTGCCACACGATCCAGTCGGCGGCCTCCACCCAGCGCTCGGTCGCGGCGTACACCTCGGGGTCCTCCTCCAGGACCTGGAGCGCCTTGGCGAACTCCCACTCGGAGGAGATGAGCCCGCCGTAGCGTGGCAGCCACGCCTCCCCTCGCTGGCGGGCCAGCTCGTTGATGCGGTCGGCCTGCCCCTGGGCGGCGTGGTGCTTCCACAGCTTCACGTAGGCGTGCGGCCGGTCGGCGTACGGCGGCAGCTCGCACAGCGGTGTGCCGTCGGCGGTGGTCGGCAGGACGGTGCAGGCCGTGAAGTCGGTGGCGATGCCGATGACGTCGGCCGGGTCGATGCCCGCGTCCCGCACCGCGGCCGGCACCGCCACCCGGAGCACCTCGCGGTAGTCCTGGGGCACCTGCAACGCCCACTCCGGCGGCAGCGCCGGCCCGGCGGGGAGGGCGTCGGTGAGGACGGCGTGCGGGTACTCGTGCACGGCCGAGCCGAGTTCGGCGCCGTCCGACACCCGGACCACGAGGGCCCGGCCCGACAGGGTCCCGAAGTCGACGCCCACCACGTACTTGTCACTGGTCATGTGCTGGTCCTTGTCGGCGGCGTGGTGCTCTCGCGCACCACGAGCGTGGGAATGACCAACGGCGAGGGGTGCAGCTCCTCGCCCCTGATCGCCTGCGTGACGACCTCGATCGCACGGCGACCGACGGCGTCGAAGTCCTGCTGGATGGTGGTCAGCGGCGGGATGAGGTAGGCGGCCTCGGGGACGTCGTCGAACCCGACGACGGAGATGTCCTCGGGCACGCGCCGGCCCCGCTCGTGCAGCGCGCGCAGCACCCCGATGGCCATCTGGTCGTTGGCGGCGAACACCGCGGTGGTCTCGCTCATCTCCGAGATCCGCAGCCCGGCGGCGTACCCGCTGCGGGAACTCCAGTCGCCGGGTACGGGTTCGGCCGGGCGCAGGCCGGCCTCGGTCATGGCGAGGCGCCAGCCTTCGACGCGGGCGCGGGCCTCCGCCCAGTTGAGCGGGCCGCTGACGTGCACGATCTCCCGGTGCCCCAGCCCGAGGAGGTGCTCCGTCGCCAGGCGGGCCCCGAGCACCTGGTCCACGCCGACGGTGAGGGACGCCTTGGACAGGTCCCCCTCCACCACGACGAAGGGGACGCGGGAGGGCTGCATGCGGACGACCTCGAGGGCCTCGTCGTGGCCGGCGATCATGACGATGCCCTCCACGCCGACGCGCATGAGGTGCTCGGTGGCGTCGCTCAGGGCGTTCCTGGTCACCTCGCTGAGGCTCACCGAGGTGGCGAAGAACCCGGCGGAGCGCGCCGCGTCCTCGACGCTGCGGTGGATGCTGGTCGGGCCGAACAAGGTCCGGGCCGTGCCGATGATGCCGATCATCCCGGAGCGTCCGCGCACCAGCGCGCGGGCGGCGGTGTTGGGGCGGTAGCCGAGCCGTTCGATGGCCTGGAGGACCCGCTCCCGGGTTTCCGGCTTGATGCTGGGCGATCCGTTGATCACCCGTGACACGGTCTGATGGGACACGCCCGCCAGGCGGGCGACGTCGGCCATCACCGGCGCCCGGGAGGCAGCCGTCACCGCTGCCTCCGCATGGAGATTCGCTGCATGACGACGAAGAGGAGCAGCAGGGTTCCGATCGCGATTTTCGTCCACCATGAGCTGAGCGTGCCCTGGAAGGAGATCAGGGTTTGGATGACGCCCAGGACGAGCACGCCGAGCAGCGAGCCCAGGACGTAGCCGACGCCGCCGGAGAGCAGGGTGCCGCCGATGACGGTGGCGGCGATGGCGTCCAGCTCCATGCCGACGGCGTGCAGTCCGTAGCCGGAGAGCATGTAGAGCGAGAAGAGGAGCCCCGCGAGCGCGGAGCAGAGCCCGCTGATGACGTAGACGCCGACCTTCACCCGGGCGACGGGCAGGCCCATGAGGGTGGCGGAGCCCTCGTTGCCGCCGATGGCGTACGCCGTGCGGCCGAAGCGGGTGCGGTGCAGCACCCAGACGGCCACCGCCACGACGGCCAGGGCGAGGACCACGCTCCAGGTGATCGTCACGTCACCGGTCAGCGGGATGGCCGTGGTGGCGAAGGTGCGGAACGTCGGGTCCTTGATGGAGATCGACTCGACGCTCACGACGAAGCACAGACCGCGGGCGAGGAACATCCCGGCGAGCGTCACGATGAACGGCTGGATCTCGAAGTAGTGGATGACCAGGCCCATGAGCAGGCCGAGTGTCGATCCCATGAGCAGCACCAGCAGCACCACGAGCGGCATGGGGATGCCCGCCCGCAGGCCGGCGGCGGCCACCATGGTCGACAGCGCGACCACGGCGCCCACCGACAGGTCGATGCCGCCGGTGACGATGACGAAGGTCATGCCGACGGCGAGGACGATGAGGAAGGCGTTGTCGATGAACAGGTTGGCCACGACCTGGCCGGACATGAACCCGTCGTAGCGGGCGGTGCCGACCCCGAAGAGGAGCACGAACAGCACGAACGTGGCGATCACGGGGACGACCCGGGCGGAGAGCGACCGGCCGTTCGGAAGGGCTCCGATCGGGGCCTTGCCCTTGACGGGCGCTGTCGAGGTCGTCATGGCTGGGCCACCTTCTCCACCATGGGCGTGGTCGGGGTCTGCGGGTGCTGCGGGGCGTCGGTCCCGGCGTCGGGCGGCGCGTGGCGTCGCCGGGTGCGGCGCAGCAGGGCGGCCCGCGCCTTGGGCGCCTGGAGCAGGCACACGGCGATGACGACGACGGCCTTGAAGACCAGCGTGATCTCGGGGGCGATGCCCATGCTGTAGACGGTCGTGGTGAGCGTCTGGATGATGAGCGCCCCGAGCAGGGTGCCGGTGAGGCTGTAGCGGCCACCGGCGAGCGAGGTGCCGCCGATCACGACGGCGAGGATGGCGTCCATCTCGATCCAGAGCCCGGCGTTGTTGGCGTCGGCGGCGCTGACGTTCGAGCTGATCATCAGGCCGGCGACGCCCGCGCAGATCGCGGCGAACACGTAGACCGTCCACTGGATGGTGGCCGAGCGCAGGCCGGCCAGCCGGCTGGCCTCGGGATTGATGCCGACGGACTCGATGAGCAGGCCGAGCGCGGTTTTGCGGGTCACGAGGGCGACGAGCGCGAACACGGCGACGGCGATGAGGATCGAGACGGGCAGCAGCAGGAAACCGGCCCCGACCGTACGGAAGGTCGGGTTGCGTACGGTGATGATCTGGCCGTCGGTGATGAGCATGGCGATGCCCCGGCCGGCCGTCATGAGCACGAGCGTCGCGATGATCGGTTGGATGCGCAGGGCGGCCACGAGGAATCCGTTCCACAGGCCGAGCACGGCGCACAGCGCCAGGGCGATGCCCATGCCGGCCAGGGCGGTGCCGGCGCTGGTCGGGTCGCCCGCTCCGGCGATGAACCAGCAGGTGACCGCGCCGGAGATGGCGACGACGGCGCCGACCGAGAGGTCGATGCCCCGGGTGGCGATGACCAGGCACATGCCGAGGGCGATGAGCATGGTCGGCGCGCCGTTCTTCAGGATGTCGATGAGGCTGCCGTAGAGGTGGCCGTCCTGGATGCGCAGGGCCAGGAACGACGGGCGTACGACGGCGTTGGCGGCGAGCAGCAGCACGAGGGCCACGAGGGGCCAGAGCAGCCCGCTGTCGCGGAACCGGTCGAGGGCGCGCGTGGAGGTCATGCCGCCACCGCCTCGGAGGACTCGTCGACGTGGGCGATGAGCCGCATGATGTCGTCCACGGTCGCGTGCTGGTCGAGTTCGGCGACCTTGGCCCGGTCCTTCATCACCACCACGCGGTGGCTCAGGCGCACGACCTCTTCGAGCTCCGCGGAGATGTAGACCACGCCCATGCCTTCCTGCGCGAGCTCGGCGACGAGCTTCTGGATCTGCGCCTTGGCCCCGACGTCGATGCCGCGGGTCGGCTCGTCGAGGATGAGCAGCTTCGGCCGGGTGACCAGCCAGCGGGCGAGCAGCACCTTCTGCTGGTTGCCGCCGGAGAGCCGGCCGACGAGCGCGTCGGGGTTCGCCGGGCGGATGTCGAGCGCCTTGATCCACTTCTCGACCAGTTGGTCCTTGGTCCGTCGCGGGATGGGCCGGGCCCAGCCGTTGGCGGCCTGCATGGCGAGGATCAGGTTGTCGCGGATGCTGAGGTCGGCCACGACGCCCTCGCCCTTGCGGTCCTCGGAGCAGAAGGCGATGCCGGCGGCGATGGCGGCGCGGGGGCTGCGCAGGTGGACCGCCTTGCCGTCGACGGTCACCTGACCGCTGTCGGGCCGGTCGGCGCCGAACAGCAGCCGGGCGAGTTCGGTGCGGCCGGAGCCGAGGAGGCCGGCGAGGCCCACGACCTCGCCGCGGTTGATCTGGAGGTCGAACGGGGCGACGGAGCCCTTGCGGCCGACGCCGGTGGCCTTGAGCAAGGGGACGCTGCTGGCCTCCTCCCCGGCCTGTTCGGCGAGTCGCTCGACCTCGGCCAGCGTGCCGAGCTCCCGTCCGATCATCAGGGAGACGAGGTCGAGCCGGCTGAGTTCGGCGGTGCGGTACTCCCCCACGAGCCGGCCGTTGCGCAGCACGGTCATCCGGTCGGAGATCTCGTAGACCTGCTCGATGAAGTGGGAGACGAAGAGGATGGCGACGCCGCGTTCCCGCAGGACGCGCATGATGCGGAAGAGTTCGGCGACCTCGTCCTGGTCGAGGCTGGAGGTCGGCTCGTCGAGGATGAGGACCTTCGCGTCCACGGCGACGGCGCGCGCGATGGCCACGAGCTGCTGGACGGCGATGGGGTGCTCGGCGAGGACGGACCTCGGGTCGATGTGCAGGCCCATGTCGGCGAGCAGTTGCGCGGCGCGGGCCCGGGTGGCTCTGCCGTCGATGGCGCCGAAGCGCCGGGGTTCGCGTCCGAGCAGGATGTTCTCGGCGACGGTGAGGTTGGGGCAGAGGTTCACCTCCTGGTAGACGGTGCTGATCCCCGCGTCCTGGGCCTCTGCCGGGCCGGAGAAGGACACCGTCCTCCCCTCGAGGGTCGTGACGCCGGCGGCCGGGGTGTAGACACCGGTCAACGCCTTGATGAGGGTCGACTTTCCGGCGCCGTTCTCGCCCATGAGGGCGTGCACCTCGCCGGGGAGCAGCCGGAAGTCCACCTCCTGCAGGGCCTTCACGCCCGGGAACTCGACCGAGATCCCGCGCATCCGCACCAGGGCGGCCGGTTCGGCCGCGTCCGGTGCCTGCTTCGCGTCCACCGACATGGTGGTCCTCCATCAGGTGCTACGTGCCATGGCCGGCCACGGGCCGGACGTCGGGGGTGGGCGCCCCCGCCGTCCGGGTGGACGGCGGGGGCGCCGGTGGGCGGGGTCCGCCCGACCTCAGTACTTGCGGTTGGGCAGCTCGGTCTTCGCCTGCTCCTGAGTGAACGTCGTCTCCTCGGTCACCACGCGCGGCGGCACCTCCTCGCCGTTGACGACCTTCTTGGCGAGCTCCATGAGCTGGGGGCCGAGGAGCGGGTTGCACTCCACGATGAAGTTGATCTTCCCGTCGGCGAGGGCCTGCATGCCGTCACGCACGGCGTCAACCGTGATGATCTTGATGTCGACACCCGGCTTCTTGCCGGCCGCCTCGATGGCCTCGATCGCGCCCAGACCCATGTCGTCGTTGTGGGCGTACACCACGTCGATCTTCGGGTTGGACTTGAGGAACGCCTCCATCACCTGCTTGCCGCCGGAGCGGGTGAAGTCACCGGTCTGCGAGGCGATCACCTTGATCTGCGGGGCGGCCTTGATGGCCTCGGCGAAGCCCTCCTTGCGGTCGATGGCGGGAGCGGCGCCGGTGGTGCCCTGGAGCTCGACGACGTTGACCTCCGGCTTGCCGGCCGACTCCTTGACCAGCCACTCGCCCGCCTTCTTGCCCTCCTCCACGAAGTCCGAGCCGAGGAAGGTCTTGTAGAGCGAGGTGTCCTCCGAGTCGACCGCGCGGTCGGTGAGGATCACGGGGATGTTGGCGCGCTTGGCCTCCAGCAGCACGGCGTCCCAGCCGGTCTCGACGACCGGGCTGAAGGCGATGACGTCGACCTTCTGCTGGATGTAGCTGCGGATCGCCTTGATCTGGTTCTCCTGCTTCTGTTGAGCGTCGGAGAACTTGAGCTCGATCCCGGCCTCCTTGGCCGAGTCCTGGACGGACTTCGTGTTGGCCGTACGCCAGCCGGACTCGGCGCCGACCTGGGCGAAGCCCATCGTGATGGTGTCATTGCCGGAGCCGCCCGCTCCGGACGAGGACGACTCACCGCCACACGCGGTCAGGCTCGCGGCCAGCACCACGCCGGCGACGACCGCGAGGAACTTCTTCGACATCGGTCTTTCCTCCAACTTTCTGACGCCTTGGTGGGCCCTTCCGTGCGGCCGGCACCGCGCTCCGCCGCCTGGCAGCCACTGCCCATCTGGCGCAGAAGTGTGAGCGTTAACATCAAGTCGTGTCAACCCCCCGTGTCCACTTTGTCAACGGGAGATGTCCTCGCAGGTGGGAGTATTGACACGATCGAATGCAATGCGTATGTTGACCCTCGCCTCAGCGCATGTTAACGCTCACTTCGCAGGTCACGCGTCCACCGCCGGCCCCGTGACCGCCCCGACATCACCCGGGCCACCCACCGATGCCCGGTCGCCGGAGCTGTCCGACCGGCCCGGTGTCGACGTCCGCCACGACAAGGGCAGCCTGACGGTGGGCGGACCGTCCGGTTCCAGGTCGACGTTCTGGCTGAGCCGACGGCGCACGGGCCCCACCGCGAACCGGTGCGGTCGGCCGGGTCACGGCTCGTCGCGTCGAACGACCCCCGCGGCCCGGCCCGTCGGGGCCGCTCTTGCCTCCCGATCATTCGCGGGCGTAGGAAGAACAACACCGCCGCGCCCCGACCCCTGATCCACCGCCACCGCCGGCGCGGCGCACCGTCCCCTCCGTCCACCATCGAAGGAAATGCGTGTGACCCTCCCCCGACGGCTCCGTCTCGCCGCGTCGGTGCTGGCGACCGCCGGTCTGGTGCTGGCCGGCACCGCCGCGGCCGCGGCGCCCCCGCTACGGCCCCAGCCCCCCGCGCACGGCGACTGCGACCCGATCGACCCGACCGCCTGCCTCCTGCCGTTCCCGAACGACTACTTCACCGTTCCCGACCCGGCCAGCCCCACCGGCAAACGGGTGCGGTTCGCGCCCTCCTCGATGCCGGCCAACGTGCAGGGCAGCCCGATCGACCCGACCGAGTGGAACCGGCAGGACGGGTTCAGCCCGGGCTCGCCGATCCTGGTGCACGTGCCCCGACTCGACGCCACGGCGACGGGGATCGCGCCGGTCACCGACATCGGCCGCTCCCTGGCCCGGGACGCGCCGATCGTGCTGCTCGACACCACCACCGGTCAGCGCACGCCCTACTGGGCCGAGTTGGACGCGCACGCCGCCGACCGACCCGACCGGCAGGTGCTCATCATCCGGCCGGCGGTCGCGCTGACCGAGGGCGCCCGGTATGTCGTGGGCCTGCGCGACATGCGCGACGGTGACCACGCGCGCATCCCGGCGCCGAGGGCGTTCCGGGCGTACGTCACCGGCGGCGGGATCTCACCCCGCGACCGTCGCGCCCCACAGATGAAGCGGATCCTCGCCGACCTCGGCCGGGCCGGGGTCAAGCGCGGCGAGCTCTACCTGGCGTGGGACTTCACGGTGGCGAGCCGGAAGGGCCTGACCGGGCGGATGCTGGCCGTGCGCGACGACGCGTTCGGCCGGCTCGGCCGGGCCGCGCCGACGTTCACGGTCGACCAGGTCACCGACTACACCCCGGAGCAGGACCCGCGGATCGCCCGGCAGGTGACCGGCACCGTCGACGTGCCGTCCTACCTGACCGGCGACGGCGGCCCCGGCTCGCGGTTGCACTACGGGCCGGCCCACGGTGACGGGACCGCGCGCACGCCGTACGCCCTGCCCACACCGTCGGGCACCACGCTGCGGGCGGACTTCGTCTGCAACATCCCGCGCAGCGCCTCCGCCGCCCGGCCCGCGCACCTGTCGCTCTACGGGCACGGCCTGCTCGGCCGGCCCACCGAGATCAACGCGGGCAACGTCAAGACCATGTCGGCCACGTACGACTTCACCTTCTGCGCGACCAGCTGGATCGGCATGGCGGCGGCCGACGTCCCGTTCGTGGCCGGCGCCTTCACCGACCTCAGCGTCTTCCCCGCGGTGGCGGACCGGCTCCAGCAGAGCTTCCTGAACTTCCTCTTCCTGGGCCGGACGATGATCCACCGCGGTGGGTTCGCCGCGCACCCGGCGTTCCAGGACACCCGGGGGCGTCCGCTGATCGACGTGCGGGGTGGGCTGCACTACGACGGCAACAGCCAGGGCGGCATCAACGGCGGCGCGCTCACCGCCGTCGCGCAGGACTGGACGCGCTCGGTGCTCGGTGTGCCCGGTATGAACTACTCGACGCTGTTGCAGCGCAGCGTCGACTTCGCGCAGTTCCAGCAGATCATGGACGGGTACTACCCGGACCGGGTCGACCAGCAGCTGATCTTCGCGCTGTTGCAGATGCTGTGGGACCGCGCCGAGGCCAACGGGTACGCCCAGCACATGACCGACGACCCGCTGCCGCGTACGCCGGCGCACCAGGTGTTGATGCACGTGGCCTTCGGCGACCACCAGGTCTCGCCCGCCGCGGCCGAGGTCGAGGCGCGCACCATCGGCGCCCGCCTGCACACCCCGGCTCTCGCCCCCGGCTGGTCGCACGACGTGGAGCCGTACTGGGGCATCCCGCCGATCCGCCGGTACCCGTACGCGGGCTCGGCGATCGTGATCTGGAACAGCGGCGCGACGTCGGCGCCACCGCCGACGAACCTCGCCCCGGTCGGCCCCGAGTACGGCGACGACCCGCACGAGCACCCGCGCGCCCAGCCGGGCGCGCAGCGGCAGAAGGCGGTCTTCCTGCTCACCGGCAAGGTCGTCGACGTGTGCGGGGGCGGCCCCTGCGCGTGATCGCGGCACGAGACGGTGCCGGGCGACGGAGGGTGGAGTCGCCCGGCACCGCCGTGCCGTGGAGAGCGGCCGGAGAACACCCTCCACGGGTGCCGTCGGGTCCCGCGTCGCTCGTGTCCGCGCCGCGGCCCGACGGCGGGTCAGGTCAGGGCAGCACCTTCCAGGCCCGCGTGATGGTCTGGTCGATGCGATTGCCGTCGCGGTCGGTCGCGGTGACCCGGACGGTGGCGAACCGAGCGCCGGCCGGGGCGGCCGGCATGGTGGCGGTCACGGTCCCATCGCCGCGTGTGGGCACGGCGTGCCAGTGGGCCCCGTCGTCGTGGGACACCCACACCCGCACCTCGAACCGGCCGCGGCCGGTCGCGCCCGGCTGGTAGCCCGGCGTGAGCCGCAGCGGGTACGGCCGCCCGGCGCGGACGGCGTTGGTCAGGTCCGTCCCGATCGCGTACCCGATCTGGGGCAGCGGCAGCACCGACGGCTGCTCCCCCTTCGGCCGCTGGGAGCGGAACGTCCAGGTGGTGGACGTCGCGATCGAGGTGGTCCACCAGACACGGTCGGGGAAGGTGTCCCGGGTGACGTCCAGCGTGAGCTGGTAGGTCCGGTTGCCGTTGTCGACGGTGAACTGGTGCGACGACGCGGTGGTGGTGCCGATGACCCGGTCGCCGCGGCGCAGCGTCAACCGCGCCCGGTCGGACCGCCCGTCGATCCAGCCGTACGTGCCGGCGGCGCCGTCGGCGTACTGGGGGACGGCCACCCGGATGGTGTCGTGCCAACGGTTGATCGGGGTGCCGTGCGCGTAGTCGGGCGAGGCCGCCGGCACGGCGGGTCGGGTCAGGGCGGGGAACCACACCGCTCGCGCCCGTTCGCCGGGGGCGTACGCCCGCAGCGGGCCGTGCATGGCGCCCTGGGTGCCGCCGAGGTTCTCGGCCTCGGCGGTGGCCTCCGCCCGCCAGAGCACCCCGCCGGTGACGTGGTCGGTGCGCCGCTGCCCGGCAGTCACCGGCCGGTTGAACGAGAACGCGACGTCCACCCCGGTCGGGTAGCCGGCCCGCGACTCCAGCGCCCGCAGGTCCGACCCGTGCTGGTGGAACTCGCTCTCCACGGTGGCCAGCGCCAGTTCCCGCGGCGTGTAGTGCAGGTCGGCGGGGATCCGGCCGGGCTCGGCGAGCAGCAGGTCGTAGTGGTAGGGACTGCGCGCCACACCCGTGAGGGCGAGCGTGGTCGCGCCGGCGGCCAACCGCTCGCGCAGCCGTCGGCCCTCGTCGTGGTCGATCTGGTAGGCGGGCACCGACGAGCCGGCGCCGTTCGGGAGGATCGTGACCGGTTCGGTGGGTGCGAAGAAGACGACCGTCGCGCCGGCCTCGGCGGCGGCCCGCAGCTGTCGGGCGACCGCCTCGTCATCGACGTACCGCAGCAGCAGCGCGGCGCCGCGGGCCGCGCCCAGCTCGGCCGGCGTGCCGTCGCCGCCGTCGACCAGCGGCAGGGTGCGGACGCCGTCGAGCAGTGGCGCGTTGTCGACGGGCAGTGGACGGGTCAGGCGGAAGCCCCCGGCACCGGTCACCCGGGCGGTCAGTTCGGGTGCGCTCAGGTCCCATCGGCTGAAGAACTGGAACGTGCCGGTCTGCACCGGCCGGGTGGGCACGGCGTAGACCCGCCGGACGTTGCGCGGGTTGAACGACCAGCCGGACACGGTCGAGTGGGGGCCGGCGGTGCGCTGCCAGGAGACCGCGCCACGGGTGACGACCGTCGCGTCGGGGGTGTCCATGCGGATCTCGTGGCCGGCGCGCGCGTCGAAGCGGACGGTGCGGTCCCGGTCCACGACGAGTTCGGGCTCGCCGGTGAATGTGAGGTCCTTCTCGACGCCGCTGGCGTCCAGGCTGTGCACGTACGCCATCACCGCGTACCGGCCGGCCGGCAGCTCCACTCTGGCCGGGGCGCCGGTGAAGAACGCGTAGGACAACTGCCCGGTGTCGAGGTTCCACAGCTCGGCGCGGCTGCTGAATCCGGATGCCGGCCGGCCGTCCCGGTCGGTCGCCTCGATGGTGAGCGTCCGCGTCGGCGGGGTCACGGTGACGCCGACGGGAGTGCGCAGCCGCTGGCCGGCAGCGGTCGCGGTGAGCGTCCCGGCGTACCGGTTCGGGCTGGTCGCCGTGGCGTCCAGCCGTACCGTCGCGGTCGCGCGCCCCCCGGCGGGGACGGTGAGCCGGGCGGGCGTGACGGTCAGCGCGGCGGCCCGGCCGGTGGCACCGGTGTCGGCGGCGGTCACGGCGAGATCCAGGGTGACCCGCTCGCGGCCGGTGTTGCGGTAGACCACCTCGGCGGTGCGGGGTGCGGCACCGGCGGGCACCTGCCCGAGCACGAGGTTGGCGGTGTCGACCCGGACGGTCTGCGCCAGCGCCGCCGGCACGTCGACCCGACCGACGCCCTGCGCCCAGACCGGTGCGCTGCCGCCCGGCCGGGCGCTGGCGACCAGTGCGGCCTTGAGCTGCTCGCCCCGCCAGTCGGGATGGGCCTGTGCGAGCAGCGCCGCCGCGCCGGCCACGTGCGGCGCGGCCATGGAGGTGCCGGACATCGCGGTGTAGGAGGCGTCGACCACCTCCCCGAGGGAGGTGCCCGCGGCGCGCGCCGCGACGATCCCCACGCCCGGTGCGGTGATCTCGGGTTTGACGGCGCCGTCGTCGGCGCGCGGCCCTCGGCTGGAGAAGTCGGCGAGTTCGTCCCGGTCGGAGACGGCGCCGACGGTCAGGGCGGCGGTGGCGGTGCCGGGCGTGCCGAGGGTCTGTGCGCCGGGGCCGGAGTTGCCGGCGCTCACCACGAAGAGGGCGCCGGAGGTGGCGCTCAACGCGTCGACGGCCTCGCTGACCGGGTCCGGCCCGTACGCGGGCGCGCCGAGGCTCAGGTTGACCACGCGGGCACCGTGGTCGACCGCCCACTCCATGCCGGCGATGACCGCCGAGAGGTCGCCGGAGCCGGTGTCGTCGAGGACCTTGCCGATGAGCAGCCGGGCACCCGGGGCGACGCCCTTGCCGCCGGCCCGTCCCGCACGTCCGCTGCCGGCGATGGTGGCCGCGACGTGGGTGCCGTGCCCGACCCGGTCGATCGCCGTCGGGGTGTCGGAGGTGAAGTCGGCGGTCGCCGCGACGCGTCCGGCGAGGTCGGGGTGCGTGGGGTCGTAGCCGCTGTCGAGCACGGCCACGGTGACCCCCCGCCCGTCGTACCCGGCCTGCCACGCCGCGGGCGCGCCGATCCGCGGCACGCTGTCGGTCAGGTCGGCGCGGACCCGCCGGTCCAGCCAGACACGTCGGGCACCGCCGGCGAGGGTGCGCGGGCCGGTGGTCAGCGAGTCCCAGAGCGCCGCCACCTCGGTCTTGGGTTCGGTGACGGCGACCGCCCCGATGCTGGACAGGACGCGGGTGCGGGTGGCGCCGGGCGGTGCCTCGGGGACGGCCGCGCGGGTCCGGGCGGTGGCGGGCGCCCCGGCGACGAGCAGCGGGAGGGTCGGGCTGGCCGCGTCGTGGTAGCCGTCGGCGACGAGGTCCGTGATGTTGAACAGGGCCTGGTCGACGAGGCCGGCGGAGACGTACGGCAACGCCTCGTCCGGCACGACGTAGACGTCACCGTCGCGTTCGGACAGGTGGAAGCCGCGCCGGTCGGCGCGTCCCCGGTCGTCGATGCTGGCCTGCTGCCGGCCGTCGGCGAAGCGGGTGAGTCGGACGACGTCGCCGGTGATCAGCGTGACGGTGTGGGTCGCTCCGCCGGGTGGGGCTGGCGCAACTGTGTCAGTCGCGGTGGCGGCGCCGGCCGGTGGCATGGCGGTGAGGACGGTGATGACAGCCACCGTGACGGCGAGCACCTTGCGTAATGAACCGACCACAGTATCCCCCTTGACGTGCCGGCGGTACGGCAGGCAGCGTCACACTTCGTCAGGGAGGCGGGAAGGATCTAGGGCCAGCGCAGCTGCGCCATGGCCCAGATGCGCCAGGGAGGACGATCGTGCTGGGACCGGCGGGGCTGAGCGTCGCGGAGGAGTCCACCTACCTGGCGCTGGTGCGGCAGGGTGGGGCCGCGGTGACGCAGCTCGCCACGCGGACCGGTCTCACCGTCGCCCAGGTCCGCCGTGCCGTGCTCTCCCTGCACCGCAAGGGTTTCGTGCACCACACGCCGGGTCCGGAGGAGCGGGTCGTGCCGGTGCCTCCGGAGTTGGCTGTGGAGCAGCAGGTCCGCCGACGGCAGGAGGAGCTGGAGGGCGTGCGGGCGGCGGCGCGGCGGCTCGCGCAGGAGGCCCGTAGCCGGGCCGCCAACCGGCGTACCGAGGAGCTCATCGAGATCGTCTCCGGTCGGGCGGCGGTCGCGCAGGCCTTCGAGCGGTTGCAGCACGTCGCCCGGCGGCAGATGCGGGTGCTGGTCGCTCCGCCGTACGCGGTGCCGAAGGCGGTCAACCGCCAGCAGCTCGACCGGCAGGCCGCCGGGGTCGTCTACCGGGCGGTGTACGACACGGACGCGCTGACCGACCGGACGATGCTGGAGAGCGTCGTCGTCCACGTGCAGGAGGGTGAGCAGGCCCGGCTGGCGTACGGCCTGCCGACGAAGCTCGCCGTCGCCGACCGGGAGCTGGCCCTGCTGCCGTTGGCGTGGACGCAGTCGGCGCACGACGCGGCGCTGCTGGTGCACCCGTGCGGCCTGCTCGACGCGCTGATCGCGCTCTTCGAGACGGTGTGGAACCAGGCCACCCCGCTGTCCGTGGCCGACTCCAGCGGGCTGGCCGCCGCCGTACCGGTGTCGGCCACGGACCGGCACCTGCTGTCCCTGCTCGTCGCCGGCCTGACCGACGAGGCGGTGGCCGCTCGTCTGGGGGTCAGCCGCCGCACGGTGGTTCGCCGGGTGCAGCACCTCATGGAGTTGACGAACTCCCGGTCGCGGATGCAGCTGGGGTGGCAGGCCCGCGAACGCGGCTGGCTCTAGGCGCGCGCGGCGTGCCGCGCGCTGGCCCCGCCCGGCGTGTGGCCGTCGGGGCCGGCGCCGGCCCACCTCAGCCGCTGGCGCGGATCACGGTTCCAGGTCGCGCCTCGACCGGGCGGCGGCCAGGTGGATGACCTTCTGCTGTGCCCGCGTGTGCCGTCCGGCGCGGACCCAGTCGTCGGACACCCGGTCCACGTGGCGGAGGAACTGCCCGTGGTTGCGGAACGGCGCGGCCTCCCAGACCCGGTCGAGGAACGTCTCGCCGTCCTCGTCGCGTAGCGCGTCGTTGGGCACGCCGGTGGCGGCCGAGCCGAAGACGACCTCCGGCTCGACGCGCCTGACGTACGGGTGGTAGGCGTTGAACTGCCCGGGCACCGGGTCGGCGATGTAGTACGGCGCGAGCGTGTAGCCGTGGGTGGTGAAGTGCATGGGGGTGCTGGTCGGCGCGATCGAGGCGGCCAGGTCGCCGTCGAGCTTCAGGGCCTTGAAGAAGGAGAACTCCCGGTAGCTGGGGGTGTCGTCCCGGACGACCATCAGGACCGGGCCGTAGAGGATCGACTGCACCGACTTGTCGTCGAGGGCCTTCTCGACGCGGAAGCCGAACGGAATCGCGATGTCGATGGTGTCCCCGCGCGACCAGCGGCGGTCGAGGGTGACGTAGCTGCCGGGTCTCGCGGTGAGTCGCTGCCGGACGCCGTTGACCGTGACCTGGTAGCCCTTGACCGCCCACGAGGGCACCCGCAGCTTGATCGCGAGCCGGCCGCTGCCCTTGTCGAAGCGCAGCCGGGTGGCGCCCTCGGCCGGGAAGCGCGTGTCCTGGGTGATGACGAACCCGCGGCCGGCCAGCGTCAGGGTCGAGGCGATGTAGAGGTTGACGTAGAGCGTCGACTCGTCGGCCGACTGGAAGTAGACGGACTCCTGGTACTTGGTGTGGCTCTCCAGACCGGTGCCGTTGCAGCAGCTGCCGTTGCCGCCGTAGCGGCTGTACTCGACGAACGTGCCGATGCGCCGCGAGCGGCCCGGCCACATGTTCTGGTGGTAGGTCACCTCGGTGGCGGTGACGCTGTCGACGTCGCGGCGTGAGCTGAGGATCTGGTTGTAGAGCGCCTTCTCGTAGAAGTCCATGTAGGCCGGGTCCTGCTCGTGGAAGAACAGGTTCCGGGTCAGTCGCAGCATGTTGTACGCGCAGCACGTCTCGGCGTGCCGTGGGTCCGAGTTGGAGGTGAACCCGGCGGTGATGACTCCGCGTACGCCGAAGTGCTCGCTGCGGCCGGCGCCGCCGTTGCTGAAGGTGCGGTGCGGCACGACCATGGCCCAGAAGTTCCTGGCCGCGGTGTGGAATTCCTCCTCGCCGGTCTGCTCGAAGATCCGCAGGTAACCGATGTTGGGCGCCATGTACTGGTTGGCGTGCCGGCCGTTGAGGATGTCCTGGTCAGCGCGGGTGGCGTCGAACAGGGTGGTGAAGGTGAACGCCTTGGCGGTGCGCAGGTAGCGGGCCTTCCGGTCGGCGTCCGGTGCCAGCGCGAACAGCTCGGCCATGACCTCGTTCATGGAGCCGGCCTCGCCGGCGCTGTAGATGTTCCACATCTGGTCCAGCTCGGCCTGGCGGTACCGGCTGAGCCGCTGGTGCGCCCAGTCCCCCATCCGGAAGACGATCTCCAGCGCCTCCTCGTTGCCCGTCAGGTGATAGGCGTTGAGCAGGCCCCGCATGATCTTGTGGCAGGTGTACCAGGGCGCCCAGACGGCGTTGGCGCCGCTGTTCGGCCGGAGTGTCGGTGGTTCGAGGCGGCTGAACTGGCCCTCCGGGAACGCGGAGAGGTAGCCCGGGTAGCTCGTGCCGATGATGGTGGCGTCGCGGTCGTTGCCCGAGTGGTCGGCGGCGGTCTCGCCCTCCTCCTCGAAGCGGTACCAGGTCACCAGGTCCGTCCGCTCCGGCGCCGGGTCCGTGGTGGCGAGCGCCTGCACCTCGGCGCCGGTCAGCGCCCGGCGGTAGATCCGGAAGTCGTCCACCGTGGCGTCGAGGTACGGGTCGTTGTTGCTCGCCGAGCGTCCGATCCAGTTGTCGGTCGTCGCGGGCAGGTCCGCGGGGGTGAGTTGGACGGCGTTCTCGCCCACCCGGGTCCCGTTGACGTAGAGCCGGGCGACGCCCTCGGACGCGGAGACGGTCACGGCGACGTGCGCCCACTCGCCGATCGGGACGGCGTCCCGCGTGCCGTCGACGCGCTGCTCGTGGGCGCTGCCGCTGACGGTCACGGCGAAGCGGGGACCCATGGTGGCCGAGACCCACGGCGACAGGGACAGGTAGATGTTCGCGCCGACGCCGAAGTGGAAGAGTCTGGCGTTGGTCTGGCCGGCGGCGAGCCGCACCCAGATCGCGAACGTCGCGTCGGTGACGCCGTCGAGCAGCCCCGTGGGCAGCAGCACGTACTGGTTGGGGTGCGGGTCGCTGAGCCGTACGGCCTTGCCGGCCCGGCCCGGGACCCGGCCGACGGGCCGCGCGTCCAGCGCCCGCTGGCACTTGCCCAGCTCCTCGACGAGGTAGTCGAGCTTGTCGAGGAAGATCTCCTCGCCGGTGTCGGCGTAGCACTGGGACAGCATCGTCATGTAGTGGCCGGTGAAGTGGCCGCGCAGCAGGTGGTTCGGGGTGTCCCAGCCGCCCGGCCAGGTGCCGGGGGCGGGGAGGCCGGCGTTGGCCCGGAAGAGGTGCAGCATCCGGTCCGGGCCGTCGAGCACGCCCCCGGTGCCGGGGTAGTTGCGGGCGTAGTTCAGCATCCGGTCGCGCTTCTGCTGGAAGATGCCCTCCCTCAGGGCGACCTGGTCGAGGGCGAACGGCTTGAGGGCGCCACGGCCGTGACCCGCGCCGCCGTGCGTGGCGGCGGTGGTGGTGTCGGCCGAGGCGGCAGTGGTGGTGATGGCCAGGGCGGCGGGGGCGGTGGTCGCCAACGCGCCCATCTGGAGCAGGCTCCGTCGGGTGAACTGCTTTGCCACTTCTCACTCTCTTTCGTCTGGCCGGCAGTCGGACCACCGCGGCGGATCCGACGGATCCGCTGTGGCGGGACGGCGCGGGACGTCCGGGTGGCGTGACGCCCCGCGACGGTCTCGCGCGACCTCGGGTGACCCGGCTTGTCAACGTGCCCGTGGTGAAGGACCGTGGGCGCGGACACCGGCAGGTGAGGCGGGACGGTGAGGACAGTGTTAGCGCTAACATCACGAGTGTCAATACACCTGCGGCGGGCGCTACGGTGTCCCACCAGGACGGACGGCTGCGCGCCGGCGGTCGGTAGCGCGTCGGCGCGGGCGGGCTCCGGGCGGCCCGACCGGCCCGGAGCCCGGCGCGAGCCCGTCAGACGTCGATGACGATCTTCCCGAAGACGCCGCCGTCACGCAGGACGGTGAACGCGTCGGGCAGCCGGTCGAAGTCGACGCGCTCGGAAATCACCGGATGGATGTCGTGGTCGGTCATGAACTCGGCGAGCTCACGGTGCATGCTGACGCTGCCCACGGCGACGCCCCGAACGGCCAGTTGGTTGGCCGTCAGCAGCATGGGGTCCGGCGCCTGCGGTGCCGGGTCGTAGAGGCCGAGAAGGGCCTGCTCGCCTCCGGGCGCGAGCGCGGCCAGGCACTCGTTCAGGACGCCCGAGCCCACGGCGTTGACGACCTTGGTAGCGCCTCCGGAGAGGGCCTTCGCCCGTTCGCCCCAGCCCGGCTCGGTGGTGTCGACGATGCCGGCCACCCCGAGGTCCTTCCATCGCGGGTCGTCGTGCCGGCTGCGCAGCCCCACGTAGATCTCCGCGCCCGCGGCCCTGGCGAGTTGCAGCGCGTACAGGGACACACCGCCGCTTCCGGTGACCAGCACGCGGTCGCCTACCGTGACCGGGTTGGCACCGAAGACGGCGTTCCACGCGGTGACTCCGGCTACCTGCATGGTCGACGCCTCGGCGTCGCTGAGGTGCGGCGGGGTGGCGACGAGGGTGCCGGCATCGAGAACGACGTACTCGGCGGCGGCACCGGGATCGTCGAGGCTGCCCGCCCCGATGCCGAACGGCACCGGGCGTCCGGTGATCCAGACCGGTGCGTGCGCCCGGGTTACCCGGTCACCGACCTCCCACGCGTCGACGTCGGCGCCCACGCGGTCCACCACGCCCGCCAGGTCCGACAACGGCACCAGGTCGACGCCGGGTCGCCGCCCGAACGGGCCGGAGAGGATGAGCCCGTCCCGCGCGTTCAGCGACAGCGCGGTCACCCGGACCCGCACCTGACCCGGTCCCGGCTCGGGAATGACCACATTCTCGGTCCTCAGTTCGGCCGGTTCGGTGCCGTCGGCCGGGATGATCCACTGCTTCATGATTTTTTCCCATCTGGGTCGCGAGACCCGAGTTCACTAGTTGGTGACCTAGCAAGGACAGCTCGCGGAACCCTCTTACGTCAATCACTAGTGAGTGAACTAACCTTGACCCATGTCACCCCGCGACGCCGCCGAGACCCGGAAGCGAATCCTGCAGGCCGCCATCGCCGAGTTCTCCGCCGTCGGGCTCGCCGGAGCGCGCGTGGATCGGATCGCCGCCAACGCCAAAGCGGACAAGAAGCTTATTTACGTCTACTTCCAGGACAAGGAGTCCCTATTCTCGGCGACCCTCGACCACGTGCTCAGGCGGCTGATGGAAGCCGTTCCCGTGGACGAGAAGGACCTGCCCGGGTTCGCGGGACGGCTCTTCGACTACATCCACGAACATCCGGAGGCGCTGCGGCTGTCGATGTGGCGCCAGCTTGAGCGTCCCACCCTCGGCCCGAGCAACAAGGCCGCCTACACGGCGAAGGTGGCCGCCATGGGATCCGGCGACGACACCACCGAGACAGGCGGCGTACCTCCGGTCGATCTCCTCGTTCTCATCCAGGGCATGGCCAGCGCCTGGATGTACACCCCACGGGATCTCCTCACCGCTGACGGCTCCGACCCGGATTCACCGGAGCGGATCGCCGTCCACCGCCGGGCCCTGATCGCCGCCGTCGAGCGCCTTACCAACCCGCCCCGGCCCTGACGCGGACCGGCCGCCCCGACCCGGCGAGGTGACCATGCCAGGTCATCGCGACGCGTTCCGGCCGGACGGTCGGTCACACGCCGGCGGTCACGTGCGCCAGTACGGCGTCGAGCCCGGGCGGCTGCCGCCCGGTCCAACCCACCGGATCCGACCGGCGCGTGGCGCGCGAGCGGGATCGTCAGCCCGCCCCGCCCATCGCCGCGAGCCGGCGGGCGAGCCGGGCGGCGACCTCCCGCAGCTCCGGCGGCTCCAGCACCTCCGCCTCGAAATCCAGCCGGGCCACGTGCGCGGCCAGCCAGTCCAGGTGGTCGCCGCCGACGCTGAGCACGCACCACCCGTCGCGGTCGTCCTCGACGCGCCCCACCTGGGGCGGCACCAGGTCCCGCACCTGCTCGGGTCGGGCGTGCACCCGCACGCGGGCGAGATACCGGTAGGGTGCGGCGGTGACCGATCGCTGCACGTAGTCGACCGGGTCGGGGTGCGCGGTCGGGCGGAAGCGCCACGTGGTCGCCACCACCTCCCGCATCCGGTCCAGCCGGAAGGTACGCCAGTCGTCGCGGTCGACGTCGCGGGCCATGAGATACCAGCGGCGGCCGGTGGTGACCATCCGCACCGGCTCGACGGTGCGCTCCCCCTCCTCGCCGTCACGGCCGACGTAGCGGAACCGCACCCGCACCGCGTCGCGGCAGGCCCGCGCGAGCCTCACCAGAACCTCCGCGTCGATCTCGACGCCGGGGGCGACGAGCGTCTCGGTGGCGCCGTGCACCGCCCGCACCTCGGCGCGCAGCCGCGCCGGCATCACCTGGTCGAGCTTCGCGAGCGCCCGCAGGGCCGCCTCGCCGGCCCCGGTGACCGTGCCGCCGGCCGCGAGCCGCAGGGAGATGGCCGTGGCGATGGCCTCCTCGTCGTCGAGGAGCAGCGGCGGCAGCCGCGTGCCCGCGCCGAGCTGGTAGCCGCCGCCGACGCCGGGCGTCGCGTGCACGGGGTAGCCGAGGGCGCGCAACCGCTCCACGTCGCGGCGCACGCAGCGGTCGGTGACACCCAGCTCGGCGGCGAGTTGGGCGGCGGTCCAGGACGGCCGCCGCTGCAACAGCGCCAGCAGCCGCAGGACGCGCTCGGTGGTGGCTTCGACGGTCACGTGCTCATGGTTCCACAGATCACGGAACAACCCTGTCCGCTATTTACGACAGGCTGGGGCCATGACCGAACTGACCTGGAACTCCCTGCTCCGAGAGCAGGTCGCCTGGCACTGGACCGCACAGCTGCGCGGGCGCCTCGACGGGCTCACCGACGACGAGTACTTCTGGGAGCCGGCGCCCGGCTGCTGGAACGTCCGACCGCGAGGCACCAGCACCGCACCGGTGCAGGGCGGGTCCGGCGCGATGACCATCGACTTCGCGATGCCGGAGCCCGACCCGTCGCCGTTCACCACGATCGCCTGGCGACTCGGGCACGTGATCGTCGGCGTGCTCGCGGTGCGCAACGCCGCGCACTTCGGTCGGGCGCCGACCGACTACCAGTCGTTCGCGTACGCCGAGAGCGCGGCCGGGGCGCTGGCTCAGCTCGACGCCGAGTACGCGACGTGGCTGGCCGGGGTGGAGTCCCTCGGTGAGGCCGGCCTCGCCCGGCCGTGCGGGGAGGCGGAGGGTCCGTACGCCGGCCTCCCGATGGCGGCGCTGGTGCTCCACATCAACCGTGAGCTGATCCACCACCTGTCCGAGGTGTGCCTACTGCGCGACCTCTACCTGCACACCCACCGGCGGGTCCGGCAGGAGGCGAGCTGAGGTGGCCCGCGACGTACAGATCACCTTCGACTGCGCCGACCCCGCCGCGTTGGCCGGGTTCTGGGCCGAGGTTCTCGGCTACCGGCTCCAGGACCCGCCCGCGGGCTTCGGGTCGTGGGAGCAGGCGCTGGACGCGTTGGGTGTGCCACCCGAGCGCCGTAACGACGCCTCGGCGCTGGTGGACCCCGAGGGCGCCGGTCCGCGACTGTTCTTCCAGCGCGTGCCTGAGGGCAAGCAGGTCAAGAACCGCGTCCACCTCGATGTGCGCGCGGCCCCGGGGCTCGAGGGGGGCGCGCGGATGGCGGCCCTGGAGGCGGAGGCCGACCGGCTCGTCGGTCACGGCGCGACCCGGTTGCGGCGCCACGAGCCCGCTCCCCCGCTGGGCGCCGGTCACATCGTGATGGCGGACCCGGAGGGCAACGAGTTCTGCCTCGACTGATCCCTCCGCACGACCCCTTGCGTTGGTCGCGCCAACGAACTAGTTTTGTTGGCGCGACCAACGTTAGTGCGATCACCGGAGGAACGCCATGCCCGTGGCCACCGTGCTGGACTCGACCATCCACTACGAGGAGACCGGCGACGGCGCCCCCGTCGTCTTCCTCCACGGCAACCCCGGCTCGTCCCGCCTGTGGCGGCGGGTGCTGCCCGCGATGGACCTGCCCGCCCGCCTGCTCGCCCCCGACCTCGTCGGCATGGGCCGCTCCGGCAAGCCCGACGTGGCATACCGGTTCGCCGACCACGCCCGCTACCTCGACGGCTGGTTCGACCGACTCGGCCTCGACGACGTGGTGCTCGTCGGCCACGACTGGGGCGGCGCCCTCGCCTTCGACTGGGCCGCCCGCCACCCGGCCCGGGTCCGCGGCGTCGCCTTCTTCGAGACCATCGTGCGACCGATGTCCTGGAGCGAGCTGGGCGATGGGCCGCGCGCCCGCGCCGAGGCCATGCGCGGCCCGCAGGGCGAGGCGCTGGTGCTCGACAGCGACTTCTTCATCGAGTCGGCCTTCACCGGCGGTGTGCTGACCCCGGTGAGCGAGGAGGACCTGGCGGCCTACCGGGAGCCGTACCCGACGCGGGAGAGCCGACGACCGGTGCTCCAGTGGGCGCGCTCGATGCCGCTGGACGGCGAGCCGGCCGACGTCACCGAACGCGTCGAGCGCTATGGCACGTGGCTCGCCGCCAGCGGCGACGTCCCCAAGCTGCTGCTCACCTTCGACTCCTCGCCGACCCTGCTGATCGGCAAGGAGATGGCCGACTGGTGCGCGGAGAACATCGCCGGCCTGGAGGCCCGCCACTGCGGCCCGGCCGGTCACCACGCACCCGAGGACCAGCCCGAGGCGATCGCCGACGCCATCAGCTCCTGGGCATGGCGGCACAACCTCACCCGCTGACCCGGCGGGCCGGCGCCGCTCAGGCCGGGTTGCCCGCGACGTCCGACGGCAGGCGGGACAGCGCGGTCGCCAGCAGCCCGGCCAGCGCCGGCACGTCGGCGGGCGCGCCACCAGGCCGCATGAGGACCACCACCACCTCGCCGCGCCGGGCGGCCATCCGATCCGGCGCAGCGTAGGCCTCGTCGCCGACGCCGGGCAGCACCCGACCGAGCGCCCGGCCCATCGCCACCGCGAACCGGGCCGTACGCCCGCCGGCCGCGACGTGCACGGCGAGCACGGTGGCACCGCGGCCGTCGACGAAGGTGGCGACGCCGCGCACCTGCCCGTCCGGCTCGGGCCGCGTCAGGGACACCCGCGTGCCCAGTGCCGCGCCGACCTCGGCGGCGGTGAGCAGACGCTCCGGGTGGATCGTCGCCCGGCCGGCCGTGGCGGGCACCGCCGCGCCGCGCAGCCGGTCCTCGTCGTCGAGCACGTCGGGCGGCCCGACCGGCTCCGGTGCGGGCCGATGGAGGGTGACCTGCGTGACCCGACGCGTCCACGGGCGCGCCCGGACCGTGACCAGGTCCCCGACCCGGCACTCGCCCGCGATCTCCTCGGGCAGCACCCAGGCCCGCAACTCCTCGGCCCGCCCGTCGTCCACGACGAGATGGTGGTTGACCGGGACCGCGCTCCTGCTGCCCTCCGAGATGCGGCTGCGCCACACCTGGTGCCAGAGCACCTCACCGGTGACGGTGGCCGGTGCCACCAGGTCGACGAGGACCCGCAGGCTCAGGTAACCGGCGTACCCGAGCAGCACGAACCCGAGCGCGATGAGACCGAGCGAGACGGGGTCGACGTCGGACAGCCGCGACCACAGGCCCCGCTCCGTCCCGGGCGAGCCGGGAGCGGGGTCGAGCAGGCGCGGGCCGACCACCCGGGCCAGGGTCCAGCCGACCATGGCCGCGAGGGCCGCCCGGAACACGATCCAGCCCAGCGCCTGGCCGTACCGGGGCTGGCCCGACGGGTAGCTGACCCGCACCTGACGCCAGTCGCCGGCGGCGGACGACCAGAGCCGCCCGCGGTCGGCCAACCCGAGATCGATCACCCCGGAGGCCACCCGCGTGACCCCGAGGGCGGCCCCGTACGGCAGGTAGCGGCCCCAGACCGCGACGGCGGCGGGCGGCAGGTCGGCGAACGACTCGTGACCGGTGAGCCAGGCGCGCAGGCCGAGCCAGCGTGCGGCGGCGGCCCGGCCGGCCGGGGTGTCGCGTTCGCCCGGGTCGCGGCCGGCGAGACCGTAGAGCGCGGCCGCCGTGACGACGAACGCGGCGACGCCGCCGAACTCGTCCTCACCGGTGCGGCCCAGGTAGTGCCACGCCCCGGCGGCGACGGCCGCCGCGACCACCAGGCCCAGCAGGCCGAGGGCCGTCGCCGCCCCCGCGGAGAACCGCCCGCGGGAGAGCCCGAGCCGCCGGGCGTCCGCGATGACGTGGCGGCGCATCCGCTTCGACCAGCTCGCCGCGCGCGTGGTGTCGGTGAAGCTCAGCGCGGTCAACGGCACCGTGCCGTCGACCGCGCGCTCGCTCACCCGGCCGTGGACCATGCGCTCGTACCGGTTGAGGTCCTCGGGCGACCGCCCGGTCAGGTGCACGGTGGTGTGGCGGGGGCCCGCGTCGGCCTGCCGCAACTCGACGTACCCCCGCGCGGCGAGGTCGAGCAGGGTGGACTTGGCGGCGTCGCCGGTGACCTGCCACCGGTTGGCCAGCAGGCTGACCACCGCCGGGGACTCCGGACCGGGAAGGTCCATCGCGGCCCGCCCCGGCGCCACGCCCGCCGGCCGGCTCGCCAGCCGGACGACGCCGTAGCCGGCGGCCCACAGGCCCAGGGCGGCCACCGGCAGGCCCAGCTCGATGACCATGTCGCTGAGGTTCATCCTGCCCTGCCTTCTCCGCACCGGACGCGGGCGTCCGCCGGACACCTCGCGGCGGTCGCACCCATGATGATCCGCGTGACGCGCAAGGGCATCGGCCCTGTCGCCGATGGCGCGGTCGTCCCTCGGGGCGGACTTCCGGGGCGAACGGCGACGGCGCGCGTCGGGCCGTGGGGGCGGTGCCTGTCGCGCGGGTGCGCGCCACGGTGTCGACGGCCCCGCAGCGCGCCGGCAGCGGGTGCCCGAGCCTCAGACCGACGCGTGCTCACCGCGACGGGCGGCCGCGCGGGCGCGCCACTCGTCGGCGAGCACCGACCAGACCTCGAGGTCGATGCGCCCGCCGGACCCGTCCGGGTAGACCGCCCGCAACGTCCCGTCGCAGCTCATGCCCAGCCGCCGCGCGACGGCGATGCTGCGGACGTTCTTGGCGTTCGTGCGCCACTCGACGCGGTGGATGCCGCGCTCCTCGACCGCCCAACCGATGATCCGCTCCGCGGCGAGGGTGATCAGCCCGCGTCCCTGCGCGCCCGGCTCCAGCCAGCAGCCCGCCTCGCACACGCCCGTGGCGGCGTCGAAGGTGACGAGCATGACGCCACCGACGAGCACGTCGTCCAGCCAGATCCCCCACGCCGCGCCGGCGTCCTGCGCCCGCTTCTCCGCGTAGCGTCGCAGGACCCCGCGCGCCTCGGTGAGGTCCCGCGCGACGAACGAGGGCCCCACCCACGGCGCGATGTGCTCGCGTGCCCGGTCCATGTGGGCGAGGAACTCCTCGGCGTGCCAGACGTCGAGCGGACGCAGCTCGGCCGAGCCGGTGAGGGGCAACGCGAACATTCACAGCCTCCAGAGGGTCACGAACGGTGGGAGTCTGCCACGCGGGCCGGTGTGCGGCGGCCGGTTATCGGGGCGGCCGGCGGGCGCACTCACCGTCGTGGCCGGCGCGGAGTCGGCAGCGCCGGCCGCCTCCCAGCAACTGGTCGCAGAAGACGCGGTGGCGCAGGAACTGCTGATCCTCCTCGGAGACGGTCATCTCTCCCGGGTCCATCATCGGCAGCACCGTCATCCACCGGCCGACCACCCGGGCCAGCCGCTGCGCGGCCGGCAGGTCGGCGGCCACCACGGGCAGGTGGATCACATACCGTCGGCTCATCACACGCACCCCCGAGCTGTTCGCTGACCCACGCCTGACCCGCCCTCCGGTGTGGATTGGACGGGTGGGGCCCCCGCCCTCCCCGCACGACCGGCCCCACCCCGCCGTGCCACCGCAGCTTCGTTCAGCGGTACGTCGGCACAGCGCTCGGTGGTCAGCTTGTGACACGACGCAGTCTCTGCGCAACGTTCCACAGCGGATTTTCCCCGGCGTGTATTGACTTTCTTTACTGCAACCTGTACGAGTTGCAGAGCGGCGTCACGCAGTGTTGCAGGACGGAATCAGGGAGTGCCCGAATGGCCGAGGAGATCGGATCGACCGTGCCGCGTCGGCAGCTCGGACGGTTGCTGCGTCAGTACCGCACCGAGGCCGGCGTCACCCTCGACGCCGCCGCCGAAGCCCTCGAATACAGCCGCCAGAAGATCTGGCGCATCGAGAGCGGCCTGGGCCCCGTGCGCGTGCTCGACGTCAAGGCGATGTGCGAGCTGTACGGCGTGTCGGCCGACATGACCGAGGCCATGCGGGGCCTCGCCGCCGAGACGAAGTCGAAGGGCTGGTGGCACGCGTACGGCGACGCGGTCCCGAGCTGGTTCGAGCTGTACGTGGGCCTGGAGTCCGCCGCCGCGCACCTGCGACGTTATGACGAATCGCTGGTTCCCGGGCTTTTCCAGATTCGGGAGTACGCACAGGCCATCTACCGGCTCGACCGGCCGGACGCCAGTGAGGAGGACCGCGAGCGGGCGGTCCGGGTCCGGCTGCAACGACAGGCACTGCTGACACGTCGGCTGCCGGCGGCTCCGCGGGTGGTGCAGGTGTTGTCCGAGGCCGTCCTCAGACGAATTGTCGGCGGACCGGGCACTATGCGAGCCCAGCTCGACCATCTCACTACGTTGTCCGAGCTGCCGAACGTCACCCTCAGAGTGCTTCCGTTGGCGGTCGGCCCGCAGCCCGGTGCGGTCGCCGGATCGTTCGTCATCCTCGACTTTCCCCCGACCAAGGGCGGCCGAGCCGCACCTGAGCCCTCCGTGGTCTACAGCGAGTCGCTCACAGGCGCGCTCTACCTGGACAAGCCTGACGAGCTACAGGCATATGAGCGGGCGTGGAACGGTTTGGATGCGCTCGCGCTACATGAGGCAGAATCGAGAGACATGATCAAGCGAATGATCGGGGAGATACGGCATGACTGACCTGACCAGCGCCGTATGGCGCAAGAGCACCCGCAGCGGCGGCAACGGCGGGGACTGTGTCGAGGTCGCCATCAACCTCCCCGGCCTCGTCGCCGTACGCGACTCCAAGGATCCCCACGGCCCCGCCCTGGCTTTCGACCCCGACGCCTGGCGGCGCTTCGTCGCGGATACTCGCACCAGGTCGTCGTGACCACGGTTGACTGTCCCCCATGGCAGAGGCGCTCCTGACCGTCGGCCACGGCACCGCCGGCCAGGCGGAGCTGACCGACCTGCTGCGGGACGCGGGGGTGACCCGGCTGGTCGACGTACGCCGCTATCCCGGCAGCCGCGCCCACCCGCACGTCAAGCGGGAGGCCCTGGCGCGGTGGCTGCCGGAGGCCGGCGTGGACTACCGGTGGGAGGAGCGGCTCGGTGGCCGCCGCCGCGTGCCGGCCGACTCGCCGGACCGGTGGTGGCAGGTCGAGGCGTTCCGCGGGTACGCCGCCCACATGCGCAGCCCGGAGTTTCTCGCGGCCGTCGACGCGCTGCTGGCCGAGGCGCGGGAGTCGCGTGTCGCGATCATGTGCAGTGAGAGCGTGTGGTGGCGCTGCCACCGCCGGCTGATCGCCGACTTCGCGGTCCGTGCCCGGGAGACGCCGGTGTGCCATCTCGACCATCAGGGCCGGCTCAGCCCCCATCCCGTCGCCGCGGGAGCCCGGCTCACCTCCGACGGAACGCTGGTGTACGACCAGGACTGAGGTTGGCCGGCGTTGCGCGCCTCGTCGACCGGCTCCGCGCCCCGAAGGGCTTGCGTGGCGCAGGTCACAGTCGGATCATCGACAGATGGCAGACATCGATGCTGATGGACGCGATTCGCGAACGACCGTACCCGAGCAGCGACGTGACGGCCGCGCGGACGAGCCGGCCCAGGTCGACGTCGACCAGGCCCTGCTCGGCGGCGCCACCTACCGCGGCCTGGCCGAGCAGCGGCTCTCCCCCGCCGAGGAACGCTTCGAGCGACGCCGCCGCACGGTGGGCCTCGTCCTCGCGCCGGCCCTGGCACTGATCTTCCTCGCCCTGCCGCTGGACATGCCGCCCAGCCAGCAGACCCTCGCCGGGATCCTGATCGGCGTGATCGCGTTGTGGATCACCGAGGCGGTGCCGATCCCGGTCGGCGGCCTCATCGGGGTCGGCGTGATCGTGCTGATGGGCGTCGCCCCGGCCGGCGACGTGCTGCAACCGTTCGGCTCGTCCACCGTGTTCACCTTCATCGGCGCCTTCATCCTCGCCCAGGCCATGCTCAAACACGGCCTGGCGCAACGGTTCGCGTTCCGCATCCTGTCGCTGCCGGGCGTCGGCAGGACCACCGGCCGGGTGGTCATCGCCTTCGGCGTCATCACCTGCCTGCTGTCGGCGTTCGTATCCAACACCGCGACGGTGGCGATGCTGCTGCCCACCGCGCTCGGCATCCTCGCCGTCATCGCGAAGCTGCTGCAGAGCCGCGGCCTGACCAAGCCGGGCTGGGACCCGACCCGGCTGCGGGTGGGCTTCGCGCTGATGCTGATGCTGGCGTACGGGGCGAGCGTCGGCGGCCTGCTCACGCCCGTGGGCACACCGCCCAACCTGATCGGCCGGGCCCTCATCGAGGAGGCCACCGGGGAGCGCATCTCGTTCGCCGACTGGATGATGACGGCGTTCCCGATCTGCCTGGCCATGTTCCTGGTCCTGGCGACCATCCTGCTGCTGCTCAACAAGCCGGAGATCCGCCGCATCGAGGGCGTCGAGGAGTACGTCGCCGCCGAGCGGGCCCGGCTGGGCAAGCTGTCCCGGGCCGAGAAGAACACCCTCGTCGCGTTCGGCGTGACGGTGGCACTGTGGATCTTCCCGGGCCTCGTCGCGCTGGTCGCCGGCACCGAGTCCCGCGTCTACGAGACGGTCAGCGGCCGGCTCAACGAGGGCGTCGTCGCCGTGCTCGGCGCGTCCCTGCTCTTCCTGCTGCCCACCGACTGGCGCAGCCGCGAGTACACGCTCAACTGGAGCGACGCCGCCCGCATCGACTGGGGCACCGTCCTCCTGTTCGGCACCGGCATCATATTCGGCGCGCTGCTCGACGACACCGGCCTCGCCGAGACCATCGGCAACGCCAGCTCCGACTGGCTCGGCCTGACCAACGCCTTCGCCATCACCGCGTTCGCCGTGCTGCTGGCCATCATCATCTCCGAGACGACCAGCAACACCGCCTCCGCCGCGGTGGTCGTACCCATCGTCATCCCGGTCGCCGCGGCCGCCGGCGTGGACCCGTTCGTACCCGCCCTCGCGGCCACCTTCGCGGCGTCCTTCGGCTTCATGCTGCCCGTCTCGACACCGCAGAACGCCGTGGTGTACGGCTCCGGCACCGTACCGATCACCCGGATGATCCGCTCCGGCGCCTCGTTCGACGTCATCGGGGCCCTCCTCATCCTCCTGCTGCTGCCCCTCATGGTCGCCGTCGTGGGGCTCGGCCGATGAACCAGCGGATCGCCGTCATCCCGGGCGACGGCATCGGCGCCGAGGTCACCGAAGCCGCCCGCCGCGTGCTCGACGCCGCCTGCCGCCGGCACGGCATCTCCCTCGACTACGACGAGTACGACTGGTCGTGCGAGCGCTACCTGCGGGAGGGCGCGATGATGCCCACCGACGGGCTGGCGGTGCTGCGTCCGTACGACGCGATCCTGCTCGGCGCGGTCGGCGCGCCCGGCGTGCCCGACCACGTCTCCCTGTGGGGTCTGCTGATCCCGATCCGGCGGGCCTTCCGGCAGTACGTCAACCTGCGTCCGGTGCGGGTGTTCGAGGGGGTCGACAGCCCGGTGCGCGGCGCACGGCCGGGTGAGGTGGACCTCGTCGTCGTACGGGAGAACGTGGAGGGTGAGTACAGCGAGATCGGCGGGCGCTTCGGCCGCGGCCACCCGGACGAGACGGCGGTGCAGGAGGCGGTGTTCACCCGGGCCGGGGTGGGCCGGATCGCCGACTACGCCTTCGGGCTGGCCCGCACCCGCCGCCGCCACGTCACCTCGGCCACCAAGTCCAACGGCATCGTGCACACCATGCCGTTCTGGGACGAGGTCGTGGCCGAACGGGCGGCGGCCTTCCCCGACGTGCGGTGGCGCGGCGAGCACATCGACGCGCTCGCCGCGAAGTTCGTGCTGCAACCGGGCAGCTTCGACGTGGTGGTGGCGTCGAACCTGTTCGGCGACATCCTCAGCGACCTCGCCGCGGCGGTGGCCGGCTCGATCGGCATCGCCCCGTCCGGCAACCTCGACCCCACCCGCACGTACCCGTCGATGTTCGAGCCGGTGCACGGCTCGGCGCCGGACATCGCGGGCAAGGGGGTGGCGAACCCGGTCGGGGCGGTGTGGTCGGCGGCCATGATGCTCGACCACCTCGGGCACGCCGCGGCGGCGCGGGACGTGCTGGACGCCGTCGAGGCGACGCTGCGCGAGCCCGGCACGCGCACCCGCGACCTGGGCGGCAGCGCCGACACCCGGGAGGTGACGGCCGCCCTCGTCGACCGGCTGGCCGGCTGAGCGCGCCCCCGCGCCCATGTCGCCGACGAGCGTCACAGAACGCTCAGGAGCCTCACCGCGGCCGACCCGCGGGAGAAGCGCAGATTGGCAGGCAGCGGCGCGTGAGAAGGCAGGCGGAGCGGGAACAGCCGCCTGGACGGGCTGAGGCGCCCCACGTGACGTGGGGCGTCGGCGGGGGCCGGCCAGCCCGCCGTTCGCCGTGGGGAGGGCAGGGCATGGGCTTCATCAGCGCGAAGGACGGCACGGACATCTACTACAAGGACTGGGGCAGCGGACCGGTCGTCACGTTCTCGCACGGGTGGCCGCTGAACGCGGACGCGTGGGACGGCCAGATGTTCTTCCTGGTGCAGAACGGGTTCCGGGTCGTTGCGCATGACCGCCGGGGGCACGGCCGCTCCGGGCAGGCCTCGGCCGGCAACGACATGGACGGGTACGCCGACGACCTGGCCGCGGTGATCGAGGCTCTCGACCTGACCGACGTGACGCTGGTCGGGCACTCGACGGGCGGCGGGGAGGTCGCCCGCTACATCGGGCGACACGGGACCGCTCGGGTGGCGAAGGCCGTCCTCATCTCCGCGGTGCCGCCGATCATGGTGCAGACCCCCGACAACCCCGAGGGTCTGCCGATCAGCGTCTTCGACGACCTGCGCGCGAAGCTGTTCCAGGACCGGTCGCAGTTCTACCAGGATCTGGCGCAGATGTTCTACGGCGCCAACCGTCCCGGCGCGACCGTGTCCAAGGGCATCCTCGACCAGTTCTGGCTCTGGAGCATGCAGTCGGGGATGAAGAACGCGTACGAGAGCATCAAGGCCTTCTCGGAGACCGACTTCCGCGACGACCTCGCCAAGTTCGACATCCCCACGCTGGTCATGCACGGCGAGGACGACCAGATCGTGCCGGTGAAGGACTCGGCGCACAAGACCGCCCAACTGGTCGCGGACGCCCAGGAGATCTACTACCCGGGTGCGCCGCACGGGATGACCGCGACGCTCCAGGACCGGGTCAACGAGGACCTGCTCGCCTTCCTGAAGGGCTGATCCTCGCAGCGGGCGGGAGCCGCTTAATGGCTTGTCGCCGGGTCGGGCGGTGCCTAGTGTGCGGTGATGCTCTCGCCACTGCTGACGGTGACCTTCGACGCGCAGGACCCGGCCCGGCTGGCGCGTTTCTGGGCCGACCTGCTCGGCCGGCAGGTCGTCGAGGACGCCGGTGCGCTCCTGCCCGGCGAGGACGGCCAGCTCGGTGTCCGGTTCGTCGCCGGCCCGGCGCGGCCGGTGGGGCCGCACCGCCACCTGCACCTCCACCTCACCAGCACGGACCCCGCCGACCAGCAGCACAGGGTGGCGACCGCGCTCACGCTCGGCGCCGGTCACCTCGACGTCGGGCAGCGCCCCGAGGAGGGACACGTCGTCCTGGCCGACCCGGAGGGCAACGCGTTCTGCGTGATCGAACCGGGCAACGGCTTCCTCGCCGGGTGCGGCCTGCTCGGGGAGCTCGCCTGCGACGGCACCCGGGAGGTCGGCCTCTTCTGGAGTGAGGCGCTGGGCTGGCCGCTGGTGTGGGACCAGGATCAGGAGACCGCGATCCAGTCACCGCTGGGCGGCACGAAGGTCGCGTGGGGCGGGCCGCCCGTGGCACCGAAGGTGGTGCGGAATCGGCAGCGCTTCGATCTCACGGTCGAGGGCGATCCGCGGGCACAGGTCGACCGGCTGGTCGCGCTCGGCGCCACCCGGCTGGAGACCGGCGCCGACGGCGCCGTCGAGCTGGCCGACCCCGACGGCAACGAGTTCTCCGTACGCGGCCGCTGACGCCGGACGCGCAGGGTTTGCGAGCGCCCCGTGTTGCGTCCGGAAACGGCACGACGGTGGCGGACCGTCCGGCGTGGCTGGAGCATCCAGGCGCGCGATGCCGTGGGGCGTCGGCGATGCTGTGGGCATGGAGTACGTGTCCAGAGTGCCTCGACCGCCCCTGGACGGGCTGATCGACGACCTCTACTACCTGGAGGGTGCGTCGCCGTACGCCCTGCTGACGCTGCCGCCCGCGCCGTCGGCGCTGCTCATCGTCAACCTCGGGGCGCCGTTCCGCATCCGCGGCGGCACCGACATCGAGACGGCCGAGTACGCCGACGGCTGTGTGGTCACCACGCCCACCCGGGCGTGGGAGTTCGGCTACCCACCCCGGACCCGGTCAGTCGGCGTGCACTTCAAGCCGTGGGGGCTGGCGCCGTTCGTGCCGATGCCCGCGGCCGAGCTGTGTGACCGGCCGGTGACGGTAGAGCAGGTCTGGGGCCGACCCGCCATCGCTGAGCTGCGAGACCGACTGGCCACGGCGGACGGACCGCACGAGATGCTGACGCTGCTCGAGGAGGAGCTGATGCGACGGCTGTGCGAGACCGCCGGCCTGGGGCTGGTCCGCCACACGAGCAGCGTCATCGCGGCGACCAGCGGAGCGGTGGCGATCGGCGACCTGAGCGTGGCAGCCGGTGTCAGCAGCACCCATCTGGCACAGCGGTTCAAGGAGCTCATCGGCGTCACGCCGAAGCGGCTGGCCCGCACCTACCGCTTCACCGCCACCGTGTTCGCGATCGACCCCGCCGGACCGATCGACTGGGGCGACCTCGCCTACGACGCAGGCTACTTCGACCAGGCCCACTTCAGCCACGAGTTCCGGGCGTTCACCGGGCTCACGCCGACCCGGTACGTCGAAGTCCGGCGGCGGTTCCTGCGCGAGCATCCCGGCCACGCGATGGACGGCTGGCCGCTGCCGGCGGATTGATTTCTTACAAGAGCGACAGCCCACGACACGCTAATTTGGGGGCATTCCAGAGCAGAGGAGAGCCCCGTGGGCAAAGTCGTCATGTACGCCTCCGTGTCGGTGGACGGCTTCATCGCCGACGAGAACGACCAGCCCGGACCGCTGTTCGACTGGTTGTCCAGCGGTGACGTCCCGTTGGACGAGAGCGGCGAGCTGAAGGTGTCGCAGACGTCCTACGACTACACCCGGCCGTACTGGGACCAGATCGGGGCGACAATCGTCGGCCGCCACGTCTTCGACCTGACGGACGGCTGGGACGGGAAGCCTCCAGGCGGGGTCGACCACGTGGTCGTCGTGACGCACCGGCCGGAGCCCGAGGGCTGGGACCCCGAGGCGCCGTTCCACTTCGTCGATGGCGTCGAGGCAGCCGTGGTCAAGGCGCAGGAGCTCGCGGGTGACCGCATGGTCGAGGCCGCCGCCGGCGACGTCGGTGGCCAGGTGCTTGCCGCGGGCCTCGTCGACGAGGTGCGCATGGACGTCGTACCCGTCGTGTTCGGGTCCGGCAAGCGCTACTTCGGCTCGGTCAGCGCGCAGCACCTGTTGGAGGATCCTGACGTGGTGATTCAGGGCAACCGGGTGCTTCACCTGCGCTATCGGGTGCGCCGTTGACCGATCTGAGTGGGTCGGCGGATCCGGCAGCCGATACCTACAGTCTGGCCATGAGCACCGACAGAGGGGGACGTGATCGGGTAGGCGTGCGAGCCGTCTACCCCGGCAGCTTCGATCCGTTCACCCCGGGGCATTTGAATGTGGTGGACCGGGCGCGCGCACTCTTCGACGAAGTGGTCGTGCTCGTCGCGGTCAACAGCGCCAAGCATCCCGGCACCGACGAAGCGGAGCGAGCGGCCGCCGTTCGGGCCGTTCTGCCGGTCGAGTGGACCTCCGTCACGGTTGTGGCCTGGAGCGGGTTGACCTCCACCTACTGCCGCCGCCACGACGTGGGAGTGATCGTCCGCGGGGTGCGTAACACCACCGACCTCCAGACCGAGTACCAGCTCGCCGCGATGAACCAGTCGCTGGGTGTCCCCACGGTGCTCCTGCCCGCGCAGCCCGACCTGGCCGCGGTGTCCTCGACGGCGGTGCGCGCACTGAAGATGGGTTCTTCGCTCCCTCGGTCGTAGACGGCCAGAGGTTGGCGAACCTCGCCGAACCAGCGTCAGAACCCGTTGGACGGCCGCCACCTCGACGGGACAGCACGTACAGCGACCGGTTGGTAACGTGCCGGTGATCGTCGCGCTGTTCCTGGGGAGGGTCGCGTGTGGGCGGACGAGGCTGCGCTGGATGCGGTGGGGCGGCGGCTCGACGAGTGGGAGAAGGGCATCGCCGGCCGGGCGGCGCGGGCAACGGCCCTGTCGTCGCGAATGCGGGCGCTGACCGGCATCGCGCGCAGTCCCGACCACCTGGTCGAGGTCACCGTCGACTCCCGCGGTGCCCTGGTGGTGCTCCGGCTCGACGAACGCGTCCGGCAGCGGCCCGCCGCCCACACGGCCGAGCAGATCCTGACGACCACCAGGGCCGCGCACGCCGACCTGCTGCGCCAGGTCACCACTGCCGCCGCCGAGACGCTCGGCGACGGCGACCCGACGGCGCAGGCGGTCGTCGACTCCTACCGACGCCGGCTCGACGCGCGCCCGGGCTCCCCGGATGACCTCCGGTGACGAGGTCCGGGTCGATCCCGACGACCTGACCGCGCACGCCGGGCGGCTCGACCGCCACGCCGACCGCCTCGACACCGCCCGGCAGGCGGGCCAGCACGTCCGGCTCGGCGCCGACGCGTACGGTCAGCTCTGCGCGATCATGCCCGCGCTGCTCGACGGCCTGCAACGCACGCTGGTCGACGGCATCGGCACCGCGGGCCGGTCGGTGCGCGACACCGCGGGTCGGCTACGCACGAGCGCCGACCGCTACCGGGCCACCGACACCGCGATCTCTCAGCAGCTCGACCGGATCCGGGACCGGTTGTGACCACCAACCCCCTGGTCGCCGCACCGGCGGACACCGCACCAAGCCCCTGGGCCGGCGTGTGGATTCTCGAGGACATCGAGCTCATCCACCAGGGCGTCCGGAACGGCAGCTGGATCGACGGCACGCTCGGCGTGGTGAGCGCCGGCCTGGACGCCCTCGCCTTCGTCTCCGATCCCGCCGGCGCCCTGCTCCAGTACGGCATCGCCTGGCTCATCGAGCACGTCAAACCCCTCAGCGAGGCCCTCGACTGGCTCGCCGGGGACCCGGCACAGATCATCGCCCACGCCCAGACCTGGCGCAACGTCGCCGCTTCGCTGCGCGAGGAGGTCGACGCCCTCGCCGGCGCCGTCCGTCATGACGTGCCCGAGTGGAACGGTGCCGCCGGCTCCGCCTACCGCGCCTGGGCCGCGGAACAACAACAGGCCATCACCGGTCTGGCGGCGGGCGCCGAGACGATGGCCACCATCACCGAGGCCACCGCCGGCCTCGTCGCCGCCGTCCGGCTCCTCGTCCGCGACGCCATCGCCACCTGCGTCTCCCGCCTCATCGTGTACGCCGCCGAACTCGTCGCCACGGCCGGGCTCGCCACGCCGCTCGTCGCCGAGCAGGTGCCGACCCTGGTGGCGGCCTGGGCCGCCCGCATCGCCAAGCTGCTCCGCGCGTTGATCAACAGCCTGCGCCGCCTCATCCCGGCGGTACGTCGCCTCGCCGAACTGATCGAGAAACTCAAGCAGGCCCTGGGCCGACTCAGAGGTTCGTCTGACACGCATTCCGTTCGGGGCGCAGAAGAGGGGATGGTTCATGGCGGCCACACCACACGACCTCGCAACATCGCCGACTACGATCGTCAAGAGCGTTGGGCCGGTGAGGCATACGAGGCGATTCGTCAAGAGGAGGACGCTGATGCCATAGCACGGCATGTGGTCGACGCCCCTCGGCTCGACGGCTCCAGAGGCTTCTCCCTGGACGAGATCCGGCAGATCCGTCGGCACGTCTTCTTCGAAGAGCATCCCATGGACGACTATGCGGGCGGCATCATCCATCAGCGATACGACCCAAGCGCGCCGATGGCCGAAGCATGGCTGCGCCTCCGTCGCGGCAGCCCACTGCCGGAAGACTATGCGTTGCTCGAGCACGAGTTGGCCGAATCCAACTATTACCGCACGCACCCGCAGGCGGACTATCGAGAGGCTCACGCCGCGGCGAACCGCATATCGAATTGGGAGAGATCGGTTCCCGATCCAACCTACGAGGACTACTCGATCTTTAGAGGATAGGCCATGGGAATGATGGTAGCGGCGCGGCGTGTGGAGATCGCGACGAGCGTCGTGCGGTACGAGTTCGGATTCGAGGATCACTTCGACCGGGTCCTGACAATCGATCCGACGACCCTTGAGGCGCGCGTCGAGGACGGGAACTTCGATTCCGCGGCGAGCGCCATCACGGCGAAGATCGTCAACGCGTGGCGATCAGGTGGCGAATTCCCGCCGCGGATCATCTTCGCAAGTTGAGTCCGCTGGCCAACGGCCCCGACGTATTCGGCCTCGCCTAGGCGTACCACTGGTCGGTTCACCCGCGGACCGGCTCCTACCGTGATCACCGACGAGCCGTCCACACTCTGTAGTCAAAACGTCAGACCTGATCGTGGAGGCCTGCCCCGGCGTAGGCTGCTCGACTGCGACCCAGGTGGACACTGCTCGCCCCTCCCCGCCACAGGCGTCTCAATCAACGAGTTCGCCCATCAACACGGTGTCCACCGTTCAACGACCTGACTGACGGTTCGCTCAGCTGGTCGAGTGGGCGCCTTGACGCGATGGCGAAGGAGCAAGGCATGGCAGCAGGTGCCCTCGACGGACCAGTTCCGGAGGCAGCCGTACGTGGGCAGCGCGTCCTCGATCTTCTGGACAAGGCGATCGCCGTCCAGAGCCCGCTGGTGCGCAAGAACATCGCCCGGGCTCGCCAGCGGAACCCGGAGGCGACACCAGCAGAGGTGATCCGCAATCTGGAACGGATGTACGTCAGCGCCTTGGCCGGGACGGGTGCCGCGGTGGGAGGAGCCGCCGCCGCGCCCGGCGTCGGTACGGGCGTCGCGCTGGCGCTGTCGGCCGGCGAGGTTCTCTCGTCTCTTGAGCTGAGCGCCCTCTTCGCGCTCTCGATCGCCGAAGTCCACGGCGTCCGCATCGATGAGATCGAACGCCGACGAACGATCGTGATGGGCATCATGCTCGGCGGATCGGGGTCTGCCACCATTGGCAAGGTCGCCGAGCGTACAGGGCAACACTGGGGACGCCAGGTCGTCGCCAAGGTACCTCTCGAGACGCTGCATCAGATCAACAAGATCTTGGGGAAGAACTTCATCACGAAGTACGGGACCAAGCAGGGAATCATCGTTCTCGGTCGAGTGGCACCGTTCGGTATCGGTGCCGTGATTGGTGGTGGCGCCAACGCTGCCCTCGCCACTCTGGCCGTACGCGCGGGTCGTCGCGCATTCGGGCCGCCTCCGACGTCATGGCCGGAGCAGACGGCGGACACGCCGCCGACGTCCGAGGACTCGCAGGACTGACCCTCGGTGCGCTGGAGGGCGTCGAACACCCGCCTCCGCCACCGGAGTCCACTCCGGGGAACTGGTTCTCCTGCCGTCAGCCGAGCGTGAGGCGGCCGTCCTGGTCGTAGCGGAGACGGCCGCTGGTCACGGCGACGTGCAGGCCGTACCGGAGCAGTTTGTCGATCTTGTCGGTACGCCGGCGGTAGCCGAGCCGCTCAAGGCCGGCGCGCAACAGCCGCTCCTCGTCCATGCTCGGTACGCCGTGCAGCGCGTGCACGAAGGCGTTGGCGACCTCCTCCGGCGGGACCTCCTCGAACGCCCGGTCGTTGCTCGCCTGCGTGACCCGGTATCCCCGGTACGTCTGTGGGTCGGTGCCGTCCGGCCAGGCGTACCGGCCCACGGTCGGGTGGGCGTGGAGGCGTCGGGAGTCCACGAGCGCGAGCACGGCGAGGCGCCGGTCCTCGCGTGTCCGGAGGAAGCCGAACCGGGCGAGGGCCAGGCGGGCGAGGCGGTGCTGTTCGACGGGACCCTCCACCTCGATGATCTCGCGGAGGGACTCGCGCATGAGCTCGCGTATCCGCTGGTCGGTGGCGAGCAGGTCAAGGTCGGCCTGGTCGCCGAGTGGCGTCGGGGCGTACGGGATGAAGGCGCGGACCGTGATGTCGTCCGCCGCGGTCACCGACGTGACCGGCGCGGGCGGGGCGGCGAGGGCCGTGACGGGCGTCGGCTCGCCGACCTGATCGCCGTCCGCCGCGGGGAGCGGCTGCGCCGTTCCGTTCAGGGACTGCGGAAACTCGATGTCGGCCGCGGATCGAGGCTGGGGCAGCGCGACGTCGGCGTCCGGCATGGCATCACCCGCGGGCTCGGGCATCGGGGCGACGGCCGCCGGCGAGGCGTGGGGCGTGGGCGCCTCGGCGCGGGAGACCGCCTCGTCGACGCGGTCGAGCAGGGCGGACCGGTCGTGGATCCACGCCGGCAGCCAGAAGCGGACGACCTCCGGCCAGCCCATGATCGAGCGGAGCAGTGTGGGCGCCGAGTCGCGGTCGGCCACCGTCGGACGGGCGCTCCAGTCAGGACCGTCCAGCATGACGGCCACCTGCCAACGCGGCGATCCCGGTGCGCGGACAGCGATGTCGACCGTGAAGTCGGACAGGCCGTGCGAGGTTCGGACCTCGTGGCCGCGCTCGCGCAGTGCCCCGGCCACCTCGTCGCGGATCCGGCTGCGCCGCTCGCTGCGGTCGGTGGCGAGGTCACCCAGGCGGTCCGCACCCGCAGCGGCCATCTCGCAGTACGCGCGCAGGTGCTGGGTGCCCACCGCAGACGTCCGGGACAGGTCGATGTCCGACGGGTCGAACGAGGAGTACAGGACCACCTGGCGGCGGGCCCGGGTGATGGCCACGTTGAGTCGCCGCTCGCCGCCCGCCTGGCTGAGCGGACCGAAATTCAGTGGAAGCTGCCCGGTCTCCGGGTTGGTGGAGAAGGCCAGCGAGAACAGGACCACGTCACGTTCGTCGCCCTGCACGTTCTCCAGGTTCTTGACGAAGATCGGCTCTGGGACGGCGCCGGAGAGGTGTTCCCGGATGATCGGGTCGCTGCTGTCCTCCAGCAGGTTGAGGATGAGGTCGCGCTGCTGGATGTTGAACGTCACCACCCCGATGGACTGGCCGGCGGTGGCCGGGTCGTGCAGACGCCGGGTGATGTCGGCAAGGATCGCGCGCGCCTCGACCTCGTTGGTCCGTGAGCCGCCCCGGTCGTACTGGCCGTCGACCCGGCGCCAGGTGATGCCGGCGGAGCTGCTGGCACCGGGCGAGGGAAGGCTGGACAGCTTGTTGTCGTAGTAGTAGCGGTTGGAGAAGGCGATGAGGGACTCGTCGTGGCTGCGGTAGTGCCAGGACAGCCACCGCTGCGGCAGCCCTGACTCGACGGCCTCACTGAGGATGCTCTCCAGGTCCTCGGGCACCGGTCCGTCGCCCTCGTCGACCTCGTCGATGGTGTGGCTGGCCTGCATGATGCTGCTCGGCGGCATCTGCCTCGAGTCGCCGACCACCACCACGGCGCTGCCCCGGCCCATCGCGCCGATCGCCTCAGCCACCCGGATCTGCGACGCCTCGTCGAAGATGACCAGGTCGAAGCGTTGGCTTCCCGGTGCGAGGAAGTTCGCCGCCGACGCGGGGCTGACCAGCACGCAGGGTGTCAACGCGAGCACGGCGTCGGCGTACTGCGCGAACAACTCCCGGAAGGACTTGCCACCGCGCTTGCGACGCAGTTCGGCGGCGAAGTCGGCGAAGCGACCCCGGCGGTCGGTCGGGCTGAACGGGCGGCGGCGGATCAGCACCGAGGGCAGTCGTTCGGGCAGCGCCGACCGCAGCTGATCAGCGGAGGCCTCGAACTGGGCGATCTCGTCGTCGTGGAGCTCCGGGTCGAAGTACTGCAGGCCGCCGGCCCGCACCCGTTCGGCGAGGGAGGCCGCAGCGACCCCCCGGCGGTAGATCTCCTCGGCGAGCTGGCCGTTCACCTCACCGCGGAGCAGCTGGGACCGGTAGTCGGCCAGACCGGCGGAGGCGAGCACGTCGGCGTGGGCGAGGACGGTGGCCCAGCGACGTAGCGGAAACAGCTCCTCGGTGTGCAGGTCGTGCAGCCAGGTCGTGCCGTCCCGGTGCCAGGCGTCGACCCAGTGGGTGTTCGCGGCCCACAGCGCCAGCTCCGGCTCCCCGGAGTGCAGCACGCCGCGCCAGGCCCGCCACCGGGAGGCGACACGGTCCAGCAGGGCGGCGTCGACGTCGGTGATCCCCCGCTGGAACACGTCCCAGGCCTGCGGGTGCCGCGCCAGCAGCGCCCGGCCGGCGCGGGTCGCCTCGACCGCCTCGGTCAGCCGCTCCTGCGCGTCCGGGTTCGTCGGCTGCCACCCGCGCAGGTACAGGCCGCCCAGCGCGGCCGCGTTCTGGTGCAGCGCGGCGGCCTGCGCCTGGGCGGCGACCAGGCGGCCGGTGGTCACCTCGATCCGCTCGACGTCGAGCGTCGCGCCGGCGACCAGGTACACGGCCAGCTTGTCGGCGACCGCCTGCCGGCGCTTGCGCTTACCGAGCAGCTTCTTCGCCGCCTCCTCCGCCTCGGCGTGCCAGAGGGTCAGCTCCTGGCGGGCGTACACGTCGGGCCGGAAGGTGGCGAGTTCACCGGCGAAGCCCTGGTGGAAGGCGGCCAGGTCGGCCTGGAGCCGGGCCACCGCCTCATCCCACCCCCGGTCGCCGGCATGCAGGGTCGTCTCGCGATCCGGCAGCAGTCCGCGTACGGCGAGCCATGCGCCAGCCTGCAACTCGGTGACGGTCTCCGGGGTGGGCAGCGTTCGCAGCAGCCGGACGAGGTGCGGGTGCGCGGCGAGGTCGGCGCGGAGACGTTCGAGCTCAGCGGCGATCTCGGTGACGGCCGCGGCGTGCAGCCCATCCAGGGTGCGGCAGCCACTGAGGGCCCAGGGATGCTCGGGCCGGAGCCGCGCCGAGCGGGCGGCCGCCGGGAACTCACGCAGGGCCCGCTCCACCTGCGCGCGTACGTCGGTGGGTGCGTGCAGGTAGCTCACCGGGATCGGGGCGGACGGCCCGTCCCCGTACGCGAGGACCTGCTCGTACGCCGACCAGAGCGACATCCCGACGGGGTTGGTTGTGTGGACCTGCTTCGGGTATTCGACGAGCGGGGCCAGCCGGGTCCGGTAGGCCGTCTCGACGGCCGTCCAGTCGCCGTCGCCGGCGTCGTCGTAGTGATCGAGGGCCTCCCGCAACTGCTGACGGATGGCGTTGAGGGACTGCTTGCGTCCGTGCAGGTCCAGGGCGAACGGCCCGAGGCCGACCTGCTTGAGGCGGCGCTTCACGACCTCGAGGGCGGCCTGCTTCTCGGCGACGAACAGCACCGACCGGCCGGAGGCGACCGCTCGGGCGATCATGTTGGTGATGGTCTGCGACTTACCCGTGCCGGGCGGGCCTTCCAGAACGAAGGATTGGCCGCGCTCGGCCATCACGATCGCCTGCATCTGCGAGCCGTCCGCCGGGATCGGCAGGTGCAGCTCGGCCTCGTCGACCGTGACGTTGGTGTCGTGGTCGGGGCGGGCCGGATCGTCGAAGGTCGCGCCGGAGGATTCCACCAGGTGTCGGACGACCGGGTTCTCCATGAACCGCGGCCAGTGGTCGCCGAGGTCACGCCACATCTGGAACGTCGAGAACTGCAGCAGACGGAGGCTCGCGGTCTCGTCGATGCGGTAGTTGAGCCGGTTGTCCAGGAGGCCGGCGCTGATGGCCGCCAGCGTCTTGGCGATGTCGATGCCGTGCTCGTCGAGCACCGGCTGCTCCAGTTCGGGGATCCGGACGTTGTGCTTGACCCGGAGCCACTCGATGAGGCAGTAGTTGGGACTGGCGACCTCGGTGCCGTCGATGACCATCGCGTACGGGCGACGCCCCGTGCCGCCCTCGATACGCACCGGCAGCAGGAACAGCGGCGCGTACGCCTCTCCCCCGGTGGTCTTGGTGTGCACCAGCGTGCCGATGGTCAGGTAGAGATAGTTGCTCCCGGTCTCCTGCTCCATCGTGCGCGCCTCGCGCTGCAGCGCCCGCATGGCGGTCTTGTACCGGGCATCGGTGACGGCGCCGTAGACCCGGCGGTCGGTCCGCAGCTCCTGGGTCAGCATCTCGGCGTCGAGGTCCTGCGCCCGGCGGGCCCCCGCCAGTTCGTGGACGTGGCTGATGTCGTCCTGCGGGATGATCTGCACCTGCCGGCCGTCGTGGATGAGGTCGTCGAGCAGTGCCAGCGCACCGGACGGCACGTGCAGGTCCAGCCCCCGGCCGCGCTTCGGCAGGTTCAGCAGCGGGTTGCGCAGGCTGAGGTCGAGCAGCGACTTGCGCCACTGGTGGACGCGTGCCGGCGAGCCGTCGGAGGGCGGCGTCACCTCGTCGCCCTCGTCGGCGAGCTGGCGGAGCTTCGCGGCGGCGACACCGGGTGGTAGGTCGAGGGACGCGGTGGCGGTTTCGGTGCCCGATTCGGCGGTGACCGGCACGACCAGCTCGTCGGCGGACGGCAGCGGCCGGATGCCGGAACGGTGGGCCAGGTGAACGTCGACGACGCCCTGCAGCCGGTGGCCCTCGCCGCGGAAGTGGCCGAGCCCGACCCGTACCGCCTCGGTGAAGGTGGCCGACTGGGCGCCGGGCCCGATGCGGGTCAGCTCGACCGGCACCGCCCGGCCCGAGTCCACCATCGATATCAACAGGTTCGTCTCGGTGACCGCCGCGGAGCCGAGTCGCTCCTCTTCCAGCAGGAAGCCGCCGAAGGCGTGTCCCTCGCTGATGAAGACGAGTGGATGCAGACCCGCCGCCTCCAGGCAGGCGGCGTACGTGACGGACAGGTCGAGGCAGTTGCCGAGCCGCCCGTCCAGCACCGCGGCCGTCGTCCGCACCTTCTGGCCGGTGTTCTCGAACGACGCCGGCAGGGTCTGGTAGGTGATCTCGAGCTGGCGCAGCGCCTCGTACACCGCCCCGGCGATCAGCGCCGCCCGCTCCGAACCCTCCTGGTAGCCCTGCAACGAGCCGGAGCCGGTGCGGGCGAGGAGGAGCTGCGCTGCCGACCGCAGGACCGCCTCCACCGCGCGGGTGTTCGGCTGCACGAAGGCTGCCAGGCTGTCGTAGAGGGCGGGGCTGTTGAACCACTCGTTGTGCGCCAGCACTCTCGACGGGGCGACGAGCGTCAGTTCTTTGTCGGCTGCGTGGGCCGTCAGGCGGTAGTCGACGGGGAACGCCTCGTCCGTGCGGTAGAGCAGCGCGCGGTCGGGGGTGACGTCCCGGAAGTCGTCCCAGCCCGTGCTCGCGCCGGGCCGCAGCGGCGCGGCGAGGGTACGCGCCCACGGCTCGGTGAGGGCGCCGTCGGGCCCTCGCAGGTCGAGGGTCAGCGTCACGTCCGACAGCGGCTCGGTCCCCCGATTGGTCAGCGTGAGGTGGCGGACCAGCGGCACCCGGTTGTGCACCAGGGCGGCGTTGATCGCCGGCTGCACGAGCAACGCGACGGCGAGCTGGTCGTCGTCGGCGGTGAACTGCGCGAAGACGCTGTCGGACATGGGTGTTTCTCCAGGTGGGGAGGCCAGCGAGGGCCAGCCTAGCGGTCACCCGACCGGTGGACCGTCCCCCGGCCATCT
This sequence comes from Micromonospora xinjiangensis, assembly GCF_056150165.1. NCBI lineage: Bacteria > Bacillati > Actinomycetota > Actinomycetes > Micromonosporales > Micromonosporaceae > Micromonospora > Micromonospora xinjiangensis. Next base: position 472,415 of record NZ_JAXCFO010000004.1, on the reverse strand, counting down.
GACGATCTTGGAAGTCGTACGCCTGAGGCAGGATGTGCGCCATGACAACGCACCACCCGACCAGCCTGCGCCTGGTCTACGGCCACGCCAAGAACCACGACTGCCTCGCCTTCGCCGACGCCGACATCGCCGCCGGGGAGGCCGCGGAGATCCGGGCGCTCGCCTCCGCTCGTACCTGGGGCGAGGCCCGACAGGTGCAGATGACCCACCTGTCGAACCCCGCCGGCCCCGACTGCTACGACGAGGACGACTACGCCGACGACAAGCCCTTCGACATCACCGAGGTGGGTGCGGTCGTAAACATGAGCTGGCCCGAGATGGTCACGGCCCGCGCGTTGAAGGTGCTGCCGGAGGACCTGCAGGACCGGTACGGCAAATTCGTGCTCACGGTTCACGACGGTGAGTACCTCGAGATCCCGCTCGACGGCGAGGCTGAGCTGGTCGCGGAGCTGCGCGAGCGCGGCTACGAGGTGACCCGCGACGACGAAACCATTAACCTGGTCGACGGCGTCGGCGTCGGCCGGTGACCGACTGAGGAACCCAGTTCTCCCGCCCGCACCTGAGGTGACCCGTGCTCCCCGCCGCCTCCCCCACCCATTACCGGTACAGGCGGCGGGTGCACTCGCCCTCGTGGCCGTCGCGGAGCACGCAGCGCCGGCCACCCGGCAGCCGCAGGTCGCAGAAGACACGGTGCCGGAGGAATTGCTCGTCCTCCGCGGAGACGGTCATCTCCCCCGGGTCCATCATCGGCAGCACGGTCATCCAGCGGCCGACGACCCGCGCCAGGCGCTGAGCGGCCGGCAGGTCAGCGGCGACCACGGGCAGGTGGATCACGTACGGTCCACTCACCGGCGGCCGCCTTTGTCCTGCTCGGACTGCCACCGGCGCAACGCGACCTTGATCCGCAGGTTCTCCTGGCGTTGGTTCGTGATCTCGGCGTAGAGCGCCATCATGTCAGCTGCCAGGCGGTCGAGGAAGGCGTACACCTCGTCGGGGTTGAGGCCGCGGCGTCCGGGGCGTGTCGGCCGAAAGCGGCGCTCGCGCACCTGCCATGGCAGCAGATGCGGGTACGCGGTGAAGCGATAGGTCTCGCCACCGCTCGTCGGCTTCTGGCTACCGACACTCTCATTTCCAACCTGCCTCCCTGGTACGGCCGCTCGTAAACGACCGCGCCGTCACACCGCGAGGTCACCCGCCCATCTAGCACGGAGTCCTCCTCCATCGGACGCCGGTAGTGGCATGGCACGTCGCCGTGCGGCACGACCTGCCCCACCACGTCGATCGCCGCACTACCCGGCCGCAAGAACCACTTCCATCGCCCGCTCATGCATCTCCCGTCCTCGGCCCGCTGCAGGAACACTATCAGACCTATAAAGCCTGTAAAGATAGGATGGGGATCCTTTACATGCCCGTCGCCGCGACTGCTTTGCTGGCCGCATGCCGTACGCCCAGCCGCTCTGGCGCCAGATCAGAGATGATCTCCGCGCCAAGATCCGGGCTGGCATCTACCCGCCGGGCAGCAAGCTCCCGTCCGCTCGCCTCCTCGCCGAGGAGTACGACACGAGCCACATGACCGTGCGGCGTGCTCTGGACTCGATGATTGAGCTGGGTGAACTCGTCGGCCGGATGGGCATTGGCGTCTTCGTTTCCGACACGTCAGAGCAAGACTCATAGGCCGGAATCAGCCTTCGCCGTCCTCTACCCCGCCCACCAAGGCGGCCGATCAACTCCCCGGCCTTCCGTGATCTACAGCGAGTCCCCGGGAGAGCCGTACCTCGACAAGCCCCGCATGAACTGGCCGACTACGAACGCGTCTAAGCCTTCAGCCAGTCTCCTCGCTCGGGGCTTCGTCGCTAATATCGGGGTCCTCGCGCTCTGGGGCGAACGCCTCGGGAGCCTCGTCACCGCCACTCAGTTCCCCAGCATCGACGTCCCGCTGCGCCCGCTTGCCCATGGCCAGCTCCACCAGTTCGAGCAGCGCCCGTCGGCGGGCGAGGAAGAAGCGTTGAAAGTCGGCGGCCCGCAGGGCCGCCGTGTCGATCAGATGGGCGCCGATGATGCCGTCCAGCTCTTCGGCGGTGACGCCAGCGGCTGCTTCCAGTTTCGGCACGTAGCTCGCCGGCGACGCGCCCCCGATGAGCCGGTTCGTCTTCGCCGCCAACGGCGTCTTGTTGACGATGCTCTCGCGCAGATTCGGGTTGATCTTGTTGTCGTCGCACCACTTCTTGGGAAAGACGTGGTGGATGTCAACATCGAGGGCCACGTAGTGGGTGTGGTCGAAGGTCTGGTTGAATCGCCAGTCCTTCGCTCCGCGGGCCATGAGCAGCGCATGCAAGCCCTTGTAGGCGGCGGACTGACGAGTGCGCAGTGACAGCAGCCGCGACTCCGCGAAGGTGGCCGCCGACACCGTGACCGGTAGTTCCGCCGTGTCACCGGACACTGCCGCCCGCGCCCAGGCCGGAACCTGGTCGACGTCACGGGCGAATCTGGTCTCGGTGGCGCCGCCGTAGAGCTCACCCAGGATCCCGCACCAAAACCACTGGCGCAGCCGATTCCGGACGCCGTGCACGTCCGCGTCCTCGCCGAGGATCACCCGGATCACAGCCAGCGGCACCAGCTGGGTCGGGTACGGGATGTCGCGTGCCCGGTGAATGTGCTCGTCCCTGAGAAACTGCGCCACCCACACCAGCGCCGCCCGAACCTTCTCGGCCCACGGCAGGTACTGGCGTAGCTCCAGGCGGAGCACGTCCTCCTTGCGAGCGGAGGTGAACGAGCTGCCATTCGCGGTCACGAGCAAGGTGACCGCCTGGAGGAAGTCGGTGTTGCGGATGCCGTGCAAAACCGGATGCGCGGCGATGACCTGCTCGGTGAGTTGCCAGTCGTCGTTGAGGCGGAAGTCGTCGCCGTGCTCCGCGAAGTAGGCTGCGTCGCCGGCGAACGTCGCCGTCAGGAGCTCGAAGACGTTGAGCGGCAGGCCACCGGTATTCACCTTTTCGAAGACGGTGGCAACCGCGCCCTTGGTCGTAAGTTTGTCGAGCTCGATAGCAGGAATCTCGTAGCTCTGCATCGGTGTGAGGATCTCGGCCTGGAAACGCTGGATCAGAGCGATTCGCTCGGCCGCGTCCCCCGTTGCACCCGGGAACTGCCACAGCCAGTCGAGCTGACCCGGCTGGTCGTACACCAGGCGGAACGGGAAGTAGCCCTGCTTGCGTTCCTTCTCCGGCGTCGACACGTCGAGCTTGATGTCCTTACCGAAGTTGGTCCGCTCGATGCCATCACCAGGCAGCGCGACCACGGCCTCATCCCGACGGGCCGGATCCGCGAGCGCCCGCACAATGTCGATGTAGAACCGCCGCTTGACCTGCTTCTTCCGGACATCCTCGGTGTCGACCACCCCGGTACCGGTCAACGACTGGTAGAGCGACGTCAGCCGCTGTTGACCGTCGAGCAGGAGAAGGTCCGGCTCGGTCTTTCCGGTCTCGGGCGCCGTCCCCTCAAGCGCCTTCGGCTTGAACCGCACCTGATCGTTGCCGGTCTGCAGCAGCATGAGTACGCCGAGCGGGTGACCAAGGGTAACGGTGACGAGCAGGGATCTGATCCGTTCCTCGTCCCACTTGTATCCACGCTGGAAGTCCGGTAGCTGAATCATGCCGCTGCCGGCTTGTTCCAGAAGCTTGGACAGCTTGTACTGCGGCGTCTGGAACCCCACGATGCTCCCCACAAGATCGATCGGCTTGCTGGTCAGGCTACCGGGAGACACCTCGTTGCGCCGTCCCACGAAGAGCCAGGAGTTCCGCGAGGAGAAGGCATGCAGATGCTCGATGCCCGGCTAAGCGGGCAGGACGGGCGCCGGCCAGCAGACCCCTCGCGCCACGGCTCTCAGAGCGTGACCGGCGGTCACCGTCACAGTCGGCGGGAGCAGGGGCCGTCTTGGTCGGCGCGGAGCAGGCAGCGCCACCGCGACCACGGCGAGTTATCCCGCCGGGTGACCAGGACCTACGGCAAGTCGGTACCGTCCCCTCTCGTCCCGCACAAAGTCGCCGTAGCGGGTTGCGTGATGCGCCGGTGCATTCACGCACATGCGGGAAATGACGTGGGTACGGATGGTCGTCTCAGCGTAGGTCGTGCCCCTGCTGACCAGGAGTCGGACGATCTGGTCAGGGGTGAAACCGCCGTCAAAGCTTCGCGCCGCAAGCTCCCTGGCTGCTTGCAGAACTTCGTCTCGACAGGTCGGCCTCCCCATGAGCAGACCCTACGAGCATGGATCTTTATCTGGATCCGCCGAATGTCCACTGCTCGGGCACAAGGGCATGGCTGTTGTCCCATGAAGCGGTCGATGACGTCGCGGACTTAGCGGAGGACGTGCGCGAGCCGAATCTAAGGGTCTACCCCGAACCACCTAGCCCCGCCCGCCTTACGCCAGGTAGCGGTTCAGAATGGTGTCGTCATAGATGATTTCGTGCCCAAGCTCGCGCAGCGCCGCCTCGATGGCGACCTGATCGTCGAGCGGCAACCAGGTCGCCGGCTCGTAGTCCATGCCGTGCCCGTGGTCCTCCCGGCCGAAGGCAGCAAGCAGGCTGGGCGGCGCCAGCTCCGCCGTACGCAACCGCGGATCCGGCCGCCAGTAGACGTCGAGTTCGTCATACCAGTCGAACGCGACGTCGTCCCCCAGTTCGTTGAACGCCGGCTCACCGTCCACGGCCGCCCGCTCGTCGAACAGGGCCTTGACCAGTGGAAGCGCGAGCGGTGACCGGCGCACCTCCCCCAGCGTCTTGGGCTCGACGACCGCCTTGATCAGCTCCACGTCACGCAACGCCACTTCATGAGGGATGACTGCCAGCCAGTCCTGCGGATCTTCCTTGAAGTGTCGCTTCATCTCGGGTCGCTCGTCGAGCCATGAGCGGTCGGTCCGCCCGTAGGTGCCCACGAAGTACCGCACGGTCTCCCTGCCGTTCCATGTCGGTGATCTTGATGTCGACCTTGGCCTTGTCCGAAGTCGTAGGCGTCGGTCGCACCAGAACACACCCTCCGTGGTGCATCGTTGATACAGGCAGTCGATAAGAGGGGTTATCAAGTCGCATCATTGACGACAACCGCCGAGCGGCTACAGTGATCCTCCTTGATCGCGGAGGAGGTGAAGAGCGTGGCCACCGAACTGATGTCATACAGCGAGATCGCCCTGTTGGCCCAGGTTGAGCGCCCAGTCGTGACGACTTGGCGGCGCCGCCACCCCGACTTCCCCGCCCCGGCCCCCGGCAGCAACGGCCAGCCGCTCTTCCCCGCCGACGCCGTCCTCACCTGGCTCATGGACCGCAAGCTCGGTAACGCCGACGCCGACAGCTTGCGCGCCGAGCGCGCGATGCACACCTTGACCGCGTACGCCCGTGAGCACGGCGGCCGCCGCCTGGTGCTGTCCCTGGGCGCCGCCCTCTGCCTGCGTCACCTGGCCGGACGGCCGTTGCCGGCCGACCCGCTGCCGATGGCCGAGCGTCTGGACCCCGATGACGAGTTCCTGCTCACCAACCTGCAGGAAGCCCCGGCGTTGGCCGATCTTCCGGGCATGGTCGAGCAGTTGATCGAGGGTGCCTACGAGGCGAGCCGGGCGTACCAGTTCCTGCTCGGCAACTGCGCTCGCTTCGGTTGGCCGGAACTGGCCACCGATGCGCTCACTCCCCACCTGGTCACGCTGATCCGGCTCGCCGCCGACGTGCCTGGTCGATTGAGCAACGGCGGCCGTCTCACGGTTGGCGACCCTCATGCGGGCTCCGGCGATCTCCTTGCCGCGCTCCTGGTCGACCAAGAGCCGGAAGCGTTGATTTTCAACGCCGCGCAGCCGGACCCAGAGTTGGCCCGTCTGATCCGTCGCCGCCTGCTGCTGGCCGGCGTCCCCGAGTTCAACTTCGCGGTGCTCCCGGACGACCTGAACGACGACTTCGCCGACGTGAACGTGGTCGTCACCAGGCTTCCCTACCAGCCCGCCGAGCTCTGCGACCCGGCCGAGGATCTCGCCAGGGTCAGCGACATCGCCGATCGGCTCGGCCCCGGCTGCACGGCCGTCGTGGTCGGCCCCGCCGCGAGCCTGGTCGATGCCCTACGCGACACCGACGCGATCACCAAGCGGGTGAATCTGCTGACCAGTGGTCTCGTGGAGGCTGTGGTGCGGCTCCCCGGAGGCGTCTTCCCGGCTCGCCCCGGCCACTCCGCCGCGCTCTGGGCGCTGACCCGCGATCCTGTTCCGGCCACCCAGGGCCGCCTGTTGCTGGCCGACCTCAGCGGGAGCGCCCTCGATCAGCGCGTCGTGGAGTCCGCGGCCGAGGACATCCTGTTGTGGCGTGCCGAGGGACACCGTCGTGACGGGCACGACCCGCGGACGGGCCTTGTGGTCCCGCTCGACGCCCTGGACCTGCGCCGCGGCGCTGCGCTGCGGCCGCCAGGCCCGGCCTCGATAACCCTGCGGTCCCGGCAGGCCGCCGACCGGCCCGCGCTGATCGGCGAGGTCGAGCGCCGTCTCGCCGACGCCGAGCAAGAGACCCTCCGGTACGCCGAAGAGCACGGTGCCCTCAACACCGGGGCGGTGCAGCGCGACGGAGCCCGGCCGAGGGAGCTCTCCCTCGGCGCACTGCGCGCGGCTCGCCGGGTCCGTCTCCTTCCGGGGCACCGCCTGTCACCCGAGCATGTCGGGCCGCGCGGCCATCATCGGGTCATCGGCGCTGCGGAGGTCGTCGGGCAACCGTCGAATCGCTGGATGGACCGGCTCACGCTCGCCGCCGAGTACCCGCACGTCGCCCTCACGGAACCGGGTGACCTCATGGTCACCACGGTGCCGCATTTCGGTGTGTTCCTCGACGAGCACGGCTTCTCGGTGCTCGAGTTTCCGGCCCGCGGTCTGCGCCTCTCCCCCGGCGACGCCCTCACCCCGCGGGTGCTGAAGGCGCTCCTGGACACCGCCCCCAACACCGCACGTAGCCCCGGCGCGGTGCGCGGCCCACGGCTGCGCGACGTGACGATTCCCGACCTGAGCCCGGACGAGGCAGTCCGCCTGAATGAGATGCTGCGCCGCCTCGACGAACGCGAGCGCCTACTGCGACGGCAGGCCGACCTCCTCGCCGAACTGCGCGAACTCGCCGTTACCGGCTTCGCCGACGGCACCCTCACGACTCTTTACGGTACGAACTTGTGAACGAGAGAACGGAACACACAGTGCCCCCACGCAAACGTGCCAACGGACAGGGCGAGTTGCCCGGCATGTCCAGCACCAAGCAGATCCAGGACATCCTGTGGAAGGCCGCAGACAAGCTGCGCGGCTCCATGGACGCCGCGCAGTACAAGGAGTTCGTCCTCGGCCTGGTCTTCCTCAAGTACGTCTCCGACGCATTCGCCGAGCGCCGCGACCAGATCGCCGAAAGCCTCACCGACATCCCTGAGAACCGTCGCGCCGAGTTCCTCGACGAACGTGACGAGTACACCAGCGCCAACGTCTTCTGGGTCCCGGAGAACGCCCGCTGGGACTACCTCGTGGAGAACGCGCCCAGCGGCGTCGGCGAGCTGCTCGACGACGCCATGGACGCGATCATGCAGGAGAACCGATCCCTGACCGGCGTCCTCCCGAAGATTTTCAACCGGGACAACGTCGACCAGAAGCGGTTGAAGGAACTCGTTGACCTGATTAGCGATGCCCGCTTCACCGGCCACGGCGACCGGAAGGCACAGGACGTCCTCGGTGAGGTGTACGAGTACTTCCTGGAGCGCTTCGCCCGCGCCGAGGGCAAGCGGGCGGGCGAGTTCTACACCCCGTCCAGCGTGGTGCGAGTCCTCGTTGAGGTGCTGGAGCCCTACGAGGGCCGGGTCTACGACCCGTGCTGCGGATCCGGTGGCATGTTCGTGCAGTCAAAGAAGTTCGTCGAGGCCCGCGCCGGGCGAAACCACACCGACGACATCGCCGTCTACGGGCAGGAAGCCAACGAGCGCACCTGGCGGCTGGCGAAGATGAACCTCGCCATCCACGGAATGGACCCGGTCGGCATCGGCGACCGATGGGCCGACACGTTCGCAGACGACAAGCACCCGGACCAGCGGGCTCACTTCATCATGGCGAACCCGCCGTTCAACATGAGCGACTGGGCCCGCCGCGAGAGCGATCCACGCTGGCGCTACGGTGTGCCGCCGCAGAGCAACGCCAACTACGCCTGGCTCCAGCACATCCTCTACAAGCTGGGTGATCGCGGGAGCGCGGGCGTCGTCCTCGCCAACGGCTCGATGTCCTCCAAGCAGTCCGGCGAGGGCGACATCCGCCGCGCGATGGTTGAGGCAGACGTGGTGGCCTGCATGGTCGCACTCCCGGCGAACCTGTTCCGCACCACCGCGATCCCCGCCTGCCTGTGGTTCCTCACCAAGGACAAGACCCCGCAAGGCGCAAAGGCGCTGACCGACCGGCGCGGCGAGATCCTCTTCATCGACGCCCGCGCCTTCGGCACCATGGTCGACCGCACCGAGCGCATTCTGACTGACGACGACATCGCCAAGGTCGCCGACACCTACCACGCCTGGCGCGGAACCAAGTCCGCCAAGATTAAGGGCCAAACGTACGAGAACGTGCCCGGCTTCTGCTACTCCGCGAAGCTCGACGAGGTCGCCGCCCACGACCACGTCCTCACCCCCGGCCGGTACGTGGGCGCTACCGAAGCCGAAGAGGACCCGGACGCCGAGCCGCTCCCGGACCGCATCGATCGCCTGACAAAGGATCTCTACGCGCACTTCGACGAGTCCGCCCGCCTCGAACAGGCGGTTCGCACACAGCTGGAAGGACTCGCCTGAAATGTGGCCGACGCTCAAGTTCCAGGATTTGGCGTCCGCCGACCGATGGTCCTTCACAATCGGCCCGTTCGGCTCCAAGGTGACTACTGCTGACTACCGGCCGAGTGGCGTTCCGTTCATCCGCGGCGTCAACCTCGCCCGCGGGGTCTTCCTGGATGATGAATTCGTCTTCGTTGACGACGCCAAGGCCGACGAAGTCCGGTCGGCCAATGTGGAGCCGGGAGATCTCGTCTTCACCCGCAAGGGCACTATCGGGCAGGTCTCGATGATCCCACGCAACCCACGATTCCCCCGGTACGTGATCTCCGGCAGTCAGATGAAGGCACGACTCGACCCTGCCCTCGCCGTGCCGGAGTACTACTACTACTGGTTCCGATCGCCGGCGGGTCAACACGCGCTGCTCTCGCACATGGTCACGGTGGGCGTGCCGAGCTTGGCGAACTCCCTCGAGACGCTGCGGAACATCGTCGTACCGCACCCGCCGTTGAAAGAGCAGCGAGCCATCGCGGCCGCACTCGGCGCACTCGACGACAAGATTGCGGTCAACGACCGCATCGCCGCAACCTATGAGGACATTTTCCAGGCGAAGTTCGCTGCTCTCGGCACGGCAGAGGAGGGCGACTGCGCCATCACCGAGTTGGTGAGCTTCAATCCCCGGACGCCGCGCCCTGCTCAGGATAACGCGGTCTACGTCGACATGGCGGCGCTACCTACGCGCCAATCCTCTATCCGAACCTGGACGCACCGCCCCCCGAAGGGTGGTAGCCGCTTCCAGAACGGCGATACACTACTCGCCCGCATCACTCCATGCTTGGAGAATGGCAAAACGGGATTCGTGGACTTCCTCAAGGAGGAGGAGACCGGAACTGGGTCGACTGAGTTCATCGTGATGCGATCCAGGAAGGGCGTGCCACCCGAGTTCTCCTACTTCCTTGCACGAGATGAACGCTTCCGGAAGAACGCTATCCGCAAGATGGTCGGCTCCTCTGGACGCCAGCGAGTGAGTGCTGCCGACGCGGCGCATTTCTACGTGCACCGGCCGGATCCCGGCGAGCTGTCGGCCTTTGGAGCCGAGGCTGGGGCCGCGTTTCGCCATCTGAAGTCCCTGATGGAGGAGTCTCGTTCCCTCCAACGCTTGCGGGACACATTGCTGCCGGAGCTGACGTCGGGGCGGTTGCGGGTCAGGGACGCCGAGAAGCTTGTCGAAGAAGCGGTTTAGGTAAGCCAACGGTTTACGGGGAGGGGTTGTGGTGGGTGCGGGCGGGTGGATGAGCGAGGCGGACTGGGAGGCGCTGGCGCTGGATCACCTCGGCGAGCTCGGGTGGGAGCCGGGCGCGGGGAAGGACTTCGCGCCAGGGTCGGGGCAGCGGCAGACCTGGGCCGATCTGGTGCTCGTCGAGGACCTGCGGGCCGCGGTCGAACGGCTCAACCCCGACCTGCCGCCCACGGCGGTCGCCGACGCGGTGCGGGCCGCCACCGACGTGGCCTCCCGGGAGGCGTTCGCTGAGAACCGGGCGGCGCACGAGCGGCTGGTCCATGGCATCCGCTCGATCACGTACACCGACGCGTTCGGTGCCGAACATACCCCCACCGTGCGCCTGGCCGACCTAAACGGCCCCGGCCGCAACGTCTACCGGGCGATCAACCAGGTCACGATCGTCGACGGCGAATTCCGGCGCCGGTTCGACATCGTGCTGTACCTCAACGGTCTGCCGGTCGCGATCGTCGAACTGAAGAACGCCACGGACGAGAACGCCACCCTGACAGGCGCGCACGCCCAGCTTCAGGCGTACCTCGCGGAGTTCCCACTCGCCTTCCGGCACACCGTCCTGTGCTTGATCTCCGACGGGGTCACCGCGAAGTACGGCACCCCGTTCACACCCTACGAGCACTTCGCGCCGTGGAACGTCGACGACGAGGGGGAAAGCGTCGACACCACCGCGCCCGACTACGACGGCCCGGAAGCGCTGGTCGTCGCCCTCTACGGACTGTTCAACCAGCGGCGTTTCCTGGAGCTCACCGGCGGCTTCGTCAACTTCACGTCGAAGGCGAAACGGATCGCGAAGGCGCACCAACACTTCGCGGTCGTCCGGGCCGTCGAGTGCATCGTGCGGGCATCGCAGAGCGACGGGAAGGCGGGCGTCGTCTGGCACACCCAGGGCTCCGGCAAGTCCGAGGAGATGGTGTGCACGGCAGCGTTGACCGCCCGCCACCCCGCCCTGAAGAACCCGACCATCGTGGTGCTCACCGACCGCAACGACCTCGACGACCAGCTTTTTGACACGTTCCTCGACAGCCAGACGCTGCTGGGCCAGGAGCCGGAGCAGGCCGACTCCCGCGCCGAACTGCGGGACAAGCTGTCGAACCGGAACGCCGGCGGCATCATCTTCACCACGTTGCAGAAGTTCGGGCGTACGAAAGAGGAGCGCGACGCCGGCAGGCCGCATCCGCTCCTCTCCGACCGGCGCAACATTCTGGTGATCGTCGACGAGGCGCACCGCAGCCACTACGACAGCCTGGACGGCTACGCCCGGCACCTGCGCGACGCGCTGCCGCACGCCACGTTCATCGCCTTCACCGGCACCCCGATCGCCACCGCCGAGGTGAACACCCGCGCCGTCTTCGGCGAGTACATCGACGTGTACGACCTCAAGCGTGCCGTCGACGACGAGGCGACCGTGCGGGTCTATCACGAGCCGCGGATCATCCCGGTGTCGCTGCCGCCGGACATCGACCCGGAGAGCATCGACGAGCAGGTAGAGCAGCTCACCGCCAGCCTGGACGACGCGGAGCGGCGTAGGGCCGAGGCGTATGCGGCCACCATGAACACCGTCTACGGCGCCCCCGACCGCGTTGAGACCCTCGCGAAGGACCTCGTCGAGCACTGGGAGAAGCGACGCGAGCTGATGCGGCCGCAGCTCGGCGGACCCGGCAAGGCGATGCTGGTCTGCGCGACCCGAGAGATCTGCGTCCGCGTCTTCGACGCCATCAAGGAGCTGCGGCCCGACTGGGCGGATCCCGCCGTCGACAAGGGCAAGATGAAGATCGTCTTCCATGGGGTGCCCAGCGACAAGGAGGTGCTACGCCCGCACCACCTGCGGCCGTCGCAGCAAAAGACCATCCAGGCCCGTGCGAAGGACCCGGACGACGAGCTGGAGCTGCTGATCGTGCACTCGATGCTGCTCACCGGCTACGACGCCCCGCCGATCCACACCATCTACATGGACCGGCCGATGAAGGGCGCCAACCTCATGCAGGCGTTGGCCCGGGTCAACCGCCGGTTCCGGGAGAAGCAGGACGGCCTGCTTGTCGGCTACGCCCCGCTCACCGAGAACCTGCGCAAGGCGCTCACCGAGTACACGCCCAGCGACCAGGAGGACCAGACCCTCGGCCGCGAGATTGACCGCGCGATCAGCGAGGTTTACAACGAGATCTCCATCCTCGAGGCCATGCTGACCCCGGTCAAATGGCGGGAGATGCTGGACGACGAGACGGACCCGACCCGCTGGCGTCGAGCAGTGAAGAAAGCCGCCAACTTCCTGCGCAACCCGCGAACCCCAGGCAACGACGTCGAACCCGGCACGAAGCCACTGCACCGGCGTTTCCGGGACTCAGCGGGCCGTCTGGAACGGTTCTACACGCTCTGCGCCACCAGCCGCGACTTCGCCGAACGCGCCGGCGACATCCAGCGGATGCGCCGCGACATCCACTACTTCCGTGACGTCCGGGTCTGGATCGTGAAGGAAGAGGCAGCCGACCGGGAGGCCAAGGGCCTGCCCAACGCGGCCGAGGTGGAGCGCTACCTGTCCCAGCTCGCCGCCGAGGTGGTCGACGCCGCCGACATCACGGACATCTACGAGGAGGCCGGCCTCGGCAAGCTCGACATCACCGAGCTCAACGGGGTGGCGTTGGAGCGCCTACAGAACTCTGAGACCCCGCACCTGGCCGCCGCAGCGCTGCGCCGGCTGATCGAGCGAAAGATGCGAGAGGTCACCAAGCACAATGTGGTCCGTCAGGAGCGCTTCTCCGCCCAGCTCGAAGACCTGATGAACCGCTACATGCGTCAGCAGCTGACCAGCGCGCAGCTGATCGTCGAGCTGGTTGAGCTGGCCAAACAGGTGTCCGCCGACGCCCGGCGAGGCCAGCAGTTCGACCCTCCGCTCAACCACGCGGAACTGGCCTTCTACGACGCCGTCGCCCAGAACGGGGCGGCTACGGAACTCATGGGCGTCGGCACTCTCGCAGAGATCGCACGAGAGCTGGTGAAGTCGATCCAGTCGTCGATCACGGTGGACTGGTTCTCCCGCGAGCCGGTACGCGCCAAGCTTCGCAGTCACATCCGCCGGCTCTTGGCGCGCTACGACTACCCGCCGGACCACGAACGCGCAGCCGTCGACCTGGTCATCCGCCAGATGGAGACCTTCGCCAACGAATGGTCACCCGGGGCGACCTCGAAATAGCCACAACGGCACTCGCACCCCGGCGAACTGCTGAAGGCACGGTGAGCGGTCGCCTTGCTTGCTTCTCGTTTACAGGAGGCGCCACGGGGCGACGACGGCCGCCGCACTCCGACCAGCACGTCACTCTCGGGCAGCGTAATGAGGTCTGCGCTCACCACAAGCATGTCTGCACCTCCCTGTCTCGGGATCACCACTAGCTTGCGCCGTTAGTCGAACGCGCATTAGCGCAATTGTTGGTAACCGGGGTTATCAGCCGTTCGAAGCTCTCGTGCTGGACTCCAGGTCGTGGCTCCTGCTGTGATTCATGGGCGTTGACGAAGCGCCGATCCGGCGAGTCGACAGCAATCCCCTTCTTCCAACAGGAGCCTCACCATGCGCAAGATCACTACCCTCGGCCTGCTCGCCACCGGCCTCATCGCGCTCGGCTGCGGTGCCGGCACCACCGATGACGCGACCAGTAAGGCCGACGCCGGCGGCGCCAAGGGCGACGACAAGCCGAAGACCGCGAAGATCGGCCAGCCGGCCCGGGACGGCAAGTTCGAGTTCACGGTGAAGTCGTCCAAGTGCGGCGTCGCCAAGGTCGGCACCGACCTGCTCGGCGCGAAGGCGCAGGGCCAGTTCTGCCTCGTCACGGTCAACGTGAAGAACATCGGCAAGGAGTCGCAGATGTTCGACGGCAGCAGCCAGAAGGCGTACGCCGCGAACGGCACCGAGTACTCGGCGGACGGCGAGGCCGCTCTCTACGCCAACAAGAACGCCGACACGTTCCTCAACGACATCAACCCCGGCAACCAGGTCACCGGCGTGGTCGTCTTCGACATCCCGAAGAACGTCAAGCTCGCGAAGCTCGAGCTGCACGACTCGCCGTTCTCCGGCGGCGTCACCGTCGCCCTGAGCTGACTCCCCGGCGTTGAGGGCGGGACCCGCGAAGCCCGCCCTCAACGCGCCCCCACCCCGCACAACCGGCAACACGAATCTCTACGCGAGGAGTTCGAGATGCACAGTGCGATGACCCCCCGTGCCAGAACCGTCCGCGCCTCGGTCCGCAAGGACCGTCGGCGCCCCGTCTCGCCCCAGCTCGCGCTCTTCGAGTGCCCGCTCCCGCCCGCTCCGCCGGGCACCTACCCGACCACGGTCTACCGGCTCGACGTGCCTGCGACGCCCGAGGGGCTGATGACCGCGCTCAACGACGACTACCTTCGCGAGCACGGCTTCGAGCCGAGCGCCATCGAGGTCGCCGGCGTGCCGGCGGTCCTGGTGCACGGCAGCGTAGCGCGCCCACGGGCCGAGTGGTGCGACGTGCTGGCCGGGCTCGTCGGTCGGGACATCGACCTGGGCTACAGCAACGGCGGCGGGGCGCTGCTCCTCGCCGTCGACGAGCGCGCGTACGTCCTCGCGTACGGCACCCTCGGCCGCTTCCTGGTCGTGCGGGAGAAGTTCGACCCCACCTTCGGGGTGTCCTTCGCCGTGCGCGCCCTCCTGCCGAGCGAGATCCGCCAGGTTCGCCGGCGGATGGTCGGCGCGAGCGGGCGCGTGGACCGCAGCCTGGTGCCGGGCGGTCAGCCCATCTGGAGGTACGGCATCGACAAGTGGGGCGAGATCGTCGGCCAGGTGTGTGGCCGTACGGACAACCCCAACCTGACCGCGTGCCGCCGCACCGGCAGGCCGGTGAAGGTCGACGGCGGCGAGGCGCTGCACCTGCCCCTCAGCGTCGACCCCGACGGACTGCTGGCCGACCTTCGCGAGATCGATCGGGTGTGCCGGCAGGAGTCGCCGCTGGCCGACCTGGAGTTCATCACGCAGATCCGCCCGGTGCCGGCGAACGACCATCGCCTGCCGGATCTCGACGACGAGCTCGACCAGCGGCTGGCTCTGACCGACCCGGAGAACCTCGGGGTGGCCGTGCCCGGCGACCTCGTCGGCGACATCGAGCACGTCGCCTCGTACCGGATCTCCGTGCCGAAGTCCGGCCGCGCCGCGACCCGCACCACGGAGCTGGACCTGCCCACGATCCTCGCCCACGCCAACGGCGCGCTCGACGGTGACCGGTGGACCGGCCTCCGCAACGGGCGCCTCACTCTCTACACCGACATCGCCGGCGCGGACGAGATGACGTCGACCCCGATCTCCCGCTGGCTCACCGCAGAGGTGGCGGTCGGTGGCAGCCACCTGCTGCTGCACGAGGACCGGTGGTACGAGATCGGGGACCGGCACCGCGAGTTCCTGCGCCAGGAGATCGCCCAGATCCTGGATCGGTCGTCCGACATCGTCCTGCCGCCGTGGACGAGCGATCTGGCCGACGAGGGCGCCTACAACCGCGCGGCCGCCGAGGGCGACGCTCGGTTCGTCCTGCTCGACAAGAAGCTTCTCCGCACGGCGCAGCACCCGCGCGGCATCGAGGCGTGCGACCTGCTGGGCCCCAACGGCGAGCTGATCCACGTCAAGCGGGCGTCGGGCAGCTCCCCGCTGAGCCACCTCTTCGCCCAGGGGGTCACCTCCGCCGAGGCCCTCCGCTACGAGGCCGACGCCCGCACCGCGTTCCTCGACCTGGTGCGTCAGCAGCCCGGAGCGCCCGAGCTCACCGACGACTTCCGGCCGCGCAAGGTCGTCTACGCCATCGCCCTCAGGTCCGGTCGGACGGTCACCGTCGACACGCTCTTCACCTTCGCCCAGGTCGCGCTCTACCAGGCGATGAAGACCCTGCGCATCGACGGCGTCGACGTCGAGGTCGTCACGATTCCGTCGGCCTGACGCGCGATCCACCTCGTTCCCCACGCACTGCCATCCACCCGGTCCGCCGGGCCCGTTCCCCTGCCCACCTACAGAGAGGGAGAGAGTCATGACGCAGCCCCAGTTCCCGCCGCCGGCCGGAGCCCAGCCCGACGCACCTGGGATCGAGAACGCCCAGCCCGCCGGGACCAGACGGAAGCCCTTCATCGGATGGATCGTGGGTGGTGTCGTCCTGGTGCTGCTGCTCTTCTTCGGCGCCTGCGGAGCCCTGCTGGCCACGAAGGACGACGGGCACACCGCGGAGCAGGGCAAGGCCGCCAGCTCGGCCACTCCCACCGCCCCGGTCACTACCGCGGCGCCCACGACCGCCGTGGCTGCCCCGACGACCACCGAGCCGGCGCCGCTCCCCGTCTACGCGACGCCCACGAAGAACGACTTCAAGCTGAAGGTGAAGATTCTCCGCAAGCAGTGCTTCGGCAGCGCGGGATGCAACGTCACCTATCGGATCGACGTGACGTACACCGGCGACGGCGACCTGGACCCGTCCAAGACGTACGAGGTGACCTACCAGGTCAAGGGCGCCGAGGACCCGATCATCAACACCTTCGAGGTGACCGGCGACTCTGCCTCCGTGCAGGAAGAGGAGATGGCGAGCACCAAGCGCTCCGGCGACAAGCTGACCGCCGCCGTCACCGATGTCTCCGAGTTCTGAGAGGAGCCGTCATGCGTCCCGATGAGTTCCTTCGCACCCTGGACCTGCTCCCCACACCCCTGCACGACCGTGCCCTCGCCCTCCGCGCCTACGTCAAGCCCCGGCGCTGCGAGCCCTGCACCTCGGTTGGCGACGCCGTCCGGCTGGCGCTGACCGCCGCCCGTTACGACGAGTTCGGCGAGGCGGCGCAGCTGCTCGACACCGCCGAGCAGCTGGCCGCCCGCCACGAGCTCGCCTGCCGGCCTGAGCACCAGCCGGGCCGCGGCCAGGTCGGCCGCTGGGCGACGACGTCCGCGCCCCTGGTCGCCGCGACGGACGCCAGTTGGAAGGGGCGTGCCGGCGGGATCGGGTACGTTGTCAGCGACGGCCGGTACGGCGTACGCAGTCGCCGCCCGGGTCGTACCGACCCGACGGGCTGTTCGCGGGTGCTGGTGAGCGAGCTGCGGGCGGTCGAGTTCCTGCTCACCGCGTACGACACGCCGCCGCCCGGGATGACGGTGCTGGTGGACTGCCTGCCGGCGGTGACCTACCTGCACCGCTGGCAGGGCGGCGACGTCGAGGCGATGCCGGCCGGCTACGACCTGCGTCCCCGGCACTCGGGGCTGAAGCCCACCCTGGTCCGGCTCGCGGAGCTGGTCGCCGAGCGCCCGGACCTGACGTTCACGCATGTCAAGGCCCACGCGCACCACTGCCTGAACGAGGCCGCCGACAGCCTGGCGCACATGGCACGCCGCCGGGTCGAGGAGACCTTCGACGTACGCCAGCGGGCGCACGACCTGGTCGAGGCGTTCCTGCGCGACTGGCACGCGCTGGCGGCCTGACCGCCGAACCGGCGCTCTGAGCTGAGCCGTTACGTCGAGCCCGGCCGGCGACTCACGAGAAACCAGCGGACCGGCCCACGCCGGCCTCGCCGGCACCGCACGCCCTCCCCCACCGACGTCAGCCGGAGGTCCTCATGACCCGCACCGATCCCCTGGTCGAGCTGATCTTCAACCGGCTCGCCGACGACCACGTACCCGACGACACCGCCGAGGTCGTCCTCGCCGCGCTCACCGGCGAGACCGACCTGGCCGCCGCCCTCGACGGCGACTCGACGAGCCTGGCCCCGGCCACGCCGGCCGCCGCCGAGCCGCCGGCGCAGATCTGGCTCTCCTCGATCACCGTAGCCGGATTCCGCGGCGTCGGTCCGGAGCGCATCCTGCCGATCGGCCCGGGGCCCGGCATCACGCTGGTGGTCGGGCGCAACGGGTCGGGCAAGTCGAGCTTCGCCGAGGCCGTCGAGCTGGCGCTGACCGGCGACAGTGCCCGGTGGGCGGACCGCACCAGCGTCTGGCGTACCGGGTGGCGCAACCTGCACACCCCGGACCCGTGCTGGATCGACGTGCAGCTACGCGTCGACGGTGTGGCCAGGCCGGTGACGGTGTCGCGGTCGTGGCCGCTCGGCGCGGACCTGACCGACGCGGAGGTGACGGTCACCAGCGAACGGGGGCGGCACGCGGGCCTCGCCGAGCTGGGGTTGGCGCGTCCGCTGGCCCTGTACCGGCCGTTCCTCACCGCCGCCGAGCTGGGCCGGCTCACCGCGGGCACGCAGAGCCAGCTCTTCGACGCGATCTCCGCGATCCTCGGCCTGGAGGCGATCACCGACGCCGACCACCGTCTGATGGCCGCCGCCCGGCCCGTCGAGACGGCCATCAAGGAGGTACGCGCGCAGAGGACGGCTATCGCCGGGCGCCTGGCCGAGGTGGACGACGACCGGGCTCGGCGGGCGGCCGCGCATCTGAAGGGACGCGGCCGGGTGGATCTGGCGGCGCTGACCGCGATCCTCGACGAACCGGACGAGGTCACCGCCGACGGGCCGCTGCTGCTGTGCCGGGCGCTGGTCGAGCTGCCCGTGCCGGCGCCCGAGCAGGTGGCGGGCCTGGCCGCCCGGCTCGCCGACGCCACGGCGGAGGCGCGGCGGCACGACGGCGGGCGATCGCGGGCGGCGCTGCGCAGTGCGGAGCTGCTGCGCCTGGCCATCGAGCACCACGAGGACACCGGCGACGGCCCCTGCCCCGTCTGCGCTGTGGGCACGCTCGACGCCGATTGGCGTACGGCCGCGGCCGCGTCGCTGGTCCAGCTGCGGGACCGCAGTCTCGCCGCGCAGGCGGCGGACACCCGGCTGGACGCGCTACTCAAGCAGGTGCGGCACTTCGTCGACGATCTCGCGGTGCCCGATGGCGACGCTCCGGGGGTGCCGGTTGACGCCCTGCGGAGTGCGGTGGCCGAGCTACGGAGGGTACCGGGTGAGCCGGCGGAGTTGGCGGCGCACCTGGTCGCGCGGTACCCGGCGGTCGTGGACGCGGCGCGGGCCGCCCGCGCGTACGCCGAGAAGATCCTGCGGGAGCGCGACACCGGCTGGCGGCCGGCGGCGGTCGAGCTGCGGGCCTGGGCGGACGCCGCCGCCCGACTGCCGGAGCGGGAAGCGACGCTGGCCCGGCTGAAGGCCGCCCGGGGTTGGCTGAAGGACACCGCGACGGATCTGCGCAACGAGCGGTTGGCGCCCTTCGCGGAGCACTCGCAGCGGATCTGGTCGCAGCTGCGGCAGGAGAGCAACGTCGAGCTGGGCGCCATGAGGCTGGAGGGGAACAACACCCGGCGGCGGGTGGTGTTCCCGGTCAGCGTGGACGGCGCCGACAACGGCACCGCGCTGGGGGTGATGAGTCAGGGTGAGATGCACGCGCTCGGGCTGGCCACGTTCCTGCCGCGCGGCTGCGCGCAGGAGAGCCCGTTCCGGTTCATCGTCGTGGACGACCCGGTGCAGAGCATGGACCCGGCCAAGGTGGACGGGCTCGCCCGCGTCCTCGCCGAGCTGGCCGAGCAGCGGCAGGTGGTGGTTTTCACCCACGACACCCGGCTGCCGGACGCGATCGGCCGCCTCGACCTGGGCAGGGCGCGGATCGTCGAGGTGACCCGGGCGGAGCGGTCGGTGGTGACGCTCCGTGCCGCGTCGGATCCGGTGTCCCGTTACCTGGACGACGCGTACGCGCTGGCGCGCAACGACGAGATCGCCGCGGAGGTGCGCGGGCCGGTGATCGCGGAGCTGTGCCGCTCGGCGATCGAGGCTGCCTGCCACCGGCGGGTCTGGCGGGTGCGGGTGGGGCGCGGCGTCCCGCACGCTGACATCGAGACTTCGGTCAGCTCGGCATCCCGCCGGCTCGCGACGGTCGTCGCCCTGGCCGTGTTCGACGACGCGGAGCGCGGAGGGGACGTGTTCGGCTGGCTGCGCCGGCACGGGCCGCGGGCGGTCAACGCGTACCAGGCGTGCCGGGAAGGGGTCCACGGGGCATACCTTGCGGACCTGCCCGGTCTGGTGGCGGACGTCCGTCACCTCGTGGGGGTGCTGTCGTGACCGCGCCGACGCCGCAGCGCTGCTTGGCGGCGGCCGACGAGTTGCTGCGCGGCGCGGGGGTGCTCGGCGCGGCCGCGGTGACCGCCGGGTGGTGGCCGCGGGCCTGCGCCTGCCTGATCCGGCTCGCCCTCGAAGGCGGCATCGACGGCTACTGGCGGCGGGTGAAGCCGTCGGTGGCCGCGTGCCGGCAGGGCCGCGCCAAGCAGTTGATGCTGCGCGGCCGGCTCGGCCCGGGCGGGGACGTCGCCCGGCGGGTGGCCTTCGCCTGGGCGACGCTGTCGGCCGCCGCGCACCACCACCGCTACGAGCTGGCCCCCACCGCGACGGAGCTTCGCCGCCTGCACACCGAGGTGGCCGCCCTGCTCACCCGGCTGCAGGTCGACTCCGGGCCATCCTCGACCTGAGCGCTCACGAGCCTCTCGGATGAACCCCCGACGACGGGGGCGTACACCGAAGGTTCCCGCGTCGGCCACGCGCGGTTGATCACGCGGCTGGTTCGGCTTCGTACGGTCACGCTCATGACTGTCCTCTCCGCATCTTCGCCGCTCGGCCGCGCCGTGACGAGGTTCGTCGCGACGCGGACCCGGGCCGCCGCCGTCGTCGCCGCGCTCGCCGTGACCGGCGCCGCCGCCGTGGTGGCCGTCGCGACCTCGTCGCCGGCCACCGCCGAGCCGGGTGACGTCGTCGTCTCGGAGAACTTCTCCTCCGGGTCGCTGCCCGCCGGCTGGAACGCGGTCGACGGGACCTGGAAGGTCGAGAACGGCCGGCTGTACGGCACGTCGGCCAGCTCCAGCGCCAACAACAAGATCACTTTTGGTCGGCACCTGAACGACTTCCGGTTCGAGGCGACCATGCGCTTCGAGTCGGTGCAGGCCGCCACCCGCTGGGCCTCGCTCGGCATCGACGTGCCGGCCGACGGCGCGACCCCGTGGTGGATCGCCACCATGCGCAGCGGCACCACCGCCGCCAATGGCCTGGAGTTCGCCCAGCGGACCACCGGCAACGCGTGGGTCGTGACGAACACGGCGGCCGCCCCGTACGCGGCGGGCACCGGTCGGGACGTGCGCGTCGCGGTCGAGGTGCACGGCAACCAGGCCCGTTGGATCTTCGACGGGCGGGAGATGATGCGGACGAGCAGCCTCCAGCGGTCCGCCAACGGGATCCAGGCGCTCTTCGTCAACGGCGGCACCGTCTCCTACGACGACGTGGTCGTCACCGAGCTGCCGCCGAACGGCTTCATCCGCCCGGAGGGCGGCCCCTTCACGGTGATCGCGCACCGTGGCGCGTCCGCCGCCGCCCCGGAGAACACCCTGGTCGCGCAGGAGATCGCGCGTAAGGGCGGCGCCGACTGGATCGAGAACGACGTCCAGCCGAGCAAGGACGGCGTCCCGTTCGTCCTGCACGACGGCACGGTCGACCGGACCACCGACGGGACCGGCAACATCCGCAACCTGACCGCCGCGCAGATCAAGGCCCTCGACGCCGGCTCCTGGTTCGCCCCGCAGTACGCCGGTGAGCGGGTGCCCACCCTGGCCGAGCAGCTCGCCGACCTGCGCACCCGGGGTGGCAACCTGCTGCTGGAGATCAAGGGCAGGCACACGAAGGACGAGGTCGGGCGGATCATCCAGGTCATCCGGGACGAGCAGATGACGAGCCGGGTGTTCGTGCAGAGCTTCGAGGTCGACGCCCTGCGCTACACGTACGAGCTGGCACCCGAGCTGCCGCTGGGCCTGCTGCGCAGCAGCCTGGACGCCGACCCGGTCGCGATCTCCCGCGAGCTGCACCTGACCGCGTACAACCCGGAGGGCAACGCGCTGCTGGCCAGGCCGGAGGTCGTGGCGCCGCTGCACGCCGCCGGCGTGGCCGTGATGGCCTGGACGATGGACTCGGCCAGCCTGTGGCAGCGGCTGGAGCGCATCGGCACCGACGGCGTCATCACCAACCGCCCGGCCGAGCTGGTCGGCTGGAACTCGGCCTTCCTGCAGCGGCCGGCCGCCGAGCCGACGGTGGCGGTCACGTCGCCGGTCGACGGCACCCAGCTCGACCGCGCCCAGTCCCCCGTCGTCGCGGTCGCCGCGACCGGCGCGGACACCGTGACCGTCACCCTCGACGGCGAGAAGATCGAACCGGGGCGCGCCCTCGATCTGCGCACGCTGGCCGCGGGCACGCACACCATCCGCGCCGAGGCGACCGGGCCCGACGGCACCGCGACGGCCACCAGCACCTTCACGGTGACGGCGAGCCAGGCCGGGCTCGGCTACGTGATCCTCACCTCGGGCGCCGAGCAGTCCGCGCTCACGGCCATGACCGCGCTGCTGAGCCAGGGCCAGTACGGCACGCTGGCGACGTACGTGAAGGTGCAGGCCGGGAAGCAGGTGCCGGCCGCCGCGGCGGACCTGATCGCCGCCGACGCCCGGACCCTCGCCCAGAGGTAGTCCCCGCACCACCGGTCCCCGCCGTCGGCTCCGACGGCGGGGACCTCACGCGGGAGGGCTCAGCCGACCCCGACGGGTCGACGCGCTCCGGGGGCAGCTCGGCGGCTACCACCTGTGGCACGCCGCCCGGGCCGACCTGCTCACTCGTAGACCTGCGTCATCACGTCCTGCTCCTCGGCCGGGGACAGCGTGGTCCACTCGCGGTCGTCGCGGAACAGCAGCATCGCGTACTTCGTCCTTGCTCCTCGTGGTGGGAAGCGCTGCGTCGTCCTTATGACGAACGGCCGGCACCGCTCCTCGACACGTCGCGTCGAATCTCCTGCCACTGCGACCGCTGGCCGCGATCCCGGGCTGATTCCGCCGTGCTTGACTGCCGGATGGAGCTGGACGTCGACGTCGAGGACGCGACGAGGAGGGTGGCGTCACGGTCCCTCATCGGCCCGGCGTCAGGGTCACCTCCTCGCCCGGTCGCAGGGTGACGCGCCGCCGCCAGGTGCCGGCCCGCACCTCGGTGGTGGTGCCGCCGACGCTGCGGACCGTCGCCCGCAGGACGCGACCGTCGCGCCAGGTCAGGTCGACCTCGAAGCCGCCCCGGGCGCCGACGCCGGTGATCGAACCCTTGGCGGCCCAGGCGGGCGGTAGTGCCGGCAGCAGCTCGATCACGCCGGGACGGGAGTAGAGCAGCATCTCCAGGGCCGCGGCGGCGCCGCCCAGGTTCGCGTCGATCTGGAAGATCGTGTAGCTGCCCTGGCTGTACATGTCGAAGAGGTTCGCCGAGGTGCCGTTGCCGTTGTTCATCGAGGGGCGCATGACGGTCAGGTACAGCTGGTACGCGCGCTCCGCGTCCTTGAGTCGCGCCCAGCACAACGAACGCCACGCGCAGGCCCAGCCGTAGCTGTCCATGCCGCGCGCGACAAGCAGGTTGCGTACGCCGTCGAGCAGTTCCTTCGGGCTGGTGTCGGAGGCGATCCGGTCGCCCGGGAAGAACCCGACCAGCGGGGACAGGTGCCGGTGCGTGACCTCGCCGAGGTTCTCCGGGGTCATCCACTCCTCGAGCCAGCCGGTCTTCGGGCTGACCCTCGGCAGGTAGAGCCGAGCCTGCAGCTCCTTGAGTTCGGCGGCGAACTCGGCGTCCCGGCCGAGTCTTTCGCTGGCGATCTGGATCTGTTGGAACAGGTCCCAGGCGAGTTCCTGGGCGTAGGTGGTGCCCTTGGCGTCCGGCCCGTGCTCCGGTGACCAGGCGGTGTCGTCGATCAGCACCTCCCGGGAGGTGCCGTCGGGGTCGGTGACGGTCGTGGTGACGAGTCGGGACTGCCAGAACTCGGCCGCGCCCCGGAGCACCGGGTAGATCTTCTCCAGGTACGCACGGTCCTGGCTGTACTCGTAGTGTCGCCACAGGGAGTTGCACAGCCAGGCGTTGCCGGAGGGATGCCACACCCAGCCGCTGCCGCCGTAGATGTTGGTGGAGAACGCGATCGCCCAGCCGGCCAGCCGCCCGCTGCTGTTGCGGAAGCGGTTGTCGGGGTTGTTGAAGAGCCGCCGGGTCACGTCCGTCCAGACCGGCAGCTGGGACACGCAGTAGTCGGCCAACGCGTCCGCGCACTCGCCGAGCCCGGCCGGGTCGGCGAGCCAGTAGTTCATCTGCACGTTGATGTCGGTGTGGTAGTCGGCGAACCAGTCGGGGGTGTTGTTGTGGATCCACAGGCCCTGCAGGTTCATCGGCAGGCCGTCGCGGGAGCCGGTGATGGTGAGGTAGCGCCCGAACTGGAGGTACGTGGCCTCCAGCTCGGGGTCGGCGGTGGTCGGGTCGGTGTGGCGCACCGCGATGCGTGACCACGTGTCGAGGGCGCGCTGCACCTGCGACGACTCCCCGAGGTCGACGGTCATCCGGTCGTACAGCCGCCGGTAGTCGGCCACGTGCGTGGCCAGCAGTGCGGCGGCGCCGGTCGTGACGGCGGCGGCGACCTTCTCGCGGGCGAGCGCCAGCGGGTCGATCGAGGGGTCGCGGAAGTCCTTCGCGGCGTCGGGCGAGTAGTCGGTGCCGCCGCAGATCACCACCAGCACCTCCGGACAGCCCTCGAAGGTGACGGTGGCGCCGTCGGCGCGAACCCGGCCGCCGCTGCCGATCGCGGTGACCGCCGCGCCGTACCGCAGCCCGTTGGGGAGGGTCCCGGCGAAGCCCGCCCGGTTGCCGTTCGCTGTGGTCGTCTCGCCGTGGGTGCCGGTCAGGGCGATGGTGCCGGTGTGGCTGCCGCGGCCGGACCGGGTGAGTCGCAGGACGATGACGTCGTCGGGGTGGCTGGCGTAGACCTCGCGTCGGTAGTGCGTCGTGCCGATCCGGTAGCTCGCCGAGACGATCCCGTTGCTGAGGTCGAGCTGCCGGCGGTAGTCGGTGTACTCCTGCGGACCGTGTCCGGCCAGCGTGACGTGCACCTGGGCGAGCACGCCGAAGCTGCCGAAGCCGTTCGCGTCGTAGTGCAGTTGACCGTCGCTGGTCAGCGTGTCGTTGCGCCCTCCGGTCCAGAACGAACCGTCGGTGATGTACAGCGCGTCGTCAGCCGGGTCTCCGCTGACCAGCGCGCCGAGGCGACCGTTTCCGATTGGTAGGCCCTCCCGGATGATCTGGTCCTCGCGGGCCGGGGTGCGGTACCAGAGCGTGGTGGCGCGGTTCTCGGGAACCAGTTCCGCGTCGGCGGGGCGGGCCGGCGCGGCGTGCGCGGCGAACGGGCGGACACCGGCGAGCGCGAGGCCGGCCCCGGCGGCACCGGTGAGGCGGAGGAAGTCACGGCGGGACGATTCGAGCACTTCGTCTCTCCCTTCGAGGCAAGTGATCGGACCTTTCGTGGCTATGGGCGCGGTCGAGTGGCCGCGCTGAGGCGAGGCGGCGGTAGAAGGTCCGATGTTTTCGGAAAATACGGGGGAGGTTTCACGGATGTCAATAGCCGGTGTCCAGACCGCCGCCGGCGCCGCCGATGCGGCCGCCCGGCCACGGGAGGTCACGGGAGGCAGGCGGGTGAGTCCGCGCGACGAGCCGTCCGGCGCGGGGCCCGCGATGCCGCCGGCGGAGCAGCACCGGGCGGGGAGGCCGCGACGCCGGCGAGGGGATCGAATCCGGTCGCGGCGCCGGCGTACGCTCCTGCCCGCGTGCCCGCTCACGGAGCGCGCTGGGCGGCGTGCCGGTTCGCGGAGCGCCCGCCCGCGTGGCGGGTCGCGGAGCGCGCCGGGCGATGTGGCGCTCGGGGGCGCACGCCCGCGTGGCGGCTCGCGGAGCGTCGGACGGCGTGGCGGAAAGAGGGGCGCGGCGGCGTCCGTGCCGCGGGTGAGCAGCGTGAAGAGGCGGGCGTGACCCGCGTCGGCGCGCCCGATCAGCGGCGGGCGGCCGAAGGCGCAGCGACGGCGTCAGGAGCCTTCACGGGCCGCCCGGGTCGCTCAGGGAGGCACGGTCCCGCGAGGGCGTGGTGGGCCGGCGGTCACCGGCCCACCACGCGGGTGCGCGGTCGGCGCGGTCAGAGGGCGGCGCAGTCACCGCCCTTGGCGCTGTTGATGGTGTTGGGCGCGCCGAAGTCCTTCACCGGCGCGCTGTTGCCGGCACAGCCCAACGAGCCGTTGACCCGGCTGCCGACGAGGATCGGCCCGTACGCACCGGCCAGCCGGCTGAACCGCTCGTTGGCGCTCACCTGGACGTTCTGCGACAGATTGAGCGCGCCGTTGAAGGTGCTGCCGGCGATCGTCACGTCCCGGGTGGTGCCGACGATGCTGGTGGAGCCGTTCACCGTGCTGCCGAACAGCTGCACCGCCTGTGCCCCGGCGGCAGAGAACGCGCCGTTGATCGCGCTGTCGCTGACCACCAGGGAGGCGCCGGGCCGCACCGACACCCCGCCGGCCACCCGCGCGTCACGCAGACAGGTCACGCCCTCGGAGGCGACCACCCGCGGCTGCGCTCCGGTGAGCGTCCGGGTGCACTCCGGCGACGAGCCCGGCAGCACGGTGGCCCGGTACGCGCTCGCCTCGCCCACGTTGCCGGCCGGGTCGATGGCCCGGTGCTCCACGAGGTGGGTGCCGAAGCCCGGCACGAACCCGCCGCCGGGGTGGTCGTCCGGCAGCGCCTGCTCGAACGCTGCCTTCGACAGGCCGCCGGTGCCGAGGTTGCCGTACGTCAGCGCCTTGATGTCGGTGCCCGAGTGGCGGAACTGGAACGGTGACTCGGGCATCGGCTGCTCCGGGAAGCCGAAGTAGTTGAACCAGCCGTCCTTGTCCAGTCGGAGCTGACCGACGACGTGCCGGTCCTCGGTGTAGCCGGTGCGGTCGTCACGCGGGTCCAGCCACATGTCCCAGCCGTTGAAGTACACCGGGTGCTCGGTGCTGCCGGCGAGGCGGGTCAGCGGCTGCGACAGGGTCCGGGGCGCGGTCGGGCCGGCGTTGTCGACGGTCCACTCGACGCGGTCGGTGACGCCGGGGTCGGCCGGGTCGGTCACCGTCGCGGCCAGCGTGTGGGTGCCCGACGGAAGCCGGAGCGCGCCGAGGTCGAGGTTGCGGCTGTTGTGCGGGTTCGGCACCGGCTTGCCGTTCAGCGACCAGCTCACGTCGAGGATCCGGTCGGCGAGGTGGTTCGTCCGCACGTACACGACCTCGTCACCGGCGACGGGCTGGGTGTTCATGGTGTGGCCGGTGAACGTCGCGGCCGGCGCCGACGGGGTCACCGTGGTGTCCCCCACCGTCCACTGCCGGGTCTGCACGAAGCGGGGTCCGTTGAAGCCGGAGTTCGTGGCCGTGTTGCCGGTGGACGGGTTGCGGACCCAGTCGATGCCGTCCGGGCCCACCGGGTCGCGCACCTCGACGTGCACCACCGTGCCGGCGGGCAGGTGCAGCGGGTCGAGGTCGAGCTCACGGCTGTTGTGCGTGTCGAGCACGGTGCCGTCGGGGCCGCCGACCCGCCAGGTCACCTGGAGCTCGTGGTATCGCGGCTGGCCCGTCTCGACCCACAGCACACTGTCCGACGGCACGGTGCCGACCGGCGTGTGCCGCACGTTCATCTGGCCGGAGTTCCGCATGCCGGTGACCCGCGCGACCATGTGCTCCAGGCCGACCTGGTCGAAGTCGAAGCCGATCCAGCGCATCATCGAGTGCTCGCTGGGCCGTCGCTGCCCGCACGGGTAGGTGCCGCCGCCCTCGTGCAGCCCGATCGTGCCGCCCGACAGGCTCTCCTCACCGATCCAGCGCCACCATTTGTGCTGGTCGTCGACCATCTTCTGCGGGTCGCTGTAGGTGGTGTGGTGGAAGCTGTTGGGCTCGCCGCCGGTGTAGCAGGGCCGCACCACGTCCCGCGAGGAGTACGGGTACTCGTCGGCCAGGGTGCCGAGGGAGTGGCCGATCTCGTGCAGCGAGATCAGCGGGCCCTGCGGGGAGCCGCCCGAGGTGGTCGCGTTGGTGCCGCCGATCCCGCCGTAGGTGAACGTGTTGAAGATCGCGAGGGTCTGCACGTTCTGGGCGGTACGCGGAATGCCCAACACCGGCGCCACGTAGGTGTCGAGGATCCGGTTGTGCGCCTGGTTGCCGGTCTCGCACGGGTTCACGCCAGGCGGGTAGTACGCGGCGTCGTCCTGGCAGTCCACCGGCGCGCCACCGTAGACGGTTCCCCGCGACAGCGGGTCGGCGCAGCCGTTCTGGTAGATCATCCGCAGCGCGGTGTTCTTGGTGTTGATCGGCCCCTCACGCTGGCCGGTGTCGCGGATCGTGCCGTCCGGGTGTCGGACCCGGCCGTCCGGGTCGCACCGGACGCCGTAGTCGATCGAGGCGATCTCCACCGCGTACACGTTGATGTAGTCGCGGTAGGTGCGGAACGGCTCGGTGGCCCACATGACCGCCAGGTTGCGGTCGACGTCCTGGAGGAAGAGCCGCTGCTGGTCCCACTGGTAGCCGTCACCGAGGATGATCAGATTCAGTCGCTCGGCCGCCGGCCCGGTGACCTGGATCGGGTGCACCTTCGGGTCGGGCAGCGGCATCGGCGGGCCGTCCGCCGGGGCGCCGCTGGCCGGACCGACCCCGGTCAGGAGGCTGGCCACCAGGGCCACCGCCGCCAGGGCCGCGAGCTTGCGTTTCACGAGATCCCCACCTCACCTTCGTCCGCCGGCAGGTCCCTCCGGCCACCAGACGCTAGTTCGGCACCCGTGGCGAAATCACCAGACACCTGACGGAACTTCGGTCACCGCCGGCCGTTCAGCCGACGGGACGGGCGTCGTGGCGTCGGGTTCGAGGTCCACCCGCCACCGCCGGACCTGCCCGCGATGTGCGTGTCCCGTGCGCTGATCCCGTGGCTGACCGGTCCGGTTGACTCGCTCGCCATGCGGGAACCGAAGCCGTCGTCGCCCGTACCCGAGGAGGCTCCATGCGAAAGCCGGCCAAGACCGCGGCCGTCCTCGTCGGACTGGGCGTCGGCGCCGCGGTCGGCCCGTCCCTCGGGCCGGCCGCCGTCTGGTCCGGCGTCGCGGTCGCCGTGCTCGGTGTCGGGCTCTCCCAGCTCGGCACGACGGAATCCGATCTCGTGGGCGGCGGCCTGGTCGACCGGGAGGCGGAGGCCTCCGGAATCGGCGCCGAGGCGGGCACGGAGGCGGCGGCCGTCGCGGAGCAACGGCGGCGGGACCGGCTGCGCCCCACCCTGAGCGGCCTGGGCACCCGGGTGGAACAGATCCTGGAAATCGCCGAGGCGCAGGCCAACGACCATCGCGCCGAGGCGCGGCGGGAAGCGGAGGGGATCGTCGCCGCCGCCCGCCGGGAGGCGGAGGCGATCCTCGACCGGGCGCACCAGCAGGCGGCCGGCATCACCGGCACCGGCACCGATCTTCCTCCGGCACCGCCGGCCCGGGCACCGTCGGACGACGACCCGACCCGTCACCCCTGACGGATGCGCAGGCACCGACTTCCGAGGGGGGTCGCGTCAGGCGGCGACGTCCAGGCGGACGACAGCCCCGATCTCGACGAGCTGGGCCGGTAGCGCCAGCTCCACCACGCCACTGACCGTGCTGGTCGGACGGTGGTCGCCGAAGTAACGGGAGTGCGCCGCGGCCACCGCGTCGAAGTGTTCGCGCAGCCCCACGACGAGGACCGTGGTCTCCACCACCTGGCGTCGGGAGGCACCGAAGTGCGCCAGCACCCTGTCCAGATTGTCGAGAGTCGCCTTCACCTGGGCGTCGAAGTCGCCCTCCCCCACGAAGTTCCCCTCGGCGTCGTGCGCGAGCTGCCCGGAGACGTAGACCGTGTCGCCGACCTGCATCGCCTGACTGAACCCGTACAGCCCCTCCCAGGGAACGTCGTAACTGAACGACTTCACCGTGGCGCCCAAGGCTCCTCCGTTGCGATCGAGTGGGGTGCGCCGGCGCACCGACATCGATCGTAGCGTCACCCACGGCGACAGGTCGATGACATACGGATGTCCTCAGGAGTACGACCTGAGCCCGGCCGCCGTGGTCTGCTCGTCGGTCGACTCCTCCACCGTCGGTTCCTCGGTCGGCTCCTCGGCGGGGTCCGTCGTCGGCTCCTCCGTCGGCTCCGCGGTCGGGCCGTCCGTCGTTCCGCCCGTCGGCGTTCCCGTCGGCTCCTGGGGCGCGCTCGCCGACGCGGTGGGGCGCGGCGAACCGGAATCGGGTCCGCCCGAGGGGGTGGCTCCCCCCGCGCTGCTCTCGGGCGCGGGACGGCTCGCCGTCGGGGTGGGGGATCCGGGCGTACGAGCCGGCGTGCCGGCGGACGTGCGGGCGACCGGTTCGCCGCCACCGGCCCCCGGGCCCGGTCCGGTCTGCGCCGACCGGGTCGACGGCGACACCGTGGGAGAGACCGCGGGTGGCTCCGGCGGTCGCCCGGTCCGGTCCGACATCAACCCGGTGGGGTCGGCGAACGTCAGGACGGCGGCCGCGGCGGCCACCGAGCCGAGCAGCACCGCCGCCTTGGTGTTTCCGCCGCTGACGAGCCGACGGGAGGCCGGCGGCCGGGAAGTCAGGGGCACGGTCGGCGGCTCGACCCAGGCCGCGCGGACGGTGGTGCTCCCCTGCCGGTCGTACGAGTCGGCGAGGGTCTGCGCCGCGGCGGCCATCGCCGCCGCGGTCGGGAACCGGTCGGCGGGTTCCTTGGCCATGGCGGTGGCCACGAACTGCCGGACCTGCGCCGGGACGTCCTGGGGCAGCGGCGGCGGTTCGTCTTCGAGGTGCCGCAGTGCGACCGCGACCGCGTTGTCCCCCTGGTAGGGCGGTCGACCGGCGAGGCAGTGGTAGATGACGGCACCGAGCGCGTAGATGTCGATGGCGGCGGTGGTCTCGTTCTTGGACACCTGCTCGGGTGCCATGTACAGGGGGGTGCCGACCACCTGGTTCGCCGCGGTGAGGCTCGCCGCCTCCTGTGTGACGGCGACGCCGAAGTCGACGAGGACGACGTGCCCGTCGGGCTCGATGATGAGGTTGTTGGGTTTGACGTCGCGGTGGACGACGCCGGCGCGGTGCGTGGCGTCGAGGGCGCGGGCGGTCTGTGCCGCTATCGACATCGCCTCGGCCGGGTCGAGCCGCCCCACCTCGGTGATCCGTGCCGCCAGGGGCTGTCCCTGTACGCACTCCATGACGATGTAGGCGAGGGCCGGCTCACCGGGCAGGGACATTTCACCGTAGTCGTAGACCTGGGCGACACCGGGATGGCGCAGGGCTGCCATCGCCCGCGCCTCGCGGCGGAACCGTTCGCCGAATTCGGCGTCGGTGACCAGGCGGGAATGCAGCGTCTTGACGGCGACGCAGCGGTCCAGCGTCTCATCGACGGCCCGCCACACGTCACCCATACCGCCGCTGGCGATCGTTTCGACCAGGCGGTAACGGTCTCCGACGAGTTGCCCCACACTCGGCATGGTGGTTTCGGTACCCCGGAGCCGCCGGTCTCAAGCACGGATGCGCCGTTCGGGCTCTCGTCGCCGTCGCGCCGGCTCTCCGCACCAGGCGCTTACCGGCTGTGCCCGCGTCGATGGGATGTCACGCCGCCGGGGCCGGCAGCCAGTGCTGGCCGGCGGTGTCGCGCTGGTCTCAACGGGCTGCGAGAGAGTCGAGCCAGGCGAGCAGGCGGGCGCCTTCGCGGTCCATGACGCCCGGCTCGCGCAGGGCGTTGGCCAGCAGTGACATGCCCTGGTACGCGCCGACCAGTGTCAGGGCGAGCCCGTCGGGCTCCGGCAGGCCCAGTTCGCGGAACTGTCGCTCCACCCAGTCGAGCAACAGCCGGATGACCTTGCCCGCTTCGGCGTCCAGTCCACCGTCGTCCCGCTTGTCCAGCTCCACCGCGAGCGTGCCGGTGGGGCAGCCGTACCGGGCGGCGACGTCACGCTGGCCGACCCACGCCTCGACCAGCCCTCTGAGCCGTTCCCGCGGGTCGGAGAGCTGGTCGAGGCGTGCGGTGAGCAGCGCCAACTGTCGCGCGTGCTCCGACAGCGCGGCGCGGACGAGTTCGTCCTTGGTCTTGAAGTAGTAGTACACGTTGCCCACGGGGACGTCGGCGAGGCGCGCGATGTCGGCGATGGTGGTGCGCTCGACTCCCTGCTGGTGCACGACCCGCGCGGCGGCCACCATCAGCCGCTCTCGCTTGGCGCTGGCCGTCCGGGAGCGGGCCGACGGGTTCGAGTCAGTCACCTGACTAACTATAGGTGCCCGTCTCGTGCTACGGTCAGCGGACCCATTAGTCAGTTGGCTAACTAACTTAGGAGCGACATCTCATGATCGTTGTCACGGGCGCCACCGGAAACGTGGGCCGCACCCTGGTCCGCACGCTCGCCGAGCAGGGCCACGAGGTGGTCGCCGTGTCCCGCGGCAACACCACCTCCGACCTGCCGCGCGGCGTCCGCACCGTCACCGCGAACCTCGCCCAGCCGGCCGCCGACCTGCCCAGCGCCGACGCGGTGTTCCTCCTGATCGGCGGAGACCTGATGATGACCGGCGACCCCACCCAGGTCGTCGCCCAGTTCGCCGGCGCGGGCAGGATCGTGCTGCTCTCCTCCCAGGGCGTGGCCACGCGCCCGAACTCCGTGTCACATGGCCGGGCGTTCGCCGCCTTCGAGCAGGCCGTGGTGGAGTCCGGCAGCGAGTGGACGATCCTTCGTCCCGGCGGGTTCGCCTCCAACTCCTACGCCTGGGCGCCGTCCATCAAGGCCACCCGCACCGCCGCCGCCCCCTTCGGCGACGTCGGCCTCCCGCTCATCGACCCCGACGACATCGCCGCCGTGGCCGCCGTCACGCTCACCCGGTCCGGCCACGCAAAGTCGATCTACGAACTCACCGGCCCCGAGCTGACCACCCCGCGTCAGCGCGCCGCCGCCATCGCCGACGCGATCGGTGAGCCCGTCACCTTCGTCGACCAGAGCCGGCAGGCGGCCCGTTCCCAGATGCTCACGTTCATGCCGGCCCCGGTGGCCGACACCACCCTGGACATCCTCGGCACCCCCACCGCCCGCGAACAGATGGTCAGCCCCGATGTCGAGAAGGTCCTGGGTCGGGCTCCCGGCACCTTCGCCGGGTGGGCCAGGCGCAACGCCGCGGCGTTCCGTTGACGCCCTTTGGCAACAAGACGTGTGGCCGCCGGGGCGAGGACAGATCGCGTCGACGGCGCGCCGACGTCGGAGCGGCGGCGCGGCCCAGGGCGCCGGGTCCGCGGAGCATCCGCCGCTGGACGGCCCGCCCCGGCACCCGGTGCCGGAGCACGCAGGCGTGCTCCGGCACCGGTCGGGAGCCGGCCGGCACCGGCTCGCCGTCATCCCCTCACAGGTGGGCCCGGAGGTAGGCGCCGGCCGCCACCAGGTGGGTGCGGGCCTGCTCGTCGGTGACGGTGCGGGCGGTCGCCGTGAACCGGTCGAGCGCCGCCCGGGCCTGCGTCTCACGGCCCGCCGCCGCCAGAAGCCGTGCCGCCTCCAGATGTGCCTTGAGGACCGTCGCGCGGGCGGTCGGGATCACCCGCTCGGCGCGGTAGCGGTCGACGAGGGCCCTCGTGTTCGCGAACGTGGCGACCACCTCGAACTGCGCCGCCGATTCGGCGGCGTTGCCCGCCTTGTCGGTGACCACGGCGGTCACCCGGTGGGTGCCGGCGGTGGGCGCGACCGCCCCGGTGACCGGCACGCCGTCCAGCTGGACGACCGTCGACGCCACACCGGACGCCGGATCCTTCCCCGAGGCCGTGATGGACAGCTCCTTGCCCAGCTGGTAGGAGCCGCCGTCGGCCACCCCACCGAACGACACCACCGGCGCGGTGGCGTCGACCTGCAGCGACACGACCGACTCGGGTGAGACGTTGCCCGCCTCGTCGACCGCCCGGAACCGTAGCTGGTGCCGGCCGTCGGCGGTCACCCCGACCGGTTGCCGGTAGTCGGTCCACTCACCGTCGCCCGCCGCGTAGGAGATCGCGACCGGGCGGCCGCTGTCGTCGGTTCCGGTGGCCGACACGGTGACCCGGGAGACGTACCAGCCGTTCTGCCCGTCCGGCGTCGCCGGGTCGACGGTAACCGACACCGACGGCGCCGTCGTGTCGACGATCCGGAAGTAGTCGAAGGCCACCGTGACGGGCGTGACCTGCTCCGGGCCCAGCGCCATCAGGCCGAACGACGTCATCTCGGCGTCGTTGGTCACCGGGTCGCCGAGCGGGGTCCAGGTGATCCCGCCGTCGCTGACCTCCGCCGAGTAGGAGTTGCCGGTGCGCTTCAGCCGCAGGTTGTACCAGCCGCTCTCGGTCGCCTCGGCGACGTCGACGGACCGGTTGCCGCCGTTGCCGAACTGCCCGTCGCGTTCGGACACCAGCTCCGCCCGCAGGTCGGTCGGTGATCCGTTGGTGTTCGTGGCCACCACGTCGAACTTCACGTAGTTGTCGTCGTCGGCGTACACCAGGAGCCCGGCCAGCTGCCAGCGGTGCAGCATCGCCGGGGTCAGCCGGGTCTCGACCGTCCAGTCCCCGTCCGGCAGGTCCTGGAGGATGAAGTTGCGCGGCGAGCCGTTGTCGTCGCCGTTGATGTCGCCCGGCTGCGTCTCGATGCGCAGCTGGCCGTCGGTCACCGCGACCTTCGACGAGTCGTAGCGCACCACCGCGTCCCAGCGGCAGCCGTCGACCGCGTCGCCGTCGAACTCGTCGGCGGGGCCGCGTACGCCGTCGTCCGTCGAGTCCGGGGTGACGGTGAAGTGGTCGAACACGGCCTCGACCTCGGCGGCCGCCGTGTCGCCGGCGGCCATCGGGCCGATGGTGGCGCGTGGGAGGACCGTCGCCGAGCCGGCCAGCGCCGTCCAGGTCCGGCCGTCGGTGGAGTACGCGGCGGTCAGCCTCGACCCGTCGCTCACCAGCCGCAGGTGGACCACCGGCGGGAAGTCCGCCGGCAGGTCGACGTTGGCGTGCCAGGTCCGGGTGCCCGCCGCCTCCGTCTGGAACTCCAGCAGCCGCCCGCCGGAGGCGTTGCGGGTGAACGCCAGCTTGACGTAGTCGTTGTCGCTGCCGTGCATCAGCAACCCGGCGTGCTGCCACTGCCGGCCGTGGGCGATCGACACCGTCGTCTCGACCGTCCACGCCCCGGAGCGCACCGGCTGGCCGACGTAGCTGATCGGGCCGGTCGCGCCCTCGTTGATGTCGCCGTTGGTGACCGGCAGCACGAGCGCGCCGTTCGCCAACCGCACGGGGAGGTCCGGCGCGTGGCGTACGACCGTCCAGCGGGTGGTGTCGAGCGCGTCGCCGTCGAACAGGTCGGTGCCCTTGACGACGCACCCCGGCGCCGGTTCGGGCTCGGGTTCCGGGCCCGGGTGGATCACCTCGTCGACGAGGCTGAAGCCGCTGAACTCCACCTCGCTGGTGGCCGACGTGCTGTGAGCGGTGACCGCGAGGCCGATGTCCTGAGGGCTCGCCGCGCCGGGCAGCGTCACCGGGTCGCCGACGCGGGTGAAGGTCGTGCCGTCCTTGCTCCAGTAGCCGTAGTACTGGTCGCCGTCGCGCACGATGCGTACCCACGCGGGGTAGCTGGTGGTGTTGGCGCCCGTGCTCGCGTCGAGCTGGCCGTTGCCGTCGGTGTCGCGCAGCCACTCGAAGCCGAGCCCGGCTCGCAGCGTCATCGCCGCGTAGCCGGGCGAGCTGCCCGGTTGGGTGACGTCGTTGCGGACGACGAGCCCGGCCTTGGCCGACGGGTTCGAGTTGCCCTGCCGTTCGATCTTGACGGTGGCCGTCCACTGGTTTCCGGCGGCGGCCGGGAGGTACACCGCGCCGTACTGGTCGGTGCCCTGCCACATGTTCGCGCCGCCGGAGTTGATCACCCAGGTGTCGGTGTCCGGCCGGTCGACGGTGGCGTCGGTGTTGCTGAAGGTCTGCCAGTCGCCGTACAGGTCACCGACCTCGACCTCGACGATGCGCGAGGTGGTGGTCGCGCCCTTGTCGTTGGTGGCCACGGCGGTCAGCTGGTAGCGCTTCTGGGTCGTGGCGTTCCACGTCACCGCGTACGGGGCCGTCGTGTCGGCGCCGATCGACGTGTCGTCGACGAAGAACTCCACCTTGGTGATGGTGTTCTCCGCGTCGGAGGCGTCGGCGGTGACGGCGATGGCGCCCGGTTCGAGGTCGTCGTCCGGCTTCGGGGCGGTCACGGCGACCCTCGGCTTGGTCGTCGGGGAGATGCCCTTGCCGTCGGCCTCGATGAAGTTCAGCCGCCGCTCCCCCGCCCCGGGGAACACCGCGTACAGGGTGAACGTCTCGCCCGGGTCGGTGACGTCGACCGGTACGTCCACGTAGCGGCCGGCGGGTGTCGCCGGGACCTGGGCGGTGCCCAGCAGCGCGCCGTCCGGTGCGCCGCGGCGCAGCTCGATACTCCCCGCTCCGGCGGCCGCCACGCGCAGCACCAGCCTGTCGACGCCGCGCAGGTTCACCGGGTCGTACGACGTCCACGCGCCGTTCTGGCCGGTGACGGCGTTGGCATGGCCCTCCACGTCCCGCGCCGGCCCGACGGTGACGCCGTGGGAGGAGTCGAAGAACTCCGCCTCGCGCTGCTTGGGGAAGAGCAGCGTGGTGTCCGACCCGGTCAGCGGCGGGACGCCGTTCGCGCCGGAGTCGGTGTAGCGACCGTCGAGGGCGTAGAAGACGTTCATGTCGTCGCTGTGTCCGCCGCCCAGCGAGGTGGCGACGGTGCCGGTCCGCCCGTGCAGCGGGTCGGCCGGGTGCGCGTGCTCGTCGTGGCCGAGGGCCGGTTGGATCACCACGTCGGCGTCGTCGATCTGGGTGTCCTCGGCGTCGGTGACCGACAGGTTCCAGCTGATCTCGTCACCGAAGTCGAAGAACCCGCCGTGGGGCGGGAGGTCGAACCGCACCTCGGGCCGGGTGTTGCCGACGGTGATCGGCACGGTCGTGGTGCCGGTCTTGCCGTGTGGGTCGGTCACCGTGAGCCGCGCGTCGAAGACGCCGTTGGTGGTGTAGGTGTGGGTCGGGGCGCGGTCGGTGGAGTCGACCGTGCCGTTGCCGTCGAAGTCCCAGGCGTAGGTGAGCTGCTCGCCCTCGGGGTCGGACGACGGCGCGCCGTCGAAGCGCACCTCCAGCGGCGCGTGCCCGGAGTCCGGGGTGGCGGTGGCCTTGGCCTCCGGGGAGCGCGAACCGGAGATGTAGTCGATGCGGTACAGGCCCGAGTTGGGGTTGTCGCGGCCGAAGCCGCCGCCCCAGTCGAGCACGTACAGCGAACCCTCCGGCCCGAACTTCGAGTCGATGGGCGCGAGGAACTGTTCGTCGGGCAGGAACGGGTTGACCTTCTCCACGGCGCCGTTGCCGCCCGGGATGATCGAGTACATCTTGTTGCGGGACCACTCGTAGAAGAACGGCTTGCCGTCGTAGTACGCGGGGAACTTGGTGTCCGAGTCCAGCTCCGGGTCGTACTGGTAGAAGGGACCGCCCATCGGCGCGAGGCCGCCCCCCTGCGGGATGACCGACGGCACCGAGGAGCGCTTGTAGCCGTACCACATCTTGGCGGGCTTGGCCGGCGGCAGGTCGGTGAGGCCGGTGTTGCGGATCGAGTCGTTGACCGGGTTGGCGCAGTCGAAGTACCCGCCGACGGTGACCGGGTTGGTGCGGTAGTCGACGTCGCGGAACGGCTCGTTGTTGCCCATGCACAGCGGCCAGCCGTAGAAGCCGGGCTCGGTGATGAGGTTCCACTCGGCGATGCCCGCCGGGCCGCGGTCGGGGTTGTCGTTGCTGTTGTCGGGCGAGTAGTCGGCCACGGCCAGGGCGCCGGACTCCGGGTCGATGGCGAACCGGAACGGGTTACGGAAGCCCATCGCGTAGATCTCCGGGCGGGTCTTCTGGGTGCCCGGCGCGAACAGGTTGCCCTCGGGGACGGTGTAGGTGCCGTCCGGCTCGGGGTGGATGCGCAGCACCTTGCCCCGCAGGTCGTTGGTGTTGGCCGAGGTGGCCCGCGCGTCGTGGAACGTGCCGTCGCGCTCCGACAGGGGCGCGTAGCCGCCGGAGGGCTCCGAGTGCGGGTTCACGTCGTCGCCGACGCCGAGGTACAGGTTGCCGTCCGGGCCGAAGTCGAGGCCGCCGCCGGTGTGCCCCGGCTCGTCGGGCAGCCGCCGCGCGGGCACCTCCAACAACACCTTCTCGCTGGCCCGGTCGATCTGGGAGCCCTCGCCGACGGTGAGCCGGGACAACCGGTTGACGAAGTTGTCCGGGTTCGTGTCGTCGCCGCTGGCCGGCGAGTAGTAGACGTAGAGGTGGCCGTTGGTGGCGAAGGCGGGGTCGAGCGTGATGCCCAGCAGACCGTCCTCGCCGCCGGAGTACACGGGGATGGTGATGGCGGTCGACGTGGTCTGCGTGCGCGGGTCGTACACCCGGATCTCGCCGCGGACCAGCTCCGTGTAGAACACACGGCCGTCGGGCGCGACGTCCATGGCGTACGGGGCGCTGGTGTTCTGGTCCAGCGGCACGCGCTCGAACTTGTCCCACATGGTGGCGCCGCAGTCGCCCTCGACCATGCCGGCCGCCCACTTCACGCCACCGGTGATGTGCTGCACGAGCTGCGTCTCGCCCGTGTAGTGGGCGCCGAAGTGACCCATGCCGGTCATCCAGGCCCGGCCGCCGTCGTACGGCTTGCACCACGAGATCGGGTGGTCGTAGCCCATGGCGTTGCCGCCCGGGTCGTACGTCGTCTCGTCCATCGTGGCGAGCACGTGGGCGTCGCCGCGGACGTTGAGCGCGAAGTTGTACCACTCGTCGGCCCGGTTCCAGCGCTGCGGCAGGTGGCTCGTCGACGGGTGCGTCTGGTCCTCGACGCGGACGGTGCCGGGCAGGCCGGGGCTGCTGCCGGTGGCGGCGTGGCCGGGCATCAGCGTGCCGATCATGTTGTCCCACCACGCGTAGTTGCCGCGCATGTCCGTGGCGTTGTGGATGGCGACGATGCCGTGGCCGGCCTGCATGTAGCGTTCCATCGCCGCCTTCTGGTCGGCGGTCCACGGATCGCCGGAGGCCTGGAACATCACCAGGGCGTCGAAGTGCGCGAGGTCCTCGTCGTTGAAGATCGCCGAGTCCTCGGTGTGCTCGGAGGTGATCCCGGCGTCGGCGAAGGCGGCCTGGAGCACGGGCACGCCCTGCTCGATCGCCTCGGTGTGCCGGAACTGGGTGGTCTTGGTGAAGATCAGGACGTGGGCGTCGCCGTGCGCGCCCGGGTGCGCGGCGGCCGGCGGAGCGCTGATCATGGACATCGCGAGTGCGGCGGCGACCGGCATCGCGAGCAGCCGTCCCCACCGGGGACGCCGGGTCACGTTCATGAGATGCGAAACCTCCTGGGACGCGAGCAGTGGATGCTGCCGTGACCGTGCGGCGTGCCGGCGCCGTCGGACTGGGTGGAGCGGGCGGTGGGTCTAGGGCGTCACCTCCCGCAGGAACGTCAGGCCGTCCACGGCGAGGGCGTCCTGGCTCGCGGCGAGGGGACGCCAGATGGAGGCGGCGGTGGCGATCGTCGCGTTCTCCGCCGTGAACGACTCGATGCACAGCGGGCCGGTGTAGCCCGCGGAGTCGATCGCGGCGAGGATCGTCGGCCAGTCGAGGTGGTCGGCGCCGGGCGCCCCCCGGTCGTTGCCGCAGACCTGCACGTGGGCGACCCGGCCGGTGGCGGCGCGGACGGCTCCCGGGATGTCGGTCTCCTCGATGTTCTGGTGGTAGAGGTCGAGGGCCACCCCGCAGTGCGGCAGGTCGTCGATCGCCTCCAGGGTCTGGCCGACGGTGTTCAGCAGGCTGGTCTCGTAGCGGTTGAGCGGTTCGACGGCCACCGTCACCCCGGCCGCGCCCGCGTGGGCGACGACCGGGGCGAGGCTCTCCCGCAGCTGCGCGTACGCCGCGGCACGCTCGGCGGGGGTCATCCGCCAGGTCCGGCCGACGGAGGCGTACGCGGGCCCGGCGATGACGGGCGAGCCGACAGTCGCGGCGGCGTCGATCACGCGGAGCAGGTAGTCCTGGGTGGACCGGATGGTGGCCGGGTCGGCGGCGACGAGTTCCCGGCCGGGTGGCATCACGAGGCAGACGGTGGCGCCGAGGCCGTGGTCGTCGAGCACCCGGGCGGCTCGATCCGGCGCCCAGTCACCCGGGTGCTCCACGGGCAGTTCGAGCACGTCGAAGCCCCAGGCCGCGACCTTGGCCGCGAGGGCGGCCAGGGTCGCGTCGGTCAACGGCGAGGCCCACACCCACGTGTTGACCCCGAGGGGGTGTCCGGTCACTTCCACGGTCCCGGGTAGCCCGGCATGTCCTCGCATCCGCACATCGCGTAGTGCAGCGGCGGCATGTCCTGCTTCACGTACTCGCGGACGTTGTCGCTGGTGATGCGCGGCTGCGGCAGCACCCACTCCTTCGGCACCTGCTCGCCCTTGAGGATCTTCACGGCGGCGATGACCGGGGTGCGCCACTGGTAGGTGGGGTAGGTGGGCGCGACGGCGTTGAGTCCCTCGTCGACCCAGAGCCGCAGGAAGTCCTGCTGGTCCTCGCCGACGATGGCGGGCACGTCGACACCGGCGTCCTGGAACGCCTCGACGGCGGCGACGGCGGTGGCACCGGCGTCCATCCACACGCCGTCGATCTGGCCCTCGCGCTGGATGTAGTCGGCCACGATGCTCTTGGTCTTGGCCGCGTCCCCGTCGGTGAACTCGACCCCGACGACGTCGAGTTCGCTGCCGCCGAAGATCTCGTTGGCGGCCGCCCACCGCTGTTCGAGGACGTCCACGCCGGGCAGGATGCGCAGGGCGAGGACCTTGCCGCCGGGCTTGACCTTCTCCTTGAGGAACTCCGCGCCGTTGGCGCCGAAGGCAAAGCCGCCGATGGGGTGGATGAAGGTGACCGGGCATTCGGTGTTGACGCCCCGGTCGAACACGATCACCGGCACGCCGGTGGCGCAGGCCTGCTCGACGGCGGGAGTGAGGGTGGCGGTGGTGTTCGGCGAGATGATGATCGCCGAACAGCCGCGGCCGGCCAGCGACTGGATGTCGCTGATCTGCTTGTCGTCCTTGGCCTCGGCGTCGAGCACGACGAAGTCGGTGATCTCCGGGTGCAGCTTCACCTCCTGCTGCATGGTCTTGTAGCCCACCTGCCGCCAGGGGTTGTCGACCGCGGCGTTGGAGAAGCAGAGCCGGTAGTTGCCGCCCGGCTTGGCGAACTTCGCGGTGTCGACCATCTCCGGCTGGAGCATCTGCTCCCACGGCCTGCCGTCCGGGCCCTGCGGCGTGGCCTCGCGGAACGCGAGTTGGCGGTCGTACTCGGCCTGGTCGAAGAACTCCGACTTGCGGGTGTCGGTGCTGGACGATTCCCCGCCGGGGGTGGTCTCGTCGGGCAGGTCGCTGGAGCAGCCGGCGAGGGCGAGGACCCCCACCGCGGCCATCAGGGCCCATCGTCTGGTCATATCGTCGTTCTCCTTACTGGCCGGGGGGACGTCAGGAGGGAGCGGGACGCACGGGCGGGCCGGTGGGCCGACTCGCCCGCCGGCGCAGCCGTAGGCGTAGGCCACCGCCGAGGGAGGCGTACGCGACGGCGGCGATGATGATCACGCCCTGCACGGCGGATTCGAGGGCGCCGCTCACGCCGAGCAGGTTGAGCAGGGTGAACAGCGCCTCCAGGGACAGCGCGCCGGCGGCGGCCGCGACCACGGACCCGCGCCCGCCGCCGAGCAGGACCCCGCCGAGCACGACGGCCGTGATGGCGCGGAACTCCAGGCCGTTGCCGACCTGGGCCGAGACGCCGGCGAACCCGCCGAGCAGGATCGCGGCGACCGCGGCGAGCAGGCCGGAGAGGGCGAACGCGAGCAGCCGGAGCCGATCGACCTGACCGCCGGACAGTCGCACGGCCGCCTCGTTGTCTCCCACCGCGACCAGCGCCCGGCCGGTGCCGCCGCGCATGAACAGCGCGGCGGCGACCAGGATCGCCAGCAGGATGAGCACCGACCACGGGATCTCGCCGAGCAGCGGGACGTCCAGGGCGCCGCGCCCGAACGTGCGGAAGCCGGTGGACAGCGCGCCGCGGGGGGCGCCGTCGGTCCACAGGAACACCGCGCCGTCGAGCACGAGCAGCATGCCGAGCGTGACGATGAACGACGGCACCAGGAGCTTCGTCGTGACGAGCCCGTTGACCAGGCCGACGAGCAGGCCGAACCCGAGCACGAGCAGGATCACCCACGTCGTCGCGGACTCGTCGCCGTCGATGAGCCGGGCGGCGATGACGACCCCGGCGGTCACCAGCGCACCGACGGACAGGTCGAACCCACCGGACACGATGACGAAGTACTGCCCGATCGCCAGGATCATCAGCGGCGCCGCGCGCTTGAGCAGGGCCAGGTAGCCGGACGGCTCGTCGTAGGCCGGGCCGGTGACGGCGAGGCCGACCAGCAGCGCGAGCAGGACGACGAGCACCGGCCCGGTGCCCTCGGCGAGTCGGGGTCGCCAGGTCATGACAGCCTCCGGCGGGCCCGGTTGGCGCTCATGCGCCGGGCGTAGAGCGCGACGGCGGTCACGAGCACGACGCCGCGCACCACGTCCTTGAAGAACGGGTCGACCTCCAGGTCGTCGAAGATGGTGTCCAGGGTGGCGAGGATGAGGACACCGCCGATGGTGCCGACGACACCGCCCCGGCCGCCGGCGAGCAGCGTCCCGCCGAGCACCACCGCGGCGATCGACTCCAGGTCGTATCCGGCGTCGGTGCCGACGTACGGGGCGCCCGACCCGAGACGGCTGGCGAGGTAGATGCCGGTGAGGCCGGCGGCGAGCGAGCACAGCACGTGCGCGGTGACGATGACCCGACGGGTCGGCACCCCGGACACCCGGGCCACCTCGATGTCGCCGCCGACGGCGTACATGTGGTAGCCGGGGCGGGTGCGCGACAGGTACCACCAGGCCAGGGCGGCGACGGCCAGCATGAGCAGTGCCGCGACGGGCACCGGGCCGATCCGGTCGTAGCCGAGGTGCTGGAAGCCGCGGGGGACGTCCCCGGCGGGGCCGGTGTAGTTGTCCTCGAGGTATCCGCGCAGGATCAGCGCCACGCCGAGTGTGGCGATGAACGCGTTGGCCTTGAGGACGGTGATGACCAGACCGTTGACCAGGCCGACGCCGGCGGCCACGGCGAGCGCGAGCAGCACGCCGGGCACGATCATGCCGTCGCTGCCGGCCATCGTCTGCGCGGTGACGAGCGAGGTGAGGCCGATCAGGTACGCGACGGACAGGTCGAGGGAGCCGGTGAGGATCACCATCGTCTGTCCCACGGCGACGAGGCCGAGGGCCGTGGCGCGGGTGAGGATGTTGAGGATGCCGGCCTGGTCGAGCAGGACCTCACCGCGCAGGCCGACGAGCACGCTGCCGACGACGAGCAGGGCGACGAGCGCGAGGTAGACGATCACGACCGGGGTGAGCCGCCGGCGGACGTCGGGCCGGGCGACGTCGCGCCCGGCGGTGGCGGGCTTCTCCTGGAGTGTGCTCATGCCACCGCACCGATCCCGTGCCCGGTGGCGAGCGCCATCACGGCCCCCTCACTCGCGCCGGCGGGCAGCTCGCCGGCCAGCGCGCCGTCGTGCATGACGAGGATGCGGTCGCTCATGCCGATCAGCTCGGGAAGCTCCGAGGAGATCATCAGCACGGCGACGCCGCGGCGGGCGAGGTCGCGCAGCAGTTCGTGCACGGCCCGCTTGGCGCCGACGTCGATGCCGCGCGTCGGCTCGTCGACGACGAGCACCTTCGGCGCGACCGCGAGCCACTTGGCGAGGACGACCTTCTGCTGGTTGCCACCGGACAGGTAGCGCACCTCCTGGTGCTCCCCGCGGGCCACCACGGCCACGATGTCGAGCAGCGCCGACAGGTCCGAACGCGCGCGGGCCGGTGCGCCGCGCAGGGCGGCACGGCGGACCAGCAGGGTGTTGTCGCGTACGGATTGGCGCAGCGCCAGCCCGTCGCCCTTGCGGTCCTCGGTGACCAGGGCGATCCCGAGGCGTACGGCGGTGCGTGGGCGGGTGACCCGCCGGGCGACGCCGTCGACCTCCAGCACGCCGCGGGTGAGCGGTTCGACGCCGAAGACCGCCCGCGCGACGGCCGAGCGGCCGGAGCCCTGGAGGCCGGCCAGCCCCACGATCTCACCGGCGCGAACCTCGATGGTGAGGTCGCGGACCCGCTCGTTGCCGGCGTCGCGCAGCGCGAGGCGGACCGGCCCGAGGTCGCCGGCGGCGGCCCGCTCCGGGTAGTACTCGCCGAGATCGCGGCCGACCA
The DNA here is from genome assembly GCF_056150165.1 of Micromonospora xinjiangensis. NCBI lineage: Bacteria > Bacillati > Actinomycetota > Actinomycetes > Micromonosporales > Micromonosporaceae > Micromonospora > Micromonospora xinjiangensis. The sequence continues at coordinate 428,145 of NZ_JAXCFO010000004.1, read as the reverse complement.
TGTGCCGGACGAGGGCCTCCGAGGTCAGTTGCCGGGTCGGGGCGCAGGTGACGAACCGGCCGTCCTTGAGCACGGTGATCCGGTCGGAGAGGTCGAACACCTCGCGCATGCGGTGGGAGACGTAGAGGATCGCGATGCCGCGCTCGCGCAGCCGCCGTACGAGGTCGTAGAGCAGCTCGACCTCGTGGTCGGCGAGGGCGGCGGTCGGTTCGTCCATGCCGAGCACCCGGGCGTCGGTCGAGAGCGCCTTGACGATCTCGACGACCTGTCGCTGGGCAACCGACAGCGACGACACGGTGTCGGTGGGATCGATGCCGTCCTCGCCGAGCCAGTCGAGCAGGTTGCGGGTGTCGGCGATCATGCGGCGCCGGTCGACCTGCAGGCGTCGGACCGGCTCACGGCCGAGGTAGACGTTCTCGGCGACGCTGCGGTGCGGCAGGAGGGTAAACTCCTGGTGGATGATCGCGATACCGGCCCGTTGCGCGTCGGTGGGGCCGGCGAAGGAGACCTCCGCGCCGTCGACCTCGATGGTGCCGCTGTCCGGCCGATGCACACCGGCGAGCACCTTGAGCAGTGTGGACTTGCCGGCGCCGTTCTCGCCCATGACCGCGTGCACCTCGCCGCCGCGCAGCTCCAGGTCCACGCCGTGCAGCACCGGGACGCCGAGGAACGACTTGGTGATGCCGGTCAGCCGTACCCTGGTGGTCGCGCCGGGCGTCATGTCGGCACCTCGGCCCACGCGCCGTCCGAGGCCGCCGAGGCCAGCACCGTGTCGGTGATCCGGACGGCGCGCAGGCCGTCGGTGAACGTGGGCAGGCCGTCCGGCACGTCCTCGCCGCGTACCGCCCGGTAGGTGTCGGCGACGAACGCGTCGAAGCAGTCCTGGTAGCCCTGCGCGTGTCCGGCGGGCAGCCGGACGTAGCGGGCGGCGGAGGGGTGCAGCGACCCGGGGTCGCGCAGCAGCGTCTGGCCGCCCTCGCGGCGGCCCACCCACAGTCGCTCCGGGTCCTCCTGGTCGAAGCCGAAGCTCGCCTCGGTGCCGGACAGTTCGAGGTGCAGCCGGTTCTTGCGACCCGCGGCGACCTGCGAGACCACGAGTGTGCCGACCATGCCGGCGGCGGTGGTGAAGTGCACGGCGGCGAGATCCTCGGTCGGTCGTCCGTTGCCTCTGGGGCGGTCGTGGACGATCGCGGTGCGGGCGGAGAGACGGGCGATGCGGTCGCCCGTCACGAACTCGAACAGGTCGCACCAGTGGGAGCCGATGTCGGCGAATGCCCGCGACGGCCCACCGAGGGCCGCGTCGACCCGCCAGTCGTCGTCGGAGGGCTGGGACAGCCAGTCCTGGAGGTAGCCGCCGGTCACGCTGGCGACGACGCCCGCCTCCCCCGCGGCGAGGCGGGCGCGCAGCTCGCGCACCATCGGGTGGAAGCGGTAGACGAACGGCACGGTGGCGACGCGGTCGCCGGTCGCCGCCACCAGCGCCCGGGCCTCGGCGCTGCCGGTGGCGAGCGGCTTCTCGCAGACGACGTGCACGCCGGCGGCGAGCGCGGCGGTGACGACGGGGGCGTGCGACGCGTTGGGGGTGCACACGTGCAGCACGTCGACCTCGACGTCGCCGAGCAGGGCTGTCACGTCGGGGTAGCCCTGGTGGGCGCCGACGGCCCGGGCGGCGTCGGCGGCACGGTCGGGGCGCGACGCCACCGCGGCCACGACGCTCGCCCCGGCGCGGCGGGCCGCCTCGGCGTGCACCTGCCCCATGAACCCCGCGCCGGCCACGGCGACGCGCAGTGTCCGCCGCGCGGATTCGAGGCCACCGGGGGCCGCTGTCACATCGGCCATCGACATGCGTCGACGGTATCGGCCACTTATGCCTCGGTCAACCGAAAGTCAGACCGATATCGCGGATAGTTAACTGATCGGTGGCGAAAGTCCGGTGTGCACGGACAGAACAGCGAGGCGCGGTGGGGCCCTCCGTCCTACCGGACGGAGGGCGCACGGCTCCGCGGCCACGAAGGCGCGAGGGCTCAGCGGGCGAAGACCTGTGAGTCGTCGGCGAACGCCTTGAACTCCAGGGCGTTTCCGGCGGGGTCGAGGAGGAACATCGTCCACTGCTCCCCCGGCTGCCCGGCGAAGCGCAGGTAGGGCTCGATGACGAACGCCGTGCCGGCGGCCCGCAGCCGCGCCGCCAGTTCGTGGAACTCCGCGACGGCGAGGAGCAGGCCGAAGTGCGGCACCGGCACGTCGTGGCCGTCGACCTGGTTGTGCGCCGACGCCCGACGACCGGGGGCGAGGTGCGTCACGAACTGGTGGCCGCGCAGGTCCCAGTCGATCCACCGGTCCGCGCTGCGCCCCTGCTCGCATCCGATGACCTCGCCGTAGAAGCGGCGGGCGGCGTCGAGGTCGTCGACAGGCACGGCGAGGTGGAAGCGAGGAAGGGACGGGTTGGCTGTGGTCACGACGTGCTCCTCTCCCATAGGGCTCGTACGGGGCGTCGTACCACACGTCGGTGCGGACCGACGACCTCCTACCGTGGGAGGAGGCGCGTCTCGCACCCGGGGCCGCCGGGCGGGGACCTCGGACGGGCGCTTCCATGCCGCCGTTGCCCGACGGTGAGGGCATGACGTACTCACCGGTCTCCCTGCGGCGGGCGCTGCGCTGGCACCCGCCACTGATGGTCGTCGCCGCCACGATGGCGGCGCTCGCGCTGGTCTCGCTGGTCGGTCTGGCCGTCGACGACCGGATCCTGGTCGGCGCGCCGATCTGGCTCAAGCCGTTCAAGTTCGCCGTCTCGCTGTTCGTCTACGTGGTGACGCTGGCCTGGATGATCCCGCTGATCCGGCGGGGCCGGCGGGTCGCCTGGTGGGCCGGCAGCACCGTCGCGGCGTCCGGCCTCGTCGAGGTGGGGTTGATCGTCGCCCAGGTCGTCCGCGGGCGGCAGAGCCACTTCAACGTCGCCACGCCGCTGGACAGGACGATCTTCCTGGTGATGGCGCTGCTGATCGGGGTGCTCTACACCGCCACGCTGGTCATCGCCGTCGTGCTCATGGTGCAGCGCCTGCCGGACCGGGTGATCGCGTGGACGCTGCGGCTGGGCCTGCTCGTCGCGGTGGTCGGGATGGGGCTCGGCTACCTCATGGTGATGCCGACGCCCGCGCAGGAGGCGGCCGACCCGGTGACGCTGGTGGGCGCGCACAGCGTCGGGGTGGCCGACGGCGGTCCGGGGATGCCCCTGACCGGCTGGAGCACCACGGGCGGAGACCTGCGGATCCCCCATTTCGTGGGCATGCACGCCCTGCAGGCGTTGCCACTGCTCGCGATCGCGCTCGGTGCGCTGGCCGCGCGGGTCCCCCGGCTGCGCGACGATCGGGTGCGGCTCCGGTTGGTCGTGGTGGCCACGGTCGCGTACGCCGGTCTGCTCGCGGTGGTGACCTGGCAGGCGCTGCGCGGTCAGCCACTGATCCACCCGGACGGCGCGACCCTCACCGCGGCCGGGCTGCTCGCCGTGGGCACCGTCGTCGGCGTCGCGTTCGCGCTGCGCCGGCCGGCGCCGGCACCGTCCGGGAAGGACGAACGGTCCGAGGTGTACGCGTAGCGGAGGCGCACGCGCGCCGGCTAGGGACGGGTGGTCGTCGCGAGTGCGGCGGCCACCCGGGGCGCCTCGCGCCGGCCCTGCTCCCGGGCGGCGGTCACGAGCGCGGGCACGACGGACGGATCCATCACGTTCCTGCCCTGCGCGCGCTTGCACGCGGCATCGGGCAGCAGGAGCTCCACCGGGCGACCCGCGCCCAGCGCGCCGCGCTGCCTCCCGATGCGCGCCCACGGCCCGATGGCGGCGGTGCTCGGCGCGAGGGCGACCACCGGGCCGTCGCCGGGGGCGAGGTCGAGGTTGAGGGTCGAGCGCATTCCGCCGTCCATGTAGCGCCGGCCGTCGATGGCCACCGGAGCGGCGGAGAGGGGCATGGCGCAGCTGGCGGCGACGGCGTCCACGAGCGCCACACCGTCACGCCTGGTGATGACGCGGGCGACACCCGACTCCGCGTCGACGGTGACGATGCGCAGGTCCGCGTCCGTCCAGGTGTGGTCCGGCAGCCGGGCCTCCGCGATGCGGCGGGGCCGCTCCGGATCGACGATGTCGGCGGCGAGAGCGAGTCGGCCGATGCGGCGCGCGGCGTGCTCCGGGCCCCGGGCGAACAGCTGCGCCAGCCCGAGCCGGAGCAGATCGGTGAAGCGGAGCCCGCCCGAGGTCTCGTACGCGACGCCCCGGCGTTGGCGCTCGAAGAGGTCTGCCAGCGGGGTTCCGCTGGCGACCTGGGCGCCGACGACCGCGCCGGCGCTCGTGCCGAGCAGCACCGCCTCCGGGGCCACGGTCACTGCCGCGTCCGCGAGCCCGGCCAGGACGCCCACCTCCCAGGCGATGCCTGCCACTCCCCCGCCACCGAGCACCCAGACCGGCCGACCGTCGTCTGTCATCAGTACCTCACCCGAGTCCGGTTACCACGAACTTACTGCGAACAGCGTTTGCGGTTTCACCGTATCAAGGAGGACGGATGCGCGACAACCCGCCGACCTGCCGCCGGGCTCCGGCCCGCCGGCGGGCCTCCGTCCCGGACGGTCCGCCCGGCCGCCGATCACGAGACCCGGCGCGGCCGTCGCCGCACCGGCCCGGCCCGCCGGTGTCCCCACGCGGCGCGCACCGGGCCTACCCTGGCAGGGTGGTCACACGCTGGGTGTCACGGCTCTTCGACGACCGCTACGCGTGGCTGCGGCTGACCCTGCTGACCCTCAGCGGCATCGGCTACCTGCTGCTGCGCCCACACCCGAGCGACCCGTACGCCCCGGTGGACTGGGCGTTCGCCGCGGCCGCTCTCCTGCTGGCGCCGCTGGGCGCGCGCTGGCCCTTCGCGGCGGCGCTCGTCGCGGCGCTGGTGTTCGGCCTCGCCGACTGGTTCGGTCAGGCCGAGCCGGTGGTACCGCAGGTCGGCGCCACCTGGGCGGTCGTGGAGCTCACGCTGCGGGCGTCGATGCGGCAGGTGGGCATCGGCCTGGTGGCCCTGCTCGCCGCCTACGCCGTCGACTCGCTCGACGAGCTGCCGACCGGCTGGGCGACCTGGCTCTACGGGGTGACCCTGGTGGCGGGGGTGCCGGTGCTCGTCGGGCTCAACATCCGGGCCAGCCGTCAGCTCGCCCGCAACGCGGAGCAGCGGATCGCGGTGGAGGCTCGGGCAGCCCGGGCCGGCGAGCGGGCCGCCATCGCCCGTGAGCTGCACGACCTGGTGGCCCACCACGTCGCGTCGATGGTGCTGCGGGTCGGCGTCGCGCGGCACGTCCTGGGCGGCGATCCCCGGGTGACCGAGGTCTTCGACGACCTGCACGCCAGTGGCAGCGCCGCGCTGGCGGACCTGCGGCGGCTGGTGGCGGTGCTGCGCAACCCGGCCCTGGCCGGCGACGGCTCGGGGTACGTCCCGATCGAGCCGGGCGCGCTGCCCGGGGCGCTGGCCGAGGCCGTGGACCGGGCGGCGAAGACGGGGCTCACGGTGGACGCGACGATCGACCCCGAGGTGGCCACACTGGACGCCGTACGGGGGCTGGCGATCCTGCGGCTGACCCAGGAGGGTCTGGCCAATGTGGCCAGACACGCCGGGCCGGCGGCGCGGGCGCGGGTCCGCGTACAGATGCGGGATGGCGACGTGCACTGGGAGGTCAGCGACGACGGCGGCGGGGCCCACGGCCCTGATGCCGGCGCCCGCGCGGGCGGTGTCGGCAACGCGGTGCGGCCCCCGGCACGACGCCCGGAGGCGGCGGTGTCCGAGCCCGGACACGGGCTGACCGGCATGCGCGAGCGCGTCGAGCTGCTCGGCGGGACGCTGGTGGCCGGGCCGGACGGCCCCGGATGGCGGCTGCGGACCGTGCTGCCGGCGGGGGTGGGCCGGTGATCCGCGTGCTGCTCGTCGACGACCAGCGGCTGGTGCGGGCCGGCCTGCGCATGCTCTGCGACTCCGCGCCCGACATGACGGTCGTCGGCGAGGCGGAGAACGGGCAGCAGGCGATCCGCCTCGCCGAGCAGGTGGCGCCGGACGTGGTGCTGATGGACCTGCGGATGCCGCTCGTCGACGGCACCGCCGCGACCACCCGGATCCGCGCGAGCCGCCCCTCGGCGCGGGTGGTAGTGCTGACCACGTTCGACGACGACGACCACCTGTTCCCCGCGCTCGCGGCCGGCGCCTGCGGGTTCCTCGTGAAGGACGCGTCCCCGGACGAGCTGCTGGCCGCGATACGCCAGGCGGCGGCCGGCGAGACGCCGTACAGCCCGGGGGTGCTGCGGCGGCTGGTCGACCAGGCGGTGCGGGCCCGGCTCGGCGAGCCGCCCGTGCCGGCGCTGCCGCAGACCCTGACCGCCCGTGAGCGGGACGTGCTGGCGCTGGTCGGGGCGGGCTTGTCCAACCGAGAGATCGCCGACCGGCTGCACCTGGGCGTGACCACGGTGAAGACGCACGTCACGAGCCTGTTGGCCAAGACGGACACGGGAAACCGGATCCGGCTGGCGCTGCTGGCCGCGCAGGCGGGGCTGGTCGCCGAGGAGTGACGGCGGGCCGGCACGCCGGATCAGGTCCGGGCCCGGCAGCAGCCCCGGCGGATACCCGACGAATCCGCTTCGCGACAGGCCACATCCCTTCAGCTCCGCCCCCGGCGCTGACACGCTGCGATCGGCATCTCACTGCGGGTAGGACGGGTAGGGGTCATGATGAAGCGTTGGTTGGTCACGGGGTGTTCGAGTGGTCTCGGGCGGTCCCTCGCGGCCCGGCTCGCCGCCGAGGGCGAGCAGGTGGTGGCGACGGCCCGACGGCCGGAGTCCCTGGTGGAGTTGGCCGCGCGGCACCCGGGCAACGTCGTCACCGCGGCGCTCGACGTCCGGGATCCGGAGCAGTGCGCCGCGGCGGTCCAGGCGGCGGTGGCCGCCTTCGGCGGCGTCGACGTGTTGGTGAACAACGCCGCCTACGGCCAGTTCGGCACCTTCGAGGAGGTGTCCGACGCCGAACTCGCCGAGCAGTTCGACACCAACCTGTTCGGCGCCTGGCGGCTGACCCGCGCCGTGCTGCCGCTGTGGCGGGCGCAGCGGTCCGGGCACGCGATCTTCGTCAGCTCGGTGGCCGGCATGGTGCCGTTCCCGGGCCTCGCCGCCTACAACGCGAGCAAGTTCGCCCTCGAGGGGGCCGCCGAGTCCCTCGCCGCGGAGGCCGGGCATCTCGGCGTGCGGGTGACGATCCTGCAACCCGGCGGCTTCGCCACCGGCTACAGCGCCAACCTCACCATGGCGCGGAACCGGATCGCCGACTACACGCCGGTCAGCGACGGCATGCTCGGTGCCCTGCGCGGCATGAACGCCAACGCGGAGATCAACCCGCCGGAGTTGTTCGCCGACGTGGTGTGGCGGCTGAGCCGGATGGAGGCGCCCCCGCTGCGGCTACCCGTGGGCCCGGACTCGGAGGCGTACCTGGAGGCCTCCTACGACGCACGGCGCAGCGAGTACGACCAGGTCGTCAAGGCGGGGCACCACAGGCTTCCCTGACCGACGGGCGCGCTCCACGAGCCGCTGGTGCGGGCGCGCCCCCGACCCGCCCCGCCGTGAGATCGGCGTAACAGGTGATCATGCGGCGGTTGAGGTCACGCCGGACGTACCGTGAGATCGTGCCGACGAAAGACATGATCACACCCGCTGACCTCGCCGAGATCCGCCGCACCGCGCTCGGCGCGGCCGACCCGCTCGGCCTCGCCGCCGACCTGGCCGACGCGGCGGAGCAGGGCCGGTTGACGGAGCCCGACAGCGCCGGGGACGCGCTGACCCTGGCCGCCGAGATCGCCGAGGTCCGCTCGCGCCTGGACGCCGCGCTGCGCTACGCGGACGCGGCCGTGCGGGCGTACCCGTCCGGGGACGACGCCCGGGCCGGGTTCGCCCGGGCCCTGCGCGCCCGGATCCTGTTCCGGACCGGCGGCCGGGAGGACGAGGCGATGGCGGAACTCACCGCGCTGCGCCCGCTCCTGACCGCGCAGCCCGACGCGCCCGCGTACGTCAGCGCCGCACTGGACGCCGGTGGCCGCACGAAGATCGCCGAGGAGTGGCTGAGCGAGGCGGTGGACACCGTCCTCGGCCAGCGCGCCGGCGAGCAGCAGGCGATCACCGCCACCGAACCGGCGGTCGAGGTCGGGCCGCCCGAGGCGCCCGGCGTGTCGTTCTTCCTGCTCCAGCAGCGGCACCGGGTGCGCCGGGACCTGAACCTGCCGCACGACCGGCAGGACGACCTGGCCGACCGGCTGGAGGCCCAGCTCGTCCGCCGCGCACAGCAGCAGGCCGGCGAGACCGACCTGCTCTTCTTCCCGCGGGCCGAGTTCGACCGCCTGGTCACCGACCAGGCCGACCTCACCGGGGCGTACGGATCGGACTGGGACGAGCACCGGGCGCGGCTGGAGAAGGAGCTGGTGCGGCAGGCCAACGCCGGCGGCACCGGGCTGCACGTCCTGCGCGCGTCGGTGGACGGGTTGACCGGCTACGCCGGCCGGCAGGGCGGCGCGCCGGCCGATCAGCAGGTCCGGGCCGGGTACGCCCGGGAGCTCGACGCCCGGCCCGACGCGCGGGTCCCGTGGCCGCCGGAGCGCAACGACGCCTGCTGGTGCGGCTCGGGACTCAAGTACAAGAAGTGCTGCCTGCCGCGCTCGCGCGGCTGACCCCTGGCGGCCCGGGGAGCCCACCTCCCCGGGCCGCCGGTGCGGGCCGCCGCTAGGCCGAGGCGCCGATGCGCGGCGGGGTGGCGGTGCCGTGCACCCGCCGGGCGTGCGCCGCGTAGCGCCGGCGCCCCATGATCGGCACCAGCAGGCGGAGCGGCGGCGGCGCCGACGCGAGCACGCCCTTGATCACCGCGGGGTCGGCCTCGTACATCGCCATGCCGAACACGAGCGCCAGGTCCTTCTTCGGGGTCTTGCTCATGCCGTGCTCGCCGAGCTGGTGCCACTCCGCGGCGGTGACGTACCGTTCGGCGAGGGGCAGGATCTCCTTCTCCTCCATGGCCATGTGTTCGACCAGGACGGCGTGGAGGCGTTCGCAGGCGTCCGCGAGGGCGTCACCGCCGCGCCCGGTGCGCCGCCAGCCGGGAACGAGGCGCACCACCTCGGCATGCGCCTCCTCGATGGCGTGGTGCTGCGTCTCCATCGTCACGACGATGGCCTCGGCCGCCGCACCGGCGCGCTCGTGCAGGCGCGGCCACAGCAGCTCGTCCTCGCCCTCGTGGTGCAGGTGCAGGACGCGGCACACGAGTTCGGCGTGGGCGCCGACGATCTCCGCGCGCCGGGTGTCCCCGGGTGCGACGTCGCGGACGAGCTGCGGAAGCAGGCTGAACTCGCGACGCAGCGCGGCGTGCGCCATGTACATGTCGCGCACGTCGGCCATGGCTTCGTGGTGGTTCCGGTTCACGGTGACCTTTCCGAGGGGTGTCGACTGCCCGCGCCCGCTCGGACACCGGGTGGCGCGGCGGGCACAACGTCTCTGATCGTGACCCGCGGCGCTTGCAGCCGACTTGGAACCGGCCAGCGGTCGGGGCCGGCTCAGCGGGCGAGTGCGGCCGTCGCCTCCGCCAGCCAGTGCGGCGACCCCCACCGGTGGGCCACCGTGGCCGCGAGCGTGAAGTGGTGGATCGCCTCGTCGTGGCGACCCAGCAGGCGGAGCAGCTCCCCGAGCGTCAACGCGACCGGGCGTACCACGAACGTGGTGGTGCAGAAGCCGGCCAGCTGGTCGCGTACCGGGAGCAGGTCGTCGAGGACGGACTGCGCGAGGTCCCTGCGCTCCAGCGCCACGGCGACCATCGCACGCACCGAGAGCAGGGCCGACCGGAAGTAGTCCGGGCGGTAGGAGTGCGCCCCGAGCGGCATCGCCCGCGCCTCGTCGGCCCGGCCGCTCTCGATGAGGGCCAGCGCCAGCAGGTCGTCGACGAGCGGCCCGAGCATGCCGCGTGCCCGGCGGGTCGCCTCCAGGTGCTCGGCGAGGCGCCCCTGGCTGAGCAGCAGCGTCGCGCGGGCGAAGTAGTGGAGGGCCTCGCCGTGCAGGGAGCCCTGCCGGCGCATCTCGGCCGCGGCCTCGTCGTAGTAGCGCTCGGCGGCGGCGAAGTCGCCGGCCACGTGCGCGAGGCCGCCCAGTGAGGTGAGGTGGATCGCCCACGCCTCGTTGAGCTGGTACGCGCGGGCCATGGTCCCCTGCTGGGCGACGCTGGCGCGTACCTCGTCCGGTTCGTTCAGCGCGGCGGCGGCCTGGCCGAGCACCTGCTCGGCGAACCACCGGTACACCACGAGGCCGTGCTCGTCGGCAAGGTCCCGCAGCTCCCGGGCCAGCTCCCGGCGCCGCGCCGCCGCCAGCTCGTACGACAGGGTCCGCAGGCGGGCGGCCAGGCCGAGGGCGCGCAGCTCGGGATCGCCGAGCCCACGCGAGATCTCCAGGGCTTCCTGTCCGGCCTGCGCGCCGCGTGGGTCCGCCTCGCCGTCGAGCTCGACCGTCAGCGCCTCGAGGACGCGGCAGCGGTCCGCCGGGCCCAGGTCGGGTCGGCGCAGCAGTCGGGCCAGCAGGTCGACGATCCGGTGGTCGACGGCGCCGTACGGGCGCGTGAGCCATGGTGTGGGAACCGTCCACGCGGTGAACGCCGCGACGAGCAGCTCGTCGCGGTCGGACGCCACGGCGACGTCGACGACCCGGCCCCGGGTCTCGCGGGCGGCGGTCAGCGCACCGGCCCGGGCCTGGGCGCGCAGCAGCCGGCCGAGCAGGTCGACCCGCAGCGCGTCGCGGTCGCCGGTGACCGTCCCGGCCGCGTCGAGGGCATGGGTGAGCAGGTCGATCGCCGTGTCGTAGGCGAATCTCCGCTCGGCCAGGTCGGCGGCGCGGATCGCGTGGTCGACGGCGAGCGGCGCGGTGTCGGGCGACGCGGCGCGGGCGTAGTGGTGCGCGAGGGCCGGGTGGTCGTCGGGCCGGAGCCGGCTGATGGCGGCGGCGACGCGGGCGTGCATGCGGGCGCGGCGCAGCCGGGTGAGGTCGGTGTAGACGGTGTCGCGGACCAGCCCGTGCACGAACCGCACCCGCCCCGGCGCCGGTTCGGTGAGCAGGCCGGCGGAGAGCGCGGCCTCCAGGGCGTCGACGACGACGTCCTCGGCGGTCTCGGCGGCCTCCACCAGCGTCGCCACGTCCGCCTCCCGCCCGACGACCGCGGCGAGCCGCAGCATGGGTACGGTCGGCGCGGGCAGCCGGGACAGGCGCCGGCGCAGCACGTCCCGGACGCCCTCCGGCACCTCGGAGGTGGCGACGAGCGTGCCCTCGGCGGCGAGCAGGCGGGCCGACTCGCGGACGTAGAACGGGTTGCCGCCGGTGCGTTCGGTCAGCGCGGCGACGGTGTCCGGGTCGACGGTCGTCCGGGCGACGCCGACCACGAGCCGCGCGACGTCGGCCGGCGCGAGACCAGTGAGGTGGATCCGCAGGGGCGAGCGGCGCGCCAGGGTGGCCAGCGTCTCGTTCAACCGCTCACGGTTCTCGGCGGGCCGCAACGCGACGACCGCCAGCAACGCGGCGTCGGTGACCTCGCTGACGGTCCGGAGCAGCAGCAGCGTCTCGGCGTCGGCGGCGTGCAGGTCGTCGAGGATCACGGCCACGGGGCGGTGGGCCGCCGCGGCGCGCAGCCAGGTGGCGACGGCGCGGTGCAGCCGGAACCGGCCGGCGGTGGCGTCGCCGGCGCCCGGCTCGCCGTCGGTTTGCCCGAGCAGCGGGGCGAGCGTCGGCGCGAGGTCGCCCGGGGGCGCCGCCTCGGCGAGCTGCCGCAGCGCCTCCACCCACGCCCAGGCCGGTGGGGCGCCCTCCACCTCCGGACAGCGGCCGACGGCGACCAGCCAGCCCCGGGCGGCGAGGTCGTCGCGGAGGCGGCCGAGCAGGCTTGTCTTGCCGGCGCCCGCTTCGCCGGTGAGCAGGGCGAAGCGTGCCACGCCGGTGGACGCGTCGGCGGCGGTCCGGCCGAGGGCGGCCCGTTCGGCCTCCCGCCCGACGAACAACTCGTCCGGGGCGACCTCGACCCGGGGCGCCGGTTGCTCCGGCGGCGGCGGTCCCCCCACGGCTGCGATCCGCCCGGCCGGCGGGGTCGGGGCGGCCGGGGTGCCGGCGGCGCCGGCCGGGCGGGCGCCCGGCAGCATGGACGACATCGCCGGCCCCGCCGGCGCAAGCAGGTCGAGCCGCTGGTGGCGGATCGCGTTCTCCAGTTCCACCAGCGCCGGGCCGGGGTCCAGGCCCAGCTCCTCCGCGAGGACCTCCCGTGCCCGGCGCAGCGCGGCGAGCGCGTCCCCCTGTCGGCCGGTGCGCCACAGCGCCAACGCCAGCAGCCGCCAGCTCTCCTCGCGCAGCGGCGCCTGCCTCGTCAACACCTCCGCCTCCGCCACCGCCTCGGCGGCGGCACCGGCGCGCAGGCTCACGTCGAGCAGCAGCTCCCGGGCGACGAACCTCAGCTCCTCCAGCCGGGTCACCTCCGGCTGCGCCCACGGCTCGGCCGCGAACTCGGCGTACGCGGGACCGCGCCACAGGGCGAGGCCGTCGGTCAGCAGCCGGCGGGCACGCACCGGATCGGCGGTGCGGGCCTCGGCGAGCAGCGCCTCGAACCGCCCGGCGTCGACGGCGTCGGCGGGCAGGCGCAGCGCGTAACCGGGCGGCGCGGTCACCAGCACCCGGGCCGGGGCCCGCCGCTCGCGGTCGGGCTCCAGCAGACGGCGCAGGTGGGAGACGTACGCCTGGAGGGTGGCCAGCGCCCGGGGTGGCGCGGCGCCGCGCCACAGGTCGTCGATCATCCGGTCGACGGGGACGACCGCGCCGCGGGCCGACAGGAGCAGCGCGAGTACGGCACGCTGGCGGGGGCCGCCGAGGTCGACCGTTCCGCCTGGAGGGATCTCGACCTGGAGCGGCCCGAGCACCCGGAGCAGCATGACGCGGGCCATCCTATCGGCGCCGCGGCCGTTCCCGCCGAGGTCCGCAGCGGACCGGGACCCAGGGCACCGGCGTGGTCAGCGGGCCCGGGCCGGTATGCCCGACGTCACCCCGACGCCGTTCGCGGCGGCGGTAGGGTCAGGGGCTGGCACCGGAGGCCGACGCGCGGGCTGTCGCGGGGCGCTCGGCGGACGGCCGGGAACACCGGCCGGCACCCGGTCGGAGGAGGGACGATCGACGATGACGATTCCCGGCTTGACGGCCGCCGACGGCACGACGCTGCCGGCTATCGGTCTGGGCACCTACCGGTTGACCGGCTCGGACGGCGTCGACGCGATCGGGCAGGCCATCCGGGCGGGCTACCGGCTGATCGACTCCGCGGTGAACTACGAGAACGAGGGTGCCGTCGGGCGGGCCGCGCGCGCCGCGGGCGACGTCCGCGACGAACTGATCGTCACCTCGAAGCTGCCGGGGCGGCACCACCGGTACGCCGAGGCGTTGACCACGATCGAGGAGAGCGTCTACCGCACCGGTCTCGACCGGGTCGACCTCTACCTCATCCACTGGCCGAACCCGAAGGTCGGCCTGTACGTGGAGGCGTGGAAGGCGCTCATCGAGGCGCGCGAACGGGGCCTCGTCCGCCACATCGGCCTGTCGAACTTCCTGCCGGAGCACATCGAGCGGCTGCGGTCGGAGACGGGTGTCGCCCCGGCCGTCAACCAGATCGAGGTGCACCCCTACTTCCCGCAGCAGGAGGCCCTCGACTACCACCGGGAGCACGGGATCCTCGTCCAGGGCTGGAGCCCGCTCGGCCGGGGCAACGACCTGCAGGAGAACCCGACCGTCGTCGAGATCGCGGCCGCGCACGGCGTCACCCCGGCGCAGGCCGTCCTCGCCTGGCACGTGGCCCGGCAGGTGATCCCGCTGCCCAAGGCCGCGTCACCGCAGCGGCAGAAGGAGAACCTCGACGTCTTCGACATCGGGCTCACCGACGCCGAGGTCGAGGCCATCACGGCGCTCGGTCGGCCCGACGGGCGCCTCGCCGGCCAGGACCCGGCGGAGTACGAGGAGTTCTGACGGCGGCCGCGCCGGCAGCGTGGTCGGATCGCGGGCCGCCGGGTGCCACCGGACGGCGGCTCGCCGACGGGGTGGCCCGGCCGGCCACCGGAGCCGTAGCATGTGCCCACGTGCATTGATTGACGACGATGTTCGGGGGACGCGTGGCCGATCAGCAGATCCAGCGTGTGTTCGCACCGCCGTCGGACGCGCCCGACGCACCGTCGGCGCCGCCGCTGAGCCCCGCGCGGATCACCGGCGTGGCGGCCGGCTTCATGACCGCCAAGGCGCTCTTCGTCGCCGCCGAGGTGGGCCTCTTCGCCGCCGTGCCCGCCGAGGGGGCCACCGCCGCGACCATCGCCGAGCGTTGCCACCTGCCGGTGCGCAGCGCGCGCGCCCTCGCCGACCTGCTGGTCGCCACGGGTCTGCTCGAACACGACGGCGAGTGTTACCGCAACGCCGCCGACACCGAGGCTTTCCTCGCCGGTCGGGGTCCGCTGGACATGCGCCCCATGCTGACCTACTGGGACATGGTCAGCTACTCGGCGTGGGCCCGGGCGTCGACCGCGTTCCGCACCCGCCAGGGGGTGCGCGCCGATCTCGACGAGGCGCAGGTCCAGGCGTACGAGTCGTCGGTGGCGCTGGTGACCGCGGAGACGGCCGCCGACCTCGCCGCGGCGTACGACTTCGGCCCCCACCGCCGGATGCTCGACGTCGGCGGCGGCGTCGGCACGTTCGCCAAAGCCGTCCTGAGCGCTCATCCGCAGCTCACCGCGACCCTGGTCGACCTGCCCGAGGTGGTGACGGTCGCCCGCGACGCGGTGGGCGGCGACGGGTTCGCCGATCGGCTCGACCTGGTCGGCGCGGACGTGTTCGTCGACCCGCTGCCGGCCGGGCACGACGTGGTGATCGTGGCCAACTTCCTGCACCTGTTCTCCCCGGACCGCAACACCGACCTGCTGACCCGGTTGCGGGAGGCGGTCGCTCCAGGAGGTCGGCTGTTGCTGGTCGACTGGTGGCGTGACCCCGTGGCACCCCACCCGGCCACCCGCCTCGGGGCGGGGGAATTCCTCATGATCAGTGGCGGGGACACCTACGAGGCGGACGAGGCGGCACAGTGGCTCGACGCCACCGGCTGGCGACTGGTGGCGCACGTGCCGCTGGCCCCGCCGGCCGGCCTGATCGTCGCCGAGGCGGCGGGCTGACGGCCCGTCACCACACCCGATCTACGTCCGCTGGCGCTCGGCTGCCTCGGTCGGGCCGAGCCCGTTCCGGATCAGCGAGATCACGGTGTCGGCGGTCCGGTCGAGGTGACTACGGCCGTCGGGCAGCCGGGCCGCCGGGCTGATGTAGCTGGCGGGGCCGACGTGGGTCGCCGGGTCGAGTCGGTGGACGGTGATCTTCCCCTCGCGCGCGGCGCGGTTCCATCCGCTTCCGCGCAACAGTCGCCACCGCTGCGGGAACAGCCACGTGCCGACCCGCTCGATCCAGTCGCCGCCGCTGGTGAGCCGGCAGAGCTGCTGGGCGTGGGTGATGTCGTTCGCGCCGTTGTGGAAGCCGCCGAGGGTGATCAGCCGCAGCGGGCAACGCAGCTGGGACCACAGTTCGTTCACCGCGCCGGTGGCGACCTGGGCGCCGCCGCTGTAGCAGAGCAGCACCACGGGGATGCCACTGTCGTCGCGGTAGCCGGCGAGCCGCAGCTGGGTGGCGATCTGCGAGCCAACGGCGCGGTTGTAGAGCGGGCGGTACCGCCGGTCGGCCGCGACGAAGATCTGCACCACGTTGTGCAGGAACAGCACGAGCCCGACGCGGCGGCGCAGCCACACCCACACCGGCCGGTTGGCCAGCGGGTTGGCCAGCGGCGAGTAGGGCTGCACCTGGCCCAGCACCCTCAGCTCGGGGGCCGCCTGGATCAGGGCCTTGACGAGCCGGCCGCCGTCGCGGGTGTCGTGGAAGCGGCGTTTCCCGATGCCGTCGAGGTAGACCAGGTAGGCGTCCGGGGGACGGTCGGGGTCCGCGCCGCGGGCGTGCGGCATCCCGCTGGGCAGGTCGGTGACGGGTGGCCGCCAGCCCGCGGCGTACGCCAGCACCTCGTAGCGGGCCAGCAGCGCCTCGGCGAGCAGGACCGGGCCGATCCCGGCGAGCAGCAGCAGGAGCACCAACTCGATCACGCGAGTCGCTCCGGTGCTCTTCTCGTGTTGAGCCGCGCGACCAGGCGGCGGACACCCTCGACGGCGAGCCCGAGCGCGATCCCCGCGACGGCCACGCAGCCGGCGGCCTCCCACCAGCCGACTCCCGCCATCCCGGCGAGCGCACCGGCGAGACCGGCGCCGACTCCCACCATGAGCACCAGGTGCAGCAGCGGCCCGAGCAGCGGGAACGCGAGGACCGCGGCGAGCAGCAGCGGGGCGGCCAGGCCAGGGGTCCAGGCGAGCGCGGTCTCGTCGGAGGTCGCGGTGGGCAGCACGAGCTCGGCGAGGGTCCACGCGGACAGCGGCCAGAGCGCGAACACCGCGCCGTCGACGACGGCGCCGAGCAGCATCAACCCGACCACCCTCGCGCGTGACGCGCCGGACAGGCGTGCCACCACGGGAAGGAGACGCCCGGCGGCCTCGGACAGGCCGCCGAACAGCAGCAGCACGACCACTGCGGGGGACACCGTCAGTCCCGCTTCGCGTGGTCGGCGGAGGTGTGCTGCCCGGCCTCCCGCGCGTAGCGCTCGAGTTCGTCGGCGGCGCGCGAGTACCCGCCCGCCTGGCGCTGGGCGGTCTGAAGGGCGGTCGCGGCGGCCCGGAACCGGGGCTCGTCGAGCAGGCGCCGGGCGAGAGCGCGGACGCCCTCCACGGTGATGTCCTCGGTGCGGATCGACAGGCCGGCGGCGAGCTCCACGACGCGGGACGCGACCAGCGACTGGTCCGCGCCCTGCGGTACGACGAGCATCGGGACGCCGGCGTACAGGGCCTCGTTGACGCTGTTGACCCCGCCGTGGGTGATGAACAGCGCGGCGCGGGACAGCACCTCCGGCTGGGGTACGGAGCGGTGGGCGAGCACGTTGGCCGGGAGCGGCCCGAGCGCGTCGGGATCGGTGTGTCCGGTGGAGAGGACCACGGTGCCGCCCAGCGGGGCGAGCGCGGCGGCGAGGCTGCGCAACAGCTGTGGGCCGGCGGGGAAGACGGTGCCCATCGAGGCGTACAGCACGGGGTCGCGCAGGCTGTCGACCGGGAAGGACGGGTCGGCGGGGCGGGCGCCCACGCTCGGGCCGACGAAGCGGTAGGACTCGTCGAAGTTGTCGGCGTCGGGGTGGAACGCCCGCGAGGTGTAGACCAGGTTGAGCGGCTGGCGGATGTTCGCCAGGTCGATCAGCGGCACCCCGCGCGTGTCGTAGTGGCGGCGCAGCTCCCACCGCGATCTCAGGTATCCGCCGGTGTTGCGGGGCAGGGCCGCCGCGGCGGTGAGCAGCTCCCAGGAGCCCCGGGTGGGGCTGGGCACGTGCCGGTTGAACGCGAAGGTGGTGAACGACGAGGCGGCCGCGACGTTCAGTTGCCGGGCGGCCACCGGCCCCCACAGGCAGAGCGAGTCGTGCACGATCAGGTCGGGGCGGGTGCCGCGCAGGTCGGTGAGGACGCCCGGCAGCACGCGTACGGCCGTCCGCGCGAGCTGCTCCATCACCGTGACGGGCGTCGGCGGGCCGGAGAGCGGCGGCTCGTCTCCGGAGTAGAGCAGCACACGGGCGCCGGTCGCCGCGATCCGCTCGGCGTGGGCGGACGTCGCGTGGTAGGTCACGGCGTGACCGCGACGGACCAGCTCGGCGGCGATCGGCAGCGTCGGGTTGACGTGCCCGTGCATGGAGATGTTGAGGAAGGCGATGACGCTCATCGGCCGGTCCGGGCCGGAAAAGGAGCCAGTGCTCGGCAACTCGCAGCGCTCATGATCCGCCCTTCTCGCCCGACGCGGCATCGCGTCCGTCCGCGCCGCCGCGGCAGCCGCCCGTCCGGAGGGTCGACCGGTGCCGTGGTAAGCGCAGTGCAGCCACCGTCACGCGCTGCGTCCGGGGACAGCAGCCGCATGGTGCGGTGGCCGCAGGTCACAGCGTAAACGGTGGCGGTTCGCGGCAGGCGTGGACCTGCACTCCCCCGTCCGGGGCAGGGCGGGCGCAGCTCGCCGCACCCTCCCCACCACCGACGGTCCTCGCCGGATCGTCACGCGGCGAGGACACCGTCGGTGGAGGCGCCTACGTGCTGACCGGCTGCCTGAGGATGGTGCGGAGCTTCTCCGGCGCGACCTTGCGAAAGTCGCTGAGGTAGATCTCGTGGTGTTTGCCGACCATGGTGAGCCCGTTGTCGGGGATGAACTCGCCGTGCATGCGTGCCAGCACGTCGGCCTCGTCGTCGAAGGAGCCCACGTGCAGGGTCTGCACGCAGCGGCCCTCGGAGAGCGAGCCCAGTCGTACGTCGTGGAGGCGCCGCGGGTGGCCCTTGGCCGCGATCTGATCGCGGACGTCGGCGAACATGTTCTGGTCGATCCAGTCCGGCACCATGATCATGAGGGTCCAGTCCCACCGGGACTTGTCGCGGGACGCCGTGAACGCGTCCATGTCGTCGGCCCACCACAGGCCCTCCAGGGGCATGACGACGTAGTCGCGCCCGAGGGTGCGCTTGCTCGCGAACTTCAGTTTGTAGGCCAGCGGGTAGAGCGCCTCGACCGCCTCGGTGAAGGCCTCGGTGTTGGGGTCGCCGTGGCCGTCGATCATGAGGTATCGCAGGTCGGGCACGTCCACGACCTCGAACCGGCCACGCGGCGGGCGGTAGACGTCGATCTGCCGCTTGAAGTCAATCTTGTCCGTCATCGGGCACCTGGGCTCGCGCCGCGAGCCACGACCTTTCCGCCTCGAGGAGGCTCAGCGAGTAGGAGAAGACCTCGCGCGCCGCGAGCGCGAGGGGTGCCTGCGCCGACTCGGCCGCCTGCACGGCCGCGATGTGGGCGTCGACCTGGGCGAGTCGGTGGCGGAGCGCACGGGCGTAGGCCCCGGCGGGGAGCAGGGGCAGGTTCGCGATGCCCACGAGAAAGGGCTGCGGGACAGGGCGCGCCTGCTCGATGAGTGCGAGCGCGTTGCGGGCGGCGGCCTCCCGCCCGGTGGCCGTGGCGTGGAAGACGCGCCGGGACTTCGCGGCCGTCGGGGCGTCCGGAGCGTGGACGAGGCCCCGCTTCTCGAGCTTGGCGAGCAGGTAGTAGATGGACGAGAAGCCGATCTCGGTCCATTGCCGGATGCCGCGGCGCTCGATGACCCCTTCGAGGTCGTAGCCGTGTCGGGGACGCTCGACGATCAGCCCGAGGACGACCAGCTCGGCCGGCGTGAGTTCCACGAGCCTATTCTAGGGCTAGAATAGGGCTGCGGGAAGCATCCACCGTCGGGTCGCTTCCGCGCGCGTCACGCCGCCGGGCCCACGCCTCCGGCCCGGCGCGAGCCGGTGGCGCCGGGGCGGGTCACTGTGGCCGGTGGACCTGCGGCGCGTCGCCTTCCAGCGGGCTTCGCCCGGGGGCGCGTAGCCCGTCGAGCAGGATCGTGACGACCCGCCGCCAGCCGTCGGGCCCGGCGTCGACGCCGAGGCAGTGGTCGGTGTCCAGGGGTGCCCGCGAGAGGAGCAGGACGTCCTCCCAGGTGACGTCCGGACGCAGGACGCCGGCGGCGTGGGCCCGCTCGGTCAGGCTCGCCACGGCCTCCTGCAGCGCGGTGGTCCGCTGCGCGAGCTCGGGCGTCGGTGGCCGCTCGCAGGCGGCCGTGACCTCGGCCAGCCCGCGGCTGTCCCGGTGCGCCCCGGCCAGCTCCCGCACGAACTCCGCCAGGCCCTCCCAGGCGTCCGGGCGCGTCAGGCACACCTGCGCGGTCTCGCACAACTCGTCGTACAGGCCGAGTACGACGTAGTCGAGCAGCGCCTCCTTGGTGCCGAAGCGCCGGTACAGCGTGCCCACGCCCACGCCCGCGGCCGTCGCGATGTCCAGGGCGGACACCTCGAGCCCGCGGGCGGCGATCGCCTCGCGGGTCGCGATGATCAGCTGGCGTCGGTTGTGTCGCGCATCGGCCCGGACGCCGCGCGAGGGGTCCAGTTCAGGCATCCTGGAAGGGTAACACAAGCGGACGATATCCGTCCGAATGCCGCTCGCGCATCCCGCACGGCCGTGGGCACGGGGGAAGTGTCGGCTCCCGGCTCGGGCGAGCCGGGAGCCGACACGGCGGGCGGGCCGGCCGCCGCCTCGGTGCACACCGCTACGCGGCGGTGAGGCCGCCATCGATCGCGAGCGCGGCACCCGTGATGAACGGGGCCTCGTCGCTGAGCAGGAAGGCCGCGAGAGCGGCGACCTCCTCGGGCCGCCCGATGCGGCC
This sequence comes from Micromonospora xinjiangensis, assembly GCF_056150165.1. Classification (NCBI taxonomy): domain Bacteria; kingdom Bacillati; phylum Actinomycetota; class Actinomycetes; order Micromonosporales; family Micromonosporaceae; genus Micromonospora; species Micromonospora xinjiangensis. Next base: position 407,719 of record NZ_JAXCFO010000004.1, on the reverse strand, counting down.
CACGGGGTGCATCGCGTTCGCGGCGCGGAGGGCCTCCTGCGGGTTCGGGCCCATGTTGCCGCGCAGCAGCGGGGTGTCCACGCCGCCGGTGACCAGCGCGTTGACGCGGACGCCCGTCGTCGCGACGTCGAGCGCGGCCGACCGGGTGAGCCCGACGACCCCGTGCTTGGCGGCGCTGTACGCGGCCATGCCCGCCATGCCGGTGACGCCGACGTTGGAGGCGTTGTTCACGATCGAGCCGCCGCCGGACGCCTGGAGCGCGGGGACCTGGTACTTCAGTCCGAAGAAGACGCTGTCGAGGTTGAGCGCCAGCTCGGCGCGCCACGCGTGACCGTCGACCTCGGTGACCGGACCCGTCGCGGTGGCCGCGCCGACGTTGTTGAACACGCCGTCGAGCCGGCCGTAGTGGTCGACCGCCCGCCGCACCAGCTGCGCGACCTCGGCCTCCACCGTCACGTCGGTCGGCACGAAGAGGGCGTCCCGCCCGGCGGCCTGCAACTCGGCGGCGAACGCGTCGCCCGCGTCCTTTCCGCGGGCCGCCAGGACGACCTTCGCGCCCTCGGCGGTGACCCGCTCGGCGAGCGCCCGCCCCATCCCGGACGTGGCGCCGGTGACCAGAATGACCTTGTCGGTGAAACGCATGGTGACGATTGATCCTTGTCTGTCGTCGGAGAGGTCGGTGGTGGTTCCCGGGGCGATCACGATCGAGCGCGCCCGCCGATGCCCGGCCACCATCAAGCGGACGCCCTTCGTCCGCCCCGGAACCGTACTGCAAGAGGACGACAATCGTCCGCTTCTCCCGGTGGCCGACCCGGTGACCCTGGCCACCCCTCGGCCGGGAATAGCACCGGCGCACCGATCGAGACGCCCGACGGCACGTGCCGAGGCAGAAGATCATCCGGCCGCGGCGGGACGGTCGAACGTCAGGACGCCACCGCGACGGCCGACGAGATGCGCCGCAGGTGGAAGCGGGTCGCCCGGCAGGTGGCTCTCACGAGCCTGCTGGTCGCTCCGGTGATGTTCGTACCCCCGCTGCCCACAGATCCCGGTGACACCGGTGCGGGATCCGCCGACTCCGGTGACGGCGGCGCCGGTGACGTCGGCTCGTACCTCTGATCCCGCCAGCGCCCGGCGTGCCGCGGCGGCCAGCCCGCCGGGCGACGCGGTTTTCCCGTCCGCCCGCCACCTGCTGACTACGCTGCCAGAGAGTGACGCCCCGACGATCCGACGGTCGGGCGCCGGGCGAGGGGCCGGCCGACGAGACGGACGCGATCCTGCACGGCCTCGCCCGGCGGCTGGACAAGCCGATAGGCGCCCTCGGCATCCTGTTCCTGCTCCTGGTGCTCGGGCAGGCGTTCGCGCAGGACGCCGCGCTGTCGCACGCGCTCTCGGTGGCGAGTTGGGCCCTGTGGGCGGTGTTCGTCGGCGAGTTCGCGCTACGCGCCTGGTTGGCCCGTCACCAGGCCGGCCGGTTCTGGCGCCGCAACTGGTGGCAACTGATCTTCCTGGCGGTGCCGTTCCTCCGCTTCGCCCGAGCCGTCACCCTCCTGCGTGCCGCCCGCGGCACCGGCGTCGTGGCGGCGGCGGTGCGCGGCTCGCGGTCGGCAGGACGGCTGCTCACCGATCGGCTGGCGTGGCTGGCCGTGGTGACGACCGCCATCGTGCTGGCCTCCGGGCAGTTGCTGGTCCTGACCCGCTCCTACCGGACGTACGGGCAGGCGCTGCACGACGTGGCCCTCAGCACCGTCACCGGGATACCCCTGACCGCGGACGACGCGTTCGCCCAGGTCCTGGAGCTGCTGCTCGCCGTGTACTCGATCGCGGTCTTCGGCACGTTGGCGGGCGCCGTCGGGGCCTTCTTTCTCAGCCGGGACCGTGGTGGCGGGCAGGATCGATCCGACGCCCGGCAGGCGCGCCGGTGACCACCTGCCGCTCGGGGCGCCGATGCTGATGTGGTCGTTCAACCGCGACGGGCAGTGCGACCCGGCCCTGGAGGAGCACCGCAACCAGGTCATGGGCGTCGACCGCGCCGAGCGACGCGCCCCCGGTCCAACCTGGTCGACCGGGCACACCCGCAGGACGGCGTGGCGTTCCTCGACCGCGCGTTCCCGGGCGGCACGCCGCTGGTCCAGGTGGTGGACCGCGCGGAGGCCATCTGACCGCGGTGACCGGCGCGGGGCGCGGCCCTGGTCAACGCCACCACGGCCGGCCGGCCGCGACCGTCGCCCGGTCGACCGGCTCCGCCAGATCACCGCAGACCCGGGCGAGACTGCGGATCCACTCCGCCGCGACCACCAGCACCATGGCCGGCCCGGCGAGTCGGTCGTCCCGGCGCCACCGGTGCAGGCACGCCCGCACCGCGACGTCCGGGTCCGGAAGCTCGGCCGGTGGGGGCGGAGCGTCGTCGGCGCCGGCCAACCGGTCCGCCGCCCGCTCCAGCCCGCGCAGGAGGACCTGCTGCGCCGACCGCACCGGCTCGACCACGTCCGCGCACCCGTCGATGCGTCCACCGAACTCGACCACCGCACCGTCGAGCAGGCTGGCCGCCATGGCCAGATAGTTCGCGCTCGCCACGACGACCACCGCGCTGGCGGGGTCGAGTGGGTCGGTCGGCCGCTCGGACAGGTAGTCCCCGAGCGCGAGTTCCGCCCGCACCCGCGGCCCCGCGGACGGAGCCCGTCGCGGACCGGCCGCTCCCCCGGTCAGCGCCCGGTCGAACGCGCCGCGGAGCTGCCCGATCGCGCTGCGGTGGTAGTCGGCGGCGCTGCGCACCAGTTGCCGGCGCGCGCCGTGTGGCCACATCAGCAGACTGAGGACGACGCTGAGGCCCACTCCGACGCCGACGTCCACGAGCCGGACCAGGCCGAGTTGCCAGCCCACCGGGGAGAGCAGATTGAAAATGATCATGAGGTTGATCGTGAAGGCGGCCTGGCTGAGCAGGAGACGTTGTCTGCCGGAGGTATGCGCGGCCAGGAACACCGCGACCGGTAGCAGCGCCCAGAGCACCGCTGGTCGGTCGACGGCCACCGCGATCAGGGCCGAGCCGACCGCCACCCCCGCGATGTTCCCGGCGACGGCCCGGGCCACCGAGCGGGCGGTGCCGATGGCGCCGGTGCGGAGCACCTGCAGGGTGCCCAGCACCACCCAGAAGGCGTGCGGTAGGCCCAACCGCCCGGCGATCCACACCGACAGGGCCAGGCCCACCGCGGTACGCAGGCTGTCCCGCAGGGCGGTCGAACCGGGCGCCGCGGACGCGGCCAGCCACCCGGTCCACCGGTGCCGGAACCGCTGGTCGCCCAGCACCTCCCGCGCCGGTTCGCGGTGCCCTGACGTCGTGTGCTGCCCGACCGCCACGCCGGCGTTGGTCGCCACGGCGCCCGACAGGTGCGCCATCACGCGCAACGTGTGGTCGACGGCCAGGGCATCGAGGATCTGCCGGGTGGGCGTCGAGCGGGCCAGCAGGTCACGCGCCCACCGCTCCAGCGCGTGCCGGTGTGCCCTGCGGCACCGCTCCACGGTGCCGGGGTCGGGTGGCCCGCCGGTGCCCTGGAGAGCGTCCGCGCTGGCCCGCAGCGCCGCGGAGACCGCCGTGACCAGGCGCCCGCCCGTGCCGCTGCCCTGCCGGGTCAGGTGCGGCCGGTAGAGCGGATGGCCGGCGACGCCGACGAGCAGCTGCAGGTCACCGATGAGCTCGGTGTACGCGTGTCGTCGGCGGCGTGACCGGACCGCCCGGTGCGCCGTCGCGGCGAACTGGGCGCGCACCCCGGCGAGCGCCGCGGCCGCCGCGTCCCGGCACTGGTGCAGCTCGGGACGATCGGGACCACGGGCCAGGGCGTCGACCAGGTCCGCCACGGCGCGGCAGGCCGCCGCGGCGGCCCCGTTCAACACCGACGGGCCGCCCCGGGGCAGCACCACCAGCCCGGCGAGGGTCGCGGCGAGCCCGGCGAAGACCCACCCCTCCACTCTCGTCGGGATCTGTGTGCCGGCCGGCGGCAGCGTGACCGACAGGACGAACGCGAGCAGCAGACCCAGCCGGGCGGAGGCGACGTGGCCGCCCAGCACGGCGGAGAGCAGCGTGAACACGAAGGCGACCAGGAACATCACCAGCGGTACGGCCACCTCCGAGCGGGACACCAGCGTGCCCAGCGCCACCAGACCCGCCCCGACCGCCGTCGCCATGAGGTACGAGCGGAGCCGCTCGCGGACCGTTCCCCCGAAGTCCGCCATGATCAGGAGGGCGAAGCCGCCGAAGACGGCGAACGTGGCGAAGGACTGTTCGCCGACGACGTAGCGCCCGATCGCGAACACGGCCGGCAGGACGAGCGCGGCGCGCACCGCCGTCCGGGGTGCGGTCCGCTCGGGATCCGTCACCGTCGAGACCAGGCCGCGCATCGCCCACCCGGGACCGCCCCGTGCGTTCAGCACCCGCACCTGGTCCACCGCCCGTACCTCGCTACGCCGCACACCCGCAGGCCCGGTCCGTTCGCACTCGTCGGTCAGATCGGCGAAGGTGCTGTCACGCGCCGGTGGGACGCAGGAGGACCTTGGTCCAGCCCTGGTCGCGCCGGTCGACGTGTGCGTACGCCTCCGGCGCCCGGTCGAGGGGCAGCTCGTGGGAGACGAGGAACGACGGCCGGGCCCTACCGGCGATGATGAGGTCGCGCAGCTGCCGGTTGTAGCGCATGACGGGGCACTGTCCGGTGCCCATCTGCTGGCCCTTGCTGAAGAACGTGCCGTACTGCCAGCCGACGCGGCCCTCCCGTTCCCGCTGGTCGGGGCCGTTGGGGTCCTGCGGTACGTACACCCCGACCACGCCGATGCCGCCGGTGGAGCGCACGACGCCGACCAGGTTGTCCAGGACCAGTTCCGGGTGCTCGTGGCCGGACGGGTCGTGGGCCTGGAAGCCGACCGCCTCCACCCCGCAGTCGGCGCCGACGCCGTTGGTCGCGTCCATGATCTGCCGCACGGGGTCGCCGTCGGCGAAGTTCACCGGGATGCCGCCGATCCGCTCGGCCATCGCGAGGCGGTCGGGCTCCTTGTCGACCACGAACACCCGGTCGGCACCCTTGATCAGCGCACTGTGGGTGGCCATCAGCCCGACCGGTCCGGCGCCGAACACCGCGACGGTGTCCCCGGGCCGTTGCCCCGCGAGTTCCGTGCCGTGCCAGCCGGTCGGGAAGATGTCCGACAGCATGGTGAAGTCGTTCTCGTGCTCGGTGCCCGGTGGCAGCCGCAGCAGGTTGAAGTCGGCGTACGGCACCCGCAGGTACTCGGCCTGCCCGCCGTCGTACGGGCCCATGTTCGCGTAGCCGAAGGCGGCGCCGTCCATGCCCTCGACCGGGTTGGTGCGCAGGCAGAAGCTGGTCCAGCCGTGCAGGCAGTTGCGGCAGGTGCCACAGGCGATGTTGAACGGCGCCGACACCCGGTCCCCCACACGGATCCGGGTCACCGCGTCACCGACCTCCTGAACGATCCCCATGTTCTCGTGGCCGAGGATCTTGCCCTCCTCCACCGGGGCGCGCCCCTCGTACATGTGCAGGTCGGAGCCGCAGATGTTGGTGGTGGTGATCCGGATGATCGCGTCGGTCGGCGCCTGGATCGTCGGGTCCGGCCGATCTTCGACGGAGACGTTCCGTGGACCCCGGTAGACCACTGCCTTCATCTTCGTCTCCTGCCACCTACTGCCGGTGATCGAGGTCGTGTCCCCGGCTGGCTGGTCGGCAAACGTCGGCGCCACCGCCTCGCCTGGTCGAACCGACGAGGGCGCAGCCGATTCCGGCCCGCTGTTCCGGGTGTGGCCGACGGCGAACGCGGGCACCGGTGCCGACGTCCCCGGCGTCAGGTTCCTCGTGGCGGAGTCGGGTCGGGTGACGGCGCCTCCGGCGGGCGGTGCCACGCCTGCCGGGCATCGGCCAGGGCCATGCCCAGGAGGATGGCGAGGGCGGCCGCCGCCGCGATCAACGGGGTGGCGAGCATCAGCGGCACCGCCGCCCCGGCCAGGACCGCGATGCCGATGAGCCGGCGCCGTGCGACCCGGTTGAAGACCACGCGCTCCAGCCCGATCCGGCCGATGACATAGATGATCGGTCCGCCGAGGACCGCGGCCAGCCAGGCGGGGCGCACGTGCGAACCGGGATGGGTCATGACGATCTCGTAGCCGGCCGCCACGAGCACGATGCCCAGCACCATCAGCACGTGGGTCCGTCCGACGATCCGGCCGGCCCTGACCCGGTCCCCGGCGGAGTCGACGGCTTCGGGGAGCACCTGACCCGCCCGGTAGTAGTAGACACGCCACAGGAGCACCGTGGTGGCGAAGCCGACCAGCAGCGCCGCCGTCGTGGCCCACGACAGCGGGGTGACGGTGTAGGTGATCCCCAGGGACAGCACACTCTCGCCCAGTGCGATCAACAGGAGTTGCTGGTACCGGTCGGCGAGGTGATGACTCTTCCTGGGCTCCCAGGCGCTGCCCAGCGCCCGGCTCATGCCGGGCACCGGCCAGGAGAAGCGGGCCGACACGAGGTCGATCGTGATGGCCAGTGCCCACAGACCCACCCGGGCCTCGTCCCGCACCAGGGTGCCGCCGGTCAGCCAGGGTATGGCCGACACGGTGAACCAGATCGCGGAGCGCGCGTAGAGGACTCGTTGGCCGCGGTCCCGCACGAGCGCGATGAGGACCAACGGTCGTCCCACCTGAAGGGCCACGTACGGCACGGCGAACGCGTAACCGCGTTCGACGAAGGCGTACGGCAACGACGAGGACATCACCACCACGCCGAGCGCGGTCAGCAGCACCATCACCTGGATGGCGGGTCTGCGGGGGTCGAACCGGCTGGTGATGTGGGAGGTGGTCGTCCACAACCACATCACCGGCAGGACCAGCACGAAGACGTAGAGCAGCCCGGCCCACCGCTGGGTGTGGGTGTCGGCGGACAGGTCCGGCACGACCCGCGACACGATTCCCGACAGGGCGAACACCAGCACCAGGTCGAAGAACAGCTCCAGGAAGTTCGCCCGGCGGTCGTCCGCGGCGCTGCTCACCGTCCGTGCCACGTCCCGGTCATCCGTTCTCTCGTCCCGCCGGTCGCCGGCCGGCGGGCGCATCGACGATCAACGGGTCACTGGGCGACGCACCCGCAGTGGCCTGAGAGCTCCCGCTGCGGCAGCAAGCCGCGCCGCTCCGGGTCCGGCGGGGAGGCGGCGGAGTCGCGCGGCTGCCGCTACCGCCCCCGCCCGTCCGGGCTGGTGCAGCGCCGTCTCGACGCTAGTCGGGGCTCCTGGTGGGCCGCGGCGGAGAAACGAGATCTCCATCCTTCGGATGCCCCGCCGGCCCGCTCACGGGTGCGCTGCTTCAGGGCCTGCGCCGGGCGGTGGTGCCGGCGGACGGTGTGTCGGCGTCGAGCGAGGATGACCACTCGCCCGGCGGGTGGGGCGGAGGCCGCTCACGCGACCCCCGCCCCGTTGGTCACTTCAGGCCGAAGGCCCGGGTGACGACCTGGTCGACGCTGTTGTCGCGGGTGTCGCGGGCGGTCGCCCGCAGCGTGACGAACCGCGCCGTACGGGGGGCGTCGAGGCGCGTGCGCCAGCCGTCACCGTGGCGCTGGAGCCTGGCGTGCTGCCAGGTGGCGCCGTCGTCGTAGGACACGTCGAGGGTCACCGCCCGGATGGTGCCCGGCTCGGCCGCCGTCGGCAGGTGCAGCGCCGTAACGCTCAGGTCGCTGTGGCGTTTCGCCCTCCCGTCGACGTCGGTGTCGACGGCGTAGTCCAGCTGGATGAGCGACGGGTTCCACACCCCGCCCGCGCTGACCGCGCCCGAGACGAAGCCCCACTCTGTGCGGGTGGCGGTGGAGTACGGCCCGGCCCACCCGTCACGCTTGTTCTCCGACACCAGCCGGTACGGCAGCGCCTCGGCGCTGAGCGGACCGCTGAACAGCATGTTCTGGTAGCGGTTGGTCTCCCGGATCAGCCTGTCGCCCTGGTAGAACCGCAGGACGTTGTCCGTGGCGAGGTTCTCGTAGGTGTTGCCCTCGTGGGCCGCGCCCGAGTCGCCCCAGCCGGGGATCAGTGCGGAGAAGCCGCCGTCCTCGCGGAAGACGCTGTAGTTGGTCAGCAGCCGGGGGCGCTGCACGGGGCCGAACCAGCGCTCCTCCTGCGTCGCGCCGGCCCGGTAGGCGGTGGGGGCCGTCTGCTGGCCCTGCTCTCCCGGAATGCTGACCTGGGTGCTCCACCGCTCCCCCGCGGTCACCCAGTCGGTGCGCTCCCCCCGCGCCGGCACCTGCGTGAAGTCGAGGATGCTCGACCCCCCGGACGGGCTGGTGTCACCACGCGCCTCGAGCGCCCGGGCGGGACGCCAGTTGCGGAACGACATGTCGACCCGGGCCAGGTCCCGCTGGGTGACCCGGTGGGCGAGGTCGGCCGGCACGGCCCCCTGGTAGTCGCGCACCAGGTCGTAGATGTAGTCGGTCTCCGGCGCGGAGGTGACGTCGAGGCGGACCCGTCGTTCGTGCCGGATCCGGCTGATCAACTGCTCGCCCTCGTCGCGGGTGAGGGTGGCCACGGTCACCGGCGGAGCCGGACGTGGGTCCCACCACGAGCCCGGCCACGGCTGCAACCGCCCGGTGCCGTCGTTGACCACGAGCAGGAGGCTCGCCCCGGCGGACGCCGCCGCGGCGGCCTGCTCCTCCGGGGTGACGGTGTCGCTGCGGCGTACCACGACGGCCTTGCCGCGCGCGTTCACCGAGGCGTACTCGGAGCCGGCGCCGGTGCCCGCGAAGACGGTGTCGAGGTGGTGCCGGCCGCGCGGCAGGGGGGTTGCGGCGCGCTGCACCCGCAGGTCGTCGTAGGCGTGGCGGCCGGCGGTCACGGTGAGCGCGGGCTGGGCCAGGCGCCAGCGGGCGCCGACGGTGAAGGTGCCCGTCGTGACCTTCCGGTCGGTGGGCAGGAGCCAGACGCTGTCGTACTCCGGCCCGGTGTACCAGGCGGAGGCCCAGGGGATGCCGAGATCGCGGAACAGCTCGAACCGGGAGCCGTCCGGAGTCGACGGTTGGGGGGTGGTCACGGTGACCCGACGGGCCTTGGTGGCGTCGAACACGACCGTGCGGTCCTGGTCGAGGATGATCTCGGGTACGGGCAGCAGGCCGAGGCCGCGCGAGTGTGGCCCGTTGACGCCCTCGAGGTCGGTCTTCAACCACGCCGAGTACGTGCCGGCGGGCAGCCGCAAATCGAGGGTGCCGGTGGCGTCGATCTGCTGCGCGGCCGACAGGGCGCCCGCCTTGTCCAGCAGGACGAGTTCGCCGCCGATCGGCCGGCCGCCGCGGTCCTTGGCCTCGAGGGTGAGGCGGTGACGCACGCCCTCGCGGCCGACGGCGACGGAGGTGCGGGTGCGGACGGCGCCGGAGGCGTCGGTCGCGGTCAGGAATCCCGAGATGGGCCGGTCGGCCGGGGCCCGGTCGTACTGCGTCGTGAGGGTCACCGCCGCGGTGCCGTGCGCCGGGACGGTGATCTGCCGCGCGGAGGGGGTGACGAGGTCGGCCGGGCCGGCGTCGAGCGCGGTGGTGAGGGTGAGCGTGACCGGGCCGTCGGCGATGTTGGTGTAGCGGACCTCCCGGGTGACGGGGCCGGTGGGTGCGGGCCAGTCCGGGTAGCCGAAGTCGGCGTGGGCGGTGGCGAAGACGGTGGCCGCGGTGGTCGCGGCGACGTCCAGCCGGCCGTTGCCGCCCTGGAACGGGGTGAGGTCCGGGGTGGCCCTGGTGGTGCTCGTCAGTGCCTGCTTGAGCTGCTGCCCGGTGAACTCCGGGTGGCGGGCGGCCAGCAGCGCGGCGGCGCCGGCGACGTGCGGGGTGGCCATCGAGGTGCCGTCGCCGTACCGGTACATGCCCTCGCCGCCCGAGTACTGCGAGCGGGCGGCGAGGATGCCGACGCCGGGTGCGGTGAGGTCGGGCTTGAGGGCCTTGTCGCCGACCCGGGGGCCCTGGCTGGAGAAGCCGGCGAGCAGGTCGGCGCCGTCGACGGCGCCGACGGTCAGGGCGGCGTCGGCCGCGCCGGGGGTGCCGACGGTGTACGGGGTGGGACCCATGTTGCCGGCGGCGACGACGAACAGGGCGCCGGTCTCCTCGCTGAGCTCGTTGAGGGCCACGCTCATCGGGTCGGTGCCGTCGGTGGGGTCGGCGCCGAGGCTCATGTTGACGATGCGGGCCTTCTGGTCGCGGACGGCCCACTCCATGCCGCTGATGATCCAGGATTCCTGGCCGGAGTTGTTGTCGCCGAGGACCTTGCCGATGTGCAGTCGGGCGCCCGGTGCGACGCCCTTCTCCGTGCCGCCGGAGGCGGCTCCGGTGCCGGCGATGGTGGAGGCGACGTGGGTGCCGTGGCCGAACACGTCCTTGACCGTCTCACCCGGCACGAAGGACTCCGTGGCGGCGATGCGGCCGGCGAAGTCGGGGTGACCGGTGTCGATGCCGGTGTCCAGGACGGCGACGTCCACGCCCGCGCCGGTGTTCCCGGTCTTCCAGACCTCGGGGGCGCCGATCTGCGCGGTGCTGTCGGCGAGCGCGGCTTCGACCTTGCCGTCCAGCCAGATCTTGGCGATGCCCCCCTTGAGCGCCGGCCGGCTGCCGCCGCTGGCGCGGGAGGTGGCGCCCTCTGCCCCGCTGATCGAGGACCAGAAGGCGTCCGAACGGTCGACGGTGAGGGCGGCACCCTGGATGCTGTCCAACGCGCGCACGTCGCGCGCGCCCCGCGGCATCGCGACGGCACGCGAGCGGGCGGCCGCGTCGGTGTAGGTGACGATCAGCGGTAGCCGGTCGCGGTGCGCGTCGTCGTAGCCGTCGGCCAGCAGCTCGGTGATGTTGAACAGCTGCTTGTCCAGCAGCCCGGCAGCCACGTACGGCAGCGCGCCGTGCGGGTAGACGTAGGTGTCCGTGCCGTCGCGGGACAGGCTGAAGCCGGTCAGGCGGCCGTCGGCGTCCCGTACCTCGGGGCTCAGCTCCCCGGCGGCGGTCCTGGTCGCGGTGACCTTCTCGCCGGTGACAAGGGTGATGGTGGCGGTGGGGGTGGTGACGGTGGCGGCTGGCGCCGCGGAGGCGGTCGGCGGCGGGGGGTCGGTGGGCGCGGCCGTGGCCGGGGTGGGCACCGCGGCGAGCACCACGACGGCGGCGCACAGCGCTGTCAGCCGGCGGCCGCGAAGACGTGAGATGAGCACAGGATTCCTTAAGTTGATCAACTAAGGGTCGGCACATGTTAATGTGCCGATCGCTTGTTTCGGCAAGGGTTCCGCCCGGTTGCCGAGAGCACCGGGGGTGCGCCCCCCTGTCGCGTGGTCGGCCGGTCGGGCCGCGGCTGCCGCCCTACCCTGGATGAACCGGGTCGGCGTTCGGTGCCGGCCGTGCACGGGGAGACCGCGATGACCGAGGGCGCCCGCCGAGCAGCTCCGGACGGAGGGCGCTCGGACGACGGCTGGCTCGCCGAGGTCGCTCGCGGCGCCGGTGCCGATGCCGGTGGGGTGCCGGCGGAGCTGCTCGGTGACTATCTGCGGCTGCTGACGGACGCGGCGGTGAGCGGTCGTCGGCCCCGGCGCGGCGAACTCGACGCGGTGGGGGCCCTCGGCCGGCGCGCCGCCGAGCAGGGTGTGTCGGCGGGGCGGGTCGTCCGCCTCTACCTGTCCGCGGCGCGGCGGCTCTGGCAGCAGCTGCCCCACCTGACCCGCTCGACCGACAGCGAGGCGGTGCGCGCGGCGGCGGACGCGGTGCTCCACGTCGTCGACACCGCCGTCGCCACGCTCGCCGAGGGGTACGCGGCCGCCCGCCGGGACCTGGTCCGCCGGGAGGAGACGCTGCGCCGGGAACTCGTCGACGACCTGCTGCGCGGCGACTCCGACCTCGGCGGCCTGGTGGAGCGGGCCGAGCCGTTCGGGCTGGACCTGGCGCGGGTGCACCAGGTGGCGCTCGCGTCGCCGGGCCGGCGGCTTCCGGACGCCGACACGGCGATCAGCGCGCTGGAGCGGGTCATCTTCGACCGGCTGGGCGACCGGGACGTGCTGGTGGCCACGAAGGAGGGTCTGCTCGTCGTGATCGCGCCGGCGGACCCGGGGACCGCCGACCGGGGTGCGCGCGGCGGCGCGGCGGGCGACCTCGGCCGGTTGGTGCACGCCGAGTTGGACCGGCTGGCGCGGGGCCGGCCGTGGCGGGTGGCCGTGGGCCGCCCGCACCCCGGCCTGTACGGGATCGCCCGCTCCTACGAGGAGGCCCGGGAGGCGCTGACCACGGCCCGGCGGCTGCGCGCCGAGGCCGCGGTGATCGACGCGCACGACCTGCTCATCTACCGCGTACTGCTGCGGGACCAGCCGGCCATGGTGGATCTCGTGCAGGCGGTGCTGACGCCCCTGAGCCAGGCCCGGGGCGGCGCGGAGCCGTTGCTGGACACCCTGAACGAGTACTTCGCGTGCGGCGAGGTCGCCACCGAGGCGGCCCGCCGCCTGCACGTGTCCGTCCGCACCGTCACCTACCGGCTGGACCGCATCCGTGCGCTGAGCGGTTACGACCCCGCCGATCCGCGGGACAGGTTCACCCTGCACGCCGCCGTGCTCGGCGCGAGGGCACTGGACTGGCCGCGCCGGCCGCTGCCGGTCTAGGCTACGGCCGGTCCCCGTACCGGCCTCAGCGCCGGCCAGCACCGACACGATCTGGGTGGTCCGCAACCCGGAGAAGCTGCGGCCGTCGGCGGTGGTGACCGAATCGACGACGTGCCGGCGGCGCGTCGTGGTGAGTCGGCCCGTCGCCGTCGTCATCCGGCTCGATCGACAGGAACCGAGATGCCGCGCCTGCCGGCGTCGAGGGCCGCCTGCTCCACTCGCTGGCGGTGGTCGGACCACCATGACTCGTCGGCGGCGGGCAGGTTGTCGTGCCCGGGCAGCAGCCCGGCCGAGCCGTCGATGAGTTCGCGCACGATGTCGGCGTGGCCGGCGTGCCGCTGCGTCTCCGCGATGACGTGGACCAGGACGTGGTGCAGGGTGACGGCGGCGTCGCCCCACCACGGCACGTGGCCGATCTCGTCCAGTGCGAGGGCTTCGATGGTGGCGTCGGCGTGGGCGGTCGCGCGACGGTACAGCGCGACGATCTCATCGCGGGTCTCCTCCGCGGTCGCCCACATGTCGGCGTTGGTCTGGGCTCCGTCGCCGACGTACGGCAGTTCCTGCTCGAACGGCCGGCCGAACACGACGCCGAAGTAGCGGGTCTCGCAGACCGCCGAGTGCTTCACCAGACCGAGCAGATTGGTGGCGGTACGGGTCAGGGGGCGCCGGATGTCGTACTCGCTGAGCCCGTCGAGTTTCCACAGCAGCGCATCGCGGCCGCCCTTCAGGTAGCTGTGCAGGTCTGCCTTCATCGCGGCACTATGGCAGCCGTCGGGCGTCCGCCGCTGCCCGGACCCCCCTCGGCCTCTCCTTCGCCGTCGGGGCTATCGGTTTGCCGCCGGCCCGCCCGGTCGGATAGGAAGCTCGCATGCTACGAGGTGACAACGTCGGGCTGCGGGCCCGGCACGAGGACGACATCCCGGTCCTGCGGGCCGAGCTCTACGACGACGTGGTCAACTCCTCGCGGTCCGAGAGCCAGCCGTGGCGGCCGGTCACACCCGCCTCGCGGGACCGCCGGCTCGTGGTGGACGACAAGGAGCAGGGGCACGTCCCGTTCTCCGTCGTGGAGCTGGACGGCGGCACGCTGGTCGGGACGGCGACGCTATGGGGCATCGACACTCACCACCGGTCCGCGCACATCGGGCTGGGGCTGCGTCCGTCCTTCCGCGGCAAGGGCTACGGGACTGACGTGGTCGCGGTGCTGTGCTACTACGGTTTCGTCGTACGCGGCCTGCACCGGCTGCAGATCGAGACGCTGTCGGACAACGCCGCCATGCTGCGCTCCGCCGAGCGCAACGGCTTCGTCCGCGAGGGCGTGCTGCGCTCCTCGGCCTGGGTTCTGGGCGAGTTCCTGGACGAGGTGCTGCTGGGGCTCCTCGCGAAGGACTGGAAGGCGGGCGCGAAGGCCTAGGTTCCTGGCGACCGACCGCCGCCGCGGTCTCGGACGGCGCGGCGGTGGTCGGACCGCTCGGGGACGACGTGCCGGAGCCTCGCCCGGCGCGAGGAGCGACGGGGCCCGCTCCGGCGGATCACGATGGCACGGCGACCAGTTCCGGAAAGCCGAGCAGGGTGGCCAACGCGGTCGCCTCCGCCCGGGTGAGGGCGAGGCTGATCATACGGTCAGGGTCGTCCGGGTCGTCCTGCACGATGTCCCGGCGGCCACCCACCTGGTACTCGACGATGCCGATCCGGCGGCCCCGTTGGGTGGTGAAGGTGTGGCGTACTCCGACGCCGGGGAGCATCGTGCGTTCGATGTCCGGCGGGCGTTCGTGGTTCATGAGGAAAGCTCCAAGCGGTGCGGCTGCCCGAGCCGGCCGGGAGCGGAACGGCGTCAGGGCAACGCGGCGGACGGTCGAGCGGGCGCCGCGACCTTCGGCGGAGCACGGTCGGCCGACCAGGCGGGAACGCACGCCGCCACGGCGCGGTTCAGCCGGAACACGATGCACATGCCCACCGCGTGGCCGGTGCGGACGGCCGCGACGACAACCGCGAGCACGGCCAGCATCGACAGCACGAGCGGCCGTTCGACGCCGACGGGGTGCGGTGGGTTGCGCATGCGGGCAACCATAGCCGCCCGCCGGTCGTCGGCCCGGCGGCCCGACCCGCACTCCCGCGCCCGGGCCCGAGCAGCCACCACCCGTGACAGCGGTCGGACGGTACGCGACGCCGTTGGCCGGACGTCGGCAATCGCGCCGACCGTTGTTGGCCGGTCGCGGGCAATGTCAGGCCCAGGTTTTCGGGCGACGCTGGAGGTCCGACGCGGTACCCGAGTAGCGAGGAGGCGCTGATGGCCCGTATGCCGGTCACTTCGCCGCCCGTGTTCGCCGGCTCTGCGCCGCTGTCCCCGCCGGGGCCGGCACGGCGTCCCGCTCCCACCGGCGTCGGCGCCTCCGGGACCGGCCTCCTCCCCGCCCCTGCCGGCCGCTGCCGGCGGGCGTGACCCGGGGACGTCGACGCCCCGGCCGACGCGCGACCTGTCGGCCCGCTCGCGGTCCGCCAACCGGTCCCCTTCTTCGCGCCGTCCACCGGACGGCTGCGTATCCCACCCGGAAAGAGGTCGGTATGCCCGGCAACGTCACCTCCGCTCGACCCTCGGCGCCTACCCGGATGCTGGTCGGCCGGTCCCACCGCAGCGTCCCGGCGGCGACCGCCGATGCCGAGCCGATCGCCGTGGATCTCGGCAGCGCCCAGCTGCGGATCTGGCTGGGGCCCGGCGGCGTGCTGAGCGTCCCGGTCGGCCAGGGTCTGCGGACACCGGTCGTGCGGCGCGGACGCGTCGTGGACGGCTCCGCCTGCGCCGCCGAGCTGCAGCGACTGCTGCGCGACCACCGCACCTCGGTGCCGGTGGGGGCGCTCGTGGTGGCCTGCCGTCCGGTGCTCGCCACCCCGGCCGAGCAGGAGGCGACCCGCCGGGTGCTCACCGCCGTGTTCGCGCCCTCGCGGTTGCTCTTCGTCGACAGCGTCCGCGCGGGCGCCATCGGCGCCGGTGCCGCCGCCGGCACCCTGCTGCTCGCCGACATCGGCGCCCAGCTCACCGAGGTGGCCGTGCTGGAGGAAGGCCGGGTCGTGGCCGCCCGGCGCGCCGAGGTCGGCACCCGCGACCTGAACCACGCGGTGAGCGTCCCCATGCTCGCCGACACCGCCGCCCGGCTGATCCACGAGCTGCGGCGGGAACCGGCGACGCGGCCCCTGGTCCGTGCGGCCCTGGCCCGAGGCGTGGTCGTCGTCGGGGACGGCGCGACGCGACCCGATCTGACCGCCCGGCTGGTCGCCACCCTGGGCGCGACGGTGCACCGCGCCGCGTCCCCACGCACCGCCGCCTTGACCGGCGCCAGCCTGGCCGCCGTCGCCGCGAGCCGACACCCCACCACCGACTGAATCCGACACCCCCGACGCAAGGAGCACGACGATGACGCAGACGCTGAACGACCGCACCGAAATCCTGCGCGAGCTGTTGGAGCGGCAGTTCGACGAGCACACCGACCAGCTCACCGAGCTGACGGTCTACTCGCGGCTACCGGACCACGGCGGTCACGACCCGGACACCCTGCGCCAACTGATCGAGGCCGCCCGGCGGGGTGTCGCCGACACCGCCCAGGCGCTGAAGCGGATGTCCGAGGGCGGCTACGGCGAGTGCGAGAGCTGCGGGCAGGACATTCCGACGGCTCGCCTGGAGATCCTGCCCTCGACCCGCTACTGCGTGCCGTGCCAGCAACGTCAGCGTGGCGGGCGGTGACCGCGGCCCACGTATCGGGCGGGGCTCACACCGAGGTGACGCTTGAAGTGCCGTGTCAGGTGGGACTGGTCGTAGAACCCGGCGGCCGTGGCGGCTGCCGCGGGTGGGTGGCCGGCGAGGAGCAGCCGTCGGGCGTGCTGGACACGCCGGCCGGTCAGGTACAGGTGCGGCGGCAGCCCGTACGCCTGGGTGAAGGCCCGGACCAGGTGGGTCGGGTGGGCCTGCAACGCCTCGGCGGCGTCACGCAGGGTGAGGCCCTGCACGGTCCGGGCGTCCAACAGCTCGCGCAGCCGTGCGGCGAGGCGGTGCGAGGGCAGCCGCGCACCTGCCGGGGCGCGCTCCCGCAGGTGCAGGCTGAGGCGTTCGAGGATGAACGCGAGCCGGCTCTCCGCCTCGAGGTGCTCCTCGGGCCGGGTGAGCGCCCGGTGCAGCTGGTGGACGCGCTCGCGGAGCAGGTGGTCGGGCAGGGTCGGCTGGTCGACGGCGGCGCCGGAGAGCTGCGCGCCGAGGACCGTGGTGTCCAGGTAGAGAACCCGTTTGCGGAAGCCGTGATCGGTGGCGGCGCGGCCGTCGTGGGGCACGTGCGGCGGTAGGAGGGTGACCGAGCGCCGCAGGACACCGTGCTGGTGCCGGTCGAGGTCGAAGCGGATCCCCCCGTCGTCGACGATCAGCAGCGTCCAGACGTCGTGCGTGTGAGGCGGGTAGGCGTGATCCACGAAGTGGGCGTGGAAGACCTCGGTGATGCCCCGCACCGCAGGCCGCCACGCGCTGACCTGCGGCTGCTCCCGCCGCCCGTGCATGTCAGGAACGTACAAGACGGATCCGGGCCGGGGGCGCAGGCTCATCGTGTGAACGAACCGATCCGTTTCGACACGAAGATCGCTGTCCTGCTCCGCGACGACCTGGCCACGTGGCAACGGCTGAATGTCGCGGCGTTCCTGATCAGTGGCATCGCGGGTGCGACACCGGAGCTGCTCGGCGAGGAGTACTGCGACGCGGACGGCGGCCGGTACCTGCCGATGTTCCGCCAGCCGGTGCTGGTCTTCGCCGGTGACCGTGACATGTTGACCACCGCGCACGGCCGCGCGCTCGCCCGCGCCGTACCCATGTCGATCTTCACGCAGGAGCTGTTCAGCACCGGCAACGACCGGGACAACCGGGCGGCGGTGCGGGCGGTCCCCCGCGACAAGCTAGACCTCGTGGGCCTGGCGGTGCACGGCCCGCGCAACGCCGTGGACAAGGTGCTCAAGGGGGCGCGCCTGCACCGCTGAACGCCCTGCCGCGTGGCTGAGTGCGATGACGTGTATTCCGCGAACACCTTGGCGGCGACCAGCCGCGCGGGTCGACCTCGGTCGCACGTGCGCGGCCGTCTTCGCCCTGCGTGCCGGGACGGTTGCGTTATGGTCGGGACCAGGTTCGCGACACTCACGCTCGCAGCTGGCTCGAGGGCCCTCATCACCGCTCGCCAGGAGTTGCCCGATGTCCTGGATCAACGCCGCTCTCGACGCGCTGTCCGACCTGCCGACGCCCGTGATCCTCCTGACCGCTACCGCGTTCAGTCTCGGCGAGTCGGGGCTCGGCCTCGGCATGGTCGTCCCCGGGGAGACCGTCGTGCTGGTCGTCGCCGCCGTGCTCGACAGCCCGGCCGCGCTGATCACACTGTTCCTCACCGTCGGCGTCGCCAATTCCGCGGGTGACCACATCGGATACCTTCTCGGCCGCCGGTACGGCCCGCGTCTACGAGGTACTCGGCTCGGCAGACGGATACCCGCGTCGAGTTGGGATCGGGCACTGCAAGCGCTGCACAGGTACGGCGCGTGGGCGGTGTTCCTCACCCGGCTGCTACCGATCGTCCGGACGCTCACCCCGGCCACCGCCGGCATGGCCAAGGTGCGCTACGCACGCTTCCTTCCCGCCTCCCTGGCCGGGGCGTACATGTGGTCGGCGCTGTACGTCGCCGTTGGCGCCTTCGCTGGCGCCTCCGCGGAGCGGATCGGGAGCGTCATCGGAAACACGGGCACGGCCTTCGCGCTGGCGCTGATCGTCCTGACCGTCCCGGTGGTCTGGGTGCGGCGACGGCGGCGCGCAGCCACCGGTCCGGATCGTCCGGCCAGGGACGCCGACGGCACGGCTGAGGCCGGGGTCGTGGTGAGGAAGTGAGGTGCGAACACCGCCCCGGAACTGGTCGCGCCGCCCCGCCTTCGGTATCGACACCGCCTGCCGTGCATAGCGGCGAGGCCCTAGTCTCCGCCGGTCATCGCCGACTAAGCCGACGTGCCCTGACATCGGACCTTGCACGGGGCCGGCTCACGGGTTGTCGCAGGAAGGAGCGTCCACGTATCCGACCGCGGTTCTCGCGAACCGGCTCGCCAGTCGTGCGAACACCTGGGTGAGCTCGGGTGGGTCGACGACCTCGACGTCGGCGTCGAACCGGGCGACGGCCGCGGCGAGCCCCGTCCAGGACCAGGACCCGAGGGTGAGTCTGCAGCGGTCGGGGCCGAGCTCCTCGACGAGTCCGTCGCGGGAGTACAGGGCGACGGTCGCGGCGGGCAGATCGAGGATCACCGTGCCCTGGCAGGGCCAGTTCCCGGAGGCGGCGGTGGCGCCGTGGAAGCGGCTGGTGACGAAGGTGGTGACGTCGCCCCCCGGGAGCGGTCTGGGGGTGAACCGGGGGCCGTTGGGGGTGCGCAGCGAGATCCGGTCGGCGCGGAAGGTCCGCCAGTCGTGGCGGTCGAGGTCGTAGGCGACGAGATACCAGCGGCCGTCCCAGCTGACAATGTGGTGCGGCTCGGCGCGGCGCGGACCCTTGCCGGTGGCCTCGGTGCCGTAGTCGAAACGTAGTGTCTCTCGGGCCTGGACGGCGTTGCTGATCGCGAGCAGCACGTCGCCGTCGACGGGCGTGTTCGGCCGGGTGGTGGGTCTCTCGACTGCCGTGACCCGCAGGGCGTCGACGCGGTTGCGCAGCCGAGCGGGCATCACCTGCCGGATGGTGTGGAGGGCTCGCGCGGCGGGTTCGGCGAGACCGCTGTTCGGCGTGGTGGCCGCGACCTGCAGGGCGAGGGTGAGCGCGACGGCCTGTTCGTCGTCGAACAGCAGCGGGGGCAGTTCGGTGCCGGCACCGAGCCGATAGCCCCCGTCGGGGCCCTTGACAGCGGCGATGGGGTAGCCGAGTTCGCGGAGGCGGTCGACGTCGCGGCGCACTGTGCGCAGGCTGACGTCGAGGCGCGCGGCCAGGACAGCGCCGGACCAGTCCCGGCGGGTCTGCAGCAACGACAGCAGGGCCAGCAGGCGGGCGGAGGTCTTCGGCACGGATCCGATCCTGCCGGAGATAGGTGACACTTCCTGGCACCCACCTCTGTGAGTCTGGGTCCACGCCCGGTCGGCTACGGCCGTCCGGCCCGTGCCGCGAACCATCTCTCCAGAGGAGCCGTCATGAGCATCACCACCACCGCACACCTCAACTTCGGTGGCAACGCCCGCGAGGCGCTGGACTTCTATCGCTCGGTGTTCGGCGGCCGGCTCACGGTCATCACGTACGGCGACTTCGGCATGCCGACGGAGCTGCCCGACGCCGACAGGGTCGTCTGGGGCCAGGTCGCGGCCGACAACGGGTTCCGGGTGATGGCCTACGACGTGCCCGGCCAGGCCGGAGCTCCCGTCCGCGTGGCGGCGGCCACCCGGCGGGAGAACGGGGTGACCCTGACCGGCCAACCGTTCTTCATGTCGATCCGCGGCGAGACCGTCGAGGAGGTCGGCGTGCTGTGGGCGAGGCTGGCCGACGGCGCCACCGTCGTGGAGGACTACGGCCCCGCGCAGTGGGCGCCGGCGTTCGGGATGCTGACCGACCGCTTCGGCGTCACCTGGATCCTCGACGTCGCCGTGTGACCGCCACCAGCCGGGGCTCGGTCGTCCGGCATGACGTGCCGCCCTGTCACATGCCCGGTCGCCGCCGGGCCCTCGCGGCCGCGCAGTTGCGGCGCGCGATGACACCGATCAGGTCGAACAGCACGACGTCCGGCATGCCGGTCACGCCTTGTGCACGATGGTCCCGGCGGCGGTCAGCGCCGTCGTGTCCTCGTCGGAGGCGTCGGCGGTCGTGACGACCATGGTGAGCGCGGACACGGGCGCGACGAACGCCAGCGCGGTGCGGGAGAATTTGGCCGGTTCGGCGACGGCGATGACGCGGTGGGCGGAGGCGATGATCGCACGCTTGATCGCCGCGTCGGCGAGATCGTAGGCGGTCAGTCCGGCGGCGGTCAGCCCGCAGCAGCCGAGGATCGCGGTGTCGAAGCGCAGCGCCGCCAGCGACGCCTCGGCGAGCGGCCCGGTCAGCGCGAGCTCGCCGGGCCGCATCTCCCCGCCGGGCAGCAGCAGCCGCAGTTGGGGCCCGCCGGCCAGTGCGTCGGCCGCGTGCATCGACATCGGCATGATCGTGAGCCGGCGCGGGGCGAGCAGGCGGGCGACCTCCAGGCAGGTCGTGCCGCTGTCGAGGACGACCGCCTCCCCGTCGGCGATGAGCTCAGCGACCGCCTGGGCGATCCGGCGCTTGGCGTCGCCGCCCTCGTGGGCGCGCATGGCGAACGGTGGCTCCTCGCCGCGCAGGGTGAGGCTGCGTGCGCCGCCGCGGTAGCGCTCGAGCATCCCCTGCTCGGCCAGCTGTTCCAGGTCGCGGCGCACGGTCATCTCGGAGGTGCCGGTCAGCTCCGCCAGCTGGGTGACGCCGAGCTGGCCGGCCTGCTGCACCGCCTCAAGGATCCGCCGGTGGCGGTCGCCGATGGTCATGTCACCAGTGAACATCAACACGGCCACCGAATCAACGTTTCACACACCGGAATTGTTTGATACGTTTGGAATCACGTTCGCTACTGCGAGCGGCCCGCCTCTCGCTGTTAAGGACGACATGACCTCGACCCTCGCCACACCTGTCACGCCCGCATCGGCTCGGGCCGCCGCCACAGCGACGTACGCGGCGTTCATCGGCGCCGGGTTCGCGTTCGCGAGCTGGGCGTCGCGGATCCCGCAGGTCCGCGACCGCCTCGACCTCGACCCGTCGGCGCTCGGCCTGGTGCTGCTCGCGATCGCCGCCGGCTCCCTGCTGGCGCTGCCGCTGTCCGGCGCGGTGGTGACCCGGATGGGCTCCTCGCGCACCGTGATGTCGATGGCGGTGCTGTTGGGGATCGGCCTGACCACGGCCGCGCTCGGCTCGCTCGCCGGCATCGTTCCGGTGGTGATCGGCCTGTTCCTGTTCGGCTTCGCGCAGGGCGCGTGGGACGTGGGGATGAACGTGCAGGGCACCGTCGTGGAACGGCACCTCGGCCGGTCGATCATGTCGCGCTTCCACGCCGGGTTCAGCCTCGGCACGGTCGCGGGCGCGCTCCTCGGCGCGGCCATGGTGGCGTTGCACGTGCCGGTCGCCGTCCACCTGTGCGCCGTGGCCGTCCTGGTCGTGGCCGCCGTCCTCTGGCAGGCCCGGCGCTTCGTCGCCGACCACGACCAGCCGACGGAGCCGGACGAGGCGCCCGCACCGCGGGTCGGCGCGTTGACCGCCTGGCGCGAGCCGCGGACCCTGCTCATCGGGGTGTTCGTGCTCGCCTTCTCGTTCGCCGAGGGCGTCGGCAACGACTGGATCAGCATCGCCGCGATCGACGGGCACCACGTGTCGGCCGCCCTGGGCACCCTCGCCTTCGCCGGTTTCCTCACCGCGATGACCGTCGGCCGCTGGTTCGGGCCCACCCTCCTGGACCGCTACGGCCGCGTCGCCGTCGTGCGCGTCCTGGCCCTGTTCGGCATCGCCGGGACCGCGCTGTTCGTCTTCGCCCCCACACCGACCTACGCCTACGCCGGCACCGTGCTCTGGGGTCTCGGCGCCTCGCTCGGCTTCCCGGTGGGCATGAGCGCCGGCGGCGACGACCCGCGCCGCGCCGCCGCCAGGGTCAGCGTCATCGCCTCGATCGGCTACTGCGCGTTCCTCAGCGGCCCACCGGCCATCGGCTTCCTCGGCGACCACCTCACCGTGCTCCGCGCGCTGATCACCGTGGCCGCGCTCCTCGGTATCGCCGCACTGATCGCGGGCACCGTCCGTCCCCTGCCCGCGGCCGGCAGCGACGGGACCGCCCGCGCGGCGTGACGACCGGAGAGGGGTGGCGAGAAGCGTCTCGCCACCCCGGACCTGTTCCGGCCGTGCCCCCGGGGCAGCAGCGCCCGGGGCACGGCCGGTCAGGCCCGCCGTACGCGCTGCCCGCGGCGACGGGTCGCCAGCAGCAGCACGGCACCGGCGAGCAGCAGGGTGAGACCGGCCGCGACGGGCTTGCCGAGCGACGCGCCGGTGACCGGCAGGTTCGCCTGGTAGTGGAAGGGAACCTGGTTCGACGTACCACCCGGCGTGGTCACCCGGACCCCGGCGTCGCCCGCCACGCACGGCGGGGTGCGGAACGTCAACGACCGGCCGTCCGCGGCCACGGTGACCTCGCCCGCGCCGATCGTCCGACCGCAGACGTGGACGGTGGTCCGGCCCGGCACGAACCCGCTGCCGCGGACGGTCACGACGGTGCCGCCCGCGACGCTGCCCTGGTCCGGGACCAGCGAGTCGATCCTCGGCGCCGCCGCGGGCACCCGGTAGGTGAAGGTGCCGGCGTCAGCCGTACCGGCCGGGAAGACCACCTCGACCGCCGCCGGACCCGCGGGATTCGGCGGGGTAACCACCGTGATCGTGGTGCCGGCCGGGTTGACGGTGAAGCCGGTGCCGGCCGCCCCGGCGAAGGTCACCCCGGTCGCCCCCGTGAAGCCGGTACCCGTGATCGTCACCGTCGTACCGCCGGCGGTCGGGCCCTCGCCCGGCGTCAAGCCGGTCACCTCGGCGCCCGTGCCGTCGGCCAGATAGGTGTACGACAGCGCGGGCGCCTCGCCACCGGCCGTGCTCACGACCACCGCCGCCGGGCCCACCGCCCCCGGCGGTGTCAGGGCAGTCAACGACGTCCCGTCGGCGGCCACCAGCACGCGGTGGCCGCCACACCGTCGAAGGTCACCACCGTGGCGTTCGGCACGAAGCCCGTGCCGGTGATCGTCACGGACTGACCGCCCGACTGCGGGCCGGAATCCGGCGAGATCGTCGACGCGATCGGCGGCACCGCGGGCGGACTCTGGCAGGAGGCCTCGGCGAGGATCACCTGCCCGAGCGAGACCTGCACCGGCTCAGCACCGTCGAAGCCGGCGACGGAGAGCAGCGCGCGCACGTTGATCCCGATCGCGTTGTTCGGCGTACCGGTGAGCTGGCGGTCGACGACGGCGCGCAACGTGGCGTCGGTCAGGCCGGTGAGGGTGACGCTCGCGGTGAACTCCTGGGCCGTGTCCCGGATGCTGATCGGCTGACCGAAGACCGCGATGTCCTCGCCGGTGGCTCCGGCGCTGGTGGTGCCGGCGCTGCACTGCGCGGTCACCCCCAGCTGCGAGACGTCCAGCACCTCGACGCCGAGGACGCTCAGCGTGAAGTCGGCGAGCTGCGACGAGGCGGACGACGTGACCTGCCCGCGGGTCGCGGTGACCTCCGCGACCGTGCCGGTGGCGACCACGTTCACCGGATCGGAGAGGCTGACCTCCACCGACGACTCGCCGTCCGTGCCACCGCCGGGCGGGGCGGTCACGCTTCCGAAGATGCCCTGGGCCTGGACCGACTCCTCACCGGGGTCTCCCACGAGGTCGAGGACGACGCCTCGCGCCGCGGCGTCACCCGGAGCAGCGAACGCGGGCGGCGCCGATCCCAGGGCCGCCGCGCCCGCCACCAGTAACCCGACCGATGCCACCGACAGTCGTCGCCGGACAGCCGTCATCGCTTCCCCCGTTCACTCCGGCAGGTGCCGTGGCACGGAAGGTGGTCCACGTCCACGCCGCTCGAAGGGCGAAACGAGACAGGGAGCGGCACGCTACGGCCTCCGCTACCAACCGTGTTCATTCGAGCACCGCGCGTTCGGTGCTTGCCGTGGGCTGATCTCGCAGCCGAGCGGCGACGCCGTAGCCGTCAGTGCTGCCACACAGGACTCTCAGCAGCGGCTCGGGGCCGGTCAGCGCCGTCGCAGCGACGGGTCGAGCAGGGAGGGCGGCGTGTCGTACTTCTCGTGCGCGGCGAGGTCGACGCCGGGGGCGACGATCGCGTCGATCGCGTCGAGGACGTCGGCGGAGAGCACGGTGTCGGCGGCGGCGAGCTGCGAGCGCAGGTGGTCCAGGGTGCGAGGTCCGATGATCGCGCTGGTGACGGCGGGGTGCGCGGTGACGAAGCCGAGCGCGAGCTGGATCATGGTCAGGCCGGCACCGTCGGCGACCCTGGCCAGTTGCTCCACGGCGTCGAGCCGGGCGCGGTTGGCGCCAACGGTGAGGTCGAAGCGTTCCGGCATGAACCTCGAACGACTGGTCGCGATCTCCCGGCCCTCGCGGATCGCGCCGGACAGCCAGCCCGAGGCCAGCGGGCTCCACGCCAACACGCCGAGACCATACTGCTCGGTCACGGGCAGGACGTGGGACTCGATTCCGCGTTGCAGGATGGAGTAGCTCGGCTGCTCGGTGACGTAACGGCCCAGGTGATTGTCGCGGGCGGCCCACTGGGCCTGCACGATGCGGTAGGCCGGGTAGGTCGACGAGCCGAAGTAGCGGATCTTTCCCGACCGTTGCAGGTCCGTCAGCGCCGACAGCGTCTCCTCGTCACTGGTGGAGGGGTCCCACCGGTGGATCTGGTAGAGATCCAGATGGTCGACACGGAGGCGGCGCAGGCTGTCGTCCAATGCGGTGACCAGCCAGCGGCGGGAGCCGCCCCGATGGTTGCGCTCGTCGCTCATCGGCATGCTCACCTTGCTCGCCAGGACGATGTCGTCACGACGGCCCGCGATGGCGCTGCCGACCATCTCCTCGGACTGGCCGTTGCTGTACATGTCGGCGGTGTCGATGAGGTTGATCCCGGCCTCGAGGGCGGCGTCGACGATGGCGTTGGCGTCTTCCTGAGTGGTGTTGCCGATCCTGCCGAAGTTCATCGCGCCGAGCGCCAGGGAGCTGACGTGGACGCCGGTGCGGCCCAAGCTGCGGTACTGCATGACTGGTCCTCCCGAGAGGTTGGGCGAGCCGCGGTGCCGGTGGTCGTGACCGACCCGCCCCGTGACATCATGAGAAGCGGAACAACGTTCCGGTGAACACTATCCGGAACGGTGTTCCGTTTAAAGGGCGAGTGACGGAGGTAACGACGCGGTGACCCCGATCGACAACGGGCAACCGGCCCCCCGGAAGCGGGCCGATGCCCAGCGCAACCAGCAGCGACTGCTGGACGCGGCCGCCGCGACCTTCGTCACCTCCGGTGTCGACGCGCCCGTACGGGACATCGCGGCCAAGGCCGGCGTCGGCGTGGGGACGATCTACCGCCACTTCCCGACGCGGGCCGACCTCATCGTCGCCGTCTACCGACACCAGGTGGAGGCGTGCGCCGAAGCCGGTCCGGCGTTGCTGGCCACCAGCGGCACACCGCACACCGCCCTGGGGCGCTGGATCGACCTCTTCGTCGACTTCCTGGTCACCAAGCACGGCCTCGCCGAGGCGTTGCAGTCCGACGACGCCGCCTTCGACGCCCTGCACGCCTACTTCCTCGACCGACTCGTCCCCGTGTGCGCCCAACTGCTCGCCGCCGCCGCCGATGCCGGCGAGATCCTCACCGACATCGACGCCTACGGGCTGCTGCGCGGCGTCGGCAACCTCTGCATCGGCGCCGGCAAGGACCCGCGCTATGACGCACGCCGCATGGTCGAACTCCTCGTCGCGGGGCTGCGCCTCGACCGAGGATGAGCCGGCGGCCGCCGCGTGGCCGAGGGTTGGTCTGACCGACTGCGGCTCCGCTCAGCAGGCGCTACGGCGTCTTCCCACGGATACGGCGGTCAAGGGTTCCCGAGATGTGAGGCGGTACGAGTTGCCGCGGGTCAGAGCCGCGGGTCGGTTATCGCGGCGAGCAGACCCTCGAGGTCCTCCTTGCATGGGCCGCAGGCGCGCAGGTGCGCGGCGACTCCCTGGTAACGCGCGGCTGCCGCCTCGGCGTCCGTGGCGGCCAGCTCGGCGTACATGTGCAGCATCTCCATCGCCTGGCCGCATCCCACGTCTGCGGGATCGGTGCGCAGGAAGCGGTCGAGCGCAGACATGTCGTTCATCGCTGCTCCGAGGTCTTGTCATGTGGGTATCCACGAGCGCCCAGAGCGGTCCGCAGCTTACGACGGGCGTCGAACATGACTTTGTAGATCGCGTTGCGGTTCGACCCGAGCCGCGCGACCAGGGCGTCCAACGGTACGCCGTTCAGCACAATCTCGACGAAGACCTGGCGCTGGCGCTCGGTCAGCTCCGTCTCCACCGCCTGGCGCAGCGCGGTGACCAGCTCGCGCCACTCGGACTCCCGGGACGGGTCGAGCCCGAACCGGTCCGGCAACCGCTCCCAGTCCGCCGTGTCGAGCGACACCTGCGCCCGGCGCCAGAAGTGGCGGCCGACCTTGCTCGACACCTCGAAAATCACGAACTTGTAGGCCCAGGTGCTGAAACGGCTCTCCCCCCGGAACTGCCCGATCTTGCTGGTGATCGCCAGCAGCGCGTCAGCCGCCGCCTGGTACGCCAGGTCGTCGAGCTCCGGGCCGTCGATGCCGATGCGCAGTAGCCCGCTGCGGCGCCGCACCTCGCCGCGCGCGACCCGCAGCAGGAGCCCGTGCAGCCGGACGACAGCCGCCTCTCGCTCCGCGCCGCCGCCGGCGAGCGTGCGCACCCACTCGGCCGACTCCGGGTCGAGCCGGCTTGAGGTGTGCGGGCTGTCGTCCGAGCTCGTGAGATCCGCCGGCATCACGTACGAACTCTAGCCACGCTCGTCCAAGGACCTCCGGCGAGAGCCGGCAGGCATGTCGGGCCGGGAGAACCTTTCCCGACCCGCGCTGTGACGCCGGTCTCACGGCGGTAAGAACCCGCTCGGGACACGTCACCCACATCGCGTGACTGGTTCGTTCGTCGACGCAACCGCGTCGGTGAGCGGCGCCGGGCCGGAGAATCCGCCGACCGGACCCGAGCACAATCCGCGAGCCGAGACAAGGAGATTCAGAGATGAGCCTGCTACGGCCTGGTGAGCAGTTTCCCGCGCTGGCGCTGTCACTGCCCGACGGCGACACCCTGCACGTGCCGGACGCCCTCAGTGGCGGCGTCGGTGTGGTTCTCTTCTACCGCGGCTCGTGGTGCCCGTACTGCAAGGCGCAGCTGCGCGCCTTCCAGCGGTCGCTGGGGAAGCTCGCCGAGCTCGGCGCCAAGGTGGTCGCGGTCTCGGTCGACGACGAGGCCACCACGAAGCAGACGATCGCCGAGCACGGTCTGGAGTTCCCGGTGGGCCACAGCGCGGACCCCGTCGCCTTGGCCGAGACGACGGGCGCGTTCGTCAACGATGACCCGAGGTACCTCCAGTCGACCGGGTTCGTGCTCGACCCGGAGGGCAGGGTCGTGGTCAGCGTCTATTCCAGTGGGGCGATCGGACGCCTCGTCCCCGAGGATGTCGCCGGACTGATCCGGTACCTGCGCGAGCACCAGACCGCGTGACGAAGAGGACGTGACCCTGACGATGGCCGGCACCTCACCCGCCTTCACCCTCGAACACCGCGACGGCTGGCGGCTGCTGACGCCCAACGGCGAGCCGTTCCGCTCCATCGGGATCGTGCACGCCGACGACACCAACCTGCGCTACCCCCACAACATCGACATCTACCGGTCCCGGTACGGCGGCTCGCGCCGACGCTGGCTCCGCGAGGGCCTGGTTCCCGAGATGACGGCGTGGGGCTTCAACACCGTGGGTTGGACCTCCGAGTACGTCAGCGGCAGCGGGCTGGCCACCGAGGGAGGGGTCGTCGACCTCGGTCACTCCGAAGGGCTGCCCCCCGACGATCTTGCCGGTGCCGGTGTGCCGTACACGCTGTCGCTGCGGGTCGCCGAGATCGAGCACTGGAACGGTGTGCCGGCGTATCGCGATCCGCGTGAGCCCGCGTTCGCGCAGTGGTGCGACCACCTGGCCCGCACGCTCTGCCGCCCCGACGACCCGAACCTGCTCGGCTACTTCCTGGTCGACGTCCCCTGCTGGGATCGGCACCCGACCGGCGCCGGCTACCCGGCGGGAGAGTTGGCGGCCATCGCCGAGGCGTACTACCGGGTCGCCAGCGAGGCGATCCGGCGGCACGACCCGCACCACCTGATCCTGGGCGACCGCTACGGCACCCGGGTCGGCGCGCCCGAGCCGGTGCTCGACGCCATGGCGCCGTACGTGGACGTTCTCTCCGTCCAGGTGTTTCCCGGCCCCGAACCCGGGCGCCTCGAGGCGGCCCTGGACCTGGTCGACCGGTGGCACCAACGGACCGGAAGACCGGTCCTCATCGCCGACACCGGCAACTGGTGTCCGACCGTGATGAGCCCGGGTCGTACCGGCTCCTTCCGCACCCAGCGCGAACGCGGCCTTGCCTACGCCGCCTCAGCCAGGGCCTTCGCCGACCGGCCGTGGTGCCTGGGCTGGCACTGGTGCAGCTGGGTGGAGAACCCGCACCGGGGCTTCGGGCTCAAGGACCCGTGGGACGAGCCGTACCGGGATCTCACCGATGTGGTGGCCGAGACCAACCTGAGGCTGGGGCGGCTCGGCCAGGACTCGGGAAAGGGTCACTGAGCACATCAGGTCGTCATGAAAGCCACAACTATCATTCTTTCGGGTAAACAGCCCGAGCCCGACCTTCGACGGCCATAGCCTGCGAACAGGAAAGTTTTTCCCGTTCAGGTCTGCGGCGACCGAAAGGTAGATCATGAAGCGCAAAACGCTCGCCACCGCTGTACTCCTCGCCGGGCTGACCGGTGTCGGAGCGCTCCCAGGGCTCGCTCTCGCCGACGGCGGAGGACCGGATTACCGGCACGACGACCGTGGTGGTCACGGACAGCACCACGAGGACGGCGACGACGGTGCGGTGTTCGTCCAGACGAACAAGGCGGAGGGCAACACGATCAAGGTCTACGATCGTGACGACGACGGACGCCTCTCCCCCGCGGGTGAATTCGAGACGGGGGGCCTCGGCGGCTTCACGATCGGCGCGCCTGTCGACGCGCTGGCGTCGCAGGGGTCGTTGACCTACCACGACGGGCTGCTGTTCGCGGTCAACGCCGGCAGCAACACGGTGACGGTGTTCCGGGCCGACGGCACCAAGCTCCACCGGCTCCAGGTGATCTGGTCGCACGGTCTGCTGCCGGTCAGCGTGGCGGTGCGGGGCGACCTGGTCTACGTGCTCAACGCCGGCGGCGAGGGCTCTGTGCAAGGCTTCCACCTGCACAAGGGCCGCTTGTCGCCGATCGAGGGCGCCCACCGGTCGCTCGGGCTGCACAACGGAAACCCGCCCGCCTTCATGACCGCCCCCGCCCAGGTCGAGATCGACCCGGAGGGCGAGTTCGTGCTGGTGAGCACCAAGGCCGCCAACGTCATGTTCAGCTACGAGATCGGCCGCCACGGCGAGCTGTCCCGCAACCCGGTGATCAGCGACGCGGGCAACACGCCGTTCGGGTTCACCTTCGACACCGAGGACACGCTGCTGGTCACCGAGTCCGGCAGCAACGAGGTCAGCCGGTTCGAGCTGGAGAAGGACGGCGAGCTCGACCAGATCGGGCCGTCGGTGCCCAACGGCCAGCAGGCGCCATGCTGGATTCAGCGGGTCGGCGACTACTTCTTCGTCGCCAACGCCGGAAGCTCCACCATCAGCTCCTACAAGGTCGATCACGACGGCAAGCTGGTCCTCGTCAAGGCCGTCGCGGCCGACACCGGTGGTGGGTCCATCGACATGACGACCAGCGACGGATTCCTCTACGTCCAGAACGCCGCCGCCGGCAACGTGCAGGGCTACGAGGTCCGCGAGGACGGGTCCCTCCACCTCGTCACCGAGGTGCACGGGCTGCCGAAGTTCGAGAACGGCATCGGGATGGAAGGTATCGCCGCCTCCTGACTCACGTCCACCGCTGGTCCCGGTCGTCTCGGCGGCCGGGGCCAGCGCTCGTCCTGGACTTCGCCTCCGCTGCGCCGTCCGTGCGGAGCGGAGCAGCCGTAAGGGTCTCGAAACACATGGCCGTCGATCCGGCGACCGGGTCCGCCGTACCCTGGCAGAGGTGTGGACGAAGAGAGTACGGTCGCCGCTGATCTGGGCAAGCGTGGTCGTGGTCGGGTTGGTCGCGGCTCTCGGTCTCTTCTGGTTCCAGCCGTGGAAGCTGTTCACCGACACTCGGGTCGACGAGGCGCTACCCGTCGTCGAGAGGACCCCCACGCCGACCGGCTCCGCCGCCGGCGCCGGGTCCAGCCCGGCCGCCGCGACGCCGGGCGCGAATCGGATCGTGTCCGCCGGCGACTTCGTCACTCACGAGCATGAGACGACCGGCAGTGCGGAAATCGTCCGGCTCGCCGACGGGCGGCACCAGCTCGTCCTCCGCGATCTCGACACGTCCAACGGGCCGGACCTACGGCTCTGGCTGACCGACCAGCCGGTGACGAGTGGGGTGGCCGGCTGGCGGGTGTTCGACGACGGCAGATGGGTCGAGGTGGCCCGCCTCAAGGGCAACCGCGGCGACCAGGTGTACGAGCTCCCGGCCTCCGTGGATCCGGCGGACTTCCGGAGCGTCTCGATCTGGTGCAAGCGCTTCAGCGTCTCCTTCGGCGCCGCCGACCTCAAGACGACCTGATCCGGGCCCCACGCAGATCGGGAGGCCCGCCGCAGGGCCGCTTCGCACGTGTGACCGGACATGCGCCCCCCGCGGACGGGACGGGGCTGTCCGCGTGGTCGCCATGGCTACTGCCGCCCGGGCGCGGTCACGGCCGTCCGACCCGGCGAACTCCGTTCCCGTTGGTTCGAGGTCGGAGACCGGAGTGATGCAGGCCACCAGCGAGACCGTCGGAACCCGCTGCCTGACAGATGTATTGTTCGACAAACGATAGGTCGAGCAAAGCTTATGGATCACCAACGGCGCCGGGTGAGCCACCAGCCACGAGCCCCAGGCGAACGGCTCGATCTGTCGGCGGATGGGGCGTACGACGCGCCGTCCGATGCCCGGCAGAGCCCGCGGCACGCGAGGCCGCGCGCGCAACAGGAGGAAGGCAAGACATGGCGAGCAAGTACGGCGACTTCTACCCCAGCAAATGGGGCTTCCCGAAGGCCGTGGTCGAGGGGAACGCCCCCTCGCCGAAGCAGTTCATGCCCGAGTACCTCAACGATCCGTCCTTCTACGAGAAGGGCTGGCACGCCGAGAACGTGGGCGACGGCGGGAACTTCTACTGGGTGACCAGCCCGGCCGGGTACGACGCCGGCTTCGTGGTGACCGGCGACGGCGTGATCGTCATCGACGCCCCGCCCGGACTGGGCGAGAACCTGCAGGCGGCGGTCCGGTCGGTGACCAAGGAGCCCATCACGCACCTGGTCTACAGCCACTGGCACTCCGACCACATCGGGTCGGCGTCCCAGTTCGGACCCGGAGTGAAGATCATCGCGCACGACATCACCCGTGAGCTGCTGACCCGCTTCCCCGACAAGTACCGCCCGCTACCGACCGAGACGTTCAGCAAGGACGCCACGCTCGAGGTGGGCGGCACCAAGCTGGAGTTGTCCTACAAGGGTGCCGACCACTGCCCGGGCAACATCTACATCTACGGCCCCGCACAGAAGGTCCTCACGAAGATCGACATCGTGAGCCCCGGCTCGGTGACCTTCGCGCACGCCGACGTCTCGGAGAACATCAGCGGGTTCTACCAGGCCCACGACGACATCCTCTCGTACGACTTCAAGGCCCTGATCGGTGGCCACATCTCTCGCTGGGGCACCCGTGAGGACGTGGAGGTCGTGCGGGAGTACTGGCACGACCTGCTGCACTTCGCCAAAGAGGCGCTGTGGGAGATGAGCAACGCCGAGGCGCTGCAGGGGTTCGTGGTGGGTCTCGGCCGGGAGAACCAGATGGTCGGCGCCGAGAACTGGATCAACTCGATCGCCAACTACGCCACCGAGAAGACCCTCACCAAGACCACCTCCAACGGCCAGACCTGGCCTGAGCGCCTGGCCGGCGCGACGGTGTGGACCAAGTACCACGCCTGGACCGTCGCGGAGAGCACCCGCACGGAGCGGACCCACCACGGCTACCAGGCGGAGGGCAACGGCGGCCCGGCGTACATCGCCTGATCCGACCACGCTCCACACCGTCCGTGGTCCGCCCACCATCGGGCGACGCGGATCCCCGGCGGGCCGGCGGCGCACGCGCCGGCCCGCCGGGCTCCACCCACATCCGCGACCGGCCGCACCGTGTCGCCGGCAGGTGGGACCGGTGCTTCCATCGGTGTCCCGCTTGCCGGTTTCCCGCGCACGCTCTCAGGAGATCCAGGGAGAGCCATCGGGCCGAGCGACGCGGGCCGGTGAACAGCGCCTGGCGCCGCCACACATCCGACGACGAGCTACCCTTCCACCGCTCGCCGAGCGCCACGACCCGGGCTGCGGTCTACCGTCGTGATACCCGTGCACAGCCGGAGAGGCCATCACGATGAGCAAGCCCATCGACTACGACGCGCCGCGCCGACCCGCCGTCGACGCCGAGGACGACAGCCTGGAGGAGCTCAAGGCCCGCGGTGCGGCTCCGCAGTCGGCAACGGTCGACGTCGACGAGGCCGAGGCCGCCGAGCACTTCGAGCTGCCCGGGGCGGACCTGTCCGGCGAGGAGCTGACCGTGGCGGTCGTACCCATGCAGCCGGACGAGTTCCGATGCCCGCACTGCTACCTGGTGCGCCACCGCAGTCAGCTCGCGGCGCGGCCCGGCGGCCGGGAGGTCTGCCAGGAGTGCGCCTGACGTCAGGTCAGGCCACCACTTCCCGCCACTCCGGACGACCACCCAGCCACGCGCCGGCGAGGATCTCCGCGGACGCCCGGCTCGGGCAGGGGTGCAGCTGCGACCGACCCGCGAGGCCGCCGGCCTGCGCCTCGACCTCCCATCGCTGGCCGTCGGTGCGGATGTAGACGTCGCGGCGCCCCCGCGGGCTCCGGTCCCCGTTCCACCAGTGACGCTCGATTCTCACCTGCTGACCCTATAGCACCGGGCGGCGGGACGAACGCCATGATCTTGGGCGGCGCGCTGCGACCATCTCTGGTCGGCAGGGAGTCGCCCGCTCTGCGACAGAAGAGTTCACCGGAGCAGCCCACGCTCGGCCATGAAGGCTCGCAACGTCTCGGCGTCCTCGGCGGACATCAGGCGGCGCGGAATCACGGTCGCCGGCATCCGGCCGACGTACACGATCCAGAACTCAGCGGTGTCCCTCACCTGGGCGACCCCGTCCCAGGCGATGCCGCCGGACTCCGTACCGCTGCGCATCATGATGTTGTCGTCGGTGATGTCGTAGGCGCCCTCGACGGCGTAGCGACCGGAGCGACGCCGGGCGCGCATCCGCACCCACGGCGCGTACAGCATCGACAGCAGGCCACCCACGACCAGCGCCGTGCACAGCGGCACGATCCGGTCGCCCCGCGCGAAGCCCCGTGAGACGGCGAAGCCGATCGCCCCGACCACCGCCAGCACCGCACCGATGTAGCCGTACCTGCGCAGCCGGACACTGCTGAGCGCGGCGGCCACCCGGCCTGGGTAGGCGGGATCGGCCGGGACGTCGAAACGGATGTGCACGCCAGAACCATAGTGCTCGCGCCCGACCTCGGGGCGGTGCCGGACTCGCGCGCTGCTGCGCCGGACCGTCGGAGGCTTCACGCCGCCGGCGGCAGACGAGCGCGGCCGGACGGACGCCCCCGGGACGTCAGGCCCGCGAACCGAGTCGTGGTGGGGTGCCTACGGGGTCAGCACGACCCTGCCGAAGACCTCGCCCGCGTCCATCTTCTGGTGCGCCGACACGGCCTGTTCCAGCGGCAGCACCTCGTGCACCACCGTCTGGAGTTCACCGCGATCCGCGGCGGCGAACTGCGCCATCCTGACGGCGTTTCGCGCAGGCCCCGCTACCGTTGCGGCACTGAAGGTGGCGAAGGACAGCGACTTCTGGAACGCAGCCATCAACCTCGTACCGAAGTCGGCCGGAGGCTGACCCCCGACCGCGCCGACGACCACGAGTCGACCGTTGGGGTTGAGCCTGTCGAGGAACGACGGCATTCCTTGACCTGCTACGACGTCGATGACGACGTCGTAGCCCGTGGGCTCGTCCCGTCCGCCCGCTCCGGAGCGGTCCAGCACATGGGTCGCACCGAGGTCGCGCAGCCGACGCCCACGCTCAGGAGCGGACGTGGTGACGGCCACCGCGCCGGCACCGCCGCGGGCCGCGAGCTGGACCGTCATGATCCCGATGCCGCCGGCCGCGCCGCGCACCAGCACGGCCTCGCCGGGAGAGAAGCGGGCCTGGGCGAGACCGAAGTGGGCCACGACCCCGGCGCTCCCGAGCGTTACGGCGTCGACGGCGGAGAGGCCAGCCGGGAGGGGCACGACCTCCGCGACCGGCGCCACTGCCTGCTCGGCGTAGCCGCCGCCCGTGCCGGCGAACGCCCACACCCGCTGCCCGAGCCATGCCGGGTCGACGCCGTCGCCCACCGCGGTCACCGTTCCCGCGACCTCGCCGCCCGGGATATGGCCCTCCCGGAAGCCGTAGTCCGCGAGAGCACCGCTTCGGATCATGACGTCGACGCCTCCGACGCCGATCGCCTCGGTAGCGACCAACACCTGTCCCCGAGCTGGAGTCGGGTCAGGGACATCGACGACGGCAAGCCCCTGCGGGCCGCCGAACTCCTTGATCGCGACTGCCTTCACAGGTGTTCCTCTTCGTGAGCCGAATCACTGTCGCCGTGCGGCGACCCCGCCTGCCCGGAACGCTAACGGGCGCGGGCGTCCGCTTAGCTAATGTGAGAGAGTGGTCGGCCGTTTGCCTCAGAAGCTGCGTTCGGACGCCGCCGACAACCGCGAGCGCATCCTCGACGCGGCGCGAGCGATATTCGCCGCCGAAGGCCTGGACGTACCGATGCGCGCGATAGCCCGGCGCGCGGGCGTGGGCCCCGCGACCCTGTACCGCCGCTTCCCCACGAAGCAGGCGCTGGTCGCCGAGGCCTTCACCGAGCAGATACACGCGTGCCGCGCCATCGCTCAGGAAGGGCTCGGCGACCCGGATCCGTGGCACGGCTTCTCCCGGGTCGTCGAGAAGCTCTGTGAGGCGCACGCGCGGAACCGGGGCTTCATCACGGCGCTCACGTCGGCCTTCCCCCATACCGTGGATCTGGCCGCCGAGCGCGAGCACGCACTCAACTCGCTCGCCGAGCTCGCGCGCCGCGCCAAGGAGACCGGCGCGCTGCGGCCCGACTTCGTCCTGGACGATCTCATCCTCATGCTGATGGCGAACCGCGGCCTGCGCATGGCCTCGACAGACGCGCGGGTCGCCGCGTCCCGCCGCTTCGCCGCCCTCGCGATTCGCGCGTTTCGTGCTTGACCGGCATCCACCCGACTCTCGGAGGTCCACCCGGCCCGCCCCGCCAGGAAAGCGGCGCGGCGCTGCCCGGGGCCGGTGGTTCCCCGGCCGCCATCGCGGGGACGACTTCTGCCGGAGCTCCCGCACCGCGCCGAAGCCGGCCAGGGGCCGTCCTGCCGTGATCAGGTCGACGCCCTGATCGGGGCGGAGCGTCGACGCCGGCCACCGTTGCTGTGGCGCGTGTCACGTCGCTTCACGCCGGGCCGACCCTGTCCCGTCTCGTGCTCGTCAGTGACACGAGAAAGGACCACGTCATGTCCACCACCGCCACGGTCGTCACCGTCGCCGCCGCCCTCTGGGTCGGGTTCTCCGCCGCCTCCGTCTTCGTCCACGCCACGTGGGTCGTCGAGCCCCTCGCCGCGTACGGCGTGCCCCGCTCGTGGTGGCCCTGGCTCGGGGTCGCCAAGGCGGCCGGGTCGGTCGGTCTGATCGTCGGTCTGTTCGTGCCCGTCGTCGGGATCCTCGCCGGCGTCGGCCTCGTGCTCTACTTCACCGGCGCCGTCGTGACCGTCCTGCGGGCCCGTTCGTACGGACACGTGCCGTTCCCGCTGCTGTACCTGGCGCCGGTCGCCGCCGCCCTCCTCCTCGCTGGCTAGATCCCACGCCGGTCAGGGCGATCGGGGGTCGGGCGGCGACGGCCAGGTCAGGTAGAGCAGCGCGGTGTCGTCGCTGTGGCGGCCGTCGTCGCCCCGCTGGACCTCGGCGAGCAGAGCGGTGAGGTAGTCGGTGGAGTCTCTGATCGACGTCAGGCGCGAGGCGAGTTCGACGAAGCGCTGTTCGCCCAGTCGGGTGCCGTCCTGGGTGAAGCCCTCGTAGACGCCGTCGGTGTACAGCAACAGGCCGGCGCCCGGGGGCAGGGTGACGACCGACTCCTGCCAGCGGCCTCGTCCGGGGAACATGCCCAGCGCGAGGTGGTGGCGAATCGGTGCGGGGTAGGCGCCGTCGGGGGTGATCACCAGGGGTGGCGGGTGGCCGGCGCTGACGACGATCGCGTGGGACCGGTCGGGGGCCACCCGCACCGTGCACGCGGTGGCGAACATGGCCTCATGCGGGCGTTCCGCGACCAGGACCTGTTCGAGCAGCCGCATCCGCTCCGCCTTGCTGACGCCTGCCAGGGTCAGGGTGCGCCAGCCGACGCGCAGGCCGACGCCGATCGCGGCCTCGTCGGGGCCGTTGCCGCAGACGTCGCCGATGACGGCGTGGATCGTGCCGTCGTCCTCCTGCACCAGGTCGAAGAAGTCACCGCCGAGCAACGAGCGCTGCTGGCCCGGCACGTAACGGCTGACCACCGCGAGCGCGGGATCGCTGATCAGCGGTTTGGGCAGCAGTCCCCGCTGCAGGCGCACGTTCTCGCGGGCCTGTAGGCGGCTTTCCCGCAGTTGCCGCTCGGTGACCTGCGCGCGTTGACGGTGGATCGCGTACTGGATCGTCCGGCCGAGCAGGGCCGCGTCGACGTGGCCCTTGAAGAGGTAGTCCTGGGCGCCGGCGGCGACGGCCGCTGCTCCGGTGGCCTCGTCGTTCAAGCCGGTCAGCACCACCACAGCCGTGTCCGGCCACCGGTCCACCACCCGGCGCAGCGCGTCCAGGCCCTCGCCGTCGGGGAGACGAAGGTCGAGCAGTACGCAGTCGGGCATCGTCGGTGACGCGGTTGCCTGGGCCAGGCTGCCCGCGTGCTCGAAACGGGTCGTGATCCGGCTGTCGGTCAGGTGTTCCTGGGTGAGCAGCGCGTCGCCGGGATCGTCCTCGATCAGCAGCACCATCGGATTCCTCAGCTCGGAGGCCGTGGTCGAGCCCGAGGCTCGCGGCGCGCTCTGCGGCGACGGCACCGTCCGCAGCTCGCCGTCACCGGTCACTGGCCGTTTCCTTCCGTCATCGCGCCCGCGCTCTCGCTGCCCGGATGTGTGCGATCCGCGCTGGGCGCCCGACCTACCCGTTGCAGTGATTATCCCGGCGCACGCCCTCAGCGCGAGCAGCGGCCTCAGCCCGTCGACGACCCGCACCCCCGCAGCCGTCGGTGTTGCGGCGGACGGCCGCCGCGGTGGGGCGTCATCGAGGCGGTGTCAGCCACGCGGCCCGGGAATCGAGGGTCGGCGAGCTTGCGCACGGCGACAGCGGCGACTCGCGGATCTGCCGTGACGGGGCCGGTGGTGTAGCGTCCCCCCGTATGAGCAGCTCAGGTGCGCCGGCAGGCCCACAGGGGCTTCCAGGTGGGGATGTCGGGCTCGGTCAGATACTGGCCGTGCCCTTCACCATTTCCGAGGTCATCCAGGTTCGGGAGGTGCTGACCGCGGCGTCCGCTGCCCTGGGCCTGACCGGTGCCAGGTTGGAGGACTTCGTCCTGGCCGCGCACGAGTTGGTGAGCAACGCGGTCGTGCACGGTGGAGGCGGCGGGGAGCTACGGCTGTACGCCGGCCGGGGCCACCTCGTCTGCGAGGTGCACGACCACGGTCCG
This sequence comes from Micromonospora xinjiangensis, assembly GCF_056150165.1. Classification (NCBI taxonomy): domain Bacteria; kingdom Bacillati; phylum Actinomycetota; class Actinomycetes; order Micromonosporales; family Micromonosporaceae; genus Micromonospora; species Micromonospora xinjiangensis. The sequence continues at coordinate 369,375 of NZ_JAXCFO010000004.1, read as the reverse complement.
GGCATGGACGAGGTGGCTCCCTCGCTGGCCGCGCCGACGATGCCCGGCAGCCGAGGGCTCTGGCTGGCACAGCAGCTGACAGATGGCCTGCGCCTTCGCCGGGAACCGCACGGCTTCGTGGCCGCGGTGACCATGAAGTTCCGTGCGAGCACGAAGGCGGTGAGCTGTGGCAGCCAGCAGTGACCAGAAGCAGTGGACCTGGCGCACCGCGAGCGATGCGGGCACCACCACTGTGTTCCTCGGCGGAGAGGTGGACCTCGTCGTCGCCGAGCCGCTGCACCAACTCCTGACGGATGCCATGGCCGGCGCCGAGGCGGTGGTGGTGGATCTCGCTGCCCTGCAGTTCATCGACTCGACCGGCCTCACCGTCCTCGTCTCGGCCTACAACGCGGCGGCGGCCATGAACGTGCCGTTGCGTGTCACCAACGCCGACGGGCACGTGCGGCGGGTCCTCGGCATCACCGGCCTCTCCGCCCTCCTGACCGGCGATGGCGGCCGACCCACCGGGCCGTGATTCCGCGACGCCTGACTCCACCGCCCGCGGTGCCCGGCCGCGAGCCACGCGGCGTCACCCGCGGTGCGGCTGCGCCTCGGCTCCCGCCGGCACCTTGAGCAGGTAGTCGTCGGCGGCGGGGCTCCAGGTCAGAACGACCACCCCGGCGGTCGCCGCCGCCTTGCAGAACTGGAGGAAGCTGCGGTAGCCGAGCTTCTTCTCGCTGAAGCCGGGCGCCGCCTTGCGGACCTGGTTCTTCAGCCCGGAGAGCGCCACCGAACCGTCCCGGTCGGCCAGGTCGAGCACCACGGTGCGCAGCAGGTTGAACGCCGTCTCCCGGTCTCCCCGCTCCGGGAGCGTGACCTCGGGGTCTCCCTTCGCCGGCCCTTCGGTCAGCTCGACGACGTTGTCCGCGGCGAGGTGGCGGAGCAGTTCGCCGAAGGCGCGGAAACCGAAGTCCCCCTCGTGGAAGGTGGGGTCCTTCCGCAGCAGGGTGCGCTTGAGCGTCGAGGCGGTCACCGCCCCGCTCGCACTGCCCTGCAGGCCGGCGAGCGTTCCCGCGACGAGGGCCGTGAGGCCGTCGATGTCGCGTGCCGGCGCGGCCGCCATCGACTGCGGCTCCGGCTCCGCCAGCACCGGCTCCGGTTCGACCGCCGCAGGGCTGGTCGGCCGGTTCCGGCGGGCTCCGGCGGGTGGGACCTCCACGCCGTCCAAGCGGTCGTAGAAGAGGAACTCGTCACAGGCAGGCGGCAGCAGCATGGAGGTCGTCTTCTCCACACCGACACCGATGACGCGCTTGTTGAGCTCGCGAAGCTTGTGCACCAGCGGGGTGAAATCGCTGTCGCCGGTGCACAGCACGAACGTCGAGATGTACCCGCGTTCGAAAGCCAACTCCAGCGCGTCGACGACCATCTTGATGTCGGCGGCGTTCTTGCGCGAGGCGCCCATGCGCTGCGGAATGTCGATGAGTTCGACGTGCGATCGGGTGAGCGCTCGCCGGTCCTCGTCGAAGTACGACCAGTCGGCGTACGCCCGGCGCACCACCACGCGCCCGCGTTCGGCGAGCGCGTCGGTCACCGGCCGAAGGTCGAAGGCCATCCCGCCGAGGTGCTCGCGCGCACCGATGGCCAGGTTCTCGTAGTCGAGGAACAGGGCGATGCGCTCTTCGTGATCCACGAAGCCGAGCGTACGCCGCCGAGGTGTCGGCCAGCGCCGAGGCGCGTAGGGTGAGGTGGTCGAGTCCTCGCGTCACGGCCTCCTCCACTTCCGATGTGTGGAGTCCGCATCGCCCTTCCGGTGAAAGTGCGCGCCTCGTCGATCCGACCGGATCCCCCGCAGAGTGAGCGCAGCAGCCGCCCCCTCCCCCGCCGACGTGAGGAGCACGATGCCGCTCACCCCAGCCGACATCCACAACGTCGAATTCGGCAAGGCCTCGCTCGGGAAGCGCGGTTACGACGAGGAGCAGGTCGACGCCTTCCTGGACGAGGTCACCCTGGACATGATCAGACTGATGGAGGAGAACACGTCGTTACAGCGCCAGGCCGGTGGCGCGGAGGTGTCCGTCGGTCACCGGTCGCCGTCCGGCGTCGCCCTCAAGGCCGAACTCGTCGCTGCCGTGGCCGAGCTGCAGCGTGCCCATGGCGCGTACGACCGGGTCGAGCAGGTCGTGCGGGACATCCAGCGCCAGCTCGACGATGCTCACCGGGCCGTCCCCGCCACCGGACCGACCGCCCTCGCCGACGGCGAGGGCACCGACCGCGTCCTGGCGGTGGCGCAGCGCACCGCCGACGAGTACCTCCGCGACGCCTACCGGCAATCACAGGCGCTGCTCGCCGGCGCCCGGCAGCGATCCGAGCAGATGGCCCGCGAGGCGCGCGAGACGGCCGACGACATGGAGCGCGACGCCAACCAACGCCGCGGCGACGCATCGACCGCACTCCAGGCCAGACGCACCGAACTTCAGCATGAGATCGACGAGTTGACCCGCTTCGCCGACAGCTACCGCACCGCGTTGGAAGACTATGTCGCACGGCAGGCACGGCACCTCGACCTCGTCGAGGGCGGGATCGGCGCCTGAGAACCGGGGACGTGGTTGGACGGGTTCACACCGTCGCGTCACTACGCGGACACCGAGCAGCAGCACGCCGGGGTGGCCGGCCTACGGGGCTCGCGGAGTAGCGTGTCGACGGCTGGGCAGCCCGCCCGGCCGCTCGCTGGAGGTGTGCCTGTGCGGTACGTGAGGCTGGGTTCGACCGGTCTGGAGATTTCGAGGATCTGCCTGGGTGCGATGAGCTACGGCGATCCGGGCCGCGGCAACCACGCGTGGTCCCTCCCCGAGGACCAGGCCCGTCCGTTCATCCGGCAGGCGCTCGATTGGGGCGTCAACTTCTTCGACACCGCGAACGTCTACTCCGACGGCAGCAGCGAGGAGATCCTCGGCCGCGCGCTGAAGGACTTCGCCAGCCGCGAGGACGTCGTCATCGCCACCAAGGTGCATGGTCGGATGCGTCCGGGCCCGAACGGCGCCGGCCTGTCGCGCAAGGCCATCCACGCCGAGATAGACAACAGCCTGCGTCGGCTCGGCACCGACTACGTCGACCTGTACCAGATCCACCGCTTCGACTACGCGACGCCGCTCGAGGAGACTCTTGAGGCCCTGCACGACCTGGTCAAGGCGGGCAAGGTGCGGTACATCGGCGCGTCGTCGATGCACACGTGGCAGTTCGCCAAGGCGCTCTACCTGGCCGATCTGAACGGCTGGACGAGGTTCGTCTCGATGCAGAACCACTACAACCTGCTCTACCGCGAGGAGGAGCGGGAGATGATGCCCTTCTGCGCGGACCAGGGCGTCGCGACGATCCCGTGGAGCCCCCTCGCCCGGGGCAGACTGACCCGCGACTGGCAGGCCACCACCGCCCGCACCGAGTCCGACGAGTTCGGCCGCACGCTGTACAGCGGCTACGAGGAGACCGACCGTACGATCGTGGATACGGTCGCGACGATCGCCGCGAACCGGGGTGTGTCCCGTGCGCAGATCGCGCTGGCCTGGGTGGCCGGCCGGGTCACCGCGCCGATCGTCGGCGCGACCAAACCGCACCACCTCGACGACGCCGTCGCCGCGCTCGACATCGAGCTGACCGACGAGGAGACCACGGCACTCGAGGCGCCCTACCGGCCTCGGCCGGTGGCGGGCTTCCACTGACAGCGCCGACGCTGCCGACCGCCGGGAGTCGGGGCGGCGCCGCCCCCGGAAGCAACGCGGCGGGCGAGCGGGGTGGGCCGGCCGGAACGTGTCAGTTCCCGGCGTCCAGCGCCTGACGCATCCGGTTGATCTCGGCCCCCTGTTCGACGACGACGCCGCTGGCCAGCTCGTTGATGATGCCGTCCACGCCGAGCGCGAGCACCTCGCCCGCCATGTCGATCGCGCCCTGGTGGTGTTCGGTCATCATGCTCACGAACATCCGGTCGAACTCGTCGCCTCGCGCGGCGGCGAGTCGATCCAGCGCCTCCGCCGACTGCATTCCGCGCATCGTGTGCTGGTGGTCGCCGCCGGACGTGCGTTCCAGACCCCGGTCCGTCAGCCAGGTCTCAAGCGTCTTGATCTCCGGTTCCTGCGCGGCCAGGATCCGGTCGGCCAGGATCGTGAGCTGCGGGTTCCCGCTGCGGTCCGCGACGAGCCGGGCCATCACCAGCGCCTGCTCGTGGTGAGGGATCATCATGGTGACGAACCGGATGTCGGCGTTGTTGTACGACGCGCGTGGCGCCGGTGACATCTCGTTCGCCCGGCGACTCTGCACCGGTTCGCCGGGACGACCGGGCATCAGCACCGGGGCCGTCGAGTCCGGCAGGCCGGGAAGGTCGAGCGACTGCGGGGCCTCGCTGCTCGCCGACGGCGGCGAATCCCCCTCAGGCCACGCGAACGACAGCGTCACCCCGATCGCCAGAGCCACGACCACCGCCAGCTCGATCAGCACGACAGTCCGCGACTGCCGGGAAATCGCCCGGATCCGTCCACCTAGCACAACTCGACTCCCGCCGTACACCTGAGGTTGGCGGGGATGGTAGCGCGGGCTTGACCAGCGGCGGCGGGGACCGCGAAGCGAAAAACCTCGATTGCCTGACGTGCGGTTGTTTGAACCGTCAAAAATCCCGGCGTGTTGCCGAAGCGTGATCAAAATCCGAGCCGGCTGCGTTTCGAATCAGGGTTATCGTCCGGCTACCCATTGCTGACTGCGATGAAGGGTGTCACTACATGTCCCAACCAATCCCGAGAGGGAGCCGGAAGCTGGCCATCGGCCTCGCCGCCACCGGCACCCTCCTCCTCGCCGCCGTCGGGGCGGCGGTGCCGGCGAGCGGCGCCGTCGACTCGACGTCAGGCGCGGACAACTGCGAGTCGTTCCGGGCCGCCGGAGACAACTTCGCCGAGTACTGCATCGCGGAGGAGGCGGCCAACGACGTGACCGCCGCCGCCGGGATCCCGGCCGTGGACGAGATCTCCAGCAGCGACAACATCCGGCAGATCGCCAACATCCCGAAGTTCGGCGGGTTCGCCAGCGAGGGGGCGTACAACTCGGACCTGGCGTTCCAGGGCAAGTACGTATTCGCCGGCAACTACGAGGGCTTCAACGTCTTCGACGTCAGCGACCCCACCTCGCCCGAGGTGGTCAGCCAGGTGGTCTGCTCCGGCTCGCAGGGCGACCCGTCGGTCTTCGGCAACCTGCTGTTCCTCGCGGTCGACGCGCCCCGCAGCGACGACTCGTGCAACAGCACGAGCGCGTCCTCCGCCCTGCAGAGCTCCTGGGAGGGCATCCGGATCTTCGACATCAGCGACAAGGCGAACCCGCGCTACATCAAGTCGGTCCGGACCGACTGCGGTTCGCACACCCAGACGCTGGTGCCGAGCAAGGACGGGAAGAGCGTCTACGTCTACATCCAGTCGTACGGCCCGTCGAACGGCGCGTTCTACTGCAAGCCCCCGCACGACAAGATCTCGATCGTCAAGGTGCCGCTGGACAACCCGACCAGCGCCGCCGTGGTGGCCACCCCGGTTCTGTTCCCGGGCACCACGGGCGCCGGCTCCACGAGCGGCTGCCACGACATCACCGCGTACCCGGAGCTGGACCTGGCCGCCGGCGCCTGCATGGGTGACGGCGTGCTGTTCGACATCTCCGACCGCGAGAACCCGGTGGTCGTCAGCCAGGTGCGCGACACCAACTTCGCGTTCTGGCACTCGGCCACGTTCAACAACAGCGGCACCAAGGTCGTCTTCACCGACGAGCTCGGTGGCGGCAGCAGCGCGATCTGCACCAGCAGCTACCGGACCAACCAGGGCGCGGACGCGATCTACGACATCGTCGGTTCCGGTGCCGACCGTGAACTGGTCTTCCGGAGCTACTTCAAGATCCCGCGGTTGAACACGACCCTGGAGAACTGCGTCGCGCACAACGGCTCGCTGGTCCCGGCCATGGGCCGCGACATCATGATCCAGGCCTGGTACCAGGGCGGCATCTCGGTGATCGACTTCACCGACTCCGCCAACCCGGTCGAGATCGCCTACTGGGAGCGCGGCCCGCTGTCGGACACCCGCCGCATCCTCGGTGGCGCCTGGTCGACGTACTACCACAACGGTTACATCTATTCGAACGACATCCAGAAGGGCCTGGACGTCCTGAAGCTGGACGACCCGCGGACCAACAACGCGCGGGCGTTCTCCTTCGCGGAGCTGAACGTCCAGACCCAGCCCAGCTACCCGGCCTGCACCACCGTCCTGAGCACGCGGCGCAACGGTGGCCTCACGGTCACCTCCGGCGTCACGTGCCTGGACGGGGCGACCGTGAACGGGGCGATCAAGGTCGCTCCGGGCGCGGGTCTGGTCGTCTTCAACTCGACCCTCAACGGCTCGGTCCACGCCACCGGCGCCTCCGTGGTGTCGATCGTGGAGAGCCGGGTGAACGGCTCGGTCGACGCGATCGGCGCCACCGTGCGGGACAGCACGGTCAACGGTTCGGTGCGGACGAGCTGATCCGTTCAGAGCGTTGACGGTCACCCTCCGGCCCGGCGGATCTCCGCCGGGCCGGAGCCGTCGTCAGGACGGTGCCCCATTCGGAACGGGCGCCGCGGTGCTCATGAGTCCTGATCCGCGCCGACGCCTGACGCCGCCGAGAGTGCGGGCCGCTCGCGGGCGGATCAGGACGGCTGGCGTGCGGCGTGGGTCCGGATCAGTCCGTCGACGCCGCGGAGGAACGTCTCGCAGATCAGTACGGGGTCGAAGAGGCAGCCGGCCGCCATGGCGCCGTCGCGGAGCATGACGAAGTGCCGCGCGGCGGTCTCGGCCTCGGTCTCCTGGATGCTCGCCAGCAGGCTGTTGATCGTGTCGAGGAACCACTGCCGGTGCGCGAGGACGGCCTGGTGCACGGGGTGGTCGGGATCGGGGTACTCGGCCACGGCGTTCAGGAAGGCGCAGCCACGAAAGCCGGTCGACCGGATGTCCTGCGCGACCGCCTCGGCGACGGCCCGGAGGGCCTCGGGCGCCGGTAGGCCCGCGGCGATGGCCGTCTCCACGTGGTCGCGGATGGCTTTATCGGCCGTCTGCAGGTAGGCGAGGACAAGATCCTCCTTGCCGGGGAAGTGCCGGTAGAAGGTGGCCCGGGTCACCTTCGCCTCGGCGATGATCCGATCCACGCCGACCGAATGGATCCCTTCCGCGTAGAAGATCCTGGTCGCCGTGTTGAGGAGCCGTTGTCGCGCCTCGGACGGCCGGGTTCCGGTCTCGCTGCCTGCCATGAGCCCATCTTAGCGACAGAACGTTCGGTCTCGCACCGGCACGCGCCGACAAGTGGGTAGAACGTTCTGTCTTGACAACGCGCCGCTCGCTCGACACCATTGCCGGGACAGAACGTTCGTTCTACAGGGCGCTTCGCCCCATGCCGCCTGTCGCGGTTCCCCTCAACACCCACCGAAAGGCTCACCATGACCACCGTCACCGCACCCGGCGTCTCGACGACGGCGGCCACCCTGCGGCGGCTGTACTTCGTCCGCTTCGGGTTCGCCATCGCCTGGGCCCTCGTGATGTTCACGACCGCCACCCACCTCGGCCCGCTCGCCATGGCGCTGCTCGTGCTCTACCCGCTGTTCGACGTGGCCGCCGCCGTCGTCGACGCCCGCGCGTCACGCGCCACCGGATCGCCCACCCTGCTCTACGTGAACATCGCGGTCAGCCTGCTCGCCGCGGTCGGCCTGGCCGTCGCCGGCACGTCCGGCATACCGGCGGTCCTGCGCGTGTGGGGTGCCTGGGCGGTCGTGGCCGGGCTGGTTCAGCTGATCGTGGGGGTCACCCGGCGCGGCTTGGGCGGCCAGTGGCCGATGATCATCAGCGGTGGCATCTCCGTGCTCGCCGGCGGGTCGTTCATCGCCGGCGCCTCCGCGGAGAACCCGGTGCTGACCAACGCGATCGGCTACGCCATCCCCGGCGGCATCTTCTTCCTCATCTCGGCCATCCGCCTCGGCCGCGCCGCGAAGGCGAACTGACATGGCGGACGCTTCGTACGACGTGGTGGTCATCGGCGCGGGGCCGGTCGGGGAGAACGTCGCCGACCGCGTCGTGCGGGGCGGCCTGACCGCCGCCGTCGTCGAACGGGAACTCGTCGGTGGTGAGTGCTCCTACTGGGCCTGCATGCCGACGAAGGCATTGCTGCGCAGCGCGGCCGCGCTGCGGGCGGCACGTCGGCTGCCCGGAGCGCGTGAGGCGGTGACGGGCGATCTGGACGCGAGCGCCGTGTTGCGCCGCCGGGACTCCTTCGCCGCGAACTGGTCGGACGACGGGCAGGTGTCGTGGCTGGACTCGGCCGGGATCGCGCTGTATCGCGGCCAGGGACGGATCAGCTCCGACCGGGTTGTCGAGGTGACCGGCGAGGACGGCGCCCCGACCTCGCTCATCGCCCGGCACGCGGTCGTCGTCGCGACCGGGAGCAGCGCACTGGTCCCGGACGTCGCCGGGCTGCGCGACGCGGCACCGTGGACCAGCCGGGAGGCAGCAGCGGCGAGTGAGGTTCCCGGTCGGCTCGCCATCATCGGTGGCGGTGTGGTGGCCGCGGAGATGGCCACCGCGTTCGTGGACCTCGGATCCGTGGTGACGGTGCTGGCCCGCGACGGTGTGCTGCCGATGATGGAGCCGTTCGCCGGCGAGCGGGTCGCGCAGTCGTTGCGGGATGCCGGCGTGTCGGTACGCCTCGGCGCCGAAGCCGCCTCCGTGAGTCGCCACCGCGACGGCACGGTGCACATCACGCTGACCGACGGCGAGCAGGTCGAGGCAGACGAACTCCTGGTCGCGACCGGTCGTACGCCGAACACGCAGGACATCGGCCTCGACCGGATCGGCCTGAAGCCCGGCGCCTGGCTCAGCGTCGACGACACGTTGCGAGTCGTCGGCGACGACGGGGCGTTGGTCGGCGACGGATGGCTGTACGCCGCCGGCGACGTCAACCGCCGGGTCCTGCTCACCCACCAGGGCAAGTACCAGGCGCGCGCCGTCGGCGACGTCATCGTGGCGCGGGCGAAGGGCGAGCCGGTTGACGACGGCCGCTGGGGCCGGCACGTGGCCACGACCGACGAACGGGCCGTGCCGCAGGTCGTCTTCACCGACCCGGAGATCGCGTCGGTCGGGCTGACGGCGGCGGCCGCCGAGGCCGCGGACCTGCGGACCCGGGTCGTCGACTATGACCTGGCCGCCGTCGCGGGGGCCGCCCTGCACGCCGACGGATACCAGGGACACGCCCGGATGATCGTCGATGAGGACCGGCAAGTGATCATCGGCTGCACCGTCGTCGGCCCCGACGTCGCGGAGCTGCTGCACGCCGCGACGATCGCGATCGTCGGCGAGGTTCCGATCGACCGGTTGTGGCACGCCGTTCCCGCGTACCCCACGGTCAGCGAGGTGTGGCTGCGCCTGCTGGAGGCGTACGGCCGCTGACGGCCTGCCGTGCCGCCTGGTCGCGGTGCGCGGCGCCCGTCACCCGTTCGGCAGAGGTGGGCCCGACCGTCGTCGTGGCGCGATGACGGTCAGGCCCACCTCTCGCTCAGTCCGAGTGGTCGATCAATGTACGAGCAGCGGGGCCATGTCGCCGGCCGGGCGCCGACCACCACGCCCAGCGTCTGATCACCTCCGTGGTCGGCCCGGCCACCGATCGGCTGAGAGCCGCCGGCCGGCTGCGGGCCGGCATCACCGCCGAGGACATCGCGACCTTCGTCCGCATGGCCCTCACCGCCGACAGCGACGAGGCCCGCGGTAAGGCGATCCAGGTCATGCTCGACGGCCTTGTCAGGCCGGAACGCACCACGACCATCTGACGTGGTTGGCGTCCGCCGTGCGCCGAGCGCGGCGTCAGCTCGTACTCCACGCCGCCGTCACCGTCGGTCTGACGGCCACACCGCGGCTCGATTCGGGCGGCACGGTGGCCCCACCACGGGCGTAGCCGAAGAAGGGGTCCGTGCCGCTGTCTGGAGAATGCCGTCGAGGCCCTCCTCGAACAGCAGGTCGTCGTTCCACCGGGTGTCATCGAGATGACCGGACGCGATGAGGGTCGGATAGGCGTCGGCGCTCGCGGCGACATGGTCACGGGCCGCGGCTCTCGCGTCCGGGTCCGCGGTCCGGTGCCAGGTGGCTTCCGTGAGCGAGGCGCCGATGACGTAGTTGGCGAGCATCCGCGTGGCCACCGCGAGCTCACGTCCGCGACAGCCGCCGCGCACCAACGCCGACTGCAGGAACTCGGTACGGGCCAGGACGTTGGGCCCGAGCATCGGACGGCCGACCAGCCCCGGCGCCCAGGGATGACACAGCATGGCAGCGCGCCAGCCTCGGACGAGGACGCGGACGTCCTCCTGCCAGTCGTCGCCGGCCTCCGGGATCGGCACGTCGCCGAAGATTCGATCGACGGCCAGGTCCAGGACGTCGTCCTTCGTCCTCACGTGCCAGTACAACGCGGTCGCCGTCACGCCGAGCCGTTGGGCGAGACGGCGCATCGTCAGGCCCTCGATGCCGTGCTCGTCCAGCAGGGTCACGGCGGTGTCCACGATGCGCTCAAGGGTCAGCGGCGGTGTGCGCCGGGCACGCGAGGGCTCCGCCCGTAGCCATACCGGCGGCGCGGTCCGGCCGGATCGCCGCCCCGTCGAGGGGGTCGGGGGGTCGGGCTCCGCGGTGGTCATGGCGTCACTCTAGTCCGCTGGACAGTGAATTTAACACCGTTAAGCTAGTCGAACGTACGAAGGTCGGTCTCGACGGTCGGCGAGGAGATCCACCATGCCCCTGCTGCGAATCCACCTCGACAGCGACCGGACCACTGCCCGCCGCGTCCTACACCTGCATCGACAGGGCAGGATCCATCACGAGTCACGGGAGGCGGCCCGGGAACAGGTCTGGCGCCAGGGCCGCACCCCGGCCGGTGACCCGATCTTCGTCGGCATCACGAACGGCCGCCGCAACGTGCAGCTGCTCTACGACGTCGAGGTCCACTCCGACGCGGGGCCGTGATCCGTCAGCGGGTCGGCCACGCCGACCGACGGTGGTGATGAGTTATCGCGCCCGCACCCGTCATACCTGGGACGGCACACGACGAGGCGGAAGGATGACGTGATGGGTGCGGACACACGGCTGGAGGAGCTGGGTGGCAGCGGTCCGGGCGAGATCGACGAGCCGGCGTTCTCCGGCCTGGCGGAGCGGCACCGGCGGGAGCTGCACGTGCACTGCTACCGGATGCTCGGATCGTTCGAGGACGCCGAGGACGCCGTGCAGGAGACGTTGCTGCGTGCCTGGCGGCGACGGGAGACCTTCCAGGGACGGTCGACGTTCCGGGCCTGGCTGTACCGGATCGCCACCAACGCCTGCCTGGACCTGCTCGCGAAGTGCCGCCCGGAGCCCGCTACCGGCGGCGAGGTGCTGTGGTTGCAGCCCTACCCGGACCGGCTGCTCGACGAGCTGCCCGCGGGTGACGCGGACGGGCCGGAGACGGTCGCCGTCGCGCGGGAGACGATCGAGCTGGCGTACCTGGTCGCGGTCCAGCACCTCGCGCCGCGCCCGCGGGCCGTGCTGATCCTGCGGGACGTGCTCGGCTGGCCGGCGAAGGACGTCGCGGAGCTACTCGGGGACTCGGTCAACTCGGTGAACAGCGCACTGCAGCGGGCTCGCGCCGGCATGCGGGAGCACCTGCCCGCCGAGCGGCAGGACTGGACCGGCGGCGAGGAGGACGCCGGGACCCGCGAGCTGGTGCGCCGCTTCACCGACGCCAGTGTGGCCACGGACGTCGGTCGGCTCGCCGTGCTGCTGCGCGACGACGTCCGCTGCTCGATGCCGCCCACGCCGGGCCTGTACGTCGGGCGCGACGCCGTGGTGAAGAACTGGGTCGACGACGGCTTCGAGGGCATGACGGGCCTGCGCGGCGTCCCCACCTTCGTGAACCGGCAGCCCGCCGTCGCCTTCTACCACTGGCGGGAGCGGGAGGGTGCGTACCTGCCGCTGACGATCGACGTCCTGCGCGTCACCGGCGGGGCGATCACCGAGATCGTGACCTTCCACGACGACCGGTTCCCACGGCTCGGACTGCCGGAGCGCCTGCCGGCCGACGGCACGGAGTAGTCCGGGTGTGGACGCTCACGGCCGCACCGCGAGGGTCCGCATCGTCAGCCCCGGGTCCACGAGCGTCGCGTGCCGGTGCCATCCCATCCCTACCCCGCTCACCAGAGGACGGAGGAACGACATGACCAGCAGGAGTGACACCGGGATCGTCACCGACCCGGCGTCGAGCCGTACCAGCCGCACAAACCGCTTCCGCGGGCTCGCCCTCACCGGCCTGGTCGCCACGCCCGCGGCGGTGGTGGCCACCACCCTCGCCGCCGCGCTCGCCCAGGCCGTCGGCGTCGACTTCGAGATCCCAGACGGTGGCGAGAGCATCCCGTTGCCCGGATTCGCCGTGGTGACCGGCTTCTTCTCGATCGTGGGTGTCGTCATCGCCGCCGCGCTGCTCCGGTGGAGCGCTCGCCCCGTCGAGCGATTCGTGTGGACGGCGGTGTCGCTCACCGCGCTCTCGCTGGTCCCGCCCCTCCTCTCCGGGGCCGACGCCGCCACGACCACCGCCCTCCTGGGGCTCCACCTCATCCCCGCGACGGTGATGATCCCCACCCTGGCGCGGCGCCTCCGCGGCCGGCGCGCTTGAGGATCCACCACGGGGGCTGGCCGCGGCGGACGCCGGCCGGTCGGTGTCCGTTGTGGAGGATGGGTGGCCACATATCATTCCGGGATGACAGCTCAACCAGGCGGCGCCGCCCAGCTCGTGCTCGTGACCGTCGATGGCCCACGGCAGATGACGACGGCGTCCTTCGGGATGGACCTGGTGCGCGAGGTGGCCGACCTGCTCGGCTCGGAGAACGTTCGCTCCACCAGGCTCGGCGCCGACCTGACCCTGTGGCACGCCGAGGACGCCCCCGGTCGACCCCGCGCTGGTCATCCCAACCCTGCCGCGAGCCGGCTCGCGGCAGAATACGGCGCGCCCCCGGTCACCGGTCCCGCGGTGATCACCGGTCCGATCATGGACAACACCATCTATCCCCTGGACGCCGCTCGGGCCGGCGGGGTCGTGAACCAGCTGGGCGCCGGGCCGTGCAACAGCTCACCGCAGGCCACCACGTACGACGGTTCGGCGGTCCCGGCCCAGGACTGCACGAGGCACAGCCCGTGCCGCGAGCTGCTGGCGATACCCGCCGGACGGCGTGACTCCCTGCTCCGCCTGATTCCCGCGAGGACATCGGAGCTCGGCCCGGACGGCGTATACGTCTACCTCAATGACGAGCTGGTCGCGCTCCTGGTCGCGATGGGGCCGGACGAATCCGGCCGGCGGCAGCAGGCTCATCCCGTCCTCGGCCATCTGACGTCCCGCTGGAACACCACCCCTCCCGACCTGATCAGGCGTGCGATCGAGAACATGCGGGGCGACGGTGTCGTGGTCGAGTCCTACGACCAGGGTGAGTTCTCACCGCTGCACGTCGTGGTCGACCAGGGTGTGTCGGGTGTCGCGCACCTGGTGCGGCTGAACGAACTGCTGGGAGTCGACCTTCCGCACGGAGCGATCGTCGGTATCCCGCGCCAGCACCAGATCATCGCGGTCCCGATCCGCAAGGCCCGCGATCTCGCCACCATCGAGCCCATCCTCCGGCTGGTGCACAACGTCGGCTCGAATGCCTCCGACCGACTCAGCCTCGACGCGTACTGGCTCCACCAGGGCCGTCTGCACCCCCTGCACGCCGAGATGAAGAACGGACAACTGGAGCAGATTTTCCCGCCGGACGAGTTCCACCAACTCATCGCGCATCTGCCACGCGACTAGGGGCACTCACGTTACCCGGGCATCCTCGCCGATCCACCCGTCCCCGGGGAGGAACTGTCGCTTGCCGGTCCGCGGCGACGCTCAGCCGTCGCGGACCGGCGCGGGGCAGCGTCCTCACCCTCGGAGACGTTATAGTTACCCCTCAATCAATCCCGATCATCGAGGGCTGCAGCCATGTGGGGTAACGGGGATATCGATCTCGCTGGCTTAGAAGATCTTCGGACCCAGGCCGAAGCGCTCGCTGCTCAGCTGTCCGTGGTGGCCGAAACGGCCGAGGCGGAGTTCGTGGGCCGTGACAGCGCCGGTGCCGTCGAGGTGACCATCGACGGCACGGGAGGCGTGCTGGACGTGCGTGTGGATCACGACTGGGCACGGCTGGTCGGTATGACCGGTCTCGGACCTGCCGTCGTCGAGGCCGTGCGGTCCGCGACGAACGCGCGGGTCACCGCCTGGGCTGTCGCTTCCGCTGCGGAACGAGCCGTCCCGCCCGTTGAGGAGCCGGCCACCCCGCCCGGCGGCTCCGAGCCGACCGGTGCCGCCCAAACGCCGCCCACCGAGGTCGGGGATCCCTCCTCACGGCAGTCCGTCTACGCCCTTCGCGACATACTCGATCTCGTGGACGGGGTCCTCGACCGCATGGACCGCATCGAGGCGGACGCCGAGTACCTCGCCACGCGGCGGGTGACGTCGACGGATCACACGAACGCCATCCAGGTGACCACCGTCGGCGGCACGGTCGAAGAGGTGCAGTTCGATCGCGAGTGGCTGCGCTCCGCCCGCCATGAACGCATCGCCGCCGCCCTGCGTGAGGCGTTGACCTCGGCGGGGCGAGCCGCCGAGGAGGACAAGCAGCGCCTCGACGAGCCCGTACCGGGCATGGAACGGATGCGGTACCTGACCGCCTCGCCCGAGCGGCTGCTGCGCGAGATCGGCCTTATTCGCTAACGGCCCGGGCATCGGGAGAGGTGTCGGCATGGGAGTACCGAGCAAGGACGAGATCGAAGCCTCGATCGAAGCCCTCTACGGTGAGGCGGGGACCTGGGCGGAGATGGCCGTGCAGTTCAACACCATGGAGCAGACCGCACGGGGTCTCAGTCTGAACGCGTTCGAGTTCAGCGGGCTCGCCCACCTCATCGGCTTGGACAGCATGTACAACGAGTTGCAGGAGCGGATGGCGTCGCTGCTGCAGCAGGGCGCCGCCAACTTCGACAGCATCGCTCGCGCCCTGCGCGTCTCGGCGGACAACTACGCGCTTGACGAGGAAGAGAACCTTCACCGCATGAAGAACGTCTACTGAGGGGGGCGGCAAGCGTGGTGGCGTTCACTCCAACGGTGATGTCCGAGGCGGAGTTCCGCGAGAAGCTCGCCAAGATGGAGAAGCTGAACGGCGACATCAGCCGGCACTGCACGACGTTGTTCGGTCGATGCAATCGCGCCATGAACATTCTTCCCCAGCCGCTGGCGAACCAGTTGCTGACGGCGCTCAATGAGCTGAACAGCCTTCTCGCGAAGTTCTTCGCGGAGATCGCCAAGGTGATCCTGAATCCTGGCTGGCCCTTCAGTCTGATGTCGGCGGGTGACGACTGGACGGCGAAGATCGGTGGCCCGGCCAGCCAGCTGGCGCCCAAGCTCGCCGAGGACCAGCTGCGCGTCGACAACTACTGGAAGGGGCCGGCGGCCGAAGCGTACGCCAAGGTGCTGCCCTCTCAGCAGAAGGCGCTTGAGGCGATCAAAGCGGCCACCGACGTGATCGACAGCAACCTACAGAAGACCGCCTACGGCATTTTCGCCCTGTGGGTGGGGATCATCCTGGCCGTCGCGATGTTCGTGGCCGAGCTGATGGCCGAGTCGGCCGCCGCGGCCACGGTGGTGGGCGCACCGCCGGCCGCCGCGGGTGCCGGCCTGTCGACAGCGAAGGTGATCGGTCTGGTGGTGGCCATCGTCGGCGCCTTCATCGCCTACGTGGGAACTCTCGTCGACAGCATGACCACTCTCAAGCAGACGCTGCACTCCAACGCCGCGTTCCCCGGCGGCAACTGGCCGAAGTCCACGACGACCGACTTCGATGACGGCAGCCTCAGCGACGGCGACACCACGGACTGGAGGCTCGAGTCCGATGATTGAGAGCCACGGGAGATCGCCCGACGAGCGCCAGCTCGCGGCGGCCACTCGTCCGCTTCCCCAGGGCGGCGGGCGCCGGTTGCGGGGCCTCTACCTCACCATGCTGTTGGTGGCCCTGGTCGCGGTGGCGGTCATCGTGCCGTTCAGCTGGTACGCCACGATCTCGTCCGTCGACAACGAGGACCTGCCGCTGCTCGGATCGGGGGCCGTGGTGGTGACGACGTCCTTCGTGCTGCTCGTCGGTGCCCTGGTGGTCGGCCGCGCGGCGGTCCACGCCGATGCGGTGGCGATCGGTGGCGCTCACACGTCGGCGAGGTTGGCCCGCGTGGGTGGGCTGGTGGGGTGGATCGGCGCCGGGGTGGTGCTGGCGGTCGCCGCTCTCCTGGCGCTGCGCGGGGTGGAGCTGGCGTTCGTCGAAGGTGTCGCGCTGGCGGCGGCAGCACTCGTCCCGGCCTTCATCAACGACAGGGCCAGGACGATGGCCGTGAACGCGGCGGGCGGCCGCTGACGGGCCCCACAGATCCACCGCGCCGTCGTGGCCGCAGCGCCCGTGAGGCGGTGAGGCGAGCGCGAGTCCGGGGTGGCGACGTGGAGCCAGATCACATCCTCGACGGTCGGCCCGAGGGCCGGCGCCGCCCGACCTAGGCTCGACGGGGTGGGGCAACGGAGTGGGCGGGACAGCGCGCCGCATGACGTTCGAGCCGTGAGCGGGCGGGCGCCGACCTGGCGCCGGGCCGTCGCCGTGACGCTGGCACTGGAGCTGCTCCTCGTCCTGCTCGGCTACGGCGTGGCCTGGCGGGTCGAGGCCGGCGACGAGGCGCGACCGCGGACGGTGGCCAACCTTCTCGGCCCCGACTTCGTCGACATCAACTCCGTCCCGTCCGGCCCGCCCACGCCCGCCGCGGCGCCCGGGGCGGCCACCGGCACCTACACCTGGGACTGCGGCCGCAACGAGAACGGCCACCGCAACACCGCCAACATCGTGATGGCGCCCGGATACCCCGGGCAGCCGCACCACGTGCACGACTACGTCGGCAACCTCTCCACCGCCGTCGACTCGACGCCACAGACCCTCGCGACCGCGGCGACGACCTGCCACAACGGCGACCGGTCGACCTACTTCTGGCCGGTGCTGCGCACGGTCGGGGCCGCCGACGCCACGGACCACGACGGCGAGATCCAGGTGCCGGTCGAGTCGACCCTCACCTTCTCCGGCAACCCTCGGGGAAACGTCGTGCCGATGCCGCAGCAGCTCGCCGGCACGGTCGGCGACGCCGTGGCGGTCACCAACGGTGGCCGGAACGCGGTCGCGACCTGGACCTGCTCCAGCACACCCGACCGCCGCACCACGGCGTACCCCCAGTGCCCGGCCGGCGACCGGGTGCAGCGGATCTTCGACTTCCCGAGCTGCTGGGACGGCCGGCGGGTGGACAGCGAGAGCCACCGCGCCCACCTCGTCTTCCCCTCCCCCGACGGCTCCTGCCCCCGCAACACGTTCCCGGTGCCGCGGCTCCGGCTGACCCTCGCGTACGCCGTCCCACCCGGTGCCCGGTTCCGGATCGACGCCTTCGACGGCCAGCGCAACAGCCCGCTGACCGACCACGCGTTCTTCGTCAACCTGATGCCGGAGCCGTTGATGGCGAAGGTCGTGGAGTGCCTCAACAGCGGGCGGACCTGCCGGGACGGCTGAGCGGGGTGCCGTCCGGGTCCCCCTGCCGGCGGCGCGGCCACCGGCCGCCGGCACGGCACGGCACGTCGGTCGGGCGTACGCCCTGCCCGTGTCTCACTGCGGGCGACCGACCTCGAACCGGCCGTCGGGGGACGTCACCGTGACGGTGATCGCCGTCGGTACACCGGCGATCTCGGCGGAGCAGGAGAAGCGGCTGCCCACCGTGACCGGCCGGCCCGGCGGGCAGGCGACGAGGTCCGCGTCGAGCCGGTAGTCGTCGCGCAGCACCGACAGCACCCCCTGCTGCAGCGCCGCCGTGTCGAACACCTTGCGGTGGAGAAACCCCGGCCAGACCAGACCGAGTACGGCCACCAGCGCGACCAGGACCACGACCGGGCCGGCCACGGCGACCACGAGCTTCCGGGAGACGCGCCGGCGACCCTCGACGGGCGTGCTCGGCACCGTGGGGGCCGGCCCCCACTGCGGCGGGGGTGCCGGTGTCCAGCGCGGGGCGGGTGTCGGAGCGCCGTCAACGTCCCCGTACGGGTTGGTCATCGTCATCCCCTCCGGCTCAGCGGGCGGTGGCCGTGGTGGGTACGGCCACCACCTCGGGCAGGGACGTGGTGCGTCCGCCGGTCGGGCTGACCGCGAACCAGGTGCCGCCGACCCCCTGACCGTTGACGTCGCCCGGCGCGGTGTCCTTGCTGAACAGGTAGACGGGCCAGCCGCCGATGGTCACCTGGCAGGTGCCGTCGGCCCGCTCGACGTAACCGATGAGCTGCGGGTTGATCCCGCTCGGGTAGATCTGGCCGGGTGACCTGACCAACAGCGGCGGCCAGGTCTTCGCGCACTGTCCGTCGCAGGTGGACCTCGATGGTTTCGCCGTGTCCTTGTCGAACCGGTAGAGGGTCCTGCCCCGACCGTCGGCGACGTACGTGCCGATGTCGGCGGAGGCGGTTCCGTTCAACTGGATGAGGTTGCTGCCCCGCGCCGTGCCGGGCGCGGGTGTGAGCGGGACGTTGGACGGGCCGCTGTAGATCCGTACGCGACCCTGGGTCTTCGCCACGGTCGGCGCCGGGAGCGGGGTCGCCGGAACTTCGATCACCTCCGGGGTCGCGCCGGGCTCGGCGGTCGCGCCCGGCGTGGCCCCCGCCGTCGCGGTGGCCCCCGCCGCCGCGGCCGGGGCCGCCGACCCGGTCGCCGGGTCACCGCAGGCGGCCAGCGCCGCCAGGCCGGCCAGTGCGATCGCGGTCCGCGCGATCCGGCTGTGCAACACCATCTCTGCTCCACCTCGTGCTCGGGGAGGACCGCGTCCGTGCGCGCGGTCCGGCATCCACACGACGTGGTCGGCGAAGTGGTTCACCGTCGGGGTCGGACGAGTCCCTCGTCACGAAGCCGAAATTTCCACTGAACCGTTCCGGGCCGCCGTCCGTGTGGGTGGCGGCAACGGCGGAAGGCGGCCCGGAACGACCGCCTCACGGAGCCGGACAGATCGAGAACACGAGGGAGCGGAACATGGCCACGTACCACATCGTCAGCGAGGACATGCAGGAGGCCTCGAGCTGGCTGAAGCAGAACATGCAGACGCTGCTGGACGGGATGACCCAGGCCAAGAGCAAGATCGACACGCTGATCCAGGGTGGTTACAACACCCCGGCCGCCCAGCAGCAGTTCGGCCCGTACTTCGACGAGTACAAGGGCAGCGTCGACCAGACCCTGCACGGCATGGAGGGCATCAGCCAGTACCTCACGCAGGTCAGCGACGCGTTCTCCGACACGGACGCCCAGACCGGGGCGAGCCTCGGCCGCTGACGACCGGACGGCCCCGGGGCCGCGTGGTGAGTGAATCACCACGCGGCCCCGACCGTTTCCTCCGACGGACCATCCGACCAGGAGAACTTCGTGCGCCTGCAGCTCACCGTTGCGGATCCGTCCACCGCCGTCATCGACTACCAGGTCGAGGCGGCCCCCGACACGACCGTCGGGGAACTCGCCGAGGCACTGGCCGCGCGTCGGCCGGAGCCCACCGCCACGCCACCGACACTCTTCGTCGCGGGGGCGCCGCTGGACCCGCGACTCACCCTCGCCGAAGCACCGCTGCGCCAGGGCACCGTGCTCGGCCTGGACCGTCCCGTGCCCGAAGCGCCCGCGCAGCCGGCGGGGCTGGTGGAGGTGCGGGTGGTCAGCGGCACCGACGCCGGTGAGGTCCACCAACTCGACCTCGGTGAGCACACCATCGGCACGGCGAGCACCGGCCGGGTCCGCCTCACCGACCCGTCCCTCGCCCCCGTCGTGGCGTCGATCCGGGTCACCCCGGACGGTACGTGCCGTCTGCGACCGGCCGGGCCCGGCCTCCTGCTCGACCGGGTCGAGCTCGACGGCGAACAGGTGTGGTCCCCGGGCGCGCAGCTCGCCGTCGGCTCGTCCCTGCTGGAGCTGCGCCGGCCGGTCCGGGCAGAGGCCGCCCTACAGGTCTCCGAGGACCGAACCGGGCTGGACTACAACCGTCCGCCTCGGCTGCTCCCACCGGCCCGCACCACCCAGTTCACCCTCCCCGGGCCGCCGTCGCCACCGGACCGGCGACCACTCGCGCTGATCACCGTGCTGGCGCCGCTGGTGGTCTCCGGAGCCGCGTACCTCGTCACCCGCAACCCGCTGACCCTGCTCTTCGCCGTCCTGTCGCCGGTGGCGCTCATCGCCGGCCAGGTCGGCGCCCGACGCCAGGGGAAGGTCACCTACCGTGCCCGGCTCGCCCAGTACGAGGCGAAGAGGGCGCGGATCAGCGCGGAGGCGCAGGAGGCGTTGACGGTGGAGCGGCTGGCCCGGCGGGACAACTTCCCCGACCCGGCCGCCGTACGGCTGATCGCCGTGGGGCCGGAGCGCCGCCTCTGGGAGCGACGCCGCACCGACCCCGACTTCCTGGAGCTGCGGGCCGGCAGCGCCGACCTGCCGTCCGAGGTGGTGCTGCGGGATCCGAGCCAGGACGAGCACCGCCGGGAGATCCGGTGGAGCGCGCTGGACGTACCGGCGACGGTGTCGGTGCGCAAACACGGCGTGGTCGGCATCGCCGGTGGCGCCGCCGCCCGCGTGACGGCCCGGTGGATGGTGGCGCAGGCGGCCACCCTGCACAGCCCCGAGGATCTCCAGATCTATCTGCTCGCCGGCGCGGGCGACGAGGAGGGCTGGTCGTGGGTCGGCTGGCTGCCGCACGCGGCGCCGCGCGACGGGCAGGACACCCTCGCCACCGTCGGCACCGACACCCAGACCGTGGCCCGGCGCGTGGCCGAACTGGTCGCCGTGATCTCGGCCCGCGCCGCCGAGCGGGGCGACGGGGCGTTCCGTGACATCCTCGTGGTGCTCGACGGGGCGCGCCGGCTGCGTTCCCTGCCCGGGGTGACGCAGATCCTGCGGGAAGGGCCCGCGGTCGGGGTGCACGCGATCTGCGTCGACGCGGAGGAGCGGCTGCTGCCGGAGGAGTGCCAGGCCGTCGTCGCCGAGCAGCCCGACGGGACGCTGCTGGTGACCCAGACGCTCGCCGCGCCGATCTCCGGGGTGCACCCCGACCTGCTCTCGACGCAGTGGCTGCGTACGGTGGCCCGCGCGCTCGCACCGCTGCGCGACACCGGCGGCGCCGACGACGGCGCGGCCCTGCCGGACGCGAGCCGGCTGCTCGACGTGCTCGGCATGGAGCCGCCGGCGCCGGACGCGGTCGCGGCCCGGTGGACCACCGGAGGGCGGACCACCGAGGCGGTGCTGGGTGTCTCGCTGGACGGGCCGTTCGCCCTCGATCTCAAGCGGGACGGACCGCACGCCCTGGTCGCCGGCACCACCGGTTCGGGCAAGTCGGAGCTGCTGCAGACCCTGGTCGCGTCGCTCGCCGTCGCCAACCGGCCGGACGCGATGACCTTCGTGCTGGTGGACTACAAGGGCGGCAGCGCGTTCAAGGACTGCGTCCGGCTGCCACACACCGTCGGCATGGTCACCGACCTCGACACCCACCTGGTCAGTCGGGCGCTGACCTCGCTCACCGCGGAGCTGCGACGGCGGGAACACATCCTCGCCGAGGCGGGGGCGAAGGACATCGACGACTACGTCGACCTGCTGCGCCGGGAACCGACGCGGACCCCCATACCGCGACTGTTGATCGTGATCGACGAGTTCGCCTCGATGATCCGCGACCTGCCGGACTTCGTGACCGGCCTGGTCAACATCGCACAGCGGGGCCGGTCGCTCGGTATCCATCTGGTGCTGGCCACCCAGCGCCCGGGCGGGGTGGTGTCGCCGGAGATCCGGGCGAACACCAACCTGCGGATCGCGTTGCGGGTGACCGACACCAGCGAGAGCCAGGACGTGCTGAACGCCCCCGACGCCGCCTCGATCTCCAAGTCGACGCCCGGGCGGGCATTCGTCCGCCTCGCCCAGTCGTCGCTGGTGCCGTTCCAGGCCGGACGGGTGGGCGGTTTCCGGCCCGGGGCCCGCACCAGCGACCGGCAGGTCCCGTGGCTCGCGCCCGTCTCCTGGCCGGACCTCGGCCGGCCCGTGCCCACCCGCCCCGGTGTCACGGCCGAACCGGCCGCCGAGCTCACCGATCTCGCCGTGCTGGTGGAGGCCGTCCGGGGCGCCAGCGAGCAGCTGGCCATCGCGCCGCAGCACAGCCCGTGGCTGCCGGCGCTACCGGAGACGTTGACCGTCGACGCGCTTCCCGCGCCCCGGGGCAGTGGCTACCACCTGCCCTCAGTGGCGTACGGCCTGGTGGACCTGCCGGCCCAGCAGGAGCAGGTGCCCCTGGAGCTGGATCTGGGGACACTGGGTCACCTGCACGTGATCGGTTCGTCGCGCAGCGGCCGGTCGCAGGCGTTGCGGACGATCGCCGGCACGGTGGCCCGCGCCCACTCGACGGCCGACGTCCACCTCTACGGCGTCGACTGCGGCAACGGCGCCCTGCTCGCCCTGGCCGAGCTGCCGCACTGCGGTGCGGTGGTGCAGCGTACGGAGGCCGAGCGGCTCGGCCGTCTGCTCGCCCGCCTCGTCGCGGAGCTCGGTCGCCGCCAGCAGCTGCTCGCCGCCACCGGCTCGGCCGGGCTGGTGGAGTACCGGGCCGGCGCGGCCGAGGCCGACCGGCCGCCGCACATCCTCCTGCTCCTCGACCGGTTCGAGGTCTTCGACAAGACGTTCGCCGACTACGACAACGGCAACGTCATGGCCGCGCTCCTGACGCTGTTGCGCGAGGGTGCCGGCGCCGGCATCCACGTGGTGCTGGCCGGGGACCGGAGCATGTTCACCACCCGGATCTCCTCGACGACGGACGACAAGCTGGTGCTGCGACTGACGGAACGCAGCGACTACAGCATGGTCGGCATCAACTACCGGCAGCTACCGGACGAGATCGGGCCGGGCCGGGCGATCCGGGCGGTCGACAGCGCGGAGGCGCAGATCGCCCTGCTCACCGAGGACAGTTCGGGTCAGGGGCAGGCCCGTGCGCTCGCCGCGATCGCCGAGGCGGCACGGCTGCGGGACGCCGAGGTCGGCGACGCCGCCCGCCCGTTCCGGATCGACGTGCTGCCCGACGAGCTGACCCTGGCACAGACGTACGCCCTGGCACGTCCGGCCGATCCGCTGTGGACCATGGTGGGCGTCGGCGGGGACGAGCTGTCGGCCGTCGGCCCGGACCTGGCGACCAACCCCACCTTCATCCTGGCGGGACCGCCGCGGTCCGGACGGAGCACCGCCCTGCTCACGATGGTCGCCGGACTGCTCGTGAAGGGGACTCCCGTGGTGATCGCGGCGCCTCGGCGGTCACCGCTGCGGGAGTTGGCCGGTCTGCCCGGGGTGCTCGACCTGGTGCCGAGTGAGAACCTCACCTCCGCCGGGCTCGCGGCGGCCCTCGACGGGCGCGACGGCCCCGCCGTGGTCGTCCTCGACGACGCCGAGCAGCTGCTCAAGTGCGACGCCGGCAGCGATCTCGGGGAGATCGCCCGAGCCGGGTCGGAGCGGGGCCTCGGGCTGATCATGGCCGGGTCCATCGACGGCCTCGCCAGCGGCTTCGGCGGTTGGCACGTCGACGCCCGGCGGAACCGGCAGGGCGCGCTGCTCACCCCACAGGGCCTCGGCGACGGTGAACTGATCGGCGCGAAGCTCTCCCGCGGCCAGCTCGGCGGCGGTCGGCCGGGCCGCGTGCTCGCCCACTTCGGCGACGGCAAGGTGCATCTGCTGCAGGTGCCCCGGACCGAACCGGCCGTGCTGCGGGACCTCCTGGCCGGGCGCGGAGACACCGGGCCGTCGCGACCGTGACGACACCGGGCGCGGGGTGGGACCGGACCGGAGCGTGACGGGCGGCTGCCCGCGCCGATGGAGTCGGGGTACGAGACGACGACGGGGGGACACCGACTGCGGTGTCCCCCCGTTCGCGGGTCGGCGGCACCCCCTAGCCGCCGACCTCCCCCCGGGAGACCTCCTGCGGCGTGAGCGCGGGAGCCTCCCCCTCATAGGTGAACGTCAGCGTGGCGGTGATCGTGGCGAAGAGCTCGAAGAGCTCCTCCGCCTCGGCGAGGTTCGGGCTCGAACCGGTGACCACCAGCACGTTCACGGTTCCCGGCAGCGGTACGACCGTGTGCATCACGGCGCACCGCATGGTGGCCCCGTCCTGGGTCACGTTCTGGATGCCGTGCACCCGGCCGACCGTGCCGATCGTGGGGATCCGGGCGGTGCTCACCCGACGCCAGGTCCCGTCGGGGCGGGCGGGCTGCGCGACCGCGGTCAACGCGCCAAGGATGTCACCGGTCGCGGGCGGGGTGACCACCGAGACCAGCACCGTCGCGGTGAGCGGGCCGTCCTCGTACACCTGGAACGTGCCGGCGGCGTGCACCGCTCCCGCGTTGCGGGCCTGCCGCACCGACCGGCGTAGCTGCTCGGCGTACTGTCCCGCCTGCTCCTCGGTGAACCCACCCTGACGGGCCCGCGTCCGCACCTCGTTCGCCACCCGGTTCTCGCTCGCCTCGTCGGCGACCGAGAAGTCGACCCAGTCGTCCGGCGTACGCAGCTCGAACCCGGTCGGGGGCGGGTTCGTCGCACCGGTCGTCGACGTGGCTCCTCCGCTGGTCAACTCGTCGCCCCCTCCGGCTCCTGCAGCGCGGCGACCGTCTGCTCGTCCGTCTCCCGGAACGCGTCGGCCACCGCCTTCGCGGCGTCGCGGACCCCTTCGAGGTCCTTGGCGACGACGTGCCGGCCGTCACCCCACCGCTTCTCGAACTCGTGCGCGGCCTTCTCCAACTCGTGCTGCCCGAGCGTGTCGACGACCGCCCCCATCGACCTGATCGACGAGCTGTCCATCAGCTCCTTGGTGCGCTGCAGCAGGTCATGCACCCGCTCCAGCTCCGCGCCGGGTACGTCGATCACGCTCATGTCGGCACCTCGGTGCCGAGCCTGCTCCGCTCGCTCATCCCCGCTCTCCTCCCCGGGCCGGTCAACGTCTCCGCGCCGTACACGGACGGTCGGCCGGTTCGGTTCAGCGCGGCTGAACCGATCTCGCATCCGCTACGTGTGCGAGTCGGCTCCGGCGTTGGCCGCCGGACAGCCAGACCGATGGGTGCGATGGGGGAGGTTGGTCATGACGCGTCCGGGGGACGCCGAGTGGTCGGTGTTGCAGCTGGACTCCGACCCGGTACCGGGTGATCCGGAGTCCTTTGAGGAGATCACCCGCGCCTACCAGGAGTTGGCCCGAACCACCCAGGAGGCACACGACCTGCTCGCCTCCGGCAGCCAGATCGACATCGGCCAGGGCAAGGCCATGGAAGCCTTCAAAGACCTGATCGGCAAACTACCGCCCCGACTCGACCGGATGGCCCACTCCTACGCCGCCGCCGCCGAGGCGTACCTGCGCTACCTGCCCTCCCTCGAAGAGGCGCAGACCATGTCGCTACGCGCCCTCGACCAGGCCCGACAAGCCGACGGCGACCACGGCGCCGCCCAGGCCGCACTCTCCTCCGCCCAGGCCGCCCTCACCGCACTCAGCGGCGACACCGACGCCACCCAGGCCGCCAAGGACAAAGCCGACGACGACCTCACCGCCGCCCAACACCGCGCCGACAACGCCCGCCAGGCCCTCGACCAAGCCAAAGCACTACTCGGCCAGGCCACCGCCCTCCGCGACCAAGCCGCCCGCACCGCCGCCGAAACCCTCCGACACCTCGCCAAGGACGCACCCCAACGATCCCTCTGGGAAAAGATCGCCGAAGCATTCCACGCCTTCATCGAATTCCTCCGCAGCACGGTCATCGAATGGATCACCACGATCCTCGACGTCCTCTCCGCCATCGCGTCATTCATCTTCCCGCCACTCGGCTCCGCCATCGGCCTACTCTCCGGCGCCATCGACCTCGCCGCAGCGGCACTCAGCGGAGACCCCGCCGCGATCGGACTGGCAGCCGGCGGCCTGGCCCTCGGCCTGATCCCAGGCGGACGACTCGCCGGCCGAGTCATGAAGTTCGCCCTCAAAGGCACCATCAAAGACGGCATCAAAGCCGGCACCAAACAACTCACCAACATCAAAAGCCCCGGCGCAACCGGCACGAAGAACCTGGGCGCGGACGCGACGAGCTACGGCCCGGGCAAGGTGATCAAGGGCGCGTTCACGTCGGCCGGGCAGAACCTGAGCGACCTGGGCAGCGTCGTGGCGTCACGGTTCCGGCCCCGACCCGCGCCGAACGGGAACACCATCGTGGGTAAGAACAGCTGGGGCATCAAGACGCGCTTCAACGTCGACGACGTCCGGGCCGAACCGGTGGTCAACGGTGACGGCCGGCAGATCGGCGTGAGCTTCCCGCTCAGCGCCCGCGACAGCGAGAGTCGCGCCGCGTGGGCGCGTGTCGACACCAACCTCGCCACCGGCCGGTACCGGGGCCCGGATCTGGCCCCCGACGGGCGAGCGGTCTTCAAGAGCGTGCCCGGCCACCGGCCGACCGAGGCGGCAGGCGCGTCCCACAAGGGGCCGCAGCCGGACTTCGAGTTCGACCAGCTCCGCCGCGCGCCCTGGGCCGGCGACGCGCACGACCCGATGTTGGTCATGGCGCACAGCAGCGCGAAGGACGTCGCGGTGCAGTTGAAGAACGGCAAGGTGGTCAACGTGTCGGGCGGGGAGTTCGCCAAGGTGCTGCACCAGAACACGGTGTTCCAGAGTGCGACCGGGGCCAACCCCGACAGCCCGATCACCATGATCGCTTGCAGCTTCGGCGCGCGGGACGGCAAGGTCGCCCCGGAGTTCAGCCAGGTGATGCAGGACCTCGGGAACGACCGGCAGATCTACGCGGCGACCGACACCGTCTGGACGACCCGGCCGAAGGACTTCCGAGGCGAGGTCACCAATCCCGGTGGCGATTTCGCCACCATCGCGGTCTCCAACGGGGGCGAGTTCCGCCCGCTGGTCTCTCGCGGGGGCGGCCAGACGTCTCCCCCGGCAGCCGCTCCAGCGACCGCTCCGCCGCAGCTTCCCCCCTTCGACTTCGGCGACCCGTTGCCCGACTTCAGCAGGTGAGCATCCGCGATGCGGAGCCGGCGACCAGCAGACAGGACAGGTAGATGCCCCTCCACCGGACATGGGCGGCGATCGGACGCGACCGGGACGTGAACCGTCTGCGGCGTTGCTACGTGTGGGGGTCGTCCCCGACGCCGGTCGGGGCGTACGGAGTCCCGGGGGTGATTGGGGAGTGATGGCGCGTCCAGGAGCGGCCGAGTGGTCGGTGTTGCAGCTGGACTCCGACCCGGTACCGGGTGATCCGGAGTCCTTTGAGGAGATCACCCGCGCCTACCAGGAGTTGGCCCGAACCACCCAGGAGGCACACGACCTGCTCGCCTCCGGCAGCCAGATCGACATCGGCCAGGGCAAGGCCATGGAAGCCTTCAAAGACCTGATCGGCAAACTACCGCCCCGACTCGACCGGATGGCCCACTCCTACGCCGCCGCCGCCGAGGCGTACCTGCGCTACCTGCCCTCCCTCGAAGAGGCGCAGACCATGTCGCTACGCGCCCTCGACCAGGCCCGACAAGCCGACGGCGACCACGGCGCCGCCCAGGCCGCACTCTCCTCCGCCCAGGCCGCCCTCACCGCACTCAGCGGCGACACCGACGCCACCCAGGCCGCCAAGGACAAAGCCGACGACGACCTCACCGCCGCCCAACACCGCGCCGACAACGCCCGCCAGGCCCTCGACCAAGCCAAAGCACTACTCGGCCAGGCCACCGCCCTCCGCGACCAAGCCGCCCGCACCGCCGCCGAAACCCTCCGACACCTCGCCAAGGACGCACCCCAACGATCCCTCTGGGAAAAGATCGCCGAAGCATTCCACGCCTTCATCGAATTCCTCCGCAGCACGGTCATCGAATGGATCACCACGATCCTCGACGTCCTCTCCGCCATCGCGTCATTCATCTTCCCGCCACTCGGCTCCGCCATCGGCCTACTCTCCGGCGCCATCGACCTCGCCGCAGCGGCACTCAGCGGAGACCCCGCCGCGATCGGACTGGCAGCCGGCGGCCTGGCCCTCGGCCTGGTCCCAGGCGGACGACTCGCCGGCCGAGTCATGAAGTTCGCCCTCAAAGGCACCATCAAGGACGGCATCAAAGCCGGCACCAAACAACTCACCAACATCAAAAGCCCCGGCACGGTCCCGGACGCGCGCGGGCCGGCGGGCGCCGGCTCGGGCTTCCACAGCCTCGGCCCGGGCACGGTCGTCAAGGGCGCGCTCGACCCGGCCGGCGCCAAGCTGAAGGCCCTGCGCAACAAGGCCACCATCAACTACGCGAAGATCCGGGGAAAGTTCGACAAGAACACGATCATCGGTTGGGACGACAAGAACAATTTCGTCGTCTCCAGCGCCAAGAACGTCAAGTCGGAAGAGATGCTGGACAGCCGCGGCAATCAGATCGGCGTGCTCTTCCGCAGCCGGGAAACAGACCACAACTTCCTGAAGTTCGCCTCGTCGGACGTCAACATGGCCCTCTCCAACGGGAAGACCCTCCCGCAGGCGGCGATGTTCCGCAGCGTGCCGGACGGGCGCGACATGAGGTTCCAGTTCGACGCGACGAAGGAGCGGGTCGAACTGGCGCCGTGGAACGGGTCGAAGGCCGACCCGAACTTCGTCGTGGCGCACGGCACCCCGCGAGGCGCGTTCGTCACGTTGAAGAACGGCAAGGTGATCCAGGTGCCCGGCGGCCAGTTCGCCAAGGTCCTGAACGCCAACGAGGATTTCCGGAGTCTGACGCGGACGAATCCCCAGGGGCCGATCACGTTGCTCTCCTGCAATTTCGGTAAGACGTCGGGCACGGGCGGGCAGGCGTTCGCCGACGCCATGAAGAACCTCGGCGACAATCGGCAGATCTTTGCGGCAACCGATTCCGTTTTCGTCGGCGCGCACCCCCACCCAGGGGCGCCCGGGCGCACGATCGGCCAGATCGGCGTCGAGAACATGGGCACGTTCGTCGAGTTGAAGCCGACCCGTTCTCAGTAAGGGAGTAAGCACGTGAGCGAACAGGACGACAGCAGTTTCGACCGCAACTGGATGCTGCTGCTGGACAGCGACTGGTCACCGCCACCGGGGGCCGGCGACCAGGCCGGGGCGGTGCCGCCGGTGGAGTCGATCGTGGGTGGGTGGCTCGTCGACGACGACGGAACGGTAGGCGCGTTCGAGCCCAACCCGCTCTACCTGCCCAACGACCCGGACGCGCCGACCGGACCGGTCGACGCGGCGGCGAAGCTGGTCGTGGCGGGGCGCGCCGAGGCGGACCTGGTCCTCCTCGCGATGCGGGACAGTCTGCTCGGGGTCGCGGTCGACGACGAGGGTCACGTCGTCGTGGCACCCGCCCCCGACGGGGTGCCGTGCGTGCTGGTCGCCACGGGGGCGGCGGACCAGCGCCGGGTGCAGGCACCCGGATGGCGGCAGGTCGGTGGCACCGAGTTGGTGGAGCTGCTGCCCGAGGACGTCGACGTGCTCCTCAATCCGGGCGGCCCCGCCTCGATGCGGCTCTTCGGCGCCGCGCTACGCGAGGCCGTCACCGCATGACCCGCCGGACTGCCCGTCCGAGTCACGACATTCGCTGTGAGTGAGGTAATCATGCGCAGGCTGCTCCGTACCGCCCTGCCGTGTCCGTCGCGGGCGGCGGCCGGCCGGTTGCTGGCCGTCGCCGCCGCGCTGGTGTTCCTGCTGCTGCCGCTGACCGCGGGCACAGCGAGCGCCGTGGAACCCTCGGTGCCGTACTGGGTGGTGCCGGGCGAGCCCGGCACGGAGAGTGATCTCACCCTCGCGGGGGTGGCCGACCGGGTGCTCGGCGACTCCCGACGCGCGCCGGAACTCTTCGATCTCAACAAGGGGCGGACACAGCCGGACGGTCTCGCGTTGACCGAGCCGGGGCAGCCGATCATGGCGGGCTGGGTCTTCGTGCTTCCCAAGGGCGCGACCTCCGGCGAGATTAGGATCGGCACGCCGCCGAGCGCCCGCCCGAGCGGGGGCCGGCAGCCGGGAGCACCGCCGGTCGGTCGGTCCGATCCGGCCGCCCCGGTGGCGGTGCCGTCCGCCGCGCCCGTGGGCGAGACCCGGATTCTCGGCCTCCCTCCGGTCACCACGGCGCTGCTCGCCGCGGGCACGCTGCTGGCAGTGGCCGTCGTCGTGCTGGTACCGATCCAGCCGAGGCAGCGCCGGCGCCGAGCCGCGTCCCCGCGCCGCGCGCCGACGCCCGACACCGATGCCGTCCTGGACCACACGGTGCGGCACCTCGCCACCCAGGCGGGTCAGGCCGAGGTGTACGCCGCGCTGATCGGCCCGGAGCGGGTCTCGCTGCGACTGGCGCCGGCACTGCCGGAGGCCCCGGCCCCGTGGCAGGCGCGGCAGCAGGGCGCGATCTGGGAGGCCGCGCGCTGGCAGCTCGCTCAGCGCACCGGCGGCGGCGACGCGTTGCCGCTGCTCGCCACCGTCGGGACGGTCGGAGGTGAGTTGGCCGTCGTCAACCTGGGACGCGCGACAGGAATCGTGGCGCTCGTCGGAGATCCCGCGGCCTGCATGCGCGTCGCCGGCGCCTTCGTCGGCGAGATCCGCCGTCGCACGACCTCGGCGTCCACCGCGATCAGCGTGGTCGGTCCCCCGCCTCCCCCGTGGCCGGTCCCGGAGCAGGTCCGGGTCGTGCCCGACGCCAACGCGGTACTGGCCGCGTCCGACGATGGCGTGAGCGCCGCCCACCAGGCCGGTGTTCTGCGCGACCACCTGGTGGTGGTCACGGCCGCGATCCCGCCGAGCGAGTTGGAGCGCCTCGGCGCGCTGGCGGCCGTCTCGGGCGGCACGGCGGCGGTCCTGGTCGTCGGCGACGCGCCGAACGCCGCGTGGCGATTCGAGGTCGACGCCGACGGGACGCTCGACGTCGGTGTGCTCGGGCTCGACCTCGACCGTCCGGCCCCGCGCGGTCGACGCGTCCCGACTCTGCGCCGCTGACCCACTCCCCCTGTCCGAACCCGTCGATCGATTGGCATGGCGATGAAGGCACTCACCCCGCGCACCCTGTTCGGTTCCCTGACGCTGGCCGCCGCGCTCCTCGCGTCCGCGTGTACCACCACGGTCACCGACCCGGTCGCCGTGCCTCAGCCGGACCCCAGCGGTGGCGGGCCGCGGCCGCAGGCCGGTGCCGCGCAGGACCCGCGGGCGGGCGGCGCGCCGGACGACCTCGGGCAGCGCAGCCCGGACGGGGGTTACTGGCCGGCGTCGGTGCAGCTCGGCGAGAATCCGGAACTCGGCCCGGTGGTTCTCGACGGGCAGGGCTTCACCCTCTACCGGTTCGACCGGGACAGCGCCTCGCCCTCCCGGTCGAACTGCACGGGAGGGTGCCTGACCACGTGGCTACCGGTGCTCGTGAGCGAGACGGTGAAGTTCAAGGACCTCGATCCTTCCCGGCTCGGCGCCACGGCCCGCTCCGACGGAACCCAGCAGGTGACCGTCGGTGGTTGGCCGGTCTACCGCTTCGCGGACGACCGGGTTCCCGGCCAGATCTCCGGCCAGGGCGCCGACGGGGTCTGGTTCGTGATCGCTCCGGACGGCGGCAAGGCGGCCGCGCCGGCCGGCCGGGGACGTTGACGGTGTGACGGCGTGACGGCGTGACGGCGTGAGTAGAGCGACAAATTCGTTAGCGATCATCGGAAGACGAAAGTGCGCAAGGCATCCTGGTTACCCGTGTGCGCCGATGGAGACCGGCGGCGTGGGGCCAGCGGAGGATGGTACGTATGGCGGGGTTGAGGCCCGTTCGCCGGCAGGAAGTAGCAGACGAGGCCTTGGTCCGGTCGCTCTACGAGGAGCATGGGCGCGCGATGCTCGCGTACGCGACCCAGCTCACCCGGGACCGCGCCGCCGCGGAGGACGTCGTCCAGGAGGCGCTCGTACGGGCGTGGCGTCACCCGGACAGCCTGGTCAACGGCAAGGGCTCGGTACGGGGGTGGCTGCTCACCGTGGTGCGCAACATCGTCCTTGACACGGTCCGTGCCCGGAAGGCGCGACCGCCCGAGGTGCCCGAGAGCCCGACAGACGTCGCCGTCGAGCGGGACCACGCCGACCAGGTGGTCAATTCGATGCTGGTGGTGGACGCCCTCAACCGCCTCTCGCGCGAGCACCGCGAGGTACTCGAGCAGATATACTTACTCGGGAGTACTGTCGCGGAGGCCGCCAAGGCACTTGGTGTCCCGCCGGGCACGGTCAAGTCACGCTCCTACTACGCACTCCGGGCGCTCCGCGACATCGCAGGGCGCCCCGCCGGGGTGGAACGGTCTGCCTCATGAAATCGGACGGCGCGATGCCCGCCAGTGACCACGTGGACATTGGCGGCTATCTGATGGGCGAGCTCGACGAGGAGCAGGTCCGCCACGTTGAGGAACATCTGGCGGGCTGTGCGGAGTGTCGAGCCGAGGTCGAGTCGCTGCAGGAGTGGAAGACGGCGCTCGAGGCCGTGCCCGAGGCGATGCTCCTCGACGGCCCACCCGAGGGCGGCGACCTGTTGCTGCAGCGCACCCTGCGCCAGGTCCGCAGCGAGTCGTCCGGGCGTCGTCAGCGCCGCGGCCTGATCCTCAGTGCTGCCGCGGTGGTGGCCCTCGCCGCCGCCATCTCCGGCGGTGTCGTTCTCGGCCGTACGACCGGCGACGCCCCCGACACACGCGCCCTGCCCACCCCCTCGACCTCGGTGACGGCCGCCAACCCGGCCACCCGTTACGCCAGCGCGAGCGACCCGGTCACGGGTGCCCGGGTCACCGTCGCCGTGACCCCGGCAGCAGGATGGGTGCGGATCAACGCGGCGGTGTCCGGAGTCCCCCAGGGAGAGCGCTGCCGCCTGCTGGTCGTCGGTAAGGACGGCAGTACCGTGCTGGCGGGCAGCTGGCTGGTGTCCGAGGAGGCGGCGGCCCACGGCACCACCCTCGACGGCAGCGCCCTGATCGACCCCGCCCAGGTCGGCGGCGTCCGCGTGGAGAACACCGACGGCAAGGCGTACGCCACCGTGACGCTGTAGGCGGACGGGCCACGCGACGACCGGCCCCCGGTCGGGAGACCCGCGCGGCGCGCGGACCAGGTGAAGCACGCCGGCACCGTGCCGGCGACGCCGCCCTACCGGTACTTCTCCAGGCAGGGCGCGGGCGTGCCGGCGGAGAAGCCGGCCCGGAACGCCTCGACCCGAGCGAACCCGGAGGGGATGCCGGCGCCGTTGACGTCGGCGGCGATCAGGCTGCGCGACGCCAGCATCTCGGCGACGGCCTCGTCCAGATCGCCGGGGGAAAGCTGCAGCACGGCACCGCGGCCCACCACGATCGTCGCCGCCCAGACCCCGGTGAGGCACGCCGTGCGCTGCGCCGTGGCCAGCCCGGTGAGCGGAAGACCCTCCGCGCGCTGCATCGCCAGCGCGTACCGGGAGGCGATCTCCGCGAAGGCGGCGAAGTCCCCGATCCCGCCCTGCCCCTGCTCCGGGGACGTCGCGAGACGGGCCAGCTCGGCCAGGTCGAGGCCGACCGTGTCGGTGGCCGGGCAGTAGGCGGCGGGGGCGGTGACGGTCACCTCCGGGCAACCCGGCAGGGACGGGCTGATGGCCGGCCACGCGACGGCGCCGTCCCGGTCGAAGGCCGCCCGCAGTGTCTCCTGGAGCGCGGCCAGGGTATCCGGGTCGTCCACCGGCAGGTCGCCGGTCACCTCTGCGGTCGCCGACGGCCGGCCGGTGGCCGGTTGGGTGATCCGCCGCCGCACCTCGGACTCGTCGATGCGGGCGCACCGGGCCGGGCCGTCACCGAAGCCGAGCTGGAACGCGGAGATCCGGTCGAAGGCGTTGCCGTGCGCCCCCGCCCCTTCGAACCCGGTGTCCACACCGTCGCGGATGAAGAACAGCGTGGCGAGGATCTGGTTGAGGCCGGGCCCGGTGGACAGCCGAAAGTGCGGGGCGTTGCCCTCGGCCACCCACCGGAAGAAGCTCCCCGCGTAGCAGTCGGCCTGCTGCTCCTTCACGATCGAGCTGGTCCGCCCGTCGACCGCGCCGAGCCGGAACTGCACGCCGTGCCCCACCTCGTGGGCGAGGACGGCCACCACCGCCATCGGCCCGAACGAGTCGTCGAGCATCGGAAGCAGCTGGCCCCGATCCCAGGCCACCGTGTCGTCGGACGGGCAGTAGAAGGCGTTCACCGCCCCCTGCGTGCTGCTGTCGCAGACGGCGACGCCCGGGCCGGTGGAGTCGTACGAGATGAGCCGCGCGACCGGGTCGAACCGCCGACCGAAGGTGGCCGGCAGCTCGTCCGCCCAGTATCTCTGCACGTCGTCGATGGCGTTGCGGGCGAGCCGGTCCGCCTCGCCGCCGTCGCTACCGACGGCGACCAGGCGTGAGTCGGGCACCCCGGGCCGGGGACCGCTCACACCCGTCGTGATCTCCAGACCGGCGACCCTGGTCGCGTTCCAACGCTCGGCGGCGCCGGTCCCCTCCACCGCGCGGACGCAGCCGGCGAGCAGCGACGCCACGCCGAGGGCCACCCCGCCGAGGGCCAGAGCCCGCCGACTCACCGTCCGCCTGCCGTGAATCATCAGTTCGCGCAACCTCTCGGCGTCGAGGCACGGACATGGCGCCTCGATTGGCGATGGCCGGCCGAGAGGGCCACCCGGCTCGGCCGACACGACGACGGGTGTGCCGGCCCGGCGAAGAACCGGACCGGCACACCCGTACGAGATGTGACGGTCAGCTGAAGCGGACCGAGACGACGGCGTCGTCGAAGCCGATCGAGGCCAGGTCGGCGACGTCACCGGCGATGAGCTGTGAACGGCCGGTGCAGTCCGGGCCGGACCAGATCTTCAGCGAGCCGGGGGCCGCGACGGAGGAGGCGACGCCCGGGCGGGCGAGGTTCTGGCACCCGGGACCGGCCACTCCCTGAGAAGCACCGTTGTCGCTGAAGTTTGCCTCGTCGAAGAAGACGGCACTGGTCGCGGGCGGCGCGGTCGCGTCACCGGTGTCCGGAGTCGCCTGACTGCCCTGCGGCACGCCGGCCTTGCCGCCGGTCGGGGTCACGCCGAACCAGGTTCCTCCGACGCCCTGCCCGAGGGTGTCGCCACGCTTGGTGTCCTTGGCGAAGCGGTACACCGGCCAGCCGTTGATGGTGACCTGCCGGGCGCCGTCGGCGCGCCGGACCGTGCCGACCGCCGCCTTCCTGATCCCGGCGATGAAGATCTTGCCGCCCGGCGCGACCGTGACCGGCGGCCAGGTCTGCGCGCAGTCGCCGTTGCAGTTCGAGGTAGGCGGGTTGTTGCTGTCCTTGTCGAAGCGGTAGAGCGTGAGCCCGGCACCGTTGACGACCACCGGGTCCAGGTCGCCGGCCTTGCCCGCGGTCAACTGCACCCACCGCTGCGCGGACTGTCGGACCGCCCCGGTCGCGACGCCGCCGTTCGGTACCGCCCAGTCACCGGTGCCGGCCGGCGAGTTGTTCGACTTCGCGGTGCCGGGGAGCAGCGCGAGGTCGCCGCCGGCGGCACCGCCGGCGGGCGCCGTGGCCTCGCCGCTGGCCGAGGCGGACGCCCGCGCCGGCGCCGGTGCCTCCGGGGTCGAGGCGCACGCCGTCAACGCCGCGACGCCGGCAGCCATGAGGGCAACAAAGGGCACGAGGTGCTTGCGCATCATGTCGAGGTCTCCAAGTTCTACCCCGGCTCCCAGGACGTCCGGGAGCCGTTCGGCATCCACACGGACCTCGCTCGGAAACGGTTCAGCCGGTTTTCCGGCCCGGTTCGCGCCGGTCGACGGCGGCTCCGGTCCCGGACTACCGCTGCGCGGCGACGAGGAACATGGGCACGGCGACGAGGACGCGGTCCGCGCGGGCGCGCTCGGCCTGCTCGCTCAGCCAGCTCTCCTCGTCGGTGATCCGTCCCAGCAGGGCGAGCGCGCTGGCGTCGGTGAACACACTGGTGTGCACCTCGACGACCGGGTCGGTGAGGCCGGCGTCGAGCAGCAGATTGCGGTACCTCCGGGCGACGCGCGGCGAGGGGAGTTTGTCGGCCTTCGCGTGGACCAGCCTGCGCGTGGTCTCCGGGTCGTCCGAGTCGATGGCGATCATGTCCCAGTCCTGGCCGACCAGGACCGCCCGGCCTCCCGGCGCGAGCACCCGGCGGGCTTCGGCCACGGCCCGCGCGGGGTCGGCGAGCGTGTGCAACACCTTGTCGGCGCGGTAGTGGGTGACCGAGCCGTTCTCGAACGGCAGCTCGTAGGCGTCGCCGACGTGGAACTCGCCCGCCGGCCATCGTTCCCGGGCCACGGCGATCATCTCGGCGTCCAGGTCGACGCCGATCGCGCGGGCGCCGCGCTCGGCCAGCTCGGCCACGGCACGGCCGCCGCCGCAGCCGACGTCGACCACGGTTCGGCCGGCGAGGTCGCCGAGCAGCTCGTAGGAGCGTACGCGCAGCCGCACGGCGACTGGCTGTGCGTCAAGGGCGTCGAGGGCAGCAAGCAGACTGGACATGCCCGCCATGCTGCGACTTAATGTCGACATGAGGTCAAGCCCGATGACGATCGGCGAGCTGGCCGACCACTTCGGTCTGCCCACCCACGTACTACGGCACTGGGAGTCGGTGGGGCTGCTCTCCCCGGCGCGCGCCGAGGGCGGCCGCCGCCGCTACAGCCGCGACGACCTGTTCCGGGTGGCGTCGATCGTGCGCGCCAAGCAGGCCGGCCTGCCGCTACCGGAGATCCGCGCCTTTCTCGCCGCGCGCGACCCGGCCGCCCGCAAGGAGGTGCTACGGCGCAACCACCGCGCGTTGCAGGACAGGATGGCGGCGCTGCGGGCGGCGCTGGATCTTCTCGAGGCCGGGCTGAACTGCTCGCACGAGGACATCGCCACCTGCCCGAACTACCGAACCCATCTCACCGAGCTGGTGCGGGGTCGCGACTAGGCCCTGCTGACGTCAGCCGCCGCAGGCGCCGCCGCGTGGTTCCTGTTGGGGCCGGCTGTGATACGTTCCCGGACGCCGTGCGCTGCTGCGACCTGAGGAGGTGAGACCGATCAACGCTGTGACAGGTCGGGCCTCCCTCTCCCGCATGGCCCGGGGAGTGCCCGCAGAGGGCATCCCCGAAAGGCGTACACATGCGCTTCACCTCCGACACGTCGTCTGACGGCGTCCGCGAACAGCTCTTCACCCTTGGCGAGATTCCCGGTGTGCTGTGGACGCCGGAAGGCTCCACCGGTACCCGTCCCCTGATCCTCATGGGGCACGGCGGCGGCCAGCACAAGAAGGCTCCCGGCGTCGTGGCTCGCGCGTACCGCTTCGTGACCGAGTGCGGCTCGGCGGTGGTCGCGGTCGACGTGCCCGGCCACGGCGACCGGCCGACCGACGAGGAGTACCACCGGATCGCGACCGAGAACCAGGCACGCGTGGAGGCCGGGGAAGACGTGGCTCCGCTGATCGCCGGTTTCCAGGCGCTCGTCGCCCGCCAGACCGTTCCGGAGTGGCAGGCGGTCCTCGACGCGGTCCAGGGCCTCGACCACGTCGGCGCCGGCCCGGTCGGCTACTGGGGCGTGTCGTTGGGCTGCGGGCTCGGCGTCCCGTTCGTCGCCGCCGAACCGCGGGTACGCGCCGCGGTGCTGGGCTTGGGCGGGGCACTGGCATCGGCCGAGCACGCCGCCCGGATCACCGTCCCGGTGGAGTTCCTCCTGCAGTGGGACGACGAGCGGGTGCCGCGGGCGCAGGGCCTGGCGCTCTTCGACGCCTTCGCCTCGGTCGAGAAGACCCTGCACGCCAATCCCGGGAGGCACGCGGAGATTCCGGCCTCCGAGCTGGACAGCACCGTGCGGTTCTTCGCCCGGCACCTCCGCTGACGTCACACCCGGTCCGTGACCCGCCGATCAGGAATGGACTCCGGATCGGCGGGTCACGGACTGGTCCGGGTGGCCGGCGACAGGCCGAAGCTCGGGAGAACGACGTGGGGTGAGGTGCCGGAGGCTAGAAGGAGAAGCAGCCGGAGGGGTGCGCGACGGCCCGGCGGTTTCCGGTGGAAGCACCTTCGCGCACTGCGCGACCTCGATGCCCTGTCGCCGCGCGGGTGAGTTCCTCGCGGCGGCAGGGCGTCACCGCCCTCTCTTCGGGTCGAGGAGTCCTGCCGGCATGGTCAGGTCGGCCCCGCCGTAGCGCCCGTTCGGGGTGGCGGTCTCCCACTCGAAGCCGTCCGGGTCGGTGAAGGTTCCGGCGCTGCCGCCGATGGCGAGCCGGTGTGACCCGGTGCCGTCGGGCGAGACGCCGGCGTCCTTGGCGGCGGCCCGGCGGCTGTAGAGCGCCAGCGTGATGCTCGAGGTGGCGAACTCGACGTACCGGCGGCCGAAGCTCCTGGCCACGGGCAGGCCGCGCTCCACGTAGAACCGCTTGGTCACGGCCACGTCGGTCACTCCCAGCAGGAGGACGATCTGGTCGATGTGCCGGGTGGCCGGCCCGGTGTCCTTCTTCGACGATGTCGCGATCTTCCAGATCGTGCCGTAGGGGTCGAGGAGCACGCCGCCGTAGCCCCAGAATCCCTTCGCGGCCGGCTTGACCGTCGTCGCCCCGCCCGCGAGGGCGGTGTCGAAGAGGCTGTCCACGGTGCTGGGCTGGGACACCACGAGCGACATGGCGTACCCGCGGAAGCCGGAGGTGGGCGCCTGGGTGGCGCGTACGCCCACTCGGCGACCCACCCCGAAGGCGGCGGTGTAGAACGCGTCGGCCGCCGCGGGATCGGGCACTTCGAGCGTGACGGATTCGATGACGGACATTCCAGGTCCTCCCATGGTTGTGGTCGCGGCTGTCGTGCCGCGCAGATGACAGGGGTGTGCTCGTTTGCCGGCAGGGATCCCACGGATGTGCTCGCGTTGACCGCCGGCGCGGCTGGCGCCGCTCAGCGGTCCTGGATCAGCCCCAGGACGTTGCCGTCGGGGTCGGTGACGGTGGCCACGAGACGGCCGGCACCGACGTCCTGCGCGGGCTCGCGCACGGTGGCACCGGCGGTGGTCAGTTCGGCCAGCTTCGCCTCGACGTCCGGCACGTGCCAGTAGGCCACGGGCGAGGTCATGCCCTGCGGACCGCCGCCCGGCACCAGCCCGATGTGCTGGCCCGCCGCGTCGAAGCCGACGTAGTACGACGAGTCGGTCGACGGCGGCACGCCGAGCAGCGCGGCGTACACCGCCTTGGCCTTCGCCAGATCCGACACCGGGTGCAGCGCGGTCTTGATTCCCGGGATGGAAGAGCCGTCCATCGTTCCTCCTTCAGGTCGCGGGGCCGCCGCCGGCCCTGGCGGCTGCGTGTTCACAGCATGTCCGCCGGCACCCCCGCCCGGATCCGTGCTGGCCACGGAGCCGACCACGGAACCGCGGCAGGGAGGGCTTACGACAGGATGGGAGCATGGTTGACATCTCCCCTCGGGAAGCCGAGGTGCTCGCGCTTCTCGGCGAGCACCTCAGCAACGCCGAGATCGGGGCGCGGCTGTTCATCTCGGTTCGTACCGTGGAGACCCACGTCTCCTCGCTGCTACGCAAGCTGGAGGTCCCGGACCGGCGGGCGCTCGCCCAGCGTGCGCCCGAGGTGGCCGGCACCAACCCGGCTCACCCGGCGCCGGTCCTGCCGGCCCCGTTGACCTCGTTCGTCGGCCGGATCCAGGAGCGGGCCGAGCTGACCGAGCTGATCAGGGCACACCGGCAGGTGACCGCGGTCGGCCCCGGCGGAGTGGGCAAGACCCGGCTCGCGCTGGCGGTGGCCGCGGACGCCGCCAGCGCGTACCCCGACGGGGTGTGGTTCGTCGACCTGGTCCCGACCACCGACCCGGGCCTGGTCGCGACCGCGGTCGCCGGGGCGCTCGGCCTGGGCGAGCAGCCCGGTCGCGAGATGACCGAGTCGGTGGTCGCCGCGTTGGCCGACCGTCACGTGCTGCTGGTGTTGGACAACTGCGAGCACGTGGTGGACGGGGTGGCGCTGTTCGTCGAACGGCTGCTGGCGGCGTGCCCCGCAGTGACGGTGCTGGCGACCAGCCGGGCCCGCATGATGGTGCCGTTCGAGCGGGTCTACCCGGTGCCGCCGCTGTCGCTGTCCGTCGACGGCGCGTCGGACGCGGTCGCGTTGTTCATGGAGCGGGCGGCGGCGGTGGGCTGGTCGCCGGATCCGTCGCTGCACGACCAGATCGCCGCGATCTGCGAGCGGCTGGACGGCATGGCGCTGGCGATCGAGCTGGCCGCCGCGCGGTGTCCCGCGCTCGGGCTGGACGGCGTCACCGCCGCCCTGTCCCATCCGCTGCGGATGCTCACCGGTGGCTCCCGTGCCGACGACCGGCACCGTTCGGTACGCGCGGCGCTGGACTGGAGCCACGCCCTGCTGGAGCCGGCCGACCGGGCGCTGCTACGCCGGGTGTCGGTGTTCGTGGCGCCGTTCACCGCTTCGGCGGCGGCGGAGGTCGCCGGCTCCGAGGACGGCTTCGTCGCCGACGGCCTGGCTCGGCTCGCCGAACAGAGCCTGCTGGTGGTGACGGCCTCCCTGACCGGCACCCAGTACCGGGCGCTGGAGACCATCCGCCAGTACGGGACGGAGCGGCTCACCGAGGCCGGCGAACTGGCCGACGTCCGGTTCCGCCACCTTCGCTGGTGCTCGGCCCAGGCCGCGCTCCTGGAGGGGGCAGGAGCGGACTGGCGGGCCCGTTTCGACGCGGTCGCCGACGACCTCCGTGCGGCACTGGCGTGGGCCGCCGACCGGCCGGAGCGGCGCGCCGACGCCCATCGCCTCGCCCGGCGCCTGGCGGAGCTGACCTTCACCCGCCACCTGATCGGCGAGTCCCAGCTGCGCTACGAACAGGCGGCCTCGCTCGCGGACGACCCGGCGGCCGCCGCATCGATGCTGCGGCAGGCCGCGGCGGTCGCGGGATGCCGGATGCGCGGTGATGACATGTACCGCCTCCACCGCGCGGCCGCGGAGGCCGCCCAGCGGTCCGGGGACGCCGCCGGTGCCGCCTCTGACCTGGCGACCGCCGCCACCAACGCGTACCGGTTCTGGACGAAGTTCGAACGGATTCCGTCGCAGGAGGAGGCGACCGCGCTCCTCGGCGAGGCCAGGACGTTGGCCGGCGACGACCCGGCCGCCCGGGCCGCGGTGGCGCTGGCCGAGGCAGGGGTGCTCAGCGACGCGTTCGGCGCTGCCCAGGGCCCACCCGACAACGCCGTACCGGAGACGATCGCGCGCGCCGAGCGGGCGGTCGAACTCGCTCACCGCACGGGCGACCCGCTCGCCGAGTCCGCCGCACTCGACGCGCTCACCGGCGCCCGGAGCTGGGCCGGTGACACGTTCGCCGTGGCGGCCACGGCCCGGCGCCGGATCGCGCTGCTCGCGTCGGC
The DNA here is from genome assembly GCF_056150165.1 of Micromonospora xinjiangensis. Classification (NCBI taxonomy): domain Bacteria; kingdom Bacillati; phylum Actinomycetota; class Actinomycetes; order Micromonosporales; family Micromonosporaceae; genus Micromonospora; species Micromonospora xinjiangensis. Next base: position 327,859 of record NZ_JAXCFO010000004.1, on the reverse strand, counting down.
GCCGGTCACCCCGGCCAGCACCCACGAGCTGCTCGACGCGCTCGGCATGGCCACCGAGGCCAGCCTCGGTGCGGGGGATCTGCCGGGCGCCCGCCGGTCGGCGCGGCAGCTCGCCGATCATCCGTTGCTCGCCGAGGTCGGCCATCGTGCCACCGGCTGGCTGCTGGTGACCGACGCGTTGGCGGGCAACGTCGACGAGGTACTCGCCGGCAGCGTGCGGTTCCTGGAAGCGTGGCAGCGGGCCGGCAGCCCCGCCCGGTCCGTGCTCGGGCCGGCGGCGGCCGGCGTGGCGATGATCCACGGTCTGCGCGGCGACGAGGAGGCCCGAAGCGACTGGAACGCGGTCCTGGATCAGCTGGGCACCCCACCGGAGCACACCTACGGCTACGGTGCGGTCTTCGACGGGATGCTACTGCTGCACCGGGGGCAGGCGTCGGAGGCGATGGAACGGATGGCACCCGAGCCGGGCGAGGTGTGGAAGTGGGTCACCTGGATCTGGCTGCACTGGTATGTCGCGTTGCGCGCCGAGGCCGCCGTACTCGCCGGGAGCCCCGACGCCCGCCGCCGCCTGGCCGAGGCCCGGACCGTCGTGGCCGGCAACCCCGTGGCCGACGCGATGGTGAGACGCGCCGAAGCCCTGCTCGACGGCGACCAGGAGGCGGTGCTTGCCGCGGCCGGCGCGTTCGACGCCGTCGGCTGCCGTTACCAGTCGGCGCGGACCCTGCTGCTCAGCGGCGGCGCCCAGGCCCAGCGTGGCGCGGCCGCGCTGGGCGACCTCGGAATCGGCCCCATGAGCCCTTGGCGGCCCCGGACCATCACGACCTGAGACCCGGACGGGTCGGCGGGCTCCGGCTCCGGTACGACGGCAGCAACGGCCGTCCCGCGGGCGGGTCAGCGTCACGACACCTCGCCCCGCCGCGGGCGTTCCCGCCGCGTGCTCACGCCTCGGAGTCGCGATCGCCGGTCGCCCCCCGCCCGATCGGCGAGGTGGACAGCTCGGGCGATCGTCCCCGGCTGCGCAGGGCGTCGAGGAGCGCCACCAGGGCCAGCACCGCGGCGACGACGCTCAGCCCGGCCATCGGCGCCCAGCGGGCCAACGCCGGCGTGAACAGCAGCAGGGCCACCACTCCCACCAGCCATGGTGGGGAGACCCGGCCGAAGATCTCGTACTCCAGCACCGTGCGGACGACGAGGAAGAGCACGGGGCCGCCGACCACGAAAAGCAGCCAGCTGGGCCGCGGCGGCCCGTACGGATGATCGATAACCAGCTCGTAGCCGACCGCGGTGACGAGCACGCTGAGCACGATCAGCAGATGCGTCCGTTCCGAGGCCGTGCCGAGCCGGGCGGGCATGCCCGCCCGACCCAGCGCCTCGGTCAGCAGCACCCCGGCTCGGTAGAAGTAGAGGCGCCAGAGCAGCGCGCTGGTGGCGAACGCGATCCCGAAGGCCGCTGCCCGTTCCGTGGAGTAGTCCGTGCCGCTGAAGACCATGCCGATGACCAGAATCGACTCGCCGAGGGCGATGAGGAACATCTGCTGGTGGCGGTCGGCGAGATGGGCCCCGGCGATCCGCCAGCGGTGCACCGCTGAGGCGCCGAGCCGCGGCAGCGGCCAGCCCAGGGCCCAGGCGACGTAGTCGACAGCGAGGGCGGCGGCCCACAGCGGCAGGCGAAGTCGGTCCGGGCCCAGCGCGCCGGCGAGCCAGAGCGGCGCGCTCGCCGCGGCCCACGCGGCGAGCCGAAACGGCACCAACCGTCGCGGATGGCCGCGCAGCGCGGCGGCGACGACCAGCGGCCGCACCAGCATCACCATCAGGTACGCGGCCGCGAACGGCAGCGCTCGCTCCTCCAACGCGCGTGGCAGCGTCACCGCCATGACCAGACCGGCGAGCATGGTGCCGACCACGACGGCCTGGATGATCGATCGTTCCGGTTCGTAGCGACTGGTGATCCAGGCGGTGTGGGACCAGATCAGCCAGAGCGCCAGGAAGAGCAGCAGGGTGCGAGCGAACCCCGCGACGAGAGCCCACCCGGTGTCCTCGCTCAGGTCTACGAATCGTTGCGAGACCCGGGTGAGGGCCACGACGAAGGCCAGATCGAAGAAGAGCTCCAGGAACGTGGCGCGGCCCGAACTCGTGGGCGGGCGCAGCAGCTCGGCACCGCGTCCCCCCGCCATCGTCCGCCTCCGTCCGCCCCTCGTCGCACCAACGAGCCGGCCGCCGGGATCGTTGCGTCAGCTCTCCGTGGCCCTGTCACCGTTACCGGTGACCCTGATCGGCCAGCGCCCCCTGCGTCTGCGGGGCAACGACTTCCTCGTCGACGGCACGCGTCCGGTGATCCTCGGCGCCGGCCTCCTGGCCGCCTTGATGGGTGGGATCGCCTGTCGCCGGATGTGCGACGCCCCATGGACCGGCCGCGAACGCCGGCCCGAGGGCGTCGACGAGCGGGAGGTGGTCACCGACGAACGCCCCGGCCAGAGGCGTGCTGGGCGGACATGACGGGGTGCCTTCGCCGGGGGCGGAGACCAGGTGCCGGTGATCACCTGCCCTGCGGCGTCGCCGGTGCGCGGGGGCGGTCAGCCGGGGGTGGGTCGATTCCCGCGTGCCTGCGCGACGCCCAGCCACTCGCCGAGCCGGCGTCGGACCCGGCCGCGGCGATACCCGCCCTGCACCGCACCGGCACGTGGTGCATCGAACAGCGAACCCGCCCCGGGCGCGGCGGCGGTCGGCCTGGTCACGAACGTCGCGCTCCACCGGGCGACCAACGACTCGGTGGTGTGCGGCGCGACCCGGTGGGCGAAGAGCGTCAGGTGTGAGACCAGCCCGGTCGTCACCTGCCTGCGCGGGCGGCGGGCGCACGCGAGGATCGTGGCGGCGAGACGCTCGGGTGCGTACGCGGGCGGGATGGCGCGTAGTTGTCGGCCGGTGTGGTTGGCGGCCCGCTCGAAGAACGGTGTGTCGACCGGCCCGGGCAACACGAGGCAGACCCGGATCCGGGGATGACCGGCGACCTCCTGTTGGAGGTTCAGGGCCAGCCCTCTGATGGCGAACTTGGTCATGGAGTAGAGCGGGACCAGCGGGTTGGGGACCACCGACAGCAACGATCCGAGGAGCACGAGGATCCCGTGGCCCTGCGCCTGGAACGTGGCGAGCGCGGCGCGGGCGCAGAGGGTGGTGCCGAACACGTTGGTGTCCACCAGCCGGCGAATCTCGTCGACCGATTCGGAGCCCAGCGGCCCGGCGATACCGACGGCCACCGCTTCGACCCAGACGTCGATGTGCCCGAACCGCTGCACCGCCAGCCGGGCCATCCGCTCGACGGCCGCGGGATCCGCGATGTCGGTCGGCACCACCAACACCTGCCCGCCGCGTGCTCGGCAGTCGCGCTCCACCTCCGCCAGCGCCGCTTCGCCGCGCGCGGCGAGCACCAAGCGGGCCCCTTCGGCGGCGAATGCCAGGGCGGTCGCGCGGCCGATCCCGCTCGACGCCCCCGTGACCAGCACCACGGCGTCACGGAACGTTCTCCGTCCACCCATCGCACCTCCCGCAACACAGCGGAACGAGATCTCCCCAACTACCCACGGGCGTGACAATCACTCCCCTGGCGCAGCACGCCGCGTTCCCGAGTACCGGTGGAGCGGTCGCGAGGGCCGGGAGACACGGTTGTCACGCGTCGCTCCGGTGGAACACGCAAGCGGCGAGGCCCAGCGCGGAGAGCGTCCAGACGATCGTGGCGGCCGCGCCGCGTGACGGATCGAGGGCGGCGGTGTCCGGCAGGTAGGCGGCGATACGGCCGGGGCGGGCCCGCAGCAGCGGGCCTGCCACGAAGTACAGACCGAACAGCAGGATCACGGCGGGCACCGCGCGGCGGACGACGCCGGCTACCGCCGCCCCCAGCAGCGTGGTGAGGGTCAGGTACCCGGTGGCGGCCGGTATCCAGGTGGCGCCGCCGGCCGGCAGGGTGCTGGCCGCCGCCGTCGCCGCGGCGACCGGGAGCGTCACCGCACTCAGCGCGAGGGCCTTCACCGCCTGCAGCGGCAGCCGCCGGGGCATCGCGAGCAGCGTCGTACGGATCTGACCGCCCTCCTGGTACTCGGACGCGGCCGCCAGCACGCCGAGCACGAGGAGGCCGGCCTGGGTGTAACCGAGCGGCGCCAGGGCGGCGGCGTCGCCGATCGGCGCAGCGCGGTCGGCGGACGCGGACGCGTACGCCAGCAGCAGGGTGGCGGTCACGGTCAGCAGCGCGGTCAGGCGCAGTGACGGCAGCGTCACCAGTTTGCGCAGTTCGGCGCGGGCGACGTTCACACGTCCCGCCGCTGGAACAGCACGGCGCCGATCCCGAGCAGCACGACGACCCAGGCCGCCATCACCAGGCCGGCGGTCACCGGGGCGATCTCGACGGGAAAGTCCCCGCCACGGATGAACATCCGCGCGCCGGCGATGTCCGGCAGGTAGGCGGCGAGGTCGGTGACCTTGGTCAGCAGGTAGGACACCGAGACGACGGTGCTGTTGATGATCAGCAGCGCCAGCGGCACGATGCCGTTGCGAGTGATCAGCGCGATGGCGTACGCCAGCAGCGCGGTCAGCGTCCAGTAGAGGATCGCGGCGGCGACCCGGGCCGGGGCGGGCTCCGGCACGTGTTCGCCGTGCAGCATCCGGGTGAGGGCGAGCGTGGCGGTCGCGGTCACCGCCGCCTGCGCCGCGACGACCAGCACCAGGGCGGTGGTCTTCGCCAGGAGCAGACGCGGCCGGTCGGGGACCGCGGTGAGCGTCGCGGTGAGTTGCCGGGCCCCGGGGGCGTTCTGGCTGGTGGACGTGTACTCGCTGCTCACCGCGATCACGCCGAGGACCATGGGGCCGATCAGTCCGACGCCCAGGTCGCGTAGGCCCAGGTCGGTGGTGTCGGTGAGGGTGCCGGCGGTGATCGCGCGGCGGGTGTACGGCGCGTTCAGCAGGACGACGGCGGGTGCGATCAGCGTGCCCAGCACCAGACCCGTCCAGGCGGTGGGCAGGCCGAGCAGCTTGCGGAGTTCGGCGCGGACCAGGTTCACCACGGGCGGTCCGCTTCGGTGGAGGTCAGCGCGAAGAAGGCGTCCTCGAGGGTGGGATGGTCGCGGGTGATGTCGGCGAGGCTGCCCTGCGTCACGATCCGACCCTTGTCGATCACGACGACGTCGTCGGCGATCTCCGCGAGTTCGCCCACCAGGTGGCTGGAGAGGAGGACGGTGCGCCCGTGCGCCGCGCTGTCCCGGAGGAACTCGCGCATCCAGCGGATCCCGACCGGGTCGAGGCCGTTGACCGGCTCGTCCAGGACCAGCACCTCGGGGTCCCCGAGCAGCGCGGCGGCGAGCCCGAGCCGGCGGCTCATGCCGAGGGAGAAGCGGCCGGCGCGCTTGCGCCCGTCGCCGGTCAGGCCCACGATCTCGAGGACCTCGTCGGCGCGCGAGTCCGGCAGGCCGTTGCTGGCGGCCACCCAGCGCAGGTGGGCGCGGGCCGTGCGGGCCCGGTGCGCGCCGCTGCCGTCGAGCAGCGCCCCGACCCTCGTGAGCGGGCGGTCCAGTTTCCGGTACGGACGCCCGCAAATCAGCGCGGTCCCGCTCTGCGGGCGGTCCAGGCCGAGCAGGATGCGAAGGGTCGAGGTCTTGCCGGCTCCGTTCGGGCCGAGGAAGCCGGTGACCCGGCCGGGTCGGGCCTCGAAGGTGACGTCGTGCAGGACCCGCGTCCGGCTCTTGGTCTTGCTGACGCGATCGATCGTGATCATGGTTCGGAGTCAACCGGTTCTCCGGCCCGCACGCATCGGACCGTTCTCGGATCCCGCCGGCCGGGTCGGTCCGTGGACCGTCAGACCGTGGTCTGAGAACTACAGTCGTGGCGGTGAACACCCATCCGCGCCCCTCCGGACGGTCCCGCGTCGTGCTGGTGGTCGCCGTGGTGGGCAGCGTGCTGGTGATGGCCATGTGCACGGTGGGTGCGCAGGGTCCGCTCGGGATCGTGCTGCCGCCGCTGATTGTCGGGTTGGCTGTCGCGACCGCGGTGTGGGCGGTGCGGCGCTCCCGCGCCGACCGCACCGCCTACGAGTCACGGCTGACCGCCTGGGCCGCGTCCGAGGCGGTGCTCGCCGAGCGGTTGCGGATCGCCCGCGACCTGCACGACATCGTCTCGCACGGCCTGGGCCTGATCACGGTCCGCGCGGCGGCCACCCGGCACCTGCCCAAGCCTGACGAGGTGGCGGCGGCGCTGGCCGATATCGAGGACGCGAGCCGGCACGCGACGACCGAGCTACGCCGGATGCTGACGGTCCTGCGTGAGCCGTCGGCCGCCGGCCGTCGTGCGCCGGTGGACAACCTCGACGACCTGCCCGCCATCGTGCACGGCGCGTCGCTCGCCGGGCTCCGGACGCGGCTGACGGTCGAGCCGCTGGGCCAGGTGTCGCAGGGTGTGCAGGTCGCCGTCTGCAAGACCGTGCGGGAGGCGCTGAGCAACGCGGCGCGGTACGCGGGCCCGACCGACGTGCGGGTGCGGGTACATCGGGACGGCACGTACGTGGTGGTGACGGTGGCGGACAACGGCCCGTCGGTCGACGGATGGCGGGCCTCGCCGGGGGCCGGTCACGGGCTGACCGGGTTACGGGAGCGGGTCGGCAGTCTCGGCGGCACGGTGTCCGCGGAGCACGTCGGCGCCGGCTTCCGCGTCACCGCACGGATCCGGGACGAGGCGGCGTGAGCGGCATCCGGGTGCTGTTGGCGGACGACCAGGCGCTCCTGCGACACAGCCTCGCCATGATCATCAACAACGAGCCGGACCTGGCGGTCGTCGGCGAGGCCGGCGACGGCGCGCACGCCGTCGCGCGCGCCCGCGCCACCCGCCCGGACGTCATCCTGATGGACGTCCGGATGCCGCACCTCGACGGCATCGAGGCGACCCGCCGCATCCGCACCGACCCGGCGCTGTCCACCGCCCGAGTCCTGGTCCTGAGCATGTTCGAGCTCGACGAGTACGTCTACGACGCGCTGCGCGCGGGTGCGTCGGGCTTCCTGCTCAAGGACGCCCGCCCCGAAGAACTGGTCGAGGCGATCCGCCGCACCCACCACGGTGAGTCGCTGTTCGCGCCGTCGATCCTCACCCGGCTCGTCGCCCACTACGTCGCCGCGCCCCGTCCGGACAGGCCCACGCCGGCGCTGCGGCGGCTGACCGGTCGTGAGATCGAGGTACTGACGTTGATCGCCGGCGGCCTGTCGAACGACGAGATCGCCGCCGCCCTGGTGATCTCGGTGAAGACGGTGAAGACGCACATCACGCACCTGATGGCGAAGCTGGCCGTACGAGATCGGGCACAGCTCGTGATCGCGGCGTTCGACGCGGGGCTGGTGCGGCCCCGTCCCTGAACCGCGCCGCCGAGGGATGCCGCTAGAGTGGGATTCGCCCGCGGCGGATCTGCCAGTGGCGGCCGGCCTTCAGGTGATCCACGATCGCGCGCTGGAGCGCGGTGCGGCGGGGCAACTGGTCGAGCGGCGTGGTCAGGGTGCGGAACACGAACCGCAGCACCTCGACGTCGGCGTCCAGCCCCTCCGGCTCCTCGTACGGCTCCAGCTCGAACCTCCGCTGGAACCGGAGGATGTTCGAGTCCTCGGGCAGGTACTCGCGCAACTGCGGGTCGAGCAACCACGAGCCGCAGGAGAACGCCGTGTAACGCTCGTCGGGAAAGTGGCGCGGAAAGAACCGGCGGGCCTCGTCGAGCGACGCCGCGACCGCCTCCGGCGTCAACGGCCCGGACTCGGGGATGTGCAGGTCGATGGTGGTGCTGCCGCGCTGGTGCTGCAGCCGGCCCAGCTCGTAGATGCCGCCGCGCGCGTGCAGCGTCAGCCAGCTCTGCATGACCGGCCAACCCTCGCGGTGCATCCGCCGGTCGATCGCGAGGTTGCGGCCCAGGTCCGCGAGGGTCGCCCACGACACGGCTTCGGCGATGCCGTGGTCGCGGTGGTACGCCGTGACGACGTCGACCAGGGCCAGGTACGCGTACACGTAGAGGTGTCGCCAGGCGGGGCCGCGTTCACGGGGCAGTTCCGGACCGGGCGCCAGCCACTGGTAGCCGCCGAGGTCGGCGCGGACGAGGGCGATCGAGCGGTCGAGCAGCCAGCGCAACTCCGGAGTCCACAGGGGAGAATTCGGGTCGGGCCAGCCCGCCATGATCTCGGCCGCGTCGTCCGGGCGCACCGCCAGCCGGTCGAGGATCGCGGGCGCGTCGGCCTTGGCGGGCAGCGGTGCCGACGGCCCGTCACCGGCGAGCCGGCGCACCCGGTCGATCTCCTCGACGGGTACCCCGAGGCGGGTGGCGATGTCGTCCAGATCCACGGCGACGACCCTACCGGCCGGTCGACGGCGCCACGGCCCCGTATCGCCCGCGCTCGGTCCGCACCATCACCGCTGTCGGGCGCGACGATCCACCGGGGAACGCACCGCCGCGGGTACGCTCACCGGATGCGACCTCTCCGCTACTCCATCAACGTCACGCTGGACGGCTGCTGCGACCATCTGGCGGTCGACCCGGACGAGGAGCTGCATCGCCACCACGTCGAGAACCTCAACCGGGCCGACGCACTTCTCCTCGGCCGGGTGATGTACGAGATGATGGAGCAGGCGTGGCGGCCGCCGGCGCCGACGGGGTCGAGACCCGACTGGATGGAGCCCTTCGCCCGGACGATCGACGCGGCGAGGAAGTACGTCGTGTCGAGCACCCTGGAGCGGGTCGACTGGAACGCCGAGCTCGTGCGCGGGGATCTGGGCAAGGCCGTTCGACAGCTCAAGCAGGAGCCGGGCAGGGGGCTGTTCGTGTCGGGCGTGACGCTCCCGCTGGCGTTGACGGAGCTGGGGTTGATCGACGAGTACGAGTTCGTGGTGCATCCGAGGCTCGCGGGCCGCCCACCGACGCTCTTCGCGGGCCTGTCGAAGCATGTGGACCTGAGGCTCGTGAGCCGGCTGGAACTCGGCTCGGGAGCGGTGGCGTTGCGGTACGAGCCGAGACGGTAGTCACCGCTCCCGACCGGTGACCACGCCGCCTACCGCAGGTGCACGGCACTGCCGGGGTTCCGCCTTGGTCCCCGCGCCGGACGACCCGCACGGCTACCCGGCGGGCGGGAGGTGCCCGGTCGGCGCCCACAGCTGGTCGGCGTCACCGGCGGCGAGCCGGCCCCGGTACACGTCGATCTTGTGGTCGATGGTCCTGAGGTTCTCCTGCAGCTCGGCGACCTTGGCGTTGACGTCGGCGCGGTGTGCCTCCAGGAGGGCGAGGCGTTCCTGCTCGTTGCCACGGCCGGCGGAGACGAGCTGCGCGTAGCGCCGGATGGTCTTGATGGGCATGCCGGTGGCCCGCAGCCTGGTGCAGACCGTGATCCAGTCGAGGTCCAGCTGGTGGTAGCGCCGGGTGCCGCCGGCGGTGCGGCCGACCGGGGTGACGACCAGGCCGGCGCGTTCGTAGTAGCGCAGGGTGTGCGCGCTGACCCCGGTGCGGCGGGCGGCCTCGGCGATGCTCACCCCTTCGTGGGGGACGGCGGTGGGCGGCCCGGACCCCGGCCGAGACTTGACTTGGAGCATGCTCTAAATCCTAGCGTCGTGGTCATGAGTGCTTTGACCCTGCCGAAGACCACGGGCGCCACCCCGGTAACGGCTGCTCATGGGACGGGGGGAACCCGATGAAGGTGTTGGTGACCGGGGGGACGAGCGGACTGGGCCTCGCGATGGCCTCCGCCCTGGCCGGCGCGGGCGCGACGGTCGCGTTGACCGGCCGCTCCGGCGAGAACGCGCGCTCGGTCGCCGCCGAGCTGCCCCGGGCGCTCGGCATCGAGCTGGACGTGCGGGACGAGTCGTCGGTGACCAGGGCGGTCGACCAGGCCTGGTCGCGGCTCGGCGGCATCGACCTGCTGGTGAACAACGCCGGGATCGGCATGCGGACGGTCAACCCGCGCTTCATGACGCAGCCGCAGGCGTTCTGGGAGGTCTCCGCCGACGGCTTCCGGACCGTGATCGAAACGAACCTGACCGGTTACTTCCTGGTGGCGCGCGAGGTCACGCCGCGGATGCTCGCCGCCGGAGGCGGACGCATCGTCAACATCTCGGTGAGTGAATCGACCATGGGCCGAGCCGGTTTCGTTCCCTACGGGCCGTCACGCGCCGGCAGTGAGTCGCTCTCCCGGATCATGGCCGCGGACCTGCGGGACACCGGCGTCACCGTCAACCTCCTGCTGCCCGGGGGCCCGACCGTCACGGGCATGTTGCCGCCCGGCGCCGTGGCTGAGGGAGGGCGACAGTTCCTGGATCCGGCGGTGATGGGCCCGCCCATCGTTTGGCTGGCGTCCGATGCCGCCGCCGGCCTGCACGACGAGCGGATCGTCGCGGTCGACTTCGAACGCTGGCTGGACGGCAGGAACAGCAGACGGCACGGCAGGCCCGCCACGGCCGGCCAGGCGGAGATCAGTCTTCAGCACTGAGGCCACGCCCGGGCCGAACGGTGGCGCCTCCGGTGTTCAGGGTGTGATTTCGGTCGACGGTCCTGCTGACCTGTCGGTCTCACGGGTGCGGCCCCCTCCCTCCACGTGGGAGATCGACACGGGTTGGACCGGCTCGTCATCCTGGAACCGGAAGCCCACGCCGTGCCACACGAGGAGGACTCGTGCGCAGACCAGGCAAGACCGCCCTCTTCCTGCTCGGACTCGGCGTCGGCGCAGCGCTCGGTCCGACCCTCGGGCCGGCGGCGGTCTCGGCCGGCATCGCGATCGCCGCGCTCGGCGTCGGTCTCGCGCTGCTCGGCAGGACGGAATCCGATCCCGCCCGGAACGACAGAATCGGCCGCGACGAAGACGCCGGGGTGACCGGCGATGGGACGACCACAGGAAACCCCGTCGTCCTGGACCAACCACCACGGAACCGGAAGCTGCGCTCCTTCACGGATCTGGGCCCCCGGGTGGAACAGATCCTCGGACTCGCCGAGGAACAGGCCGACAAGATCATCGCCGAGGCGCGGCTCGAAGCCGAGAAGGTCGTGACCGCCGCCCGACGGGAGGCGGACGCGCTCCTGAACCGTGCGCGCGAACAGGACGGGATCACCGGCACGCACCAGGGTCTCCCTCCGGCACCGCCCACCCGGGCACCGGCCCCGGACGAGGATTCGAGTCCGCGTGCCTGACGCGAACAGCGCCACCCGGACATCCCCGCGGACCTGACCAGGGGCTGTCCTCGCCGGGCTGGTCGCCGGCTACCAGCACTCCCGATCACGCGGCGTGGGCCGGATCCAGCACCCACACAGGGCCGACAGACGCCACACAACCGCAGGGCGCCGTCCCTCGTTGGATATCCGCTGTCGTCCCCTGACGTGTGAGGTGGGCGCCGCGACCAGAGCCAGGGTGGTGACGTTCTCCGGACGGAGGGTGAACCGATGACCGAGCGGACCCTCGCCGGGCCGCATGCCGCCGCCGGCCGCCGCTGTTCGCCGGCTCATCCCAGGCATCCGGCGAGCCTCGGCCTGCCCCGTGTCGCCCCCGGTTGCGCCGCCCGCCCGGGCGTTCTCGCCGTGCCCCTCGTGAGCACCTGCGGCGTGGACGACCGCTGAGATGGACTGGGCCGGATGGGCACTGTTCGGGTTGGTCGCCACCACGGCCCTCACCGCGACCCTGATTGCCGCTCAAATGGCCGGCCTCACCCGCCTCGACCTTCCCCTCGTGCTCGGGACCCTCGTCACCGAGGATCCCGACCGGGCCCGGGTCGTCGGGTTCTTCATCCATCTCGGCACCGGCCAGGGCTTCGCCCTCGGCTACGCGGCCACATTCGCCCTGCTGCACCGCGCCACCTGGTGGGTCGGGGCGCTGCTCGGACTGCTGCACGTCGGGGTCGCGCTGACGGTGATCCTGCCGCTGCTTCCGGGTGTCCACCCGCGCATGGCGTCGCAGCGGGCCGGCCCGGCCAGCACAGCGGTGCTGGAGCCGCCCGACGTGTTGGCCCTCAACTACGGCGTCCAGACCCCCACGGTCGCGGCGGTCGTGCACGTCGTCTACGGGATCGTCCTCGGTCTGCTTCTCGATGCCACCTGACCCAGCCGCGCCCGTGAGAAAGCGATCTCCATGACTGGTCGGCCCGACGTGACGTACCCTCGGCCCCCGATGCCGATCAGCGACTACGGGCTGCTCGGTGACACCCGCACCGCTGCCCTGGTGGCCAGTGACGGCGGGATCGACTGGCTCTGCGTGCCCCGCTTCGACGGCGAGCCCCTCTTCGGCCGGCTGGTCGGCGGTCCGGCCGCGGGAACCTTCCGGGTGGGCCCGACCGGGCCGGCCACGGTCGTCGAGCGGCGTTACCGGCAGCACACCGCCACGGTGGAGACGACCTGGGCGGTAGGTGGCGGCCACCTCACCCTCACCGAGGCCATGGTGGCCGAGGTCAGCGGCCGCCTGCTGCCCGCGACACTGCTCGTGCGGCGTCTGTCGGCCGAGGGGGCGGAGGTCGACGGCGTCGTCGAGTTCGATCCCCGCCTCGGCGTTCGGCACCGCCGGCCCCGTGTCCACCACCGGCGGCAGACCGTGGTGTGTCAGTGGGGGTCGCTGGCGGTCGCTCTGGACAGCGCACCCGAGTTCACCATCGAGCCGGGCCGGCCCACGCCGATCCGGGTCAGGCCGGGCTGTCCGGTCACCCTCGTGCTGGCCGTGGCCCACCGGGAGCCGCTGATCCACGTCGAGCCGGCGGCCGCCTGGGAACTGCTCATCGAGGACGAGAACCGTTGGAGAGCGTGGACCGCCGGCATCGACGAGTCGTTGCCTTTCCGGGAGCACGTCGTACGGAGCCTGCTGACCCTGCGGCTGCTGACCTACTCGCCCTCGCGAGCCCCGGTGGCGGCGCCCACCACGTCTCTTCCCGAGGATCCCGGCGGGGTACGGAACTGGGACTACCGGTATGTGTGGCCCCGTGACGCGAGCATCGGAGTCAGCGCCTTCCTCAGCGTCGGCAAACCCGATGAGGCCCGCGGCTTCCTCGCGTGGCTGTTGCACGCCAGCCGGCTGCAGCGGCCCCGCCTGCCGGCGGTGCTGACCCTTCACGGCCGGCACGTACCACCGGAACGGCACCTGCCGGGCTGGCCCGGCTACCTCGACAGCGCTCCGGTACGGATCGGTAACGGCGCCGCCCGGCAACACCAGCTCGACGGCTACGGGTGGGTGATCGATGCCGCGTGGGCGTTCGCGCAGGCCGGGCAGAGCCTCTATTCCGAAACGTGGCGGGCGGTGCGTGGCTTCGCCGACCTGGTCGCCCGGTACTGGCAGGAGCCCGACGCCGGCATCTGGGAGGTCCGCTCACCCGCCCAACACGTCCATTCCAAGCTGATGGGCTGGCTCGCGCTGGACCGGGCCCTGCGCATCGCCGACACCCACCCACTGCCCGAGCGCCAGCGCCAGCGGTGGCAGCGGGCCCGCGACGCCATCGCCGCCGAGGTCCGGACACGCGGCTACGACCCCACCGCGGACAGCTACGTGCGCCACTACGGATCCCGGGACCTCGACGCGGCCCTGCTCGTCCTGCCGCTGCTCGAAATGGACGACATCGCGTCGCCCCGCGTGCGGGGCACGATCGACACCATCCGGGACAGGTTGTCCGCCGGCGGTCCGCTCCTCTACCGCTACCCGCCCGGGCGTGACGGTCTTCCCGGCACCGAGGGCGCCTTCCTGCCCTGCTCGTTCTGGCTCGTACAAGCCCTCGCCCGCACCGGACGCCGCCGCGAGGCCGTGGAGCTCTTCCAGAGCATGCTCGACCGCGCCAGCCCGCTCGGCCTCTATGCCGAGGAGATGGACCCCGCGACCGGCGCCCATCTCGGCAACTACCCCCAGACCCTGACCCATGCCGCGCTCGTCCAAGCCGCACTCGCCATCCGGGACGCACCCCACTAGCCTCACCAGCCCGGCGGTCTAGACGGTGCCACCCGGGCCGACCTTCCACCCGCCGAACTGTCGCTCCGGGTCCGGCCCACCGCCGACTTGCACAGGCCCTAGCATCGTCGGCGTGGCAACGCGGCTTGTGCAGATCAACATGAAGGCTCGGGACGACGCCGCGCTGGGCGGATTCTGGGCGGAAGTGCTCGGCTGGGGGGTCTCCAGCGAGGGGCCCGGCGTGACGAACCTCGAACCCGAGGGCGTCGTCTACCCCGACCCCACCGCGGTCTGCATCGACCTCGTCGCCTCCCCGGAACCCAAGACGGTGAAGAACCGGGTGCACGTCGACCTCGCCACCACCTCGGCGGCCCATCAGGCGGAGCTGATCACGCGCCTGAAGGATCTCGGCGCAACACTCGCCGACGTGGGCCAGGGCGACGTGCCCTGGACGGTCATGGCCGACCCGGAGGGCAACGAGTTCTGCGTGCTGGACTGGCACGACCCGATCCAGGACACCGGACCGATCGCCTCGGTGGTGGTCGACTGCGCGGATCCGCGGGCCATGGCCCGTTTCTGGGGCGAGGCCACGGACTGGACCCTGCACAAGGTGACCGACGACAGTGCGGTACTGCGCTCCGCCAAGGACGTCGGCCCGTACCTGCAGTTCCTCCGCACGCCCGAGGCGAAGACCGTCTGGAATCGGGTCCATCTCGACCTCCGCCCGTACCCGGGTGACGACCTGGAGGCCGAGAAGGCCAGGCTGCTCACGCTCGGTGCCACCGCGATCGACCTGGGAGACGACGTTCCGTGGACGGTCCTCGCCGACCCGGAGGGCAACGAGTTCTGCCTCCTCTCCCCCGGCTGAGCCGACCCTGTTCATCGCTCGTCGCGGCACCACCGACCCGGACTCCGCGACGCCCCGGGCGTGACGTCGCGCAGCGCACGGGCGGCGGCGTCGCGTGCGGAGGCTCCGCGATCACGGCGAGTTGGTGGGCTTGGCCTTCTGCGGGTGGATCGTCTCGTGGCGGGCCAGCATGGCGACGAACTCGCCGATCTTCCGCTCGCGGGTCTGCGCCCGTTTGACGGCGTTGAGGCGGTGGATGAGGGCGAACCGGTTGGTCTTGGTGAGTACGTCGAACATGGCCTGGGCGGCGGGGTTGGCGCCGATGGCGGCGAGCAGGTCGGCCGGCACCTCGACCTCCGACGGCGGAGCGTAGGCAGCCTCCCACCGTCCGTCCGCCTTCGCGGCGTCCACCGCGGCCCGGCCCGAGGGCATCATCCGCCCCTGCGCCTCCAGCCGGGCCACGTGGGCGACGTTGCGTTGTGACCAGGAGCTGCGGGGTCTGCGAGGGGTGAACCGGATCCAGGAGGTCTCGTGGTCCCGTTTCCGGGCCTGCCCGTCGATCCAGCCGAAGCACAGGGCCTCGTCGACCGCCTGCTGCCAGGTCAGCGTCGTGGCCGTGCCGCCCTTCCTGGTCAGGGCGAGCCAGACGCCGGGTGAGGTGGCGTGGTTGGCTGAAAGCCACGCCCGCAGCCCCTCGGCGTCCGCGACGATCAACTCATCGAGTTCGGCGCTCCCCATGAGGGCAGCCTATCGCCGAGCCGACGCCGCAGCCTCCGCGTGTGAGCCGGACCGACTCCACCGGGCCGCCGGTCCGGGTCGGGGTTCTCGCCCGCTGAGCCGCGTCCCGATCAGAGGGCGGGAGCCCGGACCTGGAAGTAGAGGTGGGTGTGGAGCCGGCAGCGCTCGTTGAACGCCGCGCGGCAGTTCGGGCAGGAGTCCACCTCGAGGTACGTCTCAATGGTCAGCTCGGTACGGCAGACCCCACAGAGCACCGCGTGCTGCCCTCGCTGGTCGACCGGCCACTGGCTCGCGGGGTGGTCGGCCGACTCCTGGTGGCAGAGGTGGCACGGGTAGTAGCGCAGGCAGCAGGCGAACTTGATGGCGACGACGTCCACGGGCGTGGCGTAGTGCACGCACCGGGTCTGGTCGTCGACGATCCTGCCGTGGATCTGCACGTCGTCGCCTCCGAAGGGTGAGTGCGGCGGTGGTCGCGTCGAGGCGCGCGAAGCAGCCTACTCGGCCGTCGGGCGGATCCGCTGCGCCGCGAACTACGATCGATGCCACCGTCGGTAGTCGAGCGGGCAGGAGCAGCAGATGATCACCGATGCAACGCTCGTCCGGATCGGCCAGGCGGTGGCGTTGCACCACCATCAAGGCCAGCGCGCGGCGGCTCGCGAGGTGTTCGCGCAGATCTGGGACGAGATCGGCGGCGAGCGCGGCGACCCCTTGCACGTGTGCGTCCTCGCCCACTCGATGGCCGACGTGCAGGACGACGTCCACCAGGAGTTGGTTTGGGACCAGCGAGCGCTGGCGGCGGCCGACCTGCTCAGCGAGGCGCGGGTCGCCGAGGCCGGAGTGACGCTGCCGGTGGCCGGCCTGTATCCGTCGCTGCACCTCAACCTGGCTGACTGCTACCGCAAGCTCGGCGATCTCGGCCGCGCCCGGGAGCACCTCCAGCGTGCGCAGGCGGGGATCGGCGCCCTGGGCGACGACGAGTACGCGCGGCTGATCAAGGACGGTCTGGATCGGCTGGCCCAGCAGCTGACGTCCCCGTAGGCACGCGCAGGCTGCGGCCCCCGGCGTCAGGCACTGCGCAGCGGTCGGAACGCGGCCCGCACCTCGGTCGCGAACAGCTCGGGCTCCTCCCACGCGGCGAAGTGCCCGCCCTTGTCCACCTCGTTGAAGTACGCGAGACCGGGGTAGGCGATCTCGACCCAGCTGCGGGGGGCGGCCCAGAGCTCGCCCGGGAACGCCGTGAAGCCCACCGGCACCCTGACCGGCGGAGGAGCCTGGCCCGCCGCGGCGGCCGCGGCCATGACCCGTCCGAACTCCCAGTACCACCGGGCCGACGAGGCGCCGGTGCCGGTCAGCCAGTACAGGGTGATGTTGTCGACGACGCTCTCCCGGGTGAGACCGCCCGACGGCTGCCGGTCGACCAGTGCGCGGGACATCTTGTAGTAGCTGTCCGTGTCGTGGTCGAGCATCCAGGCCGCCAGCCCCACGGGTGAGTCCAGCAACGAGTAGCCGATCGTCTGCGGCCGGGTCGACTGCTCCAGGAAATAACCGAAGCCGTCCGTCGTGAACGTGTTGAGCGCGGCGAGCGCGGTGCGTTCCTGCTCGGATTCCGCGGGCAGTTTGTCCTTGATACCGATCGCCCCGGCGAGCAGGTTGACGTGGATGCCGAGCAGACCGTCGGGCCCCTGGCGGCCCATGGCGTCGGTGACCGCGGCGCCCACGTCGCCACCCTGGGCGACGTAACGCGGGTAGCCGAGGCGGTCCATCAGCTGCGCCCACGCGCCCGCCATGCGGGCGGAGTTCCAGCCGAGTTCGGTTGGCTCGCCCGAGAAGCCGTAGCCGGGCAGGGACGGCAGCACCAGGTGGAAGGCGTCCTCGGCCTGCCCGCCGTACGCGGTCGGGTCGGTGAGCGGGCCGATGGACCCGAGCAGCTCGACGACCGAACCCGGCCAGCCGTGCGTCATGATCAGCGGCAGCGCGTCGTCGTGCGGCGACCGCACGTGGATGAAGTGGATGTCGACGCCGTCGATGGTGGTCGTGTACTGCGGCAGCGCGTTCAGTCTCGCCTCGCACGCGCGCCAGTCGTAGTCGGTCGACCAGTAGCGGGCCAGCTCCTGGACCGTCGCCAGTTGCACGCCCTGCGAGCGATCGCCGACCAGTTCGCGGCTGGGCCAGCGCGTGGCCGCGATCCGGCGGCGGAGGTCGGCGATCGCCTCCTCGGGGATGTCGAGCCGGAAGGGGCGGATGTCCGCGTCGTTGGCCATGGTCTCCACCTGCCGCGTCGGGTCGGCCAGCGCCGAAGCGCCGGCAGGGCTGGCACAGGCCCATCGTCGCACCGGGCCGACGGCGGAAGGACCGAAACGCGGATTCGCCTCGCGTGCCGCCGCCCAGCCCACTCCCGGAACGGCACGACCGGGGGCGCCGACGAGTCGCGCAGGGCTCGCCCGGGTGCATCCGCGAGTCAGCCCGCCCCCTGCAACCCGAGGGCCTGGGCGAGACCCGTCCGTCCCCGCAGCCCGAGCTTGACGTACGCCCGTTGGAGATGGTTCTCCACGGTCCGCACCGAGAGCACCAGCTCGGCGGCGATAGCCGCGTTGTCGTGGCCCGTCGCGGCCAGCTCGCAGATCTGCCGCTCCCGCGCGGTGAGATCGGGTCGCCTGCTCGGTCGAGGTCTCAACGGTGGCCAGTAGCCGCCGCACCGCTCCCGCAGCACGTCGGCCCGGCGGGCCAGCAGGTTCGCCCTGCGGTGGTCGCCGCGGTGGTCGTACGCCGCCTCCGCCGCGATCACCGCCTCCAGCCCGAGGGCCAGGTAGCCGCTGGCCTCCAACGCGGTGCCGACCCGGTCGAGCGCGGCCGCGTCGTCGGTGGCGAGCGCGTGGGCGTAGTCGGCCCAGAGCGTGAACAGCGGGCTGTCGCACTCGGCCGCGGCCTGCGCCAACCGCTCGGCGGTGCCGGTGCCCGGTTCGAGGCGGGAGAGCAGGTGCAGGCACTCCACGGTGATGGTGGTCGCCCCGTCGGCCCGACCGGGCAGCTCGCGCAGCGCGGCGACGGCCGTGGCGAGCTGGCCGTCGGCGGCGGCCAGCCAGGCCGCGGTCAGCTTGGCGTCGGCGCCGACCAGACCGCGGAGCTGCCCACCGTCGCGGTCGGTGTGGTGATCGAGCAGCTGTTGCAGCAGCCGCCGGCTCTCGGCCAGTTCGCCCAGCTGCGCCGCCACGTACGCGTTGGCCGACAGCACGTAGACCCGGATGGGGAACAGGGTGCGCTCCCCGGCGAGGGTACGGGCCTCGTGCAGCCAGCGCATCGAGCGGCGCATCTGGCCGGCGTGGTAGGCGCACTTGCCCCGGGCGAAGGCGAGCAGCCCCACCGCGTCGGCGGCGCCCCGCTCCACCGCGTCCCGGTAGTACCGCTCCGCGAGCCGTTCGGCCTCCGGCAGCCGGCCCGACATCAGCAGGGACTGCACGTGGCAGGTCTGGGTGGCGGCCCGCATCGTCGCCCAGCTGTCGGGGATGTCGACCTCCCCGCTGTCGAACATGCGAGCCGCGCGACCGGGCTGCCCGTCGAAGAGCAGCAGGTAGGGGTGCAGGGCGGTGACAGCGGTCGCCAGCAGGGGGTCCCGCGGCGGGTTCACCGCCAGCCGCGCCAGGCATGCGCGAGCGCCGGCGCTGTCACCGCTGAACGCGGCGATCCCGGCCTCCGCCGCCAGCAATCCGGGGTGCGCCTCGGTGGGCAGGTCGCGGTGGCTCGTGTCGATCACTTCGCGGGCCTGGTCGGGCCGGCGGCCACCCCAGAACATGTTCAGCGCCCGCAGCGCCGCCGCCTCCGCGCGGTCCCGGGGATCGGTCAGCCCCGCCGCGGCTCGGGCGAGGTGTTCGTCCGCGTCGTCGCCCCGGCCCTGGGTCACCAGTGCCCGCGCCACCTGCCAGCTGCCGTCAGCGGAGTCGACGCGGCGGGCGAGCCGCTCGGCCAGCACCGGGTCGTGCCGGCGCAGCGCGTACTCGGAGGCGGTCAACAGGTCGTGCGCGGCCACCGGCAGGTCCGCCTCGCAGCGCCAGGCGACGATGCGGGCGAGGTCGCCCTCGCCGCCGCCGTCCACGGCCGCCAACGCCTCGGCCAGGTTGCGGCGCAGGCGGCGGGCACGCAGCGCGCCGGTGCGGTTGCGCACCACCTCCGCGTAGAGGGGGTGGCCGGTCTGCACGAGCACGGCCGGACCGTGCTGGACCAGCCGGATCAGGCCCCGCTCCTCCAGCTGCTCCGCGGTGCGCGGTGGGACCATCCGCTCGATCAGGGCCAGCGGTGCCGGCTCGGCGTGGGCGACGTACTGCAGCGCCTCGGCCTCGTCGGCGTCGAGGGTGCCGAGGGTCTGCTCGATCAGCTCCGCGAGATGGGTCGAGCACAGCGACTCGGCGGGCCACGTCCACATGCCGTCGCGTCGGACCAGCCCGCCGTCGCGCAGCCCGCACCGCAGCGCCTCGCGCAGGAACAGCGGGTTGCCCTGGCTGATCCGCCACAGCGCGCCGAGGGTCAGGCCGTCGACCGGGCCGCCCAGCGCCTCCCGGACGACGAGCGCGGCCTCGTCGGGGGCGAGCGGCGGCACGTGCACCCGATCCACCGACCGGGACCGCCGCAGCGCGGCCACCGGCGCGGCGTGCAGGGCGTCGGTGCGTACGCTCGCGACCACCCGGACGGTGCCGCCGACCACGAGGCGTTCGAGCAGCGCCCCGGACGCGGCGTCGAGCCAGTTGAGGTCGTCCACGCCGATGACCACGCCGCGGCCCGCCGCGACGTCGCGCAGCCGGCGCTCGACGTCACGGAACACGTCGGCCACGTTCGCGTCGGACGGTTGGGGCAGCCGCCCGGCGAGCACACCGAACGGCACGTCCCGCCACCCTGGTGTGGCGGTGACCCGCAGGACGACGCGCTGCCGCTGCAACGCGTGGTCGAGCACATCGTCGAGCAGTGACGTCTTGCCGACTCCCGGGTCCCCGGTGAGCAGGACACCCGACCCGGACGCGTCGAGCGCGGTGAACACCTGTTCGCGCTCACGCGTGCGGCCGACGAACGGCCAGCCCGCGTTGCCGTCCACGAGACATCCCCGCGCCGCCACTGAACCCCCTCATCCCCCGGCCGGACCACCCGGCGGCCCGGTCTGCGATCCCGTCCTCGATCCGCTCGGCCGGCCGGATCAGGACGTACGGCGGCCTGAGTGACTCGGGCCCACCCTCACACACCCCACGCGGTGCGGCCGTCGCCTTCCGGACACGCCTGCACACGGAACGCTCCGGCCCGCCGGAATGGTTGTCGGCGGCGCGACAGGACCGCCGTGGACTGAGGTAGCGGCTACTCATGTGCCGCCGTTCGTCGCCGCAGAGGCTGGTTCTGCAAGCGACCGCCGGGCAGGCCGGACGGTCGTCGTGAAAGGAGACCCGCATGTCCATCACCGACATCGTCAACGGCTGGAAGGACGAGTACCGCCGCGCAGCGACCGCCGAGGCCGCCGAGGCCCACCCGGTCGGGGTGGTGGAGCTGGACCGTGACCAGCTGGAGACGGTCGCCGGCGGTGCCGCCGCCACCACCGGTCACACCACGGCCTGCTGCCACTGCGTCTGCTGAGTCCGTACGGCAACCCGATCGCGGGTACCGGGGGCCCGGGCTGCGGCCCGGGCCCCGCCCACCGTCCGACCACCGCCGCTGGAGCGCCGCATGTCCACTGTCCCGCAACCCGCCGACGACGACCCGACCGCCCGGATCGAGCAGCGGCTCCTGGCCGCGCTGACCGTCACCGAACGGCTGACCACTCCCCCGCCTCCCGCCGTGGAGCCCGGTGAGCGGTCCCGGTGGCGGCTGTCGCGCTGGCGCACCGGCGGCGCCTTCCCCGACGACGAGGACTGGCGCCGCCGGCTGGCGGCGGAGGGCCTCGACGAGGGCACGCTGCTCGCGCTCCTGGACGAGCCGCCGGCGCGGCTCGCCGCCCGACTGGGCCGGGTCCCGGAGTGGATCCGCGACCTCGTGGCGTGCTACCGCGCCGCACCGGCCGCGGGGATCGACTCCGAGCTGCTGCCCGGCCGGCCGCTCGACGCGTCCCTGGCCCTGGTCGCGCCGCTGGTCGCCCGGGCCAGGGCCCGGGTGGCGCGACGGGCCCGACAGCTCGCCGAGCGCGCACCCGACCTGCTGCCGGCCGACGCCGACCGCCTGGGCGTGACCGGGCTGCTCGACGAGCTGGTGGTGGTGCTCAGCCGCGCCGTCGTCCTCGAGCTGAACATCGACCGGTTGCGGGGCGCGACGCCCGGCGGGACGCCGCAGGAGCGGTACGCGGCCTTCTTCCGCCGCCACCACGCACCCGAGTCGGCGCTGGCGCTGCTGGCCGACTATCCCGTCCTGGCCCGGCAGGCGTACGACCTGACCCGCGGCTGGGCCGACCGCACCGTCGAGTTCCTGGAGCGGTTGTGTGACGACGCCACGACGCTGGGCGCGACGTTCCACGGCGGTGCCCGACCGGGGCGCCTGGTCCACGTGGAGGAGACCGGCGACCCCCACCGTGACGGCCGCCGGGTGCTGGTGGCCACCTTCGACAGTGGTCTGCGGCTGGTCTACAAGCCGCGGCCGGTCGCCGTCGAGGCCCGCTTCCAAACCCTGCTGGCCTGGCTCAACGAGCGGGGCGCCGACCTGCACACGTTCGCCGTGGCGCCGCGCGGGGGCCACGGCTGGGCCGAGTACGTCGGCGCGGCCTCCCCCACCACGCCGGACGGGCGGCGCCGGTTCGCCCGCCGGTACGGGGCACTGCTGGCCCTGTTGCAGGCCGTCGGCGCCACCGACTGCCACCGGGAGAACGTGATCGTCCACGGGGAGCATCCCGTCCTGGTCGATCTCGAAACGGTGTTCACACCCGCGGTCTCCCGGGCCGCGACTGCCCGCGGGGGCGGCGACGCGATCGCCGACTCGGTGCTCGCGGTGGGGTTGCTGCCCCGGGCCGACGAGGCGGCGGGTCCCGCCGGCAACGGCTGCAACTGCTCGGCCTGGCAGGCCGAGGGGACCGACGAGATGCGGCTGTGCGCGCCCGGCCACCGGCACGACGAGCACGACGCGGGCGGCGTGGAGCCGGACACCGCCGATGTCGGCGCGCATCTGCCGCAGGTGCTCGACGGCTTCACGGCCACGTACCGCCTCCTCGCGGCGGTACGTGACGACCTGCTCGCCCCGGACGGGCCGCTCGCCGCGTTCGCCGACGACGAGATCCGGGTGGTGCTGCGCCCGACCCGGACCTACCTTCGGCTGCGCGACGCCGCCCTGCACACCGACGCGCTCCAGGACGGCCTGGACACCGAGCGGTTGCACGACTGGCTCTGGTCGGGGGTGGCCGAGCTGCCGCTGCTGGCCGCCACCGTCGCGGCGGAACGGGCCGACCTGGCGCGCCGCGACGTGCCGATGTTCACCACCACTGTGGGCTCCCGTGACCTGTGGACCAGCCGGGGGCAGCGGCTGCCCGGTCTGCTGGCCCGGTCCGGCCTCGGCGAGGCGCGACGTCGGCTCGCCCGGCTGGGAGAGGCCGACCTGGCCCGGCAGCGCTGGCTCGTCCAGGCCGCCTTCACCGCCCGGGTGGACGCCGCGGACGCCCCGCACGCCCGGGTGCGCTGGCGGCTGGCGGACGTGCCGTCGGCTCCGGTGGCGCCGCCCGCGGCGTACCTGGCCGCGGCGAGCGAGGTGGCCGACACGGTGGCCGCCCTCGCCTGCCCCGGGCCCGAGCCGACCTGGTTCGGCCTCAACCCGGCCAGCGCGGCCCCGGGCCGCTGGGCGCCGGCGCCACTCGGCCCGCACCTCTACGACGGCCTCGCCGGGGTGGCGCTCTTCCTGGCCCACGCCGGTCGGCTCACCGGCGAGCAGCGGTTCACCGATCTCGCCGATCGTGCCGCCGCCGGGCTCACCGCCCGCATCGTCGACCGGCGCATCCCCGACGACCGGATCGGCGCGTTCACCGGCTGGGGCGGCCTGGTCTACACCCTCGGCCACCTCGGGGCGCTGTGGCAGACCCGCCGGTTCGCCCCGGCCGTGGACGTGGCTCTGGAGCGGATCACCGCGCTCGCCGCCACCGACCAGACCCCCGACCTGGTCGACGGGTCGGCCGGGGCCGTCCTCGCCGTGTCTCGCGCCGGTCTGGACCCGGAGCGGGTCGGGTCGGCCGTGCGGGGTGCGGCCCACCGGCTGCGCGCCGCGGCGGACCGCTACGCCCACCCGTCGGAGCGGGCCGCCCTGGGTGGGCTCGCCCACGGGGCGGCCGGGATCGCCGCCGCGCTGGCGCACGCCTCGGCGGTGACCGGTGACACCACGTACGCCGACGCCGCCGCCCGGGCACTGACCTACGACCGCACGCTGTTCCGTCCCGCCGAAGGGAACTGGGCCGACCTGCGGCGGCCGGGACGCTGCGCGGTGACCTGGTGCCACGGCGCCCCCGGGATCGGCCTGTCGCGCCTGCTCGTCCGCGACGCCCTCGGCTCGGACGACAGCCTGGACGCCGAGATCACGACCGCGGTCGCCACCACACTGGCCACCGGGTTCGGGCGCAACCACTCGCTGTGCCACGGCGACCTCGGCAACCTCGACCTGCTGCTGGCCGCCGCCCCGCGGCAGGCCGCCGCGCCGGCCACCGCGGTGCTCCGCGACGGCCTCGCCGACGGCTGGCGCTGCGCGAACCCGACGGCGCTGGCGTCCCCCGAACTGATGACCGGCCTGTCCGGGATCGGGCTGGCCCTGCTGCGACTCGCCGCACCAGAGCGGGTGCCGTCCGTGCTGCTGCTGGCACCACCCGCCGGGTCGGCCCGTCCCGGCACCCGCACGCTCGGCCACCGGGAGCGGCAGTGGGCCGCCTGACCGGGAGCGGGACGCGCCGGCTCTGGCCGGGTCGGCGCCGCGTCCCGGTGGTGCTCCAGATGGCCGACGCCGACTGCGGCGCCGCCTGCCTGGCGATGATCGCCCGCTGGCACGGCGTACGCGCCGCGCTGGCCACCGTCCGGGAACGGCTCGACGTCGGCCGGGACGGGGTCACGGCGCGCGCCCTGCTCGCCGTGGCACCACGGTTCGGGCTGCGCGGCCGGGCCTTCCGGGCCGACGCGGCCCACGTCGCCGCCCTGCCGCTCCCGGCCGTCGCGCACTGGGAGGACGCTCACTTCGTCGTCGTGGAACACGTCGGCGAACGCGGGATCCGGCTGGTCGACCCGGCGCTCGGACGCCGGCTGCTCACCCCGGACGAGTTCGCCGCCGGGTTCAGCGGCACCGTGCTGACCTACACCCCCGACCCGCAGTCACCGCCCGAGCCACCGGCCGTCCGGCCCGGACCGGTCGCCCGGCTGCGACGCGCGCACCCGCTGCTGCGGCCGTTCCTGCCGCGGCTGGGTGCCGCGTTCACCGTGTCGCTCGTCCTGCAGGCGCTGGGCCTGGCGCTGCCGATGGCCACCACGGTCGCCTTCGACCAGATCATGCCGGCCCGCGAGACCGCCCTGATGCCGTACCTGGCGCTGGCCATCGCCGCGCTCGTGCTGACCCAGTTCGGCGTGGCCTACCTGCGGTCCCGGCTCCTGGTCACCCTCCAGGCCCGGGTCGACGCCGCGCTCATGACCCGGCTGTTCGGGCACCTGCTGCGGCTGCCGTACGCGTTCTTCCAGCAACGCGCCAGCGGCGACCTGATGCAGCGGCTGTCCAGCAGCATCCTGCTGCGCGAACTGGTCACCACCCAGGTGCTGACCGCGGTCATCGACGGGGTGCTGGTGATCGCGTACTTCGGTGTGCTGCTCGCCAGCGACCTCGCCTTCGCCGGACTGGCCGCCGCTATCGGCACCGCCCAGGTGGTGGCCGTCGCGGTGGTCAACGGCCGGCTGCTGCGGCTGAGCCAACGACACCTCACCGTGCAGGCCGACGCGGAGAGCGCGCTGATCGAGGCGCTGTCCGGCATCGCGACGGTCAAGTCCATGGGCGCCGAGCAGCAGGTCTTCGACGGCTGGCTGCGCCGGTACACCACGGCGCTCGACGCCGACGTGGCCCAGAACCGGCTATCCGCCACGGTCGCCAACATCACCGCCAGCGTGCAGCTCGCCGGCCCGCTCGCGCTGCTCTGGCTCGGCACCGGTCGGCTCTTCGACGGCGCCGGCCTCGGTGAGACCCTCGGCCTGCAGGCGCTGGCCCTGTCCGCCCTCACCCCGCTGGCCTCGCTGGTGGCCAGCGCCCAGGTGCTCCAGTCGGTGGTGTCGCACCTGCAACGCCTACGCGACGTCTTCGCCGCACAGCCCGAACCGGCGGGCGAGCCGGGCCTGCCCGCGCCCCGGCTCACCGGCCGGATCAGCGTCCGCGACCTCACCTTCCGCTACGACGGCGCCGCGCCGCCCGTCCTGCACGGGATCTCGTTCGACGTCGCGCCCGGGGAGAAGGTCGCCATCGTCGGCCCCTCCGGCAGCGGCAAGAGCACCCTGGCCATGCTGCTGACCGGCCTGTACCGGCCGACCGCCGGGGAGATCCTGTTCGACGGGGTGCCGCTGTCGCACATCGACCCGACCGCGCTGCGCCGCCAGTTCGGCGTCGTGCTGCAGGAGAGCTACCTGTTCCGCGACTCGATCCGGCGCAACGTCAGCCTGGTCCACCCCGGCATCGGCATGCCGGCGATCCGGGCGGCCGCCGAGGTCGCGGCGATCGACCAGGACATCGCGGCGATGCCGATGGGCTACGACACCCAGGTCGCGGAGCGGGGCCAGGCCCTCTCCGGCGGGCAGCGGCAGCGGCTCGCCATCGCCCGCGCGGTGGCCGGCCAGCCCGCCGTGCTCCTGCTCGACGAGGCGACCAGCCACCTCGACGTGGCCACCGAGCGGCGCGTCGACCGGGCGATCTCGGCGCTGCGCTGCACCCGCATCGTCGTGGCCCACCGGCTGAGCACCGTGCGCAACGCCGACCAGATCCTCGTGGTCGCCGGCGGACGCATCGTCGAGCGCGGCCGCCACGAGGAGCTGCTGCGCGCCGACGGCGTCTACGCCGACCTGGTCCGCTGCCAACTGACCGACGACAACTCTCCCCTGCCAGGAGGCGAATCGTGGCTACCCGTACCGTGACGACCACCGACCGGCCGCACCGGCCGGACGCCCCGCCCACGGCCGGCGACCCGTTC
The DNA here is from genome assembly GCF_056150165.1 of Micromonospora xinjiangensis. Taxonomy (NCBI): domain Bacteria; kingdom Bacillati; phylum Actinomycetota; class Actinomycetes; order Micromonosporales; family Micromonosporaceae; genus Micromonospora; species Micromonospora xinjiangensis. The sequence goes on along the minus strand of NZ_JAXCFO010000004.1, from coordinate 301,239 downwards.
CCGGCACGCCGGATCCTCGTGGCCGCCTGCGGCTCGGCGGACGTGCTCACCCTCCCTCAGTCGATCATGGTGATGCGGCACGCGCTGGGCCTCGACGTGCGGGTCGTGCTCACCTCCGCCGCGGCGCGTTTCGTGCCCGCCCGCTCGTTCACCCTCGTGACCGGACACCCCGCCCTCGTCGACGAGGACGCGACCACGGAGGTGCCGCACCTCGCCCTGACGGCCTGGGCGGACCTGGTGCTGGTCCTGCCGGCCACCGCCAACACCCTGGCCAAGGCGGCCCTCGGCATCGCCGACAACCTGGTCGGCACCTGCCTGCTCGCCGCGGCGGCGCCCGTCGTCCTGGTGCCCTCGATGAACCGGGCGATGTGGGAGCGCCCCGCGGTGCAGCGCAACGTCGCGCGGCTGCGCGACGACGGGTACGGCGTGGTCCCCCCGGTGCCGGTCCTCGCCCTGAGCACCGGGACCCTCGACGGCCGGGGAACGCCACCCATCGAGGTGGTGCTGGAGTTCGCCGCCGCTCACCTGCGCGGCCTGGACGGACGCCGTGGCTGAGCCACGGCGGGCGGCCGGGCCGAGGATCGCCGCCGTCACCGTCGCGCTCGGCGCCGTGCTGCTGGCCGTGGCGGTGGTCCCGTTCGTCCGCGCGTACGCCGACTCGGCCGCTCGCCGCCCCGCCGCCGACATCGGCGTCGGCCTCGACCGGGCCGGCTGCGACCCCGAGCTGACCGACCCGGTCCGTGGAGTCGGGGTCCACGTCGGTCCCGGCACCGCCGAGCCGTACGCCACGCGCGTCCAGTACGACCTGGTCCCCCCGTCGTCCGGGCCGCACTTCGTGGTGCCGGCGCCGGCCGTGCGACGGTTCTACACCCCCCGGGACCGGCCGGCGATCGAGATCCTGGTGCACAACCTGGAACACGGCTACACCATCCTCTGGTACGTCGAGCCGCTGGTCCGGGACCAGATCGAGGACCTGCGGGCGCTGGCGCGCAAGTTCGGCGACGAGCGGTACGGGGGCAGGTTCGTGGTGGCGCCGTGGGATCCCGGCTACGGGGAGTTCCCCGCCGGCCGGCCCCTCGCCCTGTCGCACTGGGGCGCCACCGCCGGGTACCGACAGTTCTGCGCCGCGGTCAGCGGTGCGGCCGTCGAGCGGTTCGTGCTGGCCCACCCGGCGAGCGACGCACCCGAGCCGACCGGCATGTGACGCGGCCGAAACCCGGTACCGCGCCTCCCGCCGGACGGATGGGTCTGCGCCCGCCATGGACAATCCGCTGGTCCCGCGCGCACCATGGACCGGTGCCGCTCCAGGAAGGGTTCCGGGGACAACGGTTGACGTCGGTCCCCCGTCCGCTCGTCGCCGAGGCGCTGCGGCGCCCGATCACCGGGCGGCTCCTCGTCACCGACGCCGGGTACTACCCGGACGCCGCGGACCACCGGATGCAGCGCCCTCGGGGCACGCCCGAGGTGGTCCTGATCGTGTGTGCCTCGGGCTCGGGCTGGGCGCGCGTCGGGGCCGGCACGCATCGGATCGGGGCGTGGCAGGCGCTGGTCATCCCCCGAGGGGTCGCGCACGAGTACGGTGCCGACGAGCGCGATCCCTGGACGATCTGGTGGGCCCACCTGATGGGGTCGGACGTGTCGAAGCTCGCCGACTGCATGGAGGCCACCGTCGACCGGCCCGTGGTGCCGGTGCGCTCCATCAACCGGACGGTCGCCCTGTTCGACGAGATCGTCACCTGCCTCGAACGCGACCAGTCGCCCATCCGCCTGCTCGGCGCGGCGGGGACGGGGTGGAAGCTGTTGACGCAGATCAGCGTCGACCGGGTGCTGCCCGAACCGGGGGACCCGTTGCAACGCGCCATGAGCTATCTGGCCGAACGCCTCGACGGGAAGGTGAAGGTGCCCGAGCTGGCGCGCCTGGTGGGCGTGTCGCCGTCCCACCTGAGCACGCTGTTCCGCAGGGCGACCGGAGGCGGGGTGTTGGCCCACCACACCGCGCTGCGCATGGCGCGGGCGCGGCAGCTGCTCGACACGACGGATGCGACGGTCAGCGAGATCGCCGCCGAGATCGGCTTCGACGACCCGTTCTACTTCTCGCGGGTCTTCCGCAGGCACCACGGGATGAGTCCGAGCAGTTTCCGCCGCCGCTATGACGGCTACGACGGCGTCGGCGCCACCTTCGAGGTGTGACGGAACGCCCACCCGGCGGTCCGGAGGGGCGAGGGCTCGTCCGGGTACCGGCGTGGTACCCGGACGAGCCGACGGACGCCGCGACGTCCGTCGCCGGTGTCCGGCGGGCGGGCGGTCGTTCAGCCCTTCAGACCGCTGCTGGCGATGCCGGAGAAGAACTGCCGCTGGAGCGCCAGGAAGATCAGGATCAGGGGTAGTGACGCGACGAGGGCACCGGCCATGAGGGTGGGGTAGTCGGTCCCGAACTGCCCCTGGAGGCCGGCCAGGCCGACGGTGAGCGGTCGCCTGTCGCCACGCGGGGTCACGATGAGCGGCCAGAGCAGGTCGTTCCAGGAGTACAGCGAGGTGAGGACGGCCAGCGCTGCCATGGTCGGGCGGGCCATGGGGAGCATGACGTACCAGAACGTGCGCAGGGGTCCCGCGCCGTCGAGGCGGGCGGCCTCCTCGAAGCCGGCGGGGATCGACATGAACGCCTGGCGCATCAGGAAGATCCCGAACGCCGAGAACATGCCCGGGATGGCCAGGGCGGGAACGCTGTCCAGCAGCTGGAGATCTCTGATGATCTCGAACTGCCCGATGAGGAACAGTTGGCTGGGCACCATGAGCATGGCGATGAACAGGCCGAACAGGAGCCTGCGTCCGGGGAACCGGAGTCGGGCGAAGGCGTAACCCGCGAGCGCCGAGACGGTGAGCTGCCCGATCACGCGGAGCACGAGCGCGGAAACCGAGACGGTGAGCTGCGCCCAGAACGGCACCGAGCCGAAGAACGTGGCGAAGGCCCCGGTGGTCGGGTCTTCCGGCAGGAGCGTCGGCGGCACCTGCGAGGCCTCGCGGCTGGACTTGAAGATGGTGAGCAGTTGCCAGACGAACGGTGCCACCATCACGACCGCCGCGACGGCGAGGACGAGGTGGATGACCCACTCACCGCGGCGGGATGCCTTCGAGCCGGTCACCGCGCGGTCGATCCGCCTGCGCCGCGGGATCCGATCAGTCATAGAACACCCACCGACGCTGCAGGCGGAACTGGATGAGGGTCGCGGCCATGATCACCATCAGCAGCACGATCGCGATCGCCGCCCCGTAGCCCTGGTCGAACTCCACGAAGGCCTTCTCGTAGAAGAGGTAGACGATGGTCTTCGAGTCGGCCAGCGCGGTGTTGTTGACGCTGCGCAGCATCACGAAGATCAGGTCGAACATCTGCAGCGCGGAGATCACGGTCAGCACGGTCACCAGGAACACGCTCGGCGACAGCAGCGGCAGGGTGATCCGGAAGAACTGGCGGACCCGTCCCGCCCCGTCGAGCGAGGAGGCCTCGTAGAGGTCCTGCGGGATCGACTGGAGTCCGGCGCCGAGGATGATGAGGTTGATGCCGAGGCTCATCCAGATGCCGACGACACCGACCGCGTAGATGGTGAAGGTCGCGTCGGCGACCCAGTACTGGCCGGGCACGCCGACCAGGGAGAGGACGTAGTTCAGCAGGCCGAAGTCGCCGTTGTAGATGAAGCGCCAGACCATGCTGACCGCGACCGGCAAGGTCACGACCGGCAGGAAGAACAGGACCCGGTAGACGGCGCGGCCACGGCCGACCTGCTCGATGAGCGCGGCGAGGACGATCGCCACGGGTACGCCGAGCAGCAGGATCGCGGTGTACAGCGCGGAGTTGCGCAGGGCCTGCCAGAAGCGCCCGTCGCCGAGCAGTTCGGTGTAGTTGTCGACTCCGGTGAACGTGCCCGGTCCGAAGGCCGGCACGTCCATGAAGCTCTTGCCGAAGGTGGTGAGGAACGGCCAGACGTAGAGGGCGACGAGGCCGACGAACGCCGGGGCGATCATCAGGTAGCCCCAGCCGGGTGCGGGTAGAAGTCCTCCCCCGCGGCGGCGGGTGCGCCGCCGCGCGGGAGGGCTGGCGACGTCGGTGGTCACTGCGCGAGTACCTCGTTGATCGCTGTGTTGTAGGCCCGGGCGGCGTCGGCGACACTCTGCTTGCCCTCCCACGCCGGCCCGAGGTACTGCGTCTCGAGACCGGTCCACTTCGCGGCGTCACCCGCGATCGGCAGCGGCACCGAGTAGCCGACGGCGTCGACGAAGACCTTGAGGTCGAATTCGGGCATCGCGTCGAGCCAGCCCTGCTGGGTGCCCTGGTACGCGGGCAGCACCGCGCCGCTCTTGGCCTGGATGACGGCCGCGTCCTTGCCGCTGGCGAAGATGAGGAACTCGGCGAGTTCCTTGGGGTGCTCGGTGCCGGCGTAGCCGGCGTTGAGGATCCCGCTGATCATCGTGGCCCGCTGCTTCCCCTTCGGCAGCGGCGCGACGCCGACGTGGGGACGCAACGCCTGGTCGCCGTAGAGGCGCTGGGCCCAGAAGGAGCCGGAGAAGTACATGGCGACCTTCTGGTCCATGAACATCTGCACCGCTTCGGTGTCCGAGAGCTGCTTGAGCGTCGGCGAGAGCCCCTCGGCGTGCATCTGCGTCCAGAACTGCAGGCCGGAGATGGCCTCGGGGCTGTCGATGGCGGCCTTGCCGTCGTCGCCGATCACCTTGCCGCCGGCCTGGTAGATGCTGTTGTAGTAGCCGCCCTGCCGGTCGATCGGGGCGGCGATCCCCCACACACCGGCGGCGGGGTCGGTCAGCTTGCGAGCGGCCTCGCGCGCGTCGTCCCAGGTCCAGCTGTCGTCCGGGTAGGCCACCCCGGCCTTGTCGAACAGCGCCTTGTTGAACCAGATCCCGTTCGTGTCGAAATCCTTCGGCAGGCCGTACAGCTTGCCGTCGACGTCGTACAGGTCGAGCACGGCCTCGGGGTAGGCAGCCAGGTCGACGCCGGCGGCCTTGACCGCGTCGGTGATGTCGAGCAGCTGCTTGCCCTTGGCGTACGCGGGGAACTGGTCGGCGAGCATCCAGAACGCGTCCGGGGCGGTGCGTCCCGCCGCGCCGACCTGGAGGGTGGACCAGTACTCGGGCCACGGCAGGACCTGCACCTGGACATCGATGTCGGGGTGGGCGTCCTCGAACGCCTCGGCGATCGCCTCCATCGCCGGCTTCTGGTCGTCGCTCCAGGTGGCGTAGGTCAGGGTGACCGTGCCGTCTCCCCCGCCGCTGCCGCCGCATCCGGTGGCGGTGAGGGTGGCCAGCACGGCCGCGGCGGCGATCCATCTCTTGCCGTGTCGCATGGTTTCTCCTTGGTGGCTGGTCGAGCTTCAGTGCTCGACCGGTGTGGTGGTGGCGTGGTGGGTGTGGAGACGACCCGACGCCCAGTCGACGTGGGCCGCCTCCGGGTGGTCGGGCAGGGTGTCGGCGTGCAGGCGCAGCGTGGCGGCGCCTCGGACGTCGACGTCGATGTTGAGCGGAGCTTCGCCCGAGCGGACGTCGGCGCTGAACAGCGGCACCCCGTCGGCGTGCACGCTCACCCGGGCGACGGTGCCGGGGGTTTCGTCGTCGACGCCGACGCGGGCGGTGAAGCGGTCGGCCGAGCCGCCCAGGTAGAGCTCGATCCGCGACGGCGTGGACGCGCCCAGCCCGTCGTCGAACTCCGTTCCGGCGACGCGCATGCGGCGGCCGTCGCCCGGGTTGCCGCCACCGTTGCTCTGGTCGCGTTCGATCGGGCCGCTCTCGTTCTCGAACGCGACCATGGTCAGCGTCGACAGGCGGTGGGATCCGGGCGTCAGGGGCCGGAACAGGCGGGCGTGCGCCACGACCGGGACACCCTCCTCGCCCGGCAGCTCGACCGTGACCACGCCGGCCCGGCCGGGCGCCAGGGCGGCGGGCGCGGTGACCCGCCAGCGGTCGCCGTCGAGGTGCTCCGCCGACCAGCCGGGTGGCAGCCGCAGGCGCCCGTCGGTCCGCAGCACGGCCGTGCCGTCCGCGCCGAGCAGCTGGACGGCCGGGTCCACCCGCGGGGCGCGCTGCTCGGACCGCGCGACGGCTCGGTGCAGCCGGGCGTCGCGGGCGGCGACGATCGCGACGAAGCCACCGTTCTCCGCCACGTCGACGACCAGTTCGCCGTCGACGGATCGCCCGTGCGAAGCGAGGCCGCCCGCGGTGGCGTCGCCGACGATCCAGGCGTCGGCCGGCCCGAGTGCCAGCCGGTCGAGCGGGACGGTGAGCCGGCGCGCCGGCCCGGTGGCGATACCGCCGACGAACCAGCGATCACCGCGCCGGCGGGCGATGACGGCCTCGTGGTCGGGGTCGCCGGCGAGCAGCACCGTCTCGTCCCACGCGGGCGCGAGCTCCGCGAGGAACCGCGCGGCGTCGGGCCGGGCGAGGTAGGCGTCGACGTCGTCGGCGAAGTGGGTGATGCCGCATTCGAACGCGACGCTGAGCGCGAGCTCGTGGCCGTCGCTCGTGGTCCGTCCCGGCGCGCCGAACGCGACAGGCGTGTAGTCCATCGCCCCGACCACGTTGCGGGTGAAGGGCTGGATCACGTTGTGCGCGGCGGTGAGCGGCGTGTCCTGGTAGAAGACGTAGTACTCGCTGCCGCGGACGGCCTCGTAGCCGATGACCTGCGGCCAGGTCCGCGCCCATCCCCGCGGGATGACCGAGCCGTGGAAGTTCACGTGCAGGCCGAGCCGGGCGGTCTCGGCGAGGATCGTGTCGTACCAGCGGTAGCGTTCCTTCGACTCCGACTCCATGAAGTCGACCTTGATGCCGGCGACGCCCCAGGACCGCCACAGGGCGAGCTTCGCCAGGTTCTCCGGCCCGTCGAGGTCGTGCCAGACCGCCCACAGGTGCACCTGGACGCCGCGGCGGCTCGCGTAGGCGACGATCTCCGGCACCCACGTCTCGTCCCAGCCGCAGTCGATGAGCAGATGCTCCCAGCCGAGGCGGGCCGCGACGTCGACGAAGTGCCGCTGCCGGTGCAGCTGGGCTCCGGAGTAGAAGTCCGACCACCACGACCAGGCGGCGCGGCCGGGACGCACCCACCGCGCGTCGGTCGACGGGTCCGCCGGGGGCGCCAGCTCCTCGACGAAGCGGCTCTCGACGATCGCGGCGAGGTCGCCGATCACGAACACCCGCCAGGGGGTCACGGGACCGCGGGTGATCTCGACCGACTCGTCGGCCAGCGCGAACCGCGTCTCGCCCCCGTCGTGGATCTCGACGTGCGCGCCGCTGAAACGGCCGTCGATCGCCGCCTCGGTGAGCAGGACGTACGCGCCCGCCCGGGGTGAGCGGACGAGAAGCGGGAACCCGTAGGCGCCCGGGGGCAGCTCGGCGACGTCGGCGCCGAAGCGCGGTGTCTCGTACCAGGTCTGGTAGTCGAGCGCCCACACACGGGCGTCGGGTTCGAGCGTGAGCCGGGTGCGGTCGGCGTCGAGGCGACCGTGGCCCTCCAGCCGGGCGAGCACGTAGCGGACGGCCACGCCGTCCGCACCGGCCCGGACGTGGATCTGCCACTCGGCTCCGCTGTCGTGTCGCAGCTCGTGGACCGTCTCGCGGTGCGTGTACCGGTGGGTTCCCGTCGCCTTGCCGGACCGGGCGGTCCACTCGTCGGTGATCTCGTGGTCGCGGGAGCGCAGGAGGACCGAACCGGCGTCCAGGTCGACGCCGCCGACGCGGAGGCCCAGCCGGACCCCGTCGAGGACGGTGAGCCCGTCACACCGCACGCGCAGGACGACGCCGTCCGCTCGCACCTTCACCTCGGGCTCGACGCGCTCGCGCAGTGCCGTCGGGCCGATCTCGTTGACCACATCGTCTCCGTGCCGTACGGGGAGCCGAGCGGGCGGATCCCCGGCACGGCGGGTTCCGACGCTAGGGTCGCGGCAGCCCGCCGGGAATGTGCATTCGAACTCGGAGCCTGGACGATTCGCTGCTGTCTGAGGGGAGCGGGCGGCGGCGAGACCCCGCCCGCTGCCCTCGACACAGGGACGATCAGAGCACCGGGCCCAGCCGCAGGCGGTCAGCCCCCACGGCGGCCCACGCCGCCGGCCACCCGGTCGAGGCGTTCACCGTCGTCTCCGGTATCGGGCCGTTCCCGAACGTCGTGCGGTCACCCGCGAACGGGCCCGGACGGCCGCGTGATCCAGTCCGGCGCGGGGCCATCGTGCCGCCCCCGCCGGTTCAGGCCCGTGGCGGCGGCTCACCGCTGGACGAACGAGCCGCCCCGACGAACTCGGTACCACGGGGTGCCGATCGTGCGGCCGGTGGTCTCGGGCGTCGAAGCGGAAGTTCTCGTGGCGGGTGACGGCGGGGCCGCCGTGGCAGTGGACGCAGCGGTGCCCGGGCAGGGGAAGACGTGCGCGCCGGAGGGCGCAGGACAGGACGATAGGGGGACGCGTAGACATGATCTCTCTCATGAGCTGACGGAAGGCACGGGAAACGAGCCGACGGCGACGTCGGCGACCGGTGCGCGGGAAGGTGTCAGGTCTAGAGAGCGGGCGGTGTCACGCGGTGTGAGTTCCTCTCGTGAGTGAGGGGAGAAGGAGGATTCAGCCGCCACGGTAGGGCGGGGCGGGCCGGGGAGGCCATCCATTTCCGTCCTGGTGCCGCGGCGGCCCGGCGGTCGTTCAGTCACCACGCCGGGCTGCCGTGGCGAGGAGTTTCCGGGATGGTGTCGTATCACGGCGTAGCCGTTCGTAGAGCGTGTGTGCGGCGGACACCGGGCACGAAAAGTCGGGGTGCCCAGGCCCGGGCTGAGAGGAGACAACCATGACGGAGTACCTGATCACCTTCAACGACGAGTGGGTGCCCCACCACACGGAGGAGGAGCTGCGCCAGAAGGCCACGGCCGCTCGGGTCGTGATCGAGGAGATGCAGTCCCAAGGGGTGCTGGTCTTCACCAACGGCGGGCTCGACCGGTCCACCGCGCTGTGCAGCGTCGAGGCGGTCGACGGCAAGCCGGTCTTCACCGACGGCCCGTACGTCGAGACCAAGGAGCATCTCGGTGGCTTCGCCGTGGTGGACGTTCCCGACGACGCGACGGCGCGATACTGGGCCGGTCGGCTCGCGACCGTGCTCGACTGGCCACAGGAGGTGCACCGGTTCCGCGGTCCCGGGCAGACCCGGCTGACCGGCCCCAGGGGGAAGTGAGCGCGGTGCCCCTCGGAGCGCTGCCGGCGCCGTGACCGGTCCCACCGTCGAGCATGCGATCAGCCGCGCCCACCACGAGGAGTGGGCGCGGCTGGTCGCCGGCCTCACCCGCCGTTTCGGCGACCTCGACGTCGCCGAGGAAGCGACGGCCGAGGCGTTCCTGGCGGCCGCGCAGCGGTGGCCACGCGAGGGCGTGCCGCCCAATCCCGGCGGTTGGCTCGCCACCACCGCGACCCGCAAGGCGATCGACCGGCTCCGTCGCGAAGCGCAGCGCGACGCCAAGCACCACGCGGCCCGGATCATGTACGACGACACCCCTGCGGAGCCCACCGGCCCGGTCGAGGACGACCGGCTCAGGCTGGTCTTCACCTGCTGCCATCCCGCGCTCGCGATGGAGGCACGGGTGGCGCTCACCCTGCGTCTACTCGGCGGCCTCACCGTCCCCGAGATCGCCCGCGCCTTCCTGGTGCAGGAGACCACGATGGCGCGACGGATCACCCGCGCCAAGGCGAAGATCAAGGCGGCCCGCATCCCCTACCGGGTGCCGTCGACCGACGACATCCGCGAGCGGCTCTCCGGCGTGCTCGCGGTCGTCTACCTCGTCTTCAACGAGGGGTATCTCGCCGGCGAGGGGCACGCACCGGTGCGGGTCGACCTCACCGACGAGGCGATCCGCCTCGGCCGCCTGCTCCGCGCTCTCCTGCCGGGCGACGGCGAGGTCGCCGGCCTGCTCGCCCTGATGCTCCTCACCGACGCCCGTCGGCGGGCCCGCGTGTCCCGCACCGGGGAGCTGGTGACCCTCGCCGAGCAGGATCGCGGCGCGTGGGACGCCACTCGCCTGGCCGAGGGCAACGCCTTGATCCGTGAGCGGATCGAGGCGGTCGCGAGCGGCGGTGACGCGCCGGGGCGCTACCAGGTGCAGGCCGCGATCAGCTGGGTCCACACGAACGCCCCGTCCGCCCGCGACACCGACTGGTCCACCGTCGTCGCCCTCTACGGACGCCTGGTGCGGCTCGACCCCTCCCCGATCGTGTGGCTCAACCGGGCGGTCGCGGTCGCCGAGGTCGACGGCCCCGCGGTCGGGCTCGCCGAAGTCGACCGGCTCGCCGAGGTCCTCGACGGCTACCACGCCTTCCACGCCGCGCGCGCCGACCTGCTGCGCCGGCTCGGCCGCGGCGGCGAGTCGCGGGCGGCGTACGACCGGGCCATCGGTCTCACCGGTAACCCCGCGGAGCGCGCCTACCTCACCCGCCGCCGCGACCAGCTCGCCACCTGACGGGCGCGGCGAGCCAGCCGGTCCCGCACACCGTCCACGACATGACTCCTACCGCGTTCGTCGTACGTGGCCGGCCTGCCGGGTGCCTACTGTTGCCGTGTGCGGCGATGGATGACGGGCCCCGGCATCGTGGTGATCGCCGGTCTGGTGACGGTGTACCGGATGGCGGTGGCGGCGGTGGAGCCGGGCGACCGCGCGCCGGACGGGTGGGCGTACGGCCTCGGGCTGGCGATGGCGCTGGTCCTGCTGTCGTGCGGGATCCGTGGGGTGTCGTCGCCGGGCCGGGTGGCGGCTGATCAGCGGCGGGCGGCCCAGACCGTGCGCTCGGTACGCAGCGCGAGGTCGCTGCGGCGCAGGATGCTGTGCGGGCCGGTGGTGTCGAGCAGCCGGTCGAGCGCGGCGAGGTCGGTCGGGGACAGCGCTTCGGCGACGGTGCCCCGCAGCCGCCGCAGGCTGCTCAGAGCGTAGCGACCGATGGCGTCGGAGTGGGCGCCGTCGCGGTTGACGGTGATGGTGCGTTTCTTCTCGACGGTGAATCCGGCGGCGAACAGCTTGGGGCCCCAGTCGGCGCCCCGGTGGGAGACGTGCGTGGCGTGGTAGCGCTCGGTGGCGGCGTGGCAGCGGTCCTCGAGGCCGGGCGCGTCCTGCGGCGCGTCCTCGGGGAGGAAGCGCGGGAAGGCGGCCAGTTCGACGACGGCGAGGAGCCCACCGGGGGCGAGGGTGTCGCGGACGTGGCGCAGGACGCGATCGGGGTCGCTCATGTGGTGCAGGGAGGCCGATGCCCACACGAGTTCGGGACTGCCGAGGTCGGGCCAGTCGGCGTCGAGGTCGGCGTGGACGGGGTGCACCCGGTCCGCCACGCCCTGGGCCTCCGCCTTCTGCCGGAGGCGGTGCAGGTGGGCCCCGGACGAGTCGACCGCGGTGACCCGCGCGTCGGGGAAGCGGGTGAGCAGGGCGAGGGTGCCGGCGCCCGTGCCGCATCCCAGATCGACGACGTGCCGGGGGCTGCCGGTGACGGGGAGCCATTCGATGATGGCGGCGAGGTGCTCGGCGAGCACCTCCGCGTCCAGGTCGAGGAGCTCCGCCTGGTCGCCGTCGTCGTGCGCGGGGTGGTGGGCGTCGTGGTGCGACGAGGAGTGGTTCACGGCGCCACGGTAGGTCGCGGCAGCGGTGGTGGCTCGTGCGCTTTCGCGGAACGCAAGACGATGACCTCGGGCGCTGCCGGAGGCGCAAGCGGTCGGCCGGCGACCCGCGGCCGGTCACCGCGGCGGGAGACCCGGGGCGGTGTCGTCCCCTCCGCGCTGGTGACCGCGGCGGGCGTCGCGGTCGAAGATGCCCAGGATCTCGCACGGCCCGCCCTCGGCGCCGATGGCGTGCGGCAGCATCGTGGGGAACTCGGCCGCCTGGTTGGTTTCGACCCTGAAGCGACGGTTGCCGAGGAGCAGGGTCGCGGTGCCGGACAGCACGACGAGCCATTCGCGGCCCGGGTGGGCGCGCATCCGGGCGGGATTGTCGGGCGGCGGGTCGGTCATGCGTTGACGCACCACGCTCATGCCGGGTTCCGCCCTGATCGACCACCGCCGCAACCCGTGCGCCGCGTCGATCGTCGGGTTGGAGATCACATCGTCGGTGTCGGTCTCGACCAGTTGGTCCAGCGAGGTGTCCAGGGCCCGGGCGAGGGTCACGAGCTGGTCCAGGGCGAGGCGGCGCTGGCCGTTCTCGATGCGGCTGAGCGTGGACTGGCTGAGGTGCGCGCGGGCGGCCAGCTCTTCCAGGGACCAGCCCTGGGCCGTGCGCAGGGCGCGGATGCGTTTGCGCACCAGGGCGTCCAGATCGCCATCATCTTGCTTCATAGGCAACATGGTATGCCTGTGGCGCAAGAGCGTCCTACCGTCGTCGCGAACCCGCGCTCGGGCCGGCCCCGGCGCGCTCCTCGACGAAAGGAACCTCGATGCCCACCCCACCCGCTCCCGGGACGACCGACGAGCTGCCGGACACGACCGTCGACGCCGTGGTGATCGGCGGCGGAGCCGCGGGCCTGAACGGCGCGCTGATGCTCGCCCGTTCCCGCCGCTCCGTCGTCGTGATCGACAGCGGCAGCCCGCGCAACGCGCCCGCCGAGGGCGTGCACGGCCTGCTCGGCCTCGACGGCACACCGCCGGCCGAGCTGCTGCGGCGCGGCCGGGACGAGGTGCGCCGCTACGGCGGGCGCGTCGTGACCGGCGAGGTCTCGTCCGCCGCTGCCGCCGCTGTGTCCGCCGAGGACGACCCGCGCTTCGACGTCACGCTGACCGACGGCCGCAGTGTGCGGGCACGCCGCCTGCTGGTCGCCACCGGGCTGCGCGATGTGCTGCCCGACGTACCCGGCCTGGCCCGACACTGGGGCCACGCCGTGGTGCACTGCCCCTACTGCCACGGCTGGGAGGTCCGCGACCAGCCCATCGGGGTCCTGGCCACGGGTCCCGCCTCCGTCCACCACGCACTGCTGTTCCGCCAGCTGACCGACGACCTGATCTACTTCGCCCGCGGCACGCAGCTGGACGCCGACACCCGGGCGCGTTTCGCCGCCCGCGGCATCCGCGTCGTGGAGACCACCGTCGACCAGGTCGTCACCGCCGACGACGGCGGCATCGAGGGCGTACGCCTGGCGGACGGGCAGCTCGTCCGCAGGCGGATCCTCGCGGTCGCCACCGGCGTGCGGGCCCGCACCGACGGCCTGGAGAACCTGCGCCTACCGATGGAGGAGCTACCCGACGGGAGAGGGCGCCGCTTCGTCACGGGCATGGCCGGCACGACCGGGGTCGCGGGCGTCTGGGTGGCCGGCAACGCCACGGACCTGACCGCGCAGGTCGGTGCCGCCGCCTCCGCCGGCGCCCTGGCCGGCGCGCACATGAACGCGGACCTGGCCGCCGCCGACGCCGAGGCCGCCCTCGCCGCCGCCGGGAGCGGTACGGCCCACGCCTGAGGAGACCGGTCACCGCTGCCGGTTCGCCCGATGCTGCCGGGCACGTCCCGCTCCTACCATGGCCCCATTGGCGCGTGGGAGGTCCTCATGTCGGTCGGGAACCCAGCGAAGAAGCCGAAGCTTCCGCCGCGCTGGTTCATCCGTCTCGCCTGGTCGGTGCACCGGGGCCTGTACCGGGTCTCCCGCGGCCGGGTCGGGCTCTGGCGGCCACGCCCCGACCGCTGGGGCACCATGCGGCTGACCACCACCGGGCGCCGCACCGGCCAGCGGCGCAGTGTCATCATCGCCTACCTGGAGGATGGGCCGAACCTGTTCACGCTGGCGATGAACGGCTGGGGTGCGGGTGAGCCCTCCTGGTGGCTCAACCTGCAGGCGCATCCGGATGCGACCGTCGACCTGGTCGACGGGCAGCGGCCGGTGCGCGCCCACGCCGCGGCCGGCGGCGAGCGGGCCCGGCTGTGGGCCCGCTGGCGCGAGATCGAGACCGACCTCGACGCTCACGCGGCGCTGCGGTCGTCCGAGACCGCGGTGGTGGTGCTGGAGCCCCGGACCGGCGTCGGGTAGTAGCGGGCTCCACGCCGGACCGGCCCGCTCTCCGGAGCGTTCCGGCCCGGCCCGCCGCCGAGGCTCGCGCGCTACCGACGCCGCTCGCCGGGGTCGGCGGGGTCGGCGGGGTCGTCCGCCACGGGGATCGTCGGTCGCTGGGTCGCCGCGACGAGTGCGGCCGCGGCGCACAACGCGGCCGCCCAGACAAGCGTGGCGTCGGCCGAGGTGTGGTCGGCGATCGTTCCGGCCGCCCACGGGCCGATGGTCTGGCCGGCCGCGAAGAGCGTGGTGAAGGCGGCGAGGGTGGGAGCCAGTCCGCGGGGCGGGTCGCGCCGCGGATCGTCGCGGTGGCAGCGGCCGGAACGGTCATGAACGTGCCACCGTAGGCCAGGACCGAGATGGCGAGGACCACGTACGAGGAACCGGCGAGGGCAAGAGCGCTGGCGCCGGCGAGCAGCGCGAGCAGGGTGGTGAGGACGCGGGCCGGCGGCCAGGCGTCGATCAGGGAGCTCCAGAGCCGCGGTGCGGTCATCGCACTGATTCCCAGGAGGGCCCACAGTGTGCTGACCTGCCATACCGGCGTGTGATCGTCGGCCAGGGCGGCCGACAGGAAGGTGACGTAGGCGATGTATCCGCCTGCGAAGAGCAGGTAGGCGACGGCGGTGCGCCACAGGCGCCGAACCTGGCGGCGACCCGCCGCGGACCGGAGTCGCGGTTCGTCGACCCGTGCGGCGGGCCAGCTGACGACGGTGGCCACGAGGGCGCAGCCGGCCAGTCCGGCCCAGGCCACCGGCCAGCCCTGGGGGCGTGCGTCACCAGGCTCGGGAGCCACGCCCCGCTGAGGGCGATGCCCAGCCCGGCGCCCGAGAAGTAGATCGTGATGGGTGCGGGTGAGCCTGCCGCCGCCGCGCCGCGCGAAGCGATGACGCCTCCGGCGACGAAGACCAGGGCGCCACCGACGCCCGCCACGGCGCGTGCGGTGAGCAGCGCGAGGTATGCGCCGCTCACCGCGGTGGCGGCCAGGGCACCGGCGGTGAGCAGCATGCCCAGGCGGAAGGTCACGGTGGAGCCCCACCGCCGCGTCGCGATGCCGGTGAGCGCGGCGCCCAGGAGGTAGCCGACGCTGTTGGCGGTGGTCAGTGCACCGGGTTGGGCGAGACTCCACTGCAGATCGGTGCGCATGGCCGGCAGGAGCAGGCCGTAGGCGAATCGGGAGACGCCCAGGGCGGACGCGGTTCCCAGGGCGAGTCGCGCGGCGGTCCAGTGCAAGCGAGGAGTACGCCGGGAGAGTGAGCCCGCAGCCTCGGCGGCGGTGGGGATCGGGTTCACCGGATGGCTTCCGTCAGGTGGCGATCGAGGAAGGCGATCACCGTACGGGCGAGGGCGACTCGATGGTCCGACAGGGCGTGGTCGGTGCGGAAGACGTGGTGCTCGAGGCCGGGGACCGGGTGGGCGAGGTAGGCGTCCACCAGCGGCCCGTGGTGGATGCCGACGGGGGTGACGGTGTCGCGGCTGGTGCCGATCAGCAGCACGGGGCGGTTGGCCAGCCGGGGCGCGAGGCGGGCCAGGCTCCACGCGTCCCCCGCCTCCTCCATCTCCGCGACCAGCGCCTGGGCGCTGGTGCCGCGCAGGGGTAGTAGTTCGCTAGCCCAACCGTCGAGGTAGGCGGCTCGCACGGCCGGGTCGCTCCGGCACTCGGCGGCGGCCGTGCCGAAGTCGAACCCGGCCACCGAACCGACCGCGGCCACCCCGGGATCGGCGGCCGCGGTCATCAACGCGGCGAAACCGCCCAGGCTGTGGCCGATGACGGCGAGCCGGGCCGGGTCGAGGGCGTGGGCCGTGACGACCTCGGGCTCACGCAGGTGGGTGACCACGCGGGAGGCGTCCTCCAGCACGTGGGCCCACGACCAGGAGCCGTCCATCCCCCATGAGCCGCGGTAGTGGAAGACCAGCGTCGCGTATCCCGCTCGGCGCAACGCCTGCGCGAGGTCGAAGTTGCGCTCATGACCGGGGAAGCCGTGCAGCAGGGCCACGACGGGGTGTGGGCCGGGCCCGGCCGGCAGATGCAGGACGCCCAGCAGCGTGGCCCCCGCACTGCGGAAGGTCATGGGCACGGTGCGCGCGGCGGGTCCGCATGCGGCGCGGGGATCGGTGACGAGGGGGTCTGACACGGCGAGCTCCTTAGATGGAACCGATCGGTTCGATGGGACGTTAGCAGCACATCGAACCGACTGGTACCATCTCCCCGTGCCAGTTCCCAGAGGCAGCAGCCTCGACCCCGACCGCACCCGGGCGGCGATCCTCCGCAGCGCGGAGGGCATCCTCTACGAGCGCGGGCTCGACGGCGTGGGCATCGCGGAGTTGTGCGCCGAGGCGGGCATCTCCAAGGAGACGCTGTACCGCCACTTCGGGTCCAAGGACGGGCTCATCCGCTCCGTCCTGGAAGCTCGCAGCGACCGCGTCACGCGCTGGCTGGCCCGGGCGGCCGCCGACGCGGGCGACGAGCCGGCGGCCCAACTCGCCGCGATCTTCGACGCCCTCCGCGTCTGGTTCACCGAGCCCGGCTTCCGCGGCTGCGCGATCGTCAACGCCGCCACCCAGCACCACACGACTCCGGCCAGCGCCATCGCCGCCCGCCATCTCGGCCGCTACCTGGAGCTCTTCACCGCCATCGCCACCCGGGCCGGGGTCGCACAGCCCGCCGCGCTGGGACGGCAGCTTCTCCTGCTTCTGGAAGGGGCGACCGTGGTCGCCGACCACCTCGACGGCCCCGGCGCCGCCGACGACGCCCGCGAGGCGGCCCTCACCCTCCTGCGCAGCGCGGCCAGGCGGCCCGCCGACAGCTAGGCCGGGTTCATCGACCGGGGAGAACCGGACGCCGGTTACCTCGACGGCACTCGCCGGCTATCCGCTCTGCCCGGTTGGCGACCACTCTGCCCGGGTGATGAGGTTTGTCACGCCTCGGGCAGGTACTCCCGCGCCCACTTGGAGACTTCCTCGAGGGCGGGGACCAGCGCACGCCCCTTCGGGGTCAGCTCGTAGGTGACCGTGACCGGCGGCCCGGGGTCGACGTTGCGGGCGACCAGGTCGTTACAGGTCAGCTCTGACAGCCGCTCGGAGAGCATCGAGTCGCTCACACCGTCGATGGCCCGGGATATCTCCCGGAAGCCGGCCGGGCCGCCACTGAGACTGTCGAGGACGAGCGCCGTCCAGCGCTTCCCGAGTACGGCGAAGGCCCGGGCCAGCGCTACGTCGGCGCGCGCACAGCTCTCCCGGGTCTCGGCGGCCCTGCTCCTGGCTTGCATGTGCCCATCCTAGCGCAGTTGCACTTCGTTTTTACTAGTGGCTACTCTCTTCGTAGTCGCTCGGATATCCGGGGCCACTCGGATGATCAGAAGGAGAGGTACATGAGCGAGCAGACAGGCCGTCCACGCGTCGTGGTGGTCGGCGGGGGGTACGGCGGGATCACCGCCGCCAAACATCTCGACGACGTCGCGGAGGTGACCCTGGTCGACCCGACCGAGGCGTTCACCCACAACGTCGCGGGCTGGCGTGCCCTGGTCGAGCCGGAGTGGCTCGATCGCATCTTCTATCCGTACGAGCGGCTGCTGAAGCACGGACGGTTCGTGCGGGACCGCGCGGTGGCGGTCGACGGTCGACAGGTGACCCTCGCCTCGGGTGACCGACTGGAGGCGGACTACCTGATCCTGGCCACCGGCTCGTCGTATCCGTTCCCGGCGAAGCACACCGAGCCCGACATCACTGCCGCACGCGCTCGGGTACTCCAGGCCCACGAGGATCTGCGTGACGCCAAACGGGTGCTGGTGATCGGCGCGGGGCCGGCCGGGCTGGAACTGGCCGGGGAGATCAAGACCTTCTTCGCCGACAAGCAGGTCACCGTCGTGGACGCCGCTCCCGACATCCTTTCCGGCCCGTACGACCAGGAACTCCGTACGGAGCTGCGTCGACAGCTCGACGAACTCGGTGTCGAGCTGCGGCTCGGCAGCAAGTTGACGGCACTCCCCGCCGCCGAGGCTGCCGCCCTGGCGGACGTCACGGTGACGACCGAGGCGGGCGAGGAACTGACCGCGGACATCTGGTACCGCTGCTTCGGAGTCACGCCCAGCAGCGACTACCTCGTCGGCTCACTCGCGGCGGCCCGCAACGAGCAGGGCTACCTGCGAGTCGACGGCCAGCTGCGAGTGCAGGGGCACGACCACGTCTTCGCCATCGGCGACCTGTCCGACGCCGACCTGAAAATGGCCGGCCGGGCGGGTGCGCAGGGAGAACTGGTCGCGGCCAGCATCCGCAGCCTGATCACCGGCGAGGGGAGCGTCGGCACCTACCAGCCCATGCCACCGATCATCGTCGTGCCGCTCGGACCCGAGGGTGGCGCCGGGCTCCTGCCCGGCATCGTGGAGGGCGTCGCCGGCCCCGAGGTCGCGGCCGAGTTCAAGGGGCGCAACATGTTCGCCGACAAGTACGCCGAGTTGTTCGACGTCGACCCGGCCGAGGAGAACTAGCTCCTCCGCCGGCGCGTCGGGCCGTACCAGGTCCCACAAGGACCCAATTCCCACTCTCCCGATCCCCACAGGGATCCCTGGTCCGCCTCATGGTGTACCGACCGTTGCCATGAGCGGGCCGCTACTCGGTCTGGAGAATCTGTCATGAACACACTCACCGGCAAGGTCGCCGTCGTCACGGGCGCCGCCCAGGGCCTCGGTGCCGGTTTCGCGAAGAACCTCGCGGCCGCGGGAGCAGCGGTCGTGGTCAACTACTACCCCGGCGACGGGGACCGGGCGGCCACGGTGGTCGCCGACATCGAACGCGCGGGCGGCAGGGCCGTCGCGATCCCCGCGGACGTGACCAAGGAATCCGACCTGCAGACGTTGTTCGCGCGGACGATCGACACGTTCGGTGCCGTGGACATCCTCGTCAACAACGCCGGCGTCTACGAGTTCGGCCCCCTCGAGGAGGTGACCGAGCGAGATTTCCATTACCAGTTCAACACCAACGTCCTCGGCGTGATCCTGGCGACGAAGGAGGCCGTCAGACGGTTCGGTCCGGAGGGCGGCAGCATCGTCAACATCAGCACGGCGGCCGTCCAGCTCGCCCAACCGAACCTGACCGTCTACACGGCGACCAAGAGCGCGGTGGAAGCGATCACGCGAGTGCTGGCGAAGGAACTCGGGCCGAGAAACATCCGGGTGAACGCCGTCGCTCCCGGCGTGACGGAGACCGAGGGCAACCACTCGCACGGCCTTGTCGGCAGCGCGTACGTCGATGCCCTGGTCGCGGACACCCCGCTGGGCAGGCTGGGTCAGCCCGAAGACGTCGCGCTAGCCGTCACCTGGCTCGCCTCGCCGGCCGCCCGCTGGGTGACCGGTGAGGTCATCGTGGCGTCCGGCGGTCTACGGCCCTGAGCCGCCCGTGCCGTCTCGCCGCGCCCCTGGGCTGCCGCACCGTCGTCGCGAATGCGGCCGTCGAATTCGACAAGTGAATGCCGTCGGGCCAGGGCTTCGTGCCCTGGCCCGACGGCATCCCCCGGCCGCGACGGTGATCAGGCACCGCGCGGTCCCGGCCTGCGTGATCACCGGCTCCGACAGCGCCGCAACCAGTCCGCGAGCAGGTGCACGGCCGGTCCGATCGCCCCGACGGGCAGTGCGCCGAACCCGAGCAGTAGGCCGGCTCGTGGCCGGTCGTGGTGGTAGGTACAGCGCAGCGAGCTGACGAGGACGCCGTGAGCGGCGGCCAGGTGGGGCAGCTCGGCGTCCTCGGGGGTGTGTGGGCCGACGACGGCCAGGTGGAGTCCGGCCTGTGCCGGCAGAGCCTGATAGTCGCCAGGCAGGGTGTCGAGCAGTTCCTGCCGTAGCCGGTCGTGGCGCCGGGTGTAGGTGCCGCGGGTACGACGTAGGTGGCGCCCGAGGTGGCCGCCGCGGAGAAAGTGCGCCATGGCCTGCTGGGTCGCGGCCGGCGGGCTCCAGTCGATGATCTGGCGCAGGGTGGCCAGGGCAGGGACCAGTGCCTGGGCGGCGACCAGGAAGCCGAGCCGCAGAGCGGGGCTGAGGGTCTTGCTGAACGTCCCGACGTACAGGACGCGTCCGTCGCGGTCGAGACGGTGCAGGGGTTCGAGCGGGCGGGAGGTGTGCCGAAACTCGCTGTCGTAGTCGTCCTCGATGATCGCCGCGTCGTGCCGGCGCGCCCACGTGAGCAACTCGAGCCGGCGGCCGCGGGTCATGACGACGCCCAGTGGGTACTGGTGGGAGGGAGTGACGTAGACCAGGCGTGTGCCGGCGGGGATGGCGTCCACCACCAGCCCGTGCTCGTCCACGGGGACTGCCCGGACGTCGGCGCCGTGGGCTCGGAGCAGTTGGTGCACCGGCGGGTAGCCGGGCTCCTCCATCGCCGCGACGTCCCCCGGGTCGAGGAGGGCCCGGACCACGAGGTCGACGGCGTGCCCGGCTCCGGAGGTGACGAGGATCTGCTCCGGGGTTGCGGTGACGCCCCGAGAAGCGGTCAACCACTGCGCGAGCGCGGACCGCAGGTCGAGGCTGCCGGCCGGGTCGGTGTACTGGGTGCCGGCATGTGCCAGGCCGGCGAGCAGACAACGTCGCCACGTCGATGCGGGGAACAACGACGGGTCGGTCCGGCCGGCGCGCAGGTCGAACCGACCGGTGACCTCCGGGTCGGTGTCGTAGCGGCGCAACGCGGCGGCACGCGACGTCGGCCGCAGCGCGGCGGGGGGCGGTGCACCGTGGGTCGGCCCGAGACCGGGGCGGACGAAGCTGCCGCCCCCGGCGCGCCCCTCGAGGTATCCCTCGGCGCCCAGCCGGCTGTAGACCTCGGTGACGGTCGAGCGTGCCACGCCGAGCTCGGCGGCTGCTGCCCGGGTCGGTAGCAGTCGAGCGCCGGCCTCGAGCCGACCGGACAGGATGGCGTCGCGGATCTGCTCGTACAGCTGCCGGGTCACGCTGCGGCCGTCGTCCGCGTCGATGAAGAGCTCCATCTGCACCCCGCATTCGCACGCTCGGGTCCGCGCTCGTGGTCACCACACGCGCCGGCGTGGACGGGGAGCCGCGTGCGGTGATCGCCCGACCAGGCGGCAACCCGGCCGGCTCCCGGGGCGCGCGGCGGCATCACTCGGGGTCCACCCTCGGTCTCCTCATGCCGACCGTGACGAAGCCGGCTGCCCCGGCCAGGAGCACGATGTCGCCGACACTGATCACCTTGCCGATCGGTGCGACGGGGATGATGTCGCCCAGCCATCGCAGCCGGGTGTGCTCATCGGCGGGCACGTGCTTCGGCGAGCGCATCGCCCGCTCCCGCTGGTCGGCGGGCAGCTGGGCCGCGCGCACCGCCGGCTCGGAGAAGGGCGTACGGCCGTTGGCGAGGATCGCCGCGGCGTTCATCGCGCCGCCCAGCAGGACGACCGCGCCGGCGATCTGCAGGGCGCGCGTGCGCCGCGGCAGGTTGACCAGCACCCACCCGCCGACGCAACCGAAGATCGGCACCAGCAGTGACACGTGCACCCGGGACTCCACGGCGCTCCGGGCGGACTCCCACTCGAAGTGCACGAGCTGCAGACCGGCAGCCAGCCACAGCAACCACAGGGCGCGGACGTTGCGGGCCAGCCAGGACAGCCGGCCGCCGAGGGCGTACCCGGCGGACACGCCGACCACCAGTGGGACAGCGACCAGCGCAAACACAAATCCTCCCCTGGTGACGGCGTGCTCCCCCGGATCAGCCGGTTGACGTTCCCTAGACCGGCGCCGGTCAGCCTCCGTTGCTGACCGGCGCGCCGATCGTGTAGATGAGCGTGCCGAGTGCCGCCAGCGCGAACACCGCGCGGACGATGCGGGTCATGCGAGCCTCCTTCCGGGATGCGTCAGCTCAATGGGAGTCCCACGGAGCTCCGGCCGTGTAGAGCAGCGTCGCGAGAGACGCCAGCGTGTACGCCGCGAACAGCGTCTGCCTCACGGTCTTCCTCCTCATCGTGGTTCACCTCCTTGTCGTGGTCGGGCGGTCGCCCGTCGCCGCGGCGACCAGCAGTGCGACACCGAGGAATCCGTCGCCGGCCACGCCGGCGACCGCACCGGTCGCCGGTCGGCCCACGTCCGCGCGGTCCGGACGAGACGCACCGAACACGACGGCGGTGACCGCCCCTCACAGGTCCTTCGCTCACGGCGCGGACCGCTCTCGGTCTCCGACGCTACCGACCCCTTGGTAGCCCCGACAGGTCCAAAGTCGGCTTCGGCGAGCAGACCAAGCTCGGGCGCGGTCAGCTGTCCACAGCGACGGGGCGGGCCCCCGCAGCCAGAAGAAGATCGACTGTCTGCGAGTGGTCGCCGCGTAGCGCCCAGTCCAGTGGCGAGTAGCCGGTCCCCCGGTCTTCGCGGAGGCTCGGGTCCGCCCCGTGGGCGAGATGTTCCCGCACGACCTCGGTGTGTCCCCAGGCCGCTGCCGCACACAGGGGCGTCCCCTCCCGGCCGTGGCCACTTTCGGTGTCCGGCGTAGCGCCGGCAACGAGAAGAAGTCGCACGAGGTCGACCGCGCCGTGCACGGACGCCTGGTACAGCGGGGTGGTGCCCTCGCGGTCGGCCGCGTCGGGGTCCGCTCCGACGCGCAGAAGGGCGCGGACGGCCGCCTCGTCGTCGCGCAGCACCGCCTCCACCAGGTGCGTGGCGCGCTTCTTCCGCCGTCGCTTGTTCACGGTCCTCAGCCTAGGCACGTCCGCCGCCACAGTCCGTTGCGCGGGTCGTCGCTCCCTCCACACGTGTTTTCCCGGATGGCTGGTGACGGCACGGGACGAGCAACAGGCGGAGAAGACGCTCACCCCTCTATCGGACGGCCTTCGCGGGGTTCCGCATGCCAGCGAGATCGGGCGGCGGGCCCGCCGGACTGTCGTCGGCGACCGGTCGCCGTCCTCGGCGCCGCCACCGTCTGACCAGCAGGCCATGCCGGGGCGCGACCAACCAGGCGGCGAGGAACACGGCGGTGGCGACCAGGACGATGGTGCCGCCGACCGGGGTGTCGTAGCTCCAGGACAGGTACAAGCCGACGATCGCCGACATGGCGCCGATCAGTGGGGCGAGCAGCATCATGACGGCCAGCCGGTCGGTGAGCAGACGGGCGGCCGCGGCGGGGGTGATCAGCAGGGCCAGGACGAGGATGTTGCCGATGGTCTGCAGTGAGATCACGACGGCCAGGGTCACGAGGACGTAGAGCACGATGTCGAGCCAGAAGACCGGAAGCCCCATCGAACGGGACATCTCCCGGTCCAGGCAGACCGCGACGAACTCCTTGTGCAGGGCGAGCACCAGACCGAGGATGACCAGGCCGGTGCCGCCCACGAGGTAGAGGTCTCGGTCCGGGATGCCGGTGATCGAGCCGAACAGGAACTGTTGCAGCGAACCTGCGTAGCCGGGCGCCCGCGAGATGATCACGATACCGAGGGCGAACGCGGCGACCAGGAAGACGCCGATCAGCGAGTCTTCTCTGACGCGCCGGTTCTGCGAGAAGATCGCGATCAGCAGTGCCGTGGCGACACCGGCGACGGCGCCGCCGAGCACCAGGCTGCCCTGGAGGACGAAGGCGACCGCGATGCCCGGAAAGACGGCGTGTGCCACGGCGTCGCCGATGAACGCCATGCCCCGCAGGACGACGTAGCAACCGACAACGCCGCAGACGATGCTGGACATGACCGCGATCGCCAACGCCTTGGGAAGGAACGCCAGGTCGGGGTTGAGCAGGTCGGTGATGAAATCGGCGATCGACATCTAGGCCGCCCTGACGAGCTTCAACAGCGGGGATGACGCACTCACCCCGAAGGTTTTCGTCCACAGCTCGGCGTCCTGCAGGTCCGCCGGGTGCCCGTCGGCGATGACCCGGCCGTTGAGCAGGACCAGCCGGGTGCAGGCGTCCACCGCGGCGACCAGGTCGTGGGTGGTCATCAGCACGGCGCGGCCCTCCTGCGCGAGGCTGGTGAACAGATCACCGAGCAGTTCCTGGGTGGGCATGTCCAGTCCCGTGAACGGTTCGTCGAGCAGCAGGATGCTCGGCGCAAGCGCGAGGGCTCGCGCGACCAGGACGCGTTGGCGTTGTCCACCGGACAGCTCACCCACCGGCCGGCGGCGTAGCCCGGTGAGCTGCACCCGGTCCAGCGCGTCGCCGACCGCGCGCCAGTCGGCCACGCCAGGACGGCGGAGCAGGCCGATCCGACCGGCGCGGCCGCTCATCACGGCCTGTTCCACGGAGATTGGGAAGTCCCAGGTGAACTCGTGGCGCTGGGGCACGTAGCCGATGCCCGACCGGCCGGGGCGCGTCGGTCTGCCGTCCACGAGCACCCGTCCGCCGCGCGTGCGGATCAGCGCCAGGATCGCGCGCAGCAGGGTCGTCTTCCCGGCGCCGTTCGGGCCGAGCAGACCCACCAGCTCACCCCGATCGAGGTTGAGCCGCACATCCCGCAGTACCGGCCGACCGCCGAGGTCCACGTCCAACCGCTCTATCTCCAGCGCTCTCACGGTCGGTCCTCCGGCTGCGGCGTGGCGCGTTCCCGTTCGGCTCGCCGTTTCGCGTCGCGTCCTCTCAGCAGGAGAAGGAGCAGACCGACAGCGAGCACGCCGGCCGCGCCGACCAGCCCCGTGCGCAAGAGCGTCCGGGAACCGTCGGCCGGGTCGGCGACTTCCGCTCGTGGCCCGCCGGCGGGCGCCTCTCCACCCGGGACCGGGATGTCGGCCCTGGCGGCAAAGGCCTCGTCGACGCTGACACCGTCCCCGACCGCGAAGCGCAGCGTGCCGGTCGCGGAGGCCTTCTCACCGGTGATGAGGTCGGCCGAGGCCCGCACCGCGACCAGGTAGACCCCGGGCTCGGAGAACACCCAGTTCGCGTGGGTGTGGGTGTTGACCTCGGCCCAGAAGGGCTGGGCCTTCGACTCGGTGGATCGCCACAGCGGCTGCGGGTCGGAGAAGTTGCCTGACTGGAGGTACGTCGTCAGGGTCCCCGGTCCCTGCACGCCGAGCAGGGTCAGGGTGACGCCGCGGTCGATGGTCTGGATGACCCGCGGATCCTGGGTGTTCCACCCGAGCCAGACGACGTCCTGGTTCTGCGTCTGCGGCACCACGTACACGCGCGCGCCGGGGTCGACGCCGAGGAACGCGTACGCCGAATCGTCCGGAACGGTCTGCAGCGCGGCGTCGGACACGCGGAGCAGGGTCTCGTCCGGGCTGCGCCACACCGGCTTCGCCTGGGTGCCGTCGTGGATGAGCAGGCTCCACCGGTTGCCGACGTAGCGGGGGCCGATGTCGACGTGCCCGGCCGCGAGTGTCGCCCGGCCGGTGGCGAGGGGCTGGTCCGCCGCGATCGACTGGTCGAGAGCCGGTGTCGGCTCCTGGGCGACCGCGGGTGCCTGGGCAGTCGCCAGCACGATGAGCGTGGCGAGCACGCATCGGGTGATGGCGGTGGTGGCGCGGGTGCGGCGCCACGGCCGTCCTGCCGTCACTGGTGCCTCCCTTGCTCTGCCGTGGTCAGGCAGTCGCGCAGCGATTCGGCGTTGAACCGCATCATGTCCAGATAGGTGGTGACGTCGCGGTCGAAGGTGTCGCCGTAGATGGGGCAGACCCGCAGTCCCTCCTCCCGCGCCAGCTCGGTGAGAGTGGTGGCACGGGCTGCCAGGTTGGGTTCCAGGAAGACGGCGGGGATCCTCAGGTTGCGGATCGTCTCGGTGAGCCGGCGGCGGTCGGCGAGGCTCGGCTCGGTGGCGGGGTTCGGGGTGACGAAGCCGGAGATCCTGATGCCGTACGCCTGGCCCAGATAGCCGAACGCGTCATGGGTGCTGACCAGGTGGCGTCGTGACGGTGGGATCTCCGCGATGGTGTCGCGGACGTAGGTGTCGAGGCCCTCGAGCTGGGCGATGTACGCGGAGGCGTTCGCGCGGTACATGCTCGCGCCCTGTGGGTCGACGCCGATCAGCGTGTCCCGGATCAGCTCGACATAGGAGATGGCGTTACGGACGTTCTGCCACAGGTGCGGATCGATCTCGCCGTGCACGTGCTTGCCGAGCACCGCCTGCGGGAGCTGGTAGACCTGCGTGCCGGGCCGGCCGAGGAACCGGAACCGGCGGTCGCCGGGCACCTCGAGGAGCGCCTTGTTCGGCACTTCGATCACGGTGTGGGCCGGGTCGTAGACCCGCTGGCTCGCCTCGCCGCTGCCCTCCGGGTCGGCGAACAGGTAGAGCCGCCGCTCGTCCAGGTCGACGGTGA
This sequence comes from Micromonospora xinjiangensis, assembly GCF_056150165.1. Classification (NCBI taxonomy): domain Bacteria; kingdom Bacillati; phylum Actinomycetota; class Actinomycetes; order Micromonosporales; family Micromonosporaceae; genus Micromonospora; species Micromonospora xinjiangensis. Next base: position 274,988 of record NZ_JAXCFO010000004.1, on the reverse strand, counting down.
TGTCGGCGTGGCCGGAGTTCAGCACCGCCGCGCCCACCATGCCCGGCACCGAATGCGGGTCCACTCCGACGGCGAAGGTGAACGACTGCTCCCCCAGGGGGATGGGTGCTGTTCGCGGGTCGACGGCCAGCCGGGCCCGCATGGTCAACCGGTAGACACCGGGCTTGGTGAACGCCCAGCTCATGTGCGTGTGCGCGTCCGGAGGAAGGGTGGCGGTGTCGTCCCGGTAGCCGTTGGTGGGGTCGAAACCATCGCCGGAGTCGACATAGAACGACGGGTTGCCGAAGGACTCGGTCAGGTATGCGAGCATCCGGCCCGGCCCGTTCCCGGCGGTGGCGCTGAGCAGCACGTCCGAGGACCGGTTCGCCCCCTGCGCGGCACCGGTGCCCCGCACGCGCATGCCCAACCAGATGCTGTCCAGCGACACGTCCTCGACCAGTGGGATGATCTCCGCGGCGTACTTCACCGCCCCCTCGGCCAGCGAGATGTTCGGTACGCCGTCACGCAGGTTGGCGTCCAGCGCCTTGATGACCGCCTGCTCCTCCAGGAGCAGGTAGTTGCTGAACGCCACGTCCGCGTAGACGACGTCGCGGATGTCCCGCAGCGACGGCTCGTAGCTGTGCGGATCGGCGCCGTCCGGCACCAACGAGTTGACGGCGACCCGGTCGCCGCCGACCCGGTTGACCAGGTCCCGCAGGATTCCGGTGGTCGTCACGACCTGGACCCGTGCGTCGTGCGCGCTCAACGCCACCTCGGACCGGCATCCGGCGGCCAGCACCGCGACCAGCAGCGGTAGCACCAGCAGCCGAAGCCGCTTGGTGAACCGGTGTGCGGACAGGCGAGCCACACCGGCGCCGACACCCGGCATCCGCACCCTTGCCCTCCCCCGACCTCTCGGCCCGGGAGACGATGAAGAGCCATCGCCTCCCGGGGCACCGAACCCTAACATGAAAATGAAACCGGTTATCGAACTCGTTCTCGCCGTGGGTGGCCCGTCACCAGGCCGCCCCGCACTCCCCTCGGTCCTCGGGGGAGGGTCGGTCGGTGCCGTCCTCCAACGCCCCGGCGGTGCGGCACGCACCATGGCGGTGATCGCCTCCACGAGTGGCACCTCCGCCGTGCGGTCAGCCGCTCGCGGCGTCGGAGAGACCCGCGCGGCGGCGACGGCTCAGCAGCACCAGCAGGACCCCGACGGCGACGAGGACGACACCCGTCGCCACGGCCGTCAGCACCCATCCGGCACCGGTGCGCGGCAGGGCTCCGCCCCCGTCCTGACCGGCGCCGCCGTCATCATTCGGATCACTGTCCGCGCCACTGCCACCGCCGGAGCCGAAGCCGGCACTCGGGTCGGTGCTGTCACCGACAGCGATGGTGAGCGTCTTCGTGTCGGTGACCGCCCTGCCCGCGGTGGTGGCGCCGCTCATCTGCACCGCGAGGCGGTACAGACCGGGTTTGCTGAAGGCCCAGTTTCCGTGCGCGTGGGTGTTGAGCGGGATGCTCAACCGCTGGGGGAACGCCTTGGCGGAGTCGAACAGCACGTCGGCCTTGCCGAACGAGCCGGTCAGGAACAACGCGAACCGGCCGGGGCCGGTGACGCCCTTCAAGGTCCACGTGACGTTGCCCTTGACACCCGACACGACGGACTCGTGCTGGGTGTTCCACCCCGGCCAGACGATGCCCGCCTGCTGCGACTGCGGGAGCAGCCACACGGCGTCGCCCTGCTTGCCGAGGAAGTCGGCACCGGCGGGCACCGTGATCTTCGCGTTGTCCCTCACCTGTAGCACCACGTCGGCGGTCTCGCGCCAGACCGGAGGACTGGTCCGGTCGTCCTTGATCCGGATCGTCCAGTCGTCGCCGGCCAGTTGCGGACCCATGTCGACGTGCCCGTCGGCGATCACCTGGCGGGCCCCCGCCGACGTGGTGGCCGCCTCTCCGGCCAGCGGCGCGGCCGCGGCGGGCTGCGGCGCGGCCGCCGGCTGCGGTGCGGCGGCGGGTGCGGCAAGGGCGCGCAGCCGCTCGGTGGCTCGGGTGGCCTGCTGGCGTGGAGCCGGTGGCGGCGCCTGCTCGACCGGGCTGATCGTGGGGACGCGCACCCGGTAGCTGGCCTCGTCGCTGACCTCCTGGCCGGAGCGCAGGGTGGCCGAGGCGGTCAGGGTCAGCCGGTAGTCGCCGGCCGCGTCGAAGGCCCAGACCACCGCACCGGTACGCCTCCCGGCCGGTAGCTGCACCGTGCGCGTCAGGTCCGGACCGCTGCCGAAGAGCACCGTCGCGGTACCGAGGCCGGACAGGGCATAGGCGGTGAAGGTTCCCGGCCCCTCGACCGAGCGCAGGGTGAGGGCCACCGTGTCGTCGGTGACGACGCCGGGGCGTACGCCGGTGGTGTCCAGGGCTGGGAACCCGGTGTCGCCGGTGGACAGCGACCACACGGCGTGCCCCGGCGCGCCGAGGAAGGCGAGGGCCTTGCCGGGCGGCACCCGGCCGGCCAGGCCGCCGTCCGGGCCGAGCACCACCTCGGCCGGGTCACGCCCGGCCGCACCGCGGGCTGCCTGCGCGGCCTCCCGGATGCGCAGGGACATCGAGTCACCGTCGAGGGCGACGGAGACCAGATCCGCGCCGGCAGCGGTGACCGGGGACGGTTCCGCCGCCGCCGGGGCGGCACCTGCGGTCAGCGCCAGTACGGCGACGGCGAGGCCGGCGGCGCCGGCACGCATGGTTCTCATCCTCATTCTCTGCTCCCCAGGCGGCTTCGTCGTCGATCGGTGGAGTCGCGTCGCGGTGACGTGCCGGGTGACGTCGCCGCCCGACGCGAGCGGGAGGGCCGGGACGGCTGCTGTAGCCGTGTCATTGCTCGCCCATGCGGTCGGTGTCCGGTTGCCGGTCGCGGCCCTGGTCGGAACGTCCGCGATCCGGCACCGGACGCTCGGGGACGGTCTCGCCGTCCGTGCCGACTGCCGGCTGCGCTCTGGTCTCGGCGGGAGCCGAGTCCGGTTGGCCGTCGGTGGCCCGGCGCATCTCAAGGCCGGCCTGTGCGCGGCCTTCCTCCCGGGCGGCGGCCACCGCGCGGGCGAGCTGCCGCGCTCGCCGCCGTCTGGCCGCGAGCAGCGCCCAGCCGGCGAGGGCGAACAGGGTCAGCAGGACCAGCTGTGGCCAGGGAACCGCCCAGATGGAGGCGCGCGCCGTGTCGACCGCCGGCGCCGGGTCGAGGGGCAGGCCGTCCACGGCGGTCGGGGTGACGGCCGCGGTCGCGCTGAGCCGGAACAGCGGTGGCACGTCCCTCATGCGTACGGTGGTGCGCAGTGCACCGCCGGGAAGGATCTCCGGGAGGGCCGCCGCCTCCACGGACCGCCGGGCGAGGCCGAACGGGCCGGCGACGCCGAACGTCGGCCGCCCGGTGAGCCGCACGTTGCCGGTGTTGCGGACGGTGAACGTGGCGGTGAGTGCGCCGCCGGCGAAGGGGTTGACGGAGCCGGTGTGCCGTACCCGGAGGTCCTCGATGGTCAGCGCCGGCTGCGGCTCACCGGTGACCCGCAGGTAGATCCGCGCGCCGACTCGATGTTCGACGGAGACCTGGTTGCCCTGGGCGTCCGCCGCCGTGGCGGCGAGCGCGGCGACGATGCCCCCGGCGTGGTCCCCCGGCGTGGCGTCGGCCGGCACGGTGACCGTGAAGGGGACGTCCAGGCGAGATGTCGACGGGATGGTCAGGGTGGTGCGCGCGAGGCGGACCCACGCGCCGACGTCGGTGGGCTGTCGACCGCCGGCCAGCAGGTCGAACCCGCCCTGCGGGGTGGTGAACGCGTCGCTGGCGTAGAGGTTGAGGGTGAGCGGACGCGTCGAGTGGTTGGTGACCGCGACGTAGTCGGTCAGGGTGGCGCCGGGGTCGAGCTTGTAGGTGAACGCCGGGCGGCCGTTCGGGCCCTTCGCGCTCGACGGCGCTACTCCCCAGGTCGCGGCGGCCGGCGGCGGCGTCGGCGCGGCGGGGTTGGCGGGTGGTGTCTGTGGTGCTGTCGCGGTGGCGGAGGGGGCAGGCGCGGCCAGCACGCGGCCGTTTCGTTCCGTGGTGACTGCGCTGTGGGGTCGCGTGGTGGGCGTTGCCGCCGTGGGCGGGGGCGTGCTCGCCGCGCGCCCGAACGAGGCGGTAGCTGCCGGCGCCGCGACGAGCGGGGGCGGGCCGAGCAGGGCGATGCCGGTGGCGATGACAGCGAGCAGGCGCATGGCGGAGGTGGTGTCCGTTCCTGAGGGTGCGAGGGGGGCGGGGGTGGGCGGACCGCGCGACGGCCCGCTCACCCCGCGACGTCCGGTGGCCGGATCGGATCCGGGCCACCGGACGGGGTCGGGCGATCAGATCGCGGTGAGGGTGAGAGTGGCGGTGTAGGTGCCCGCGGCCGTCTCGGTCGGCAGGCTCAGCCGCAGGCCCGCGCCCAGCTGTGCGGTGCCCCGTCCGGCGCCGTTCGCCGCCGAGCCCAGCACCGCGCTGTTGCCGAGGCCACCGCCGGCCCCCACCGTGTACGGCGCCACCTCCGGGCCGGCCACCACGCCCTGGCCGGAGCCCTGAGTGATCAGCCGGGGGCTCCAGCCGAGATATCCGGCGCTGAAGGTCGCACCGTCCGGGCCGGTGAAGTCCGCCGGGACCTGCCCGGAGGCGCTCCAGCCCGGCTGACCCGCGCGGGTGTCGGTCACCGTGACCGGCCTCAGCTCGCCGGTGCTCTCCCACCGGTCACCGGCGGGGTTGAGCTGCGCGGGTGGCAACACCACGGCGCGGTCGTCCGGGTCGACACTGATCACGAGCGAGCCCTGCGTCTCGTCGATCGACGCCGTGATCGTCTGGGACGCGCCGGGGTTCTCCGGCGGAAACGCCACCCAGAGGGTCGCCGGCTCGCTCGTGGCGACCACCGCGTGATCGTCGTCGTAGAGCTTGACCACGTACTCGCAGGAGTTCAGTTGCCGGGTCGCGGTGAACGAGTAACTCGCGCCCGCCTCACCCGGGATGATCGTCCAGTCGTCGGCGCCGGGGCACTTGCTGAACCAGTGGTAGTGATCCAGCTCGGTCTGCGGCGTCTGCACGGCGTTGAGCGTCACCGTGTCGTTGGGCTGGTACTCGTCGGCCATGCCGCTGATCGACAGGCCGACCTCTGGTCCGCCGCCGGAGGGCTCCCCCACGACGAACGAGTACGCGACCGGTCCCGTGCTGACCGTCGTGCCGTCGGTCAGCGTCGCATCGGCCTGGAACCTCAGGGTGTAGCTGCCCAACGCGCTGAACGCCCAGTTCGAGTGCGCGTGGGTGCGTACCGGCACGTCGATCGCGTCCGGCAGCCCGTCGTCACCGCGGAACTTGATGATCGGACCGCCGAACGCATCCTGGGTGAACAGCGTGACGTTGCCCGGCCCCTGCACGTCGACCAGGCTCAGCCGCACCTGGTCACCCGCGAACACGCCGGAGTCGAGCGTCGTGGTGTTCCATCCCGGCCAGAGCAGATCCGGGTCCTGCGTCATCGGCAGCAGCCAGACCTGGCTCCCCACCGGCCCCAGGAACGCGAACCGGGGATCGTCCGGAACGGCCATCGCCGCCTCCGGCAGAACCTGGAACGTCACGTCCGCCGGATCCCGCGTCACCGATGGGCTGACCGTGTCGTCGTGGACCTTCAACGACAACGCGCCGCCTTCGTAGTGCACGTCGACCGCGTCGGTGTGCCCCTTGGACAGCACCACGCGCTGCGCGGCCGACGCGACGGCGGGCGCCAGCACGGTGCCGGCGACCACCACCGCCCCGGCCATCAGGGCCGCGAAACCGCGCGCCCTCAACGTCGCATTCATACCTCCCCTTTCACACCGCGCGCACGTGCGCGCGGTAGTACCTGTGGCGAGCGTTGCCCAGGCTTCGCCTGCTCCCGCCCGCGTCGGCCGCCCTCGTCACCACGACGCCTTGCGGATTCCGGGCAGTTCGCCCCGCAGGGCCAGCTCCCGGAACCGCACCCTGGACAGCCCGAAACGGGTCAGCACGCCACGCGGACGCCCGTCGATCTGGTCGCGGGAACGCAGGCGCACCGGGCTCGCGTCGCGGGGCAGCCGGCTGAGTCGCCGGACGGCTTCGGCGCGGACCGCGGGATCGGTGTCGGGGTGGCCGACGAGGCGCTTCAGCTCGGCTCTCGCCGCGGCGTGCCGCGCCACGAGCTCCGCGCGACGCGCCTGCCGGTTGCCGAGACTCCTGCGCGCCATCAGCGCGCCTCTCGGAACTCGACGTGGCGCCGAACGATCGGGTCGTACTTGCGCAGGACCAGGCGGTCCGGATCGTTGCGGCGGTTCTTGCGGGTCACATAGGTGTAGCCGGTTCCCGCAGTGCTGCGCAGCCGCACGATCGGGCGTACGTCGGTCTGACGGGCCATCAGAGCTTCACTCCTCGACTCCGCAGCTCGGCGACGACCTTCTCGATCCCCTTGCGGTCCACAATCCTCAGCGCCTTCGCGGTGAGGGTGAGACTCACCCACCGCCGCTCGGACGGCAGCCAGTAACGGTGGTTCTGCAGGTTCGGGTTCCAGCGGCGACGGGTGCGCCGGTGGGAATGGGACACGGCGTTGCCGAAACTCGGCTGCGCGCCGGTGACGTCACAACGTCTGGACACAGTGACCGTTCCTCCTCGGGACCTAACGATAACGACAACGGTTTTCAGTTCTACATCAGCCGTTCGGCCAGAGCGGCACCGGGGCGCCAACGGTCTCCATCGAGCGGTCCCGCCGAGGCGACAGCCGACCGCGCGACGGACACCGCACCAGCTGCCCGGCCAACCCGATCCGAGCGATGAGCACCCCGCCGACCTGCGGCGACCAGCCGGCACTCGACCTCGGACCCACCGCTCGCGCCCGCGTCGGGCGCCTGTTTAGAATGACAATCGTTTTCAGTTACGTCGAGAGGAACACCATGTCGTCGTCACCACAGGCCCCGGCCCACGCCGTGGCAGCCGACGCCGATACCCGCCCGTCGCTGACCGTGCTGTCCGGATTCTGGCCGGCGGCGACCTTCGCCATCGCCCGCGCACTGCTCGCCGCCGACCCGTCGTTGCTGCTGCTCCGCCACGACCTCACCGGGCTCCGCGACGGGGTCGTTCGCCGGGTGGTCCGCACCGGCACCGGCATCGTCGAGGACGAGCGGGTGAGCCTGCGGCACGGCTGCGTCTCCTGCACCCTGCGAGAGGACGTGCTGCCCGCCCTCGTCCGGCTCGCCCGCGGCAACCCCGGCCGTGACCTGGTGCTCATGCTGCCCGAAGTCGTGGAACCGGAAGCGGTCGCCGCCGCCTGCACCTCCTGCCTGGTTGACGGCGCCCCGATCACCGACCTGATCCGCGTCGACTCGTACGTCACCGTCCTCGACGCCGAACACCTGCTCGACGCCCTCGCCAGCACCGACGACCTCGCCGCGCTCGGCATCCAGGCGAGCGACGACGACCACCGGGCGCTGGCGGACGTCGTGGTACGGCAGATCGAGTACGCCGACACCCTGGTCCTGTGGGGCCAGTCCCCCGACGGGGCCTTCGACACCAGCAGGTTGAGGGTGCTGTTGGAGCGCATGGCCCCGTGGGCGGCGCACTTCCGGGTCGATGGCGAGCGCGTCGACGCCGACGCACTCACCCGCCAGCTACGCCACACCCACCGGCACCGACCGGAGACCCCCGGGATCCTCGCGCGGGGCCTGCAGGGATACGCCCTGGGCGCGCACGAGCCGGAGGCCGACTGCGGCGTGGTGTCCACCGTCTTCCGCGCCCGCCGCCCGTTCCATCCCCAGCGGCTGCACGACGTCCTGGAGGACCTCAACGCCGAGATGATCCGCTCTCGTGGCCATCTCTGGCTCGCGAGCCAGCCGGACACCGTCGTCGCGTGGGAGTTCGCCGGCGGCGGACTGGCGATGGGATCCCTCGGGCACTGGCTGGTCAGCCTCCCCGAGGACCGGTGGGAGCACGTCTGCGACCAGCGCCGGCTCGCCGCCGCCCTGGAGTGGGATCCCTACTACGGCGATCGGCACCAGCACCTCGTCTTCATCGGCCTCGACGTCGACCCCGTCGCGCTGCGGCGCACCCTCACCGCCTGCCTGCTCACCGACGCCGAACTCGCCGACGGCGAGGAGACGTGGCGCACCTACCCCGACCCGTTCGCCGGATGCTTCCCCCTCGCGGCGGAAGAACTGATCGACACTGACACCGAAGGAGCTCAACCCGCGTGAAGCCCGGAATCCACCCCGAGTACCGGCCCGTCGTCTACCGCGACAAGGGCGCCGACTTCGCCTTCCTGACCCGATCGACCGCCACCAGCGACCAGACCGTCGAGTGGACCGACGGCAACACCTACCCTGTCATCGACGTCCAGATCTCCTCCGCGAGTCACCCCTTCTGGACGGGCAAGCAGCGCCTGCTCGACACCGCCGGTCGGGTCGAGAAGTTCCGCAACAAGTACGCCCGCCGCGGGGCGGAGGGCAAGCGGTGACACGCCCCCCGAAGGGCACCAGGCAGGCGGCCCAGGCGGCCGACACCGCGGTGGGGACCGGGCCTGGCTTCTGACGATCGATCGTGAGCTGGCCGGCCGGGCCGGCCAGCTCACGATCGACAGCTTGCCGGACGCTGCCGGGGTTACCCGGCGGAGCTGTGGCCCCGGCCGCGCGACGACCCGTCGAATCACCGGGATGACGCCTGCGGTCGGAGCCGCGCCGCCGGGGCCACCTACCCGGCGCCTCGCGGCAGCGGGTCAGGGCGTGATGGCGGCGACGGCGTGCCCGTGCTCGTGCGGGTCGCCGAGATCCCACTCGGGGAACGGGTCCGGGAGCTGCCGCCAGGCGTCGGGACCGGCGGCGCTCTCCGCGTCGGTGAGCAGGCACCGGTGCAGTGCCGCACGGAGACCGTCGGCGTCGAGGTCGACTCCGATGAGCACGAGCTCCTGCTGCCGGTCGCCGAAGTCCGGATGCCAACGGGCGCGCAGTTCCTCGCGTTCCCGCGGGTCGTCCGGCCACTCGCCGGACACGACCACGGGAACGCCCAGCGGGTCGCACCGGCCCGACGGGCCGGCCTGCGACCACAACGCCTGCACGGCCGGCCGGCTCGCGAGCCAGAGGAAGCCCTTGGAGCGCAGGACGCCGAACTCCGCCAGGCGACCGGTGAGCAGGTCCCACAGTCGCTGGGGATGGAATGGTCGATGGTCACGGAAGACGATGCTGGAGATGCCGTACTCGATCGTCTCCGGAACGTGCTCGCCGTTGAGTTCCGCGACCCAGCCCGGGGCGGTCTCCGCACGGTCGAGATCGAAGCGGCCGGTGTGCAGGATCTCCGCCGGAGGCACCCGGCCGTACGCGGCCCGGATCCGACGGGCACCCGGGTTGAGCCGGGTGATCAGCGCCTCGACCCGCTCCAGGTCCCCAACGCCCACCAGGTCGGTCTTGTTGACCACGATCACGTCGGCGAATTCGATCTGGTCGACGAGCAGGTCGGCGATGGTGCGATCGTCGCCGTCGTAGGCCGACAACCCTCGTTCTTCCAGGGACTCTCCGGCCGCGATCTGCGCCAGCACGCCGGCGGCGTCCACGACGGTGACGGTGGTGTCCAGCCGGGCGAGGTCGTCGAGCACCTGCCCGTCCTCCACTCCGAAGGCGAAGGTGGCGGCCACCGGCATCGGCTCGGAGATGCCGCTGGACTCGATCAGCAGGTAGTCGAAGCGGCCCAGACGGGCCAGCCGGACGACCTCGTCGAGCAGGTCGTCGCGCAGAGTGCAGCAGATGCAGCCGTTGGTCAGCTCGACCAGCCGCTCCTCCGTCCGGGACAGCGCGCCACCGTCGCGGATCAAAAAGGCATCGATGTTGACCTCGCTCATGTCGTTGACGATCACCGCCACGCGCAGCCCGTCGCGGTTGGCGAGAACGTGGTTGAGCAGGCTGGTCTTGCCGGCGCCGAGGAAGCCGGAGAGCACCGTGACCGGCAGCCGCCCGGTCACGGTACGTCCACCACCTGCCGGCCGCGGTAGAGGCCGCAGTGGCCGCAGGCACGGTGGGGAACCACCGGCTCGGTGCGGGGGCAGGGGCAGGGAACGGTCGGCGGGAGCGTCGCCTTCCACCGGGCTCGACGGTGGCGGGTGTTGGACCGGGACGTTCTGCGCTTCGGTACGGCCATGAGGGATCTCCTTGTACGAGGTCACCTACACGATAATGGTTCTCGTTTTCACATCGGTTCCGGGGTGCGCCGGAGAGGCGTGTCCCGCCATGTCGCCGCGAAGCGGTGACCGAACGCCCCCGCGGCCGGCAGGCAGCTGGCACGGAACACCCGCGGGGCGAGCGGTTCCCGCCACCCCTGTTGCGGCTTATCCGAAACGGGTATCGTTTTCATTAAGTGCCGGTCCACTGGGGATCGGTGCGAGAGAGGAGCCCCCTCGTGCGTAGAACCCTGCGCCACGTACTGGCGCCGGCCGTCCTGGGCCTGACCCTGGTCGCGACCGCCCTGCCCGCACAAGCCGCCACGACGCCCCCCGTGGTGTTCCGCACCGGCCACCTCGACGTCGTCGACGTCGCCTACGAGGCCGGCGAGCTGGAGATCGGCGTCCACGACGAGGACAACGACGTCGAGTACGCCAGCGACGAGGTCAGGCTGGTCGTCAAGCGCCAGGCCAAGGTGACCGTCCCGGCGGACCCCGCCTTCGCGTTCCTGGGCACCCCGGGCGCCAGCACGGTCTGGATCCTGCCGGAGATTCAGAACGCCGACCTGATCTGGCCGGGCATCGCCGCCGAGGAGGTCGAACCCGGCATCTTCGCCGGCGACTCGCTGACGCTGTCCGTCCGGTCGGTCATCGGCCCGGGCCAGCTCGCCGTCTACACCGAGAACGCGGTCGGACAACCGATTGTCCTGGCCGACAGCGGAGACGGTCTGCCCGACTCCATCAACCTGACGGCCGGCGACCACACGCACGCCAACTGGGCGTTCGACGAGGCCGGCACCTACCGGGTGACCGTGCGCGCCACCGGCGTGGTGGCGGCCACCGGCGAGCGGGTCACCTCCGCACCGGCCACTGTCCACTTCACCGTGAAGGAGTGAGCGCCATGCGAAATCACCACCGGTTCCTCGCGGGTCTCGCCCTGACCGCCGCGCTCATCGTCGGCACCGCGACGTCCGCCACCGCCGCTCCGGTGGTGCTCTCCGCTGGTCACGTCGACGCCATCGACGTCGACTACGCCGCCGGCGCGCTCACCGTCAACGTCCTCGACGGCACGGGCGGCACCGACGTCGAACGCGATCCGACCGACGTGATCTTCCGGGTGCCGGCCACCGCGAAGACGAGTGTGCCGTCCGGAACCGCCTGGTCGTTCCTCGGCACCGGGGGCCAGGCGTGGGTCCTGCCCCAGTCCAGCACCCCCGGCCTGCTCTGGGCCGGCTGGAACACCACCGAGGTACCCTCCGGGGTCTTCCAGAACAACCGGGTCACGTTCACGCTCACCAGCGTGTCCGGCCCAGCCGGCTTCAGCGTCTACACCGTCTCGGGCGGCACTCCGAGCGTGCTGTTCGACAGTGGGAACGGCCTGCCCGACAACCTCACCGTCAACCGCAACACCCATGCCCACGTCAACTGGGGCTTCGACGCGGCCGGCACGTACGCCGTCACCTTCGAGGTCACCGGCAAGCTCGCCGCCGATGGGAGCACCGTCAGCTCCGGGGCCAAGACCTTCACCTTCGAAGTCCTTGCCTGATTCGTTCCACCGCACCTGAGCCGGGCACCACGTCGTGAGCCACGGCGTCTGTGCCGCGGTGGAGCCGGTCGGCGCGGCGCCGTCTGCGTACGCCGCGCCGACCGGACTCGACCCGCCCGCCGGCGACGACCAGCGAACGCGGGAGACCACCCCCGCGACTCCCGTTGGAAGTGGTTACCATTATCTTTTCCGCCGACGAACGTGGCACCTGCGGTGGGCGGACCGGGAGGTCGTGGTGGCCGCCACGCTCCTCCAGACAGGGCCACGCGGGCCTGAAGGGCGTGGCGATGACCCAGATGCCGCCGGGCGTCGGCCGCAACACCCGGCAGCGGGCCGAGGTGAGGGCACTGTTGGAGGAGTCCGATGAGTTCCGCAGCGCTCAACGGCTGCACTCGGAGCTACGCTCCCGCAACGTCGCGATCGGCCTGACCACCGTCTACCGCACGCTGCAGGCACTGGTCGAAGCCGGTGAGATCGACAGCATGCGCCTACCCAACGGCGAGCAGCTGTTCCGCCGGTGCAGCCGCACCCGCCACCATCACCTGGTCTGCCGTCTCTGCGCGCGTACCGTCGAGGTCACCGGGCCGACGGTCGAGGTCTGGGCGGACCGGACGGCGGCTCGACACGGTTTCACCGACATCAACCACACCTTGGAGATCTTTGGCGTCTGCGCGGCCTGTGCGGGTGGTGGTTGAGAGTTCCGGGTCCCCGTCTCACGAGCCGTCAGCCGCCCGACCCTTCGGCCTCTCCGTCGGGCGACATGTGCCCAGGTCCCCCACCGTTGTCGAGATGCACGTGCTGATGGCCCAGTCCGGCGTCGATGTTGATCTGGTCGAGCTGGGTCGCCGCCACAGACCATGTCGCCGCGGCGAGGTCGGCCTGCCGTGCCGCCAGCGCCAGGTGGTCCTTGCGGCCGCCAGTCGGGCCGCCCGAAGCCAACGCGACGGAGTCGACGGCGACGGCCGCCTGTTCGACGGCGCTTCTCAGGCCGCCGCGCGCGACGTTGGTCGCCGTCGTGCCGGACGGGGGGTTCGCAAACTGCTCGGTCAACTGGCGTACCGTCTGCTGCCAATCGCGGACCCTGCGGGCCTCGGGAATGCCTCCCGCCTCGGATTCCTGCCGGATCGCCAGCAGGATCGGCGCGAGCTGTTCACCAGTCCGACGCGCGATCTCGGTCAGTTCGACGATCTGCTGAACGTCGCGCTTGGCCTCGGCTTCCCGCATCTCCGCGACGCTCGCCTCGACGGCGGTCGGTTGCCCCACGGAGAAGCCGATCAGGCCGCCGATCACTCCGGACATGAGCGCCGCAGTGGCGGCCCCGACCAGGAGTCGCACCCGGTAGCGCCGCTGTCGGCCCGGTCGTTCGAGCAGGTAGGAGGGCTTACCGGTACGACGTGACATGAAGGGCTCTCCTGTCGATGGCGCTGGCTCGGAGAGTAGTCCTTTCTGTCACACCCGTCGATAGCTATCGTTGCCGCCTCCTCACTTTCGCTCGGCCAGACGAAAGCTGACCGCCGCACCCGCCCCGTGGTGTGCCCGTAGCCCATCTTCTCGTTGTCACGCGGAGCCCGCCCCGGTGCGACCTCGTGTGCGGTCACCTCGACAGCGCGGCGCAGCTCGGCGAGCTCCTCCTGCTCCTCGGTGAAGCGGCGCTGCCAGCGTTCCCGCTCAGCCCGCTTGGCGGCCTGGTAGTCGGTGTAGTTGCCGCCGTAGCGGGTCGGACCGTCGACGGCGGGATCGAGGTCGATCAGATCCGTGCAGACCGCGTCGAGGAACGCCCGGTCGTGACTGGCTACCACCACGGCCCCGGGCAGGGCACGGAGCTGCTCCTCGAGGAAGGCGGCGGCGTCGTCGTCCAGATGGTTGGTGGGCTCGTCGAGCAGCAGCGCCGCGGGCCGCCGTACCAGGAGGGCGGCCAACGCGACCCGTCCGCGCTGGCCGCCGGACAGGGACGCGAGCGGGCGGTCGTGTGCGAGCGCCCCGAGGCCGAGCCCGGCCAGCATCATCTCGGCACGCCGGTCGGCGTCCCAGGCGTCGCTGGCCTGTGCCCGGTCGAGCCGATCGCCGTACGCGCGGAGCAGGTCGGCGTACTCCGGCGCGTCCTGCGGCGTGTCGGCCAGCGCGCCGCTGAGCCGGTCCAGCTCGGCGAGATCCGCGCGCGCCTCGCGCAGCGCGTCGTCGAGCACGGCGGCGATCGTCGCGGACGGGTCGAAGGGCATCTCCTGGTGCAGGAAGCCCAGCTCCGCCGGGCGGACGACGGTACCGGCGTCGGGCTCGTCCACCCCGGCGAGCAGCCGCAGCAGAGTGGACTTACCGGTCCCGTTCTCCCCGATCAGCCCGATCCGCTGGCCGGGTGCGGCGGTGAGGGACACGCCGTCGAGCACCCGGCGGGTACCGAGCGTGCGGACCAGATCGTGGGCGAGCAGGGCGGAAGTGGACATGCGACACACACCATCATCGGAATCGTCGTCGTCCCCGCGGGCGAGAGCCGCATGCGGGGCGTGGGAAGGGCAGAGCCGACCGGGCACCCGGTGTGGCTCCACGTCGGACGGTCCGGGCGGCCCCGCGAACCGGGGCCGCCCGGGGCGGGTCAGTCGACGTCCGGAGGGCCGGTCTCCAGCAGGCGCCCTTCGGTGAGCCGCAGCCAACGGTTGACCTTGATCTCCGCGAGGAACCGCTCGTCGTGGCTGACCACCAGCAGCGCGCCCTCGTACGCGTTGAGGGCGCTCTCCAACTGACCGACGCTGACCAGGTCGAGGTTGTTGGTCGGCTCGTCGAGCAGGAGGAGCTGCGGTGCGGGCTCGGCGCCCAGGACGCAGGCCAGGGTGGCGCGCAGCCGTTCGCCGCCGGAGAGCACCCCGACCGGCAGGTGGGCTCGGGGACCGCGGAACAGGAAGCGGGCGAGCAGGTTCATCCGCTGCGCGTCCGGGGCCTGTGGCGCGAACGTGGCCAGGTTCTCCGCCACCGTACGGTCCAGATCCAGCAGGTCCAGCCGCTGGGACAGGTACGCGATGCGGCCCTCGGCCCGCTTGATCTGACCGCTCTCGGGCTCCAGGTCGCCGTTGACCAGGCGCAGCAATGTGGACTTGCCGGCGCCGTTGGGGCCGAGCAGGGCGATCCGCTCCGGCCCCCGGATCGTGAGGTCGACGCCGTCGGCGGCGAACAGGGACCGCTCGCCGTGTCGGACCTGCACCCGTTCGGCGGCGAGGAGGGTGCGTCCGGCCGGCACGTTCGTGGCGGGCAGCTCCAGCGAGATCTTCTGCTCGTTGCGCAGCGCGCGCCCCGCCTCGTCCAGCCGGGCTCTGGCCTCATTGACCCGCGAGGAGTGCAGCTCGTTCGCCTTGCCGGCGGACTCCTGGGCATCCCGCTTCATCGTGCCGGCGAAGATCTTCGGCAGACCGGCGTTCTTGAGGTTGCGCGAGGCGTTGCTGGCCCGCCGCGCCGCCCGCTCGCGGGCCTCCTGCAGCTCCCGCTTCTCCCGCTTCAGCTCCTGCTCGGCGTTGCGGACGTTCTTCTCCGCCACCTCCTGCGCGGCGCGCACCGCCGCCTCGTACTCGCTGAAGTTCCCGCCGTAGAACCGCATCTCGCCGCGGTCGAGTTCGGCGATGCGGTCCATCCGGTCGAGCAGTGCCCGGTCGTGGCTGACCAGCAGCAGGCAGCCGTTCCACTGCTCCAGCACGTCGTAGAGCTTGTGTCGGGCCTCGAGGTCGAGGTTGTTGGTCGGCTCGTCCAGCAGCAGCACGTCGGGCTGCTTCAACAGCTGCGCCGCCAGGCCGAGGGAGATGACCTGGCCGCCGCTGAGGGTGTCCAGGCGCCGGTCGAAGGCGAGGTCGCCGAGGCCGAGGCGGTCCAGCTGGGCACGGGTCCGCTCCTCGATGTCCCAGTCGTTGCCGATCGTGGTGAAGTGTTCCTCGCTGGCGTCACCGGCCTCGATGGCGTGCAGGGCCGCGATGAGCGGAGCGATCTCCAGCACCTCGGCCACGGTCGGGTCGCCGACCAGCGGCAGGCTCTGCGGGAGGTAACCGAGCACGCCCTGGACGGTGACGGACCCGGCGGTGGGGCGGTACTCGCCGGCGATCAGCTTGAGCAGTGTGCTCTTGCCGGCGCCGTTGGGCGCGACCAGTCCGGTACGGCCGCCACCGATGGTGAAGGAGAGGTTCTGGAAGACCGGGGTGTCGTCCGGCCAGGAGAAGGTCAGGTTCGAGCAGACGATGAAGGCATCGGACATCGGAGAGACGACCTCGTAGGTGAGGGCGGGCGGACCACGGCCGCCCGACAGGGGACATGGCTTCGAGGAACGACGACATGACCACGGCTGCGGGCGCCTACTGGCGCCGGGCAGTGGTCGATCACATGTCCGGTCTCACCCGGAGATGTCGTCGTCACCCACCATGTCTGGTCTCCCTTGTCCGCCTGACCACCCAGGCTCCGGTCGTTGCCGATCTACGGTAGCACCGACGCGTTCCCACCACCGGACGAACCCGCGGTGGCGGTTCTGCCAGGGGCGGCCACCACGCCGCAGGCGGGTGCGGGTGTTCCCGTGCCGCCAACCCGGGTTCGGACGAACCGCTTCCCCGCCTGCGCCTCGCCGGGTCGGGTGGCGGGACCGTTCGGACGACACGTACCGCTTTTGCCCGGCACCGACCGGGACTACCGCTACAGTATCGCTCATGAAAACCGTTACCGTTAGTGTGGATCCGGAGGATGAGCGGTGAAGGTCGCGTTCGTCGGCAAGGGTGGCAGCGGAAAAACCACTCTCGCGGCCCTGTTCGCACGGCACCTCGCCGAGATCGGCCGGCCTGTGCTCGCCGTCGACGCCGACATCAACCAGCACCTCGCCGTCGCTCTCGGTGGGTCCGCCTCGACCATGGCCGAGATGACGCCGCTGGGCGAGCACCTGCCCGCGATCAAGGAGTACCTGCGCGGCACCAATCCGCGCCTCGCCTCCGGCGCGGAGATGGTGAAGACCACGCCGCCCGGGCCCGGCTCGCGGTTGCTGCGCGTCGTCGAGGAGAACCCCATCTACGCGGCCTGCGTGCGCGAGATCGGGCCGGTGCGGATCGCCGTCACCGGCGAGTTCGCCCCCGAGGACCTCGGCGTTTCCTGCTACCACTCCAAGGTCGGGGCGGTGGAACTCGTGCTCAACCACATGCTCGACGGGCCGGGCGAGTACGTCGTGGTGGACATGACCGCCGGTGCGGACTCGTTCGCGTCCGGACTGTTCACCCGGTTCGACCGCACCTTCCTGGTGTGCGAGCCGACGGTGCGCAGCGTCGGCGTCTACCGGCAGTACGCGGGCTACGCCCGTGACTACGGGGTGGCCCTGTCGGTGGTCGGGAACAAGGTCGAGGACTCCACCGACGTCGAGTTCCTCCGGGAACACGTGGGCGAGGATCTGCTGACCTGGGTGTCCCGGTCGAGCTACGTACGCCGGGCGGAGCGCGGCACGGTCGGCGCACTCGATGAGTTGGAGCCGGCCAACCGTGCGGTGCTGGGCCAGTTGGCCGACAGCGTGGACGCCACCCCGCAGGACTGGGACAGATTCGCGCACTGGGCGCGGGAGTTCCATCGCCGCAACGCCGCGGCCTGGGGCAACGACCGCGCCGGGGTGGACCTGACCACGCAGATCGACCCCGACTTCCGGATCGACGCACCGACCGCCGTCACCACCTGATCCGCCGCGCGGCACCCCGCCCGCGCGGCGGTACGACGGGAAGGGTCAGCGCGAGCACTGCGCGCAGGTGCCGAAGATCTCCAGCGTGTGGCCGACGTCGGTGAAGCCGTGGTCGGCCGCCACGCGGTCCGCCCACCGCTCCACCGCCGGCCCGGCGACCTCGACCGTGCGACCGCAGTTTCGGCAGACGAGGTGATGGTGGTGCTTGCTCTGGCTGCACCGGCGATACAGCTGCTCACCCCCGGGAAGCCGGGTGGAGTCGATGTCGCCGGCCTCCACGAGAAGCTGAAGCGTCCGGTAGACGGTGGTCAGGCCGACCCGCGCGTTACGGGCGAGCAGCATCTGGTGCAGTTGCTGCGCCGTGTGGAAACCCTCGACCTCCCGCAGCAGCGCCAGCACCTCGCCGCGCTGTCGGGTGTTCCGGGTCACATTCGGCATCGCCTGGTTCACCGTCGCGCCACCCTCCCGCGATCTCTGCCGCCGTCGTCCGAACTGCGTGCAACGCCGGCACGATGCCGGTCGGACCATTATGCGTCGTCGGTCCCGGCGTCGGCGTCGTACCAGCGCTCCGCTCACGCTCACCCCTCCGCCGGCACCCGCGCTACGAACATGCGCGTTCGCCGCCGTCCGGCTCGGGCCGCGAGGGTGACGGCAGGGAAATCACCCCGCCAGTGGGCACACCGACCGCGAACGGGTCCTGGTTGCTCGCCGTTCGACAGTGACGACAGCGCCACGAGCCGACGCGAGAACCCGACGTCACGGTCCGCGGACCGTGACGTCACGGAGAGATAACAACGTCGGAACACGTATCGACATCGAATGCCAACACCATCAAGGATTTCGCTCACGCGTGCCCCGCATCGACCGAGTCCTGCGCTCTGGAGGAGAAGAACGTGAGTGAACCCGCGACCTGAGCAGGCGCACCCACGCCGCCACCTGCACCCGGCGGTGAGCGCCCAGTCCACGCCGGTCGCCAGCCGAGAGCTGTTCGGCGAACTCGCGGTCGTCACCGGTGACGGCGGGATCGTCGGCCGCGGCGCCGTCCACATCGGTGCCACCAGCTGACCATCGAACCGCCCCATGACGCGCAGAACAAGGAACGGAGCCGGCGTGAGCGCACCCGAACGCATCCCCCGCACCGGGCGGGGCCAACTCTCTGCCGCGATCGAGGACCGGCATGGCCCGGAAACGGCCGGGCCCGGCGACGGCTCCCGGTCACCGAGCACCTACCGGATCGGCTCCGTCGAGGTGCTCACCGCCCTGCTGCTCCTCCTGCTCGTCATGAGCGGGCAACTCACCGACCTGCTCGCCACGCCGGCCCTCGCCACCTGGACGACCGTCTTCGTCTCCGTGATGGTGCAGGCCGTCCCGTTCCTGGTCTTCGGCGTCCTGCTGTCGGCGGCGATCGCCGTGTTCGTACCCCGCTCCTTCTGGGCCCGCGCCCTCCCCCGGCATCCCGCCCTCGCCGTGCCCGTGGCCAGCGCCGCTGGTGTCGTGCTCCCCGGCTGCGAGTGCGGTGCCGTGCCGATCGCCGGCTCCCTGATCCGGCGCGGCGTCACCCCGGCCGCCGCACTCGCCTTCCTGCTCGCCGCTCCGGCGATCAACCCGATCGTGCTCACCGCCACCGCCGTCGCCTTCCCCGACAACCCGGAAATGGTCGTCGGGCGTGCCGTTGCCAGCCTGGCCGTCGCCATGGTCATGGGCTGGCTCTGGTTACGACTCGGCAGGACCGACTGGATCCGGCTGCCACACCGGCCCGACCTCGACGGCGCTCCTCGCGGTCAAGCGTTCTGGTCCGCGGTACGCCATGACGTCGTCCACGCCGGCGGGTTCCTCGTGGTCGGTGCGGCCGCCGCGGCGAGCATCAACGTCCTGGTGCCCGAGCGATGGCTGCAGACCCTCGCCGACCAGCCGGTGCTGTCCGTTCTCGCCCTGGCGGCACTCGCCGTCCTGCTGTCCATCTGTTCCGAGGCCGACGCCTTCGTCGCCGCGTCGCTGTCCCAGTTCTCGCTCACCTCCCGACTGGCGTTCCTGGTGGTGGGTCCCATGGTCGACCTCAAGCTGATCTCCATGCAGGCAGGGATCTTCGGCCGACGTTTCGCCGTCCGCTTCGCACCGGCCACATTCGCCGTGGCGGTCGGCGTGGCCGCTGTCACCGGGATGGTGCTGCTGTGAACCGTCAAGCACAGGCATGCATCATGATCCTTTTCGGGGGCGCCATCCTCCGGGCCACCATGACCGATCTCTATCTGCGCTACGTCAAGGAAGGGCTGCGTCCGTTCCTCATCGTGGCGAGCCTGGTGCTGATCGCCGCCGCCGTGATGACACTCTGGTACGAGCTCCGACCGGCCTTCACCTCGGGTGAGCCCGACGGAGCCACCGCCGGCCGCCCGGCCGAGGCGGCCACCGGGCCCGCGGCCGGCACGCACGCGCACTCCCACGAGCCGCGAGTGGCCTGGCTGCTGATCCTGCCCGTCGTGGGACTGCTCATGGTCGTCCCGCCCGCTCTCGGCTCCTACGCCGCCAACCAGACCGGCACCGCGCTGACGGCGGCCGAGGACTACGCGTATCCACCGTTGCCGAGCGGCGACCCGGCGAGGACCAGTCTCCTGGACTACGCCGCGCGGGCCATGTACGACAACGGCGAGTCGATCGGGGCACGCCGTGTCCAGCTCACCGGTTTCATCACTCCCGGCCCTGACGGCCAGCCGATCCTCGCCCGAATGATCCTCTCCTGCTGTGCCGCCGACGGCCGGCCCGTCAAACTCGGCATGTCGGGCGCGGTGCCCGTCGGTCTGGACAACGACACGTGGGTCCAGGTCGTCGGCCGCTACACCGACCGCCGCGGACGCGACCCGATCAACGACGAGGAGATTCCGTACATCGAGGTCGAGTCCTGGCGGAAGGTGGCCGCCCCTACCGACCCCTACGAATAGTCCACGCCGTTCGAGAGTCGGATCACCCCGGCGAGCCCGGGCTGCCGACGTGGCTGGTCGCCGACGAGGCTACGCCGTCGGCGACTGGGACTGGTCGCGGTCGATGTGGTCGGCGTGGAACAGCGCTTGCCGAAGGAGCCGCCGGACGTGGTCATCGGCGGCGGAGTAGTAGACGAAGGTGCCCTCGCGGCGCCCCTTGACCAGCCCCGCGAGACGCAGCTTGGCAAGGTGCTGGCTGACCGCGGTGGGGGCCGCCCCGGCGAGCTCGGCGAGGCAGGCGACGGACGACTCTCCCTGGAGCAGCGCCCAGAGGACCTTGATGCGCGTGGGGTCGGCCAGGAGCCGGAACGTCTCCGCCGCGAGATGCACCTGCTCCTCGTGGGGCATGTCGAAGTCGGGCAGCGACGTGTGCATGACCTCAGCATAACGGCTACACCATTAGTTGCGTATCTGCGTGACTGCGCATATAGCATGCTCGGGTGGCAACGAGCGTTCGGAACTTGACCACCACCAAGGCGCCCCCCGTCCGGGCGCGTCAGGCGGCACCGCGGCGCACTCCCCTGTGGTCGCTGCCGCAGGTCCGCTGGGCCGCCCTGGCGACCGGCCTGTTCGTGCTGGGTCTGCTGGCCCACCTCTCACCGGCTCCGAGCTGGGTGTGGTGGTCGCTCTACCTCGCCTGCTACGCGGCGGGCGGCTGGGAACCCGGCTGGGCCGGGCTGCAGGCACTGCGCGAGCGCAGGCTCGACGTCGACCTGCTGATGGTGCTGGCCGCGGTGGGCGCGGCGTCCATCGGCCAGGTCCTCGACGGGGCGCTGTTGATCGTCATCTTCGCCACCTCCGGCGCACTGGAAGCCGTCGCCACCACACGCACCGAGGACTCCGTCAAGGGCCTGCTGGGCCTCGCCCCCGAGACGGCGACGCGTGTCACCGCGACCGGGGAAGAGACCGTCGAAGCCGGCGACCTGCACGTCGGTGACATGATCCTGGTCCGGCCCGGCGAGCGGATCAGCGCCGACGGCGAGGTCGCCCACGGTGCGAGCGAGGTCGACCAGGCCACCATCACCGGCGAGCCGTTACCGGTGGACAAGCACCCCGGGGACGAGGTGTTCGCCGGCACCCTCAACGGCACCGGTGCGCTCCGCGTCCGCGTCACCCGTCCGGCCAGCGACACCGTCATCGCCCGGATCGTCGCCATGGTCGCGGCGGCCAGCGCGACGAAGGCCCGGACACAGTTGTTCATCGACAAGGTCGAACAGCGCTACTCCATCGGCATGGTCGCCGCCACCGTCGCCCTGTTCGCGGTTCCACTCGCCTTCGGCGCCGAGCTGCAACCGACGCTGCTGCGGGCGATGACCTTCATGATCGTCGCCTCCCCGTGCGCGGTGGTGCTGGCCACCATGCCGCCGCTGCTGTCCGCGATCGCCAACGCCGGCCGGCATGGCGTGCTGGTCAAGTCCGCCGTGGTGATGGAACACCTCGCCACCGCCACCCGGGTCGCCTTCGACAAGACCGGCACGCTCACCGAAGGGACGCCACAGTTGACGGACATCCGGCCCCTCCCCCACGCCGGCTTCACCGAGCGGCAGATCCTCGCGCTGGCGGCGGCCGCCGAGAGCGCCTCCGAGCACCCCCTCGCCCGCGCCGTGGTCGCCGCCGCCCGCGCCGCGCGACTCCCGCTGCCCGTGCCGGAGGTCTTCCACTCGGTCCCCGGGCGAGGCGTCACGGCCCGCGTGGACGGCCGCCGGGTGGACGTCGGCAGCCCGGTCGCACTCAGCAACCACCTTGACGGCCCGCCGCGGGCTCTCGTCGACGAGCTGGAGCAGGCGGGCCACACGACGGTCGTCGTCGTGGTCGATGACCTGCCGGTGGCCGTGCTGGGCCTGGCCGACAAGCTCCGCCCGGACGCCGCCCGCACCGTCGCCCAGGTGACCGCGGTGACCGGCGCGCGTCCGTTGCTGCTGACCGGTGACAACGAACGCGCCGCCCGTCGCCTCGCCGCCGAGGTCGGCATCACCGAGGTCCGCGCCGGCCTGCACCCCCAGGAGAAGGTCGCCGTGGTGCGCGAGCTGGAGCGCCGCGGCGACCGGGTGGTGCTGGTCGGCGACGGGGTCAACGACGCTCCCGCCCTGGCTGCCGCGCACGTCGGCGTCGCCATGGGCCGCGCCGGAGCCGACCTCGCCCTGGACACCGCCGACAGCGTCATCACCCGCGACGAGCTCGCGACGCTGCCCGCGCTCCTCCGCCTGGCCCGCCGGGCTCGCCGGCTCGTCGTCGCGAACCTCGCCATCGCCGCCGTGTTCATCGCCGTCCTGGTCGCCTGGGACCTCTTCGGCGACCTACCCCTGCCGCTGGGCGTCGCCGGGCACGAGGGCTCCACCGTCATCGTCGGCCTCAACGGACTACGCCTCCTGACCGGCGCCGCCTGGCGGCGGGCAACCAGCGCGGCAGGACGCTAGGAAGCGCGTCCCGGCCAGGAAGCACCGCCAGCATGGCGGATCGTCGTCCGGCCGGGCCCACGGCATCGCATCCGCGACGCCACCGCCCGGCGCACGTTCCCGCGCTAGGCTCCTCTTCCGGTCCCACCTCGGCAGGTTCACGGAAGAGGCCGGTGTCCGGAGCCGATGAACGCAACGCCGATCCATTCGCCTCCGCCACTCGGCCAGACGTCAATCGACGCGGTCGGAGAAGGCGATGGCCGCAGTTCCGACCAGGTGGGCGGCGGCCAGCAGCAGGGTGAGCACGATCAGCGCCCACAGGATCGGCAGCAGCAGCGTCAGCGGGGCCACCGCGGCGACGACCAGGGTGGCGGCCCGGCGGCCACCCGTCGGACGGCGGGCACGCCGCCGGACGAGGTGGTCGGTGAGCAGGTAGACCACGATTCCGCACACCAGGGTGACCTGCCCGACCATCGCCGGCCCGCCGACGTCGTGCCCCGGCTTGGGCAGGGTGGTGCGTATCCCGAAGGCGACCAGCACGAGGCCGACGACGAGGAAGAGGTGCAGGTACGCGTAGGCGTCCCGGGCCAGGGCGCCGCGCTGGCGGTCGGTGCGCAGTTCGGCGAACCGTCGGCCGACGGCGACGTCGCTGCCGACGTACGTCCACCAGAGCGTGGAGATCAGGGCGGCGCTGAGGGCGACGGCGACGAAGGTGGGCAGCGCGACGGGTGGGTCGCCGGCGGCGATACCGGTGGAGATGACCGCCTGGCCGAGCGCGATGAGGATGATCAGGTTGAAGCGGCCCATCCAGCGGCTGACCGAGCGCAGTCGCCAGTTGCGGGCCCCGATGAGGAAGCCGCCGCCCACGTCGACGGCGATGGCCGCGACCCAGCAGAGCGCGGTGACCGGCGCGGGCGCTCTGCTGGTGGTCAGCGCCGCGGCGAGCAGCAGGCCGACCCCCACGCCGGTCGGTGCCGCCGCGCGTACGACGATGGCGCGTAGCGCGGTGTCGTGGCGCAGCACCCACCAGAACGCCGCCAGGTGCAGCAGGCGGACCGCCGCGTACGAGACGACGACGATCAACGGCCCGGGCAGCCCTCCGGGGATGCGGCCGAACGTCTGTGGCAGGGCGAGGCCGAGGGTCAGGATCAGCGCCACGGCGATGAGGACGACGAGTCTCAGGGCGTTGCCCGCGTCGCGGACCGTCGTGGTGAACCAGGTGTAGTTGACCCACGACCACCACAGCAGCGCCAGCACGGCCAGCCCCTGCAGCACCCCGAGCACCGACGGCTGCCGGGTCATCAGCACCGTGACCTGGATGAACGCGTATACGAAGACCAGATCGAGGAAGAGCTCCTCGGGGGTGGCGTCCACCTCGCGCCCGGTCGTCACGGCGACGGCGCGGTGCAGCTGTCGGTGGCGACGTCGCAGCACCGTGACGTGGGCGACCACCACAGCGGTCAGCGCGCCGGCGAGGAGCGTGAGCGAGCCCAGGGCGGCCAGGCCCTGGGCCGGCACGGCCAGAACCGCCACCAGGACGAGGCCGGCCACGGGACCGCGTCCGACCCGGCGGACCGTGCGCCACTCGAACGCCACCAGACCGAGCAGATAGAGGACCACACCGCCGTAGAGTGCCGCCAGGTCCGGCAGCGACCACTCGTCCGGGTGGCCGACCGGCGTTCCGCCGAGCGCCTTCTTGAGCCCGAACGCCACCAGGATGAGCCCGGCGATCATCGGCAGGTGAAGCAGCGTGTAGGCGTCGCGGGCGCGGCCGGACCGCTCACGCGGGGCAACGGACTCCAGCGCCTGCTCGCCGGCGGGTGACGCGATGTCGAAGTACGCCCACCAGAGAAACGCCACGACGACGAGACCGAGGGCCGATCCGACGAGCGTGAACCAGGTGATCGGGTCGCCGCCGCCGAAACCGCGGCTCGTGCCGATCGAGATGATCGTCTCGCCCAACGCCATGAGCATGATCAGGTTGTGCCGCTCCGCCCAGTGCCGCACGGACGTCAGGTGCCAGGTTCCCGTGCCCGGCGCCCGCAGCCCCAGGTAGTCGACGACGATCGCGACGACGAAGAGCAGCAGTTGGACGGTGTCCGTGGCCCGCCCGGCCGGGAGGTGGTAGGGCAGCAGGACGGCGGAGAGCAGGAGCGGAATGCTGCCGGCCAACGGCAGCCAGGCCCGGGTGGCCGGGTCGGACGAGATCTCCCGGCCCCGTCGCGCGTAGAAGATGATCAGCAGCGATCCGATCCTGGCCGACAGGAACCCGGCGACGAAGACGAGGGACCCGGCCAGCCCGGCCGGGTGTTCGAGGAAGACCTCGGGAATGGCGACGGCGACGAGGAGGACGGTGACGGCCGCCGCGAACACCGCGATCGGCCTTGCTCCTCGGTCGAGGCGGACGAGGTTTCCCACCCAGGCGTAACCGACCCAGCTGCGCCAGATCAGCGCCACCACGAGCGCCCCCTGAAGCAGCCCTTGCAGGGGCGGGCGTTCCGCCATGAGAAGGGTGACGTTGATGAAGGCGTAGACGAAGACCAGGTCGAGGAAGAGCTCGGAGCGGGTCACTCCCCCGTGTGTCGCGGCTGTGACCTGCCCGCCGGCGCCGAACGCGCGCGGCGAAGCCGCGTCCTCGCCGCCACCGTTCACCCACCTACTGTGCCGACGACGGCGTCGTTCCGGAGCGGAATCGGGCTGACCCGGTCATCGATACCTTCGCGGCGCGGCTCGGCCTCTCGCTCCGGTGCGAAGAGGCGGGAGTCCGCACCGCGGCCAGCCCGTGGCGACGCTTCACTCCGGTGGAGGCAGGGCAGCTTCCCCAGGTCGTCTGAGCGGCGACCCGACGACGCCAGGAACGGAAAACGCAGGGCATCCGACCGCGGCGCCGGGTGGCCCGGCGGCGCGGGACCGACGTCCGGGTGCCGCAGATAGATCCGACGTATCTTCTCCGGCTCGCACCTCCGAGACGGCAACCTTCGGGCACCGCGCGCCGAGATATTGGGGATTGACGCGCAGAGACCTCCGATGTTAACTGCTCGATACAGATGTGGGTCGATGTTTACCCGCGCGTCGGCGACCCCGGCCGGGTGGCAACGCCCCAGATCCGTCTCGACATCGCCCGCGTTTCGGCGGACGCGGGCCGACCGGGGCCACTGCGCGGGATGCGAGGCATCAACCGCAACGGACGATCCCGAGGAGATCGTGTCGATGAAGGTGACAACGCCGCTCCGCATCACCCTCGCCGCCCTGCTCGCCGGTGGCATCGTCGCCACCGCACCGAGCGGACCGGCCGCCGCCGCCCCCGGCGACGCCGCGTTCCACACCGGCACCGGGACGCTGAACGTCAACCGCGCCGCCTACCTGGCCAAGCACGACATCGTCTACAACCGGCCGAACACCAACCCGCTGCACGGCCTCACGGTCGGCAACGGCCGCACGGGCGCCATGGCCTGGAGCGCCGACGGGCTGACTATGCAGGTCTCCGGCGTCGACCTGTCACCGCAGTCCACCTACGCCGCCGGCCTGGTCAACCTCTACAGCAACCCGCAGTTCGACACCGGCCACACCAGCTTCCAGCAGCGGCTGTCGCTGTACGACGGGACGCTGACCACCAGGTACGACAACAACCGCACCATCACCGTCATGGGGGCACCCCACTCCGAGGTCATGGGCATCCACGTCGAGGACAGCCGGCCCGGGGTGACCAGCGTCGGCCTCGACCTGAGCCTGTGGGACATGAACACCGTCCAGAACATCGCCGACGTGCCCGACCTCACCACCTGGCGGACGGTCTCCACCTTCGCCGACGCCAGCGGTGTCGGGCTGAGCCGTGGGCAGACCGACCCGAACAACTTCGGCTACACGCTGGCCGCCACGGTCGAGGGGGCGTCCTACACCGCGCAGGTGGTCAACGGCACCCGCGTCCGGCTCTCCATCACGCCCACGTCGAGCTACACCATCTGGTTCACCGCGGCCAGCCGGATCAACTCCCCCGGCCTCAACTCCGTGGCCCAGGCGAAGAACCAGCTGGCGGCGGTCAAGAACGCCGGCTACACCACCACTCTCGACACCTACCGGTCCTGGTGGCACGACTTCTGGGCCAGGTCGTTCGTGCAGTACTCCAACGCCGGCGGCGACGCCGACTACCTGGAGAACGTCTACTACCTGGCGACCTACATGGTCGCCGCGGGCGGGTACGGCAACTATCCGCTGCACTTCATCAACGGCGTCTTCCGGGCCACCCAGGACAACTCGAAGTGGAGCAACGGCTACTGGTACTGGAACCAACGCGACGTCTACAACTCCTTCCTGGCCAGCAACCACGCCGACCTGATGGCCGGCTTCAACCGTCTCTACAGCCGCAACCTCGCCGCGCTGAAGTCGTACACCACGACCCGGTACGGCAGTGACGGGCTCTGGGTGCCCGAGACGATGGGCTGGGACGGCAACGCCCGGGGCACGATCAACAGCGACTTCGTCAACGACCTCTACTCGACCGGGACCGAGGCCGCCTACAACATGTACCTCCAGTACCGGTACACCAACGACGAGGCGTACCTGCGCGACACCGCCTACCCCTACCTGCGTGAGGCGGTGAAGTTCTACGAGGACATGCTGGATCGCGACCCCGCGACCGGCCGCTGGTACATGGCCAGCTCGAACGCCCACGAGACGTACTGGGACGTCCGCAACGCCATCACCGACCTCGCCGCGGTGCGGCTGCTCTTCCCACTCACCATCGCAGTGAGCCAGCAGCTCGGTCTCGACGCGGGGCTGCGAGCCAACTGGCAGAACATCGTCGACAACCTGGCCCCCTACCAGGTGCAGAACGGCGCCTACCTGCCGCACGACCCGCCGATCTCGCAGACCCGCAACAACGAGAACGTGGCGCTGGAGCTGGTGTGGCCCTACGACCGCACCGGCATCGGCTACCCCGACCACCAGACCGCGGTCACCACCTGGAACGTGCGCCCCCACCCGTACGGCAACGTCTGGTCCAACGACCACGTCCACGCCGCCCGCCTGGGCCTGGGCAACCAGGCGTTCCAGGGCATGCGGACGATGCTGCAGAAATACCAGAATTACCCGAACGGGATGACCAACAACACCAACGGTGTCTTCGAGTACCTCGGCATCCACCTGGCGGCGATGAACGAGTCGCTGATGCAGTCGTACAACGACAAGATCCGGGTCTTCCCGGCGGTGCCGACCGACGCCAGCTTCGTCGGGAAGTTCACCCTCCTGGCGAAGGACGGGTTCCTGGTCAGCTCCGAGCGGGAGGCCGGTGAGGTCAAGTACGTCGGCCTCCGCAGCCTGCACGGCAAGACCGCCCGGGTGGTCAACCCGTGGGGCGGCCAGGAGCTGCGGGTCCGCCGCGCCTCCGACAACGCGGTGCTGACCACCACCACGGCCGGCGAGGTCAGCTTCGCGACGGCGGCGAACACGGTGTACGTGGTCGAGCGCACCGCCAAGCCGCTGTCGGCGTACACCGGCACGACACTGACCGGCGCGCCCAACCAGGGTGAGAAGACGCTGTCGGGCACCGCCTCGACCCTCGGCCTCGGCGGGCCGGGCGGCGGCGGGCTGGTCAACGACACCATGCTGACCTACGACCCCGGCTGGCACCACACCACCGCCCGGGGGTACGGCGACTACAACGACGACACCCACCACAGCACCACCGTCGGCGCGGCCGCTAGCCACACCTTCACCGGCACCGGGGTGGAGTACCTGTCCGAGCGGTTCAGCGACATGGGCAACGTCGACGTCTACCTCGACGGCGTCTTCCAGAGCAACGTCAACCTGTACGTCGCCGGCCCCCGCCAGGCACAACAGGTCGTCTTCCGCCGGACCGGGCTGACCAACGGCACCCACACCATCCGCATCGTCAACAAGACCACCTCGGTCGGCATGGTCGACGCCCTGCGGATCCTCACCGGCAGCAGCCCACCGACGAGCGGTGCCGTGGCGCTGCGCGCCCAGGTCAACGGCCGCTACGTCACCGCCGGCACCGGCAACCTGATCGCGTCCGCCACCGCCGTCGGCGGCGGGGAGCAGTTCGACCTGGTCGACGTCGGCGGCGGCGACACCGCCCTGCGGGCACGGGTGAACAACCAGTTCGTGTGCGCGGAGAACGCCGGCGCCGACCCGCTGATCGCCAACCGGCCGGTGGCCGGGTCGTGGGAGACCTTCACCCTGGTCCGGAACGCGGACGGCTCGGTGAGCCTGCGGGCGACGGTGAACGGCAGGTACGTCGCCGCCGAGAACGCCGGCGCCGCGGCGCTGATCGCCAATCGGGACGCGATCGGTCCCTGGGAGAGGTTCGACCTGATCCCCCTGTGACGGTGGACCACCGGGCCCACCACGACCACCGTCGCCGGGAGCCGGAGGCCCGCGGCAGCTGACGTGCCCTCGACCGGCCCGCCCCCTCGGGCCACGCCCCCTCGGCGCCACCCGACCACCACCGAAGCCGCGGTGCGGCTCCTCCCCCCGGCCGCACCGCCCTACCCCCACTGGAGCGTCATGCACCCGACGAACACCTGGTGGCGACGCGCCGCCGCCGTGGTCGCGGCGATCGTGCTCGCCGTCGCCGCCACCCCGACCGCCCAAGCGGCCCCGGCGCTGCAGCCACCGGCCCCCGCCGGCACGCCGGTCCGGCCCTTCGCCGCGACCAGCAGCAACGTGCACATCTTCTACTACTCGTGGTACGGCAACCCCAGCCGCGCCGGCAGCTACCGGCACTGGCCGCAGGGCGGCCACACCCCGCCGCAGGACATCGGCGCGAACTTCTACCCGACCCTGGGCGCCTACGACTCCGGTGACCCGGCGACGGTGCGCCGGCACATGGCCTGGATCCGCGACGCCGGAGTCGGTGTGCTCGTCTACAGCTGGTGGGGCCAGGGCTCCTACGAGGACGGCCTGACCCCCACCGTGCTGGACGCCGCCGCCGCGTACGGCCTGCGCGTCGCCTGGCACCTGGAGCCGTACGACGGCCGCACGGCCGCCTCCACCGTCGCCGACATCAGGTACATCCACAGCCGGTACGGCAGTCACCCCGCGTTCCACCGGGACGCGGCCCACGCCAACCGGGCCCCGTTCTACGTCTTCGAGAGTCTGCGGATCGCCGACTGGTCGCCGCTGGCGCAGGTCCGTGACACCAGCATCGTCCTCGCCCAGACCACCGACACCACCAAGGTCGCCCACTTCGGCGGCATGTACACCTACGACGGGATCGCCGGGGCGACCGCCCCGGGCTGGGCCGGCGCGGCCGCGTACTGCCGGGCCAACGGCCTGGTCTGGGCCCCGTCGGTGGCCCCGGGCTATCTCGACGACCGGGCGGTCCCGGGCAACACCACACCCACCGTCGACCGGGCCGACGGCGCCATGTACGACCAGCAGTGGGCCAACGCGTTGGACCCCGCGCACGGCGGCCCGCCGAGGTGGGTCTCCATCACCTCGTTCAACGAGTGGCACGAGGGCTCGACGATCGAGCCGGCCAGCGCGAGCCCGCCGGCCGGGCACGGCTACCTGACCTACTCCGGCGCGTACGGCCGCACCGGCGCCGCCGCCGAGACCGCCTACCTGGAACGCACCCGATACTGGGCCAACCGCTTCGACCCCTCGGTCGACCCGGCACCCGATCCGGACGGGTCGGTGAGCCTGCGAGCCCACGCCAACGGCCGGTACGTGAGCGCGCCCGCCGCCGGCACCGCACCGCTGATCGCCGATCAGCCGTCGGTCGGCACGGCCGAACGGTTCGACCTGGTCGACCTCGGCGGCGGCGCGGTGGCGTTGCGGGCCCGGACCAACGGGCGGTACGTGGCCGCGGAGAACGCCGGAGCAGCTCCGCTGGTCGCCAATCGGACCGCGGTCGGGCTGTGGGAGAGATTCCACCTGGTACCCAACGGTGACGGCAGCGTGAGCCTACGGGCCGCGGTGAACGACAGGTACGTCGTCGCCGAGAACGCCGGGGCCGCGCCACTGGTCGCCGACCGTACGGCGATCGGGCCGTGGGAGCGGTTCGACGTGATCACCCCTTGACTGCTGCCGGCCGGCGGGCCGGGCGGGTCCCGCTGGCCGGCGTTGCCGCGCCCATCGTGCCGTAGCCAGGGATCGTCGAGCCCCGGACAGACCTCACCTGGTTGGGGTGCTCGCCTGGTGCCACGGTCGGTTCATGACCACTACCTCTCACCTCGTCACCGGCCACTGGATCGGTGGCGAGATCGTCGCCGGCTCGGCCGGCACCCTTCCCGTCGTCAACCCGGCGACCGGTCAGACCGTCGCCCACACCCCGGCCGGCACCGCCGCCGACGTCGACCGGGCCGTCGCCGCCGCCCGTGCCGCCCTCCCGGCCTGGGCCGCGAGCACCGCGCGGGAACGGGCGGACGTGCTGCGGCGCATGGCCGCCGGGCTCGCCGCCCGGCGGGAGGAGATCGCCGCGGCGATCACCGCCGAGATGGGCGCCCCGATCACGCTGTCCCGGACCGCCCAGGTCGGTTTCCCGACGGCCGTGATCGAGTCCATCGCCGACCTCGCCGACGAGTTCCCGTGGACCGAGGAGATCGGCAACTCACTCGTCGTCCGCGAACCGATCGGCGTCGTCGGCGCGATCACACCGTGGAACTTCCCGCTCCAGCAGGTCGTGTCCAAGCTCGCGCCGGCGCTGCTGGCCGGGAACACCATGGTCTTCAAGCCGTCCGAGAACGCCCCGCTGACCGCGCGGATCCTCGCCGAGGTCGCCGCCGAGGCGGGCGTCCCCGCGGGGGTGCTCAACGTCGTCTACGGCACCGGCGCGGTCGTCGGGGAGGCCATCTCGGCCCACCCGGGCATCGACATGATCTCCTTCACCGGCTCCACCCGGGCCGGACGGCGGATCGGGGCGGTCGCCGCCGAAACCGTCAAGCGGGTCGCGCTGGAGCTGGGCGGCAAGGGCGCGAACATCATCCTCGACGACGCCGACCTGCCGCAGGCGGTCCGCAAGGGCCTCATGATGGTGTTCACCAACGGCGGTCAGGTCTGCGGCGCGTGGCCCCGGATGCTGGTGCCCGCGGCCCGTCAGGACGAGGTCGTCGCGCTGGCGGTCGCCGAAGCCCAGCAGTACACCGTGGGCGACCCGACCGACGAGGCGACCCGGATCGGCCCGATGGCCTCCGAGGCCCACCGCGCGAAGGTGGACGGCTACATCGCGCGGGGCGTCGCCGACGGGGCGAGGCTCGTCTTCGGCGGTCCCGGCCGGCCGGAGGGCCTCACGACGGGCGCCTACGTGCGACCGACGATCTTCGCCGACGTCGACCCGGACTCCGCCATCGCCCAGGAGGAGATCTTCGGTCCGGTGCTGACGATCATCCCGTACACCGACGAGGAGGAGGCCGTCGAGATCGCCAACGGCACCGCGTACGGCCTCACCAGCGGCGTGTTCGGCGAGCCGGAACACGCGCTCGCCGTCGCCCGCCGGCTGCGGGCCGGGCAGGTCGACGTCAACGGTGGCCAGTGGAACGCACTGGCACCGTTCGGCGGCTACAAGCAGTCCGGCAACGGCCGGGAGTTCGGCCGCTTCGGGCTGGAGGAGTTCCTGGAGATCAAGTCCATCCAACGCTGACCGCCGGGGGCCCCGGTTCGCACGGTCGGGCCGGGGCGGCACGCCGAGATTGTCGCCGGCCGCGCATCCGCCGGGCGCGGCCGGTCGCCGCTCTGGTTGGATCGCGGTGACGATCGAGGAAGGGAGCGGCACACCGTGATGTCAGAGCTTCAGGAGCAGGAAGAACGCCTACAGTTCGACCGCTTCGACAACGACGACGCGTGGGCCCTGGGCAGCCGCCTGGTCGAGATGGCCCGGGAGCGCGGCCACGCCGTGACGGTCGACATCCGCCTCGGCGACCACCAGGTCTTCCACTACGCGCTGCCCGGCACCTCCGCGGACAACGACGACTGGATCGAGCGCAAGATCCGGGTGGTGCGGCGGTTCGGACGCAGCTCCTACCTCGTGGGCCAGAGCTACCGCGACCGCGGCACGACCTTCGAGCAGCAGGCCCACCTCGACCCGGCCCGCTACGCCGCGCACGGCGGCTGCTTCCCGATCATCATCCGGGGCACCGGCCCGGTGGGCACCGTCACCGTGTCGGGTCTGCCCCAACTCGACGACCATCGCCTGGTCGTGGAGGCCCTGGGCCAGTTCCTCGACGGCAAGCGCACCGGGAAGGCCACCACGGCCTGATCCCCGCGGTCGACCACATCGCGGGTGACCCGGGGCGGCGCGCCGCTCTCCTCGCCGGCCGGTGGGACCGACGGGGGCGCTGGTGCCTGAGCGACCTCTGGGCGTCTCGTGACGCGTGGCTCCCGTGGGGCGCGGATCCAGGGACCGGCCGACCCTGGATCCGCCCGGTCGGGCGCGTCACTGTTGGCGCCGGAAGAGCACCCGGGCGCCTGGTGGTTGACCACGGTGCCGGGCACCGGACCGCCAGGCCGGCGGATCGAGGAGGGAGACGCCGTGGATCGCGCGCAACTCGCCAGCTTCCTGCGTACGCGGCGCGAGGCGCTCCAGCCGGAGGACGTCGGTCTGCCCCGCGGGCGGCGCCGGCGCACCGGCGGGCTACGGCGCGAGGAGGTCGCCGCGCTCAGCGGGATGTCGACTGACTACTACAGCCGGCTGGAGCAGCAGCGGGGACCACACCCCTCCGAGCAGATGCTCGCCGCCCTCGCCCGAGGACTGCGGCTGTCGCTGGCGGAGCGGGACCACCTCTTCCAGTTGGGCGGGCACCCGGTGCCGCACCGCGCCGTGCGGGCCGACCACGTCAACCCCGGGATGATGCGGATCCTCGACCGGCTCCAGGACACCCCCGCCCTCGTGGTGAACCACCTCGGCGAGACCCTGGCGCAGACCCCGCCGGCCGTGGCGCTGCTCGGCGACGAGTCCCGGCACACCGGGCTGGCGCGCAGCCTGCACTACCGCTGGTTCACCGACCCCGACGCGCGGCGGCTCTACCTGGCGGAGGACCATCCCACACAGAGCCGGCTCATGGCCGCGCACCTGCACGCCGCGTACACCCGCGACGGGCGGGGCTCGCGGGCCGCCGAGATCGCCGACGCCCTGCGGGCCGAGAGCCCCGAGTTCGCCCGGTTGTGGCGCGAGCACCCCGTGCAGGGGGCGTACTGCCCGCCGAAACGCTTCCAGCACCCCGAGGTGGGTGCGCTGGAACTGCACTGCCAGATCCTGGTGGATCCCGACCAGTCGCAGACGCTGCTGGTGTTCACGGCCGTGCCCGGGTCGGACGCCGACGAGAAGCTGCGGCTGCTCTCCGTCATCGGCGCCCAACAGGTCTGACCACGCCCCGGCGGCCACACGCTCGCGAACCGCGGGCGGCGGCGGTGTCACCGCCCGCCACCCGGGTAGTCGGTGCCGTGGGGCCCGGACGGATCGCGGAGCACGGTTTCCTGGCCGACTGCCGCAGCGCGGTGCTGGTCGACCGCGCGGGGTCGGTGAACTGGTGGTGCCCGGCGCGGTTCGACGCCCCGTCGGTCTTCGCCCGGCTGGTCGACGACGACGCCGGACACTGGGTGATCTGTCCCGAGGGCAGCTTCAGCACCGAACGGGCCTACCTGCCCGATTCACTCGTGCTCCGTACCGTCTTCACCACGGCGACCGGCACCGTGGCGCTGACCGACGCGCTGGCCCTGGAGCCGGGGGCGCGCGGCCACGAGATCGGCCTGCACTCGCCGCGGGTCCTGGCGCGAGTGGTGCGCGGCCTCTCCGGGGAGGTGCCGCTGCGACTGCACTACCGGCCCCGGTTCGAGTACGGCCGGATGGTGCCCCAGATGGTGACCCAGGACGGTGGGCTGGTCGCCAGCGCCGCGTCGGCCCGGCTGGATCTGCGCGCGAGCGTCCCGCTGGAGTGCCAGGTCGGGGAGGCGTTCGCGTCCTTCACCGTGCGGGCCGGCGACACACACCACTTCACCCTCGGGTACGCCCCGGCCTACGACGCGGGCCCGCCGGCGGTCCTCGACGCCGACCAGGTGATCGACAACGCCGTCGAGGGCTGGCGCTCCTGGATGCGCCTGCACGACTACCGCGGCCTCCACCGTGAGCAGGTGCTCCGCAGCGCGCTGGTCGTGCAGGGCATGACCTACCGGCCCAGCGGCGCGGTGGTCGCCGCCCCGACGATGTCCCTGCCCGAGGAGCCGGGCGGCGTGCGCAACTACGACTACCGGTACGCCTGGGTGCGCGACTTCAGCTTCACGTTGGAGGCGCTCTGGCGGGTGGCCTGCACCGACGAGGTCACCCTGCACATCGGGTGGTTGACCCGGTCGATGGGCATGACCGAGGGCATCGTGCCGATCATGTACGGGGTGGAGGGGGAACGCGACCTCACCGAACACGAGCTCGACCACCTGGCCGGCTACGCCGGCAGCCGCCCGGTGATGGTGGGCAACGACGCCTGGCGGCAGCGGCAGAACGACATCCACGGTGAGCCGCTGAGCGCCTCCTGGCTGATGCGGGAGCACCTCGACCCGATGCCGCCGGACATCCGGCAGCTGCTGCGCGGGATGACCGAGCGGGCCGCGCGGGACTGGCACCTGCCCGACGCCGGGATGTGGGAGGCACGCGACGCCGAACGCCACTACGTGTCGTCGAAGGTGCAGTGCTGGACGGCGTTGGACCGGGCCGTCCGCTTCGGGTCCCGGCTGGGCTCGGAGGCGGACGTGGCCCGGTGGGCGGCCGCACGGGACGAGGTGCGACGAGCGGTGCTGACCCGGGGCTGGAGCGACCGGCTGGGAGCCTTCACCGGGGCGTTCGACAGCGAGGACCTGGACGCGTCGGTGCTGTTGATGCCGATGGTCGGCTTCCTGCCGGCCGACGACCCGAGGATGCGCTCGACGATCCGTACCGTCGAGGAGCGGCTGTCCGACGGCGGCCTGCTGCGCCGCTGGGACGGCGACCCCGCCGGCTTCGTGATCTGCTCCTTCTGGCTGGTCAGCTGTCTGGCGCTGGCCGGCGCGCGCGACCGGGCCGGGCAGCTGTTCGATCGGCTCGCCGGCCGGGCCAACGACCTGGGTCTGTTCGCCGAGCAGATCGACCCGCACAGTGGGGAGGCGCTGGGCAACTTCCCTCAGACGTTCTCCCACATCGGTCTCATCAACGCCGCGGGTGACCTCACCGATCTGGAGACCGGGCAGCGGGCGCTCGCGCCCGCACCGGAGCGGCTGATCCCCGTCGACCGACCAGCACAGCCGTGACCCGTGACCACGGGGGCGGGTGCGGCGCTGGCGAGACCAGCGCGGCCTAGTCGGCGAAGTCGACGCCGGTGAGCGCCACACCCCGGTACGCGGCCAGGCGCTCGGCCTGGTCGACCACACGGTGGCGGGTGGTGGCGGTGAGCTTCTGCCAGGGCTGGACGGCGACGGTGAAGGTCCTGCCGGCCTTGCGGGGGCGCCAGGTGCCGACGAGTCGACCGTCGACCAGAACGGCGCCGGGGCGGCCCAGGACGGGCCACAGCTCCTTGGCGCGGGCCGTCTCCGGCACCAGGGTCGCCCGGTCCTTGGCCTGCAGGAAGAGGTCGAACGGGCCCAGCAGGCGGGTCGCCGTCGGGTCGGCCGACCTCAGCGCCGCCTCGTCGGCGGCCAGCAGCGAGCGGGCCTCGCCGTCGACCGTCACGTCGACCACGTCCTCGGGCCAGTGCGCCCTCACGTCCCTCACCGGGGCGTCGAGGTAGTCGGCCACGTGCCTGGGGGCGGCGGGGCCGAGCAGGCGAAGGTACGCGCGGACGAGATCGAACCGGTCGCCCGCGCCGGCGGCCTTCCGGAATCGCGGGGTGGGCCGCAGGACCGGCGGGGACGTGTCGAGCTGCAACTCCAGCCCGGCCCGGACGGCAGCCAGCCGGAAGGGCATCTCGTAGAGGTGGGTGGCGTCGCACGGGCGGCAGAACCGCAGATACGGCTCGGGCAGCGCCTTCGCCAGGCGGCCGGAGACCTCCCCCTTGACCATCGGCTCGGTGACGACGGCGCGCATCTGCGCGGCGACCTCGTCGAGAGCGGCGAGGTTGGCGATCCCGGCGGCCTTCAGCGGCTTCGCGGCGTCGTAGATGCGCTTGCCCGCGTCGGCGTCGGAGAACGGCTCGACCGCCGCCGCCACCTCCGCCACGTCGCCGCGGCGGTAGAGGTGGGGCGCGCCCCGCACGGTCCACAGCAGGATCAGCTCCTCCGCGGGCAGCGCCGCCACGTCGATCCCACGTACCGCGAGCGCCCACCGGGCGCCGTCGGGACCGGTGTCCTGCACGCCGATGTCGAGCACGGCGGTGTCGTCGAGCGTGCCCTCGTCGCGGTCGAGCTGCTGGGCCCGAACGCGGAAGTTCATCACCTGGCGCCGGTCAACCACTCCGACACCGTACTGCCGGCCCCGCACACCGGGGGCTCACCGCCCGCCCGCGTCCGGCGTGCGCGGCGGCGGTGATGGCGAGCATCACAGGCTCCGGCCCCGCCCCGTCCGGTACCGTCGCGCTAACCGGACTCAGGAGTCCGGATAGCCGAAGGGATACCCGATGACCCCGGTACGCATCAGCGACGCCATCCGCGACGTGGCGTTCGAACCGCACCTCCCGCTGCACGAGGCGCTGGACAAGTACTACGCGCCCGACCTGGTCCACCACGCCGACGGCCGGGCCCGCGACCGCGACGAGTTCGCGGCCATGGTCGCCGACATCCGTAGTCGCGTTGCCGAGGGCGAGGTCACCGTGCTGGACGAGCTGTACGACGGGTCGCACTACGCCGAGCGGCACCGCTACCGGATGACCCTGACCGACGGCACCGTCGTCCATCGGGAGATGTACTACTTCGCGACGCTGGCGCAGGACGGCCGGTTCCAGCGGGTCTACGAGACCGGCTTCGACGTCGCATGACCACCCGCCCGGGTACGCCACACCCGGAAGCGGTTCCGGCCGCGACCGGGAACCCGCCGCGGCGGGCGGACGCGCGGCGCAACCACGAGCGGGTCCTCACGGCCGCCCGCGAGCTGTTCGCCGAGCGCGGTCTGGACGTCACGGTTCCCGAGGTCGCCGCGCGAGCCGGGGTCGGTCGGGCCACGGTCTATCGCAGCTACCCCACCAAGGAGGAGCTGGTGCTGGCGGCCTCGCGGGCCAGCTTCGACGCGCTGGAGGAACGGACGCGCGCCGCCCTCGCCGACGACGACGCCTACCGCGCGTTCCGCGCCTACGTGCCGGACCTGCTCGATCGCCTCTGCCGCGACCGGGGCCTCGCGGACGCGTTCTTCGAGGCCCGCCTGGTGCCCGCCGCCGGTCTGGTCGAGCTGATCGGCCGGCTCGTCGAGGCGGCGAAGGTGTCGGGCCGCGTCCGCGCGGACGCCGGCGTCCTCGACGTGCGGGTCGTCCTGTGCGGTGCGATCCGCCAGCTCATCATGCTGGACGAGCGTGACCCGGCTACCTGGCGCCGCTACGCCGACCTGATCCTCGCCGCCTTCCGTCCCTGACTCCGGCCCGTGACGGCCGGATGGAGCCGCGCAGGCGGCCTGGCCGGCGGTGGCCCGCGGCCTGCGCGCGAGACCTCTGCGTCCTGGACGAGGCGCGCCCTGCGGTCGACCGGCACCCCCCGATCCGTCCGGACCCCGGGGGAATACGTTGGCAGGAACATGTGTTGTCGCACATAAGTTTCGCGGCCTACATTTATGAGCGCAGCCCACCGGCATGTGGGCGGGTAGCTCACTACGGTCGCCCACCGCCGGACCCCGGGACCGGTCACGGCCCCCGGCACGGCGGGACCAGAACTCCGAACAAGGTGAGAACCATGCAGAAATGGACGGTAGGCAACGTAACCGTCACGAAGATCGTCGAGTTGGAGAGCGTCGGTGACACCGAGCTGATGCTTCCGGAGGCCACTCCCGAGGCCGTCCGACCCGTCGAATGGCTGTATCCGCACTTCGCCGCCCGCGACGGCAGGCTGTGGACCAGCATCCACTCGTTCGTCATCGAGACCCCGACACGGCGCATGGTCGTCGACACCGCCCTGGGCGCCCACAAGACGGGGCGCCCGGTCGAGGCCTGGAACGATCTGCGCTCACCGCTGCTCGACCGCCTGACGGCGGCCGGGTTCCCGCCCGAGTCCGTCGACACCGTGCTCTTCACCCACCTGCACATGGACCACGTCGGGTGGAACACGCACCTCGTGGACGGCAGCTGGGTGCCGACGTTCACCAACTCGCGTCACCTGGTCGTCGGCGAGGAGCTCGAGCACTGGCGCAGGAACGCCGAGACCGCGACCGGAGGCATGCGCCTGGCCTACGCCGCCGCCTTCGCCGACTCGGTGCGTCCCGTGCTCGACGCGGGCCTCGTCGACCTGGTCGGCACGGATCACCAGGTCAGCGACGAGGTCCGGCTGATCCCCACCCCCGGGCACACCCCGGGCCACGTCAGCGTCGAGATCACCTCGGCCGGCGAACGAGCGGTCATCACCGGAGACGCCATCCACCACCCTTCCCAGCTGACCCGTCCGGAGTGGACCTCCGCCGGGGACATGGACGCCGAGCAGGCCGTCCGCACCCGGGTGGACCTCCTGTCGAGAGCCGCCCACGACCGGGCACTGCTGATCGGGACCCACTTCGCCGGGCCCAGCG
Source organism: Micromonospora xinjiangensis (assembly GCF_056150165.1). Classification (NCBI taxonomy): domain Bacteria; kingdom Bacillati; phylum Actinomycetota; class Actinomycetes; order Micromonosporales; family Micromonosporaceae; genus Micromonospora; species Micromonospora xinjiangensis. The sequence continues at coordinate 235,622 of NZ_JAXCFO010000004.1, read as the reverse complement.
CCGGCCGCGTGGTCCGCGACGGCGACGCCTTCCGCCTCCTCACCGACGGCTGAGCCCGTCTGCGCGAAAACGGCCCCTTGACTTCCGTGGGCCGCGGCCTCGTCGGACGACCGGGCCGCACGATCGAGACCTTGTCGCAGGGCCGGTGTACCGATACGTTGGCGATGGCAGGAAGGCGCTTCCTGCCATTTGTCTGCGGTGTGGACGACGGCTCCACCGGAGGCGATGGCGTGACGGCCTCACCCACGCCGCTTCCCGCCACCGGAGAGCCGGGCGGAGCGGATGTGCGCGCATGACGATCGATTCCTCACTGGTGATACCGACCGATGAGCAGATCCGAGCGCTGCACGAACGGTACGCGCCCACCGAAGAGGCCTTCGAACTCGTCTACACCCACTGCCAGATCGTCTGCGCCATCGCCGAGCAACTCCTCGACGCGCATCACCCCACCGTGAATGTGGCTCTGGTGCGCGCGGGCAGCCTCCTGCACGACATCGGCGTCTACCGCCTGTACGACGCGGCGGGGAAACCCGACCTGAACAACTACGTCCGCCACGGCGTCCTCGGGCACGCGCTCCTTCGCGACCTCGGCTATCCCGACGTGATCGCCCGGTTCTGCTCCCACCACACCGGCGTCGGCATCACGGCCGAGGACGTGCGGCGCCAGCGCCTGCCGCTACCGGTCAGCGACTACACGGCCGACACCGTGGAGGAGCACCTGGTGATGTACGCGGACAAGTTCCACAGCAAGACCACGCCACCCACCTTCGTGACCACGGCGTCGTACGCCGCCGCCGTGCGGCGGTTCGGCGAGGACAAGGTGGCCCGGTTCGCGGCGCTGGTGGAGCGCTTCGGCGAGCCGGATCTGCGGCTCCTGTCCGCTATCAGCACGCTCTCACCTGACGACGGTCGCCTCCGTAGCGCACGCACGGGTGGGCCCGATCACGGGAGAGTCGTAGCCCGCGGCCGCCGGCCCCTGGCCGATTCCTGACCGACGCAGGTCGAGGGCGGGTTCGCCCCGGAGCGGCCCGCGCTCTGACCCCCGGCGAGATGTGTTCGCTCGCACATATGTTGTGGAGCAAAATATTTCGTGTCTAGACTTCATGTCGAACCAACTATTGGCCATACCGGCGATGCCCTGGCCGACCACCCACCGTGATCGGCCGACTCCCGGACGTCGCCCGGAAGGAGGCATCATGCGGATCCGCGCAGCCGTGGCCGAGGACCCCTCGAAGCCGTTCGTGATCGAGGACCTCGACCTCGACGAACCGAGAGCCGACGAGGTCCTCGTCAAACTCGTCGCCACCGGCATCTGCCAGACCGACGCGCACGCCCGGCACGCACAGAGCCCCGCGCCCCTCCCGATCGTGCTCGGGCACGAGGGGGCGGGCATCGTCGAGAAGGTGGGCCCGGGCGTAACCGACCTACGGCCGGGCGACCACGTCGTCCTCTCGTACCAGTCGTGCGGACGCTGCGAGCAGTGCCTGAGCGGGCACCCGGCCTACTGCGAACACGCGTTGGCCGCGAACTTCTCCGGAGCGCGCCTGGACGGCACGCGTGGACTGCGCCGGATCAGCCCCGACGGTGGCGAGGTCAACGGTCACTTCTTCGGCCAGTCGTCGTTCGCCAGCCACGCGCTGGCGACGGCGCGCAACGCGGTCAAGGTCCCCGAGGACGCGCCCCTGGAACTGCTGGGACCACTCGGCTGCGGCCTGCAGACCGGAGCGGGGGCGGTGCTGAACTCGTTCCAGGTGCCGGCCGGCGCCTCGGTGGCCGTGTTCGGCGTCGGGGCGGTCGGGTTCGGCGCGCTGATGGCGGCGGTCGCCGCCGGCGCCGAGACGGTGATCGCTGTCGACGTGAACCCACAGCGGCTCGCCCTCGCCGAGGAGTTGGGCGCCACCCACTCGCTCGACGCGCGCGAGGTGGACGTGGCCCAGGAGATCAAGGACCTCACCGGGCGCGGCGTCGACTTCGTGCTGGACACCACGGGGCGCGGCGACATGCTCGACCACGCGGTCGCCGCCCTGGCGCCCATGGGTCAGGTCGGGCTCGTCGCCGGCGGCAACCGGGACGCGGTCGTGCCGGCGGCGAAGCTCGCACTCGGCAAGTCGGTCCGCGGGATCGTCCAGGGCGACTCGATCCCGCAGCTCTTCATCCCCAAGTTGATCAAGTTGTACCAGTCCGGCCGGTTCCCCATCGACCGACTGGTCCGGTTCTACAGGTTCGACGACATCGACGAGGCGTTCGCCTCCGCGGCCCGCGGCGACGTCGTCAAGCCGGTCCTGCGCTTCACGGGCACCGGCAACGAGAAAGAGGCACAGGAATGGTAGGCAAGTACGGCGAGTTCTACGCCGCCCGGAAGTGGGGTTTCCCGAAGGCCGTGGCCGGCGAGCACGCCCCCTCTCCCCAGCAGTTCATGCCCGACCACATCAACGACCCGTCCTTCTACGAGAAGGGCTGGCACATGGAGGAACTCGGCGACGGCTTCTACTGGGTCACGAGCCCGTCGGGGTACGAGGCGGCGTTCATGCTCACCGGCAACGGCGCCATCGTGATCGACGCGCCGCCGCCGCTCGGCGAGAACATCCTGGCCGCGATCGAGTCCGTCAGCGACGAGCCGGTGACGCACCTGATCTACAGCCACTGGCACTCCGACCACATCGGCGCGGCTTCCATGTTCGGACCGAAGGTCAAGATCATCGGGCACGACATCACCCGGGAACTGCTGGCCCGGTTCCCCGACCCGTACCGGCCCCTGCCCACCGAGACGTTCGCCACGGACGCGACGCTCGAGGTCAACGGCACCAAGCTCGAACTGTCCTACAAGGGTGCCGACCACTGCCCGGGCAACATCTACATCTGGGCGCCCACGCAGAAGGTCCTCACGAAGATCGACATCGTCAGCCCCGGCTCGGTCGCGTTCATGCACGCGGACGCCTCGGAGAACATCAGTGGGTTCTACCAGGCCCACGACGACATCCTCTCGTACGACTTCAAGGCCCTCGTCGGCGGCCACATCACCCGATGGGGCACGCGCGAGGACGTGGAGGCGGCGCGGGAGTACTGGCACGACGTGCGCACCTTCGCCGACGAGGCGCTCAAGGAGATGAGCACGAGGGACGTGCTGGAGGGCTTCCACCACGGCATGGGCCGGGAGCACCGGCTCGTCGGCGCGGAGAACTTCATCAACTCGATGGTGAACTACATCGTGGACAAGACCCTCTCCAAGGTCACCTCCAACGGGCAGACGTGGCCGGAACGGCTCGCGGGGGCCACGCCCTTCACCAAGTACCACGCCTACACCGTCATGGAGTCCTCTCGCACGGAGCGGACCCACCACGGCTACCAGCGGCGCGGTACCGGTGGTCCCTGGTACGTCGTCTGACCCCTCGTCGCGGCGGGCGCCGGAGGCACTCGGCTCCGGCACCCGCCGGCCTCCGCCGGGCCGCTGCCGAGCGGCGGCCCGGCGCCGGCTCCGCTGCTCGTGAAGAAGGCTCCTCATGGCGTCCCACCGGATCACCCACCCTCGACTCGTCCTGTTCGTCGTCCTGCTCGGCGTGTTCGCCTTCGCGCTGCTCCAATCCCTGATCAACCCGGTGCTGCCCGTGCTGCAGCGCGACCTGGACACCACCCAGAGCCTGGTCACCTGGGTCATGACGGCGTTCCTGCTGTCCGCGTCCGTCTTCACACCTCTGCTCGGCCGCGCCGGAGACCGCTACGGCAAGGACCGCGTCCTCGTCGCCTCCCTGGCCGCCCTCGCGGTCGGGTCCGCCGTCTCCGCACTCGCGCCGAACCTCGCCGTGATGGTGGTCGGCCGCGCGGTGCAGGGGGTGGGCGGCGGAGTCCTGCCGCTGACGTTCGGCATCATCCGCGACGAGATGCCGCGGGAGAAGGTCCCCGGCTCCATCGGCGTCGCCGCCGCCCTCGCCGCCGTCGGCGGCGGCGTCGGCGTGGTCGTCTCCGGGCCGCTCACCGAACTCGTCGGCGCGCGGCTGCTGTTCGCGCTCCCCCTGGTCCTCTCGATCGTCGCCGCGCTGGCGGTTCACGCCGTCGTGCCGCCCTCACCGTCGAGAAGCGACACCCGGATCAGCTGGCGGGGCGCCCTGCTGCTGGCCGCCTGGCTCGTGGCCCTGCTCCTACCGCTGTCCCAGGCCTCGCGTTGGGGCTGGACGTCGAGCGCGGTGATCGGCCTGCTGATCGCCGCCGCCGCGCTCGCCGCCACGTGGGTCCTGGTCGAGCGACGTTCCGCCAGCCCGTTGATCGACCTTCAGATGATGCGTGTCACCGCGGTGTGGAGCACCAACCTGGTGTCCCTGCTGCTCGGCGTCGTGCTCTTCGCGGTCATGGCCTTCCTGCCCGCGTTCGTGCAGACCCCGCCCTCGACCGGGTACGGATTCGGCGCGAGTGTGACCGGGGCGGGGCTGCTGTTGCTGCCGATGACGGTGTTGATGTTCGCCGCCGGACTGGCCTCGGCGCGCCTGGTGGCGCGTCTCGGCCCGCGTCCCGTGCTGGTGCTGGCCTCGGCGCTGAGCGTGATGGCGATCGCGGTGCTCGCGTTCCGGCACGACCATCAGTGGCAGGTGTCGATCGCCATGGGACTGCTGGGCGTGTCGCTGGGCCTGGCCTTCTCCACGATGTCCAACGTCATCGTGGCCTCGGTCCGCCCAGACCAGACGGGTGTGGCCAACGGCGTCACCGCGAACGTGCGCACGATCGGTGGGGCGCTGGGCGTGGCCATGGTGGGTGCGGTCCTCGGCACGCACACGCCCGCCGGGGGCCTACCGACCGAGACCGGCTACACCCTGGGCTTCGCCGTCCTGGGCGTCGCCGGGGGCGTCGCGCTCCTCGGTGCCCTGCTCGTTCCCGGGCGCCTCGGCGCCACCGCCGCACGGTCGGCGGAACGGTCACAGCCAGGCCCACCGCCGCAGCGCATCCCGGCCTGAGGGCTGCACGCCGCCCTCGACCTGCGTCAGAACGTTGCGGTCGATCGCCGGTACGTTGATCGCAAAGATGTGTTGCAAGGCAAAATTTATGTGAAGCATAATGGATCGTCGTCCGGCCGCGAACCACACCGCCACGCCGCCGACGGACAGGGGGCGGACGACCAGTCCGCCGGCTTGCACCCAGTGGGAGAAGAACAATGCGAGAAATTGACAAGATCTACATCGATGGACGGTTCGTCACACCGCACGGGACCGAGATCCTGCCCCTCCACAACCCGGCGACCGAGGAGCTCATCGCGCGGGTGCGCCTCGCCGACGAGATCGACGCCGCGGCGGCGATCGCCGCCGCGAAGCGCGCCTACCCGAGCTTCTCGAAGACCAGCAAGGAGGAGCGGATCGCCATCCTCACGCGCCTCGGCGCCGCGATCACCGAGCGCCTCCCCGAGCTGACCGACGCCATGACCGAGGAGTACGGCGGGCCCGGCACGTTCGTGAGGTTCGGGATGGCCCGCGCCGCCGAGATGTTCACGGAGACCGCCGAGATCCTCGAGTCGTACGAGTTCACCCGGTCGACCGGACGGACCACCATCTCGATGGTCCCGGTGGGCGTCGCGGTCGCCATCACCCCGTGGAACCACAGCGTCGCGTTCGTGTCCCAGAAGGTCGCCGCCGCCATCGCCGCCGGCTGCCCCATCGTGGTCAAGCCCAGCGAGCTCAGCGCCGTCCAGACACAGATCATGAGCGAGTGCTTCGACGCCGCGGACGTCCCGGCCGGTGTGATCAACATCGTGAGCGGACGTGGCGACGTGGTCGGTGACACCCTCACCACCCACCCGGACGTCGCCAAGGTCAGTTTCACCGGGTCCACGGCGGTCGGGCAGCGCGTCATGCGCAACGCGGCGGCGTCCATGAAGAGGTTCACCCTCGAACTCGGCGGGAAGAGCCCGACGATCCTCCTCGACGACGTCGACGTCGAGACGGCCGTCCCGATGGCGCTCACGGCGGGATTCGTCAACAACGGCCAGGCCTGCTTCGCGGGCACCCGCATTCTCGCCCCGCAGAGCCGCCTCGACGAGGTCGTCCGCGCCCTCGAAGCCGGCGTCGCCGCGTTCCCGGTCGGTGACCCCCGCGATCCGTCGACGGCCATCGGCCCGCTCGTCAACCAGACGCAGTTCGAACGGGTCCAGGACTACATCCGGTTGGGGCAGGAGGAAGGCGCCCACGCGCTCGTCGGCGGGGCCGGTCGACCGGAGGGCATCGACAAGGGGTGGTTCGTGAGACCGACCGTCTTCACCGGAGTCACCAACGACATGCGGATCGCCCGGGAGGAGATCTTCGGCCCGGTGCTCTGCGTCATCCCCTACCGGGACGAGGCCGAGGCGGTCGCCATCGCCAACGACACCCCCTACGGGCTACAGGCCTACGTCTTCTCCGCCGACGAGAAGCGCGCGGCGGCCGTCGCCGAGCACCTCGAGGCCGGCACCGTCCTGATCAACCGGACCTTCGGCGATCCGCTCGCCCCGTTCGGCGGGATGAAGCAGTCCGGCATCGGACGCGAGCACGGCGTGTACGGCCTGGAGTCGTTCCTCGAGACACGCGCCGTGACCGCCTGACGACAGGGACCTCCGGTCGCCGGCCCGGCCGGGGACCGGAGGGCGGGACACGCACCCGGTGTGCCCGCTCGGCCGCGTGGAGCGCCGGGCCACCGACTGGCGCGATGACGATGACGAGCGAGCCGCCGAGGACGTCCGGGCCGGCCCACCAGGAGCCGGCCCGGACGTCGGTCGGGATCAGACGAGGTCGAACCGGTCGAGGTTCATGACCTTGACCCAGGCGGCCACGAAGTCCCGCACGAACTGCTCCCGCGCGTCGTCGCTCGCGTACACCTCGGCGACCGCCCGCAGCTCCGAGTTGGAGCCGAAGACGAGGTCCGCCCGGCTACCGGTCCACTTGACCTCCCCGGTGGCGTCGTCGCGACCCTCGAAGGTGTTCGCGTCCTCCGACGTCGGCGTCCACGTCGTGCCCAGGTCGAGCAGGTTGACGAAGAAGTCGTTGGTCAGCGAGCCGGGGGTCTCGGTGAAGACGCCCAGCGGAGACTGCTGGTAGTTGGCGCCCAGGACGCGCAGACCGCCGACGAGGACGGTCATCTCGGGCGCGCTCAGGGTCAGCAGGTTCGCCCGGTCCACGAGCAGGAACTCGGCCGGCAGGCGGTGGCCCTTGCCGAGGTAGTTGCGGAACCCGTCGGCGGTGGGCTCCATCGCCTCGAACGACGGCACGTCGGTCTGCTCCTGCGAGGCGTCCATCCGGCCGGGCGTGAAGGGGACCTCGACGTCGAAGCCGGCGGTCCGGGCCGCCTGCTCGACGCCGACACCGCCGGCGAGCACGATCAGGTCGGCCAGGGAGATCTTCTTTCCGCCGGTCTGGGCGGTGTTGAACGCCTCCTGGACGCCCTCCAGGGTGCGCAGCACCCGCGCCAGCTCGTCAGGGTTGTTGACCTCCCAGCTGTTCTGCGGCGCGAGGCGGATGCGCGCCCCGTTGGCGCCGCCGCGCTTGTCGCCGCCGCGGAACGTCGAGGCGGACGCCCACGCGGTGGAGACCAGCTGGGACACCGACAGGCCCGAGGCGAGGATCCGGGCCTTGAGGGCGGCGACGTCCTCGGTGTCGACGAGTTCGTGGTCCACGGCCGGGATCGGGTCCTGCCAGATCTGCGTCTCGGCGGGGACCTCCGGGCCGAGGTAGCGCTGGATCGGGCCCATGTCGCGGTGGGTCAGCTTGAACCACGCGCGGGCGAACGCGTCCGCGAACTCGTCCGGGTTCTCCATGAAGCGCCGCGAGATCTGCTCGTAGACCGGGTCGAAACGGAGCGCGAGGTCGGTCGTCAGCATGCCCGGGGCGTGCCGCTTCGACGGGTCGTGGGCATCGGGGACCGTCCGCTCACCCGCACCGTGCTTGGGCTTCCACTGGTGGGCGCCGGCCGGGCTCTTGGTCAGCTCCCACTCGTAGCCGAAGAGGTTCCAGAAGAAGTTGTTGGTCCACTTCGTGGGCGTCGTGGTCCAGATGATCTCCAGGCCGCTGGTGATCGTGTCCGCGCCCTTGCCGGTGCCGAAGCTGTTCTTCCAGCCCAGGCCCTGCTCCTCGATCGGGGCGCCCTCGGGCTCCGGCCCGACGTGGTCGGTGGTGCCCGCACCGTGGGTCTTGCCGAACGTGTGACCGCCGGCGATGAGGGCGACGGTCTCCTCGTCGTTCATTCCCATGCGGGCGAACGTGTCGCGGATGTCCCGGGCGGCCGCGATCGGATCCGGATTGCCGTTGGGGCCCTCCGGGTTGACGTAGATGAGGCCCATCTGGACCGCGGCGAGCGGCTGCTCCAGCTCCCGGTCGCCGGTGTAACGCTCGTCGCCGAGCCACGTGGTCTCGGGGCCCCAGTAGACGTCCTCGTCGGGCTCCCAGACGTCGGCGCGGCCGCCGGCGAAGCCGAAGGTCTTGAAGCCCATGGACTCCAGGGCGACGTTGCCGGCGAGGATCATGAGGTCGGCCCAGGAGAGGTTCTTGCCGTACTTCTTCTTGACCGGCCACAGCAGGCGGCGGGCCTTGTCGAGGTTGCCGTTGTCCGGCCAGCTGTTGAGCGGCGCGAACCGCTGCTGCCCGGCGCCGGCGCCGCCGCGGCCGTCGCGGAGGCGGTAGGTGCCCGCGCTGTGCCACGCCATCCGGATCATGAACGGGCCGTAGTGGCCGAAGTCGGCCGGCCACCAGTCCTGCGAGGTGGTGAGGACCTCGGCGATGTCCCGCTTCACCGCGGCGAGATCGAGGCTCTTGAACGCCTCGGCGTAGTCGAACTCCTCGCCCAGCGGGTTCGCCACGGCCGGGTTCTTGGCGAGGATCTTCAGGTTGAGCCGGTTCGGCCACCAGCCGCGGTTGCCGCCGCCCTGGGTCGGGTGCGGGGCGCGTCCGTGCGCGACCGGGCAGCGGGACTCGCTGCCGGCCTCCGCGTCGTGGACGACGGCGTCGTGGTTCTCGGACATCTGGTTCCTTCCGTGACTGACCAGGGGGATCAGTGGGTGCTTGCGGTGGAACCTCTGGGACACGGGCGGGCCCAGAGGGTGCTCGGCGTCATGGATCAGCCGTTGTCCTCGGTGGCGGTCAGGCCGGGCGCCGCACCGGCGGCGCGGTCGACGCCGGTGGCGGGAACGGCACGGCCGGCCGGGGACGGGTCACGCGCGACGCGGCTCCGCGCAACGTTTGTGGGAAGTCCGGTGTCGCGGTCACGGGAGGGAGTCTCACCCGTTTTCTGGAATGGGTCAAGAAAATGGGCTGGACGTCACCGGGGGCCGCCGCCAGCCTAGTGGATCTTCCACGGGCGGACCCACCGTGCGATGTCGGGGGCCGGCCCTAGCCTGACACCATGGCTGTCGATCTTTTCGCGGGCATCCCCGTCGCCGACTACGCGCGGGCAATCGAGTGGTACGAGCGGCTGCTCGGGTCGCCGCCGACGTTCGTGGCCAGCGACACCGAGGCGGTGTGGGAGCTGGCCGAGCACCGGTTCGTCTTCGTCGAGCACCGGCCGGAGCGCGCCGGTCACGCACTGCACACCGTCTTCGTCGACGACTTCGACGCCCGCGTGGCCGAGGCGAGCGCGCGAGGGCTGGAGCCCGCGCATCGGGAGACCTACCCCAACGGTGTCCGGAAGGCGAGATACCGGGACCCGGACGGCAACGAGATCGACTTCGGGGGTGCTCCCCGCTGACCGCCTGCCCGGACGGGGAGCACGGCCGCGTGGACGATCAGCTCCGGTTTCACGGGACGAGTGGGAGCCGGTCGTCGTCGCGCGATGCCTCCTCGGCGTCAATCCTGGCGCACGGTGAGGTCGAGGGCGCCGACGGTCAACCGCGTGAGGTCCGGAAGCTGATCCTCGCCGAGGACCACACCGCGCAGGTTGTCCAGGGGCGTCCTGAGCCCGTAAAGGCGATTGCCCCGCAGGTCGGCGCCGGTGAGTTGGCAGGAGCGCAGGTCCAGGCCGGTCAGGTCGCAGGAGCGCAGCGCGATGCCCGGCAGGCGGCAGGTCGACCAGGTGGCGTCCGCGAGGGTGCAGTCGGTGAGGGCGACCGAGCCGGCGGCGGTGACGCGCTGGAAGGTGGCGTAGTCGAACCGGCAGCCGTCGAACAGGACGTCCTTCAGGCGTACGTCGGTGAGTTCCGCGCCGGTGAACCGGGAGCCGGTGATCACACAGCGCTCGATGGTGACACCGGTCAGCGCGCCGCCGGAGAAATCGGTGCGGGCAATCTCGCAGCCGTGCAGGCCGCCGGTCTCCCAGGTGGCCCCGCTGAGGTCCGCACCGGCGATGCGACTGCTGCGGACGCGGACACCCTCCAGTCGCGCACCGGGTCGGGACGCGCCCTCGACGAGGGCCTCGGTGAGCCCGTCGGTCAGTTCGGTCACGCTGTCGAGGTCGTCGGGGTGGAGGTCCGGCAGCAGGAGCCGCACGTCGCCGATCGTGGTGGTGCGCACGTGTGCTCAACCTGCCGGGACGCGGGCTGGGCACGCCGCCCGGCGGCGCGGACCCGGCCGTGCCGGGGACTCGCGGGATCGCGGGCCCCCGGCCGTCGCGGTCGAGCCGATCAGAGGCTGAGGCGCTGACCGGGGAAGATCAGGCCGGGGTCGTCGCCGACCACGCGCTCGTTCCGCTCGTACAGGGCGTGCCAGCCACCGGCCACGTGGCGCGCCTCGGCGATCTGCGAGAGGGTGTCGCCCGGCTGGACCACGTACGTGTGGCCGGTCGCGGCGGGCCGCTCACCACGGGTGGTCGACTTCTCGCCGCCGCTGGAGCGCTCCGGCTCGGGCGACGGCTTCGACGTCGACCTCGCGGTGGACTTCGACGACTTCGAGGTGGACTTGGACGACTTCGAGGTGGACTTCGAGGACGTCGCGCCGGCCTTCTTGCCGCAGGTCGGCCAGGCACCGATGCCCTGGCCGTCGAGCACCTTCTCGGCGATCGCGATCTGCTCGCCACGGGTGGCGAGGTCGGCGCGGGCGGCGTACTTCTTGCCGCCGTAACCCGCCCAGGTGCTCTGGGAGAACTGCAGGCCACCGTAGTAACCGTTGCCGGTGTTGATGTGCCAGTTGCCGCCGGACTCGCACTGGGCGATGGCGTCCCAGTTGACCGCGGCCTGGGCGGGCGCCGCGCCGAAGAGTGCGACGGCGCCGGTGACCGCGCCTGCGGCCAGCGTGCCGACGGCGGCGCGACGGGCGGTCACGGCCCGGTGACGGGCGTTGTACGAAGATGACATGGATTTCCTCCACGCCGGCGAGGTGAGCTGTCGGGTTCGGGCTGAGGAGCCCGGCCGCGGATGGGCGGCTTCACCCCGAGGCGCCCGGCACGGGAGGCCGGTGGCGCCGAGGAACGGTGGGTCCCCCGCTCCTGCCTGAATCACGAGTGCCGACGACCGGCGGCAGGATTTGGCGTTACCGGTCGCGGTGTCCACGTTGGCGAACCCGATCGACGTTAGGCACCGTTCAGGTCGATCGCCCACTGCCTGTGAAGTTGTTCACCGGTCCACACGGGAGCGCCGTTTCTCCAGTTGCGGGCCCGCGGGAGGTGTGCTGCGGCCGCCGCGGCGCACCCACCGGGCCGCCCATCCATGATCTTATGTATCGATGCTCAGTCCCACTCCTCTCATGCGTCTCGTCGCCGGCGTCTGGGGTTTCAAGACCCTCGCGGTCGGCGTGGAGCTCGGCCTGTTCACCCGACTCGCGGGCGGACGGACCATCACCGTCGACGAGGCCGCGGCCGAGTTCGGGCTGGCCGAGCGCCCGGCCGACATGCTGCTGGCCGCCTGCGCCTCGCTCGGCCTGCTGCGCAGGGCCGGCGACGGATACCGCAACTCCGAACTGGCCGAGCAGTTCCTGGTCGAGGGTCGCCCGTACTACTTCGGGGGGCAGGTCAGATACTCCGACCTGCGCACGTACCTGCCGTGGCACCGCATCGCCGACGCGCTGCGCACCGACCGGCCGCTCACCTGGGACCCGGCCACCCAGCAGTCGATGTTCGACACGAGCGATCCCGAAATGATCGCCCAGTTCTGGGACGCCATGTACTCCACCTCCAGCTTCACCGCGCGCGCCCTCGCCGAGGCGTACGACTTCGGCCCGTACCGTCGGCTGCTGGACGTGGGCGGCGGCGCCGCGGCGTTCCCGATCGAGCTCTGCCGCCGCCTGCCGGACCTGCGGGCGACCGTCCTGGACCTGCCGCACGTCTGCCTCCGCGCCGAGGAGCAGATCTCGGCCGCCGGCCTGACCGGTCGGATCGAGGCGCTGCCCGGCGACTTCCTCGCCGACCCGGCGCTGCCGGAGGGTCACGACGTGATCCTGTTGAGCATGATCCTGCACGACTGGGACGAGCCCACCAACCGGGCGCTGCTGGCCCGGTGCCACGCGGCGCTTCCACCCGGCGGTGCGCTGGTCGTCTGCGAACTGCTGTTGAACGACGAGCGCACCGGCCCGCCGGAGGCCGCGCTGATGGGCATGAACATGCTCGTCGAGACCGAGGGCGGCAGGAACTACTCCGCGGCCGAGTACGCCGCCTGGCTCACCGACGCCGGGTTCGTCGACGTCCGTACGGTGCCCTTCGACGCGCCGGGCGCCAACGGGGCGGTGATCGGTCACCGCGCCTGACCGGCCTCCAGCAGGCGGCCCGTGGGCGCCACCCATCCCCGGCCGCGCGCAGTGCCGTCGCAGGCACACCGCCGCACCCCGCCGTCACCGTGCGCCGCGTGACGGGTGACGGATGGTGATAGTGGCCGGTCAACCAGCCTGTCGCGGCGTGATGACTGCGACATGACGACCAGCATGCCTGGAGGACGTCAGGGGGGTCGGCGAGAATCCGGGCGGAGACCACGGCAGAAGTGCCGCCCCAGTCGTGGTTTACCGGGGGGACGCAGTGGTGAAGGTAGGGCGGCACACGAATCCCAGGGGGGACGACCATGTCCGAGACAAGCCGTAGCGATGCCGTCACAGACCGCCCCGAGGGGGTGAGTGACCCGCTGCTGTGGAAGCTCGCCCTCGAGGTGGCCGACGCGCACGAACCCGACGGCGAGGGCGGCTGCCGCAACCTGCTCTGCGCGGGCGAGGCGTGGCCGTGCACGGCGTGGAACAACGCGCAACGCGCGTTGCGGGCGGCCCAGGGCGAGGGCGCGGAGGAGCCGACCACCCCGTTCGCTCGGGATGCCGCCGCCGGCTGGGCCGGCGCCTCGGTGGTGCCCGCGGCGCGCCGCGGCACGACCGCCCACGTACGGGGGGCGGAGACGAGCGCCTCCGCGGCGTAACGGCGGGGCGTCGGCGCGCCTCGGACACCGGGGCTACCTCCCGACCGGGCGCACCGGGCAGCCCCGGGGCGCCGCCGCCGATGACCGGTGACGCAGGAGCTGAGCGGCGCCGGCCAGCGCGGCGGCCCCCGGGTGACCGGCGGGCGGCGCCAGGGCAGCCGCTCGGCCGGTGCGCGACGAGGGCTCCGACCCGGCGACCCGGGCGAGGGGCCGCTACGGCGGCGGTACGGGGGCCACCGGCGAATTGGGGGTGCGCGGCGGCCTACCGTCCTCTACGGTGCCGCGGTGACCCTCGACATCGTGAGCCTCGCGGACCGCCCGGATTTCGCCCCGCTGCTGGACGAGGACTTCGAGGGGGCATGGCCGCAGTTCATGCTCTGGGATCCGATGGGCTCGGTGTACTACAGCGTCGCCCACGACCTGTACCCGGAGTTCGTGTTCGTCGCCGTCGACCCGGCCGACCCGGGACGCGCCGTCGCCCGCGCGTACGCCGTGCCGTTGCGCTGGACCGAGCCGGAACTGCCCGACGGCGGCTGGGACCGGGTGATCCAGCGGGCGACCATCAACCGTCTCTCCGGCGCCGAGACCAACCTCGTCTCGGCGTTGGAGATCTGCATTCGGCCCGACCGGCGCGGCACCGGGCTGTCCGCGCTGATGCTCGACGCCATGCGCCGCGCGGTCGCCAAGCAGGGGTACGACACCCTGGTGGCGCCCGTCCGGCCGAGCGGCAAGCACACCCGGCCCGACCTGCCGATGACCGAGTACGCGGGGCAGGTCCGGGCGGACGGCCTGCCCGTCGACCCGTGGTTGCGGGTGCACGTCCGAGCGGGCGGGCGCGTCGAACGGGTGGCGCCCCGGTCCATGACGATCACGGGCACGCTCGCCGACTGGCGTCGCTGGACCGGCCTGCCGTTCGACACCAGCGGCCCCGTGCACGTGCCGGGAGCACTGGTGCCGGTGCACTGCGACGTGGCGCACGACCACGCCGTCTACGTGGAGCCCAACGTCTGGGTGCGGCACCGCCTGTAGCGCCAGTGCCGGCGCCGCGCCGCCGGAAGGCACCGAACGGGTGATCGCGCCGAAGCCGGCTCGCCCCGCCCGGTCGGGCGGGACAATGGGCTCGGGAACGAGAGGCACGCGACGGGGGTCAGGCCGTGCTCGGAACCGGCCTGCTGGCCCGGCTGCGCCACCGTGACCCGGGGTACGCCGCGCTGCGCCGCGCCACCCGCCTGACCCTGGTCGTGTCCGCCGTCTTCTACACCACCCGATACGCGGCAGGCGATCCGGTCACGGCGGTGTACGCGCTCTTCGGCGTGGTCGCGATCGGGGTGTTCGCGCAGCTGTCGGAGCCGCCCCGGCGACGGGCCCGCATCCAGCTCAGCGCGCTGCCGGTGATCTGGGCGTTGGTCGTCGCGGGCACCCTGCTGGCGGGCAACACCTGGGCCGCGACCGGCGGCATGCTGCTCATCGGCTTCGCCGTGGCGTTCGCCGGTGTCGCCAATCCGCGTCTGGCCGGTCTCGCCGGCGCGTTCCAGCTCTTCTACATCCTCTCCTGTTTCCCCCCGTACCAGCCCGACACGGTGCCGCAGCGGCTGATCGGCGTCACGCTCGGGATCCTCCTGTTGGCCGTCGCCGAGGTGGTGGTCTGGCCGGACCCGGCTCCGGTGCCCTACTCCCGCCGCCTCGCCGACGCCGCGGACCGTCTCGCGGCGTTCCTCGACACGACGACGCCGGACGGTCCGGGCCGGGGTCCGCGTGCCGCCCGGCACGACGAGGCCACCGAGGCGGTGAACCGGCTGAGCTTCGGGCGGCTGCCGCCGGCGGAGCGGCCCACCGCGGTCGACGCCCACGATCGCGCCCTGCGGGCCTGCGAGGCGTCGTTGCAGGGGCTCTTGGTGAAGGCCGGCCGGTACGTCGCGGAGTATCCGCCGGAGCAGGGCTACGACGCGACGGCGGAGCGGCTGTTGGCGCAGTGCGCGGAGACGACCCGGGCGGTGGGCGGTACGCTGCGCCGCGACGCCCCGGCCGTCGCCCTCGACGCGCTGAACGCCGCCCTCGACGCGGCCGGGCGGGCGTACGTGGGCGTCCCGATCGGCGCGGACGGCGGTGTGGACCTGTCCCGCCTGTGCCGGGACGCGAGCGTGGTGGCGCTCGGGGAGCAGGTCCGCGTCCTCGCCGTCTCCGCGCGGGCGGTCGTCGGCCTGCCCTCGGGCGGCCCGCACGCGGTGCGGAGCACCTACCAGAGCGTCTTCGCCGACGCCCGCCACCGCACGGTGGGGCCGTACTGGCAACAGGTGCGGGCGCACCTGACCTCCCGCTCGGCCTCGTTCCAGATGGCGTTGCGGCTGGCCGCGGCGCTGGCCGCCGCCCGGGTGGTGGCGGGCGTGCTGTCGCTCATGCACGGCTTCTGGGTGCTGCTGGCGACCCTCACGGTCCTGCGCACCTCGGCCGCGGACACCCGCACCGCGTTACGCCCGGCGGCGGTCGGCACGGTCGTCGGTGCGGTCGCCAGCGGCCTGCTGCTGCTCGTCGTCGACCGGCAGATCATCCTCGCCGCCGCGCTACCGTTCGCCATGCTGCTGGCCTTCACCCTCGGCAACTGGGTGGGCCAGGCGCCGGCGCAGGCCATGTTCACGGTGACGCTGACGCTCGTCTTCGCCCAGCTCGCGCCGGCGGGCTGGCAGCTGGCCGAGGTCCGGCTGGTCAACGTGCTGATCGGTGGGGCGGTCGCCGTCCTGGCCGGCCTGCTGCTGTGGCCCCGCGGGACGCGGGCCAACCTGTGGCGCAACGCGGCCGCCTCGCTCGCCGCCAGCGGGGACCTGCTCGGGCAGACCGTGGAGGCGATGCTCGGTGGCGAGGTGCCCGAGCGCGCCGTGCAGCGGGCACGCCGCGAGGTCGTGCTGGCGGACTCCGCCTACAGCCAGTACCGGTCGGAGCGGCACGACCCGGGGACCAGCCGGGTGGACTGGCAGGCGGTGCTGAGCGCCGCGCACCACGGGTTGCAGGGCGCCGAGTCGCTGCTGTACCGCGGTCAGGGCGGCTGCCTGGCGGACTGCCCGGAGGCGGTGGCGCAGCTGCGTTCCACCACGCAACGGTTGCGATCGGCGTACGACGAGGTCGCCGCGCAGCTCGCTCGGGGCGACACGCCCCACCCACCGGTCACTCCCACCCGGTGTGTCGAGGCGCTGCGCCCGATCCGCCCGTTGCTCGCCCGGCCCGGCATCCCGGCACGGCACCTGGTGGCGATCCACATGCTGCTCGCCAACACCGCCGAGCACCTCGCCCGCGTCGGCCCGCCGGCCGGGCCGCGGCCGTGAGCGGCGCCGTCCATGTCGGACGGACGAGCCGACGGGTCACCCCGGACCGTGCGAGCGCCCGGGGCCGGGCGCCCCGGCGTGCGGCCGGACAGCCGGCACAGGCGCCGTGACGAGCCGCGCGAGCAGCTCGGCCGCCGCGTCGAGCAGCTCGCGCTCCTCGGTGACGAGCAGGTCGAGCAGCAGGCCACGGGTCGCCGCGAGGGCGAGCCGGGCCCGGCGGCGGGCCTCCGCCTCGGCGAACCCGAGCTGGACGAACATCTCCTGAACCGGCGCGGCCCACGCGGCGATGACGAAGGCGCGGAACGGCTCGGTCCAGGACCGGTCGTGGAGCGCGTGCGCGTAGATCTCGAAGAACAGCCGCTCCGCCGGGGCCAGCGCGGGGTCGGCCAGACGCCGCCAGAACCGGCGGCCGACCTCGACCGGGTCGTCGACGTCGGCGGCGAGCAGGGCGAGCGCCGCCCGCTGCTCCTCCTCGACCCGCCGCACGACCTCCGTGAGCAGGCCCTCCCGGCTGCCGAAGTGGTAGAGCAGCATCCGGTGACTGGTGCCCGCTCCAGCGGCGATCTCCCGCAGGCTCAGCCCACTGAAGCCGCGCTCGGCCAGCAGGGCGACGCACCGGTCCAGCAGGGCCGCGCGCGCGTCAGCGCTCACCGGCCGCCGGCCCGTCCACCGGCGGGTCGCCCGCCGTCGCGTCGCCCGCCTCGGCGCAGGCGCGCAGGCCGGCCGCCTCCAGGCGCAGGTACCGCCGCGTCCGGGCCGAGATCAGCAGCGCGACGAGCCCGGCGAGGACACCGGTCTGCCGGATGCCGACGCTGATCCGCGTCCTGCCGTCCGCCTCCGCGGACAGCCGGTGGTATCCGACGGTACGCACGCCGGGAGTCACCGCCTCCCAGGCGAACGACTCCCCCTCGCGCACCTCGCTGACCCGCCAGACGGTGGCCGGCAGGCCCGGCTGCCGGATGCGGAACCGGCGGCCGACGGCGAGCGTCGGGCCGTCGAGGGGCTGCACCGACGACATCGACGGCGTCCACCGTGGATAACTCGTCACGTCCGCGAGCGCGGCCCAGGCGCGGTCCGGACCGGCCGTGGTCACGATCGTCTCCCCGTACTCCATGTACCAGATGGTACATAGATAGGGATGGTCACTCGAAGCGTGCGGTGTCGCCGGCCCCCCGCCGCAGGATCTCCGGCTCGTCCTCGGACAGGTCGACGACGGTGGTCGGCTCCGTACCGCACTCACCGGCGTCGATCACCGCGTCGACGAGGTGGTCCAGCCGCTCCTTGATCTCCCAGCCCTGGGTCATCGGGTCGTCCTCGCCGGGAAGGATCAGCGTGCTCGACACGAGCGGCTCGCCCAGCTCGGCTAGGAGCGCCTGGGTGACCGCATGGTCGGGCACACGCACTCCCACGGTGCGCTTGCGCGGATGCAACATCCGGCGCGGCACCTCCCGGGTCGCCGGCAGGATGAACGTGTAGCTGCCCGGCGTCGACGCCTTCACCTGCCGGAACACCGCATTGCTGACCTTGACGAACTGGCCGAGCTGGGCGAAGTCCCGGCACACCAGCGTGAAGTGGTGCCGCTCGTCGAGGCGGCGGATCTCCCGGATGCGGTCCAGGCCCTCCTGGTTGCCCAGCTGGCAGCCCAGCGCGTAGCACGAGTCGGTGGGATAGGCGATCAGACCGCCGTCGCGGATCAGCTGGACCACCTGTCCGATGGCCCGCGGCTGCGGGTTGTCCGGGTGCACGTCGTAGTACCTCGCCATGGGACGAGACTAGTGCCGGCCGGAAGACCCGCTCCCGATTCCTGACCGGTGGCCATGGATGCTCGAGCTTCGTCGGTGCCCGCAGGGGCTACGTCGGTAGGTAGCGCGCGATCGACGGCGTGTCGTTGATGTCCGGCCCGAAGAACTTGAAGATCACGAGATCGCTGTCGCCGGTGTTCGCCACGGTGTGCGGGGAGGTGGCCACCGCGTGGCTCACGAGCAGTTCGTCGCGGTCGGCGTCGCCGCCGCGAACGTCGTGGCCGCAGTAGCTCCCGGCGCCGGACCAGACAAGGATCGAGTAGACGCCGTTCTCGGTGCCGGTGTGCCGGGCTCCCGGCGGCACGACGAGCTTCTTCCCGCTGAACTTCGGGGTGTTGTAGAAGATCCACCACTCGGTGCCGCCGCCGTCGGTGTCGACCGGCTGCGGGCTCAGGTGGTTGTTCTCGTAGAAGAACGGGTCGCCGTTGAGCTCCCACTCCACGAAGTTGAGCGGGAACCGTTCGCCGTGGGCGCTGCGGTCCTCGGGGCGTACGTCGTGGAACAGCAGCTCCTTCGAGATGATCCGGCCGGCGTTCAGCGCCTGGAACATGGCGAAGACGTCGGAGTCTTCCTGGAGCTCCACGGTCAGCGCCGTGCCCGGCCCGTGCAGCACCCCGGACGGCACCTGGAAGCCCTCGTCGGCCACCTGCAGCTCGGCCCGCGAGTGCCGCAGGATCAGATCGCTGTCCCAGTCGACCAGGTAGGGCAGGAGCACGTCGTAGGCGCGCTCGCGGACGATCCACGGGTGCACGCCGAAGAACGTCTCCGGGTGGGGGCCGGCGTCCACGCCCGCCGGGAAGTAGTAGGCCTCGTCCTTCGACCGCCGACCCAGCAGCTCGGCGAACCGCTGCGGCGGGTGGATGTGGTACGGGATCCGGGCCCCGTAGTCGAGCAGCTTCGCCAGGCGTCCCAGGCCCTGCGGGTGGCTCGCCGCGTACGCGTCACCCATGATCGCGGCCGGGTCGGCGTGCACGGCGTCGCGGAGGGTCATCCGCGCGCGTCCGGTGGAGTCGACGACGTGGCTGAGACCTTCGTCGTCCGGGCCGACGCGGTTGTCGGCCTTCGTGGTCGACCCGAGCCACCGCTCGCAGAGGTAGCCCCGCTCACCCAGGTCGTACGCCTCTTCGGGCAGGCCGAACCGCCTGCCCGGGGGCACCAGGTCCCGGGCCACGAAGGCCGGCGCGAGCCGCAGCACTCCCCCACCGTCGTTGAGCAGGTCCTCGACCAGTTGTCGCGGCGACGGGCCGGTCATCCCTTGAGCCCGCTCATCGAGATGCCCTGGATGAACCGACGCTGGAACACCAGGAACGCGACGATCATGGGCAGCGTGGCGACGACCGAACCGGCCATCAGCAGGTTCCACGACGTCCGATTCTTGACCACGAACAATGCTAGGCCGAGCGGCGCGGTGAATTTGTCGGAACTGGAGATGACGATCAGCGGCCAGAGGAAGTCCTCCCAGGCGTACGTGAAGGTGAAGATCGCCGTGGCCGCGAGCGCCGGGGTGGACAGGGGCAGGACGACCCGCCAGAAGACCCGGAACTCGCCGGCGCCGTCGATGCGGGCCGCGTCGAGCAGCTCGTCGGGGATGGAGAGCATGTACTGCCGCAGCAGGAAGATGCCGAACGCGCTGACCGCCCCGGGCAGGATGAGCCCCCAGTACGAGTCGAGCCAGCCGTGCCCGCCGTTGCCGAGCGCGTCGTTGCCGCCGAAGAACGGGATGTGCTTGAGCACCAGGTAGTTCGGGATGAGGGTCACCTGTGGCGGCACCATCATGGTGGCCAGGAAGAGCAGGAAGATCACGTCTCGGCCGGGGAACCGGCGCTTGGCGAAGGTGTAGGCGGCCAGCGCGTTGAAGAAGAGCTGGAGCACCGTGACCGAGGTCGCGACGAAGGCGCTGTTGAGGAACCAGCGCCAGGCGCCCTCGCTGCCCTGCGCGTGCTCACCGGCCTCGCCGATGCCGAAGAAGCCCTGGTAGCCCTCCAGCGTCGGATTCCTGGGGATCCACTGCGGCGGCCAGGAGAAGATGTCGCCCATGTGCTGGAACGAGGCGCTCACCAGCCAGGCGAACGGGGCGACGAAGAGGATCGCGCCCGGCACCAGGATGGCGTAGCAGGTGGCGAGCCAGAGCCGCCGGGGCCACACCGGGCGGCGCGAGCGGGCCGGCGTCTGCCGCGGCTCGTCGGGTGCGCGGGTGAGGGTCGACCGGGTCACAGGTCCGCCTTTCGGTACAGCCTCAGCTGGAACGCGGTGAACACCAGCAGGAGGACGAACAGGCCGTAGGCGAGCGTGCTCGCGTACCCCATGTCGTAGAACTTGAAGGCCGCCTCGTAGATGTAATAGACCATCGTGGTCGTCCGGTTGACCGGGCCGCCGCCGGTCATCACGTAGATCTGGGTGAACACCTGGAACGAGCCGATGATGCCCATGACGGCGAGGAACAGCGTCGACGGCGCGAGCATGGGCAGCGTGACGTAGCGGAACCGGGCCCATGGGCCCGCGCCGTCGAGCCGCGCCGACTCGTAGAGCTGCTCCGGGATGGCCTGCAGTGCCGCGAGGTACACCACCATCGAGAAGCCGACGCTGGCCCAGACGCTCATCAGCACGACGGCGGGCATCGCCAGGTCCTTGTTCGACAACCACACCAGTGGCTCGCTGATCAGGTGCGTCTTGAGCAGGTAGAAGTTGAACAGCCCGAAATCGCCGTTGTAGAGCCACTTCCAGACGATGGCCGACACGACGAACGGCGTGACGGTCGGCAGGAAGTAGAGCGTGCGCAGCAGGCCGCGCCCGCGGATCGGCTGGTTCAGCAGCAGCGCCACGCCGAGCCCGAGGGCCATGCCCAGCGGGACCGAGGCGCCGGTGAAGTAGGCCGTGTTGATGATCGACCGGCGGAAGTCCTCGTCCTGGACCATGTCCCGGTAGTTCTCCAGGCCGACGAACGGCTTCTCGGGCTCCAGGATGTTCCACTCCCGGAACGTCAGGTAGAAGGCGAACAGCAGCGCGAACACCGTGAAGATCGAGAAGACGACGAGCCCGGGCGCGAGGAACGCGTACGCCGAGCGCTCCCGCCACATCAGCCGCGCGGTCCCGCGTACGCCCCGACGTCGGCGCTCGGGTCCACGGGGGCCGCGGTGCCGGGTCTCGTCCTCCCCGCCCGGCGTGGGGGGCTTCGTCGTCGCCACCGCGGTCATCCCCTCGTCACCGCCGACCTGCCCGTCCCGGTCGCGCCCGGCCGTCTGGTCATCGGAGGATCTTCTCGGCCTCGGACGCGGCGTTGTCGAGCGCCTGGGCGGCCGTCTGCTCGCCGTAGATCGCCTTGGCCAGTTGCTCGTTGAGCCCTTCCTCGATCTTGGGCCAGTCGGCGTGGACGATCACGTTGCTGACGCCGCACTTCATGGCCTCCGCGAAGCCCTTCAGGACCGGCTTGGTCGCCACGACGTCGGGCGATTCCAGCAGGCTGTTGAGCGGGGGCAGGAGCGTGCCGTCCTTGGACTTGTAGGTCCACAGCGCCATGTTGTCCGGTTTGGACAGGAACTCGATGAACTTCCACGCGGCGTCGGCCTTCTTGCTCTGGCTGAAGATGACCAGCGCGTCGCCGGCGATGGTCGTGCCGCAGCCCGCCGAGCCCTCGGGCAGCGGGGCGGTGGCCCACTTGCCGTTGATGGCCGGGAACTCGTCGGTGAGCGTGCCGGCGAACCACGAGCCCGCGACGTACATGCCGACCTGGCCGTTGGCGAACGCCTGGCGTCCGTCGTACGAGTTGGAGTTGAGGTAGTCCCGCGGGGCGTACTTCGCCAGGTTGACGTAGAACTCGGCGGCCTTCTTGGCCTCGGCGCTGTTGAACAGCACCTCCTCGCCGTCGTCGGAGAGCACCTTGCCGCCGGCCTGCCACAGCCAGGGGTACCAGTAGTAGGCGGCCTCGGGCGAGCTGGTGAACATGGCGTGCCCGTAGGTCCGCTTCGCCGGGTCGGTCAGCGCCTTCGCCGCCGCCTCGTACTCCTCCCAGGTCGCGGGGGGCTTGCTGAGGCCGGCGGCGGCGAACATGTCGGTGCGGTAGAACAGCGCCGTGGACTCGCCGTCGAACGGCAGCCCGTACATGCCGTCCTCGAAGGTGGTGAAGGTCTTGAACGCCGGCACGTACGCGTCGGCCTTCACGATCTCGCTGCGCCGGATGTAGTTGTCGAGGTTCACCAGGGCCTTGCGGGAGGCGAACGCGGCGACCGTGCTGGCGTCGATGTAGGCGACGTCCGGCGGGTTGCCGCCGGCGACCTGCGCGGTCAGCTTCTCGTTCGCCTCCTCGGCCGGGATGTTCTGAAGCTCGACGTCGATGGTGGGGTGCTCGGTCTCGAACTGCTGGATCAGCGCCTTCATCTCCGGGATCTCGCCGACCCAGGACGCGAACGAGATGGTCACCGGCGCGGTGGGCTCCGGAACCGGCCCCTCGCCCGCGCCCCGGTCGGTCGAGGAGGAGCCCCCGGTGGAGCAGGCGGCCAGGGCCAACACGACGGCCGCCGCCGCCGAGACCGTCGCCAGGGACCTACGGGACACGCGACGCTTCATCGGATCAGCCCCCAATGTCGTTGCCGGCCAGTGCACTGTGGATCACATGTCGGACGCCCGGTGCAAAACGTTTGGCATGCTGCGGCTAGGGTGTTCCGCCCGCACTGGCCTTGTCAAGGGATCGCGGGTAACGAACGAAACATCGCTGTAATCAAATGTTCGCCTGCGCCGCGCCGGTGACGGCGGCGTCGCCCTGCGTACGCCCGGCCGACGGCGCCTGCCCGTACCGGCGCCGGTAGGCGCGGCCGAAGTGCGACGGGCTGTTGAAACCCGCCGCGTGGCAGATCTCGGTGACCCCGAGGCTCGTCGACGCCAGCAACGACCGCGCGAACCGCAGCCGCCGGTTCTGCAGGTACGTCTGGAACGACACGCCGACCAGCCGGCTGAACCGCTCGCTGAGGTAGTTCGGCGACAGGTGCACGTGCGCCGCGACCTCGGCCAACGTCACCGGTTCCCGGAAGTGCCGCTCCACGTACCGCACCGCGCGCCGGATGTCGGCCGCCGCGTCGGGCGGCACGGGTGGCCCCGGTCCGTCGCCGACCGCGACGGCGCGCCGCGCCAGTTCGATGAGGATGCAGCCGAGCACCGCGTCGGAGAGCGCGGCCGCGCCCGGGCGCCGGCCGTCGGACTCCCGCCACAACCGGTCGAAGTCGGCCCCGAGGTCGGCGCAGTCGTCCGCCAGCCACGGCGGCCCCGTCACCGCGACCGGCCCCGTCGCCTCCAGCCAGCCCTCGACCACACCGGCCTCGATGACGACGTTGTAACAGGTCAGCGGCGCGTCCGAGGTGAGCACCAGCTCGTGGAAGTCGGTGGGGGTCAGCAGGAAGACACCGCCGGGGCGGAGCGGGCGGGGAACGCCGTTGACCACGTGCCGCGCCGACCCGTCGAGCACGTAGCCCAGCTCGTAGTAGTCGTGCCAGTGCGCCGACACGTCCCGCAGCCGCGGCCGCGTGACCCGCACGCGCGCCGCACCCGCCACGAGGCCGTCGATCATGTATCGCTCGAGGAGCCGCGTCATCCCGCCTCCCACGTCGATCCGCGTGGTGAAAACGTTTTGCTACCGTACGAACTCGGATTCCAGAGGTCAACGGGGCGAGAGGTCGAAGTCGATGTCCGACAAGCGGTCGCCGGCAGCACCCGACGAGCCACGGGTGACGCTGGTGCAGGTGGCGAAGCTCGCCGGGGTGAGCCCCACCACCGTGTCGCACGTGCTCTCCGGCAAGCGGTGGGTCGCGGAGTCGACCCGGGAGACGGTCCGCAACGTCATCCGCGAGCTCGGATACCGCCCCAACAACGTGGCGCGGAGCCTGCGCACCCGCCGGTCACGCATGGTCGCCGTCGTCGTCCCGGACATCACCAACACGTTCTACGCCGTGCTCACCCGCGGCCTCGCCGACGCCGTGGACGGCGCCGGTTACGGCACCTATGTCTGCAACACCGACGCCAACGCCGAACGCGAGGACGCCTTCCTCGCCGACGTCATCGACCGCGGCGTCGACGGGGTCGTGATGGCCTCCGGACCCACCGGCGCGCGGGCGCGGACCGGCCCACCCGCGCCGGGCGTGCCCACCGTGTGCGTCGGCGGCTCCCACGACGACGCCCCCCACGTCGACCTCGTGACACCGGACGACACCGTGGGCTCCCACGCCGCCGTCACCCACCTGATCCGCCGCGGCGCGCGGCGCATCGCGATGATCGAAGGGCCCCTGCCGTCGGGCTCGGCCCGCGAGGACGGTTACCGGCAGGCGCTCACCGAACACGGGCTCCCCGTCGACCCCGACCTCCTGGTCGCCGGGGACTGGACCCGGCCCGGCGGCCGCGCCGCCATGCACCGGCTGCTGTCCGCGCCCGGGCGGCGTCCCGACGCGGTGTTCTGCGCCAACGACCTGACCGCGATCGGCGCGATCGACGCCGTGCACGAGCGGCACCTGGCCGTGCCCGACGACATCGCCGTCGTCGGGTTCGACGACGTGGACGCCGCCACGATCGTCAACCCGCCCCTCACCACGGTGCGCAACCCCGCGTACGACATCGGCCGCGCGGCCGGGGAACTTCTGCTCAGCCGGATGGACGGCACGTACGACGGCGGCGGGCGCACCGTCGTCCTGCCCTGCCCGCTGATCGTCCGCGCGTCCGCCTGACCCGAGCCGACGTCGCGCCGCGGCCCGGTGGGGCCGCGACCCGGTCGGCGCGTCCGCCGCCCGCACCGACCGGACCGGGCCCTCAGTCCAGCATGACCGTCGCCTTCACGAAACCGGCCGGCTTGTCGCGGGCCGCACGGAACGCCGCCTCGATCTCCTCCAGCGGGAACCGGTGCGTCACCAACCGGTCCAACGACAGCACCCCCGAGGCGAGCAGCCGCATCCCCACCGTCATCCCCCGCATGATCGTGTCGATGTCGCGGTAGTGCGCGTTGACGATGCCGAACGCCATCCAGTTCCAGTAGGCCAGGTTGATCGCCCGTGACCCGCCCTGGTGGAACCCGACCAGCACGATCCTCCCGCTCATCCGGGTCACGTCGCCGGCCACGTCGAGCGCCGCCTGTCGGCCCGTGCACTCGAACGTCACGTCGGCGCCCCGGCCGCCGGTCAGCTCGGCGACCACGTCCGCCAGCGACTCGTCGCGGACGTCGACCACCCGGGTCGCACCGAGTTCCCGCGCCCGGTCCAGCGCGTCGGGCCGGGTGTCGGCCACCACGAGGTGCCGGACCCCACGCAGGCGGACGAGCTTCTGCACGAGATTGCCCATGAACCCGGCGCCGATCAGCACCACGTCGTCGCCGAGCCGCACGTCCGCCTCCTCCACCGCGTTGACCGCGCACGCGAGCGGCTCGGCGAGGGCCTCGTCGAGCGGCACGTCCCCGGCCGGCCGGCAGTGCGCCGCCTTCGCGGCCACGTACTCGGCGAACCCGTGGGAGGTCACCCAGACACCGACCGGGTCGCCGACGGCGAGCGCGGAGACCTCGGCGCCGACCGCCGCGACCGTGCCGCTCACCTCGTGCCCCAGATGCCGCGGGTAGTCCCCCGTCTGCTCGCCGCGCCACGCCGGGAGCTCCGACGTGCACACCCCGCAGGCCCGCACCCGCACCAGCACCTCGTCCGGCGCGATGTCCGGCGGCGGCACCTCGGCGATCTCGAACCGCTCCGGGCCGGTCAGCACCGCGATCCTCATCCCGCTCCTCCGTCCCCTCGCCCACCCCGCGTGCTCACGACGCCGCTCCCTCGGCGGGCGCCGGGCCGGCGGAGAACACCACGACGGCGTACGGGCCGAGCGCCTCCAGCGTCACCGTGTGCACCAGCCCGTCGACGTGGACATCGAGGGCGCTCACCTTCCCGTCACCCGCGTAGGCGGTGGCCTCCGGCCGGTGTTGCGGCAGCCGGACCCGCAGCTGGAGGCCGGTGACCGCCCGCACCTCGTCGTCGGCCCACCGGTAGTCGTAGTTGACGAGGTGGACGGCGACCGCGCCGTCGGCCAGGCGAGCGGTGTTGGCCGCCACCGCCGACGCGCCGCCGGGGGCGCGCAGCGCGAGCTGTCGGCCGCCGGGCAGCAGCGCGGACAGGTCGGTCGGCTCCGCCGCGCTCATGCCCTTGTGCGCGAGCAGGGCGGCCCGCTCCCCGTCGGCGAGGTTGTCCCCGAACCCGTCGGTCCGCACGACCCGCCCGCCCGCGTCCAGGTGGACGCGCAGCGCGGCGGCCTGCGTCGGCGTGAGGTAGGTGCAGGACGGCAGGATGACCGTGTCGTAGCGGCGCAGGCTCTCCGCCGTGACCCGGTCCGGCGCCGTCCGGGGGTCCGGGAACAGGACCACGTCGAACGGCACCGCGGCGGCCGCGAGCGCCTCGGTCACCTGCCGGTAGGGCACCCGCACGCTCTCGTCGCGCGCGTTGCGCAGGTTGTCGCCGACGTCCTGACGGGAGACCAGCTCCCGGTTGCTCTCCACGCTGTAGACGACCGCGACCTCGTTGACGCTGCGCCGGTCGAAGAGCCACTCGTGGTCGGCGAGGAACGCCTGCACCTCGGCGACGACCTCGTGCGGCGGGTAGAACGAGTCCTGGATGGTGGCGCCCATCCACGACCCGTACGGCACCGCCATGTTGACGCCGAACGCCGCCGCCTCGTAGCAGGACAGCCGCAGCAGGTCGTGCCCCCGCCCGGCGCGCAGCAGCTCGACGAGCTCCGGCACCACCCCGCCGTACGGGTTCTCCACGACGATGACGTCCTTGTCGCCGGCGAACCCGGCCACGTAGCGGTACCACTCCGGCTGCCGGTAGGTGGTGTTGCGCATCTCGGTCACGATGACGTCCACGTCGTCGGCGAGGCCGAGGTACTGCGGGTCCATGTTGAAGAAGTTGCCCGAGACCAACACCTCCCGGCCGCGGGAGCGGCCGTACTCGCGCGCGTACGCGGCCAGTTCGCCGAAGTGCCGCCGGATCGCCGCGCACTGGAACCGGTAGTACTCGGCGAACAGCGGCGTGGTGTGGTGCCCGTCGGTGAAGTCGTGGCCGCGCGCGAGCAACCACTGCCCGTAGTGGAACGTGTCGAGGTCGACGCCGGCGAGGTCCGGTCCGCGCTCGTCCGGGGGCAGCTGCTGAAGGTGGGCGCGGAAGCCCTTCATGCAGTCGGTGCAGAAGCAGCCGCCGTACTGGAGCGAGCCCAGCGGCAGCTCCGTCTCATCGAGCTGCACGCCGTCGACGCCCGCGTCGATCTGGATGCGGATGACCGCCTTCAGGTACTCGCGCCAGACCGGGTTGTTGCGGTCCATGTAGTAGCACTGGTGGTCGCGGTCGGGGCACTCGACCCAGCGGGCGTGCAGCGGCGTGCCGTGGATGTCGCGGGCGCAGCACTCCTCGATGAGGTCGGTGACCGGTTCGCCGTCGCTGTTGACCAGGCCGCCGGGAAAGTAGTGGGCGAACGGCTTCCACAGATTCGGGTAGCGGTCGCCGGAGAACTCCCGCAGCCCGATCCAGTCGCGGTGACCGGCGCCGCGCAGCTCGTTGAGCGCGAGGATCTCGTCCTCGTCGGCGGACAGCTCGACGGGGAACTCCCAGCCCTGCGCCTCGAAGACGATGCCGAAGACCGCGATGCCCCGCTGCTGGGCGGCGGCGATGAACTCGCTGTCGTTGACGAAGCCGTAGAAGCGGGCCCGGGCGTCGACCGGGCCGAACGCCTCCTGCTCCAGGTAGGGCAGCGAGATCGAGCCGCCGCCCAGCGACGCCCAGACCAGGGTGGTGGCCCGGTAGTCGACGAGGTCGTCGATCATCCGCAGCCGTCGGGGCGGCAGGCTCGGGTGGTAACAGTGCTGCCGGGGGAACCAGGCGTCGAAGTACACGCCACGCTGCATGCCTCGGGCTCCTTGTCTCACGCGACGATCAGGGGGTGGAGCGTGCGTTCGGCGACGACCAGCCCCTGCCGGACCCGCTGCGGGGAGCCGGACCAGACCGGGTCCTCGTGCTCGACGGAGACGAAGCCGTCGTACCCGCCCTCGTAGAGCACGTCGATCAGGCGGCGCCAGTCGACCTCGCCGAGACCCGGCACGCGGTAGCGCCACCAGCCGCTGGCCCACGGCGACTCCCGGCCGATGAGCTGGCCGAACACCCCGAACCGGTTGCGGGCGCCCGGGTCGACCTGCGCGTCCTTGGCCTGCACGTGCCGCACCAGGTCGAGGTTCTCGGCCAGGGCCGTCACCGGGTCGATGCCGAGCCACACCAGGTGTGAGGGGTCGAAGTTCAGGTGGAGGCCGAGGCCGCCGAGCCACCGCCACAGCTCCGGGGAGTACGCGAGATTCGCCGGGTAGCCGTCGGGGTGCCAGCCCTCCATCGGGCAGTTCTCGACCACCAGCCGCACGGACCGCTCGGCCGCGTACGCCACGAGCGGCGGGAGGACCTCCTCGGCGAGGCGCAGGTTTGCCGACACCGGCAGCGTGACATCCCGGCCGACGAACGTGCCGACGTACCCGCAGCCGAGCAGCGCGGCGGCGTCGACGCAGCGGCGCAGGTGCCGGTGGATGCGTTCCCGGGTCGCCGGGTCGGCGTGCAGGTTGTTCTCGTAGTAGGCCACCGCCGAGAGGGTCAGGCCGTGGCGGTCCAGCAGGTCCCGCACGCGACCGGCGGCGGCCTCGTCGAAGCCGTCCACGGGCAGGTGGCTCGCCTCCCAGGGGCGGCCCGGGTCGCGCGGCCAGGCAGCGACCTCGAGGCCCTGGTAGCCGTGGGCGGCCGCCCACCCGGCGATCTCGTCGAGGGGCTCGCCGGGCAGGCAGGCCGTCAGGAACCCGAGCTTCACCGCGGGGCTGGTTCGTAGGTGTTGCCGGCGCTGTCGCGACCCCGGGCGAGCCAGATCTTCCACCCGTCGTTGGCCGGCACGGGGAGCACCTTCACCGACGCCGGGAAGTACCGCATGGTGTAGCCGGTGCGGCGCAGGTCGCTGGTGTTCGGTTCGGCGCCGTGGATGATGCGCCCGTCGTGCAGGGAGCACTGGCCGCGTTCGAGTTCGAAGTAGACCGCCCGGCTGTCGTCCACGCCGGGGATCTCGGCGTGGAAGGTCTGCGTCGACTTGTCCGTCGGCACGTACTCCGAGAAGCCGTTGTCGTGGGTGCCGGGGATGACCCGCATGCACCCGTTGGTGCGGTTGCTGGGCCCGAGAGCGAGCCACACGGTGACGATGCGGTCGTACTCGCTGAGCCGGCCGTTCCAGTACGCGCTGTCCTCGTGCCAGGGGGTGGCGCGGCCCACCTTCGGGTCCTTGGAGATGAAGTGGCTGGTCCACAGCGCGATGTCGGGCCCCACCAGCGGCTCGACCAGGTCGAGCACCTCGTCGGAGAGGAGGAAGTCCAGCAGCCGCGGGTCCCGGAAGTGCGGGGTGTCCAGCTCGTCGGAGAGCTTGTCGCCCTTGTCGGCGAGGTGCTCGTCGAAGATCCGCTCCAGGGTGTCGAGCTTCTCCGGGGAGAAGAGCTGGTCGCGGTGGAGGTAGTAGCCGTTGGTCCGGTAGAAGTCGACGGCCTGTTGGTCCAGCACCGGTGCACCTCCTGATCGTCTGGTCCGCCGCGCCGCGGCGGCGTCGTGGCTCGACGCTAGTTGCGGTCCCGCCGCGGCGGCGGCACCTGTCTTCCGGGGAACTCGACGTATCTTCCGGTCCGGGTCAGATCCGCGCGCCGGTGTCGGTGGCCATGACCCGGATCAGCTCGGCGAACAGGTCGAGGTCGGCCAGGAAGTCCTCCGGATCGGTCTTCGGCCGCCCGCCCTCGGTGACCGTCCGGTGGAAGTACTCCAGCTCGTGCGTGTACGGGTCCTTCAGGTGCGGGCGGGACACGACGCGGTGCAGCCCGTCACCGCGGGTCTCCTCGGTGATGAGCAGCGTCGGCAGGTGCCGGATGTACGGGGTGTCGTACTGCACCCGCATGGTGGCGTGTTCCCCGTAGACCTCGATGTGCGCGTCGAAGCGCAGCTGCTCGTCGACGCCGGTCTCGTAGGTGACGAGGAAGTCGTCGTACTCCAGCAGCGCCGTGATGAACCGCCCGTCGCGCCACTGCCGGGCCGCGACCACGCCGCGCGGACGGCCGAGCAGCTCCCGCATCGCCGACAGGTCGTGGCTGCCCAGGCCGCACAGCAGCCGGTACGCGCCGGCCAGGACGTCCGGGACGTCGCCGAGCGCGTCCGCGACCAGCGCCCGGCCCCTGGCCCAGCGCTCCTCGACGGCCGCGCGGGGCACGTCGGACGGCCGGTCCACCAGGATCGTCTGGTCGATCATCAGCTGGTTGCGGCCGATGATGTCGTGCACCCGTGCGTAGTTCAGCCGGCCGAGGGCGCCGATCTGTTGGCTCGCCTCGACGAACGCCGGGGCGTAGCGGCGCATGTAGCCGACCATCACGACGGCGTCGGAGCGGTCCCGGGCCGCGATGATGGCCTCGGCCTCGCGAGGGCTGAGGCACATCGGCTTCTCCACGAGCACGTGCACGCCCCGGTCGAGCGCGGCGATCACCGCGTCGGCGTGGTACTCGTCGCTGTTGAGCACGAGTACGCAGTCGAGGTCGTTCTCGTCGAGCATCTCGGTGAAGTCGGCGTGGCGGCGCGCGACGCCGTAGGCGTCGCCGACGCGCTGCCGCAGGCCGGGAGAGATGTCGCAGACCGCGGTGACCCGGAAGAGGTCGGGGAGGGACCGCAGGACCGGCAGGTGCACCACCTGCGCCACCTCGCCCAGCCCGATGATGCCCATGGATAGCTGGCGCATAGCGGAACCCCCTTATGCAAAACGTTTGGCAGCGGGTCGCGGGCAGCGTAACCCCGCCAAAATGCGAGAGGCAACCACGTCTTGTCCGGGCCGGCGGCGGACCGTACGCTGCTCAGCAGCGACATCGCAAAACGTTTTGCAATCTCGCGATCCGAACGAAGGAGGCGGCACCATGCGTGACGTCCACCCCGTTTCCCGCCGGTCGCTGCTCCTCGGTGCGGCCGGCCTGACCACCGCCGGCGCACTGGGCCTGCCCGGCACGGCCCACGCGGCGCGCACCCGACCACTGTGGAGACTCGCCCGCCCCCACGGCCTCGCCTTCGGCACCTCCGTGGCGACCTGGCAACTCACCGACACCCCCTACCGCCACCTGGTCGACCGGGAAGCCGCCCTGCTCTTCACCGAGGACGACCTGCTCTGGTACCGGCTCAAGCCCACCCCGGTCGCCGACCTCGACTTCAGCTACGCCGACCGGGTGATCGCCTACGCCGAGGCACAACAGATGGCCGTCTTCGGCGCCCACCTCGTCTGGGACGAGGGCTTCGGCGACGGATGGACCGAGGACGACCTCTGGGGCCTGAGCGAACAGCAGGCCCGCCACCTGCTCTTCGGCACCGTCGACGCGGTCGTCCGCCGCTACCGGGGCCGCGTCGGCGCGTGGAGCGTCGCCAACGAGGTCACCAGCCCCGAGGGGCAACGCGGCTACCGCACCGACGTCCCCTGGTGGCAGACGATCGGCCGCCCGTACGTGGCCGAGGCGTTCCATGTCGCCCACGCCGCCGACCCGAACGCCGTCCTCGTGCTCAACGAGTTCGGCTTCGAGACCGTCAACGAGTGGGGCGACGAACCCGGTCCTCGCCGCCGCGCCACCCTCCAGGTCATCGACGACCTGCTCCGCCAGGGCGTACCCGTGCACGCCCTCGGCGTCCAGGCGCACCTGCTCGCCGACCGATTCGCCGACCGCTTCCACGCCCGGGCCTACCTGAACTGGTTCTCCGAAGTCGCCGACCGCGGCCTGGACATCCTCGTCACCGAGCTCGACGTCCTCGACGACGGCCTGCCCGCCGACGTCTCCACCCGCGACGTCGCCGTCGCCGACGTCTACCACCGCTACCTCGACGTCGCCCTCTCCCACCAGGCCGTCAAGGCCGTGATGGCCTTCGGGCTCTCCGACCGCTACACCTGGCTGGAGGAGGACTACCCGCGCGAGGACGGCGCCCCGCGCCGCCCGCTCGCCTACGACGACGACCTGGCGCCCAAGCCCGCCCGCCGCGCCATCGCCGCCACGCTCCGCGGCGCACCGCGTCGCGCACCCCTGCGGAACCTGCTGCCATGACCGCCGACCGTCACGCCCTCGTCGTCCGAGGCGGCTGGGACGGACACCAGCCGGTGGAGGCCACCGACCGGTTCATCCCCTTCCTGCGCGACAACGGATTCACCGTCGAGGTCAGTAACGACCTCGACGTCTACGCCGACCCCGACCGGATGAGCCGCACCGACCTCGTCGTGCAGTGCTGGACCATGGGCACCGCCACCGACGCCCAGATCGCCGGGCTCACCGCCGCCGTCCGCGCCGGCACCGGCTTCGCCGGCTGGCACGGCGGCGTCGTCGACGCGTTCCGCACCTCGACGCCGTACCTGCAGATGACCGGCGGCCAGTTCGCCGAACATCCCGGCGGCTTCGTCGACCACGAGATCGAGGTCGTACCCGCCCGCGCCGACCACCCCGTCGTACGCGGCCTGCACCGGTGGACCCAGCACACCGAGCAGTACTGGATGCTCACCGACTCCGGCAACGACGTGCTCGCCACCACCCGCTTCCCCGCCACACCCGACACACCGTGGCGGCAGGACGTCGTCTCCCCGGCGGTCTGGACCCGCCGGTGGGGCCTCGGCCGGATCTTCGTCTCCACCATCGGGCACCGCGTCGAGGACCTCGACCGCCCGGAGGTCCGCACGCTGACCGAACGCGGCCTGCTCTGGGCCAGCCGCTGACCCGGCGGGGCGCGGGCCGGTCAGCGGCGCCCGGTCCGCGCCCCGCTCGGCGCCGCGTCGAGAATCGTCAGGTAGTGGTCGAGGAACGCCTCCGGCCGCACACCGACCGCCACCTCGTGCGGCGCCGCCGTGCCCTCCGGCGCGGCCCGCCACGCCGTCACGCCCGCCGCCGGCCCACCGTCACCGCGGACCGTCACCTCTCCGGCCGCGAACGCGCACAACGCCGGATCGAAGAGCGTCGCCGCGGCCAGCGGGTCGTGGAACGTGATCTCCGGCCGCTCGGCGAACCACGACGCGGCCATGTCCGCGACCGGGCGCAACAGCGGGCTCGTGCAGTGCTCCAGGAACGCGTCCGCGTCCATCCGCACCCGCGTCGTCACGTCGAGGCCGATCGACCGGTGCACCGGCACCCGCGCCGCGTAGACGCGGGCGGCCGCGTGCGGATCACAGTGGATGTTCCACTCCGGACCGGGCACCGTCGTGAACGCGCCACCCATCAGGACCAGCGACCCCAGCAGCGACGGGATCTCCGGGTCGACGGCGAACAGCAGCGCCACGTTCGTCAGTGGACCGATCGCCAGCAGCGTCACCTCACCCGGGTGCGCCCGGATCGTGCGCCGCAGGAACTCCACCGCCTCGCCGGCCGGAAAGGACGCCTCGTGGTCCCACCGGGGCAGCGCGGCCGCCTGCGGCGGCGGCCCCTGCCGCGGTGGACCGGCCAGCGGCTCGGCGGCCCCCGGATAGATCGGCACCGCCCGACCCGCCGCCCGGCACAGCACGCTGGCGAGGGCGGCCCGCTGCCCCGGCTCGGCGGTGACCGTGGTGATGCCCAGCAGCTCACAGCGCGGCTGCGCCAGCAGGTACGCGAGGCACGCGGCATCGTCGATGTCGTTGCCGATGTCGGTGTCCAGCAGGACCAGAGAGCTCTCCATGGCGGGCTCCATTATCCAAGCGGGCACGTCGGGAACCACCGGAACTTCGGCTCGTGTTCGTCACCGGCAGGGCCACCGGCGCCCGGCCGGAGGCCGGATCGCCGGTGGCCCGCTCAGGCCTCGACGCAGCACGAGTGCCGACCCGCCTCGACGTAGTGCGGGTCGTGCCACCAGTAGCGGGCGTTGTCCGGGTGCGCGGGCAACGGCGCCAGCACCGACGTCGTCGGGCCCGCCGCCATCGCCTGCTCGGCCGCGAACGGGGCGAGCAGCTCGTCCACGTCGTACAGCACTCCGTTGGCCATCGTCTGCCGCACGTTGGCCGCCTCGTCGATGTCGCGCAACGGGTCGCCGCCGAGCACCACCAGGTCGGCGTACATGCCACGCCCGATCTGCCCGAGCGGCTCCTCCAGGAACTCCCCCGGCGCCCGGGTCGCCGTCGTCAACGCCTCGTACGGGGTGATCCCGTACTTCACCATCGCGCGCAGGTTCAGGTGCAGGCTGACCGCGTTGAACGCGATCGGCGAATCGGTGCCGGTGAGGACGCGGCCACCACCGCGGATCACCGCCGCGGCCTGGGCGACCTGCCGGGCCAGGTTCTCCCGGTTGGCCGTCTGGTCGGTGGTCTGCGCGGCCGTGACGGCCGCCTGCAACGCCGCGTACTGCCAGGACGGGTAGAGCGTGCGGACCCGCCGGTCGGTGACCAGCGACGTGTCCTCCCGCAGCAACGTGTTCGCGCCGAACAGCGTCGGCGTGCGCGCCGCCCGCGAGACGGTGAAGATGTCGATGACGTCCTGGTAGCCCGCGCCGATCGCGGTGACCGTACGGGAGTAGCCGAACCGGTTCGTCGCGCCGGTGTGCTCCATGCCGTCGCTGCCGAACGCGAACGCCGGATAGTGGTAGTGCGAGGTGGAGTGCACACCCCTGCGGTGCGACCAGGCGACCACCGCCCGCTGCCACGCCACCGGCAGCCGGACGTACGCCTTCATCAGGTCGTAGTCCAGGGCGCCCGCCCGCTCCAGCTCCAACGCCAGCTGCCGCTCGTCGAACGTGGGGCGCATGAAGTTGTAGTAGATGCGCGCCCCGTCCACGGCCTCCCCCGTGGCGAAGTACCGCGGACCCAGCCGCGCGCCGGACTGGACCGACTCCCGCTCCTCCACCATGTGGTACGCCGGACTGCCCGGCGACCGGGTCGTGGTCACGCCCAGGGAGAGCCACAGCCGGTTCTGCCGCGCGCCGTAGGCGTACCCCTGCATCTCCCGATGGTGGTGCATGTCGACCAGGCCGGGGATCACCACCCCATCGCGCGCGTCGACGATCCGGCCGTCACGGCCGGGCCGGGACTCCTCCACCGCCGCGATCCGGTGCCCCTCGACGACCACGTCGACGTCCGCGCGCAGCCGCCGGCTCACGCCGTCCCACAGACGCCCGGCCCGGATCACCGTGCGACCACGCGGCCGGCTGTTGGTCCACGTCAGCCCCACCGGCACCGTACGCGGCGCGCCGCCCGCCGCCGCCACCAGCCGCAGCCGCCCGTTGTTCAGGTACAGCAGCTCGGTCGAGTCACCGCTCCAGCTCGGCGCGTCGGTCACCTCGTGGGTCACCTGCCGGGGAGTGCCGGCGAAGCCGCCGTCGGGCCGGACGTCCACCACCCACAGCACGCTCGCCACCACGAACGCCATCCGCCGCCCGTCGGGCGACCACACCGGCCCGTCGTCACCCCGCGTCTGGATGGACCGGTGCGGCATCGGGTCGACGTAACGGCCCGCGCCGGTGACCCGGTCGACCACCAGGATCTTGCTGAGCCCCTCCCGGTACCGGGCCGAGTACGGCACGACCGCGGCGAGCGCGATGAACCGGCCGTCGGCCGACCAGGTGGGGCGGCCGGGCTCGAAGGTGGCGGTGAACACCGGCTGCACCCGCCCGGAGGCCACCTCCACCGTGTAGAGCGCGCCGTTCTGGTCGAGGAACGCCAGCCGCTCACCGTCCGGCGACCAGGTGCCGGACACGGCGGCCGCGTCCGGCAGGTCGGTCACCTGCCGCTCGGCGCCGGTGCGCAGGTCGCGCAGCCAGATGTCCAGCTTCCCGCCCCGGTCCGTGGAGTACGACAGGTACCGCCCGTCGGGCGACCAGGCCGGGTCGCACTTCCACCACTGGTCGCGGGTGAGCGGGCGGGGCGGCTGACCGATCGTCATCAGGTAGATGTCGTTGAGCGCGCGGAACGCGACCTGTCGGCCGTCCGGCGACAGCACCGGGCTGCCGATGCCCACCACGGGCCTACGTGCCGTGGAGTCGAAGTCCCGCCGCCGCTTGCGGTAGCGGGGAGTGGCCACCGTGACCGGGGCCACGAAGCCGATGTCCTGGCGGCGGTCGTCGTCGAGGCGACGGCGGCGGATCCGGCCGTCCCCCGTGTAGACGAACTCGCGGGGTGAGCGCCAGGACACCCGGAACGGGTAGGCGTCCTCCCCCGTGACCAGGGGCGCGTCACCGCGCCACAGCTCGCTGCGGCCGTCGAGCAGCCGGTGGTAGACGAGGTCACGGCCGTCCGGAGTCCAGGTCGGGTTGTGCAGGACGGCGCCGGCCGGGGCGGTCACCGCCGTGGTCCGGGCACCACTGTCGAGGTCGACCACGTCGATGCGGGTGTTGGCGACCACGAACGCGATCCGCCGGCCGTCCGGTGACCAGGCCGGCTCGTACTCCTCCAGGTTGCTGTCGGCCACCACCTCGGTCCGGCCGCTGCTCAGGTGGAGCAGGTGGATCCCGTAGCTTCCGGACAGGTCGGACGAGTACGCGATGCGCCGCCCGTCCGGCGAGTAGCGCGGCTCCCGGTGGTCGTACGGGCCGTGGGTGAGCTGCCGCAGCCCGGACCCGTCGGGTCGGATCAGCCACAGGTTGAAGGCGCCGTCGCGGTAGGACTGGAAGGTGATCGTCGAGCTGTCCGGGGACCAGTCGGGCTGGGCGATGTCGAACAGGTCGCTGGTGAGGCGGCGGGCCGGTCCACCGGAGGCCGGCAGCACCCACAGCACGCTGACCAGGTCCATCGCGATCGTCCGACCGTCCGGGGAGAGCTGGGCGGCCACGTCCGTGCCCTGCCGCAGCGCGACCCGCCGCGTCCGGTCCCCCGCGTTCCCGCGCTCGCCCGCCCGGGCCGCGTCCGCGTTGGCGATTCCGCCGCCCGCCAACGCCGCCGCGCCGGCGGCTCCCGCCAGCAGGTCGCGCCTCCGTACTCCGGTCATGATGCCTCCCCGTCGACGGAATAGATCGAATATCTCCGATCCTTGCGGCCGGTGCGGGCGGGGCACAGCACCCGTTCCCGGGCGAGCGGTCAGCGCACACGCAGGAGCGGTGACCGGCCGGTTCCGGTCGTTGAGCGGCAGGTTCGCCCGGCGCCCCGCGTATCGGCGGCGTCAAGAAGTGGCCGTCGGGCGTACCGGGCGCGTCAAGATCCTTGATCGGGGCGGCCGGGCGCGGTGTGCTGGGCAGGTCGGGAGATCCACCCCGACGAGGTGAGGACGACGGTGGTCCCCTCGCTACGGCACGTTCCGCCCGGTTCGCGCAGGTGGCGGGCGGGTGGTCGCGGCCCAGACAGCGCACCATCCGCCCGGCCCGGGCGGCGCGGGCCGAACCCGTCAGTCCCTCCTCCCCGCGGCAGGCCCCGCCGAACCGGCCGGGCCTGCCGCGGTCCGCCCGGAAAGAGATCTCGCGATCGGTGACACGGTTGCTCGACCCCCGGGCGCCACACCCTCTGGGCCATCCTAGGATCCTGGTCGATGTCCGTGCCGCCGTGCGCCGCCCCACGGCCGCGCGGGCACGCCTATCGTGGTCCGATGCCTCTCACCCTCTGCGTGACGCTCTGGGCCGTGGACGGTCGCCAGGCCGACCTGGCCTCCTACGAGGACGACGTCCTGGCCCTGCTCGGGCGGCACGGCGCCCGGCTCGTGGCCCGCGTGCAGAACACCGGGGACACGGCCGCGGAGCCGTCCGAGGTGCAGATCATCGACCTGCCCGGCGAGGACGCGCTCACGGCGTACCTCGACGACCCGGAGCGGCTGGCCATGAGCGCGCGGCGCGACGCCTGCGTGGCCCGCACCGAGATCCTGCGCGTCCGGCACCGCTGACCCGATGGTGTGACCCGCCTCACGGCGGTTCACGGCTGGATCGCGCCACCCGTCTCGTGGTCGTCATCGACGCGGAAGGACGCGCACATGAACAGGATCGTGGTTCTCGGGGCCGGCTACGCGGGGCTGGCCGCGGCGGTGAGCCTGGCCGGGCGCACCCGCGCATCCCCGACCTGCTCGACGGCACCGGCGTGGAGTTCGTGCGGGGTTGGGTCACCGGCGTCGACGCCGCCGCACGACGGGTCCGGATCGACGACGAACGGGAGCTGGAGTACGACAGGCTGGTCTACGCGCTGGGTTCCGTGGCCGACACCGGTGCGGTCCCCGGCGTCGACGAGCACGCGTACACCCTGAACAGCGCGCACGACGCCGAGATGCTCGCGCGGCGGCTCGCGGACCTGGGCGGCGGCACCGTCGTGGTGTGCGGCAGCGGCCTGACCGGGGTGGAGACCGCGGCCGAGATCGCCGAACAACACCCGGGCCTGGACGTGGTGCTGGTCGGCCGGCAGGAGCCGGGCTCGACGATGGGCGCGCGGGCCAGGGCCTACCTGCGCGCCGCCCTCGCCCGGCTGGGCGTGCGCGTCCTCAGCGGCGTCGAGGTCGTCAAGGTGCTGCCCGAGTCGGTGGACCTGGCCGGCGGGGCCGACGTCGCGGCGGACGTGGTCGTGTGGACCAGCGGGGTGCGCGTGCCGCCGCTGGCGGCCGCGGCCGGGCTGCGGGTCGACGAGCGGGGGCGCGTCCTCACCGACGCGACGCTGCGGTCGGTGTCGCATCCGCAGGTGTACGCGATCGGCGACGCGGCCGCGATCGGGCAGAGCTACGGGATGACGCACGGCACCTGCCAGAGCGGCATGCCGACGGGGGTGCACGCGGCGGTGTCGATCGCGCGAGAGCGGGACGGGAAGAGCCCTCGGCGGTTCCGTTTCGGCTACCTCCACTCCCCCGTCAGCCTCGGCCGCCGCGACGCGGTCGTCCAGTTCACCCACCCCGACGACAGCCCCACACGGCTCTGCCTGACCGGTCGCACCGCCGTCTGGTACAAGGAGACGGTGAGCGCGTCACCCTGGCCGTCGTTCGACCGGCTGAAGAGGTTCCCCTCCGTCGGGTCGTTCGGCTGGCGCCGCGGCGGGCGGTACACCCGATGACCGGCACCGTGCCGGACGGGGCCTTCGACGAGCACCGCAACCTGCTCTTCTCGGTGGCGTACCGCGTCCTCGGCACCGCGGCCGACGCCGAGGACGCGGTGCAGGACACCTGGCTGCGATGGTCGGCGGCCGACCGGTCGAGGGTGGCCGACCCGAAGGCGTACCTGGTGCGGATCGTGTCGAACCTGGCGATGGACCGGCTGCGGTCGGCACGGGCCCGGCGGGAGGCGTACGTCGGTCCGTGGCTTCCGGAGCCGATCCTCACCAGCACCGACACGGCCGACGAGGTGGCCGCCGCCGACGCGGTGTCGATGGGGTTGCTGGTGGTGCTGGAGACGTTGACGCCCCTCGAGCGGGCGGTCTTCGTGCTGAAGGAGGCCTTCGGCTTCAGCTACGCCGAGATCGCCGAGGCGGTCGAGCGATCCGAGGCGACCGTGCGGCAGGCCGCGCACCGCGCCCGCGGGCACGTGCAGGCCCGGCGACCACGCTTCCCGGCCGATCGCGCCCGCCAGCGGGAGGTGACCGAGCGGTTCCTCGCCGCCGCCACCGGTGGAGACATCAACACCCTGATGCAGCTGCTCGCCCCCGACGTGACGCTGTGGACCGACGGTGGCGGCAAGGTGCGCCAGGCGATGCGTCCGGTCACCGGCGCGGACCGGGTGGCGGCCTGGTTCGCGGGCATCGCCGCCCGGCCCTACGCCGGCGTCGAGCCGTCCGCCATGAAGGTCGAGCTGGTCGAGCTGAACGGTCGGTCGGGCATCGTGTTCAGCGGTGCCGGCCGGGTCGTCGCCACGCTCACCCTGGACGTGGACTCCGCCGGCACCATCGCCGAGATCCACAACGTCGCCAACCCCGACAAGCTGCGGGCCGTCGCCGCCCGTGCCGTCCACCCCCTCTGACCGGGACCGTCGGGGACCGGGCCGGTGGGCGGGTCGTCGCGATCACGACTCCTGCCCACCGGCCGGGGCCGCCCGGAACCGGCCCGGCTACGGGCTACCCAGGGCGGAGTGGCGCGACTCGCCCCGCCCCGGGCTCAACGCTCGCAGCAGCATCGGCAGTGCCCGGTGCAGTTCCCGCTCCCAGTACGGCCAGCTGTGGGTGCCCGGGCCGTAGAAGTCGGTCTGGACGGGCACGCCCAGCTCCCGCAGCCGGTCGACGAAGTCGACGTTCTCCTGGTGGATGAGCGCCTCCAGGCCGTCGGTGGCCCCCGGCGCGTCGAACGGCCCGCCCGGGGTGCCGTCGCCGGTGGCCACGAAGAGCGCGGTGTGCCGCAGTCGCTTCGCCAGGTGGTACGGGTCGTGGGCCGCCCACACGTGCCGCTGCGCCACCGGGTCGCCCCAGAGGTCGTACGGGTCCAGACCGGTGCGCCCGAAGAACGGCAGCCAGTACGCCGGGTCCCGCGACGGGTGGACGACACCGCTGAAGGACGCCGCCGCCCGGAACATGCCCGGGTTGCGGGCGGCGTACGACATCGCGCCGAAGCCGCCCATCGACAGGCCGGCCACCGCGCGTCGGGTGCCCGCGCCGTACCCACGCTCGATGATCTGCCGCACCTCGCGCAGGTGGAACGTCTCCCACGCCGGTGTGCCGCCCCGGCCGCCGTTCCACCAGTCGCTGTACCAGCCGGCGGCACCCGCCTCGGGCATCACGACGAGGACGTCGCGCAGCTGCGGGATGTCGGCGACGTCGGTCGACCGGGTCCAGCTGACGTACGAGTCGCAGCATCCGTGCAGTAGGTAGAGCACGGGCCAGCGGTCCCACCGGGATCGGACCTGCCACCCGTCGGGCGTCAACAGCCGGACGTTCGCGGTGCCGCCGAGCGCCGGCGACTGGATCGTGAGGTCGACCAGCCGGGGGCCGACGACGCTCTCCCGCACCACGTACGCCCCGTCCGACGTCCGGACGGTCCCGGCCGCGGCGGCGTCCGGGCCGGTCGTGGCCGTGGCCGGACCGGGCGCGGTCAGCCCGGCCAGGGCGAGCCCGACCGCGAGGGCGGCGGCGCGGAGGGATCGTCTCCTCATGGTTCCTCCCGTCTCAGCAGATGTCGCCGAGGTCCACCGCGCGGGCCATCGCCGCGAAGCCGACGTCGCCCGGGTGCAGGTGGTCGCCGGAGTCGTAGGCGGGGTTCAGCCGACCGGGGTCGGCCGGGTCCCGGGTGGCCGCGTCGAGGTCGAGGACGTCGTCGAACTCGCCGGAGGTGCGGATCCACTGGTTGACCGCCTGGCGGTCCGCCTCGCCGGCCTCGCTGTAGTAGCCCGCGCCCTCGTACGGCAGGATCGTGGCGCCGACGACGCGGATGCCCGCCTGGTGGGCCCGCGCGATGAACTGCCGGTAGACCCCGATGAGCTGGGCCGGCTCCAGTGCGCCGCGCGTGCTGCCGATGTCGTTGATGCCCTCCAGCAGCACGACGCTGCGGACGCCGGCCTGCCCGAGCACGTCGCGGTCGAACCTCGCGAGCGCCGAGTCTCCCGCCGAACCGGCGTCGCTCAGCAGCCGGTTGCCGCTGATCCCGGCGTTGAGGACACCGCACTGGCGGGCCTCCGGCCGGGCCAGCAGCCGGTCCGCGACCTGGTCGGGGTAGCGGAGGTTGGCATCGACCGTCGAGACGACCCCGTCGGTGATGGAGTCACCGAAGAACACCACCGATCCGGCCGCGCGGGAGGTGACGTCCACACCGGAGAGGAAGTACCGCGCGGTGTCCAGCGGGGTGTAGGCGCCGCCGGTGTCCGCCGTGGCGTCGCCGGCCGCCCGGAACGAGGTCGCGTAGCCGGCGGGGTGCCAGGTCGTGGGGCCGGTCGGGCCCGGGAGGTACGTGCTGACCACCAGGTCGGAGTCCTTGGCGACCCGCATCCGCACCGGGTCGGACCACCACTCGACCCCGGCCGGGATCGTCACGGACCGCTCGCCCTGGAACGTCACCGGCCGCAGTGCCCGCTGGTCGACCTGCGGGGTGCCGGTGCCACCGGTTCGCGGCGCCACGGTGACCGCCGCGACGGCCAGCGGCGTCGTGCCGTAGACGTTGCTGATGCGGATCCGGAGGCTGTCGCCGCCGATGGACAGGTGCGCCACCTGGCGCAGGGTGGTGTCGGTGAATCCGGTGGCCGAGGTGCCGGTCGTCCTCGGCTCGGCCACGGCCACGGTCCAACTGCCGATCCAGTCGGCGCGGCCGTGCGATCCGGCCGACGCGTTCGCGGGCAGCAGGCCGATCGCGGCGGTGATCACGGCGACGGCGGCGAGTCGGGCTCGTACACGTGTTGACGTCACGGTCAGCTCCTTTGTCGACACTGACGGGCGTCCGTGACGAAACCACCGGTGATGATCCTCTGACAGAGCGTGGAGGCGAACCAGCGCGTCGGCGCGGCGAGCGGACGGTCCGCTGAGCCGAACGGAGAACGCGGATGCGACCAGCGGTCATCGACGTGAGCCGATCGGTTGGGTCTGGTGCCGTACGCCCCGCCGCCGGGTGCGGCGGTCAGTGGCCGCCGGTCCGCCTCACCCGCGCGGCCACCCGCTCGTGCAGCGCGGTCAGTGCCGCGCTCACCGTGACGGTCGGCGGGCGCGCGCCGGTCAACCGCCGCGCCGCCTCCGGCAGCCAACCCAGGTCGGCGTCGAACCGATCACGGGCGGCGCGTACCGCCG
Organism: Micromonospora xinjiangensis; assembly: GCF_056150165.1. Lineage (NCBI taxonomy): Bacteria > Bacillati > Actinomycetota > Actinomycetes > Micromonosporales > Micromonosporaceae > Micromonospora > Micromonospora xinjiangensis. Next base: position 192,633 of record NZ_JAXCFO010000004.1, on the reverse strand, counting down.
CGGCGGGATCGGCGGGATCGAGCCGGCGACCGGCGCGCATCACCGGCACGAGCAGCGGTTCCCGGCCGGTCGGTGCCGGCTCGTCGCGCAGGCCGACCACGTCGCCGCTCGCGCCGGTCGGGTCCCGGAACACCTGCTTCGGGCCCGGCAGGGTGGCCTTGCCGGGAGACAGCTTCAGCACCGGCCGGTCGCCGACCGCGACGAGCTTGTACGCGCTGTCCAGCGACGGCGCGTCGTAGGAGACGCCCATCTTCGTGCCCACCCCGTAGCCGTCGATGGGAGCACCCGCCGCCACCAGAGCGGCGATCACGTCCTCGTCCAGGCTGCCGCTCGCCACGATCCGGGCCCGGGTCAGCCCGGCCTCGTCGAGGATCTCCCGCGCCCGCCGGGCGAGCGCGGCGAGGTCGCCGGAGTCCAGCCGTACGCCGAACGGCCCGGTCAGGCCGAGCTCGGTGACCACGTCGACGGCCGCCCGCACGCCGGCGGGCGTGTCGTACGTGTCGACCAGGAAGATCGGGTCCGTCGGGAAGTCGGTGGCGAACGCCCGGAACGCGGACCGCTCGTCCGGGAACGCCTCGACGTAGGAGTGCGCCATCGTCCCGGACGCGGCGAGTCCGTAGCGGCGGGCCGCCTCGACGTCGCTCGTGGCGGCGAAGCCCGCGATGGCCGACGCCCGGGCCACGCCCGCACCGGCCTCGATGCCGTGGGTACGCCGGAACGCGAAGTCGATCAGTTGGGCGTCGCCCGCGGCGAGCCGGCACCGGGCCGCCTTGCTGGCGATCGCGGTGTGAAAGGTGATCAGGTTGAGCACTCCGGTCTCCACCAGCTGCGCCTCGGCGATCGGCGCGGTGACCTCCAACAGCGGCTCGTCGGCGAAGACCACCCGCCCCTCCGGAACGGCCCGGACGTCGCCGGTGAACCGGAGCGTGGACAGTGCCGTCAGCGTCGGCTGGTCGAAACCGACCACGTCGCGCAGGTAGCTGAGGTCGGCGGTGTCGAACGCGAACTCCTCGAGAAACGTCAGCGCCTCGGCCAGCCCGGCCGCGACCAGGAATCCGCGCCGCGGCGGCAGCCGGCGCGAGAAGAGACTGAAGGTGGCGTGCTCGGTCATGCCACGACGCAGGTAGCTGGCCGCCATCCGCAGTTCGTACAGGTCGGTCCGCAGCCCGCTCATCCCACCTCCTCGGCCACGTGACCACTGTGGTGGATACGGACCCCGGATGCGCGGGAAACGGGATATCCCGGACGGTCCGCGGCCCTATCGGCGGCGAAGACGCAGGCTGAACGGTTGTCCCCGTCGATAGAGACCAGCATGATCGTTCGTGTGCGGTCCTGGCGCGGCCGGGCTGTGAGGCTCGGTGGGCCGCACCGGCGGGTACCAGTCCGTCGTCAGGAGTCCACCGAGGAGGTGACCGGAGGAGCCCATGCAGGGTGAGTTGCAACGACTCGTCGACGCGCTCGCCGCGTACGCGGGTCGGCCCGCGCTGATCGAGGACAGGCGCCAGCGGGTGGTGGTCTACAGCGAGCACACCGGGTTGATGGACGACGTACGGCGGGCGTCGATCCTGCGCCGGCAGACCACTCCCGAGGTGATGGCCTGGTTCCGCAGCACCGGCATCCTGGACGCCCGGGAGCCGGTACGCACACCCGCCTCGGAGGAGCTGGACCTGCTGCCCCGGGTCTGCGTGCCGATCCGCCACCAGGACCTGCTGCTGGGCTTCGTCTGGTTCATCGACCCGGACGGCACCATGGCCGACGCGGACATCGCCGCCACCGGTCTGATGAGCGAACTGTCCCTGGCGCTCTACCGGGAGAACCTCCTCGGCGAGCTGGCCTCCCAGCAGGAGACCGAGGCGGCCCGCACGCTGCTCTCCGACAGTGAGGCGACCCGGGTCCGGTCGGCGCGCTCCCTGCGCGAGGCCGGCATGATCGCCGACGGGCCGGCCACCGCCGTCGTGGCGCAGCTCGTCGCCACCGACGGCGAGCCGCTCGACGAGATCGCCCGGCTGGCGCTGGAGCAGGCGCTGGTCACCACCCGGCGCTGGGTCGGCACCCGGGAGGCGCTGCACCTGGTCCGCGACGACCACGGCGTCCTCCTGCTCACCGGCACCCGCGGCGCCGGGCGCCCCTCTCCCGAGGTCGCCGCCAAGTTGCTGGACGACAACCTGCGGCACGCGACACGGGGCCTCGGCTCGGTCGAACGCACCGTCGTCGGGATCGGGCAGCAGCGTCCGGGCCTCGCGGAGGCGTTCGGCTCGTACGGGGAGGCGCTGCAGTCCGCCCGGGTCGGCGTTCGGCTGCCGGCGCTGGGCACGGTGATCTCCTGGTCCGGGTTGGGCGTCTACCGGGTGCTCACCCGGCTCGAGGGGCGGCACCTGGACATGGCCGACGTGCACCCCGGTCTCGACCGGCTGCTGCGGGAGCAGTCGAGCCCGGTGCTGCTGCGCACGCTGGAGCGTTACCTGGACCTCGCCGGCAACGCCCACGCCACCGCGGAGCAGCTCCGACTGCACCGCACGACGCTCTACTACCGGCTGCAGCGCATCGAGGAGCTGGCCGAGACCGACCTGAAGGACGGCAACGAGCGGCTCTGCCTGCACCTGGCGTTGAAGCTGGGGCGGCTCACCGGCGCGTACCGCCCGGAGGACTGAACGACCGACCAGCCGCGCGGGTGGGCTGGACTACCGGGCGATCGTCAGTGCGAACGAGACCGGGGTCCGAGGCGCACATCGGCGAGATCGACGCCGCCCGGAATTCCTACGACTCGCCGGCCGCCGGCTGATCGACGGAACCGGGGACGGAGGACCGTACGCCGCGACGGCGTGGGCGGGGCGACGACCCTCGTCGCCCCGCCCGTCGAACCGACCGCCGTCAGAGGCCGGCGCGCTCGGCCGCCTTGCGGCCGCCGACGACCGGCAGCTCGATCCGGCTGCTGTCGAAGTGGACGGTAATCTCGGCCTGGTTCTGCTTGGCCCGGCTGCTGTAGCCGGAGTACGAGCCGAGCAGGATCACACCGATCTGGTTGCCGGCCTCGAAGACGTAGTCCTCGGGCAGCAGCGGCACGTCGACACCGTACTTGCGCCCCGGCACCAGCGGGGTCGACGTGGCGAGCGAGTCGATGTTCAGCCCGTCCAGGATGCCCTTGGTGACGAGCTCCTGCGGCTGCTCGGCCACGGTCTTGGTGGTCTGCCGGTAGCAGGCGTCCTCCGCGTGGCCGCCCCAGGTGGCGTCGCCGCCCCAGCAGTCCTCCTCGGTCAGGGTGGCGATGCCGTCGCCCGCGGTGCTGAACCGCGGCCGGGTGCCGTAGTCCACGAGCAGACCGGCGAAGCTGGTGTCCTCGCCGTTCACCGACGCCTTGATCCGCACGACGGGCGTGCCCGAGACGTGCAGCGGGGCCCGCAGCGGCTGGGAGAGGAACACGAGGCGGTTCGCGGTGTTGGCCTGCGGGTCCGAGGGGTGCCGGATGGCGTTGGTCTGGCTCATGCTCGGCGTGTCCGTGAAGGTCCGGGACGCCTTGCCGGGCTGCGGGCGGACCGACAGCGCGCCGGCCGCGCCCTCGGCGCCGGGCCGCAGGAAGACCTGCGTCGGCCGGGCGGCCGGGATCGGCCAGTCGCGGTGGGTCTCCCACACGTCCGGGGCCCGCTCGATGTCGACCCGGGGCTCCTTCATGATCCCGTTCTGGACGCCGTGCAGCCAGTAGTCGAACCAGCGGTGCAGGGTGTCCACCCACTCACCGCGTCGGAAGTCGAACGGGTCGACGTGGCCGGTGCCGGTCATCCAGAGCTTGCGGGGCACGTTGTGCTCGGCGAGGGCGTCCCACCACTTGCTGAAGTGCTCCGGCCGCACGTTGTTGTCGTTGATGCCGTGCACCACGAAGACACTGGCCCGGACGCGGTCGGCGTGCGGCACGTAGTCCCGCTCGGCCCAGAAGTCGCTGTAGTCGCCCGTCGCGTCGTCGCCCGCCACACCCATCTGGTCCCGGACGGGAGCACAGTACGCGCGCCGCTCCGGGTTGGTGACGGTGTTGGCGAGGCTGCCGGAGTAGTTGTTGGCCCGGGTCACCAGGCCGTTGCTGCGCGAGTAGTCGTACCAGCTGGAGATGGCGGAGATCGGCACGATGGTGGTGAGGCCCTTGACGCCGGTGGCGGCGGCCGCGTTGGCGAGGGTGCCGTCGTACGACTTGCCGATCATGCCGGTGCGCCCGTTGTGCCAGTCGGCGACCACCCGCTCCCCGGCGGCGTCGCGGCCCGCGCGCCGCCCGTTGAGCCAGTCGATCGCCGTCGGCGCGCTGATGTTGTCGGCGCGACCACCGGTGACCGGACAGCCGGTGGAGTTGTTCGTGCCGATCATGTCGAGCAGGATCACCGCGTAGCCGCGCGGGACGAAGTAGTTGTCGTAGAAGAGCGGCCACTTGTCGTTGAGGCCGTCGCCGTCCACGTCGGCCTTGCACTCGCTCTCGTTGCCCCGGCAGACGGTCGAGTAGTACGGGCTCGCGTCCATGACCACCGGCACACGCAGGCCCTTGTCGCTGGCCTTGGGCCGGATGATGTCCATGGACACGACGTCACGCGCGCCGTCGCCGTCGGTGTCGACGTCGGAGGTGACGAAGACCCGCTCGCGGATCGCGTCGGCGTAGCCGAACACCGGCTGGGTGACCCCGTCCCGGATGACGGGCCGGAGTCTCTCCGCGGTCGGCTTCGCCGTCGCGACGGCCGCCGGCAGGGCCACGACGGCGGTCATCGCGACCACCACCGACGCTCGCCACCAGCTCCTCGTGGTTGGCATGGTGCTCCTCCCCTGGTCCGGCACCGGCGCGGGGCCGGCCGTCCGGGCAGGGACGGCGGGCCGCCGGTGCGGCAGATGAGCTGAACCCTAGGAATCCGACAGCGGGCGGTCATCGGACAGGTGCGGAAGATGATCGTCGACGTCTCCTACGTCTGTCGAAGGCGTTCCCCACCGGCGGTGACGGTCCCCGCCCCGCGCGCCCCGTCCGTCGCGGCCAGCGGCTCGTGCGACAGGCGTAGGAGCAGCTCCCCCGCGATTCCAACAGGTGCCCGATGACGCGCGGCCCACCCGGCCATAGGTTCGGCCGCACCACCCCGCCGGGTGGAGATCGCCGGCGGCGTGGCCGGACGAGACACGCCACCGGATTTGGCGAGAAGGGCGGGACGTGCGCTCGGCGAGCCCCCACGTGCTACCGCGGTTCATCGGGCGGTTCGTGCTGCCGGCGCTGGTCGCGGCGCTCTTCGCCGCCCCGCTGTGGTTGATGCTCGTCGGGTCGCTCCGGCCCGCCGGCACGCCACCACCGCGCACGCTGGAACTGCTGCCGACCGAGCCGACCGTGGCCGCGTACGCCCGGCTGCCGGAGCTGATCCCGCTCTTCCGTTACCTCGCGAACTCCGCGCTCGTGGTCGCGATCGCCGTACCGGTCACGGTGCTGGTCGCCTCGCTGACCGGCTTCGGGCTGCGGCTGCTCACCCCGGCGGCCCGCCGCCGGGCGGTGCTCGGCCTGGTGGCGGTCCTGCTCGTGCCGGTCACCGCGGTCTGGGCCACCCGCTTCGAGCTGTTCCGGCTCGCCGGAGTCGTCGACACGTACGTCCCGCTGCTGGCCCCGGCCCTGCTCGCCGGCAGCCCGTTCCTCGTGCTGCTGTACGCGTGGGCCTTCGGCGGCGTGCCCGACAGTCAGCTCGCGGCGGCCCGGCTCGAGGGGGCCGGATGGCTCACCGTCTGGCGCCGGGTGGCGCTGCCGCAGGTGCGCCCGGCGACGCTGGCGGTGGCCGTGCTCGCCTTCACGTTCCACTGGTCGAACCTGATCGACCCGCTGCTGTACCTGCACAGCGGCGACCGTTACACGTACCCCCTCGGTCTGCAGTTCCTGCGGCTGCTGAACCCGACGGACTGGCCGCTGCTGATGGCCGGCTGCGTGGTGGCGACCGTGCCGTGCGTGCTGGTGTTCCTGCTGGCCCAGCGGATCCTGTTGCACGACGATCCGCTGGCCGCCCTGAGATCTGGAGGTCGTAGGTGAGCCGATTCCGACGGGCCGTCGCCCTGGTCACCGCCGCGCTGCTGCTCGGCGTGGCCGGCTGCGACAGCGGCGGCGACGCGAAGGACTCCCGGGGCATCACCGTCGTGCTCTTCGGCGACGCCGAGGAGATCGCCGGTTACCGCGGTCTCGTCGACGCGTTCGCCGACGCCCAGCCCGACGTGCCGGTCACGCTCTCGCCGGTCGCCACCCAGGACGAGCTGATGGCCCGGCTGACCACCGCGTTCGCCGGCGGGCGGCCGCCCGACGTGTTCCTGCTGAACTACCGGCGCTACGGCCAGTTCGCCGCGCAGCGGGCGATCGAGCCCGTGCAGTCGTACCTCGACCGCAGCACCGCCCTGGAGGAGAGCGACTTCAGCCCCCGCGCCCTGGACGCCTTCCGCTACGACGGGCAGACGTTGGCCTGCCTGCCGCAGAACATGTCGTCGCTCGTCGTCTACTACAACGCCGACCTCTTCGCGGCGCGCGGCGTGCCGCTGCCGAAGGCGGGCTGGACCTGGGACGACTTCCTCTCCGCCGCCCGTGCCCTGACCGGCGACGGGACGTACGGCGTGGGGGTCGAGCCCTCGGTCCCGCGGCTGGCACCGTTCGTCTGGTCCAACCGCGGCGAGATCGTTGACGACCCGGCCCGGCCGACCACCCTCACCCTCACCCGTGACCCCGCGACCCGCAGGGCCGTCGACTGGTTCCTCGACCTGCAGCTGACGCACCACGTCGTGCCCCCCGACCGAGAGGAGCAGAGCGAGTCGAGCGAGGCACGGTTCCTCCGCGGCACCCTCGGCATGTACCTGAACAGCCGCGTCGCCGTACCCACCCTGCGGACCATCGACGGCTTCACCTGGGACGCCGCGCCGCTGCCCGTGGCGCCCGGCGGGGTGCCCGCGTCGATCCTGCACAGCGACGCGTACTGCATGAGCGCCGGCCTGCCCGACCACGACGACGCGTGGCGGTTCATCGAGTTCGCCATGGGCGAGCAGGGCCAGCGGATCCTCGCCGGGTCCGGCCGGACCGTGCCGTCCCGACTCGACGTGGCCAACTCCCCCACGTTCCTCGACCCGCAGAAGCCGCCGCGGTCGTCGCAGGTCTACCTCGACGCCGAGCCGCACCTGAAGGCCACTCCCCGCACCGGCACCTGGTCACGGGTGGAACGGGAGGCGGACGCCCTGCTCGAAGAGGTCTTCTACGGGCGGGTCGGGCGCGAGGAGGGGCTGCGGAACCTGGAGGAGAAGGTCCGTCCGCTCTTCGCCCTGCCGGTCGGTACGGGTGGCTGAGCGCGGCGCCATCCGGCTGGAGTCGCTGACCCGGTCCTACGGGCGCGTCGTCGCCCTCGACGACGTCGACCTGGAGGTGCGGCCCGGCGAGCTGCTCACCCTGGTCGGGCCGTCCGGCTCGGGGAAGTCGACGATCCTGCGGCTGATCGCCGGGCTCGACCGACCCGACGGCGGGCGCATCCTCCTCGACGGGCAGGACGTCGCCCGGGTCCCACCGCACCGGCGGGCCGTCGCGATGGTCTTCCAGGACTACGCGCTCTATCCGCACCTCACCGTGCTCGGCAACCTGCTGTTCGGGCTGCGCGTGCGCCGGGTCCGCCGCGACGAGGCCGAGCGGCGGGCGCGGGCCGCGGCCGAGCGGCTGGGCATCGGGGACCTGCTGGACCGCTACCCCGACCAGACCTCGGGCGGGCAGCGTCAGCGGGTCGCCCTGGCCCGGGCGCTGCTGCGCGAGCCGGCGGTCCACCTGCTCGACGAGCCACTGGCGAGCCTGGACGCGCCGCTGCGCTTCGCCACCCGCGCCGACCTGCTCGCCCTGCACCGGGACCTCGGCACCACCACCATCCACGTCACCCACGACCAGGCGGAGGCCATGACCCTCGGCGACCGCGTCGCCGTGCTGCACCGCGGCCGCATCCGCCAGGTCGGGCCGCCGCAGCAGGTGTACGACGAGCCGGCGGACACGTTCGTCGCCGGCTTCCTCGGCAGCCCGCCGATGAACCTGGTCCCCGGCGGCGGTGTGCTGGGCGGCACCGCCGACCTGACCGTCGGGGTCCGCCCCGAGGACCTGCTCCTCGACGGGGACGGGCCGATCGAGGCCGTCACCGAGGCGGTGGAGGCGCTGGGCAGCGAGACGATCCTGCTGACCCGCTGCGCCGACGGCACAAGGTTGACCGTCCGCACCGGGCCGCGGCCGGGGGTACGGGCCGGCGAGGCGGTGCGGCTGTGTCCCGACGCGGACCGCCTGCACCACTTCGACGCCGGCACCGGGCGGCGGCGGTGACCTCCGGCCGGGACCGCCCGCCGCTGACCGCGTGGGCGTTCCTCGCCCCGTACGCGGTGGCGGTGGGGCTGCTGATCCTGCTGCCGGCGCTGCTGAACCTCGGCTACGCCTTCACCGACCACGCCGGCCTCACCCGCGACCCGCGGTTCGTCGGCCTGGACAACGTGCGCCGGATGCTCGCCGACGGCTTCCTGCTCGACAGCGTCCGCGCCTCCGCCGTCCACCTGGCGCTGACCGTGCCGCTGCGGCTGCTCGCCGCCGTGGGGCTCGGCCTGCTGCTGGCCGCGCCGCGGCCGGGCGGCCGCTGGTTCCGGGTCGCGGTGTACCTGCCGACGGTCGTACCGGACGTCGCCCTCGCGGTGCTGTTCCTGTGGGTCCTCAACCCGCTCTACGGCCCGCTCAACCAACTGCTCGGGCTCGTCGGTCACCCCGGGTTCAGCTGGCTCTCCGAGCCGGGCACCGCGCGGCTGGGCGTCGCGCTGATGCTGATGTTCCCGATCGGGGAGGGATTCCTGGTCGTGCTCGCCGCCCGGCGGATGCTCGACGGACGGCTCTACGAGGCGGCCGCCCTGGAGGGGTGCGGGCCGTTCGGGCAGCTGCGCCGGCTCACCCTGCCGCTGCTCGCGCCCGTGCTGCTGCTGCTCGCGGTCCGGGACACGATCCTCACCCTCCAGGTCAACTTCGTGCCCGCGTACGTCCTGACCGACGGGCGGCCCGCCAACGCCACGCTCTACCTGCCGGTGTACATCTTCGACCAGGCCTTCGAGTTCTCCGGCTTCGCGTACGGCGCGTTGCTCACGAGCGTGCTCATGGCGGTCACCGCGGTCGTCATCGCGGTCCTGCTGCGCGCCGTACGACGGTGGCGGTTCCTGCGCTGAGCGTGCCATGCTGCGGCGGTGAGACTCCGGATTTTCGCCGCCGTCGTCACGATCCCCCTGCTGCTGGCCGCGTGCGGTGACCCGGACGCGGGTCAGGGCACCGGTCGGGGGCCGGGCATGCTCGCGAACCTGCCGAGCTGCGACCGGGTGCCGCTGGACGCCGACGCCGAGGTGGACGCCCGGGTCGACGGCCTGCTGCTGCCGGACGGCGCGCGGGTCACCTCGGTCGTCGAGCAGGGCGCGCTGACGACGGTCGAGGCCACCGTCCGGATGACCCCACTGGACGTACGCGCCCACTACGAGCAGCGCACCGACATCGACCTGCTCCGCGCCGAGGACGAGATCTTCGAGGCCGAGGTGCTGATGCGGGCGCAGCACCGACGCACGTACCTGCGGGCCACCGCCCTCTGCGCGGACGGCACGACGGTCACCGCCGTGGTGGGGCCGGACTCCGACGACGCGGGCCTGCCGGAGTTCCAGAGCCGCTGACGGCCGTCGACCGTGTCGGCGGCCCGCCTCGACAGGTGTCCTAACCGGACCCACCGAATCCCAACAGATGCTCGGTGACGTGGCTCACCCCACTGTCTAGCGTGCCCGGTGGAGACCGCTTTCCCCGGTAATCACGCGTGGACAGGGAGAACCGAATGAACCTCACGCTCGTCCGAAGATACCGCGGCCTCACCCTGACGGCGGCGGTCGTGCTGCTGGCCACGGTCGCGCTCACCGCCTCCTCGACGCCCCGGCCCGTCGAGGAGGTGTCGCTGGCCACCAGCACCCCCACCGGGCCGATGGAACTGCCCGACGAGTGGATGACCGCGCAGCGGATGAGCGACGGCAGCACCGAGCTCTCCACGGCCAAGTACACGAAGGCGCGCGGGGAGGCCGACCAGATCGCCGGCCACACCCGCAAGGCGTACCGGCACCTCGCCGAGCGCAGGTGGAGCTTCTTCGGTCCGAGCAACATCGGCGGCCGGGTGGTCGACATCGCCGTCGACCCGCAGGTGCCCGACCAGGTCTTCATCGCCGCCGCCTCCGGTGGCGTCTGGAGGTCCCGCGACGCCGGCGCCACGTTCGAGACGGCCTGGCCGGACGGCTGGACGCAGAGCATGGGCGCGGTCGCGATGACCAGTGACGGCGTGCTCTTCGCCGGCACGGGCGAGGCCCAGCCGGGCGGCGGCTCGATCACCTTCGGCGGCGACGGCGTCTACCGGTCGAAGGACCGTGGAGAGACGTGGAAGCGGGTCGGGCTGAAGGACAGCCACGCCATCGCCCGCTTCGCCATCGACCCGAGCGACGAGGACCGGATCTTCGCCGCGGCCAGCGGCAACCTCTTCCGTCCCGGCGGCGAGCGCGGCGTCTACCTCTCCGAGAACGGCGGTGACAGCTGGCGTCGCGTCCTGGCCCCGCCGAACGCCACCACCGGTGCCACCGAGGTCGTCATCGACCCGAGCAATCCCCGCCGGGTGTACGCGGCGATGTGGGACCATCTGCGCGAGCCGCACCAGCGCACCTACGGCGGCCCCGGTTCGAGCCTCTGGCGCTCCGAGGACGGCGGCGCGAGCTGGCAGCGGATGACCGACGGTCTGCCGACCGACGCCGACCAGGGCCGGTGGGGCCTGGCGCTCGCCCCGAACGACCCGCAGCGCCTCTACGCGTACGTCGGCACGGCGCTCGGCCCGTTCCGCGCCTTCTACCGCTCCGACGACGGCGGGGACAGCTGGACACAGACGCCGGTGACGGCCGGGCAGGCGTCGCAGTCCACGTTCAGCTGGTGGTTCGGCAAGCTCTTCGTCGACCCCGGCGACGCCGACCACGTGTTCCTGACCGGGGTGAACCTGATGCGCTCCACCAACGGCGCGCAGAGCTTCTCGTCGGTGGGCGGCGTGCACGCCGACCAGCACGCGATGCGCTGGGACGCGAAGGTGCCCGGCCGGGTCTACCTCGGCAACGACGGCGGCTTCTACCGGTCGGAGGCCAACGGCGCGAGCGGCTGGGTCAAGTCGACCTACGAGCCGTACACGCAGTTCTACACCGTCGACGTCGCGGAGACCGATCCGGTGCTGAAGGTCGGCGGGGCGCAGGACAACGGCTGCAACCGCGGCTACACCGGTGTCGGCGGCCCGTGGACCGCCATCGGCTGCGGTGACGGCCTCCAGGTGATCATCCACCCCGAGCAGCCGAACATCGTCTTCGGGTGCAGCCAGTACGGCTCCTGCTACCGCTCCGAGAACGCCGGCGCGGCGCCGCGACAGACCATCGGTGCCGGGCAGACGACCTCCGCGCGGCGCAACTGGCTCACGCCGCTGCAGTTCGACCCGAGCGACCCGAACGTCATGTACTACGCCGGCAACATCGTCAACCGGTCCACCGACAACGGTCGGACGTGGACGCCGATCAGCCCGGACCTCACCGGCGGCGGCCCCAACGACCCGTCCGGCTATCCGTGGGGCACGATCACCACGCTCGCGGCGGCGCCGACGGACGGGAACACGCTGTACGTCGGCACCGACGACGGCCGGCTGTGGTGGACCGACGACCTGGGCGGCTCGTGGCACCAGGTCGACCGGGCGCAGCTGCCCGGCACCTGGGTGACCCGGGTGGCGGTGCACCCGCGGGACAAGAACATCGCGTACGCCACGTTCTCCGGATTCCGCTCCGGCAGCGACCGGGCCCACGTGATGATCACCCGTGACGGCGGCCGCACCTGGCGGGACATCGGCCGGGGTCTCCCGGACGCGCCGGTGAACTCGATCGTCCCGACCGCCGACGGGCTGCTGCTGGTCGGCACGGACGTCGGGGTGTTCCTGTCGGCCTGGAACGGCGGCGAGTGGGCCGCCCTCGGCACGAACCTGCCGCAGGCGGCGGTGATGTACCTGCGCTACCACGAGCAGAGCCGGCAGCTGACCGCGGCGTCGTTCGGTCGCGGCATCTACGACCTGACGGTCCCGAGGTGCCCGGCGGCGTCGACGAAGCTGCCGCTGAAGCCCACCGGGGTCGGCGTGGTCGGCGTGCTCGCCTCCTGCAAGAAGGGCTGACGGAGGTCGGACGGACGCGGCCCCGGCACGGTCGTGCCGGGGCCGCGCCCGGGCGCGGGACGATCAGCCGGCCCGGTACGCCCGGACGATGGTCTGGTCGATGCCGCTACCGCCGCTGCCCTCGGCCTTCACCCGCAGCGAGACCGCCTTGCCCGGTGCGGGTTTCGGCAGGTCGACCCGGTAGCCGTCCCCGTCGCGGGTGACCCGGGCCGCCGCCCAGGTGACGCCGTCGTCGGCCGAGGTCCAGACCCGGAACGAGGTCACCTTCTGGGTGGGTACGCCGCGGGCCTGCCGGACCGTGAACTCGCCGGTCCCGCCGGTGGCGTGGTTGCCGGTGTCCATCGGCAGCGCGTAGTCGACCGCGAGCAGCGGCAACGGCACGCTGCCCGTCCCGCTCGGCCCCGCGGACCGGAACGTCCACGAGGTGGTCACCCGGGTCGACACCGGCAGCACCAGGCTCGTCTCGACGTCGAGGGTCACCCGGTAGTCCGCGGCCCGCTGCGGCACCGTGAAGTCGGCCCGCGAGGCGGCACGCTCCTCGACCAGCGCGCCGTCGCGGTAGAGCGACAGCTTCCGGTTCACCCCGATCGACCCGCCCTGCAGGCAGTCGGCCCGCCCGTGCTGGTCGGTCAGCATGACCAGGTCGAGGTGCAGGTTGCCCCGGGTCCGTGACGGCGCCGTGGCGCAGGTTTGCGCCACGGCGGCGATGCCGTCGACCCAGTCGGAGTGCAGCGGCTGCCGCGCCCAAATTTTGGCCTGCCGGCTGCCCGGCTGGTAGCCGCGCGCCTGCTCCTGCGCGACCAGGCCGCCGTAGATGCCCTCGTCGACGTAGACGTAACCCGGCGAGAGGTAGTCGGTCCGGTTCGGCGGCAGGTCGTACGTGCGGGTCTGGGTGATGTACAGCCCGTCGGGGGCGTACAGGTAGCGCCGCAACGAGGTGACCATCTCCGGCGAGTCCATCTGGTGGAACCGCTCGTCGATCCGGGCCAGCCGGGCCTGCTCGGCCGTCGTCACCCGGTACGACGGGTCGGCGGGCACGCCCGTGGCGTACTCGTGCACCAGGTCGTAGTGGTAGGGCCGCGCGGCGCCCGCCGGCGATTCGAGACCGAAGCCGGCGTACGCCCGCAGCGACCCCACGCTGGGCCGGCGCAGCGGCGACACCGACACCTTGGCCCCGCCGCCCAGGCCGGTGACGGCGTTGTACCAGGACCGCCCGTTCCTCGTGGTCTGCACGTAGGCGAACGTGGCGACCGACGCCTCGGTGGGCACGCCGTCGACGGTCGCCGTAACGGGGCGGGCCGTCGCCGGGTCGAGGGTGATGCTGCGGGTACCGGTGATCGCGATGTCCGTGTCACCCACGTAGGCGCCCTGTTGCGCGTCGGTCACCACGTCGTACGAGGAGTACGCGGCGGTGACCGCGTACCGGCCCGGGGCGACCCGAACCGTGACCGTCTCGCCCGGCGTCACGAACCCGTCGCCGGCCGAGAGGTACGGGTCGTCGAGGTTGGTCACCAGGACGCCGACCCAGCTCTCCGCGCCCGGCGACACGTCCGGCATCGGCCTGGTGTGGACCGTCAGGTCGAAGCTGCGCGGCTCGACGTAGAAGCTGACCGGCGTGGTGGCGAGCCGGTGCCCGCCGGCGCGGGCGGTGACGGTCGCGAGGTAGTAGCCCGGCCGCTCGGCCAACGCGGCCCGGTCGATCCGCAGCCGGGCGCCGGCGGTGGAGCCCTTCCTGAGCGTCACGCGTGTCGTGGTGAGGGTGACCGCGCCGCGCGGCGCGGTGGTGCCGTCGTGGTTGACGGCGGTGACGGCCAGGTCGAGGGTGACGGTGGCGGGGGTGGTGTCGCCCGTCCAGCTCAGCGCCGTCTCGGCGACGCCGGCCTGCGGATGGGTGAACGTGCCGAGGTCGACCACGGACTGGTCGCTCACGGGCCCGGACAGGGCGCGGACGGCGTTGAGCCGGCCGGCGCCGACCGCGTACGGGTCGACACCGGTCATCGGGTCGGCGGCGCCCACGAGGGCGGCCTTGAGCCGCGCGGCCGTCCAGTCCGGGTGCCGCTGGGCCAGCAGGGCGGCGGCGCCGGCCACGTGCGGGGCGGCCATGGAGGTGCCGGTGGAGCCCTCGTAGTACCGGTCGATCGGGTCCTGGAGGTCGGTGCCAGCGGCCCGGGCGGCGACGATGTCGACGCCCGGCGCGACCAGCTCCGGCTTCGCGACCGAGGTGTCGACCAGCGGCCCCCGGCTGGAGAAGTCAGCCAGCGCGCCGGTGCGGTCGACCGCGCCGACCGTCAGGGCGGTGGCCGCGGAGCCCGGCGCGGAGATGGCGCCGCCGCTGTTGCCCGAGGAGACGACGAACAGCGCGCCGGTCTTCCGGCTGGCCGCGTCGACGGCGAGCGCCAGCGGGTCACTGCCGTCGTCGCCGTACTCGCCGCCGAGGCTCATGTTGACGATGTCGGCCCGCTGCGCGGCCCACTCGACCGCACGGATGATCTGGGAGTCGTCGCCGTATCCGTGGTCGTCGAGGACCTTGCCGATGACCAGTCGCGCGTCCGGGGCGACGCCGCGGCGCTGCCCGTCCGCCGCCGCGCCCGTGCCGGCGATGGTCGAGGCCGTGTGCGTGCCGTGCCCGTTGTGGTCGACGGCGTCGCCACCCTCGACCGTGAAGTCGGCCTTCTCCACCACCCGGCCGGCCAGGTCGGGGTGCGTGAAGTCGGCGCCCGTGTCGAGCACCGCGACCCGTACGCCCTTGCCGGTGTAGCCGGCCTTCCAGGCGTCCGGCGCGGAGATCTGGGTCAGGTTCCAGTCAAGGCCGGCGCGCGGGCCCTTGCCGGCGCCGGCCGCCCCGCCGCCACCGGCCACGGTGGTCGGCGCGGCGGCGGTCAGGCCCGTGGCGCGGACCTTGCGGTCCAGCCACACCTTCTTCGCCCCCGCCAGCAACGAGTTCGTGGCCAGCTTCGCGGTGGCCTCGCCCCGCTTCGGCACGTGGCCGGCGACGGCGTCGAGGAGGGGGAGGTCCACGACGCCGTCCAGGGCCGCGACGCGCGCGGCCTTCGTGGCCGGCTGCACGATCAGCGGCAGCGTCGGGGTGCTCTCGTCGTCGTAGCCGTCGGCGATCAGGGCGGTCACGTCGAACAGGTCCGGGTCCAGCACCGCGCCCACCCGGGACGCGACGCTCGCGGGGATGACGTGCAGGTGCCCGTCCGGGCCGCACGACTGGTGGAACACCGAGTTCGGCTTCGCGGGCCGCACCGCCGCCTGTGGGCACCCGGACCCGCTGGAGCGTACGGTCACCACGTCACCGGTCAGCAGGGTGACCGTGTGGGTGGTGGTTTCGGTCGCCGCGCCCGAGCCGGCCGACGCGGCACCTGACCCGGTGGACGGGGTGACGCTGTGGGGCTCGGCCGACGCCGACGTGCCCGGCACCGCACTCAGTGCCGTCGCCGTGGCGGCGAGGGCCACCAGCCACCGTGTTCTTCTGAGCATCTCGCTCCTCACTGGACTGACCCCCGTTCTCGCGCGAGAGGGGGGCGTGAAGTTGATCTCACGCTAATTCCAGGAGTGATCTTGGGGAACAGCTGAAACGCAAACGTCATCCGCGGCGGTCGTGGCCCGGACAGCCGACGGCCGCGGCGCCGGAGCGCCGCGGCCGTCGAGGGGGGATCCGGTCAGCTCGTCGGCAGGACGGCCTGACCCTTGCGGTAGTTCTTGCCGTTGCCGTCGGGACGGTAGTTGTTCTCCACGTTGCCGGCCGCGTCGACGGAGAACCAGTTGATCGACGTCCCGGCCGGTACGGTCACCGTCTCGCCGCCCTCGCGGACGCCCGCGGAGCCGTAGAGGGTGGACTCGTAGGTGGGCGCGGCGCCGTCGAGGGTGTAGAAGACCGACGCCGGCTCGGACACGTCGAACGTCACGTTGACCATGCCCGGCGTCGAGCTCGGCGCGACGGCGAGGGTGCTCGTCGGCCGCTTCCTGTCCGTGGCGAAGTCACGGGCCACCCGCATCAGCTCGACCAGGCCGTTGGAGAACTCCATGGCCTCGTCGTGCGCCTCCTCCCACTCGGGTTGGAAGGAGGTGCCGACCTCGAAGTTCCAGGCGTAGATGCCGTACTTGTACCAGAGCATGTCGCCGGAGTTGCCCGCCGCCGAGTAGAGCACGTCGGAGATGGGACCGGTGCGCGCCGGGGTGACGGCCATGTTGCGGTGCTGCTTGATCGCGGTGAGGATCCGCGACGAGGCGCCCCAGAAGAACGACTCCTCGGCGAGCGTCGGGCGCGGCGCCGAGGTGCGGTCCGGCAGGGCGTACGCGCCGGGCGACCACATGAAGTAGTTGCCGGACGAGTGCAGGTTCATGGAGAACTTGATGTTCGGCCGGGACGCGAGCCAGTCGAGGTTCTTGTTCTCCGGCTCGGACAGCTCGCTCGGCCCGGCGTACGTGCCGCTGGTGCAGCTCGACGAGGCGCCCGAGTAGCCGTCGAAGAGGCTGTACTCGGTGTAGTTGCGGTTGTTGTCCACGCCCCACGAGTCACGGCCGAGGAAGTCGGCCGCACCGGTCAGCGGGCAGTGGTTGGTCATGTTCTTGCGCTGGGAGTTGAAGTCGTAGAACGAGTAGTGCCCGCCGTCCGGGTTGATCGACGGGGCGATCCAGATGTCGAGGTTGTTCAGCAGCTGCTTGGTCCGGCCGTCGTGCCCGTAGTTGCGCAGCAGCCGCTCGGCGGTCTCGATGGTGACCAGCGGCGGCACCCACTCGCGGGCGTGCTCCTGGGCGTACGCGAGGACGCCCGGCTTCGACCCGTCGCGGTGCTTGCCGATGCGGATGGCGTACACCGGGTGCGGGTCGCGGGAGACGGAGGCCGGCGCGCTCAGGTCGTCGGTGAGCTGGGTGCGCGCGGCCGGCGCGACCACGCCGGTGCCGGCGCTGCCGCGGTAGGTGTACGCCCGCACCAGCGATCCGGCGTTCGCGTTGATCGCCGCCACCACCTGGGCGGCCGTGCTGGTGACCGCGCCGGAGCCGTCGGTGGCGAGGTTCACCCGGATGGCGTTGCCGGTCACGGTCACACCCAGCGCGGCGTTGGCGGCGCCCGGGTCGGCCAGCTCGACGGAGATGTCGTTGCCGCCCTGGTGCCCCCAGGCGAGGGAGTCGACGGCGACCCGGCTGTTGTTGGCGGCGCCGAGGACGGCCTGCGCCTGCCGGCGGTAGCCGTTGGTCTTGTACGGCAGTTCCACGATCTCGGCCAGCTGCGGGAACTCGGCGGCGAGCTGGCGGATCCGCGCGTACAGCTCGGTCGGCGTCAGGTAACTCGTGACGAAGTCCTTCTGGTAGCCCGGGCCCTCCGGGTCGGTCCCCGGGTCGGGCAGCCA
The DNA here is from genome assembly GCF_056150165.1 of Micromonospora xinjiangensis. Classification (NCBI taxonomy): domain Bacteria; kingdom Bacillati; phylum Actinomycetota; class Actinomycetes; order Micromonosporales; family Micromonosporaceae; genus Micromonospora; species Micromonospora xinjiangensis. Next base: position 175,046 of record NZ_JAXCFO010000004.1, on the reverse strand, counting down.
CTCCCGCACCTTGGCCACCGCGACGTCACCCGTGGGGCTGGTGATCCGGACGTAGTCCGGCCGGCTGGTCACCGTCGCGGCGCCCCGGTGGTAGAGGTAGACGCCCGCGTCGACGAACCGGGAGATGGTCTGGGTGCCGCCGGACCCGATCTCGGTGCCCGGGCCGCTGTCCCGCTCGACGGTGAGGGTGTTCGTGGCGGTCTGGCCCTGCGCCCACTTCGCCTCGACCGAGAGGATCTGGTTGGTGCCCGAGGTGTAGTAGTCCGCTCGGATGATCTTGATGTCGGAGACGTCCGGTGCTGTCGGGTCGGCCGCGGCGGCGGCGAACTCCCGGTTCTCCGACCTGTGCTCGGCGATGGTCGCCTCGCGCTCGGCGACGCGGTCCCGGGCGTCCTCGGGTCGGTGCAGGACCTCTCCGAGGGTGAAGCCGGCCGCGGTGAGGCGGGTCGCCTCGGCGGGCGTGATGACCGCGTGCGCGACGACGCCGGTCTCCGTGCGCTCCACGTGGTGGTCGAGGTCGACGCCGGTGGCGACGAGCTTGTCCAGCTCCGCGGTGCCGTCGAGCAGCACCTCGACGACGCTGGCCTGCTCGCCGGCGACCGGGTCGGCCTCGGCCGTCGCGACGGTGGCCTGCGGTGTGGTCGCCACGGCGGGGCTGACCAGCAGCACGACCGCCGTGGCGGCGGCCAGGGCCGCCGGTGCGGGAAGGCGGCGTCGCCACCGCGGGGACAGGGGGTACGGCATGTGTTCTCTGCCCTTCTGGCTGTTCGGCACGAGGGCCGACGATGGTGGCCGAGGGGCACGCCCGGGGTACGCGGCTCCATACGGTGGATCGCGCGCGGCCGTTGCGGTGGCCGGACGCGCGACACGGTGGACGGAACTGGTGGTGAGGCAGAGCGCCGGAATGGACGCCGCGCATCGCCGACATGCGGCAGCGTCACGGGAACGTGCTGGTGCGGTGGCGCTCGGTGAACTGGGATCATCCTCAGCACCGCACCGTTGTCTGTCAATCCCCTGGCAGGCCCATCGATCGGCGGATGTCAGCCCGCCCGGTCCCGGCCAGACGATGGTCGTCGATGTCGGCGCCGGGCCTGGAATTTCCACCCGTCAGGGGGTGACGGGTGTCCTTTCCGACAGATCCGGCGCCAATGTCCCGGCAGTGGATGGCGGGCCGACCGGCCCGACCGTTAGGCTCGAATGCCGAGTGAAGTCGTTCACCGCCGATCATCATCTTCGCTCTGTGCCGGACATGACGGACATTCGCTGGTCACAGCACCGGAAGGCAGGCTGGAGTGGTCCGAGACGGGGAGCCGGGGACGCGAATCGCCAGACACGCCGACGAGCGGACAGTGGCATTCGAGGTCTCCGGCGCGCCCGACGGATACCCGGTCTTCCTCCTGCACGGCACGCCCGGCAGCCGCAAGGGCCCGCGCCCGCGCGGCATCGTCCTCTACCGCCTGGGCGTCCGGCTGATCACCTACGACCGCCCCGGCTACGGCGACTCCGACCGGTTCGAGGGCCGTCGGGTCGCCGACGCCGCACGCGACGTCCAGCTGATCGCCGACGAGCTGGGGCTGAGCCGCTTCGCGGTCGTCGGCCGCTCCGGTGGTGGCCCCCACGCGCTGGCCTGCGCGGCCGACGCCGCACTGCGACACCGGGTCAGCCGGGTCGTGGCGCTGGTCGGGTTCGCTCCCGCCGACGCGGCGGAGCTGGACTGGTTCTCCGGCATGAACGCCGACAACGTCAACGGGTTCGGCGGCGAGGGCATGTCCCGCACGGACGCCGACACCGTGGAGAAGGAGATCCGCCGCCGCACGGAGCACGCCCGCGGCGACGCCCGCCGGCTGCTCGACGACATCACCGCGCAGATGACGGCGGCCGACCGGCGGGTGATGAACAGCGCCGCGCTGCGCCGGCTCACCGCCGACGCCTACGAGGAGGCGCTACGGTGCGGCCCCGAGGGGTGGATCGACGACGTGCTGGCGCTGCGCCGGGACTGGGGATTCGACCTGGGCGCCATCGACACCGCCCGCACGAGGGTGCGGCTGTGGCACGGCGCGGAGGACACCTTCGCCCCCGTCAGCCACACCCGGTGGCTCGCCTCCCGGATCCCCGGTGCCGAGCTCGAGGTCCAGGCCGGCGCGGCGCACTTCGACGCCATGGAGGAGCTGCCGCGCATCCTGGCCTGGCTCACCGCCGTCGACGCGACGGCGAGCCAGGACCTGCTGATCGGCGCCCGCCCCGGTCAGTAGGGGTGCGGGTCGATCACCCGTCGCACGTACTGCCCCTCACGCAGCCGCACCACGCTCGGGTGGTGCTGACCGATCTGGTTCGCGAGCCGGTCCGCCAGGCGCATCCGCTCGATGCTGCCCGCCCCGCCCGAGGCCGCCTGCTCGGCGATGGCCACGTTGCCCAGGCTGCGCAGGGTGTCGGGGTGGGTGTCGCCGAGGATCCGGCGCAGCCGACCGGCCACGAGCCGCAGCTGCTCCCGACCGGCCTCCAGGTCCCCGGCGAGGACGGTGAAGACGCCCTGGTTGTTGGCGACCGCGATGCTCATGGGGTGGTCGTCGCCCAGTGCGGCCTGCAGAGCCGTCGCCGTCGTCGTCACCAGTTCCCGGGCCGACGCCACCTCGCCCGCGTCCCACCTCGCCACGCCGAGGTTGTTGCGGCAGACCAGCAGGTACGGGTGCCCCTCGCCGAAGACCTCGCGGAGCTGCTCCTCCGTCTCCACCAGCTCGACGCGCGCGCGTTCCTGGTCGCCCTGGAGCATCAGGTTCGCGGCCCGGCTCAGCCGGGCGAGCAGCGTGTCCGGGTTCGTCGGGCCGAACCCGGCGAGCAGGTGCAGGTAGGCGTCGTCGAGCAACCGCGACGCCTCACCGATCTCGCCGGCGCCGCGCAGCGACGCCGCGAGGTTGGTCTCTGCCGTGAGCACGTTGCGGGACTGGTCGCCGTAGAGGTCGCGGTAGCCGGCCACCACCGTCTGCAGCAGCGTCACCGAGGCCTCGTAGTCACCGGCCTCCCGCAGGTCCCGGGCCAGGTTGTTGGCGGTGAGCAGGGTCCGCGGGTGCTCGGGACCGAGCACCACGCGCAGCCGCCGGTAGGTGTTCTCGCCGACGTCGAGGGCCCGCCGGAAGTCACCCATCAGCCGGTACGACGCGGCGAGGTTGTTGGCGGCGGTCAGCGTGCGGCGGTGGTCCTCGCCGAACACCTCCACCGAGGCGGCGTAGGTGCGCAGGTCCCGCTCCAGCGCCTCCTGGTAGCGGCCGATGGCGCGCAGGTCGCCGCCGTAGCCGCCAGCGGTCATCAGCGAGTACGGGTGGGTCGCGCCGATCAGCTTCTCCTGCGCGGCCAGCGTCTCCTCGTCCAGGCGCAGCGCGTCCTCGAATCGGCCGAGGCTGCGCAGCAGGTTGGCCCGGTTGAACCGCAGGTGCAGCAGCTGCACCTGCAGCGCCCGGTGCTCGGGGCTGTCCGCGGGCAACTGCCCGAGCAGCCGCGACCACGCCACGTCCGCCTGCTCGGCGTAGCGGTGGCCCTGGGCGTAGCCGCCGTTGAGGTAGATGTAGCGGACCCGGTCGATGATCAGCTGCCGGACGTCGTCGTCGGGCGAGGAGAGCGCGTCGGCCCCGTCGAGGTGCGGCCAGAGCAGCCGCAGCCGCCGCTCGATGGCCGGGTCCTCGACCTCGCCCGGCGGCCGCGCCCCGGCGAGGATCCGGTGCACGTCGTGCCGGATGCCCGCCAGCTCCTCCTCCGACATGCGGGCCCGCAGCGCCGCCTGGAGCAGCCGGTGCACCTGCACCTGCTGGGAGTGCAGGTCCACCTTCACCAGCGCCAGCCGGTTGATGCGCTGCACCAGGGCGGCAGCGATGTCCCGCTCGGAGACGCGGTCGGCCACCCGCGCCGCCACCACCGGGTCGTGGTCGGCGATGACCTTCGCCACCTCGTCGTTGTAGAGCAGCTCCAACGCGATCTCCGGTGCGAGCACGGAGGCGAGCTGCAGCAGGCGGTAGGCGCCGGCCGAACCCTCCTTCAGCCGCTCCAGGGAGATGTCCCAGATGTGCTCGCTCGGGCCGCTGCGCTCCAGCCCGGCCAGGTAGTCCGGGACGGGCGTGCCGGTGTCCGCCAACCAGGCGCCCGCCATCGCGACGAAGATCGGCACGTCCACCACGGCCTCGGCGACCTGCTCCGCCTCGGCCACCGTGATCGACTGCTCGCCGATGCGGGCCCGCAGGTGCGCCACGCTCTCCGCCCGCTGGAACGCCTCCACGTCCAGCGCCCGGGCCAGGTCCCCCCAGTCCGGGTTGCGGGTCGTGACCAGCACGTGCCCGTTGCCCTGCGGCAGGTAGTCCCGCACGTGCTCGTACTGGTCGACGTTGTCGAAGACGATGAGCCACTGCTCGGGCGCGCCCGTGTCGGGCCGCCGCTCCGGGCGGCTCAACCGCTGCCGCACCGCACGGGTCATCTCGGGGATCGTGGGCTGGCGGGGAAGGCCGAGTTCGGCGCCGAGGTCGGCGATGCGCACGTCCACGAACTGCGGCGGGTCGGCCTGCACCCACCACACGACGTCGTACGCGCCGCGGAACCGGTGGGCGTACTCGATGGCCAGCTGCGTCTTGCCGATGCCGGGACCACCGCGCAACGCCACCGGGATCCCGTCCGCGGCGCCGGCCTTGAGCTCCTCGCGCAGCTGCCGCAGCAGGTGCTCCCGGCCGGTGAACCGGATGTTGCGGCTCGGCGGGTTGAACACGGTGGCCCACGTCCCGGGGAACCGTGCGGCCCGCACCGGGGGCAGCACCCCGCCCGGCATGGCGACGCCGAGCAGCTGCACCAACCGCTGCGCCGCCTCCTCAGCGGACAGCTCGTGCAGCGACACCCACGCCCCGGCCGGCACGTCAGGGGCGGGGGTGGTGGCGTCCACGTAGACCGTCAACGCGTTGCCGGCCCCGGACCGGCGCACGTCCGCGTGCTCGCCGTGCGCGGCCCGGTAGGAGCGGGACACGAGCGTGAGGTCGCGGGTCACGGTGCCCTGCCGCACCTGTGCCGGGGCGTCCACCGCGGCGATCACGACCCGCAGGTCGACCTCGGTCAGCACCGCCTGCACCCACTCCGCCCAGGCCTGGTCCTCCGGCACGTGGCGCAGCACGATCACCTCGTCGGCCACGGCCGGCTTCCGCTCGAACCGGGCGACGGTCTTGCGGCGCAGCGCCTCGTCGATGCGGGGCAGCGCGGTGATCCGGCCGCCGGTGATGTGCCCGGTCAGCGTCTCGTACGCCGACAGCAGCGTGGTGCGGCTGCCCGGCACGTCGCCGAACGTCGCCAGGGTCTCCTCGTACGCGTAGTAAGCCCGGTACGGCACCTCGACGGTGAGCCAGTACTCCCGCCGCTCGGCGTCCGTCATGCCGCCCGGCAGCCCCGCGAACCGCTGCATGGCGAGGGCGCGGCCGGCGTCGGCCTTGCCCTTCTCCCCCTCGTCGACCCGCATCGGCACCGGCAGCACCCGCCGCGCCCGCCGCCCCTCGTAGCTGCGTACCCGGCCGGCCACCGTGGCGGCTCCCTCGATGCCCTGGTCGCTGAGGGTGAAGCAGTCGACCAGCACGTCCGGCAGGTGGATGGTGCAGATCTCGGCGACGTCGCTGATCCCGGTGCGGCTGTCGATCAGCGTGTAGTCGTAGTGCCGCTTCATGTCCTCGCGCAGGGCGTCGAAGAAGAGCGCCCCGCCGAGCCGGTTGTAGAAGTTGTCCCAGTTCAGCCCGGTCACGCTGGTGGCGTAGTCGGGGTTGTTCCGCCCGGCGAGCAGCAGGTCGAGGCTGCCGCCGCCGGGGAACTCCCAGTTCACCGAGAAGGCGTACTTCTGCACCTTGGCCAGGTGGCGGTGCCAGTCGCCGGGCCGGGTCTCCGCGGGCTCCGCCTGCCCCGCCTCCCGGGCCTCGCGGCGGCGTTTGAGGTTGGCCCACTCGTACTCGAGGATCAGGTCCATCACGCCGCCGGTGGAGGCCACCTGCTCCGGGTCCAGGAACGGCGTGAGGAACCGGTGCAGCCCGGGTGACTCCAGGTCCCAGTCGGCCACCAGCACGCGCTGGCCGTTGGCCGCCAGGATCCACGCCGTGTTGGCCAGGGCCATCGTGCGTCCGGTGCCACCCTTGTACGAGTAGAAGGTGACGACCTGACCGTCTCGCTGCTGTGTCATCGGTCCTCTTCCCGTGGTCGCCGGAGATCGGATGCGTCGGTGGGCCGCAGGCTCGGCCTCGGCGTGCCCGGGCCGTCCTGCGGATAGAGCGGGCCGTGCCGCAGGAACTGCTTGCGGGCCTCGATCACCAGCAACGGCGCGCTCTGCTCGAACTCGTCGACCCCCCGCACCGGGCGCACGTCGGGGAACCGCGCCGCGCGCAGGGCCGCGCCGATCTCCTCCGCGGCGTCGACGTCCGGCCCGGCCACCACGAGCGGCACCACCCAGCGGGGCAACCCGGCCACCGCCTCCCGCACGGCCGCGGTGCCCAGCCCCGCGTCGACCAGGAGCACGGTGGGGCTCTCCGGGGCGCGCTCGCGGGCGCCCGCGAACTCGACGACCCGGGTGGGCAGCCCCAGCCGCTGGGCGGTGGCGGCCACGTAGTCGGCGATGGTCAGCGCGTGCTGCCCGGCGAAGGGCCGCCACCGGCGCCCGTCGGCCGTGCTGAGCGCCGCGACGACCAGCGCCGCCTCGTCCGGGTCCGCCACCGGCGCGCTGGTGAGGGGGGCGGCCCGGGAGCGGCGCAGCGGCGCGGTCTCGGTCACCGCGATGATGCGCTCGGCCAGCGCGGCGAGGACGTCCTGGTACTGCCGCCGGTAGGCGCTGAGCTTGCACAGCGCCCGCAGCCCGTTCTCGGCGTACTCGGGGGACGCGCCCACCAGCTCCAGCGCCTCGGCCATCTCCGGCCGATCGTCCCACGGCGGAAACGGGATCCACAGCACCGGCAGGACGTGCCGGTGCGCGTCGCGCGGGGGCAGCCGGTCCAGCCGGGAGCGGAACGACGCCCGCTCCCCGACCGCCCAGGCGTTGCTGAAGTAGTTGGGCGAGTAGAGGGGCACGAACACGTGCGCGAGGCTGAGCGCGTCGGTGAGGGCCTGCCGCAGGTCGGCGCCGGGGTCGACGAGCCCGTCGAAGAAGCCGATGTCGAGGTCCCCGGCGCGGCGGGCGCCCCGCTGCACGGCGGCGTTCAGGTCCTGGAAGAAGCGGGTGACCCAGTAGTCGGTGTCCGGCCGTTCGGTCGCGGACAGGGGCACGGAGTGGGCGTAGCTCAGGAAGAAGTACGTCTCCCGCCCGGGCACGGTCGGCGCGGTGTCAGTCCAGCTCATCGCCGACCTCCTCGAACCCGTCGCCGAGCTCCTCGATCTCCGACACGTACGGCGCCACCCAGTGCGTGTCCACCGCGCGGACCACCCGCTGCGCCAACCGCCACACCACCGCGTCGTAGGCGTCCTTGCCGTTGCGGCCGAGGCTGAGCAGGCCGTAGATGCCCTCCTGCTCGTACTGCGGCGCGATGTCGGGCGGCAGCCCCGTCGGGGTGAACATCTGCGGCCGCCGGACCGCCTCGGGCAGCTGCCGCCGGCGCACCACCGACCAGTTCACCGGGATGATCGGCCGCTCCCCCGGTGTCGCCCGCGCGTCCGGCCGGCGGGTCTGCCGGCGGCGGACGAAGGCGTTCCACTCCCGCGCGCACCACTGGCTGCGCAGGTACTGCGGTGAGATCAGCGGGATGAAGACCTGACAGTGACCGGCGGCGAAGGCCAGGTCGTCGGCCCACATCTGCCCGCCGTCGAGGACCCGGTCCATGAATCCGGCGCTGCTGCCAGCCGGCAGCCCCAGCAGCTCGGCGACGTGGTCGGACAGGTCGACGTAGAGCTGGAAGACCTTCTGGTTCGTGTCCCGGGGCGGCTCCGCCGGCCGGCGCTTGGCCCGGGCGTAGCTGAGGAAGAACACGGGGGCACGCGGGTCCACCCGGTATTCATCCTCGGTCACCCGCCGCTCCCGTCCGATGGGGACACCTGCTCCGCACCACAGTATCGGCAGCGGCAAACCCCCGGCGGCCCTCGACGCTCGGCGCGGTGCAGGCTCATCCACGTGCCGGCGAAGTCGACGGCAGGGCGGATCCGGAACGTGCGGCCGGCGCCGTTGCCCACGGGCCCGCGCGCCACGACCGGCTCGTCGTCCAGCGCCGCCCCGATGCGCGGGAAGTCGCTGTCGTCGAGGTCGAGGGCGAGGAAGTCGCGGCGGACGCGCCGGCCGGTCGCGTCACGGACGTAGCAGCGGTACGCCCGCCGCGCGGGCGGGCGGGCGAGGTGGTACTCGGCGAGGTGGAACGCCGTGCAGGCGGCGTAGCCGACGCCGAGCAGCAGCACGACCGCGTCGGCCGCGTGCAGCGCGCCGATCGGGGACCGGTCCCCGAGGTGGCAGTCCAGGTCGTGCACGGCGGTCAGCCGCGCCGCGGCCGGGCCGAGCGCGGCGAACGAGGTCTGCGGGTGCGCGCTGCGGACCGCCCCGGGGTGCCGCCGGACGTGCTCGGCGAGCACTCCCATCCCCTCGCACGGGCTGCGCCGCGGGTCGTACGGCGCGATCGCGGCCTCGACCCGCGCCGCCTCCCGCGCGCTCAGGCCGGCCGTGGCGGCGCGGAAGGCGGGTGACGTGACGGAGTTGCCGGCGGTGTGGGTGGGCACCACCACCGTGCCGGATGGGCCCAGCACGTCGCGCAGCGCGGCCAGTACGGTCGCCGGGCCGCCCCGCACCGGCCCGATCCGGGACAGCGAGGAGTGCACCAGCACGGTGTCACCGGGGGCGAGCCCCAGCGCCCGCAGGTCCGCGGCGAGCCGCGCACGCCCGACCGGCCGCGCGGTCACGACCAGCTGTCCACCGTCGCCCGCATCCGACGCGCGAAGCGCTCACCCACCGGGGTGAGCACGCCCAGGTCGAGCAGCGTGTCGAGGGCGCCGTCGGTCCAGTCGCGGTAGCGCCGGTAGTGCGCCGCGTCGGCCACACCCACGCGGCGGCGCCACACGTCCGCCACGCCGAGGTGGGCGTACGTGCCGTGGAGCACCCCCTCGACCGGGCGCGGATCCTCCCGCCACGGCACCCGCACCAGCCGGGAGTCCCCGCGGTCGACCAGGTCGCACACGTCGAGCACGCCGTCGAGCTTGAGGTGCTGCACCTCGTGCACCAGCAGCACCGCGAGCGCGGATTCGTCCTGCGGCGGCGTGACGGCCACGGCGCCGAACGCGCTGGCCGCGGCGGCGCTGCGCTGGCGACCGGCGCGGTCGGGGCGCAGCGGGACCACGGCACGCAGGAGCGCGCGGACGCCGGGGTCGTACTCGCCGGCCTCGGCGGCGATCCGCCGCACCGCCCCGGCCACCGTGCGGACCCAGCCGGCGGCCCGCTCGTCGGAGAGCCGGGGCGTCACCGGGAGGTCCTGGTAGGCGTCCCGATAGGGGTCGGTGTCCTCGATCAGCAGCGGCCGGTCGCCGAACGGCACGCCGCGCACCGGCCGCCAGCCCGGCGGCTGACCAGCCGTGTCGGGGCGCACCGTCACGGTGGTGTCGCCGGTGCGGACCCGGAAGGCGCCCGCCGCGGTGGAGAGGGTGGCGACGGCGTCGGGGGTCGGCAGGTGGAGCGCGCCCAGGGTCGGGAGGCTCAGGACGCCGTCGCGGACCGGCACGGCGATGTCGACGGTGACACCGGCGTGCAGGGCGGCGGACGCCGCGACGGCGGCCAGGTGATCCAGGTCGGCCGGGAACGGGCGGTCGTGGCACCGGTGCGCCCAGCGGCGCACGAACGGGTGGGCCAGCACCTCCCGCACCGCCTGCGGCGCGGCGACGTCGAGCTCGACCAGCAGGTCCCAGCCGGCCGCGGCGACCGGCGACCCGGCGGCGGCCGGGCTGAGCGCGACCAGCAGCGCGCGGGTCTTCGCCAGGTGGACGGCGGCGAGTTGGCCGACCGACACGTCGGTGCCGTGGCCGGTGCCCAGGTCGTCGAGGACCGTGGGGGCCAGCGAGTCGGCGGCCGGGGACGCCTCGGCGGGCCGGCGCGGCGCGGGCACGACCGTCGGCGCCGGGACCACCGGGACCGCCATCGAGCGGATCAGCTGCGCCAGGTCGACGCAGTAGGCCGACGGGTTGTCGAAGCCGGTGCCGGGGCGGTAGCGGTGGGCGAAGAGGCCACCGCCGCACTGCGCGACCACGGGGCAGGCCCGGCAGGTGTCGCAGAGCCCGTCGAGCCCCGCCTGCCGCACGGCGATCATCGGGTGCGCGGCCACCTCGTCGATGCGGTGGGTGAAGACGTCGAGGCCGGTGGCGGGGGCGCCGTCGAAGGCGGACTTGAGCGAGTCGACCTGCTCGTAGCTGCCGTCGGTCTCGATCACCGCGAGGTCGGCGGCGGCGAGGCCCACCGCCTCCGTCCCGCTGGTGCCGCCGGCCGCCGTAGCGAGCAGCGAGTCGAGCAACCGGACGGGCACCGGTCGGCCGTCCGCCGTCCAGGCCTGGTGCACCGCGAGCAGCCAGTCGGCGTAGGGGGTGGGGACGCCGGCCGGGCGCGGCGGGGGGCGTTCCCAGTTGGCGTGCGGCAGGAGGAAGTCGATGTGCGGCGGGTCCTCGGCCAGCAGCGCGCGGTAGACCCGGACCGGGTCGTTGGCGAGGTCGACGGTGCACAGCAGGCCGGCGTAGGCGGGCCGGTATTCGGGGCGGCGCAGCAGCGCGAGCGCCCGCAACACCTGCTTGTGGCTGCTCGCGCCGTTGGCGTAGCGCCGGTGCCGGTCGTTGGCCGCGCGGTCGCCGTCGAGGGAGATGCCGACCGTCACGCCGTGGCCGACCAGCACCTCGGCGATCTCCTCGGTCAGGAGCACCCCGTTGGACTGCATGCGCAGGTCGAGTCGGGTCACGGGGTCGATCTGCCGGCGCAGCTCGGCGGCGGTGGCGGCCAGCCCGGCCGCTCCGGCGAGCAGCGGCTCGCCTCCGTGCAGGACCACCCGGACGGCGTCGAGCCGGTGGGCGGCGGCGTGCTCGGCGATGCGGTGTGCGGCCGCCGTCACGGTCGCCGGCGCCATGGTGCGCGGCTGTCGACGCCAGGTCTGGTCGGGGTGTTCGTAGACGTAGCAGTGGTCGCAGGAGAGGTCGCACCGGCTGACGATCTTGAGAACGTACTGGCTCAGAGCGCCGGCCGGTGCGGACCTCCCGGGAGCCGCTAGCTGGCCAGGATCAGATGGACGAGCCGAAGGCTGCGACATCGAGGCGGGTCGGCCGGTCCGTGGCACGGGTGTCGGACAGCGCCACGTTGCGGGCGCGGCTGAGCGGGATCTTGCCGAGCGGAGTGTGCCGAAGGTCGTCCAGCGGAGCGGTGGTCGGAGTCGACTGGCCTGGGTTGCGATCCACGTGGGTCCCCCCATCGGACTTGGTGGGTCAACGAGAGCCGCCTCCGACGGCGGCCCAGACAATTGTCGATGAGTCTACCGCACTGTGCGTAGTGTCAGCGGCGCGGAACGCCATCTTCTTCAAGGGTTCTGGCCATCCATGCCTCATTGGACAGTGAGATGATCCGCTCCACCTCGCCCACGAACGCGTCGTCGTCCGTCCAGCCCAGGCCGTCCCGCCGCAGGCGCGCCAACCGGGACAGCTGGTCGGCCGTACGGGCGTACTCCAGCTGGTGGTGCTCGAACTGCTGGGCCGCCCCGTAGCCGACCAGCGCCGTCGTCACCGTGGCGACCACGCCGACCCAGGCGGTCAACCCGAGGCCGTCGCCCAGCACCCCGACCACCGCGGAGAGCACCGCCCCGACGGCGGTCAGCGCGGTGGTCACCACCCGGATCCGGGTCGCCCGTCGGGCCATCAGCCGGGCCCCGGGCAGGTAGTACCGCTCGACCTGCGGTTGCAGCCGGTGGGTCAGGTACGAGTCCACGTCACCGACCGCCGGCAACGGCCGCGGGGTCGGTGTCACGTCCAGGGTCAGCCCGACCAGGTCACCCGCGTCGTCCACCAGGGCGTCGAGCCGGCGCAGCAGCACGGCGTCGCGTTCCGGCCCGGCGAAGGGGCCCACCCGGGCCAGGTAGGAGTAGATCTCGGCCTTCAACGCCTCGGAGACCGACCGCAGCCGCGTCCACACCTGCACGGCCTCCCGCGCGGTCGCCCGGGCGGCGAGCGGGACCAGCGCCAGCGCGGCACCGGCGAGCACCGCGAGCACGCGGCCGGCCACGTCGTGCACCGACTGGAGCTGGGCGGCGGCCGTGCCGGCCACGGCGGCGACGACGGTCAGCGCGGCGACCGCCCGCCGGGCCCGCACGATCCGCCGCTTCGCCACGCCCGCCGCCGCCGACCAGACCGCCTGCTGCCGCCAGACCGCCTCGGCCGCGGTCGACGCATCGACATCCGCCACGCCCGCATGGTAGGTCACCGGCGCCGCCCGCCGGACCACCCGCGAACGCCGCGCCGGCCGGCGGGTCAGCCCGCGGCGAGGTGGGTGCGCCGGGCCTTGCGGCCCGTCTCGTAGTCGGCCCGGGCGGCCTGCGCCGCCGCCGTGCGGGACACCTCGGCGACCGGCACGTCCCACCAGGCGCCGCCGTCCGGGCCGGCCTCCCACCGGTCGGTCGCCACGTGGATGACCGTGGTGCGCTCGGCCGCCCGCGCGGCCGCCAGGGCCTCGCGCAGCTGTGCCGTGGTGGCGACCCGGATCAGGTCCGCGCCGAAGCTCGCCGCGTTGGCGCCCAGGTCGACCGGGAGCGGATCGCCGGCGCGGTCGGTGTAGGCGGTGCCCAGCCGCTGCGCCCCGACGCTCTCCGACAGCCGGCCGATCGAGGCGAACCCCTGGTTGTCGACGAGCACCACGATCAGCTTCACCCCGTCGGCCACCGCCGTCACCAGCTCACTCGGCAGCATCAGGTACGAGCCGTCACCCACCAGCACGAACACCTCGCGGTCCGGGGCGGCCAGCTTCACCCCTATCCCGCCGGCGATCTCGTAGCCCATGCACGAGTAGCCGTACTCGACGTGGTAGCTCTTCGGGTCGGCGCTGCGCCAGAGCCGGTGCAGGTCACCCGGCATCGACCCGGCCGCGCAGACCACCACGTCGCGCGGGCCGGCGGCCTCGTTGACGGCGCCGATGACGGCGGTCTGGGTGGGCCGCGCCGCCGGCGCCGACGACCGGGCGGCGTCGGCGACCTCCGTCCACCGCGCGGTCAGCTCCCGCACGCGAGCGCGGTACGCCGCGTCGGTGGCCCAGCCCGCGCACGCCTCGTCGAGCGCGGCGAGGCTCTCCCGCGCGTCCCCGACCACCTGCACCCCGGAGAGCTTCGCCGCGTCGAAACCGGTGACGTTGAGGTTGACGAAGCGGACGCCGTCGCGGAAGAGGGTGCCCGAGGCGGTGGTGAAGTCGCTGTAGCGGGTGCCCACCCCGAGCACCAGGTCCGCGTCGGCGGCGACGGCGTTCGCCGCGGTGGTGCCGGTGACCCCGACGGCGCCCAGCGACAGCGGGTGGTCGTAGGGCAGCGCGCCCTTGCCCGCCTGCGTCTCCGCGACCGGCACCCCGTGCGTCTCGGCGAAGCGGCGCAGCGCGTCACCGGCGCCGCTGTAGATGACCCCGCCACCGGCGACGAGCAGCGGCCGGCGCGCCCGCGTCACCACCCGGGCGGCCCGCGCGACCGCCGCGGCGTCCGGGCGGGGCCGAGGCACGTGCCAGACCCGATCGGCGAAGAGGTCCGCCGGCCAGTCGTACGCCTCGGCCTGCACGTCCTGCGGGAGGGCGAGGGTGACGGCACCGGTCTCCACCGGGTCGGTCAGCACCCGCATCGCGGCCAGCAGCGCCGCGGGCAGCTGCTGCGGGCGGTTGATCCGGTCCCAGTAGCGGGAGACCGGGCGCAGGGCGTCGGTGACGCTCACGTCGTACGAGCGGGGATCCTCCAGCTCCTGCAGCACCGGGTTGGCCACCCGGGTGGCGAAGATGTCGCCGGGGAGCAGCAGCACCGGCAGCCGGTTGATGGTGGCCCCGGCGGCGCCGGTCACCAGGTTCGTCGCGCCCGGGCCGATCGAGGTGGTGCAGGCCAGGGTGCTCAGGCGGTCGGTCATCCGGGCGTACGCGGCGGCGGTGTGCACCATGCCCTGCTCGGTGCGGCACAGGTGGTACGGCAGGTCGACGTCGGCGCCGGCCAGCGCCTCGCCGAGCCCGGCGACGTTGCCATGCCCGAAGATCCCGAAGCAGGCCGGGACGAGCCGGCGGCGCACCCCGTCGCGTTCGGACCACTGCCGGGCGAGGAAGGTCACCACGGCCTGGGCCACCGTCAGTCTCGGCATCACGCCTCCCGTGTCGTCGGGCCGGTCAACGGCAGCCGCGGGTCGACCGGCTGGCCGGCCCAGCTGTCCCGGATCCAGCCGTGCCGCGGGTCGTCCACGCTGGCCATGGTCCGGGTCGGGCCGGGACCGGCCAGCACGTTGAGGTAGTAGAGGTGGTAGCCGGGTGCGGCCATCGACGGGCCGTGGTAGCCGTGGGGCACCAGCACCACGTCGCCGCCGCGCACCTCGGCGAGCACGTCGATCGGGCGCTGGTCGGTGCCGTAGACCCGCTGGTAGCCGACCGGTCCGGCCGGGTCGCCGGGCTCGCCGCCGGCCACCTCGAAGTAGTAGATCTCCTCCAGCTCCGCCTCGGTGTGCCCGTCGTCGTGGACCCGGTCGTCCTCGTGCTTGTGGGGCGGGTAGGACGACCAGTTGCCGGCGGGGGTGAGCACCTCGACGGCGACCAGGCGGTCGCACGCGAAGGCGTCCGGGGCGCAGAAGTTGTTGACCTGCCGGCTCGCCGGGCCGGCACCGCGCAGCTCCACCGACACGTCTCGCGCGGCGCCGTAGCGGGGCGACAGCCGCCGGGTGGCCCGCGCCGAGGGCAGCGCGAACCGCCCCTGCCCCGAGACCGTGACCGTCGCGTCCCGGGGGACGTAGGCGAAGTCGGTGACCGCGGCGAAGACGGACGTCCGGCCGGCCAGGGCGAACCTCGCGCCGTCGCAGTGGACGGTGGCGGCGCCGGCGAGCGGCAGCACCAGCATCTCCTCCCCGCCGGTGTCGAAGGTGACCGTGCCGCCCGGTGGGAGCGTGAGCACCCGCAGGCCGCTGTAGCGCCAGCCGGCCCGTTCGGGGGTGACCTCCAGCGCCCACGGCGTGCGGGCCGTGCCGCCCCAGGGCAGGTGCGCGTCGGCGGTCCTCACGCGTCCTGCCCGGTGGGGAGCAGAGAGCCGGCCAGGTCCACCGCGGCGGCCACGTCGTCGTCCGGTGGGTAGAGCAGCGCCCGGCCCACGACCAGCCCCCGCACGCCGGGCAGGCGCAGCGCCCGCTCCCAGCGGGCGTACACCACGTCGGGCGCCTCCACCGGATCGCCGCCGAGCAGCAGCACCGGCAATGTGGTCGCGGCCATCACCTGCTCCATCTCGTCGATGGCGGGCAGCTTCAACCAGGTGTACGCGCTGGTGGACCCGAGCGCCTGGCCGACGCTGACCCCCTTGACGACCGCCTCGGGCCGCAGGTCGGCGTGGACCCGGCCGTCGGTGCGCGCCACCCACAGCGGCTCGACCAGCGCCACCGTGCGGTGGGCGGCGAGGGCGGTGACCGCCCGGGCGCACGCGTGCAGGGTGGAGGCGGTCGCCGGGTCGTCCGGGTCGATGCGGCAGAGCATCTTGCCGCCGTCGTACCGCATGGCGGCGATGCTCTCGGCGTCGTACGCGGTGAACCGGTCGTCGAGCTCGAACCGGGCGCCGGAGAGGCCGCCACGGTTCATCGACCCGATGGCCAGCCGGTTCTCCAGCGCGCCGAGCAGCAGCAGGTCCTCCAGGACGTCCGGTGTGCCGAGCACCCCGTCGACGCCGGGTCGGGACAGCGCCAGGCGCAGCCGGTCGAGCAGGTCGGCGCGGCCGGCCATGGCCATCGGACGGTCCCGGACCCCGAGGGCGCCCCGGGCCGGATGGTCGGCCGCGATGATGAACAACGGCCGCGGCGGCTCGGGCCAGGGCCGGCGGGTACGCCGGGCGGCCGCCTCGGCGATCGCGTGTGGACGGTGGGCGCGGGTGTGGGTCAGGGCTTGGTACTCGGTGCTCACCGGTCTTCTCCTCCTCCGGCGGCGGGCGACGACGCCGGTCGCGGTGGGGCGGCGTGCAGCAATGCCAGGGTCTCGGCGTGGTCCGGCATGGCCGAGGAGCACGCCAGGCGGGAGGCGACGATCGCGCCGGCGGCGTTGGCGAAGCGCAGCGTCCGCTCCAGCGGCCAGCCGCGCAGCAGCCCCAGGCAGAGCGCCCCGCCGAACGCGTCGCCGGCACCCAACCCGTTGACGATCCGCACCGGCACCGGCGGCACGCGGACGGTCTCGGCGGCGGTGCGGGCCAGCACGCCGTCCGGGCCGAGCTTCACCACGGCCAGCGTCGGCCCACGCTCCAGCAGCAGCCCGGCGGCCCGTTCCGGGTCGCGCGTGCCGACCGCGACCTCCACCTCGTCGAGGTTGCCGACGGTCACGGTGACGTGCGGCAGCACGTCGGCGACGGCCGCGGTCGCGGTGGCCGGGTCCGGCCAGAACATCGGCCGGTAGTCGAGGTCGAGGACGGTGTGCTCCCGCCGGCCGCGCACGGCGAGTGCGGCGGCGTGCGCCGCGCGGCTGGGTTGCTGGCACAGGCCGGTGCCGGTGAGCCAGAAGATCCGGGCCGACGCGATCGCCTCCGCGTCCAGCTCCTCGGCACGGATCTGCAGGTCGGGGGCGGTCGGGGTGCGGTAGAACCAGAGCGGGAAATGGTCCGGCGGGAAGATCTCGCAGAAGGTCACCGGGGTGGGCAGCCCCTCGACGGGGCGGACCTGGCTGTCGTCGACGCCGAACTCGCGCAGCGCGCGGTGCACGTAGCCGGCGAACGCGTCGGCGCCGGTGCGCGTGATCACGCCGGCCCGCAGACCCTGCCGGCTCGCCGCCACCGCCACGTTGGTGGGGCTGCCGCCGAGGAACCTGCCGAACGTCTCCACCTCGGCCAGCGGCGTGCCGATCTGCAGCGGGTAGATGTCCACCCCGACGCGGCCGATGGTGAGCACATCCAGCATGCGGCGTCCTCCGTCCCGGCCGGCGAGGGCGCGCCCGCCAGCGCTGTCCCTGATTGGTAACAGCGCTAGTGGGTTGTGTCAATGTGTTGTCCTGACATCCGCCCTCTGCGCTCGGTGACCACTTCGGTACAGTGACGCTCGTCGTCGCACCCCGAGAATCCGCGTGGCCCCAGCGAGGAGGTGCCGTGAGCAGCCCCGAGATCGCGGTCGACCGGAGCAGCCCGGTCCCGCTCTACTTCCAGGTCGCCGAGCAGTTCGCCGCCGCCATCCAGCGCGGCGAGCTGGCGCCGGGCGACCGGTTGGACAGCGAGCTGCAGCTCGCCGACCGGCTCGGGCTGTCCCGGCCAACCGTCCGCCAGGCGATCCAGCACCTGGTCGACAAGGGGCTCATCGTGCGCCGGCGCGGTGTCGGCACCCAGGTGGTCCGCGGTGAGGTGCGCCGCTCGGTGGAGCTGACCAGCCTGCACGACGACCTCGTGCGCGCCGGCCAGCGACCGTCCACGTCGGTGCTGGAGCTGGCCACCGTGCCCTGCCCGACCGCGGTCGCCGCGGCACTGGACGTGCCGCCGGGAAGCGAGGTGTGGCACCTGCGCCGGCTGCGGTTCTCCGACGGCGACCCGCTCGCCGTGATGGAGAACTGGCTCCCGGCCGGCCTGGTGCGGCTCAACCTGGACGCGCTGCAGGCCAACGGCCTGTACGCGATCCTGCGCGCCGGGGGGATGCGGATCCGGGGCGCGCACCAGCGCATCGGGGCGCGCGCCGCGACCGCGGCCGAGGCGCAGATGCTCGGCGAGCGGCGCGGCGCGCCGCTGCTCACCATGACCCGCACCGCGTACGACGACCAGGGGCGCTACGTGGAGCACGGCGCGCACATCTACCGGGGCACCCGCTACTCGCTGGAGGTGACCGTCGCGGAACGGTGACCGTGGATGTGTTTCGGGCTCATTTCAGTGACAGGTATTTACGTCGTCAGGCTGTCATGACATTGTGGCCGCTAAGCACCGCCGGTTCGTGACCTGCGGCCGGCGGGCGACCCGCGAGTCTCTTCGAAGTCTCTCCTTGCGAAGGGAAGCAGCCCATGTCAGCCAAGCCGAGACACGCCGCGGGCGTGCTCGCCGCATTCACCGCCGTCGCCCTCGCCGCCACGGCCTGCGGTGACTCGTCCGAGCCCGCCGGCAAGGACGCCAAGAACATCACCCTCACCATCGCCGCCAACTCCATCGTCGGCGGCAAGAGCTCCGCCGGTGCCGAGTGGATCGAGAAGTGGGTCATCCCCCGGTTCGTCGAGGCCCAGAAGGCCAAGGGGGTCACCGCCAAGGTGACCTTCGTGCCCAGCGGCGTCGACGACGAGCAGTACAAGACCAAGCAGGCCCTCGACCTGCGCTCCAAGGGCGGCGCCGACGTCATCGCCCTCGACGGCATCTGGGTCGGTGAGTTCGTCCAGGCCGGCTACCTCAAGCCGCTGTCCGACGTGGCCGGCGCCGAGGTCGACTCGTGGGAGGGCTGGTCGCAGATCCCGGAGACCGTGCAGGGCCTCGGTTCGTTCGAGGGCAAGCGGTACGGCATCCCGCTCGGCACCGACGGGCGGGTCCTCTACTACAACAAGAAGCTCTTCGCCCAGGCCGGCCTGCCGGCCGAGTGGCAGCCGACGAGCTGGCAGGAGATCCTCGACGCCGGCGCCAAGCTCAAGGCGCTGCCCGGGGTGACCCCGATCCAGATCAACGCCGGCACCGCGATGGGCGAGGCCACCACCATGCAGGGCGCCCTGCCGCTCCTGGCCGGCGCGGGCGGGGAGATCTACGCCGACGGCAAGTGGGCCGGCGCGACGCAGCCGGTCAAGGACGTGCTCGACTTCTACACCAAGGTGTACGGCGGCGGCCTCGGCGACCCGAAGCTCCAGCAGGAGGCGAAGGGGCGCGACAAGTCCTTCGCGGAGTTCGCCGCCGGCAAGATCGGCATTCTCGCCGAGGGCGACTACTTCTGGCGCAGCGTCGTCAACCCGAGCGTCGGCATCGCCAAGATGGCCGACCGGGACACCACCGTCGGGTTCGCCATGATCCCCGCGAAGCAGCCGGGCGCGGGCATCCGCGGGCAGGACTTCGTGAGCATGTCCGGCGGCGGGGTGCGGGTGCTCAACCCGAACTCCAAGTTCCCGTCCCAGGCGTGGGAGCTGCTGTCCTTCATGCACTCGGCGGAGGCGGTCAAGGCCGAGCTCGCCGGCGAGAAGCGGATCACCGCGCGCACGGACGTCAACAAGGAGGTCCTCGCGGGCGACCCGATGCTGAGCTTCATCACCGAGAAGGTGCTGCCGATCACCGCGTACCGGCCGCCGCTGGCGGTCTACCCGCAGGTGTCGGTGGCGCTGCAGGAGGCGACCGCGGACGCGGCGTCCGGCAAGAGCGCCGACGAGGCGGCCTCCGCGTACCAGAAGAAGGTCGAAGGGATCGTCGGTGGCCCAGGCAACGTCACCTCCTGACCAGGTCGTGAAGGGGAGGCGCCCGGACTCGGGCGCCTCCCCCGCCCCCGACGCCGCCGGGCTCGGCCGGGGCCGGGCCGCCGGGTTCCTCGTGCCCAGCATGGTGCTCATCCTGCTCTTCCTCGTGGTCCCCGCCGCCTGGACGATCTACCTCGGCGTCACCAACTACCGCCTCACCGGCCTGGCCGCCGCCAACCCCGAGATCGTCGGCCTGGACAACTACACCCGGGCGCTCGGCGACGAGCGGTTCCGCACCTCGCTGCTGCTGACCCTGCAGTTCGTGCTCGGCTCGGCCGTCATCGGCCAGGCCTGCCTCGGCTTCGCCATCGCGTACGCCCTGCGTGACCGCCGCGGCCCCCTGCGCCGGCTGGTCGAGGGCTTCGTCCTGCTCTCCTGGATCCTGCCCAGCTCGGTCGTGGCCTTCCTCTGGATCGCCCTGCTCGACCGCGACGGCGGCACCCTCAACGCGTTGCTCGGCATTCCGGGCACCGCGTGGCTGCTCGACCATCCGATGCTGTCGATCATCGTCTTCAACACGTGGCGTGGCACCGCGTTCTCGATGATGCTCTACGCCGCGGCGCTGGAGAACGTGCCGCGCTCGCATCTGGAGACCGCCCGCCTGGCCGGGGCCTCCACCTGGCAGCAGCTGCGCGACGTGGTGTTCCCCCGCATCCGGGGGCACGTGCTGACCAACCTGCTGCTGATCAGCCTGTGGACGTTCAACGACTTCGCCCCGTTCCTCATCACCGCCGGCGGCCCCGAGCAGCGCTCCGAGATCCTGCCCGTCTACGTCTACAAGGTGGCGCTCTCCGGCGGGGAACTCGGCTTCGGCGCCGCCATCTCGTTCGTCATGCTGCTGATCAACCTGGTCATCGCCCTGGTCTACCTGCGCATGCTGGGCCGGCGGAAGGAGACGGCGTGAGCACCGCGACCACCACCGCCCCCGCGCCCGCGAGCGGCGGCCCGGCCGGCGACGGCGGGCGCGTGGCCGTACGGCACGTGCTGGCCCGCATCGGGCGCTACGTCTTCCTCTGCGCCGTACTCGGGTTCTTCGCCCTACCGCTGCTCTGGCTGGCCACGGCCCCGTTCGACGACAACCCGACGATCACGGCGTCGCTGCCCCGGTTCACGCTGGACAACTTCCGCGCCCTGCTCGACAACCCGTACGCGCTCAGCTCACTGCTCAACTCCGTCTACCTGGCCGCCGGCACCGCGGCGCTGGTGGTGACGTTCGCGGCGTTGGCCGCGTACGCGCTGAGCCGGGTGCGGGTCCCCGGCCGGGACGCGCTGCTCTACGGGCTGCTGCTGCTCTCCTCGATCGTCACCGGCACCGCGACCATGGTGCCCCTGTTCGAGCTGGCCTTCCGGCTCAACCTGATCGACTCCCGCCTCGGCGTCATCCTCATCCTCAGCGGCGGCCTGCTGCCCGCGGCGATCTTCATCCTCAAGGACTTCATGGACGCCACACCGACGTCCTACGAGGAGTCCGCGCGGGTGTTCGGCGCGAGCCCCCTCCAGATCATGCGGCACATCGTCGTGCCGATGGTCCGCCCCGGCCTCGCCACCGTCGGCGTGTGGGCGGTGGCCAACGTCTGGGGCAACTTCCTGGTGCCGTTCCTGCTGCTGCGCGGGCCGGACAAGGCTCCCGCCGCCGTGATCATGTACACCCTCTACACCGAGGGCGGCCAGGCCGACCTGCGGCTGCTCTCCACGTTCTCCCTGCTCTACTCGCTGCCGGTGGCGCTCATGTTCGTCTTCGTCAGCAGCCGGTACGGGTTCCGCTTCCACGGAGGGATCAAGCGCTGATGTCCGCCATCACCATGCGCGAGCTGACCAAGGTCTACCCCAACGGGGTACGCGCGCTGGACGCCCTCGACCTGGAGATCGCCGACGGTGAGTTCTTCGCCCTGCTCGGCCCCTCCGGCTGCGGCAAGACCACGCTGCTGCGCACCATCGCCGGCCTGGAGGTCGCCTCCGGCGGCAGCGTGCGCATCGGCGCGCACGACGTCACGAACCTGCCGCCCGGGAAGCGCGACGTGGCGATGGTCTTCCAGGACTACGCCCTCTTCCCGCACATGACGGTGCAGGACAACATCGCGTACCCGCTGCGGATCAAGAAGGTCGACCGCCGGTCCCGCGCCGGCAAGGCCGCCGAGACCGCCGAGGAGCTGGGGCTGGAGAACCTGCTGCGGCGGCGCCCCGGGCAGCTCTCCGGCGGCCAGCAGCAGCGCGTCGCCCTCGCCCGGGCGATGGCCTGCCACCCGCGGGTCTTCCTCCTCGACGAGCCGCTGTCCAACCTGGACGCCCGGCTGCGGCTGGAGGCCCGCACCTTCCTCAAGCGCCTGCAACGCGAACTCGGCGTCACCACCGTGTTCGTCACCCACGACCAGGCCGAGGCGCTCGCCCTCGCCGACCGGATCGCCGTCATGGAGGGCGGCCGGATCCGGCAGGTCGGCACCCCCACCGAGGTCTTCCGCCGCCCCGCCAACACCTTCGTGGCCGGCTTCATCGGCTCCACCCCCATGAACCTCGTCGACGCCGAGGTACGCGACGGCCGCCTCGTGGTGGCCGGCACGCCCCTGCCGGTGCCGGACGGCACCCCCGTGACGGCCGGCGAGAAGCTCGTCTACGGCGTACGCCCCGAGTACCTCGACTACACCGCCGAGGCGGCGCCGGACGCCCTGCACGGGCGGGTGGTCGTCGTGGAGAACCTGGGCAGCTTCTCGCTGGTCTCCCTCGACCTGACCGGCGACGCCGACGCCGCCACCATCCAGGTCGTGGTGCCCGAGGGGCGAGAGCCGCAGCCCGGCGACAGCGGATGGGTGGTGCCCCGGCCCGGCCGGTCCCTGCTCTACCGGGACGGTGAACTCGTCACCCCCGCCACCGCCCCGGCCGTGCCCGCCGCCCGCGCCGCGGCCGCCGCGGAGCAGTGACCGTGACCGTGCACCGGGGCCGGTGGACGCTCGCCGACCGCGCCGACGCCGTCCTGCGCACCCTCCCGGTCACCGTGCCGCCGGGCACCGCCGCGCTCACCGTGCGGCTCGCGTACCCGCGTGAGGCCGGGGTGCTCGACCTCGGCTGCCTCGGCCCCGACGGCTTCCGCGGCTGGTCCGGGGGCGCCCGCGACGGGTACACGATCACCGCCGGCTGGGCCACCCCCGGTTACCTGCCGGGAGAGCTGGAACCCGGCGAATGGCGGGTGCTGCTGCGGCTGCACCGGATCCCGCCCGACGGTCTCCCGTACGAGGTGACCGCCGCGACCGCCACCACCCCGCCGCCCGCGCCTCCGGCATCGCCGGCACCACCCCGCCCGCAGCGGCCGCCCCGCCGCGCCCTGCCCGGCCTGGACGGCCGGCAGTGGCTCGCCGGTGACCTCCACGCGCACACCGTGCACAGCGACGGCGCGAGCACCATCGACGAGTTGGCCGCCCTCGCGGCCGGCCGGGGCCTGGACTTCCTGGCCGTCACCGACCACAACACGGTGAGCCACCACCCCTGGCTGCCGGCCGCGTCGGCCCGCTACGGCACCGCCCTCGTGCCCGGGCAGGAGGTCACCACCGACCGCGGCCACGCCAACGTGTTCGGCCCGGTCGGCTGGGTCGACTTCCGCGAGCCTCCCGACGAGTGGCTCGCCACGGCGGAACGGGCCGGCGGGCTGATGTCCGTCAACCACCCGCTCGGCGGCGACTGCGCCTGGCGCCAGCCGCTCACCACCCGCACCCGGCTGGCCGAGGTGTGGCACTCCGGCTGGTGGGACCGCACCTGGGGCGCACCCCTCGCGTGGGCCCGCGCCTGGCGGCCGGACGTGGTGCCGGTCGGCGGCAGCGACTTCCACCGCCCCGGCGACGACGCCCCACCCGGCTCGCCCACGACCTGGGTGCTGGCCGACACCGACCGGCCGGTCGAGGTCGCGGTGCTGGACGCGCTGCGCGCCGGGCGTACCGCCGTGTCGGCCGGCCCGGACGCGCCGCTGCTGGTCCGCCTCGGTGACGACCTGCTGGCCCTCGACGCGGACGGCGCGCTGCTCGGCTACCCCGACGGACGCCACCGCGTGGTCCACGGCGACCGGTGCCGGTTCCCCGCCGGCGACGGCCTGCACGTCCTGGAGTCCCACCGCATGGAGGTGATCGCACTGTGCAGCTGACCGGACGCACCCGGGTGGCGGGCGCACCCGTCAACCACGGCATCTACCAGCCCGACGAGCCGGAGTTCCACGCCGAGGATCTGCTGGCGTCCCTGGCCCGGGACGGGTACGACGGCATCGACTCCGGGCCGATCGGCTACCTCGGCACCGGCGATACCCTGGCCCGCCGCCTGTCCACTGCGGGTCTCGGGCTCGCCGGCGGCTGGGTCGACCTGCGTTACGACGACCCGGACGGGTTCGCGGCCGACCTCGTGGGGCTCGACGCGGCGCTCGACGCGTTCACCGCCGTACCCGTCGACGATTCCCGCTTCGCGCCCCGGCCGACCCTCGCCTGCCCCGGCGATCCGGACCGGATGGCCCGGCCGGGCGTCCCCCGCGACCACGGCTCCGGCCTGCCGGCCGACGCCTGGCCGGGCTTCGCCGCCCGCGTCCAGCGGGCCGCCGACCGCTGCCGGGAACGCGGCCTGGAACCCGTCTTCCACTACCACCTCGGCACCGTCGTCGAGAGCGAGGCGGAAGCCGACCAGCTGCTCGACCTCACCGACATCGCCGTCTGCCTGGACACCGGGCACCTCCTGCTGGCCGGCGGCGACCCGGTGTCGGCCGCCCGTCGCTGGGCCGGGCGGATCGGCCAGGTGCACCTCAAGGACGCCGACCTCGCGGTCCACGAACGCGTCCGGGCGGCCGGCGGCGGGCTCACCGAGATCGTTGCCGCCGGCGGGTTCTGCCCCCTGGGCGCCGGCGACGTCGACTTCCCGGCCGTCCTCGCCGCCCTGGACGAGACCGGCTACACCGGCTGGCTGGTCATCGAACAGGACGCGCCGGCGCGGGGCCGCGACCTCGACCGTACCCGCGCCGACCAGGCCGCCAACCGCCGCTGGCTCGACGGGGTACGGCGATGACCGAGGCGGGCAAGCGCATCCGGATCGCGGTGGCCGGGCTGGGTGTCATCAGCCGTACGGTGCACCTGCCGCTGCTGCAACGCCGCGGCGACCTGTTCGAGGTCGTCGCCCTCTGCGACCTCTCCCCCAGCCGGGCCGGCGAGCTGGGCGGCCGGTATGGAGTGGAGCCCGCCCGCCGGTACACCGACGCGTCGGCCATGCTCGCCGACGGCGGGTACGACGCGGTGCTGCTCGCGACCTCCGGCTCCCACGGCGAACTGGCCGCGCAGGCCCTGCGCGCCGGCCTGCCGGTGCTGTGCGAGAAGCCGCTCGCCTACACCCGGGCCGAGGCGCACCGGCTGGCCGACCTGGCCGGCGGTGCGCCCGCGCTGATGGTCGGCTACATGAAGCAGTACGACCCGGCGGTCGCCGAGGCGGCCCGGCTGCTCGACGACCTGGGCGGGCCGGAGCGGGTGCACGCGGTCGAGGTGACCGTGCTGCACTCCGGCAGCGACCGGCAACTGGCCTTCGCCAACCTGCCGGCGGCCCCCGCGGACGTGCCGGCCGGCGAGGCGGCCCGGCTGCGGGCCGGCGACGCCGCGCTGCTCGACGCGGCGGTCGGGGACCATCCCGGCGCCCGCACCCTCTACCAGATCCTGATCAACAGCATCTGCCACGACCTGTCCCTGCTGCGGCTCCTCACCGGCGCGCCGGCCACCGTCCAGCACGTCGCCACCTGGCCCGTACGCCCCGACGGCCCACCCGAACCGTCGGTGGACATCAGCGGCCAACTGCCCGGCGGCGGCCGGTACGGCATCCGCTGGCTCAACCTGCCGCACTACCCGGCCTACCGGGAGATCGTGACCCTGCACCACGCGCACGGCTCGCTGGAGCTGGTGTTCCCGTCGCCGTACCTGCTCAACGCGCCGACCAGGCTGACCGTGGTCGACGCGCACGGCGGCGGCGAACGGCGGGCGGTGTTCCGGTCGGTGACCGAGGCGTTCGAGCAGGAGCTGGTGGCGTTCCACGCGATGGTCACCGCGGGCACGGCCCCGCTCACCGGCATCGCCGAGGGCGCGGCCGACGTACGGACCAGTCAACAGGTGGTGCGCCGCTACGGTGAGCTGACCGGGGCGGCGATCGGCGGAGAGGCGGCGGACTCATGACGCGACCGACCCAGATCATCGTGGTGCCGCACACCCACTGGGACCGCGAGTGGTACGAGCCGTTCCAGCGGTTCCGGCTGCGGCTGGTGGCGCTGCTGGACGACGTGTTCGAGCGGATGGCGCACGACGAGCGGCAACGGTTCACCCTCGACGGGCAGCTCGCCGCGGTCGATGACTACCTCGAGGTCCGCCCCGAGCGACGTGAGCAGGTGGTCGCCCTCGTCCGCGCCGGGCGGCTGGCCGTCGGCCCGTGGCAGATCCTGCTCGACGAGTTCCTGTGCAGCGGGGAGACGATCGTCCGCAACCTGGAGCGCGGCCTGACCCGCAGCGCCGACCTGGGCGGGGCCATGCCGGTCGGCTACCTGCCCGACATGTTCGGCCACATCGCGCAGATGCCACAGATCCTCACCGGCGCGGGGCTCGCCCACGCCTGCGTGTTCCGCGGCGTACCCGAGCGGGTGCGGACCCACGCGTTCGCCTGGCAGGCGCCGGACGGCACCACGATCCGCACCGAGTACCTGCCCGGCGGGTACGGCAACGCGGCCGGCATCATGGACGACGCCCACCTGGTCACCCGCCGCGCCACCGACCTGGCCGCGAAACTCGCCGCCTGGCGGCTCGACGGCGACGCCGGGCCGGTCCTCGCCATGTACGGCACCGACCACGCGGCACCCGCGCCGGACGCGCCCGACCTGCTGGCCGCCGCCGACGTCGACGGTGTCGAGCTGCGGCTCGGTACGCTCGCCGAGTACTTCGCCACCCAGCCGGGCGACGTCGACGGGCTGCCCACCGTGCGCGGCGAGCTGCGGTCGCACGCGCGGGCCAACATCCTGCCCGGTGTCATCTCGGTGCGGGCCCACCTCAAGCAGGCTATGGGCCGTGCCGAACGGCGGGTCGAACGGTACGCCGAACCGCTCGCCGCGCTGTTCCACGATGCCTCGGTGCAGCGTTTCCTCGACATGGCGTGGAGCCGGCTGATCGACTCCAGCTGCCACGACTCCGTGACCGGGTGCGGCTGCGACGAGACGGCCGAGCAGGTGGCCGCCCGCCTCGCCGAGGCCGACCAGCTCGGCCGGGCGGTCTGCGACCTGGTCGGTGCCCGGCTCGCCGCCGCCGTGCCACGCGACGCGTACCTGGTGTTCAACCCGAGCCCGACCCCGCGTACCGCGCTGGTGCGCCTCGACGTGGAGGCGCCCGGCGACGACCTGGCGCTGGCCACCGCGGACGGCCGGACGCTGCCCGCGCAGATCCTCGACCGGGCCCGGACGCTGCTCGCCGACGAGGTGGTGCCCGCCGCCGACCTGCCGGCGGTGCTCACCCGCGTGCACGGCACGGAACTCTACGGTCAGGAGGTCACCGCCTGGTCGGTGTCGCCGGCCGACGCCACCCTCACCTTCGAGGCGGCCCGCCACGGCGACCCGGCCTTCGACGTGGAGGACGTCCGGCTGGCGCTGGCCCGCGCCGAGCACGCCGGCCGGTGGCGGGTCCGCATCGTGGCCGCGCCCCGGGCGACCGTCGCGGCCCTGGTCGACGTGCCGGCGCTCGGCCACGCCGCGGTGCGGCCCGTGGTGGGCGTGCCCGCCCAGGCGGGGGCCGGGCCGCTCGCGGGCGCCCCCGCCGGTGCCCCGCGACCGCCGGCCGTGTCGACGGTCGACGACCGCGCCCTGGACAACGGCCTGCTCCGCGTCGACGTGGCCGCCGACGGCACGCTGCGACTGTCCACGCCGGACGGCCTCACCGTGGACGGGGTCGGGCGGATCGTGGACGGCGGCGACGTGGGGGACAGCTACAACTACGCGCCGCCGGAAGCCGATGAAATGGTCGACAAGCCCAAGGCGGTCCGCGTCGTACCGCGACACCGCGGGCCGCTGGTCGCCGTCCTCGACGTGGTACGCGAGTACCGCTGGCCCGTGGCGGCCGACGTCGATGCCGGCTCCCGGGCAGTGGACCGGGAGGCGATCGTCGTCACCACCCGGGTGGAGTTGCGGGCCGGCGAGCCGTTCGTCCGCCTGCGGGTGGAGTTCGACAACCGCTGCGACGATCACCGCGTACGCCTGCACCTGCCGCTGCCGTCACCCGCCTCCGGGTCGTACGCCGAGGGACAGTTCGCGGTCGTGGAGCGCGGGTTGACCGCGGAGGGCGGCGGCGGCGAGGTGCCGCTGCCCACGTTCCCGGCCTCCGGGTTCGTGGCCGCCGGCGGGCCGGACGGGTCGCTCGCGGCGCTGCTGACCCAGCCCACCGAGTACGAGCTGACCGACTCCGGACGGGAGCTGGCGGTCACGGTCCTGCGGTCGATCGGGATGCTGTCGCGCAACCGGCACGCGCTGCGTGACGAGCCCGCCGGACCGCAGTTGCCCACGCCGCAGGCGCAGTGCCGCGGCGCGCGCAGCGTGGAGCTGGCCGTGCTGCCGTTCCGCGGGGACTGGCACACGGCGGGGGTGGTCGAGGCCGCCGAGCGCTACCGGCACGAGCTGCTGTCCTTCGCGGGCACGGCCGGTCCGGCCGGCGCGCTGCCGGAGCCGGTCGCCGGGCTGGCGGTGACCGGGGCGGGGGTGGCGTTGACCAGCGTCCGGGCCCGGGACGGCCGGATCGAGGTGCGGGTGGTGGCCGAGACGCCGGAGGCGACGACGGCGGTGATCGGCGCGGGCCGGGCCGTACGCGGCGCCCGCCGCGCCGACCTGCTCGGCCGGCCGGGTGAGCCCCTGCCCGTCGAGGCCGACGGCCGGCTCCGGCTGCCGCTGCGCCCGTGGGAGATCGCCACCGTGCAGCTCGACCTGACCTGACTCGGCCGGCACCCGCTGCGGTGCCGCCCGGGATCGGAGGTCACCTCCGGGTAGCAGATCCCGAGCTGGTCGATGTCGACGTAGCCCGTCTGGATCCCCGACCGGACCAGGTCCTCGTAGATCTCCCAGCCGACCGCCGTCTTGCCGACGCCCGGCGGGCCGGGACAACCACAGCACAGGAACCGTCCGGTCGGGACGCCTCACCGCGCACCGCCTCGGGTCACCCGCCGGTTGACCGCCAGCAGGTACTCCTTCCGGTCGGTCGGGTTGTGGTCTCCCCGCGCGCGCCGTGGCGGCTCGCCGCGGACCGGCCGGTGGTGGTCGAAGGTGGACTCGAAGATCCCCTCGCCCCGGGTCAGCCCGGGCAGCCGGCGCTCCACGGCGTGCACCTGCCGCGCCGGCACCACCCCCTCCACCACGGCCGACCCGCCCCGCGTCACCGTCGTGTGCGGCACCGCGTCCAGCCGGGCGAGCACCGGCAGCACGGCGGCGAGGACGTCGTCGGGTGTCTCCAGCCGGAACCGGTGCACCGGCTCCTCCACCCGCGTGCCGGCCTCCCGCAGCGCCGCCATGAGCACGAGCGGGGTCAGGTTGCGGAAGTCGCCGGCCGTGCTCGACATGCTCTTGTCGAAGGTGCCGTGCGCGTGACTCTGCCGGGCCCAGTACCCCGAGTGCGTCATCGTCACGACGCAGTCGAGCACCTGCCAGCCGTGGAGGCCCTGGCTCAGCGTCTCGGCGACCGTCTCCTCCACCGCGGTGAAGAAGGCCGGCGGCATCGACCCGAGTTCGACGCCGAGCCGGAACGCCGTCCCGCCGCCGGGGCGGCCGGGCGACACCCGCAGTCCCACCGTCGCCAGGAACGGGTTCGGCGGCACGCCGATCAGCTCGACCGCCGCGCCCGTTCCCACCACCCGTTCCACGTGGACGGTGGTCGTCTCGCGGAACGTCACCGCGAGCCCGTACTCACCGGCGAGCGTCGCCTCGATCACCTCCTTCTGCACCTCGCCGTAGAGCGAGACGCTGATCTCCCGGCGGGCGGCGTCCCGGCGCACGTTGATCAACGGATCCTGCTCGGCCAGCTCGCTCAGCGCCGCGTACAGCGCCGCCTGGTCCGACGGCCGCCGGGGCACCACGACGGTCTCGAGGCTGGGCAGGGCGAAGTGCCGGGCCGGCGCGCCCGTCCGGGCGACGCCCACCGGATCGCCGATCCGGACGTCGCCGAGGCCGCGCAGCAACGCGATCCGTCCGGCGCCCACGGCATCAGCGCGTACGGTGGCGCCGCGGTCGAAGACGTCGATCCCCGTCACCGTGGCGGTCCGCTCCCCGACCGGCACCCGGTCGCGGACCCGGACCGTGCCGCCGAACATGCGCACGTAGGCGACCTTCTCGCCGGACGGCGCCCGCTCGACCTTGAAGACGGTGCCCGACGCCGCGCCGTCCGCGCTCTGCTCAGTCACCGGCAGCAGCCCGGTGAGGGCGCCGACCAGGGCCGCCACGCCCGCGCCGGTGATCGCCGAGCCGGCGAGCACCGGGTGCACCACCGCCCGGCGGGTCTGGTCCGCGAGCGCGGCGCGCAGCCGCCGGCCGGTGAGCCGGCCGGGGTCCTCGACGTACGCCGCGAGCAGCCCGTCGTCGTGCCCGGTGAGCAGGTCCAGCAGCCGTCCGGCGTACGCCGGGTCGGTGTCGGGGTGCGGCCGGAAGCGGGCCGCCGTCGTGCCGGCCGCCGGCACGACGCCGGTCGCCAGGACCGCCGGCGTGAGCCGGTCGGCGATCTCGCGCAGCACCCGGTCAGGGTCGGCGCCGGCCCGATCGATCTTGTTGATGAACAGCAGGGTGGGCAGACGTAGGCGCTGGAGCGTGCGCCACAGCACGCGGGTCTGCGCCTGGACGCCCTCCACCGCGGAGACCACGAGCACCACGCCGTCGAGCAGGTCGAGGACCCGCTCCACCTCGGCGATGAAGTCCGGGTGGCCGGGTGTGTCGATGAGGTTGACCGTGACGCCGTCGACGACGAACGAGACGACGGCCGAGCGGATCGTGATGCCGCGTTGCCGCTCCAGCGTGAGACTGTCGGTGCGGGTCGTCCCGTCGTCCACGCTGCCGATCTCGTCGATGACGCCGACGGTGTGCAGCAGACGTTCGGTCAGGCTGGTCTTTCCGGCGTCAACATGCGCCAGGATCCCGACGTTGAGGGTCTTCACGGAGCGTCATGTCCTTCGGGTAGATGAGCATTCCCAGGCGGTTGGACATGAACGCAGCGCGCATCTCTCGTCTCCCTCTCGTCGGTTGCCGGTGCCCACCCAGTCGACCAGGGGTCGACCGGGGCGGGCAACCGAAATAGCCGCCCGGGCCGCGGCCCCACCGGTGCCGGGTGGGGCCGCGAGCTCGGGCGGCGGGTTAGCGCCGTGGGCGGTCGCGTCAGGCGGCGCCTCGGTCGTGCGGCACGGTCACGGTCACGGTGCAGCCGACGGGCCGGCCGATCTCGTCGTGCCCGCCGTACGTCAGGGTGTAGACGCGGTCTCCGCCGTTGCCCGGCCGTTCGGCGCGGAGCCGGCCGGTCGTGTCCGGGGTGCCGGTGGTGAAGTCGCTGACGTCCGCGGCGTCGCCGCCGGTCACGCCGGTCAGGGCGAAGGCGTTCGGGCCGAGGATCCCGTCGGGCAGGTCCACGGTCACGGCGACGTCGACCAGTTCGTGGTTCGGCGGCCACAGCACCGGCCGGTCCACCGTGCAGTCCAGCTGCCGGGTGGGCACCGGCTCGGGCAGGGTCGCCACGGCGTGGCCGATCGTCGCGCTGAGCCGCCCGCCGGCCTCGTAGTACATGTGCGCCGTGCGGCCGTCGAAGTAGAACGTCGGGGCCGCCGACCGGCCCAGGTCCGGCGCGGCCGTCATCGAGTCGTGGACGACGCCGAGGTGGATCTCCTGGTCGAAGTTCTCGCCGACGTCGACCGCGTGCATGTTGCCGTCGGCGGCGTGGTAAATCACCAGGTTGCGGTCCTGCCAGCGCAGGAAGAACGGACCGGAGGCGTTCGGGCCCTCGTCGCCCTGCGGGGTGACCAGCGGCTCCGGCTGGATCGTCCAGCTGCGGGCGTCCGGGGAGACCGCCCAGCGGATGCGGCGGGAGACCGGCCCGGTCGGGCCGGGCAGGGCCGCGGTCGGGTTGTCCATGAAGACCATGAGGTAGCGGCTGCCGAGCCGGGGAACCGCCTGCTCGAACACCCGGGCGTAGGAGGTCTCGCCGCCGGTGGTGGCGTCCCGGCTCACCGCCGTGCCGCCGTAGGTGAAGTGGATTCCGTCCTCGGAGGTGGCGTACCGGGTGATCGAGTTCTCGCCGTGGAAGTAGAGGAAGAGCTTGCCCTCGCCCTCGACCCAGACGGCGTGCGGCGAGGAGACGTGGCTGACGGTCGGGTAGTGCGGCAGCCAGGTGTTGCTGATCAGCGGGTTGCCGGTGTACTCGGTCCACGGGCCGCCGATGGAGTCGGCGTACGCCAGCGCGATCCCGCCCGGCCGCTCGTGCGGCGCGTAGTACAGGTAGTAGGTGCCGAGGGGGTTCGGGAAGTAGTCGGCCGCCCGGATGACGCTGGGGAAGATGAACTCGTTGGTGGGGTTGTAGTCCAGCGTCGCCTTGTCGAACGCGGTGCCCACGTAGCTGAACCGGGGGAAGTCGATCCCGGGCTCGTCGGCGGCCGCGGGGGCTCCGGCCACGGCGGCGGCCAACAGACCGACACCGACCGCGGCGGCGGCGCGGCGCGGCGGTGCGAGACGGGCTCTGGTCATGCGTCTTCCTCTTCTCGGGACGGGATGGGACCCGGCCGGTGGCGGACGACCGGGGTGACGCCCGCGCCGCCGACGGTCGCGGACGCGGGCGGACGACGGACGGGCGACAGTGGACGGTCGGTGGCCCGGTCCGGGGGGGCCGGGGCGTCGGGGTCACGGTCGGTGATGCAGGGAACGGTGAGCTCGCCGAGCGCCGTGCCAGGCTCGGCCTTGCTAATACGTATTAGCAACCGTGTTTCTCGAATGTTGCGCGCTGCCGGGCTCGGCTGTCAAGAGGCGGCCCCGATTCCGCCCGCGACGCGTCGCTGATCGACGGCTCAGCGATGCGCGATTCGGCTAATACGCATTACTCCTGCCGGTTCATCTCGACGAAATCCGCGTTCACCCTCTTGACACCGGGCGGGTCGGCCGGCCAGAGTCCTCCCTACACCGAGCGCTAATGCGTATTAGCGCCGTCGGAAGGACCCCCGTGACCGCAACTCCCCGACGCGTCACTCAACGTGACATCGCCCGGTTGGCCGGCGTCAGCCAGGCGACCGTCTCCCTGGTGCTCAACAACCGGGCCGACGCCGACGTCCGGATCGCCCCGGAGACCCGCGACCGGGTGCTGCGCGCGATCGCCGAGACCGGCTACGCCGCCGACCCGGTCGCGCGCCGGCTCGCCGCCCGCTTCAACCGGATCATCGGCGTGTTCACCTACGAGCCCGCGTTCCCCAGCGGCAGCCGGGACTTCTTCCACCCGTTCCTGCTCGGCATCGAGGAGTACGCCGAGCGGGTCGGCTGCGACCTGCTGCTGTTCACCAGCGCCCCGGTGGTCGACGGTCGGCGACGGATCTTCCACCAGGACAACCGGCTGCGCCTGGCCGACGGCTGCCTCCTGTTGGGGCGCGAGGTCGACGCGGCGGAGCTGCACCGGCTCAACCGCGACGGCTACCCCTACGTCGCGGTCGGCCGCCGGGACGACGCCGGCGGCCCCGTACCGTACGTCGGCGCCGACTACGCCGCCGCGGTCGGCCGGCTCGTCGAACGGGCCGTCGCCCGCGGCCACCGCCGGCTGACCTACCTGAGCATGGGCACCACCGCCGAGTCCTCCGAGGACCGCCGGCGCGGCTACCTCGCGGCGGCCTCCGCCGCGGAGAGCGCCCGGCAGCGTTCCGCCTCGGCCGCCGACGCCGAGGCGGTCCTCGACGACCTGCTCGCCGACGGCAGCACGGTGGCCCTCGTGGAGGACTTCGCCACCGCGGTGGCACTGGAGCGGGCCGCGCGGCGGCGCGGGCTCGCGGTGCCCGGCGACCTGTCGCTGATCACCCTCGGCGACCCGACGGTGCCCGTCCCCACCGACCTGACCTTCACCGGGTTCCGCATTCCGCGCGAGGAGATGGGCCGGCAGGCGGTCGAGGTGCTCACCCAGGTCATCGACGGCAGCGCCAGCGGGCTCCCGCAACGGCTGCTGCCCTGCGAACTCGTCGAGGGCGACACCCTCGGCGCCCCTGAACCGGCGGCCGACCGCCCCTGAGGCGGCGACCGCGCAACCGGAAGGAAGCAAGTGGTACAGATGCGTGCGGACGTCCTCGTCGTCGGTGGCGGGTTGGGCGGGGTCGCGGCGGCCCTCGCGGCAGCCCGCGCCGGCCGGTCGGTCATCCTGACCGAGGAGTTCGACTGGCTCGGTGGGCAGCTCACCAGCCAGGCCGTCCCGCCGGACGAGCACTCCTGGATCGAGCAGTTCGGCGCCACCGCGAGCTACCGGGCGCTGCGCAACGGCATCCGGGACTACTACCGCCGGCACTACCCGCTCACCGAACGCTCCCGCGCCTGGACCGACCTCAACCCCGGCGCCGGCTGGGTCAGCCGGCTCTGCCACGAGCCCCGGGTGGCCGTCGCCGTCCTGGAGGGCATGCTCGCCCCGTACCGGGGCGCGGGCCGGCTCACCGTCCTCCAGCCGTACCGGCCGGTCGCCGTGGAGACCGACGGGGACCGCGTCGTCGGGGTGACCGTGGCCCACCGCGACCGCGACGAGCGGATCGAGCTCTCCGCCCCGTACGTGCTCGACGCGACCGAGACCGGCGAGCTGCTGCCGCTCTCCGGCACCGAGTACGTCACCGGCTTCGAGTCGCAGGCGCAGACCGGCGAGCCCAGCGCCCCGGCCGAGGCGCAGCCGCTCAACATGCAGGCCGTGTCGGTCTGCTTCGCCATCGACCACGTCGACGGCGACCACACCATCGACCGTCCCGCCGCGTACGACTTCTGGCGCGACTACAAGCCGGACTTCTGGGGCGACCGGCTGCTCTCCTGGCGTTCCCCGCACCCGCGCACGCTGGAGATCGTCGAGCGCAGCTTCACCCCCAACCCGGACGACGACCCCCTGGAGGTCAACGCCGACCAGCGGCTCAACCCGGGCGACGGCAACCTGTGGACGTTCCGACGCATCGCGGCCCGGCGCAACTTCACCAACGGGGCGTACGGCAGCGACATCACGCTGGTCAACTGGCCGATGATCGACTACTTCGAGGGGCCGGTCATCGACGTGCCGAACGCGTCCTGGCACCTGGCCAAGGCGCGCGAGCTGTCCCTGTCGGTCCTGTACTGGCTGCAGACCGAGGCGCCCCGGCCCGACGGCGGCACCGGCTTCCCCGGCCTGCGGCTGCGCGGCGACGTGACCGGCAGCGCGGACGGGCTGGCCCAGGCGCCGTACATCCGCGAGTCGCGCCGCATCCGCGCCGAGTACACGGTCGTGGAGCAGGACCTCTCGCTGGCCGTCCGCGGCGAGCACGGCGCGGTGCGGTACCCGGACTCGGTGGGCGTGGGCATGTACCGCATCGACCTGCACCCGTCCACGGGCGGCGACAACTACATCGACGTGGGCTCCTGCCCGTTCGAGATCCCGCTCGGCGCGCTCATCCCGCAGCGGGTGGAGAACCTGCTGCCCGCCGGCAAGAACATCGGCACCACACACGTCACCAACGGCAGCTACCGGCTGCACCCGGTCGAGTGGAACGTCGGCGAGGTCGCCGGCCTGCTCGCCGACTTCTGCCTGGCGCGGGGCGAGTCCCCGCGCGCGGTCCGCGGCACCCCCCGTCTGCTGGCCGAGTTCCAGGACCGCATCGCGTCGGCCGGCGTGGAGCTGCGCTGGCCGACGATCGCGGGCTACTGAGAAACCCCCGATGAGGAGATGACTGTGAAACCAGGAAAGGTCCTGCGGGTCGCCGCCGCGGCGCTGGCCGGCGTGCTCGCGCTCTCCGCCTGCGGTGGCGGCGACGAGGGCGGCGACGGGCCGGCCAGCCTCCGGATGACGGTCTGGTCGGCCAACGAGGCGCACCTGAAGCTGCTCAACGAGATCGCCGACGAGTACCGCAAGAACCACCCGGACGTCAGCACCATCACCTTCGACCCGCTGCCGTTCGAGAACTACACCACCACCTTGACCACCCAGATCGCCGGCGGCAACGCCCCCGACCTGGCCTGGATCTTTGAGAACTCGGCCCCCGACTTCGTCGCCTCCGGTGCCCTGCTGCCGCTGGACGACACCCTGAAGAAGGCCGAGGGCTACGAGTACGACGACCTCTCCCCCGCGACCCTCAAGCTGTGGCAGGACGGCGGCAAGCTCTACGCGTACCCGTTCTCCACCTCGCCGTTCGGCGTGTTCGTCAACACCGACCTGCTGAAGGAGGCCGGGCAGAAGACGCCCGCCGAGCTGATCGCCGCGGGCCAGTGGACCTGGGACGCCGCCCTCGCCGCCGCCGGCGCCACGCAGCGGGCGACCGGGAAGGCGGGCCTGGTCATCCGCGACTTCGACTACAAGGGCTGGGACAACCTCTCCACCTTCTGGACCGGCTGGGGAGCCCGGGCGTGGAGCGAGGACGGGAAGTCCTGCGGCTTCGCCGCCCCGGAGATGGTCGACGCGATGACCGCCCTGCACAAGGCGATCTTCACCGACAAGGCCCTGCCCGGCCCGGGCACCACGGCCGACTTCTTCGCCGGGGACGCGGCCATGACGATCACCCAGATCTCCCGCGCCTCGTTGCTGAAGGACGACGGCTTCGCCTGGGACCTGGTGCCGCTGCCGGCCGGCCCGAAAGGCACCTACGCGGTGGTCGGCCAGGCCGGCATCGGGGTGCTGAAGAAGAGCCCGCACGCCGAGGAGGCGGCCGACTTCCTGGCGTTCCTCAGCAACCCCACCAACTCGGCGAAGCTCGCCCAGTTCTTCCCGCCGCCGCGGCAGTCCCAGCTCACCGCGGAGACGCTGGCGAAGACCAACCCGAAGCTCAAGCCGGAGCAGCTGCAGAAGGTCGTCATCGACGGCATCACCTCGGGCGTGGTGAAGCCCAACCACGCCGGGCAGGCCGAGCTGAGCCAGCAGGTGCGCGCCGGCCTGGACCCGCTGTGGAAGGCGGACGCGGACGTGAAGGCCGTCCTGGAGGGCGTCTGCGCCAAGATCCAGCCGATGCTGGCGAAGTAGGGAAGCAGGACCATGTCCCAGACGGACATCCGGGTGGGCGGGGCGCAGGCCCCGCCCACCCCGGCCGGGGCCCGGCCGTGGTGGACCAGCCGCCGCCGCGACCACCTCGCCGGCTACCTGTTCATCGCACCCCAGCTGCTCGGCAGCCTGCTCTTCGTCTTCCTGCCGCTGGTGCTGGTCGTGTGGTACAGCCTGCACGAGTGGAACGTGCTGGCCGGCACGTTCGACTTCGTGGGGGCCGACAACTACACGGCGCTGGCCGACGACCCGAACCTCGGGTCGGTGCTGCGGGCCACCGGGCTCTTCTCCGTGGGCCTGGTGGTGCTCAACCTGAGCCTGGCGCTGCTGCTGGCCGTCCTGCTCAACCAGCGGCTGCGCGGCAGCATCGTCTTCCGCACCGTCTTCTTCTCCCCCGTGGTCGTCTCGCTGGTGGCCTGGACCATCGTGTGGGGCTTCCTGTTGCAGGACAACGGCGGCGTCAACGGCCTGCTCGACACCATCGGCGTGGACGGGCCGAACTGGCTGCGCGGCGAGGGCACCGCCATGCTCTCGGTGATCGTGGTGCAGGTCTTCAAGAACGTGGGCCTCAACATGGTGCTGTTCCTGGCCGCGTTGCAAGGTGTCCCCGCCGAGCTGTACGAGGCGGCCGAGGTCGACGGCGCCAGCCGGATGCGGCAGTTCTGGCGGATCACCGTGCCGCTGATCAGCCCGACGATCCTGCTCACCTCGATCATCACCGTGGTCGGCTCGTTGCAGGTCTTCGCGCAGATCGCGGTGCTCACCCAGGGCGGGCCGGGCAGCTCCACCACCGTGCTCGTCTACTACCTGTACCAGCAGGCGTTCCAGTTCCATCACTTCGGCTACGGCGCGACCCTGTCGATCCTGCTGTTCGGCATCGTGCTCGCGCTCACCGTGCTGCAGTGGCAGATGCGCAAGAGATGGGTCTTCCATGAGTCGTGACCTGTCGCCCCGGACCAAGCTGGTGCTCTACGGAGTGCTGCTGGTGCTGGCGATCCCGTTCGTCTTCCCGACCTGGTGGATGGTCACCTCGTCGCTGAAGCCGGTGGCGGACATCTTCGCCTTCCCGCCGCAGCTGCTGCCCGTGCACCCGCAGCTGGAGGCGTACCAGCGGGTGTTCGAGCTGCAGCCGTTCGGCCGGCAGTACCTGAACAGCCTCTACATCGCCCTGGTGGTCACCGTCGGCACGCTCGCGGTGTCCGCGCTGTCCGGGTACGCCTTCGCCCGGATCCGGTTCCGCGGCCAGAACGTGCTCTTCCTGGTCGTCCTCACCGGCCTGCTCATCCCGAGCGAGGTCACGATCGTGCCGCTGTTCCAGATGTTCTTCAAGCTCGGCCTGATCGACACCCACTGGCCGCTGGTCCTGGTGCCGATCCTGGGCGCGCCGAGCGTGCTGGCGACGTTCATCATGCGGCAGTTCTTCATCAGCCTCCCCGGTGAGCTGGAGGAGGCCGCGCGGGTCGACGGGCTCGGTCGCTTCGCCACGTTCCGGCGGATCGCCCTGCCGCTGTCCCGGCCCGCGCTGGGCGCGGTGGCCATCTTCACCTTCCTGCACAGCTGGAACCTCTACCTGGAGCCGATCGTGTTCCTCTCCTCACCGGAGAAGTTCACCCTGCCCCAGGCGCTCACCCAGTTCGTCGACGCCTACGGCGGACCGATGTGGAACGTGCAGCTGGCCGCGGCCTCGATGACCGCGCTGCCGGTGCTGGTGGTGTTCGTGCTCGCCCAGAAGCAGTTCGTCGAGGGCCTGGCGCACACCGGCCTCAAGGGATGAGCGGTCCGGCGGTGGTCGGCCTGGACATCGGGGGCACCAAGACGGCGGCTGCCCTGGTCGACCCGGACGGCGTCGTGCACGACCGGCGGCTCGCGCCGACCCCCGCCCGGTCCGGCCCGGAGGCGGTGCTGGACACCGCCGCGCGGCTGGCCGCACAGCTGCTGCCCGCCGCCGGCGACGGGCCGGTCGGGGTGGGCACGGCGGGCACCGTCGACCCGGCGACCGGCGCCATCCGGTACGCGACCGACACGCTTCCCGAATGGACGGGCACCCCGGTCGCCGCCGCGCTGGCCCGGCGGCTCGGCCGGCCGGTCCGGGTCGCCAACGACGTGCACGCCGCCGCGCTCGGCGAGAGCTGGGCCGGCGCCGGCCGGGCCGGGCGCGACCTGCTGCTGGTCGCGGTCGGCACGGGGCTGGGCGGGGCGCTGGTCCGGGGCGGCCGGATCGACGCCGGGGCGCGGGGCGCCGCCGGCGCGCTCGGCCACCTCCCCGCGCCGGGCGCCGAGCGGCTGCGCTGCGGCTGCGGCCGGCACGGGCACCTCGAAGGGCTGGTCTCGGGCACCGGGCTGGCCGCCGCGTACGCCCGGGAGACCGGTGAGCGGGCCAGCGGGCGGGCCGTGGCCGAACGGGCCGCCGCCGGTGACCCGGCCGCGCGCGCGGTGGTCGAGCGGGCCGGGGCAGCGCTCGGCCGGGCCCTCGCCGGGCTGGCGGCCCTGCTCGACCCGGCCGTCGTGCTGCTGGCCGGTGGGGCCGCCGAGACCCTGCTGCCCGCCGCGACGGCCGCGTACGCCGACGAGCTGCCCCCGGCGTGGGCCGACGTGCCCCTGCGGGCCGCCGCTCTCGGCGCGGACGCCGTGGCCGTCGGCGCGGCCCGGCTGGCGCTGGAGGGACGACCGTGACATCGACGCCGACGAGGAGGAGCGAACCCGTGAGCGTGCTCGACGACCTGGCGGGCGGACTGGTGGTGTCCTGCCAGCCGCTGCCCGACGACCCGGGCGACCCGATGCGCGACCCGTACGTGCAGGCCCGCGTGGCCGCCGCCGTGGTCCGCGGCGGCGCGGTGGGAATCCGGGCCAACGGTCCCGCCGACGTCCGGGCCGTCCGCGCCGAGGTCGACGTGCCGGTGATCGGCCTGTACAAGCACGGCGCCGCCGACGTCTTCATCACGCCGACGGCCGAGCACGCGGTCGAGGTCGCGCTCGCCGGGGCGCCGATCGTGGCCGTGGACGCCACCGACCGGCCCCGGCCGGACGGGCGTACCTTCGCCGACACCGTCCGCGCGCTGCGGGACCGGACCGACGCCCTCGTCCTGGCCGACGTCTCGACGGTGGCGGAGGGTGTCGCGGCCGTCGCCGCCGGGGCGGACGCGGTCGCCACCACGTTGTCGGGCTACACGGCGGCGAGCCCGGCCACCGACGGCCCGGACCTGGACCTGCTCCGCCGGCTGGTCGGCGCGGTGTCCGTCCCGGTGTTCGCCGAGGGCCGCTACCGCGAAGCGGAGCAGATCGGACGCGCCTTCGCGGCCGGCGCCCACACCGTCGTGGTCGGCAACGCGATCACCTCCCCGCTGTGGCTCACCCGCCGGCTGGTGTCGGCCCTCGCGCGGGCGGGCGGGCCCGCCCGGGCGTGACGCCACCGGCCGGAGGTCTGCGCGGGCGCACCGCACGGCCCCTCAGCCGGTCAGCTTCTCGAAGCGCTCGAACTGCGTGTTTGCCGTCGGGAGTCGCGGGAAGACGCGGCGGACCGGGGCGGCCGACGGGACCCGCCGCGCCCGGCGTCCGGCGATGCCGTCCGGGCGGACCTGAGGAGGAGCGACGATGACCGCAGGCAGGAGTGCCGTCCCGCCGGGCAGCCGCCCGACCGGGGCCCGGAAGGCCACCGGCGCGAAGAAGGCGCCGATGAACCGGAAGGCGGCCGCGAAGAAGGTCGCCACGGCCACGAAGCGCGCGACGGGCGCGAGCGCGGCGAAGTCTCCCGGGGAGAAACCCACGGCGACCACGGCCCGGGTCGCGCGGAAGAAGGACACCTCGGCCACCACCGCCACACCGACCCGCAGGCCGACGGCGAAGGCGGCCGCCGCCAAGAACGCGCCCCCGAAGAAGGCCACGGCCGCGCGCGCGGCGGCGAAGAAGGCCGCCACGACGGCCTCGGCGCGCACCCGCACCACGTCCGCCACCCGGGCGCCGGCGAAGAAGGCGACCACCATGGAGAACTTCGGCAACCGGCGTACGCCCCGCAAGGCCTGACCGGCGGGCCGGACCCGCGGCGGACACGGCAGTGCCGGGCACGGAGGGTGGGTCCTCCGTGCCCGGCACGCGGTGGTTACAGCTCGCGGACCCTCACGTCACGGATCTCGATCAGGTCGTTGGTGCCGTGGTTCTGCAGACCCACGAACCCGCTGAGGAACTGCCGCAGATCCGTGGGCGGGTCGCCCGCGCGGGACGAGTTCTTGCCCGGCGTGTTGTCGAACTCGTTGATCACCACGCCGTTGCGGATGATCGTGTAGTGCTGCCCGACCACCCGGACCTCGTACTCGTTCCACTGGCCCTTCGGGGTCACCCGGGCCTGGTCCAGCCCCACCGGGTCGAAGTTGTAGACCGAACCGGTCTTCTGCGGCTCACCGGTCGGCCCGTCGTAGATCTGGATCTCGTGACCGCAGTAGATCGCCACCCACGCCTGTGAGCCGGCGGCGGAGCCGACCCGCCCGCACTCGGGCCGCTGGTCGACCGGCGTCCGCGGGTCCGGGAACCGGGTGAAGACTCCACCGTTGGCGTACGTGCTGCCGGAGGAGACGTCCCGGAACTTCAGCCGGATGGAGAAGTCCGCGAACTCCTTGCCGGCGTACCAGAGCATGCCCAGACCGCCGGAGCTGCGGATCGAGCCGTCGCCGCGCAGCCCGAACGAGCCGCTGGGCGCCTGCCGCCAGTCGACGAGGGACTGCGCGGTCCCGTCGAAGATCGGCCGGTAGCCGGGGCTGTTGCCGACGTCCGACTGGCGGGCCGCCCGGTTGAGCCGGTTCGCGTCCTGCTTGTCGATCTCGCCGTCGGCCAGCAGCTGCGCCACCACGTCCTCGACGTGCCGCACGAACTGGGTGTGGTTGCCCCAGTCACGCTCGTCGTCGATGAGGTCGTTGACGGTGCAACCGCCGCCCACCGCGTAGTTCGTCACGTACGTGTCGGTGTCGAGCATTCGCACGGTGGAGCGGGTGTCGGGTGCCACGCAGCCGACGCTCACCGTCAGGACGGTGGTCGCCACCTCGCCGTTGGCGTACCTCACCCTGAGGGTGACCGAGTAGGAGCCGTAGTCGGCGTACCGGTGGGTGGGGTTGGCCTCGGTCGACGGCGCGCTGCCGTCACCGAAGTTCCACTCCCACGCCACGCCGCCGGCCCGGGCGCTGGAGAACTGCACCAGCGTCGGGTCGCTCTGCACCACGGCCCGCGCGCCGGCGTCGGCCGGGTTCGGCGTGGCCGGCCCGCCGGTGTAGGCGATCCGGATCAGCTTCTGGTTCGGGTGGAGGCTGAAGAACCCGCCGGCGTAGTCGAGCATGTAGAGCGCGCCGTCGGGGCCGAACTTCGCGTCCATCCAGGACTGGAGCTGGTTGCCGCCGTTGCCCGAGCGGATGATGGCCCGCAGGTCCTCGGCGAACGCCGGCTTGCCGGCGGTGGCGACCGTCTTCGGGTCGACGGTCACCGCGATCCGGTTGTTGGCGTTGGACTGGTCACCGATGAACCACTTGTTGTCCCAGTACTCCGGCCAGGCGACACCGCTGGTGGTGTCGACGTTCTCCCGCTGGTAGGTCGGGCCGTCCATGATGGCCTGGCCGCCACCCTTGAGGTACGGCTGGGTGAAGGTCTCGTCACCGACCTTGTAGGTCGGCAGGCCGCTTCCGTCGGTGCGCTTCGGGAAGACCGGACCGCCACCCTGCGGCGAGTACCAGATCATGTTGTCCCGGGCCGGCGGGATGTTGACCAGACCCGTGTTGCGCGGCGACTCGTTGCGCAGGTTGTCGCAGTCGTACCAGCCCGTGAGCACGCTCGCGTCGGTGTTGCTGCGGTCCCGGTACGGCTGCCGGTTGCCCATGCAGTACGGCCACCCCTGGTTGCCGGCTGAGGTGATGATGGTCGCCGTCTCGTACTTCGCCGGGCCGAGCTCCGGGTTCGGGGCGCCGGCGTCCGGGCCGACCCACGCGGCGGTCAGCCAGTCGTTGACCGGGTCCCAGGCGATGCGGGCGATGTTGCGCACGCCCATCACGTAGATCTCCGGGCGGGTCTTGCCGCCGCCCTCCTCCTCGCCGGTGAAGAGGTTGCCCGGCGGGATCGTGTAGGTGCCGTCGGGCTCCGGGTGGATGCGCAGGATCTTGCCGTTGAGGTCGTTGGTGTTGCCGGAGGTGCGCCGGGCGTCCTGGAACGAGACGCCCTTGTAGTCCTGCGTCCAGTTGTTGCCCGAGTAGCCGTCCGAGCCACCGGAGGAGTTGCTGTCACCGGTGCCGATGTAGAGGTTGCCGGACTCGTCGAAGGTCATGCCGCCACCGGCGTGGCAGCAGCTGTGGATCTGCGTGTCCCAGCTCAGCAGGTCCTTGCGGGTGCCCTGGTCGATGGTCTGCTGCGCCCGGTCGTAGGTGAACCGGGAGATGGTCCGCTTGCCGATGCGGCGGTCACGGTCGATCGACTCGTGCGGCATCCAGTAGACGTAGATCCAGCCGTTCTCG
The DNA here is from genome assembly GCF_056150165.1 of Micromonospora xinjiangensis. NCBI lineage: Bacteria > Bacillati > Actinomycetota > Actinomycetes > Micromonosporales > Micromonosporaceae > Micromonospora > Micromonospora xinjiangensis. Next base: position 131,805 of record NZ_JAXCFO010000004.1, on the reverse strand, counting down.
GCGAACTTCGGGTCCAGCGTGATGCCGACCAGACCCTCCTCGTTCTTGACCAGCTCGCTGCCGCTGCCCCGGTTGCCCATCACGGGCAGGGTGGTCAGCAGCTTGACCTGGCTGGTCCTCGGGTTCCACTGGTGGATGGTGCCGCACCCGAGACCCACGTTCGGGTCGTTCCAGTCCGGGATCGGCCCGGTCGCGCAGGCGGCCTTGCCGATGTAGAAGACCGTTCCGTCCTCGGCGATCGTGAGGCCGTGCGGCTCACCGATCTGGTCGAGCTGGCCCGCCTGGTTGGTCGCGGTCAGCCGGTCGATGCGGTAGTTCGAGGCGACGGTCGCCTGGCAGTCACCGCGTACCATGCCGGCGGCCCACTTGATGGCCCCGGTCAGGTGCTTCTGGAACTGGGTGTCGGTGGTCCAGCTGTCCGCGGTGCGGCCCATGCCGGTGTAGAACGAACGGCCCCCGTCGTAGTCCTGGCACCACGAGATCGGGTGGAAGGCGCCGTTGCCGCTCAGGCCCGGGTTGTACGTGCCCTCCTCGACCTGGGCGACGGTGTGGACCCGGCCGGTGGGGCTGGGGTCCCAGTTGATCCACTGGTCGGAGCGGGTCCACGTCAGCGGCAGGCCCTTGTTGGCCGGGTGCTGCCGGTCGGTCAGGTCCACGACGGCCTGCTGCACGGTGGCGTCCGGCGGCGGGCCGGCGTCCGGGCCGATCAGCCACAGCTCGGCCAACTGGGTCAACGGCTCGCCGCTGTTGGCCGTGACGTTGAGCCGGTAGTGCTGGTAGGCCGTGGTGTTGGTGAAGCTGTACTGCTTGGTGAGGAACCGCTGCGGGAACGTCTCGTCGGTGCGGGTGTCCAGGTCGGTCCAGTTGGTGCCGTCCTGGGAGCCCTGCAGGGTCCAGTTCTTCGGGTCCCGGCCGGGGAAGTCGTTGGCCGAGGTGAGCGCGTAGCGGCTCACGACGACCGGCTGCGCGAGCTTCGCCGCCAGCCAGCCGGTGGGCGTACGGGTGAGCCACTTGGTGCCGGTCGAGCCGTCGATCGCGTGCGCCGCGGTCTCGTTCGGCGGGTTCTCGCCGCTCGCGGTGGCCGAGACGGGCCGCTCGGCGTTCGGCAGGCCGGCCGCCGGGCGGGTGCCGATGAGTCCGGTGAACCAGGAGGAGTCCGGCTGGGCCCGGGCCGCGTCGTGGACACCGACGAAGCCGCCGCCGCCCTTGACGTACGCCTGGAAGGCCGCCTCCTGGGCGTCGTCGAGGGTGACGCCGTTGGCGGACAGGAACACGACGCCGCGGTAGCGGGCCAGGTTGGCGTAGGTGAACACGGTCGGGTCGGCGGAGACGTCGACGGTGAAGCCGTTCTGCCTGCCGAGCTTCTTGATGGCCGTGGCGGCCCCGGCGACCGGGTCGTCCTGCTGTTCGGCCGGGCCGTGGAAGACGAGCACCCGCACGGCGGCGTCGGCGGCGGGGGCGGGGTTGGGCGCCGCGGCCCGGGCCGGCACGGTCAGCGTGCCGATCGCGAGCAGGGCGCCGGCGGCCAGGGCGCCGAGCCGGCGGGGCGCCCCGGTGCGGCGTGGAACGGGGGGTAGGGGGTCGGGGCGGGTTGCGGTCGGGTCGGACCGGAACCGCCTGAACCATGGGGAGATCCGGGAATGGCGTCGGTGAGCCATCTCGACTCCTTCTCAGGGTGAACGGACCTGGGATGACGAGGGTCGGGCGGGGGCGGTGGCCGCTGGAGGTGGATCCGCGGCCACCGTTCCCCCGTCGCCGGTGCCGCCCGGGGGCGACACCGGCGTCAGTTGTGCTGGTGGGCTCCGGCGACCGCCGGCTGACCCGCCGTGGCGCCCTTGGCGGCGGCGTGGTCGTGCCCGCCGGGCGGCATCTGCCCGTTCTCGTCGAGGACGTGGAGGGTCGTGGACATGCCGAGGTCGGAGTGGAACTGCATGTGGCAGTGCAGCATCCAGTGGCCCGGGCCGACGGAGTCACCGGCGATGATCTGGACGCCGAACGAGTCGCCCGGCCCGAGCGTCTTGTTGTCGATGATCTGCACCTGGTCGACCTCGGCGTTGGTGCCGCTCACCGTCCCGGTGCGGGTGTCCGCCCAGGAGTGGCCGTGCACGTGGAAGGTGTGCATGTCGTTGCCGATGCCGACGACGATGAACTCGACCCGCTCCCCCTTCTTCGCCACGAGGCAGGTGGGGCCGGGCTGCGGGTTCTCCCGGTCGCAGGTGTCGATGGCCGCGCCCCGGCGCAGGTTGATGCTCTGCAGGTCGCCGAAGACGGTGGTGTAGGTCCGGTCCGGCCGCACGTCTCCCGGCCGCCGTACGACCAGGCCGCCGAAGAGGCCGGCGCCCAGGCCCTGGGTGCCGTGCGGGCCGCCCACCACGTGGTCGTGGTACCACCAGTAGCCGGCCGTGCCCGGGGTGCCGGTGGTGCGGTCGCGCTTCTTCGCGTACCAGGTGTAGGTGCGCGACTGGCCCGGCGGAACGTACGAGTAGCTCTGCGCGGTGCCGTCGGAGAGCTGGGTGTACTTCACCCCGTGCACGTGCAGCGAGACCCCCAGCGGGTGGGTCGGGTCGGTGCGCAGCTGCTCCAGGGTCGCGGCCGGCACCTGGTTGTACAGGGTGATGGCGAGGCACTCCCCCTCGGTCATCTCCATGGTCGGGCCCGGGTAGGAGGCCGTCTCCGGCGTGAGGCCGTAGCCGAGCCGGATCTGGTTGCCGTCGCGGGGAAGCTCCACCGCGTACAGCTTGATGCTGCGGTCCGGCTGGTCGCAGCCGTCGGGCCGCTCCGCGAGCAGGGCGGTGGCGTTGCCGGCGACCGCGAACCCGCCCGCGCCGAGGAGCGTCAGCACCACGACCGCGGCCACCACGAGCATCCGGCGGGTGGTGGAGCCGGAGCGGGCGACCCCCTCCGCCCCCGGTTCCGGGGCGGCGTCACCCTCGGTCAGCCGCCACGCGGACGACGTCATTTGGTCCCCCTCAGGTTGCGCATGCGGCGGTAGCTGCGGGCGGCGGCGCCGAGCGAGCCGGGCGGGTTGGGCTGGGCGCCGGGCGCGCTGTCCTGCTCCCACAGGTACTCGAACCGGCCCCGGTGCTTCAGCTCACCGAAGAACTCGGTGAACGGGATGACCCCGGCGCCGAACTCCACGTCGAGGTAGGAGTTGCCCTGCTGCGGGTCGGGCAGCGGGACGCCGTCCTTGACGTGGAACATCGGGTACCGGTCCGGGTGGGCGTTGACGTAGTCCACCGGCCGGAAGCCCGGGTACTTGCGGGCGCCGCCGTACGCCCACAGGATGTCCATCTCCAGGAACACGTACCGCGGGTCGGTCAGCTCCAGGAACAGGTCGTACAGCCGGACGTCCGGCCGGTCGGTCGCGAACGCGAACTCGATGGTGTGGTTGTGCTGGTAGAGCTTGATGCCCCGGGCGGCCGCGGCGGCGCCCCAGGTGTTGAACTCCTCGGCCGCCCGCTGGTACCCGCTGATGGTGCGGTCGCCGGTGGGCGCCTGGGCGGTGCCGAGGCACGGCATGCCGAGCGTCTCGGCGATGTCCAGCTCCTGCTCCAGGTTCGCGCGGAAGTCGCCCAGCCCCCGGTGGCTGCCGGCCGCCTTGAGCCCGTTGACGTCGAGCAGCCGGCGGATCTGCTGCGGGGTGATCGTGCCGACGTCGCCCTGGGTGTAGCCGGCGAACTCGACCTCCCGGTAACCCATCCGGGACAGCTCGTCGAAGACGTACGCGAACCCGAACTCGTTGATCTTGTCTCGAACGCTGTAGAGCTGGATGCCGATGCGCCCCTGGGGGATCAGCCGGCCCTTGCCCGCCTCGGCGGGCAGCGCCCCGGCGAGGCTGGCGGCGCCCACCGCCACCGTGGTGCCGGCGAGACCGCGCAGCAGCGCGCGCCGGTCGATTCTCTGCTTTGCCATGGTGTTCCCTTCGCTCAGGAGCCGGACGAGGCCGGCGTCAGCGGGGCGATGCGGACGTCACGGAAGCTGATGACGTCGCCGGCGCCGTGGTTCTGCAGGCCGATGTAGCCCGTGGCGCTCTGCCGCCCGGCCCCACCCGGGTCGTCGGACCGGGGCGGGTCGAACACGGCGTCCGCCGGGTTCAGGTACTCGTTGATCAGCTCACCGTTGCGGAAGATCGACCAGTGCTGACCGACCACCCGGATCTCGTAGTCGTTCCAGGTGCCCTTCGGGGTGACCTGCGCCCCGGACAGGTCGATCTCGTCGAAGCCGTACACCGAGCCGCTCTTGTACCGGTCGCCCGCCGCGTTGTCGAAGATCTGCAGCTCGTGGCCGTACTTGATGGCCACCCACTCCGGCCGCGACTCCTCCGGGTGCTGGTGGACGTTCGGGAAGCGGACGAAGACACCGCTGTTGGCGCGGCCGTCGCCGGGGGCGTCGTCACGCCACTGCAGCTTCAAGGAGAAGTCCCCGTACGCCTGGTTCGGGAACCAGAGCATGCCCATGCCCGCCACGGCCCGACTGGTGATCGACCCGTCGGCGTTGCGGACGAAGCCGCCCCCGCCGACGTGCTCCCACTGCCGGAACGACGCCGCCGTGGAGTCCAGCAGCGGCTGGTATCCGGCCTTGCCCTCCGGCTTGCCCACCGGGGAGCGACGGGCCGCGTCGACCAGGGCGTTGCGCTCCTTGCGGGTCAGCACCTCCAGGTCGACCAGGTGGTCGCCGACCACCTTGACGTGGTTGACGAACTCGGCGTGGTTGAGCCAGGTCCGCCGGCCGTCGAAGAGGTTGTTGATGGTGCACTCACCCTCGACGGTCCGGTTGGGCACGCCGCTGTCCAGGGTGCCGAACCAGACGGTGGGCCGGGTGTCGGGCACGCGGCAGTTCACGCCCGACCCGCTGGCGATCACGGTGAAGGTGAACGACCCGGTGCCGGAGGTGTTGCCGGCCTTGTCGGTGGCCCGGAAGCTGAGCGTGTGGTCACCGGGCTCGTCGACGGTGAGCGGGCGGGCGTAGCGGGTGTACTCGGCGCCGTCGAGGGCGTACTCGATCCGGTCGACGCCGGTGCCGGTGTCCGAGGCGAACAGGGTCACGGTGGCGCTACCCAGGTAGGCGCCCTCGCCGTCGACCTGGCCGCTGACCGACGCGGTCACCGTGGGCGGGGTGGTGTCGTCCGACGGCGTCGGCGCCACCGTGAACGACACGGTCTTCACCGCCGCCGTGTTGCCCGCCTTGTCGGTGGCCCGGTAGGCGACCGTGTGCGCGCCCGGCTGGTTCACCGTGACCGGCGCGGAGTAGAGGGCGTACGCGGCGCCGTCGAGCGAGTACTCGATCCGGTCCACGCCGGAGCCGCTGTCCGAGGCCGTCACCACGACCGTGGCGCTGCCGACGAACGCCCCGTCGGCGTTCTTCTGGCCGTGCAGCACGGCCGAGGTGGTCGGCGCGGTGGTGTCCTGCGGCGGCGTCGCGACGACGGTGAACGACACCGACTGCACGGCCGAGGTGTTACCGGCCTTGTCGGTCGCCCGGTACGACAGCGTGTGCTGGCCCAGGGCGTTCACGCTCACCGGGGCGGAGTAGACGGCGTAGGCGGCCCCGTCGAGCGAGTACTCGATCCGGTCCACCCCCGACTCCGTGTCGGTGGCCGACAGCGTCACCGTGGCGTTGCCCACGTACGCGCCCTCGGGGTTCTGCTGACCCGTCACCGACGCCGAGGCGGTCGGCGCGGTCGTGTCGTCCGGCGTCGGCTGCGCCACCGTGAACGACACCGACTGCACCGCCGAGGTGTTGCCCGCGTTGTCCGTCGCCCGGTAGCTCACCGTGTGCGCGCCCGGCTGGTCGACCAGCAGCGGGGCGGAGTAGACGGCGTACGCGCCGCCGTCGAGCGAGTACTCGATCGTGTCGACGCCGGAGCCGCTGTCCGTGGCCGACAGCGTCACGGTCGCCCCGTCGACGTACGCGCCGTCGCCGTCCCGCTCCCCGGTGACCTCGGCCGCCACGGTCGGCGCCGTGGTGTCGTCGGACGAGGGCGGCACGACCGTGAACGACACCGACTGCGGTGCCGAGGTGTTGCCCGCCTTGTCGGTCGCCCGGTACGTCACCGTGTGGTCGCCCGCGGTGTTGACGCTGACGGGCGCGGAGTAGAGCGCGTATTCGCCCCCGTCGAGCGAGTACTCGATCCGGTCCACCCCCGACTCCGTGTCGGTGGCCGACAGCGTCACCGTGGCGTTGCCCACGTACGCGCCCTCGGGGTTCTGCTGACCCGTCACCGACGCCGAGGCGGTCGGCGCGGTCGTGTCGTCCGGCGTCGGCTGCGCCACCGTGAACGACACCGACTGCACCGCCGAGGTGTTGCCCGCGTTGTCCGTCGCCCGGTAGCTCACCGTGTGCGCGCCCGGCTCGTTCACCGTCACCGGCGCCGAGTAGACGCCGTACGGGCCGCCGTCGAGCGAGTACTCGACCTTGTCGACCCCCGAGTCGTCGTCGGTCGCCGACAGCGTCACCGTGGCGCTGCCCACGTACGCGCCGTTGTCGTCCCGCTCGCCGGTCACCTCGGCCGACACGGTCGGCGCCGTGGTGTCCGAGCCTCCGGGCGACACCTCCAGCAGGCCGGTCATCGTGCCGTGGCCGGGGATCGCGCAGAAGTACCGGTACGTGCCCGGGGACAGCACGACGTCGACGCTCCACCGGCCGCCGTTGGCGTCGTTCGGGTCGGCCAGGATGTTCACGTTGACGTCGTTGTTGTACGCCGGGTTGCCGGTGTCGAAGGTCAGGGTGTGCTGCATCCCGGTGGTGTTACCGGTCGCGGCGCTGTTCTCGAAGACGATCGTGGTCGGGCCGGCGACCGCGGTCGTCGGCGCCGAGCGGTAGGCGAGGATGTCGTTGCCCGCGGTCCAGGTGAGCACCTGGGCCTGCGTCTGGCGCGGCTGCGTCGCGGCGGCGGCCGCGGTCGACCGTTCCGGATCGACCGGGCGCGCGCTCGCGGGCGCCGCCACCGAGCCGGCGGCCACCCACATGAGGGCGGCCGTCGCCACGGCAGCGATCGATCTCCGGAGCCGGCCGGGGGGTGAGTACCCGTTCATGAATGCCTCTCTCCCAGGTCCGAGGCGCGCACCGGCAGGGCAGGTCCCCACCGATGTCAGGCCACCTCACATCGAGATGTGCCGCCGAGCGGCGACCGAGCGGCCCCTCCCAGGCCGCGCGGGATCTCCGGCCGTGGCGGGGCCACGGTCGTCCTTCGCGGATGGAGCCCGTCGAGGTCAGCGGGCGAGCCGGATCGCCCGCCTCGTCGGGCAGGTGTCAACGTCGGAGCTGCGGGGTTGGTGGTGGCGCCTCGAAGCGGGCGAGGCGTCGCCGACAGCGGGATGTGGGGGCGCCATCCCTCGTCGGGTCGGTGACGCCGGACCAGTTGCGCCACCGGGGTCGTCCATCGAGACCAACCGCGCCGCCGGTTCATCTCGATGAAACATATCGATGGTTCCCGACCCTACTAAGTTGGTCTATGCCTGTCCAGACCTTTCGTCGACCCCACCGGTACTTTTCTCCGGACAAACGAAAGTCGCGTGCCGTCGGCGCGAAGGCGCAGCTCAGGCCGACCGGAAAGTCCGGTGTGGAGGGATCGTGAGGACGCTCGCGGACGCCTGTCAGACCGTGGAGTCGGGGCAGCACACGGTGAGCGCACCGGGCACCGAGCGGACCGTCAGCTTGCGGACCGCACCACGCGCCCCGCCGTCCAGCTCGTACGTCCGCGGCTCGGCGAGACGGACCTTCACCTTCCGGCCCCGAGTGATCCGCACGAACGGCGACTCGGCCGAGCGACCGGCGACCATCCGGCCGAGCGTACGGGCCCAGTCGATCGCCCCGTCGGCCGTCGACACACCGACCTCCAGGTAGCCGTCGTCCGGACGGGCGTCGTCGAAGGCGGGAATGCCGCCCGTGATCGTGCCGACGTTGCCGAAGAGCACGCAGCTCGCCTCGCCGTCGAACCAGGTGACGCCGTCGACGCGGATCCGGGTCCGGACGAGTTCGCCCCGCACGTGCCGCAGACCGGTCCAGACGTACGCCAACCGCCCGAGCCGGCCCTTGAGGTTCCGGTCCGCCTCCCGGATCAGGTCGCCGTCGAACCCGGCGCCGGCCATCACCGCGAAGTGCTCACCGTTGAGCCGGCCCAGGTCGAGCCGGCGACGCCGGCCGTGCAGACCGATCCGCACCGCCTCGGCCAGGTCCTCCGGGACGCCGAGATTCGCGGCGAAGAGGTTCGCCGTGCCGGCGGGCAGGACGGCCATCGCGGTCCCCGAGCCGGCCAGCGCGTCCGCACACCGCTGCACCATGCCGTCCCCGCCCCACACGAAGATCAGCTCAGCGCCCTTCCGCACCGCCTTGCGCACCTTCTTCGGCGCCTTGCGGCTCTTCGGCACCTCGTACCAGAGCAGGTCCTCGACACCAGCGCCCGCGAGGGTCGCGCGCAGCTCGTCGAGGCCCCCGCCGAGGCTCTTGCGGCGGTGGGCGACGACCGCGACCGTCCCCAGCCGGTCGGCGGCCGCGGGCTCGGTGGGCGCGGCGCTGGTGCTCATGGCCGCCGTTGGTACCCCGCCGGCCGACGTCCCACGCCTACGGCCGGTGGGGTCGGGCCCCACCGGCCGTCCGGGCGCGGTGTCAGAGGGTACGGGTGAGCCGATCGGCGAGGATCCGGGTGAAACGGGACGGGTCGGCCAGCTCGCCGCCCTCGGCGAGCAGCGCCATCCCGTACAGCAGCTCCGCGGTGTCCCGCAGCTCGGCCTGGTCGCCGCCCTGCTCGTGGGCCTTGCGCAGCCCGGCGACGAGCGGGTGACCCGGGTTGAGTTCGAGGATGCGCTTGACCGACGGCACCTCGTGCCCCATCGCCCGGTACATCTTCTCCAGCGTCGGGGTGAGGTCGTGCGCGTCGCCGACGACGCAGGCCGGCGAGGTGGTCAGGCGGGACGACAGGCGGACCTCCTTCACGCTGTCGGTCAGGGCCTCGCCCATCCAGGTCAGCAGCTCGGCGTAGTCCCTGCGCTGCCGCTCCCGCTCGGCCTCGGCCTCCTCGCGCTCCTCGTCGGTGTCCAGGTCGACCTGGCCCTTGGCGATCGAGCGCAGCGGCCGGCCGTCGTACTCGCCGACGCGCTCCACCCACACCTCGTCGACCGGGTCGGTGAGCAGCAGCACCTCCAGCCCGCGGGCACGGAACGCCTCCATGTGCGGCGAGTTCTCCAGCATGGCCCGGGACTCGCCGGTCGCGTACCAGATCTCGCTCTGGCCGTCCCTCATCCGCTCGACGTAACCCCGCAGGTCGGTGAGCTCGGCCGCGTCGTGGGTCGAGGCGGCGCTCACCAGCTCCAGGAGGGTCTCCCGGTTCTCGGCGTCGTCGATCAGGCCCTCCTTGACCACCGCGCCGAACTCGGACCAGAACGTCCGGTACCGCTCGGCGTGGTTGGTCTTCAGGTCCTTCACCGTGGCGAGGATCTTCTTGACCAGGCGCCGCCGGACCACCTGGATCTGGCGGTCCTGCTGGAGGATCTCCCGCGAGATGTTCAGCGACAGGTCGTGCGCGTCCACGACGCCCTTGACGAAGCGCAGGTAGCCCGGCATCAACGCCTCGCAGTCGTCCATGATGAACACCCGCTTGACGTAGAGCTGGACGCCGCGACGGCCCTGCGGGGCGAAGAGGTCCAGGGGCGCGTGGGCCGGGATGAACAGCAGCGCCTCGTACTCGAAGGTGCCCTCACCCCGCATGTGCACGATCTCCAGCGGATCGGCCCAGTCGTGCGCGACGTGCTTGTAGAACTCGTGGTACTCGGCCTGGTCGACCTCGTCGCGCGGACGGGCCCAGAGCGCCTTCATCGAGTTGAGCGTCTGCACCTCGCGGGTGGTCGCCCCGCCCTCGCCCGGGCGCTCCACCGTCATCCGGATCGGCCAGGCGATGAAGTCGGAGTAGCGCTTGACGATCTCGCGGATCGTCCACTCGGCGGTGTAGTCGTGCAGGCTGTCCTCGGTGTCGGCCGGCTTCAGGTGCAGGGTGACCGCCGTGCCCTGCGGGGCGGTGTCGACCGACTCGACCGAGAAGGTGCCCTCGCCGGTCGACGACCAGCGGGTGCCGCCCGGCTCGCCGGCCTTGCGCGTCAGCAGCTCCACCCGGTCGGCGACCATGAACGCGGCGTAGAAGCCCACGCCGAACTGCCCGATCAGCTCCTGCGAGGCCGCGGAGTCGGCCGACTCCCGCAGCGTACGCAGCAGCTCGGCGGTGCCCGACTTCGCGATGGTGCCGATCACCGAGACGACCTCGTCGCGGGTCATCCCGATGCCGTTGTCGCGGACGGTCAGGGTGCGCGCGTCCCGGTCGACCTCGATCTCGATGTGCAGGTCGGAGGTGTCGACCTCGAGGTCCTTGTCGACCAGGGCGGCCAGGCGCAGCTTGTCCAGCGCGTCCGAGGCGTTCGAGATCAGCTCGCGGAGGAAGACGTCCTTGTTCGAGTAGATCGAGTGGACCATCAGCTGGAGCAGCTGACGCGCCTCGGCCTGGAACTCCAACGTCTCGACCTGGTTGCCCACACCGTCTCCCTTCTGCCTCACGTGGGGGTTCGCGCACAGGATACGAGCCGTCACGCCGGCCCCTCGGGCGGGCGTCCGCGCCGGCGGACCGCGCCGCGCGGGCGACAGTCGGGTGTGCCGTGGGATCGGCGGGCGGGGCGGCATCGAGGCGGCGGGCGGCGTATTCCCGGCCCGTATTCCCGGTTCCGCCGGCCGGTCCCGTGACATGGCTGACTTTGCAATACCTAAGTCAGCCTCGGTAACGTGGCCGGCATGACGGATCTGCTCGCCAACCGGGACGCCTGGCTCACGACCAACTGCTCGATCGCCCGGGCGCTCGACGTGGTCGGCAACCGCTCGACGCTCCTGCTGCTGCGCGAGGCTTCCCTCGGCACCCGCCGCTTCGACGACTTCGCCGCCCGGGTGGGCATCAGCGAGCCGGTCGCGGCGGCCCGGCTGAAGCAGCTCGTCGGCGACGGGCTGCTGGAGCGGCGCCCCTACCGCGAGCCCGGGCAGCGCACCCGGGACGAGTACGTCCTCACCGACAAGGGCGCCCAACTGCTGCCCGTCCTCTTCGCGCTGCGCCAGTGGGGCGACGCGTGGGCGGCCGACGACGCCGGGCCGTCGATCCGGGTCGCGCACCACGACTGCGGCGCCGAGGTGCGCGCCGTGCTCCGCTGCGCCGCCGGGCACGACGTCGAGCCGGAAGGCGTCGACGTGCTCCCCGGCCCCGGCCTACGCCGCACCGGCACCGAATGACCTCGCCGGGCGACGCCCGTCGCCCGGACTCCTCACCGAGCACCAGGAGCGCACACATGAAGATCGCCGGAAGCACCGCCCTCGTCACGGGCGCCAACCGCGGCTTCGGTCGAAGCCTCGCCGCCGAGCTGACCGCCCGCGGCGCCACCGTCTACGCCGCCGCGCGCAACCCCGAGACCGTCGACCTGCCCGGCGTCACTCCGGTGCGGCTCGACATCACCGACCCCGCCTCCGTGGCGGCGGCCGCCGCGCTGGCCCAGGACGTGAACCTGCTGATCAACAACGCCGGCGTGGACACCGGCACCGACCTGCTCGAGGGCGACCTCGACCGCATCCACCTCGAGATGAACACGCACTACTTCGGCACGCTGTCGATGGTGCGGGCGTTCGCGCCGGTCATCGCCGCCAACGGCGGCGGCTCGATCCTGAACGTGCACTCCGTGCTCTCGTGGTTCACCTTCGCCCGCAGCGGCGCGTACGGCGCGGCCAAGGCCGCCCAGTGGGCGATGACCAACGCCCTGCGACTGCAGCTCGCCGAGCGGAACATCCGCGTGGCCGGCCTGCACGTCGGTTACATGGACACCGACATGACGGCGCACGTCACCGACGCCAAGTCCGACCCGGCCGACATCGCCCGGATCGCGATCGACGCGATCGAGGCGGACGCGTACGAGATCGTCGCCGACGAGGTCAGCCGGCAGGTCCAGGCCGGGCTCGCCGGCGGGGTCGCCGCGCTCTACCCGCAGCTGCGCTGACCACACGGTCACCCGTGAGCGGGCGCGGACTCGCCGCGCCCGCTCACGCCGCTCAGCCCGCCTGGAGCGTCACGTCGTCGACCACGAAGCTCGTCTGCAGCGACGCGTCCTCCGTGCCGGTGAACGTCAGGGCGAGCGTCTGACCGGCGTACGCCCCGACGGCGAGGGTGCGCTGGACGTAGCCGGCCGCGGCATGGAGGTTGGACCAGGTGGCGAGCGTGGCACCGCCCAGCCGCACGGTGAGCCGGTCGTAGGCCGTGGACGTCGTGGTCTCGGCGGTGTCTATGTGCAGCCAGAACGACAGGGTCGAGCCGGCGCAGCCGGCCGGCAGGGTGACCGTCTGCGACAGGGTGTCCGTGCGGGTACCCCCGTGCCCGCCCAGCCACGCCTTCCAGCTGCCCGTCCGGGCCGGTTGGCCGGTGGCGCTGGTGATCACTCCGGAGGTGGCGGTCCACGGGCTGCTGCCGTTCTCGAAACCGCCGTTAGCGATCAGCTGCCCGCCCGGGCAGCTACCACCGACCGCCAGCTGCCACAGGGCGTACGCGACGCCGTCCGCCGCCCGGTTGAGCACCGTCGCGCTGATGTTGGCCGTCGTGTCGCAGGACCGGTGGTAGCACGGGTCGTACGCCGCGTTGGCCGTGCCGCCCCACTTGGCGGCCTGCGCACTGGTCTTGCGAGCGCTCGCACCGGCCGCGTAGCCCGAGGTGGGGATGCCGGCCTGCTGGAACGGGTAGTCGTCGGAGCGGCCCTGCCCCTCGACGTTCTCCTCCGGCTGCAACCCCAGCGAGTCCCAGTACGCCTTCAGCGGCGCCGCCGTCGTCGAGGTAATCCGGTTGATGAAGTAACCGCCGTTGGTCGAGCCGACCATGTCGAAGTTGTAGTACCCCTTGATGTAGCCGCGCTGGGTGGCGCTCAGCGAGTTGACGTAGAAGCGCGAGCCGTTGAGCCCCTGCTCCTCGTCGGTCCACCAGGCGAACCGCACCCGCTTGGTCATCGTCGGGTTCTGGGCGGCGAGCACCAGCGCGTTCTCCAGCAGCACCGCCGAGCCGGAGGCGTTGTCGTTGATGCCCGGTCCGGCGGAGACGCCGTCGAGGTGGGCGCCGAACATGACCACCTGGTCGGCCGGGCCGCCCGGCCACTCGGCGATCAGGTTGTTCGACGGGTACCGGCACGAGGTGCAGCGCTGCTCGGTGACGGTGTAGCCGACCGCCTGGAGCCGGCTCCTGACGTACGCCACGGACGCGGTGTAGCCGGCGGACCCGGCTCTCCGGTTGCCGCCGTTGCTGCTGGCGATGCTGCCGAACTGGGCCAGGTGCGCCTGCACGTTGGCGACGGGAATGTCGGGGGCGGCGAGCGGGGCCGCGACGAGGGGGCGGGCGGTCGACGACGCGACGACCGGTTGGGCCGCCAACGTCATCGAGATCGCGGCACACCCGACGAGCACGGTCCGCGCGACCAAGGCACTACCTCTCATGGGGACTCCTCGGGGTAGGAGGGGATATGACAGTGACACTTGTCGATGTCTGAGGGCAATGGCCGATCGTCTGGAACCACGACCGGTTCGCCGATGGCAACAGACCCGCCGGGGGCGGTCGTGCGGGTGACCCGCCTCCCCCGCCGCTGTCGAGCTGCCCCGGCCACGGGGCACTCCGCCCGCGAACACCGGCGTGCTCGGCTAACAAGCTCGGCACCGGTCGTTAACCCTTTGCCGAGGAACTGACAGGCCAGCTAGATTCCCCCAGCCGTCCGCGTCGTCGCGGACCGGCGCTGTCGACGAGGAGGTGTGCAGCACATGCGCACGAGTGCCCAGCAGGTGAGCCCGCGTACCGACCTTTGCCACCTTCCGACGACGGAGACACCTTGTCGCTTCGCATCACCCCACTGACCGACCCCGCGCACGGGCCGCACAGCCGGCGTCTCGCATGGCTGGCGTCCGACGCCGACTCCATCCCTGTCGGGACGGCCTTCCTGCGGCTGTTCACCGACCCTGGACAGGCGCACCTGGCCGAACTGGCCCTCCACGTCCATCCCGCCGAGCGACGCAAGCACGTCGGTTCCCGGCTCCTCGACGCCGCCGTGGCCGGCGCCCGGAACGATGCCCGGCGCCGCGTCGTAGCGCAGGCCGGGGCCGGGTCGCCCGGCGACCACTTCCTGCGGGCGCGCGGTTTCCGCCGGGTCCTCACCCTGCGGTTCGCCCGCCTGGCGCTGGCCGATGTCGACACCACCGCCCTCGCCGAGATCATCGACCGGCCGCATCGGGGCTACCGGCTGGTGTCCTGGCAGGGAACCGTCCCCGACAGCCTCGCCGAGACGTTCGCCGCGTCACGCCGGGCCATGGACGACATGCCCATGGACGACACCGACCACGGCACCGTGTCCTGGGACGTGGACCGTGTCCGGGCCGTGGCGAAGGCTGTCGAACAGCGCGGCGACCGGTTGCACACCGTCGCCGCCGTCGAAGCCTCCGACGGCTCGATCGCCGGGTTCACCGAACTCGTCGTCCCCGGCGACGGCACAGGTGACGGTCGGCACTACGGCACCGGGGTGCTGCCCGAGCACCGTGGACGCGGCCTCGGCCGATGGATGAAGGCCGAGGCGATCCGACAGGTCCGCCTGCGCTATCCGGGCCTCGGTGGCCTCGCGACCGACACCGCCGACAGCAACACGCATATGAGACAGATCAACGACAGTCTCGGCTACACACCCACACACACGATCCACCAGCACCAGCTCGACATCTAGCGACCGACGGACGGGCCGGACCTGACATCACCTCGTCCGGCCCGTCGACGCCCTCGAAAATCGCCCTGGGGCGGTGTCTCCGGTTCACGACCATGGGAGAGCGCGGCGATCCCGGTCGCCCCGACCGGCGCGCGATCGGTGCAGGCCGCGCCCGTGGGCCAGGCCGTGACCTTCGGGCGTGGCTGCGCCCAGCCGCGTGGCATCAGACCGAGCCGGCCCCAGGTCCCCGAACCTCCTCGCCGCCGCAGGGAGCGAGCCGGGTCGGGTTCGGGTGGCGGGGGCACGTCCCGGGGGACCGTCCGGTACCGGACCGGATGTCCGGCTGGGAAGGCGCGCGTTTGGGCGGGTTGTCCGGTTCGGGCCCGACCGTCCCGTGGCCGGCGCCACCGCCGGGGCGGAATCACGGCCCGGCCCCGGTCGTTGAACATGGTCGAGCCGCGCGACCTCCGGCCACCGGCCCGGAGCCGCCGGGAATCACCGCCACCCCCGGTTCGTTGACACCCCCCGGCAGCATCACGCCGGGCCCCGCGCCGGAATCACCGGCCGGCCCGCGTCGTTACACCCCGGGTCGCCCGAGCAGGACCACAACGCCGGGCCGAATCCGCCACCCGAACTTCCCGTGCGACGCCCCGCGTCCGCACGTCCACACCCCCGAACAGAGAGGCACACATCATGCGTACCGATCTGATCCGCAAGACCGTCCTGACCGCAGCCGGTATCGCCGCCGCCGGCGGCGGCATCGCCGGCCCCGCCATCGCCGCCCACGCCGCCCCCGCCGACAGCAAGCCCACCACCCAGGTCCAGAACCGAAAGAACGGCGGCGAGCGCGAACTCAACGTCCGCTACGAGGCCCAGCCGAACTTCTACTACTGCGGCCCCGCCGCCACCCGCAACGCCCTCTCCGTCCAGGGCAAGGACATCAACGTCGACGCCATGGCCAAGGAAATGGGCACCACCGAAGCCGGCACCAACTCCATCAACGACATCACCCCCGTGCTGAACAAGGAGACCGGCAAGAACGCCTACCACTCCGTCGAAATCAGCACCCCCAAGGCCGACGACAAGCAGACCGACACCCTGCGCAAGGACATCGTCGAAACCATCGACGACGGCCGCGCCGTGGTCGCCAACATCGCCGGCACCGCCACCGACACCGACGGCAACACCCACTCGTTCGAGGGCGGGCACTACATCAGCGTCATCGGCTACCGCGACGGCGGACACACCGTCACCATCGCCGACAGCGCCGACCCCAACATGGCCTCCTACCGCATGAGCGTCGACAACCTCGCCGACTGGATCGCCACCCGCGGCTACTCGGCCAGCTGACCCGAGCAACACACACCAACCGAAAGGGCCGGCCCCCACCACGGGGCCGGCCCTTTCGTCGTCCGTGCCCAAACATCGGGGCACGTATTGACAATTGTCGACTTCCGTCTGACCCTGGGGTCTGAGAGCGCTCTCTCATCCGAGCCGCAACCACCACCAACCCGGCCCGGGGACCTCTGATGCCTTCGGCGGCGGTGCCGGAAGAGTCCCCGGCCCACCCCGACAGGAGTACGAGATGGAAAGGGCCGCACCCCGCTCCGGCACCCGCCACCGGCTGCGCCTCGCCACGGCGATGGCCGCCCTGCTCACGCTTCTCGGCACGTACGTCGTGTCCGCCGGCTCCCGGGCCGACGCCGACCCGGGCACCAACGTGATCCGCGTGGCCGAGTTCCCCGCCGACTGCGCCTTCAGCCACCGACTGCCGGACGACCCGATCATCTTCCCGGGCCTGCCCGGCGCCTCGCACATGCACAGCTTCTTCGGCAGCACGGTGACGAACGCCTTCACCACCCTGCCCGACCTGGTGAACTCCACGACCACCTGCAACCCGCAGGTGGACGTCTCGTCGTACTGGGTCCCGACCCTGTACCGCAACAACGTCGCCGTGGAGCCGCAGATCGTCACGTTCTACTACCTCGGTGAGGGCGTACGCAGCGACGTCGTCGCCCGCACCCAGCCGATCCCCCAGGGACTGCGCATCGTGGCGGGCAACGCCCGGGCGACCGGCCCGAACGACAGCATCGCCCGCTGGTCGTGCCTGCACGCCGGGCACGTCCCACCGTCGAAGGACTTCGTCAACTGTCCGTCGGGCACGATGCTGGAGTCGTACCTCGACTTCCCGCAGTGCTGGAACGGCCGCGACCTGGACTCCCCGGACCACAAGAGCCACATGGCGTACCCGGTCAACCAGGCCTGCCCGGCGAGCCACCCGGTGCCGGTGCCGAAGCTGCGACAGGTCCTGCGCTATCCGGTCAACGGCGACCCGGCGCAGTTCCGGCTGGCCTCGGGGCCGGGCTACACGATGCACGGCGACTTCTTCAACGCGTGGCCGGTCGCGGAGATGGCCCGCCGGGTCAACGACTGCATCCGCCCGGTGGTCAAGTGCGGCCACGACGGGCGACCGCTCTGATCACTCGCCCCCGTCCGGGAGCGGGCCCACTGGCACGGGGCCCGCTCCCCCCGGGCGCGAAAGGGAGAATGCATGCGCACCGTGGTCGCACCGTCCGCCGTGCTCGCCGCGGCGCTGCTGGTCGCCGGCTGCGCCGCCGGCGACGGCGCCGCCCCGTCGCGCGCCGGCACCGCCCCCACCCCCACCGCCGCCCCGCCGGTGGGCGCGCCGCCCTCCACCGCCGGGCCGTTCAGCCCCACCGACGTGGCCTGGCTCCAACTCCACGTGGCGATGAGCGAGCGGCTGCTGCCGGTGCTCGACCTGGTGCCGGGCCGAAGCACCGATCCGGGCTGGCACGGGCTGGCCGCCCGGATCGAGGCCGCCGACGGGCGCACCCTGACCCGGTCCCGCCGGCTGCTGGTCGACGCCGGCGCGCCCGCGACCAACCCCCACGAGGGTCACGACATGCCGGGCATGGTCACCACCGACGAACTGACCGCGCTACGCGCGGCCACCGGCCCGTCGTTCCACCGGCTGGCCGGCCGGCACCTGCGGGCGCACCTCACCCAGGCCGTCCGGATCGCCCGCGCCGAGCAGGCCGCCGGCGCGCATCCCGCGGTCACCGCGCTGGCCTCCGCCGTCGTCCGGGACGGCACCGACGCCCTGGCCCGCCTCGACCGCCTCGACCGGCCGCCGGTCACCGCCCCGCGGCGGTAGCACCCGCCCCGCCTGGCGCCGCCCGGTCAGCCGCGGTCGTTGAGCAGCGGCTGGAGGAGCCGGTGCGGGCGCTGGCGCAGCGCGACGCTGACCGGGTCCTGGCGCGGCGCGGCCGGGACGCCGGGCCCGGCGAGGGTCTCGACGTCGCCCGGTGCCACGTCGAGGTTGCCGCAGGCCGGGCAGCGGCCGGCCGGGTCAAGTTCGGTGCCGCACCCGGCGTGGCGGAAGGTCCGCGTCGCGGTGCCGTCGGCGAAGTGCCGCTCACCCCAGCGCATCAGCGGGTAGATCACGGACCAGAGTTCCGCGCCCCGGTCGGTGAGCAGGTACTCGTCGCGGGGCGGGGAGTCCTGGTAGCGATGGCGAACCAGGATGCCCGCCTCGACGAGGCTGGCCAGCCGGTCGGCGAGCACGGCCCGCGGGATGTCCAGGTGGGCGAGGAAGTCGCCGTAGCGGCGTACGCCGTAGAACGCGTCGCGGACGACGAGCAGCGTCCACCGCTCGCCGACCAGTTCCAGCGCCCTGGCGAGGTAGCAGTGCTGCCCTTCGTAGCTCTTGCCGAGTGCCACGCTGTGATCCTACCCTCGGGTCGGTTCATTCAACGAACCGTCACTGCTATTGTCGGTTCATTCACTGAACCGAGAGGTTTCCGCATGTCGACATCCGCCGGTGTCACCGCACCGTCCGCCGTCCCGGCCCCGGACACGACCCGCTCCGGTTCCCGGGCCCTGTTCGCGGTCTGTGCCGCGACCCTGCTCGTCCTCATGAACTACACCGCGCCGGTGGCCGTCCTGCCGCAGACGGCGCAGAGCCTCGGGGCCGGCCTCACCACGCAGACCTGGCTGATCAACGCCATCACCCTGGGACTCGCGGCCACCCTGCTGGTGGCCGGCAGCCTCGGCGACGACTTCGGGCGGCGCCGGATCTTCCGGGCCGGCCTCGTCCTGCTGGCCGTCGGCACCGTGGGCACCGCCGTCGCCCCCGACGCCGGCACCTTCATCGCCGCCCGGGTCGTGCAGGGCGCGGCCAGCGCCGCCATCCTCGCCGCCGGGCTGGGCCTGCTCGGGCACGCCTTCCACACCCACCACGGGCGCGCCCACGCGACGGCCCGCTGGGCCTCGATGCTCGGCGCCGGCATCGCCCTGGGCCCGCTGGCCTCGGCCGGCCTGACCGCGCTCGGCAGTTGGCGCTGGCTGTACCTGGTGCTCGCCGCACTGGCCGCCGTGCTGGCGGTGTGGGGCGGCCGGCTGCTCGCCGAGTCCCGCGCCGAGCGCGCCGCCCGCGTCGACGTGCCGGGAGTGCTCACCCTGGGCGCCGGCCTGGCGCTGCTGCTCGTCGCCGTGACCGCGGGGCGCACCGGCTGGCTGCGGCCCGCCGTGCTGATCCCGCTCGTGCTCGGGGCGCTGCTGCTGGCCGCCTTCGTGGCGGTCGAGGCGCGCGGCCGCGCGCCGATGCTCGACCTCGCGCTGTTCCGGCGAACGGACTTCCGGATCGCCACCCTCGGCGCGCTCTTCACCGGGCTCGCCGCGCTCGGCCCGAGCACGGTGCTGCCCACCCTCGTGCAGCAGCTCGTCGGGGTGAGCGCGCTCGGCGCGGCCGGACTGGCCTTCGTCTGGGCGGGGTCCTCGTTCGTGGTCAGCAACCAGATGCGCCACCTCGGTACCCGCGTCTCGCCCACCCGACAGCTCGCCCTCGGTTTCGCCCTGACCGCCGCCGGCTACCTGGCGATGCTCGGCTACGCCGACGCCCACTCCTGGGCGCGCACCGTTCCCGGGCTGCTGATCTCCGGCGCCGGCAGCGGCCTGCTGAACGCGGCGCTGGCCCGGATGGCCGTCGCCAGCGTCCCGGCGGACCGGGTCGCGATGGGCTCCGGCGCGAACAACACGGCCCGCTACGTCGGCTCCGCCCTCGGCGTCGCCGCGAGCATCACCGTGGCGTCCAGCCTGCTGCCCGCCGGGCAGACCGCCGGCTTCTCGGCCCACGGCGCCGACGCCGTCCTGCTCCTCGGCGCCGTCGTGGCCCTGCTCGGCGCCGCGCTGGCCCTGGTCCGCCGGAGGGCCGCCGCGCCGGTCCCGGCCACGAGCTGAGCCGCGACCCCCGCGGCGGCGGGCCGACCGGGTCGGTCCGCCGCCGCGGGGCTGAAGCGTCCGTGCCCGGTGCGGCGTGACGGACCGCTCGCGGTCAGGCGGCGTAGCGGGCAGCCAGGTCGACGACGCGCCGGGCAGCCGCCACCATGGCCCGGTCGGCGAAGCGCCCGTCGGGCAGGACCACCGTTCCCGAGTCCCGCCGTTGCGCGTCGGCGACCGCGGCGAGCAACTCCTCGGCCCGGGCCACCTCCCGCTCGCTCGGCCGGAACGCCTCGACGATCACCGGCAGCTGGCGCGGGTGGATCGCGGCGCGGCCGAGGAAGCCGAGCCGCCGGCCCCGCGCACAGGAGGCAGCCAACCCGTCGGCGTCGGCGACGTCGGCGTACACGGACATGGCCGGCGGAGGCAGGCCCGCCGCGCGGGCCGCCACGACCACCCGGCCGCGCGCCCAGAGCAGGCCGTCCTCGTCGCTCACCCCGAGGTCCGAGCGGAGGTCGGCCTCCCCGAGCCCGATCGAGGCCACCGCCGGGTGGGCCGTGGCGACGGCGTACGCGGCCTCCAGCCCGAGCGCCGACTCGACCAGCGGGTGCAGGGGCACGTCGGCCCGGGCAGCGATCGACGCGACGGTGTCGGCCGACTCGACCTTCGGCAGCCGCAGCCCGGCCAGCCCGGGCCGGCCGGCGACCGCGGCGAGGTCGGCCGCCACGTCCGGCCCGGTCAGCTCGTTGACCCGCACCTGCACCGGCACCGGGTGCTCCTCGGCGAGGAACTCGGCGACGGCGTCACGGGCGTACGCCTTGCGCCCGGCCACCACCGCGTCCTCCAGGTCGAGGATGACCGCGTCGGCGCCCGAGGCGACCGCCTTGGCGAAGCGGTCCGGCCGGTCACCGGGCACGTAGAGCCAGGTGAGCCGCATCAGATCACGCCCCGCTCGCGCAGCGCGGCCAGCTCGTCGGCGCCGACCCCCAGCGCGCCGAACACCGCGTCGGTGTCCTGCCCGTGCCGCCGGCCGGCGTGCCGGATCTCGCCCGGGGTCCCGGAGAGCCGGAACGGCACGTTCTGCATCCGCACCTCGCCCAGCTCCTCGTCCGGCACCGTCCGCACGGTGCCGAGCGCCGCGTACTGCGGGTCGGCGAGGATGTCCCGCACGTCGTAGACCGGGGCGACGGCCGCCTGCGCCTCCTCGAACGCGGCCACCACCTCGTCCCGGTCGCGGCTGGCCACCCAGGCGCCCACGGCCGCGTCCAGCTCGTCGGCGTGCGCGGCCCGGCCGCTGCCGGTGGCGAACCACGGCTCGTCGACCAGTTCGGGCCGGCCGACCAGCCGCATCACCCGCTCGGCGATGCTCTGGGCGCTCGTGGACACCGCCACCCAACGCCCGTCGGCGCAGCGGTACGTGTTGCGCGGCGCGTTGTTGTTGGACCGGTTGCCCAGTCGCGGCTGGATGTAGCCGAGCTGGTCGTACCAGGTGATCTGCGGGCCGAGCATCGCCATGATCGGCTCGATGATGGCCAGGTCGACCACCTGACCCGCGCCGGTGAGGTCACGTGAGCGCAGGGCCAGCATCACGGCGTAGGCGGCGGCGAGCGCGGTCACCGAGTCGGCCAGCCCGAACGGGGGCAGGGTGGGCGGCCCGTCCGGCTCCCCGGTCGCCGCGGCGAAGCCGCTCATCGCCTCGGCGAGTGTGCCGAAGCCGGGGCGGCGCGCGTACGGGCCGACCTGCCCGAAGCCGCTGATCCGGGCGACCACCAGACGCGGGTTGACGGCGTGCAACTCGGCCGGGCCCAGCCCCCACCGTTCCAGGGTGCCGGGGCGGAAGTTCTCCACCAGCACGTCGGCGTCGGCGAGCAGCCGGCGCAGCAGGTCGGCGCCGGCGGGGTCGGACAGGTTGCAGGTGACGGTCCGCTTGTTGCGGCCCAGCACCTTCCACCAGAGCCCGACGCCGTCCTTCGCCGGGCCGTGCCCGCGCGACGGGTCCGGCTTCGTCGGATGCTCCACCTTGACGACGTCGGCGCCGAAGTCGCCGAGGAACGCCGCCGCGAGCGGCCCGGCGAAGAGGGTGGCCAGGTCGACCACCTTCACGCCGTCGAGCGGGCCCCGGCCCGCGCCGGCCGTCACGGCGTCCCCTTCGCCGGGTCGACCGCGGCGAGGAAGACGTCCCCGTTGCCGAGTGCGCCACCGCCCACCGGCGCTCCCGCGGTGAGCCCGCTGACCAGCAGCCGGCCGTCGGTGCCGAGGGCGGCGTAGACGTTCTCCTCTCCGAACGCGTCGGCCGCGTCGTCGCGGGCGGTGCCGTACTGGGCGACGCCCACCTGCCGGCCCCGGGAGTCGAGTCGCAGGGTCAGCACGTCGGCGCCGCCGACCGGCAATCCGAGCCGACTGCCCGTGAAGCCGACCACGGCCAGCGAGCCGTCGGGCAGCGGCACGACGTCCGCGCCCGCGTCGGTGCCGGTCCCACCGGTGACGGTCCGCCACCGCTGCCGGCCGGCCGAGGTGTACGCCACGGTCAGCACGTCGGTGCCGCCGGCGGTAGCCTCGCCGCCGGTCGATCCGGTGGCGACCACCGTCCCGTCGGCCGTCACCGCGACGCCGCCGAGCAGGTCGTCGCCGGCGCCACCGACGGCCGTCACCCAGCCGGGGGCGCCGTCGGGGCCGAACCGGGCCAGCCAACCGTCCGCGGCACCGAGCGGCGTCGCCCCGGGCAGCCCGGCCGAGGTGCTCCCGGCCACGTAGACACCCTTCGCGTCAGCCGCGACCGCGTACGCCTTGTCCTCACCGGGGCCGCCGAGCTGCCGGCTCCACACGATCCGGCCGTCCGGGGCGACCCGGGCCAGCACCGCGTCCTTGTCCCCGGCCGCGCCCTCCCCCGCGAACGAGCCGCTGGTGTAGCCGGCGACGTACGCGCCGCCGTCCGGCGCGGGGGCGAGCGCGTAGAACCGGTCGGCCTTGGCCGGGTCGCCGGCCTGCGTGAGCCAGGCCCGCTGGCCGGTGGCCGACAGCCGGGTCACGAACCCGTCGTCGGCGGGGCTGCCCGGGTGCCGTCCGTCGAGGTCACCGCGGGTGTAGCCGGCCGCGAGCACGCCGCCGTCGGCCAGCGGCACCACGCCGTGGAGGCGATCGTTCGCGCCGGTGCCGAACTGGGTCGTCCACCGCGTCGTGCCGTCCGCGGCCCGCCGGGTCAGCACCGCGTCCAGCCCGCCCGCGTACGGCTGCCCGGCCACCGGACCGGAGGCGGCGTACCCCAGGGTGGTGGTGCCGTCCGGGTGCGCCGCGACCCCACCGGCCCAGTCGGCGCCGGACGTGCCGTGCAGCGGCCCGGGCAGGCCGGCCGGCGGGGTGACGCTCAGCGTGCCGGCGAGGTGCGTCAACCCGTCCACGAAGGCCGGTCGCCACACGTCCCAGTCGTGGCCCCCGTCGAGCACCCGGAGCTCGGCGGCCACCCCGTCGGCGCGGCGCACCGTGTTGTAGAGGGTGGCGGCCTCGTAGTCGAGGTCGTGCGCGGCGTCGGCCGGGTCCGGGTTGGCCCACTCGTCGTCGCCCACCGCGATGTACAACCGCACCGGCGTCTCCGGGTCGAGCCCGGGCAGCAGGGCGGGGTAGTTCAGCCGCTGGTACACCTCGTCGGAGAACCGCTGCGCACCGACGCCGAACGCGCCGAACTCCCGCGCCGACGAGTCGGCGGGCGGCAGCGGACGGTAGACCGCCGGGCTGAGCACCAGCGCGTTGGCGAACAGATCGGAGTGGGCGAGGGCGTACCGCAGCGCGCCGGCCCCGCCCATCGAGTAGCCGCCCACCAACCGGGCGCCGCGGTGCGCGGCGGTGCGGTAGGTGGCGTCGACGTGCGCCACCAGGTCACGGGTGAGCGCCGTCTCGACGGGACGGCCCGGGTCGTCCGCCCCGGTGTAGGCGGAGTCGACGTACCAGTTGCCGCGGCTGCTCCACGGCGCGTCGGGCAGCACCGCGATCACCGGCGGCACCTCGCCGTCGGCGATCATCCGGTCCAGGTCGGCCTTCACCCGGGTCCAGGCCTGCATCGTGTCGCCGCGCCCGTGCAGCAGGTACAGCACCGGGTAGCGGGTGGCGGTCGCCTTGGCGTACCCGTATGGCAGGTAGACGGTGTAGTCGATCGTGGCGCCGAGCGCGGGGGACGGCGCGGTCGCCGTGGTCAGGGTGCCCGCGCGGGTCTTCCCCGCGTCCGCCGTGCCGGGCACGGCCCCGGCGAGGCCGAGCGCCAGGAGCACGGCGGCCACGCCGCCGCCGATCCGCCAGCGTCTGCTCATCGATTCACTCCTCGGGGGTGGGGAGGTCGGCCGCGCAGCGGAAGCCGACCTGGTCGGAGCGGGTGAGTCCGGCCCCGGTGAGCAGCAGCTTCACCGAGACCTCCGGCGGCTGCGGGCCGCCGTCGAAGTACCAGTCGGAGCCCTCGGCCCGGTACGCGGCGCCGCCCTTGAGGATCGCGAAGCGGGTGCGCCCGTCGGAGTGCTCGCTCTCGGTCAGGTTCCACACCAGCGGCTCCCGGCGGGCGAGCAGCCCCGCCTCGGCGGCCACCTGCCACTCGTCCTCGGTGGGCAGCCGCAGCCCGGCCCAGTCCGCGTACGCCCGCGCGTCGGCCAGCTCCACGCCGGTGACCGGGGCGTCGGCCGGCCCCTGACCGGCGGTGAACCGCTCGGGGCGCACCGGCCGGTAGCCGGTGGCGCGCAGGAACTCGGCGTACTGGCCGTGGGTCACCTCGTGGGTGGCGATGGCGAAGCGGCCGAGCGCGACGGTGCGGCGCAGGGTGCCCGTGTGGTGCAGGCGGGGCGGCAGTGGCTTCCACTCGTCGACGTACGGGGTCTCCCCGTACAGCCCGGTCTCCCGCACCCGGTGCCGGACCACCAGGTCCCGCCGGCCCGCGGCGACGGCCACCATGCCGGCCGGCACGGCGGCCACCGGCGCCCACGGGGTGCGGCTACGCACGGCGGCGCGGGCCGGGAAGGACGGGTCGCCGACGGGCGGCGTGTGCCGTGCGACGGCGGCGTCGGTGACGACCACCGCGGCGACGGCCCCGGCCGGCAGCGGCCCACCCACCGTCACCCGCCCGTCGCCGGCCTCGGTCACGGTCAGCTCGGCGCCGGTGACCAGGTCGACGAAGCGCCGGCCGGGTCGGGCGTCGGTGACCAGCCAGGGCCCGTCGTGGTCGCCGCCGGTGTTCGCCACCGTCCACAGCGGCTCACCGCCGTGCGTCCACCGGGACGCGTACACCTGGCCGGAGCCGGGATAGTCGGCCAGCGGCACCCAGTCCTCGGCGCGCAGCCACGCGGCGTGGCTGGCCTGCACGCGGCGCATGGCGCGCAGCACCGCCCGGTCCCGCTCGTTCCACCCCACCCAGACACCGAAGACGCTCTCCCAGACCAGCACCCCGACCCCGTTGAGCCAGGCCGAGTGCAGCTCCTGGAGGTGGTCACGGTGCCACCGGCGGGTGTGGTGCAGGACGTGGCGGCGCTCGAACCACTTGGCGCGCAGCACGCCCGGCACGTCGGAGTCGGCGAACCACTGCGCCCAGGACATGGCGTGGTCGCCGACCCGGGCCAGCGGGACGCGGCTCTCCCCCTCCAGCACCAGGCCGGGACGCACGGCGTCGAGCGCGGCGCGCAGCTCGCCGGCGCCCTCCTTGAGGGTGTCGAGGAAGACGCCGTCCACGCCGAGCTTCCCGGCCAGCGCCGCGACCTCCTCGGCGTCGGTGCCCGGCTCCCGGCGGGTGCCGGTGTCCCACGGGTTGTAGTCGACGAAGACCCGCACCCCGCGGGCCTGGAACGCCCGCACCACCTCGGGCAGCTCGGGCACGTCCCGGTACCAGTCGAACTGGTTGCGGTCGTCCAGCCCGATGACGGGGTAGGCGTGCCACAGCACGATCCCGTCGAAGCCGCCGAAGTCCCGCTGCGCGCCGTCGAGGAACTCCTCGACGGTGAAGACGCCCCGCTCGTGGTCGTAGAGCGTCTCGTCCCAGAGCCAGGCGAGGCAGACCGTGAAACAGTCGCCGGTGATCTCGTCGTAGTGGCTGCCGGTGTAGCCGATGCGCTTGCGGGCGTCGGCCCGCCAGCGGGTCAGCTGCTCCCGCCAGGCCGGCCACCGCGCCGGGTCGTCCGGCGCCGCGAAGATCTTCGCCTCGTCCAACGTGGTCAGGTCGGCGTCAGCGCCGAGCGGCACCTCGGTGGGGCGGTCGATCGGGCGGGGGACGTACGGGTTGAAGCTCACGGGTTACCTCGGTAGGTCGAGTCGTGCAGAGCGTCGATGGCGGCCCGCTCGGGCAGCGCGGTGGAGGCGCCGGGGCGCTGGGCACAGGCCGCGCCCGCGGCACACGCCCAGCGCAGGCTCGCGGTGACGGTCTCCTCGCTGATCGCGCCGCCGCGCTCGGCCCAGGCGACCGCGAGCGCGCCGGTGAACGCGTCACCGGCGGCGGTGGTGTCCACCGCCTCGATCCGCGGCGCCGGGATCTCCAGCCGCAGGCCACGCCGGTCGGCGTACACGGCGCCGCGCGCGCCGAGCGTCAGCACCACGCGGGGCACCAGCTCCAGCAGGGCGTCGAGCAGCACGGCCGGCTCGTCGGCGAAGACCCCGCCGACGATCGCCGCCTCGTGCTCGTTGACCACCAGCACGTCGACCAGGTCCAGCAGCTCCACCGGGAGCGCGGCGGCCGGCGCGGCGTTGAGCACGACCGTCGTGCCCTCGGCCCGGGCCCAGTCGGCCGCCCGCACGACCGTGGGCAGCGGCACCTCCAACTGGAGCAGCAGCACATCGGCCGCCCCGATGGCGGCCCGGTCCTCGGTGCCGAGGTCGGTGAGCGCGCTGTTGGCGCCGGGTGCCACCACGATGAAGTTCTCCGCCGCCCGGTCCACCGCGATCAGCGCGACGCCGGACGGGCCGGGCACGGTACGCAGCCGGCCCACGTCCACACCGGCGCCGACCAGGCTCGCCCTGAGCTGCGCGCCGAAGTCGTCGTCACCGACGGCGCCCACGAAGCCGCAGGCCGCCCCGGCCCGGGCGGCGGCGACCGCCTGGTTGGCGCCCTTGCCGCCGGGCACGGTGCGGAAGTCCTCGCCGAGCACCGTCTCGCCGGGGCGGGGCAGCTGCGGCGCCGTGACCACCAGGTCCAGGTTGGTGCTGCCCACCACCACCACGCGTGCACTCATCCCCTGCTCCCTTCCGCGCCCGCCGCCCCGGGCGTCCTGGCCGGGACCGGCCGGCGCCGCCCCCTCATGACCCGGCACCGACCAGCGCGCGCGTGCGCTCCGCCAGCTCGTCGAAGCCGATCCCGTCGAAGCCGGCGATGCTGCTCGCCAGCCGGTTGCGCAGCGGGGCGACCCACCGGGCGGGCAGCCCGGACGCGCCGCCGAGCGCGCCGGTGACCGCCCCGACGGTCGCGCCGTTCGAGTCGGTGTCCCAGCCGCCGCTGACCACCGCGCAGATCGACCGCTCCAGGTCACCCCGCCCGTACGCGAGCGCGGCGGCCACCAGGGCGGCGTTGTTGCGCACGTGCACCCAGTGCAGGTGGCCGTGCCGCGCGTACAGCTCGTCGACCACGCCCTCCCAGTCGGTGGCGCCGTCGCCGAGCGCCCGCGCCTCCCGCACCGCGACCGCGAAGCGGCTGCGGGGCGGGAGCACCGCCTCGGCGGCGTCGAGCACCTCGTCCACGGTGGCCGCGACAGGTGCGGCGGCGGCGAGGGCGGCCGCCCACAGCGCGCCGTGCGTGCCGCCGCGCACGTGGCTGACCGTGGCGTCCCGGAACGCCAGTTCCGCGGCGCGGTCCGGCCGGCCCGGGTTGACCCAGCCGTACACGTCGGTGCGGATCTGCGCGCCGATCCACTCCCGGAACGGGTTGTGCCGGCGGGCGCTCCGCGGTGGCGCGAACCCGAGTAGCAGGTTGCGGTACGCCACCCGCTCGGCGGTGAACACCCGACCGCCGGGCAGCCAGTCCAGCCAGGACTGCGCCACGTCGGCGCTGGTGAAATCCCGCCCGTGGGTCTCCAGCACCCGCAGCGCCAGCAGCGGGTAGTTCAGGTCGTCGTCCTCGGGCATGCCGTCGATGTTCTCGGCGAGGCTGGTCGGGGCGCTGCGCCGGTTCCACGGCCAGCGGGCCGCCACGTCGGCCGGCAGCCCCTTCGCGGTGAACCAGTCGGCGAGCGGCCAGCGGCCCGTCGCGGTCAGGATCTCCCGGATGCCCTCCCGGGGGATCTTCTCCACCGGCTTGCCGAGCAGGCAGCCGGCGGCCCGGCCGAGCCAGGCGCCGTGCAGCCGGTCGTAGGTCACGTCGGTCGGCAGCGACCAGCTCTGCGGCCAGGTCGCCCGGATGGCGGCGAGGTCGTCCGGCTCGTCGGCGGCGGCGACGGCCGGCAGCGCGTCGGCGGCGTCCAGCAGCTCGACGGCGAGGGCCCGCAGGTGCGGTGCGGCCGGGGTCGGCGAGGCGCCGCTGACCGGCGGGGTGAGGTCCCCGCCGGCCGCGGCCCACCGCTGCGCCAGGGCGGTGACGTCCCGCCCCTCGTCCCGGCTCGCCGCCAGCTCGTGCGGCAGCAGATCCTCCGGCTGCACCCAGGTGATCCTCACCGGGCCGGCTCCCCCTCGCCGGCCTGCCCCGCGAGGCCGGCGGACGTCTCGGGCGCCCGGGGCGGGCCGGCGGGCTGCCCCGGGCCGCCGGCCAGCCCGGCGAACCGCTCGGCCCGCCGGGTGAAGCGGGCGCGGTCGCGCTCGAAGACCTCACCGGCCACCGCGGCGAGCACCCGGCCGGGCTCGACGAGGTCGGTCCGGGAGGCGGTGGCGACGGTCTCGGCCCACTCGGCCGGCACCGCCCCGGGACCGCCCAGGGCACCGGCGATCGCGCCGGCCATGGTCGCGGTGGAGTCGGCGTCCCGGCCGTAGTTCACGGCGCCGAGCACCGCGGGGCGGTACTCGCCGCCGGCCACCACGAGCATGCCGATGGCCACCGGCAGCTCCTCGATGGCGTGCAGCCGGCTCGGCCGCCGCGCGCCCAGGCCGGGGCTGCGGTACTCCTCCCCGACCGTGTCGTACGGGGCCACGGCGGCGCGCAGCGCCGGGATCGCGGCCTTCCAGTCGTGGTGCGCCCGGGCCTCCTTCACCACCGCGTCGATGGCCGCCCGGGTGCCGTCGCGGGCCAGGTCGAGCGCCGCGGTGACGACGTCCTCGACGGTCGCGCCGGGGGTGGCCGCCGCGGCGACCGCGGCGGCGAACACCGCCGCGGCCTCCCGCCCGTAGCTGTGCTGGTGCGCCCCGGCGATCTCCACCGCCTCGGCGTACGCCCCGGCCGGATCGCCGGCGTTGACGATGCCGACCGGGGCCATGTACATGGCCGCGCCGCAGTTGACGATGTTGCCCACCCCGGCCTCGCGCGGGTCCGCGTGCGCGTGGTGCAGGCGGGTGACCAGCCACCGCTCCGCGGCCGCGAGACGGTGGAAGGTCACCCCCTCCCGCTCCAGGTCCGGGATGTAGACCACCCGCTCGATCAGGTCGGGGACCAGGAGCTCCACCACGTCGTACGCGTCGAGGTGGTCGCGCTTGGCCGCGTAGGCGCGGACCAGGGCGTGGGTCATCAACGTGTCGTCGGTGATGTGTCCGTCGCCCTTGTGGTACGGCGCGAGCGGCCGCGCGGTGGCCCAGTCGGCGTGGTACGGGGGCACGATGCCCTCGACCCAGCCGCCGAACCGCGCGCGGATCTGCTCCGGTAGGGCCGTCTCGGTCGCGCCTCCGAGAGCGTCGCCGACGGCCGCGCCGACCAGGCATCCGACCGATGTGTCGAGCAAGAGTGACATTGTCTTACCTCAGAACCTGCTTGCCACCGTCGACCAGCTGCGTGGCGAGCTGGTCCAGGGTGATCTTGTTGGCGAAGTACTGCTGGAGGGCCGGGGTGGCGTACTTGGTCTTCCACTCCGGGTAGCCGTCGGCCATCTGGAACGGGGCGACGGTCAGGTCGGCGGCGCTGTCGGCGGCGACGTCCCAGCCCTGCTTGCCACCGGTGAGCTTCACCAGCTCCTCGTTGGCCTGCTTGCCGGTCGGCACCAGCCAGTCGCCCTTGGCCAGCGCGGCCATGTTGGTCGGGTTGAGGAAGTACTCGAGGAACTGCGCGGCCTGCTTCTTGTGCGCGGAGTCCTCGGAGATGGACAGCGTCTGCGGGTTGGCCGCCTGCTTGCTGGACAGCCCCTTGACCGGCGGGAGGGTGACCCACTCGAAGTCGGCGGGCGCCTGCTCGACCATCTGCTGGCGCAGCGACACCGAGCCGGGCAGCATCGCGTACTTGCCGCCGAAGAAGCCGGGCAGGGTGTCCGCGCCGCTCATGCCGAGCGCCTCCGGGGAGGCGGACTTCGTGCCGTAGATCATGTCGTGGATCCGCCTGGGGATCTCCTTCTCCGCGTCGCCGACCTTCACCTCGGTGCGGCCGCCGTCGTCGTAGAAGAACTTGCCGTCGAAGTTGAGCGCCAGGTTCAGCACCCGGTTGGTCGGCGACTTGAGCGCCCAGGCCACGCCGTACTGGCCGGGCTTGGTGAGCTTCTGCGCGTTGGCCTGGAACTCGTCCCAGGTCCAGCCGCCGTCGGCCGGCGGCACCGCGATGCCGGCGGCGTCGAGCAGCTTCTTGTTGGCGATGACGACCTGGGACTCCAGCAGGAACGGCACGCCGGTGACCTTGTCGTCGTAGGTGACGGTGTCCCAGACGCCCTGGTCGATCTGGCCCTTCAGGTCGTCGGAGAGCAGCCCGGAGAGGTCGGCAAGGTAGCCCTGCTTGCTGAACTCGCCGATGGCGGACGCCTCGTAGTGGACGATGTCCGGCGCGTCGCCGCCCTCGAACGAGGTCAGCAGCTGGTCGTGGACGGAGTTCCAGTCACCCTGGACGTACTCGACCTGGATGTCGGGGTGCTCGGCGTTCCACTTGGCGACCAGGTCCTTGTTGGCCTGCAGCGACTCCTTCTGCCAGGCGAGGCTGAGGAAGCGCAGCTTGACCGGGCCGGATGTGGCCTCGTCGTCGCCGCCGTCACCGCACGCGGCGAGGGCGCCGAGGCCGACGACCGCGACCGCGGCGGCCGCGGCGAGTCGACGGAACCGGGTAGTGCGGAGCATGGGGGTGTACCTCCTTGGTGGTGGTGGGGGACGGATCAGCCCTTGACCGCGCCGGCGAGCGACCCGGACGAGAGCCGGCGTTGCATGAACGCGAAGAAGATCAGGCTGGGTAGCGTGGCCAGCAGCGAACCGGCGGCGAGGGGCCCGAGCCGCGCCGTGCCCTCGATGCCGACGAACCGGGCCAGCGCGACCGGCAGGGTGGCCAGCTCGGGCGTCTTGATGAGCACCAGGGCGAAGAAGAACTCGTTCCACGCCGAGATGAAGGAGAACAGCGCCGTCGCCACGAGGCCGGGAGCGAGTAGCGGGAAGACCACCCGGCGCAGGATCTGCGGCCGGGTCGCGCCGTCGACGGAGGCGGCTTCCTCCAGGTCGCGCGGGATGTTGCGGACGAAGCCCTGCAGCATCCAGAGCGCGAACGGCAGCGCCCAGACCACGTAGATCAGCACCAGCCCGGCGTGCGTGTTGGCCAGCCCGACCTGCCGCAGCACCAGGAAGATCGGGATGATCAGCAGCACGAACGGGAACAGCTGGGACAGCAGCACCCAGCCCAGCGCCGCGGTGCCGAGCTTCGAGCGGAACCGGGCCAGCGCGTACGCCGCCGGCATGGCGACCAGCACGGTCAGCACCGCCGAGGCGAGCGAGACCTGGAGGCTGTTAAGCGCGGCGCGCCCCAGCTCCTGCTCGGTGAAGGCCTGGACGAAGTTCTGCACCGTCGGGTTGCTGGGGATCAGGGTCGGGTGCAGCTGCACCAGCTCCCGCGGCGGCTTGAACGCCGTCGAGAGGAGCCAGACCAACGGGAACCCGAGGAAGACCAGGTAGCCGGCGAGGGCCAGGTACTGCATGACCCGGCCGGTGCGGCTCGGTTTGCCGATCATTGCCGTCCTCCGATCGGGGCTGCGGGGCGGGCGGGCTCACTCCACACGCTGGTCACGACTAGTTCGCCTCCCTCAGTCGGCGGCGGAGGTAGACGGCGAGCAGCACCACGATGATCACGACCATGGCGTTGCCGAGGGCCGCCGCGTAGCCGTAGTTGCCGTAGCGGAACGCCTCCTCGTACGCGAAGAGCATCGGCAGCATCGTCTTGCCGCCCGGCCCGCCCGCGGTGAGCACGTAGACCAGGCCGAACGAGTTGAAGTTCCAGATGAAGTCCAGCGACGTGATGGCGACGATGACCGGCGCCAGCGCGGGCAGCGTCACGTGCCGGAACCGGTGCCAGCTGCTGGCGCCGTCGACGGCGGCCGCCTCGTGCAGCTCGCGGCCGACGCCCTGCAGGCCGGCGAGCAGGACGACGGTCGTCTGCGGCATGCCGGCCCAGACCCCGACGATGATGACGGCGGGCAGCGCGGTGCTGAAGTCACCGAGCCAGTTGGCCCGCAGGCCGTCGGCGCCGATGCGGTGGAAGAACTCGTTGAGCAGGCCGGCGTCCGGGTGGTAGACGAGCTTCCAGAGGATGCCGACCACGACGGGCGGCATCGCCCACGGCACCACCGCGAGCACCCGCGCCACTCCCCGGAACCGCAGCTGCTGGTTGAGCAGCAGGGCGAGCCCGAGGGCGAGCAGGAACTGGAGCACGGTCACGCCGAACGCCCAGAACAGACCGATCTTGAAGGAGTTCCAGAACAGCTCGTCGCCGAGGAGCTGGCGGTAGTTCTCCAGGCCGGTGAAGGTGACCTCGACGTTGCGTCCGGCGCGGGCGTCGGTGAAGCCGAGGTACATGCCGCGCAGCAGCGGGAAGACCGACAGCACCAGGATCGGCAGCAGCGACGGCAGCAACAGCAGGTAGATGGTGGTGCGGTCGGATCGCGACCGGCCCGGACGGTGGGAGCGCCCGCGACGGCCGACGTCCGGACGTTCGGCCAGCGTGGTCATGAGGTCCCCCCTTCACTGGACGGGTGGGAGGGCGCGGGCCGCCCCGACCCGGAGGTCGGGTCGGTCGGCCCGGCAGGCGGGTGGGTGGAGAGGTCGTCCCCGTCCACGTGGGACCGGGGAGACGGGTCGACGGCCGGACGGGGGCCCGGCAGCGGCACGCCGCTGGAGGCGCGGACCGCGAGGCTGGGGGGCACCTGCTCGCGCCGTGGCGGCAGGGCGGGGTCGGCGATGCGTTGCAGGAGCAGTTCCGCGGCGCGCCGCCCCCGCTCGGCCGACCCGAGCGACACGCTGGAGAGCTGGGGAAACATCATCTGGGCCAGTTCCGTGTCGTCCATGCCGACCAGCGCGACGTCGTCGGGCACCCGTCGCCCCGCGGCCAGCAGGGCGTGCAGGGCGCCGACCGCGATCAGGTCGTTCGCGCAGAGGAGCGCGTCCGGCCGGGCCCGGGCGAGCAGCCGCTCGGCGGCGGCGCGGCCGGCCGCGTACTGGAAGTCGCCGACCTCGACCAGCTGCTCGTCGAGGCCGATGCCGTGGCCGGCGAGCGCGGCCCGGAAGCCGGCGTCGCGGGCGGCGCCCGGAACGGTGTCGAGTGGGCCGTTGACGAAGCCGATCCGGCGCCGGCCGGTGGCGAGGAGGTGGTCGACGGCCAGCGCGACGCCGTGCCGGGAGTCGGTCCGGACGTTGTCGACCGGGGCGTCCGCGCCGAGCTGCCCGACCACGACCACCGGGACCGGGCTGTCCACCAGGGCGGCGAGGTGGTCGTCGGTGACCCGGATCGGCGAGATGATCATGCCGTCGACGTAGCGGTTGGCGAGCCGTCGCAGCAGGGCGGTCTCGTTGTCGATGCGCCCGCCCGTGGCGTGCACCAGCAGTTGGCGGCCCGAGGAGGCCACGACGGACTCGATGGCGCGCATCATCGCCACGTACACCGGGTTGCCGATGTCCTCGACGGCGAGCGCCACGAGACCGGTGCGCTGCGACTGCAGGGAGCGGGCGATCGCGTTCGGTACGTAGCCCACCTCGGCCGCCGCGGCGCGCACCTTGCGCACGGTCTCCGGGCTGCCGCCGACGCCGTTGAGGACGCGGGAGGCGGAGGCGATGGAGACGCCGGCGCGGGCGGCCACGGTGTGCACGGTGGGACGACCGTCGGACGGCTCCTGTAAACGTTTACGAGCCACGCCCCGCACCTCCACTCGAATTCCTGTAAACGTTTCCGGGGAGTCTGCGCCGCGCTCCGGCGAGAGGTCAAGGGCTCGTTACGAAAACGTTTCCAACCTCCACCGGGCAGGCAGCCGGCCCGCGAACCCGACGGTCACCGGAGGGCTCACGCGCCGCCCGCTGCCGGCCGATGGACGCGTCGGGACAACGGCACGGGCACGGACCAGCCGGCAGTGGCGCGCCGCCGTCACCGGCCCCGGATGGCCGCCTCGATGCGCAGGCCGAGGCCGGTCAGGACGAGGAGGGCCGCGATGACGTGCGGGTCGGGCCGCGCCACGTCCGCCGAGACGGTGACCAGCGAGGTGAGCAGGCCGGCGACCAGCGCGACGGTGCCGACGAGACGGAGGGTGCCGATCCGCTGCGACCGAATGTCCACCGCCGGACCCTATCCGGGGCGTCGCCGCCGTGGTCGCCCGCGGGCACGCGGTCAGGACTTGCGCTCGCGCTCCTGGGCGAGCCGCTCGTCGAGTCGGCCCAGCTCGTAGATCGCGTTCAGGTTCGTCGGCAGGCGGGTCACGTTGCCGGACGTGTCGTCGGGTCCGGGCGGGACCGCGCCGTCACCGGTCGCCACGGGCGCCGGAGCGGGTGCCGGGGCGGCGGGGGCGGGACGTCGGCGGAAGAGCAGGGCCGCCGCCACGCCCAGGACGCCGATGGCGAGCAGCAGCACGGACCACCGCAGCAGCGGGTCGCTCTGCGCGACGGGGGGCGCGGCGAGCTGGTCACCGGTGGACGGCGCCACGCCGGGAGCGCCGCCGGGCTGCGGCACGACGGTCACCACGACGACGGGGCTACCGTTTCCACCGCGCGGGGTGACCTGCCCCGGGGTGCCCGCGGGGACGCTCGTCGACCCGCTCGGCGCGGTCGTCGCCCCGCTGGGCGGGACCGGCGGCACCGCGGCGGACGGGACGCCCGTTCCGGGTGCGGGCACCGAGGTGGCCGACGGGCTCGGCGTCGGCGGCGCGACGGTCGGGGACGGCGTCGGGGTGCCGCCGCCACCCGCGCCGAGCAGGCCGTCGACGAGACCACCGAGACCGCCGACCAGGCCACCCACGAGGCCCGGGTTGGCCGTCGCGGACGGCGACGGGTCGGGCGCGGGCGCCAGTGCGAGCGTCAGGGCGAGCGCGGCCACGACAGCCATGGGTCACCTCGGAAAGGGGTCGATATGTGAGGCACGGTACCGCACGAGGCCCTCGACCGGGGTGACGCCCACGCCGGAGCGGGAGAGACGGTCGCCTCTCCCGCTCCGGCGTACCGTCCGGTCAGGACGGCAGGCCACCGACCTGGGTGTTGATCCAGGACCGGATCGAGGGCAGGTCGCCGTAGATCGACGGGCCGGTCGC
The DNA here is from genome assembly GCF_056150165.1 of Micromonospora xinjiangensis. Classification (NCBI taxonomy): domain Bacteria; kingdom Bacillati; phylum Actinomycetota; class Actinomycetes; order Micromonosporales; family Micromonosporaceae; genus Micromonospora; species Micromonospora xinjiangensis. The sequence goes on along the minus strand of NZ_JAXCFO010000004.1, from coordinate 96,284 downwards.
GCAGGTCGAGTTGTTGTTGCCGGCGCGGCTGGTGGCGCCGATCAGGTTCCACACGCCGTTGACCCGCCGCACCTGCGGGCCGCCCGAGTCGCCGTAGCAGGCGCCCGAGTTGCCGTTCGTGTTGTTGGTGCAGATCTCGTACGGGCCGTTGATGCCCAGGCAGCGGCTGTCCGAGACGATCGAGGTGTCCAGTTCGTACGCCACGGTCGGCGCGGACCCGCAGCCCCGGGTCGGGCAGGTCTGGCCCCAGCCGATGATCCGGGTCGCCGTGCCGACCGCGCCCGAGGTGCTCGGGATCGGCGCCGGGGCGTGGCTCACGGAGCTGGCCAGCTGCAACAGCTTGACGTCGATGCTCGGGTGGTTCACCGCCCGCGTCACCCGGACGACCGTGCCACCGCTGGTGCGGTTGGTGCTGCCGACGCGCACCGAGGAGGGGGTCGGGCAGTGCTTGGCGGTGACCGCCCAGTTCGCCTTGATAAGCGAGCCGGTGCAGCCGGAGAGGTAGACGAGGAACGAGTAGTTCTCGCTGGCCGGCCGCCCGCCGACGACGAGCGGGCTCACGTCACCGTCACCGCTCCACGTGTACGTCCGGGCGGCCGTGGACGCGACCAGGGCACCGGCGAAGAGCTGGTTGACCCGAGCCGCCTCGGTCGAGTTGGGGTACGCGTTGGTGCAGGACACCGGGGCGCTGCTGCCGGACATCAGGTCCGCGCAGAGCCCCGTGCGGCGGTCGGGCAGGCCCAGGATGTGGCCGAACTCGTGGGTCGCGATCCGGGTGCGGTGGTAGCCCTGGTTGACCGCGGTGCGGCCCATCCAGATCCGACCGGAGCCGAGGCCGGTCACCTGCGCCCGCGGCCAGCCGTCGTCGACGTGGATGGTGACGCTGGCCGGGGTGCCCGGCAGCAGGCGCACGGTGCTGACCCGGCTGTTCCAGATCTGCGCGGCCTGGTCGAAGTTGGTCCGGAACTCGCCCGTGCGGCTGGCGTCGTAGTAGACGGTCCGTACCGCGGAGGCCCCCGCGCCGGTGGCGACCTGCACCCCGGCCACGGCGAGGACCCCCACCAGCACGGATACCGCCGTGCGCAGCAGCTGTCGTCGGAACATCACGCACTCCCCTGGTTCCTGGGCGGCCACACCGCCACACATCGATGTACGTGAATGTTAGAGGGACGTTCGTCGATGTCCGTCATAACGGATCCGTCATAACGGGCCGGCGCGACCGGGGGCGGCGTGCCGGACGATCGGATCGGAGCAGGCAAGCCCCGGCCGGGCGGACCGCCCCGCTCAGGCCACCGCGCTCCGCACGCCGAGACCGACCAGGATCACACCGGCCAGGCGGTCGAGCACGCGTCGGGCGGCGGGCGTACGCAGCAACGCGGCGGCGGCGCCGGAGAGCACCGTCCACCCGGCCAACCAGCAGGTGTGCAGGGCGGCGTGCCCGGTGGCGAGCAGCAGCATCGGCCCGAGCACCGGCCGGTCCGGGTCGAGGAACTGCGGCGCGAGGGTTAGGTACACGGCGGCGGCCTTGGGGTTCAGCACGTTGCCGAGCAGCCCTTGCAGGTAGGGGTGGCCCACCCGCCACGGCGACCGGGGCAGGCGGTCGCGGGCCGAGGGGGGCGCGGGCGTGACGTCCACCGGTGAAGCCGACCGGCGGCGCCGGTGACGCACCCACCGGGTGCCACCCGGGCGACGGGTGGCGGGCCGGAGCAGCCACAGCCCGAGCCCCACCAGGTACGCGGCGCCGACCAGCTTGACCGCCCAGAACGCGCGGGAGGAGGCGAGCACCAGGGCGGCGAGCCCCACCGCGGCCAGGGTCGCGTGCAGGTAGAGCCCCGTCACCGTGCCCAGGATGACCCACCAGCCCTGCCGCCGCCCGCCCGCGGTGACCCGCGAGACGACCAGGGTCAGGCTCGCCCCGGGCGTCGCGGTGATCGGCGCGACGGCCACGACGAACCCGAGCAGGGCGACACCGTGGACGCTCACCCCACCACCCGGAAGTGGGTCGTGAGCAGCCCCGTGTCGTCGTACACGTGGAACGCGACCCCGGGCGGCTGGGCCTGGGTGGTCAACCGCCCCGGCCCCTCCCAGGGCATTCGCAGGGTCGAGACGACGCCGGGCGCGATGCGCAGCGGGCGGCCGGCGAAGGTGCTCGCCGCCGGGGTGTGGAAGTGGCCGGTCAGCACGGCGACGACCTGCGGGTGGGCGGCGACCAGGTCGGCCAGGGGCTCGGCCGGGAGCAGCCGGGTCGGGTCGATGGCCGGGTGGTGCAGCGCCACCGGCGGATGGTGGAAGGCGATGAACGCGGGGGTGTCGGCCGGCACGGAGGCCAGCTCGGCGGCGAGCCACCCCAGGGTCTCCTCGTCGAGCCGGCCGTCGTCCTCGCCGGGGACGGTGGAGTCGGCGAGGAGGAAGACCGCACCGGCCACGTCGTGCCGGGCGTTGACCGGCCCGGTCGCGCCGGAGTCGTCACCGAGCAGCCCCTTGCGGTACGCGGCGCGCACGTCGTGGTTGCCGGGGCAGAGCAGGACCGGCGTCGGGGAGGCGAGGAGTCTCGCCGCGAGCTCGTACTCCGCCACCTCGCCGTGGTCGGCGATGTCACCGGTCACGAGGATCACGTCGACCGGCCGCGGCAGGCCGTTCAGGTGGTCCATCACCCGGGCGGTCCGCTCGGCCGACCGCGGGTGGCTGTCGAGGTGAGTGTCACTGAGGTGGGCGATGACCAGCACCGGGCCGCTCCCTAATGGTTGTTCGCGTTTCAAGCGTTAGGGACGCTACAGTTGATCTCGCTGCCGGCGCAAGCCGGTTCCCGGAGGGAGGCGAAGCATGGAACAGCACCTCGCGCTGGCCCTGGCCGGCACGATCCGGCACGACGGCAACGGCGGGGTCGCCGACGACCTCGACGACGTCGCCGGCCTGGCGGCGTGGCTGCGCGACCAGACCCGATCGCTGCGGCCGTACGTCGGCGACCTCGACGGCCTCGACACCGCCGACGAGCGCACCCGACGCGACGTCGTGGCGCTGCGCCGCGCGCTCCGCACGCTCTTCGCGGAGGCCGTGCGACCGGGCCCGCCGAGCCGGGCCGACTCCGCGTCCCTCCTCTCCCCCCGGGAGGCCGTCGACCGGCTCAACGAGGCCGCCGCGGCGGTGCCGGTGTCGCCGGTGCTCACCTGGGCGCCCGACACCCCGCCGACACTCGGGTGGCGAGCCGGTGCGGCCGACGCCCGGCTGCGGCTCGTCGCCGGGCTCGCCCGGGCCGTCGTCGAGTTCCTCACCAGCCCGGCTCGCGAACGGCTGCGGGCCTGCCCGGCCCCCCGCTGCGTGCGCTACTTCGTGAAGGACCACCCGCGTCAGGAGTGGTGCAAGCCCTCCTGCGGCAACCGCGCCCGGGTCGCCCGCCACTACCTGCGCCACACCGCCGAGCGTTAGGCGATCCGGCCGGCCCGCTACCCCACGGGCCGCGGTAACCCGGCTGTTACGGCACGGCGAAGCTGCCGTGGCGGTGCCGGTCCACCGTCGACGTCGAGGCCGCGACACCGGCGACGGAGCCGGCGACGGGCGGCCGAGGAGGCGGCGAGGGGAGACGACGATGAGGATCAGGAGCGCACTGGCGACGCTGGCCGTCCTGGCGGCCGGGCTGGTGGCGGGCGCGGGCACCGGCACCGCGGCCACGACGAGCCGCGCGGCGGCCACCGCGGCGCCGTACTGCGGGATCACCTGGGGCAGCGGCGGGAAGGAGGCCGGCGCGCTCAGCACCCGACCGCTGATCGAGGTCCGCACCGGCCGCCACGACTGCTTCGACCGGGTGGTGTTCGAGTTCGCCGGGCCGGTGAACGGCTACTCGGTCGGCTACGGCGAGACGTGGACGGAGGGTGAGGGGCTCGCGCTGTCGCCGTACACCGCCGGCGGCGCGCTGCTTCGGGTGTCCCTGCGGGCGCCGGCCTACGACGACGAGCGCGCCGCCACCGTTCCCTACCGGGTCGGTGGGCACGCGGCGAACGCGCTGCGCCACCAGACGTTGCGCGACGTCGTCTTCGGCGGCAGCTTCGAGGGCTACACGACCTTCGCGGTCGGGGTGCGGGCCCGGTTGCCGTTCCGGGTGTTCATCCTGGACGGTCCCGGCGGCCACAGCCGCATCGTGCTCGACGTGGCCCACCAGTGGCAGCAGTGACCGGTCCGCACGGTGGAGGGCCCGGCCCCGGCCGGACCCTCCACATCGTCCGTCGGCGGGTTCTTCGCGGCCCACCCCGGGGCTACGCTCGGATGATGGAGGGCCGCCTGCTGGTGGTCGAGGACGATGCCTCCATCCGGGAGGTCACCGCCCTCGGACTCCGCCGGGCCGGGTTCCGGGTCACCACGGCCGTCGACGGCCACGAGGCGCTCGCCGCCTGGCGGGCGCAGCCCGTCGACCTGATCGTGCTGGACGTCATGCTGCCCGGTCTCGACGGCCTCGAGGTCTGCCGGGAGGTCCGCCGCACCAGCGCGGTGCCGATCCTCATGCTCACCGCCCGCACCGACACGATCGACGTGGTCGTCGGCCTGGAGTGCGGCGCCGACGACTACCTCCGCAAGCCGTTCGACCTGCCCGAGCTGGTGGCGCGCGTCCGGTCGGTGCTGCGCCGGGCCACCGCGCCGTCCGAACCGACCCTCCTCACCGTCGGCGGCCTGGAGATCGACCCCGCCGGCTTCGTCGCCCGCAAGGCCGGGCGGGAGCTGTCGCTCACCACGACCGAGTTCCGCCTGCTGCTGGAGCTGGCCCGCCGCCCCGGTCAGGTCTTCACCCGCGAACTCCTGCTCGACCGGGTGTGGAACCACAGCTATCTCGGCGACTCCCGCCTCGTCGACGTGGCCGTGCAGCGACTGCGCGCCAAGATCGAGGACGATCCCGCCCACCCCCGGCTGGTCCGCACCGTACGCGGCGCCGGCTACAAGCTGTCGACGGCGTGACCGGGGGCGGGCGCGATGGCCGCGGAGCGCGTACGCCCGGCTCGGCTCCGGCGCCGGCTGACCGTCGCGTTCGTCCTCGTGGCCGGGCTCTCCGCCGGGTCGCTCGCCGGCGGCTCGTACCTCCTGCTGCGGCAGGCCCGGCTGGACGCCTCCGTGCAGCAGGCCGCGGCCGACGCCCGCTACCAGCTCGTCCTCGCCGGCCAGTTCCCGCCCCTGACCGCGCAGCGCCGTGCCGAGCTGCTGCGCAGCTTCGAGGGCAGCGGCCGGCACGTGCTGCTGGCCGCCGACGGCGACGTGCAGGCCTCCAACCCCTCGGTCACACCGGCGCTCGGCCCGGCGCTGCGTGCCACCGTCGCCGCCGGGCAGGTGGGGTACGAGCGCTCCGCGCCGTCGGCCCGGCCGCGGCTGCTCGTGGTCGGCGGCCGGATACCCGGCGCCACCGACGAGCTGTACGTGGTCACCGACGAGGAGGAGCTGCACCGCGACCTCGACCAGCTCCGCACGGCGCTGCTGGCCGGCTGGGCGCTGGTGGTGCTGACCGCCGCCGGGATCGGGCACGCGCTGGCCCGGCGCACCCTGGAACCGGTCGGTCGGGCCAGTCGGGCCGCGCGGGCGGTCGCCGAGGGGCTGCTCGCCACCCGGCTGCCGGTCGAGGGCCGGGACGAGTTCAGCGCCTGGGCGGCGTCGTTCAACCGGATGGCGGAGGCGCTGGAGGCGAAGATCGAGGCGCTCTCCCGGGCGCAGGACCGGGAGCGGCGGTTCACGGCGGACGTGGCGCACGAGCTGCGTACCCCCGTGACCGCGCTGGTGGCCGCGGCCTCGCTGCTGCGCGAGCACACCGACCGTCTCCCCGGCGACGGGCGCCGCGCCGCCGAGCTGCTGGTGGCCGACGTGTTCCGGCTGCGCCGCCTGGTCGAGGACCTCATGGAGATCTCCCGCCTGGACGCCGGTCAGGAGCCCGTGGTGCCGCGACCGGTCGACCCGCTCGCCCTGCTGCACGCCCTCGTCTCGGCGCGGGGATGGCAGGACCGGGTGGTGGTCGCGGGCACCCCCGTGCCGCTGCACACCGACCCGCGCCGGATGGAGCGGGTCCTCGCCAACCTGGTGGGCAACGCGGTCGAACACGGCGGCGGCGAGATCCGCGCCACCGTGGCACGGGAGGGCCCCGACGTGGTCTTCGACGTCACCGACCGGGGGCCGGGCATCCCCGCGGCGCACCTGTCCCGCCTCTTCGACCGATTCCACAAGGTCGATCCCGCCCGCTCGGGCGCGGGCAGCGGCCTCGGCCTGGCGATCGCGTGGGAGAACGCCCGACTGCTCGGCGGTCGCCTGACGGTCCGCAGCGAGCCCGGCCTCGGCACCCGCTTCCGGCTCGCGCTCCCGGCGCCTCGTCCGTGGGCCGAGCCCGAGCCGGCCGGGGCGAGCACCCGCGAGGAGCCGTCATGACGCCCACCGTCCCGTTCCCCGGTCGCCGTGCGCTGGCCGGGCTGCTGGTCACCGCGCTGCTGGCCGGCTGCGCCCCGCCGCGGTCCGGGTCGCTCGGCCCCGCCCCCACCGCCGCGTCCCCGTCGGCCCCCACGCGCACCCCGTCCTCCCCCGCCGTCGCGCCGCCCGGCCCCACCTCGACGCCGAGCGCGACCGGCCCGTCCCGGCCGGGCGCGCCCCCGAGAAACGCGACGCCGCCGGCCGACACGCTCACCGTCGAGCTCTGGTTCGTGCGGGACGGGCGGCTGGTCCCGACCCGACGCGCCCGGCCCGGCACCCCCGCCACCTCCCGGTTGGCGCTGGCCGAACTGGTCGCCGGGCCGACCCGCGCCGAGGCCGCCACCGGGATGACCACGCTCCTGACCGCCGGTGCCGTACCGCTCGGGATCACCGACGGCGTCGCGACCGTCCGGCTCCCCGCCACCGGGGGCGACCCGGCGACCGAACGGCTGCGGCGGGCCCAGGTGATCTGGACACTCACCCAGTTCCCCTCGGTGCGGCGGGTGCGCTTCGACCCGCCGCCCGCCGCCTCCGACGGCCCGGAAGGCCGGGCCGACCACGCCGACCTGCTCCCGCCGATCGTGGTCACCGGGCCGGTCGTCGGCCAGCGGGTCACCAGCCCGCTCACCGTGGCGGGGACCGCCGACGTGTACGAGGCCACGGTGAGCCTGCGGGTCCTCGACGCGGCCGGCCGGGAGATCGCCACCACCTTCACCACGGCCAGCTGCGGCACCGGCTGCCGGGGCGACTACCGGGCCGTGGTGACGTGGCGGGTCTCCCGGGAGCAGCCCGGCACGGTCGAGGTGTACGAGGTCTCCGCCGCCGACGGAAGCCGGGTCGACGTCGTCCGCGTGCCGGTGACGCTCGCGCCCGCCCGGTGACGCGGGCGGGCGGTGAGGCTCGTGCCCGCCCGGGCCCGACCGGTGCTGCTCGGGCGGTGCGGCGCGTGCACGGGAGGCGGTGATCCGACCGGGGACGGATCTCCGAAGCCGCTGCGCGGACCGGATCACCCCGGCTAGCGTCGGACGCGACGATGTTTCGCGTAGGGCGGGGCAGGCCGGAGCCGACAGCCGGATGCGGGCCCATGAGGGCCCGGCGGTGACCGCCGCCGGTTGCCCGGCGCGCGACCGTCCCGACGCGCACGGCCGGCACCGAGTCCGCACGGAAGGCTTCGCCATGCCCGGAACGACCTCGACCAGCCCTGGCACGCCCGGCGCCGGGACGCAGACCGCGGGCCACCCTCGGCGCTGGGCGGCCCTGGGCGTCATCGCGATCGCCCAGCTGGTGGTCGTGCTCGACGCCACCATCGTGAACATCGCGCTGCCCCACGCCCAGGCCGATCTGCGCATCACCGACGCGGACCGGCAGTGGGTGGTGACCGCGTACACCCTCACGTTCGGCGGCCTGCTGCTGCTCGGCGGCCGCATCGCCGACTACTGGGGGCGCAAGCGCGCCTTCCTGGTCGGCATGATCGGCTTCGCGCTGGCCTCCGCCGTGGGGGGTCTCGCCGAGAACGGCGCGATGCTCTTCGGCGCCCGCGCGTTGCAGGGCGCGTTCGGCGCGCTGCTGGCCCCCGCCTCGCTGGCGCTGCTGACCGTGCTCTTCACCGAGACGAGGGAGCGGGCCCGCGCCTTCGCGGTGTACGGGGCGATCGCCGGCGGCGGGTCGGCCGTCGGTCTCCTCCTCGGTGGCGTGCTCACCGAGTACGCGAGCTGGCGATGGTGCCTGCTGGTCAACATCCCGGTGGCCGCCGTGGCGCTGGCCGCCGCGCTTCCGCTGGTGCCGGAGAGCCGCGCGCACGGCAACACCCGCTACGACGTGCCCGGCGCGCTGGTCGTCACCGCCGGGCTCGTGAGCCTGGTGTACGGCTTCACCCGGGCCGCCGAGGACGGCTGGACCGCCGCGCCGACGCTGACGTTCATCCTGGTCGGCGTGGCGCTGCTCGTGCTGTTCGTGTTGATCGAGCTGCGCTCCAGCCACCCGCTGCTGCCGATGCGGATCCTGCTGGACCGCAACCGCGGCGGCGCGTACCTCGCCTCCACCCTGATCGGCGCGGGCCTGTTCGGCGCGTTCCTCTTCCTGACCTTCTACCTCCAGACGGTGCTCCGGTACACACCGCTGGAGGCCGGGCTGGCGTCGCTGCCGGTCACCGTCGGCGTGCTGATCGCCGCGGGCAGCGCCAGCCAACTGCTGCCCCGCCTGGGTGCGAAGCCCCTGATGCTGGCCGGCGCGGTGCTCGCCGCGGCGGGCATGGTGGTGCTCACCCAGGTCGACGTCGACACCTCGTTCGCCACCCACCTGCTGCCCGCCCAGGTCGTCCTCGGCCTGGGACTCGGCTTCACCTTCGTGCCGCTGTCCAGCCTCGCCCTGTACGGGGTGCCCGAGCACGACGCCGGCGCGGCGAGCGCGACCCTGAACGCCACCCAGCAGGTCGGCGGCTCGCTCGGCACGGCGCTGCTCAACACGATGTACACCAGCGCCGTCACCGGGTACCTGGCGACCCGGGCGCCCGACCCCGCCACCCAGGTCAAGGCGCTGATCACCGGCTACTCCGTGGCGTTCGCCTGGGGCGCCGGCCTGATCCTGATCTCGGGCCTGACCACGCTGCTGCTGATCCGGGTACGTCGTGAGGACGTCCCCACCGGCACTCCCGCGCACCTGGGCTGAGCCGCCGTCGATGGCCGGGTGACGCACTCGTCGGGGCCGCCGATGCGGATCCGCCCGTCCCACCGGACACGCGCGCGCGGCCCCCGCCACCGGCACCGCCGGCACCGTAGCCGCGGCCACCTCCAGCCGGCCCCCGGCGCGTGCCGGAGGGCACGAGTGCCAGACTGCGGGTCGGGGCTGCCCGACCGGCGGTCCCCGAGACCGACGACAGCGGCCGCGAGCCGGGAAGGACGACCTGATGAGCAGCTCACACCCCGACCGGGACCCGGCCGGGACGTCGGCGATCAATCCGGAGATGCCACCGAGCGGCCCGGGCTGCGTGGAGTGCGAGTCGTCCGGCGGGTGGTGGGTCCACCTGCGCCGCTGCGCGGCCTGCGGGCACGTCGGCTGCTGCGACTCCTCCCCGAGCCAGCACGCGAGGGCGCACGCCGCCACGGTCGGCCACCCGGTGATCCAGAGCTACGAGCCCGGCGAGTCGTGGTTCTGGGACTACGCCGACGAGCGGTTCATCGAGGACGGGCCGGAGCTGGCCGCCCCGCACTCACGCCCGCTCGACCAGCCGGTCCCGGGTCCGCAGGGGCGCGTGCCCGCGGACTGGCGCACCCAGCTGCACTGATCCGGCTCCACCGCAGCGTGACCGTCCGCGCGTCACACCGCGGACGCGCTCGCCCGGGCGCGGCCGTACTCGGCCAGCGCGTAGAAGGCGGCCTTGGGCTCCCAGGGCATGCCGGGGTAGGCGGTCCCGGTGCGGCCGGGCGGAAGGACCTTCACGATGCCGAAGCTGCCCAGGTCGAAGTCCCGCGCGGGGTCCGCCGAGGTGGGCAGGTGCCGGGAGGCGAAGGTGTAGACGAAGGCGGTGTCCACGCCGCCGGAGTCGAAGACGTCGAGGAGATCCCGCAGGTAGGCGGCCTGTTCGGCTTCGTCGCGCTCGACGGTCTCGGTGAGCCGGGCGGCGCGCCCGGTGTCCTCGTCGTACCCGATGATGTCGCTGCGGCTGCCGCGGTCCGCGGCACCGGTGAAGGGCGCGCAGCCGAACTCGGTGACGGCGAAGGGCTTGCCCTGTGAGGTCATCGTGGCGAGGTTCCCGGGTAGGGCAGCGGCGTTGCCGGCGTCGCGGTAACCGGCGTCGGTCGCGATGAAGTCGAACGGCGTCCAGTCCACCGCCTCCATGGGAAGCGACGCGTACCCGATGGGGCCGCCGAACCGCTCCCGGGCGCCCGTGACGGCCCGGACCAGGAGGGCGTTGGTCTCCCGCTGCACGCGCGGAAGGACCTCGCGGACCCGAGCCGGGTCGGCGAGGACGGCCGCCCGCTCGGCCAGGGTGTCGCCGGGCATGAGTCCGGTCGTCGTCATGCTGATCTCCGAGCCGGTGAGGAAGCGGATGTTCGCCCCGTCCCGCCGGATCCGCTCGGCGCGCTCGGCGGCGTCCAGCAGGAACGCCAGGAGCTGGTCGGTGGTCAGGTTGTTGGTGAACGGGCAGTACCAGACCTCCAGGCCGGCGGCGGCCGCGTGCCGGGCGGCGATCTCCAGACGGTCCGCGACCCCGCCGGTGATCCGCACGGCGTCGGCGTGCAGCTCGTCGCGGATGACCCGCATGTCCCTGGCGACGATGTCAGGGTCGAAGGGTTCGTGGGTGGTGGTTCCCCGATTGGTGAAGCCGGTGTCGTAGGTGACGCCCCAGGCACGCATCGCGACCTCCTTAAGGTACGGGCCGTACCGTACCACGATTAGCGTACGATGCGTACCGTGGCGGCGGGTCAGCGGCGGCGAGGCGCGGAGCTGGAGCAGGCGATCCTGCGCGCGGCCGCCGAGGAGCTGACCGCCTCCGGATACGCCGGCATGACCATGGACAAGGTCGCCCAGCGCGCCGGCACGAACAAGAACGCGATCTACCGGCGCTGGCCGCAGCGCGCCGCGCTCGGCATCGCCGCCTACGCGTACCTGGCCGATGCCCGCACCCCGACGCCGGACACCGGCAGCCTCCGGGGCGACACGTTGGAGTTGCTGCGGCAGGCCAACGCGACCTGGTCCTCACCCCGCGGGGCGATCCTGCGCGACCTGCTGGCGGCGGCCGCCGACGAACCGGCCCTGCTGGATCTCCTGCGCGAGCAGGCCGGCGGCAGCGCGATGAACGCCGCCTGGTTCACCCTTCTGCGCCGCGCGGTGACCCGTGGTGAGGCCCCGCCCGAGGCGGTCCATCCGCGCGTGGCGGCGCTGCCGCTGGTGCTGCTGCGTGGCGAGTACGCCCTGCGCGGCGTCCCGGCCGTGCCCGACGAGGTTCTGGTTGAGATCGTCGACGAGGTCTTCCTGCCGTTGGTCCGCGGCCGGGGCGTGACCGGCTGACCACCGGTCGGCCTTCGCTCAGCGGGCGCGGCGGAGGCGGGCCGTGGCCAGCGCGCCGAGTCCCAGGCTGATCAGCCCCACCACCAGGGCCACGACGCCGCCGACTATCCCGTAGCCGGTACCGGGGCCGCCCTCGGCGGCGGCCACCACGTAACCGCCGAGGGCCAGGCCGACCAGCCCCGCCGCCAGGGCGATGGCCGCTCCGAGTCGCCCTGCGCCGAGGCGACTGCCGGGCCGGGTCAGAGCCAGCCCGCCGACGACCACGCCGGCCAGCGCGGCGAGCGCGCCCACCATGGACACGAGTCGCCCGGTGGTCAGTTCGTAGGCGTCGATGGCGGCGGCCGGTCCGTCCGCGGCCGCCGGCCCGCCGATCCCGGAGGCCCCCAGCAGTACGGCGAGCGCGACGCCTCCGATCAGGACCGCCGCGGCCACGGTGAGCACCCGCCGGGTCTGCGCCGAGGTTCTCGAGGAACTCATCTGCCTTCTCCCATTCGTCAAGCCCGTCGTGGGCGGTCGCGCGGCGGTCACGGGACCCGGGACGCCGCGCGTCAGACGGGGCACGCTCCTCGGGTGGCGGTGACCGCTCCTGGCCGACATCGTCGCGCCGGTGCGGGGGCCGTGACCTCCGGCGCCGGATGGCAGCGGCTACGTGATGGCGCGTGGCTGGTTCGCGGCTCGCTACGCCCGTCGTCGTAGGTGGTCGCGCGTTTGAGCGGAGCGTCGGCAGATCCCGCGAACGGTAGGGTCACGGCATGGAACACCGTGCCGGGTCACTCCCCCTTCGCGCGGTGACGCGGGACGTGGCGCTCGCGCTGTTCGTCACCGTGATGCAGGTGCAGGGCACGGTCGCCCGCGTCGCCACGGAGGGGGCGGAGCGTCCGCTCACCGACCTCGGCAACCTCGGCTACGCACTGCTGGCGGTCAGCGGCCTGGTCGTGGCCGTCCGCCGCCGGTGGCCGGTTCCGGTGTTCGTCACGGCCGCGCTCGCCAGCCTGGTGTACTACGGTCTCGACTTTCCGGACGGGCCCGGCTGGATAGGGCTCTTCGTCGCCCTCTACACCCTCGCCGCCTACGGCGACGGGCGCCGGTCCCTGCTGATCGCCGGCGTGGGCACCTCGGTGCTCGCCGTCGGGTGGCTCGTCGCGGCGGCCGACATCGAGCCGCGCGCCGCCGTCGGCTGGGTGTTCTTCCGGATCGGTGCCTCGGTCATGAGCGCGGCCCTCGGCGAGTCCGTCCGATCCCGACGCGTCATCGCGGCCGATGCGCAGGAGCGTGCGGAGCTGGCTGAACGGACTCGTGAGGAGGAGGCGCGGGCGCGGGTCGACGCGGAACGGCTGCGGATCGCGCGCGAGGTCCACGACACGGTCGCGCACGCCATTGCGGTCATCAACGTCCAGTCCGGGGTGACCGCGCACGTGCTCGACAAGAGACCGGACGTGGCACGCGAGGCGCTGCGCGCCATCGAGCAGACCAGTTCCCGCGCGCTGCGGGAGATGCGGGCCATCCTCGGGGTGCTCCGTGACGACAGCGACGGGCGCACGCCACACCCGGGGCTCGACCAGGTCGACGAACTCGCCGCCAAGGCACGCGAGGCCGGGCTCGACATCACCGTCGAGCGGCCCTCGCCCGCGGCGCCGCTGCCGAGCGCGGTGGGGAGCGCCGCCTACCGGATCCTGCAGGAGGCGATCACCAACGTGATCCGCCACGTCGGCCCCACCCGGGTCACCGTGGAGCTGAGCCACCGGGTCGATGCCCTGGAGATCCGCGTGGCGGACGAGGGCCCTCGCGCCTCGGCCGGCGACCACGCCGGCCCGCACCTACCGGCCCAGCACCCGCCCCGCACCGGCGGTCCGGCCGAGCCCGGCCACGGAATCCGCGGAATGCGGGAGCGCTGCCAGGTGCTGGGCGGAGAGCTCGACGCCGGACCGACTCCGCGCGGAGGGTTCGAAGTCACGGCACGCCTTCCGCTCGTACCGGCGGAGTCGCGCCGGTGAACGCCGCCGGGTCACCGCTCACCGACTCTCCCGTCACGGTGCTGCTCGCCGACGACGAAGGGCTGGTGCGATCCGGGTTCAAGGTCCTGCTCGACCTGGAGGACGACATCGCGGTCGTGGGAGAGGCGACCAACGGCGCCGAGGCCGTCGAGCGGGCCCGCGCCACCCGCCCCGACGTCGTCCTCATGGACATCCGCATGCCGAAGCTGGACGGGATCCAAGCCACCGCCCGGATCACCGCGACGCGCGGGTTGGAGCAGGTCCGAGTCCTCATCCTCACCACCTACGACACCGACGAGCACGTCTTCGAGGCACTGCAGGCCGGCGCCAGCGGGTTCCTGCTCAAGGACGCCGGACCGGCCGAACTCCTGCACGCCATCCGGGTGGTCGCCGCCGGAGACGCGCTGCTCGCGCCGCGCATCACCCGACGCCTCATCGGCCAGTTCACCGCCCGGCGAGCGGCCGCCCAGGCCGCGGAGGACCGGCTCGCGGTGCTGACCCAGCGCGAGCGCGAGGTGCTGGCCCTGGTGGGGAGGGGTCTGAACAACACCGAGATCGGCGCCGAGTTGTTCCTCAGCCCGGCCACGGCACGCACCCACGTGAGCCACGCGATGGCGAAACTGGGTGCCCGCGACCGGGCGCAGCTGGTCGTCATCGCCTACGAGACAGGACTGGTCAGCCCGCACCACGCGTGAGAGGGTCCCTGACCCGACCGGCAGGCCAAGGTGTTCGTCGCGGAAGCCCTGGCACCGGCCGGTGTGTTGCCAACCGAAGGGGGTGGCAACGAAGATCGCCGTATGGCAGTCAGCAGGATCGTTCCGGACCTCGAGAGCATGTCACTGGAGGCAGCCACGGCCTTCTACACCCAGGTCCTGGGACTGCGGGTGGTCATGGACCATGGCTGGATCGTGACGTTGGCGGATCCGGCGCGTCCCCATGTGCAGATGAGTCTCATGACCCATGACGCGACGGCTCCCGTCGTCCCGGTCGCCTCGATCCAGGTCGACGACGTGGAGGCGAGCTACCAGGCCGCCCGGGCAGCGGGAGCCGAGATCGTGCACGAGTTGACCGAAGAACCGTGGGGTGTGCGGCGATTCTTCGTCAGGGATCCCGACGGCCACGTGATCAATGTCCTCGCGCACGACTGAGCCGAGAATGCGTAACCCGGCGACGCTCCTGCGGGAACGCCTGCGCACCGCGGGAATGCACGATGTCGTCGCGGTGGAGCCCGCCGCGGGGGGCCTGGCGGCGCTCGCCGGCATCGCCACCCGCGAGGACGGGCCGCCGGTGTTCGTGAAGGCCTTCGTCGACGCGCCGGCCGGCGACGTGTTCGTCGCCGAGGCCGAGGGGCTGGCCGCCCTGCGCCGGCTCGGCGGCGTCACGACACCCGAGGTGATCCTGGCCGGCCGGGAACTGCTCGTGCTGTCGGTGCTGGAGCCGAGGCCGCCCGGCGAGAGCTTCTGGGAGCAGTTCGCGCACATGCTCGCCCACCTGCACGGAAGCACGACCCATCCTCGCTTCGGCTGGCACCGCGACAACTGGTTGGGCCGCCGCCGCCAGGTCAACACGTGGGAGGAGGACGGCTTCGCCTTCTTCGCACAGCACCGGCTGCTCCGCTGGCTCGGGCAGCCCCGGGTCGAGGCGGCCCTCGACCGCGCGGACCGGGCGGCGCTGGAGCGCCTCTGTGCCCGGCTGCCCGACCTGCTGCCCGACCGGCCGGCATGCCTGACGCACGGGGACCTGTGGGCACAGAATCTCCTGGCCACCGCGGACGGGCGGCCCGCGCTGATCGACCCGGCGGTGTCCTACATGTGGGCGGAGGTCGACCTCGCCCACGTGTGGTCCACCTCGCCTCCGCCGGAGGCACGACGGTTCTTCGAGGTCTACGCGGAGCTGACCGCCCTCGACAGCGACTGGCGCGCCCGCATGCCGATCCTCCAGCTGCGCCAGCACCTCGCCGTGCTGGCCCAGTTCGACGACGACTGGGGCGCGGCGGACCAGATCCGTGCCACCCTCGCCCCGTTCCGGGCCCGTACCTGACCGGTGGGCCCGGCGGTTCATCGGCTCCGTCGACCTCACCGTGACGCAGGCGGCTCGGCGTGATCGTCTCCGAGATCAACTCCACGGGCTCGCCGGGCACCACCGCCGCGCCTCCTGGTGGGACGACGTGCCCGGCATCGGGGACGGGGGGCGGGCGCCGAGAGGCCCTTCTTCGTTACGTCGACACGCCTTGAAAGTGGCCCGGATTTCGCCCTCATCCGGGCCGTCTTCGCAGCTCAAGGCGGTCGTCCGAGCTGGACGGAAGCGAGCTGACGTGTGATCATGTGCCGTCCCCCTCTCCCGATTTCGGAGGATTCCTCATGCGACAGCGTCGGTACGTGGCGCGCGCCGCCCTCACCGCAGCCGCCGCCACGGCCCTGCTCGGGCTTGCCGCCCCGGCCTGGGCCACCGGCAACCCGCACAACCCGCCCGGCGACAACGGCACCGTCAAGATCGACGGCGCCCCGTTCTCCGACAAGGTGGACAATCAGCCCCACGTCACCTGTGACTTCGAGTTGGAGTTCTTCAACTTCGACAAGGACCAGAAGGCCGACATCACACTCTGGGCGCAGGCGCCGTCCGCCAGCCCCAAGGACACGGTCGTCTGGTCGAAGCGCGGCGTGCTGATCAGCGACGACCCGGCCTCGGGCGCGGAGAACGACCACGACGCGGTCATCAGGCTCTCCGCCAACGATCTTGACCTCAACGGGCTGAAGCTGCACCCGAAGCAGGGCTACCACCTCAAGCTCGACGTGGACCTCACCGACGGCAAGTCGTCGGACGCCAAGCACAAGGTGTTCTGGCTGACGCCGTGCGAGTCGCCGGAGAATCCCGCGACGCCGACCCCGTCCACGCCGGACGGGGCGACCCCGACCCCGGCGCCGGGTGACTCGGCGAACCCGTCCGGGAACCCGTCGGGCACTCCGGCGCCCGGCACCTCGGTCGGCGGCGGCCAGGCCGGCGGCGGCGGCACCGAGGGTGGCCTGCCGCTCACCGGCGTGGCCGCGACCAGCATCTCGCTCACCGGTCTCGCGCTGATCGGCGGCGGCGCCCTGCTGATGATGCTGCGGCGCCGCCGGGACCGGATCACCTTCACGAGCTGAGCCGGCTCGGCCACCGGCCGTCGGACCTCGGTCCGGCGGCCGGTGGTGGGGTGCAGCCCGCACAGGGCCGCGAGCCTGGACCTACATCGTCAACACTGCCGGCATCGGCGGCTGGATCCGGGACGACCGGCTGAACGACGGCGGATCCCGGGTGTGGTGCCCGAACCAGACGGTCTGACGCGCGCGGCGCGGGCTCGCGCAGCGGTACGCCGCCGTCGGCACGGAGCCGGCACCACCCCCGGCCCGTGCGCCACGGCGGCCGCCGCGCCCGCTACCGTCGACGGTCGTGGCCCTGATGCGTGTCGACTTCTACTCCGAGGTGCTCACCCTCAGCACCTCGATGACCGTGATCCTGCCCCAGCGCACGTCGTCCCAGATCGGCATGGCGGGCGGCGCCACCGCCGGAGATCCGCCCGTGCTGTACCTGCTGCACGGCCTCACCGACGACGACACCATCTGGCTGCGCCGCACCGCGATCGAGCGGTACGTGGCCCCGCTCGGGCTGGCCGTGGTGATGCCGCAGGTCGGGCGGAGCTTCTACACCGACGAGGCGCACGGCAACCGGTACTGGACATTCCTCAGCGCGGAGCTGCCGCAGCTGTGCCGCTCGTTCTTCCGCATCTCCGACCGGCGGGAGGACACGTTCGTCGCCGGGCTGTCCATGGGTGGCTACGGGGCGATGAAGTGGGCGCTGCGCGAACCGGGCCGCTTCGCGGCGGCGGCCAGCCTCTCCGGCGCGCTGGACGTGACCCACCGGCGGCAGCACGCGACCCACCCGATCGACCCGGCGGTCTGGCACACCGTCTTCGGCGGACGGCCGGTCGCGGGCACGGACGACGACACCATCGCGCTGCTGGACCGGGTGGGCTCGGGCGTCGACCGGCCGGCGCTCTACGTGGCCTGCGGCACCGAGGACTTCCTGTACGAGGACAACCAGCGCTTCGTGGCGGCCGCCCGGGAGCGGGGGGTGCCACTCACCGTGGACTTCTCCCCCGGCGCGCACGACTGGGCGTACTGGGACGCGAAGATCCAGGACGTGCTGGCCTGGCTGCCCCTGCCGACGGCCGACACCGGCGGCACGCCGGCCGGTGGCGGTGCGGCGGGCTGAGGCGGCTACCCGACAGACGAGCGGGCCACCGGGGCGTCGAAGTAGGTGTCCGGGTACGGCTCGTCCCGGAACCGGTAGTGCCACCACTCGCGGTCGTAGTTCACGAACCCCGCGTCGGTCATCAGCCGTTGCAGCAGCCGGCGGTTCGCCCGCTGGACGCCGGTGACCTCCGGTGCGGCCGTGTGCGCCAACACGTCGAAGCAGTCGAAGCCGGTGCCCATGTCGATGCTGTTGTCCGGGAAGCGCTGGGCGCGCGGCGCCGTGCACGACACCAGCGGCTGGCCGGGCATGAACGGCGGTTGGCTGGCCGCCGGCACGTCGACCAGGGTGAGGTCGAGGGTGCTGCCCCGGCTGTGGGCGGTCGGCGCGCCGATGTAGCCGTCCGGGAAGAGCCGCGACTTGGCCACGTGCGGGAAGAACTCCCCCTTCATCTGCTGCTCGGCGGGGCGCCGGGCCCACTCGACGAAGTCGTTCGCGGCCGGCACCGGGCGGTAGCAGTCGTACACCTTCAGGCTGTGCCCGCCGGCCAGGGCCGCGTCCTGCGCGCGGCGCAGCGCCTCCGCCGCCTGCCGGGTGAGCAGGCAAAGCGGTTCCGGGTAGCCGGTGACCGGCCGGCCCACGAAGTTGTGGGACGTCGCGTACCGGATGTCGGTGAGGATGCGCGGATCCACGTCGCCGAGCACCACGAAACCCGGCAGGCGCGGCTTGGTCGCCGTCGACGCCGACGGGGTGGGGCCGACCTGGCTGGGCGGCGGTGCGGGCGGGGTCGGGGCGGGTCGGGGTTCCGGCCGCGAGCAGCCGCATGCCAGCACGCCGGCCGCCAGCAGCGTGGCGGCGACCCGGAGCACCCGCCGGGCTGGGCCGGGGCAGGCCGGGGCGGCGCCGGAACCCACCCCTGACCTGCGCACCCGTCCTGTCTATCAGCCTCCGCCCGCCCCGGGTGCCGGGTCGGGGGCACCGGCCAGGTGCGCGGCGAGGAACCGCAGCGCCGCCTCGTCGTCGTCGATCCCGCCCGCCTCGTGGCCGTTGTAGCGCCACACCGACAGCTCGGTCGGCCCGGCGTGCGCGTTCCGGGCGGCGAAGACCGTCGACGGCGGCACGATCTCGTCCATCAGCGCCACCGAGTAGAGCGCGGGCAGGTGGCAGCGTCGGGCGAAGTTCACCCCGTCGACGTACGCGAGGGTGGTCAGCACCTGCTCCTCGGCGTCCCGGTGGATCGCCAGATAGTCACGGACCTCCCGGTACGGGCGGGCGTCGGTGACCACGACGGCGCGCGGAATGTCGCAGAGGAACGGCACCCCGGCGACCACGGCCCGCAGGTCGGGCACCAGCGCGCCGACCGCGAGCGCGAGCCCGCCGCCCTGGCTCTGCCCGAGCACCGCGACCCGGGCCGGGTCGACCGCCGGCAGGGCCCGGGCGGCGTCGACCGCCCGGACCGCGTCGGTGATGAGCCGCCGGTAGTAGTAGGTGCGCGGGTCCCTGATGCCCCGGGTCATCACACCGGGCGCCTCCGGCCCGGCCGCAGCGGGGTCGGGCGTGTCGCCCCGGCTCCACCCCGAGCCCTGCCCACGGGTGTCCATCTGCAGGTGCGCGTACCCGGCCGCGGCCCAGAGCAGGTTTTCCAGCGGGTGCCCGCGGCCCCCGCCGTAGCCGGCGTACTGCACCACGGTGGGCAGCGGCTGGCCGACGCCCCGCGGCACCCGCAGCCACCCGCGTACCGGCTGTCCGGCGTACCCGGGGAACGTCACGTCGTACACGTCGATGCCGGCCAGGCCGACCTCCACGAGCCGGGCCTGGACCGCCGTCTCGGCGGCCCGGGCCTCGGCCAGCGTGGCGGCCCAGAACCCGTCGAAGTCCGCCGGGTCCCGCACGCCGCTGTGGTACGCGCGCAGCTGCTCCTCGGGCAGGTCGGTGTACACGGTCAGTTCGGGTCCACGACGAACCGCGGGTGCAGGCGCCGGGTGTGGTCGACGTGCCGCGCGGGCCCGCGCAGCTCGACCGGCGCGGTGAGCCGCGTGTCGCTGCTCGACGCCGCCAGCCGCAGCTCCAGCGCGCCCGGTTCGACGACCCGCCGCCCGTCCCTGCCGGTGAACGAGAACAGGTCGGCGGGCACGGTCACCTCGATCCGGCAGGAGGCGCCCGGGTGCAGCGGCACCCGCTGGTACCCGATGAGCCGCTGCACCGGCTGCACCACCGAGGCCACCGGGTCGTGGGCGTAGAGCTGCACGACCTCGCTGCCCCACCGGTCACCGGCGTTGCGCAGCGTGAACGCCAGCCGCAGCTCGCCGTCGGTCTCCGCCACGGGCTGTTCGACCGTCAGCTCCGTCCAGTCGAAGCGGGTGTAGCTGAGCCCGTGCCCGAACCCGTACGCCGGGGTGGGGTCGAGGTTGGAGACGTCGGTGGCCTGCCCGAGCCGGGCGGTGAGGTAGGTGCCCGGCTGGCCGCCCGGCCGCCGGGGCACGCTGACCGGCAGCCGCCCCTGCGGTTCGACCCGACCGCTGAGCACGCCGGCGATCGCCGAGGTTCCCTCCTCACCGGGGAAGAAGGACTGCACGATGGCCGCGGCCTCGTCGACCGCCCGACCCAGCGCGTACGGGCGGCCGGCGACGAGGGTCACCACGACCGGCGTGCCGGTGGCGAGCAGCGCGTCGAGCAGTTGCTGCTGCACGCCCGGCAGAGCCAGCGACTCGGCGTCGCAGCCCTCGCCGCTCGTGCCGCGCCCGAACAGCCCGGCCCGGTCGCCGAGGGCGGCGATCACGACGTCGGCGTCCCGGGCCGCCTCGACGGCCGCCGCGAAGCCGTCGGTCTCCGGGCCGTCGACGGTGGCGCCGGCGGCGACCACCACCTCGCTGGTGGGGAACTCGGCGCGCAGCGCCGTGGCCAGCGTGGGCAGCTCGATCCCGAGCGGCACCTCCGGGTGCTGGGAGCCGACGTGCACCGGGAACGAGTAGCAGCCGAGCACGGCCAGGGGGTTGTCGGCCTGCGGTCCGACCACGGCGATGCGCGCCGGTGCGGCGAGCGGCAGGACGCCCTCGTTGCGCAGCAGGACGACAGCCTCCTCGGCGACCTGCCGGGCCAGCGCCCGGTTGGCCGGCGAGTCCAGGTCGACGCGGCCGCGGAGCGTCTCCGGGTCGCCCAGGTCGGCGCCGTCGAGCGCTGGGGGGACCGGGCTCCAGCCGGCGTCCAGCAGCCCGAGCTCGGCCTTCTGCAACAGCACCCGGCGCACCGCCCGGTCGACGAGCGCCTCGGGCACCGTGCCGGCGGCGATCGCCGCCCGCAGCGGCTCGCCGAAGGTCTTCACGGTGGGCAGCTCGACGTCCACGCCGGCGGCGAGGGCCGCGCCCGCCGCCTCGCCGAAGCTGCCGGCCACCCCGTGGAGGGTGTGCAGGAACGCGACGCCGAAGTAGTCGGCGACCACGGTGCCGGTGAACCCCCAGGTGTCGCGGAGCAGCCCGGTGAGCAGTTCCCCGTCGGCCGCCGACGGCACCCCATCGGTGTCGGTGTAGGCGTGCATGACCGAGCGCACGCCGCTCTCGCGCACGGCCATCTCGAACGGCGGCAGCATGACGTCGGCCCGCTCCCGGGGGCCCATGCCCACGGGGGCGTGGTTGCGCCCGGCCCGGGAGGCGGAGTAGCCCACGAAGTGCTTGAGAGTGGCGATCACCCCCTCGGACTCCAACCCCTGGATGTACGCGGTGGCGACCGTCCCCACCAGGTAGGGGTCCTCGCCGATGGTCTCCTCGACCCGCCCCCAGCGGGCGTCGCGGACCACGTCGAGCACCGGCGCGAGGCCCTGGTGCACACCGAGGCGACGCATGTCGGCGCCGATGGCGGTGGCCATGCGCCGGATGAGCGCCGGGTCGAAGGTGGCGCCCCAGGACAGCGGCACCGGGTAGGCGGTGGCTCCCCAGGTGGCGAAGCCGGCGAGGCACTCCTCGTGGGCCAGGGCCGGGATGCCGAACCGGTTCGCCGCCACGATCCGCTGCTGGCTGCGCAGCAGCGACAGGGCGCCGAGCGCCGGGTCCACCGGCGCGGTGCCGAACGGCCGGGTCAGCTGACCGAGGCCGGTCTCCAGCAGCGCGTCGAGGTCGACCGGCTCCTCCATCTCGTGCTGGTACGGCGCGACCTCACCGCCGTCGGCGGAGGCGCCGACCCAGACGCCGTAGAGCTGGGCGATCTTCTCGGGCAGGGTCATCGCGGCGACCAGGGCGTCGACGCGGGTGGGAAGGTCGTACGAGGGGTCGTTCCAGATGGCGGTGCTCGGTTCGATGTCCACGGTCACGTTGGTGGTCACTTTCCTCCGACGCGCGGGAGCCCCGGCGACAGGGCCCCGCGGGCGAACAGGTGGTCGGTCATGCTGTGCTGCCCTCTCCGCGTGCGCCGGTCAGCCCTTCACGGCGCCCTGCAGGCCGCCGACGATCTGCTTCTCGGCGAAGGTGAAGAAGAGCAGTGCCGGCAGCATCGCCAGCGAGGTGAAGGCGAGGATTCCCGCCGTGTCGGTGGTGTACTGGCTCGAGAAGTTCTGGACGCCCAGTGGCAGGGTGTGCAGGTTGACGTCGCCGAGCACGAGCAGCGGCAGCAGGAACGCGTTCCAGCTCGCCACGAACGCGAGGACCCCGACGGTGACGAGCGCGGGCCGGGACAGCGGCAGCAGGATGCGCCAGAGGAAACCGAGCCGGCTCGCGCCGTCGATGGCCGCGGCGTCCTCCAGCTCCCGGGGGACGGCCGACAGGAACGGACGCAGGATCACGATCGTCAGCGGCAGCGAGAAGGCGACCTGCGGGAGGATCACGGCGTAGTAGGAGTTGACGAGATTCAGGTCGCGGAGCATGAGGTAGAGCGGCAGGATCGCCGCCCCGGCCGGGAAGAGCAGGCCGAGGGTGAAGAAGGTGTAGAGCGCCTCACGCCCCCGGAAGGTGTAGCGGGCGAGCACGAACGCGGCGCAGACGCCGAGCACCACGACGCCGAGCGTGGTGCCCAGGGCGATCACCGCGCTGTTGAACGCCTGCTTCCAGAAGTCGCTCTGCGTCAGCACCCGGGCGTAGTTGTCCCACACCCAGGGGTCGGGCAGTCCGGCCGGGTCGGCGACGATCTGCGGGGTGGTGCGGAAGCCGCCGACGATCACGTAGACCACCGGGGCAATCGACACGGCGGCCACCGCGAGCGCCAGCCCGTACGTCAGGGGGCTGCTCCACGAGAACGGACGGCGTGGGGTGGACGGGGACACGGTCTCGGTGGCCACGGTCAGTTCCTCCTTCCGGTGACGGCGCCCTCGATGTCGCGGCGGAGGAGGAAGCGCTGGAACAGCAGCGCCGCGATGAACGAGATGACGAAGAGGATCACGGCCACCGCGTTGCCGTAGCCCCACAGCCGGGCGAAGAAGCCGTTGTCCACCATGTAGGTGGCCATGGTGGCCGAGGCTCCGAGCGACCGGACCGCGGGCACCGAGGTCACCCAGATCACGTCGAAGACCTGCAACGAACCGATCATGGAGAGGAACATCCAGATCCGGATCGTCGGGCCGAGCAGCGGGAGCGTGACGTGGCGCTGCGTCTGCCACCAGCCGGCGCCGTCGATCGCGGCGGCCTCGGTCAGTTCCCGCGGCACGTTCGACAGGCCGGCGAGCAGCAGGATGATGGCGAAGCCGACGTACTTCCAGGTGAGCACCACGAGCATCGTCCAGATGACGACGTCGAGGTCGGCGAGCCAGGGCTGCACCAGGCCGCCCAGCCCGAACCGCCGCATGAGCTCGTCGACGGTGCCGCCGTCGGTGAGCAGCAGCTTCCACATGATGCCGACGGTGACCTCGGCGAGCACGTAGGGCACGAAGACGAGCAGGCGGAACACGCCACGTCCGCGGAACCGGCGGTTGAGCAGCAGCGCGACGGCCAGCGCGATGGGGCCCTGCGCGACCAGCGACCCGACCACGATGATCGCGTTGTTGCGCAGCGCGTCGAGGAAGATCGGGTCCTGGAACGCGAGGACGTAGTTGTCGAGGCCGACGAAGTCGGTCGGCGGCCCGACCCCGCGCCAGCGGAAGAGGCTGTAGTAGAGCGCGAACCCCATCGGGACGAGCACGAACATCACGTAGACGACGATCGCCGGCGTGGTGAGCCCGATGATCTCGTACCACTTGCGTCGGGTCTCGGCCGCGCGGGCGGACGAGCGCCGGACGGGCCGGGGGCCCGCCGGCGGCGCGTCCGCGCCGCCGACGGGGTTCAGGGTCGGGTTGGTGGAGGTCACTTCTTCGCGGCCGCCTTCATGGCGTCCACGACCTGCTGGGGCGTGCCGTTGCCGGCGAAGATGGCCACGATCGAGTCGTTCATCGCGTTGCCGACGGTGCTGCCGAACGCCGTGTCCAGCCAGAGCTGCACGTAGGTCGCGCCGGAGGTGGCCTCCAGGATGGACTTCAGCGAGGAGTCGGTGATGGCGGCCTCGGCGCCCTTGGTGACGGGCAGGCCCGTGCCGGTCTCGGCGTAGCCCTTCTGCACCTCGGGGCTGACGATGTACTTGAGGAACTCGACGCACTCCGCCGGGGCGTTCTTGGCGCAGGCGAAGCCGTCGCCGCCGCCGAGGGCCGCCTTCGGGTCACCGGCGGAGCCGGTGATCGCCGGCACCGGGAACCAGCCGAGGAACTTCTTCAGCGCCTCCTTGTCCGCGGCGACGGTCTCCAGGGTGCCGCGGTTCCAGTCGCCCATGAGCTCCATCGCCGCCTTGCCGTTGGCGAGCAGACCGTTGGCGCTGGTCGGGTCGTTCTGGCCGGGGGTGGCGATGTAGTTGGCCTGGAACGGGTTGGTGGCGATGAAGGTCTTGAGGTCCTCGCCGGCCTTGACGAAGCAGGCGTCGTCGAAGACGAGGTCGGTGGAGGCCTTCTTCAGGGTGTCGACCGAGCAGGCGCGCAGCGCGAAGTTGTACCACCAGTGCGCGGCGGGCCACTTGTCACCGGCGCCGAGGGCGATCGGGATGACGTTGATGGCCTTGAGCTTGGTGACCGCCTCGTTGAGCTCCTCCATCGTCGTCGGCGGCGCCGTGATGCCCGCCTTGGCGAACATGTCCTTGTTGTACCAGATGCCTTCGACGCCCATCCGGAACGGCAGTCCGTACTGCTTGCCGTCCACCTGCCAGATCTCGGCGGCGCTGCCGCTGTTGGCGACCTCCGTCTTGACCTGGTCGGTCAGGTCCTTCAGGTAGTCGGCCTCCACCTGCTCGCGCATCTCGCCGCCGCCCCAGACCATGAAGATGTCCGGCGGGTCGTTGCTCAGCAGCGCGGCGGGGAGCCGGGTGCGCTGGAGCTGGTTGGTCTCGATCGCCTCGATCTGGATCGTGACGGTCGGGTGAAGCGTGGAGAAGTCCTTGGCGACCTTCTCCCAGTAGGTCTTGCCAGGCCCGTCCTGGGAGGCGTTGTGCCACCAGGTCAGGGTCACCGGGTTCTTGTAGAGCTCGTTGTCGGCGGGGGTTTCGCTCTCGCCGCCGTTACACCCGGCGACGAGCAGTGCGGTGGTCACGAACAGCGCCAGGGCGGCGCCCGCGCGGTGCTTCATCGCCATCGACACGTCTCCTCGACTAGCAGTGGCGGAATCAGGTGCGGCGAGTTTTACAGTCCCGTAACGGGGTGTCAACCGTTGTCGATAACGGTTTCGAAACCCCGGCGACGCGCTCCCGGGAGCCCTCTATCATCGTCGGCGTGACCTTCCCCGAGCGTGTCAAGATGTCGGACGTGGCCCGTACGGCCGGCGTCTCGGTGGCCACCGTGTCGAAGGTCGTCAACGGTCGCTACGGCGTGGCGCAGGCGACCGTGGAACGGGTCCGGCAGGTCATCCACCAGCTCGGCTACGAGGCCAGCCTGGGCGCGCAGAGCCTGCGCAGCCACCGCACCAACGTCCTCGGCATCCTGGTCGCCGAGTTCGAGCCGTTCTCGACCGAGCTGCTCAAGGGTGCGTCGAAGCAGGTCGCCGGCACCGGCTACCAGTTGCTGGCGTACTCCGGCGGCGACGGCGACAGCGCCGCCGTCGGCTGGGAACGGCGCTCGCTGGCACGCCTGTCCGGCACCCTCATCGACGGGGCCGTGATCGTCACCCCGACCGTGGTCGAGACCAAGCAGGGCTTCCACGTCGTGGCCGTCGACCCGCACACCGGCCCGTCCGGCCTGCCCACCGTCGACTCGGACAACTTCGCCGGCGCCGTGCTCGCCACCAACTACCTGCTGTCCCTGGGCCACCGCCGCATCGGGCACATCAGCGGACGCGCCGACCTCGAATCGGCCCGACTGCGTGAGGCGGGCTTCCGCAGGGCGATGGCCGACGCCGGCGTGGCGGTGGACGAACGGCTCGTACGCGTCGGCGGGTTCCGCGTCGAGAGCGCCGCCGCCACGGCAGCGGAGCTGCTCGCGCTCCCCGACCGGCCGACCGCCGTCTTCGCGGGAAACGACCTCTCCGCCATCTCCACCGTGGACGTCGCCCGGAGCATGGGCCTCACCGTGCCCGACGACCTGTCCGTCATCGGCTTCGACAACGTCCCCGAGTCGGCGCTGGTCAACCCACCGCTCACGACGATCGCGCAACCCCTGCAGCGCATGGGCGCGGAGGCGTTGCGGCTGCTCATCGACCTCATCGGGGGCGTCGAGCGCGACCCGCACGTCCGGCTGCCGACCGAGCTCGTGGTCCGCGCGTCCTGCGGCCCGGCACCCACCCTCCTCCGGCCGGCCCGCCCCGTGTCGTCCGAGCCGGTCACGCCCGCACCCGGCGACCGGGGGTGAGCCCGGTCCCGGCTCAGCCGGGCGGGTGGACGCGGCCGAGGAAGTCCCCCGTCAGGGCGACGATCTCGTCGAGGTTGGTCTCCAACGCCCAGTGCCCGCCGTCGAGCAGGTGCAGCTCGGCGTCGGGCAGGTCGCGCAGGTAGGCGCGCGCGGCGTCGGCCGGCATGTAACCGTCGTGCGGCCCCCAGACGACGAGGGTGGGCGGCTGGTGCTCCCGCAGGTACGCCTGGATGCGCGGCAGGTCGGCGAGGGTGTTGGCCTGGTCGGCGAACAGTCCCACGATGATCTCGGGCCGCGGCGGCGTACGCAGCTGCGCCCAGGAGAGCGTCCACAGGTCCGGGCTGACCCGGTCGACGAGCCGGTCGGGCAGCTCGCCCACGAACTCGTCCCGGAACCCCTCCTCGCTGACGTTGCCGGCCAGCTCCGCGCGTCCCTGCGGAGTCGGGTCCGCCCAGTACCGCCGCAACGGCGCGTACTTCGGGCCGAACTCGTCGGCGTAGATGTCGCCGTTCTGCACGACGAGGGCGGCCACCCGCTCGGGCGCCGACATGGCGACGCGGAAGCCGTGCTGTGAGCCGTAGTCGTGCAGGTAGATCGCGTAGCGGCGCAGGCCCAGCGTGTCCACGAACCGGCGCAGGAACCGGCCGTAGCCGGCGAAGGTGTAGTCGAAGCGCGACGGGTCGGGGGTGGCGCTGTAGCCGAAGCCGGGCAGGTCCGGGGCGACCAGCCGCCATCGGTCCCCGAGCGCGGCCATGAGGTTGCGGTACTGGAACGACGAGCAGGGGTAGCCGTGCGGCAGCAGCACGACCGGGGCGGCGTGCGGCCCGGCTTCCCGGTAGAACACGTCGACGCCGTCGACCAGGACCCGCCGGTGCCGGACGTACGCGCTCATCGTCCACCTCCTCCGCCGTGACCAGGGTGATCCCCGCTCCCGCCCCGGTCATGCCGCCGGCGCCGCCTTCCGCGCTCGCGGCGGGCGGCGCCGGCCGCGATACGGATCAGTGGTGGTGCCGCTGCGCCTTGTGGATGTGGACCGGGAGGGCGGGCGCGCCGTCGACCGGCGCCGGGTCCTCCTCGGTCGGGGCGATCCCCCCGGCCGCGATCCGGTCGAGGGTGGCCAGCCCGGCCGCGTCCACCGAGCCGAAGATCGTGTAGTTCGGGCGCAGCGCCGAATCGGCGTAGACCAGGAAGAACTGGCTGCCGTTGGTGTCCGGGCCGGCGTTGGCCATGGCGAGCGTGCCGCGGGCGTAGACCCGCCGCTCGCCGGTCGGGTCGGTGGGCGCCGGAGGAAGGTCGGTCGGCAGTTCGTCCCGGTAGCGGTAGCCCGGCCCGCCGGAGCCGGTCCCGGACGGGTCGCCGCACTGGAGGACGCTCAGCGTCGGGTACGCGGTCAGCCGGTGGCACGACGTCCGGTCGTAGAAGCGGTGCCGGGTCAGGTGCAGGAAGCTCTGCACCGTGCAGGGCGCCGCCGCCCGGTCCAGGCTCAACCCGATGGGCCCGTGGTTCGTCCGCAGGGTCACCCGCACCCGGCCCCGGTCCGGCGTACGGCGCGGGTCGGGCGGCAGCGGCACCGGCCGGGCGGCCGGCTCCTCCGGCGTCGCGGTGTAGCCGCACGGGCCGGGCGTGGTGCGCGGGTGGTGGGCCGCGGCGGCGGGCGCGGCGGAGGCGGCGGGCGCGGCGAGGCCGCCGACGGCGACCAGCGCACCGGCGAACAGGGCCGCGGCGGCGACGCGGGGCAGCGCACGCCGGGGGCGACGCGGGGCGGGAGCGGGCTGCGGTCGGGGTTCTCGCGACACGGGCATCCTCCTGGACTCGTGGTACCGGAGCGACCGGAGTCTATGGATCCCGTCGGCCGTTGTCGATCCGTGCCGCCGTCCCTCCGCGACGCGACCAGGCCCTGCGGCGCCACCGGGGACGGCCGGAGGCCCCGGATCACCCCGAGGCGGTCAGGACCGGCCGCGGCGGGCGGCCCGCCGCCAGAACAGCGCGCCCAGGAGCAGCACGACCGCCGCGGCGACCAGAGCCGCGACCGACCAGGAGGCGGTCGTCGCTCCGCCGACCGGGCCGCTCGCGGCGGCCGGTCGCGCCTGCTCGACGGCGGGCGGGCTGGGCTCGACGGTCGGGCTCGCGAGCAGCTCGCCCGGTTCGACGAGCCGGCCGACCGTGGCCGACCGGGGCAACGAGAAGCCCCAGTCCAGCAATGCCGCACCCTGCTCCCAGCCGCGCATCGGTTGCGGCTCCGCGCCGAGCAGCGTGGCGACCAGGCGCCGGCCGTCCCGCTCGGCGGCGCCGACGTACGTGTGCCGGGCGAGGTCGGTGAACCCGGTCTTGCCGCCCAGCGCCCCGGGGTACTGATAGATCAGCTGGTTCTCGTTCTGGATTTGGAAGCCCTTGGTCCGCTGTGCCCGCTGGGCGGGGATCTGCGTCCGCTCGGTCAGCGCGTAGCGGCGGAAGGTGGCATCGGCGAAGCACGCCCGGGCGATCAGGGCCAGGTCGTACGCGCTGGTGAACTGGCCTGGCCCGTCCAGGCCGGACGGGGTGACCGCGTGCGTCTGCAGCGCGCCGAGCCGGTGCGCGTACTCGTTCATGGCGCGCACCCCGCCGGCCGCGCCCTCGCCGCCCCCGCCGAGCCGGGCGAGCACGTTGGCCGCCTCGTTGCCGGAGTTGAGCAGCAGCCCGAGCCAGACGGTCTCGACGGTGTACCGGCCACCCTCGACGAGGCCCACCGCCGAGGATCCGGGCTCGATGTCCATGTCCTCGGCGGTGACCGTGACGACCTGCTCCGGATCCAGCTTCGGCAGCAACGTGGCGGCGAGCAGCAACTTCTGCACGCTCGCCGGGGTGCCGTGCTCGTGCGGGCCACAGCCGCCGAGCACCTGGCCGGTGTCGAGGTCGGCGACGAGCCAGGAGGTGGCGGTGATCTTCGGCGGGGCGGGCACCCCGGGCGGCACCACGAGGCCGGCCGTGGCGAGCGCCTCGCCGCCCACGGCCCGCTCCTCCGGCACCGCCGGTGGCGGCGACGGCCGTGGAGGTCGGGAGGCCTTCGGCGCGACCGCCCGGGGGCACGGCACTGTCGGGGTGTGGGCCATCCGCCCGGAGCGGTGCGCGGCGGACGGCGACGCCGACACCGGGACGGCGACGCCGGCCGCGAGCAGGACGGCGATCGCCCCGGTGGCCAGCAGGCGGTGTCTCATTCCAGCACCCTAATCCGGGTGCGGACGCCGCCGGGGCCGGACGAGACGCTACCGCCGCCGCGGCCCGGGAGACCGCCGTGAGACTGGTGCGGTGTACGGGTCGACGACGTGGGGCCGGCGACGTCCACGCGGGAGCGCGCCGCGCATCGCCCGCTACGGGCCGCTGACGCCGTCGCCCTTCCGCTGCGCGACTCGACGATGGACGCCGCCGGGATGTCCACGGTGATCCACACATCGCCGGTCTGGCGCGGCTGCGGGCCGCCGCCCGCGAGGACCGCGGGCCGGTCGTCGACCACCTCGATCTGTTCGTGCTGCGCTGAGCCCCGACGCGGGACGAGCGGGTCACCGCTCCGGGTGGGACTCCCGGTCCCGCAGGTAGTCGTACAGCGCCGCGGAGGCACGCAGCCGGCGCATGCTGCGCAGGTGCAGCTCCTGCTCGCGGCGGGCCAGCTCGGCCCGGACCCGCTCGGGGCTGCCGGTGGAGCGCATCTCGGCCAGCACGGCGGCGATGATGTCGAACGGGTACGCGCCCTGCCGCAGCACGGCGACGACCTGGGCCGCCCGCTGCTCGGCGTCGTCGTACACCCGGTAGCCGGTGGCGCGGTCGCGGACCGGACGCAGCAGCCCGCGCGCCTCCCAGAGCCGCAGCTGGGACGTGCGGATCCCGAGCAGGGCGGCGACCTCCCCGATGCGGGACGGGCGACGGGGCGCGGGCACCGCCCGACCGGCGAGCACCGTCTCGAACGCGCCGATGGCACGCCGGATGTCGGCCCGTTCGCGGTCCAGCTCGGCGTGGCCGGCGTCGAGCGCCGCGAGCGCCGCCGGCAGCTCACCCCGGTGCACCGCGGCCATCACCTCGCGGGTACGCGCCCAGCCGTGCCCCTCGGCCATCCGCCGCACGACCACGAGCGCCCGGGCGTGCGCGGTCGTGAAGATCCGGTAACCGCTCTCGGTGCGCCGCACCGGAGGGAGCACGCCGAGGTCGACGTAGTTGCGGACCTGCTGCACCGAGATGCCGGCGCCGGCCGCGAGGTCGACGGCGCGCAGCCGCTCACCCGTTCCCACACCGATCACCGTACCCGTTGACGTTCGTTTGAGACTTTCCCGGTCATTTCGCTACCGATCCCGCGCCCTTGTTCGTGAAAGTCTCCACAAGCTCGTGAATGAGACAATTTAATCCGTCAGACCCCGGTGCCAGGGTGCTCGGGCACCCGCCTGCCCACGATCCGCGAAGGGTTCGCATGCCGCAGCCAACACGGCCCACCGCCGACAGCCACGACATGATCGAGGTACGGGGGGCGCGGGAACAATCTCGCCTCCGTATCGGTCGACATCCCCAAGCGCCGCCTCACCGTCTTCACCGGTGTCTCCGGCTCCGGAAAGTCCTCGCTCGTCTTCGGCACCATCGCCGCCGAGTCGCAGCGCCTCATCAACGAGACCTACAGCGCCTTCCTCCAGTCGTTCATGCCGAGCCAGGGCCGCCCCGACGTGGACTCGCTGCGCAACCTGAGCGCCGCCATCGTGGTCGACCAGGAGCGCCTCGGCGTCAACTCACGCTCCACCGTGGGCACCGCCACCGACGCGTACGCCATGCTGCGCATCGTGTTCAGCCGGCTCGGCGTCCCGCAGGTCGGCGGGGCCGGCGCGTTCAGCTTCAACCTGGCCGAGGGCATGTGCCCGACGTGCGAAGGGCTGGGCAGGGTCTCCGACCTCGACGTGCACGAGCTCGTGGACGTCGAGCGCTCCCTAAACGACGGCGCCATCAAGGTGCCCAACTTCGCCGTCGACTCCTGGTACTGGCAGACCATCGTCGGCTCGGGCCTGTTCGACCCGGACGCGAAGCTGCAGGACTACACCCCACAGCAGTGGGAGGACTTCCTGCACAAGCCGGCCACGAAGATCAAGATGGGCAGCAACAACTGGACGTATGAGGGCCTGGTCGTGAAGGTCAAGCGCCTCTTCCTCGGCAAGGACCGCGAGTCCATGCAGCCGCACATCCGGACCTTCGTCGACCGTGCGGTCACGTTCACCACCTGCGCCGCCTGCGACGGGACCCGGCTCAACGAGGCCGCCCTCTCCTCCCGCATCGCCGGGCGCAACATCGCCGAGTGCTCCGCGATGCAGATCAGCGACCTCGCGGAGTTCCTCCGCGGCATCGACGACCCCACGGTGGCTCCGCTCGTCGCCAACCTGCGTGACCTGCTCGACTCGCTGGTCGAGATCGGCCTCGGTTACCTCAGCCTCGACCGGGAGAGCAGCACGCTCTCCGGTGGCGAGGCCCAGCGGGTGAAGATGGTCCGGCACCTCGGCTCCAGCCTCTCCGACGTCACGTACGTCTTCGACGAGCCCACCGTCGGCCTGCACCCGCACGACATCGCCCGCATGAACGGCCTGCTGCTGCGGCTGCGCGACAAGGGCAACACGGTGTTGGTGGTCGAGCACAAACCGGAGACCATCGCGATCGCCGACCACGTCGTCGACCTCGGGCCCGGCGCCGGTGCCGCCGGCGGCCGGATCTGCTACACCGGTGACGTCGCGGGCCTGCGCCGCTCCGGCACGCTGACCGGCCGGCACCTCGACCACCGGGTGGCCCTGCGCGCCGACGTACGCCGTCCGACCGGGCACCTGCCGATCCGCAACGCCGACCTGCACAACCTGCGCGACGTGAGCGTCGACATCCCGCTCGGTGTGCTGACCGTGGTCACCGGGGTCGCCGGCTCGGGCAAGAGCTCCCTGATCCACGGCTCCCTCCAGCGGCGCGACGGGGTGGTCGTCGTCGACCAGTCCCCCATCCGCGGCTCCCGGCGCAGCAACCCGGCCACCTACAGCGGGCTGCTCGACCCCGTCCGCACGGCGTTCGCCAAGGCCAACGGGGTCAGGGCCGCCCTGTTCAGCGCGAACTCCGAGGGCGCCTGCCCGGCCTGCAAGGGCATCGGCCTGATCTACACCGACCTGGCCATGATGGCCGGCGTGGCCACCGTCTGCGAGCAGTGCGAGGGGCGCCGGTTCACCCCCGAGGTGCTCACCTACACGCTGCGCGGCAAGAACATCAGCGAGGTTCTCGCCATGTCGGTCACCGAGGCGCACGAGTTCTTCCCCAGCGGGCCGGCGCACGTCATCCTCGGCCGGCTGGCCGACGTCGGGCTCGGCTACCTCAGCCTGGGCCAGCCACTCACCACGCTCTCCGGCGGGGAGCGGCAACGGCTCAAGCTCGCCATCCACATGGCCGAGAAGACCAGCACGTACGTCCTCGACGAGCCCACCACCGGCCTGCACCTCGCCGACGTCGACCAGCTGCTCGCGCTCCTCGACCGGCTCGTCGACGCGGGCAACACGGTGATCGTGATCGAACACCACCAGGCGGTGATGGCGCACGCGGACTGGTTGATCGACCTCGGCCCCGGCGCCGGCCACGACGGCGGGCGGGTGGTGTTCACCGGCACGCCGGCCGACCTGGTGGCGAATGGCGACACGCTGACCGCCCGGCACCTGCGCGAGTACGTCGCCGCCTGACCCCGGACCGACCGCCGGGTGCCGTTGCTCGCAGCGCCGAGGTCGCGCAACCACCGGGAAGGTGTTGTCTCACCACCCATCCGAGGCGACAACATCCCCGAAGTAGTGCGATCTCGGCGCGGCCACGACGGCGTCCGGCGCCGTGCCGTCTGGCGCGGATGCCCGGACCCGACTGTCGTGTCGCGCAACCACGAGCTGTTGTGACCTCACCGCCCACTGCCCGACGGCGTTGTCGGCGGACGCGCGTGCCCGGCTCGGCTGTCCTCTAGACCGAAGCCCTCCGCATCCCTGCCGCCCCCCGGCCGAGGCCCGTCGCGTCGCACAACGGAGATGGCACAACTATCGGGAAGTTGTGGCCTCACCACCCGCCCGAGGCCACACCATCCCGGAAGTAGCGCGATCTTGTGGTCTGTGACGTGTGTCCGGTTCGGGATCGGGCAGCCGATACCCGGGTGGCCCGGTCTGGGCGGTTCGGGGTGTGACCGGCGGCATGCGGGGGGTGGAATCGGTGGCGGGGTGGGGGCGTTGAACACCCCTGACGATCGAGGTAGCAGCCCCCTACGACCGGCCAGCGAGGTCGGCGCAACGGGTTGACGGGCTCCGGAATGATGCCGGGCCCCCGGTCGTTGCACACCAACCCCGGCGCGGTCCCGGGCCATCGAGCCTGACGGCCGGACCACCCCGGGAATGACGGCCGGCCCCCGGTCGTTGCACACCATCCCGGCGCGGTGACCCCCCCTTCCCCGCCGAACCCCGGGCAGACGCGAACACCCCCCGATTCGCGCACCCAACACCCCGAGTCTTTGAGCGCCTGATGAGGTGCCGCATCCGTCACGCCACCCCCTCTTGTGGTGTGTGGGTGCCTGACCCCCAAGGAGCTTTCCCATGAACACGATCATGCGTAAGAGCGTCCTCGGTATCGCTGGTCTCGCCTTCGCCGGTGGCATCATCGGCGGCCCGGTCGCCGCCCACGCCGCCACCCCCACCCCCGAGGTGAAGCCCGTCGCGGTGGTGCAGGCCGACAAGCCGGGCGTGGACACCACCAAGCTGATCCCCCACGGCACCCAGGGCGCGCAGTCGCACATCGACCTCAACGACGAGCAGATCGCGAACGTCAAGGCGATCATCGCGGCGACGAAGAAGTCCGGCCTGGACGAGCGGGCCGCGGTCATCTCCATCGCCACCAGCCTGCAGGAGTCGAAGCTGGAGAACCTCGGCCACCTCGGTGACCGTAACGACCACGACTCGCTGGGCCTGTTCCAGCAGCGGCCGTCCTCGGGTTGGGGCACGCCGGAGCAGATCACCGATCCGGAGTACTCCACGATGGCGTTCCTGAAGGGTCTGAAGCAGGTCGACGGGTGGCAGGACATGCCGCTGACCGACGCCGCGCAGACGGTGCAGGTGTCGGCGTACCCGGACGCCTACGCCCAGTGGGAGCAGCAGGCCGCCGACCTCGTCGCCCAGCACTGGAACAGCTGACAACCCCCACAACCGAACCCGGCACCACCCACAGACATCACACACAAGGGGGAAAAACCGCTGGCCGGCACCCACCAGGGTGCCGGCCAGCGGCACTCTCCGCGGAAGCACCGGAGCCCCGCCCGTCGACCCTTTGCCGAACGCCAGGTTCGCGTCGCACGGCGCGCCGGGCGCCCATTCCGAGAGGCGTCCGGAGGTGGGAACAAGGGCGGGTGCGGGTAGGTTGTATGGGGTGTCGGTGTGTCCAGTGTCCCCGGGCCTCACCTCATAAATGCCTTCGCGGAATACCGTTCGGCTGGAGCCGCGTCGCGCCACTCGCCGAGAGGCGACCTGCACACCGGCACCCCAGCGCTGCCCCCGGCCATCCGGCCGGGGGCAGCGCTGTCTCTGCCGCCGACGGTCGGACGTCTCCACGGTGAGCCGGCGAGTAGCGGCGGAGGAACCGCCACACCCGGGCAGCGCGCGCCGCGCGAAACCCGGCAGAATGCCGGAATGAGTGTCGAGTCGTCCTGGGCGGAGCAGCCGGGCGTGGTGGTCCTGCCGAGCGGGGCCGCGGTGCGCGGGCGGCGTATCGGCGATCCGGCGTCCCCTGCTGACTTCGCGCTGCTGCTCGCGCCCGGCCCGGCCCCGGCGTGGCCGCACCGGCGGATCCGGTGGCCGGATTTCTGGATCCCCGTCGACCGCGCCGACGCCCTGGACGCCCTGCGGGAGGCGCTGGGTCGTGCTCAGGCCGGTGAGCGGGTGGAGGTGGCCTGCCGCGGCGGCCAGGGGCGTACGGGCACCGCGCTCGCCGCGCTGGCCGTGCTCGACGGGATGCCGGCCGAGCAGGTGGTGGACTGGGTACGCGCCGCCTACCGGCCCAAGGCGGTGGAGACGCCCTGGCAGCGCCGGTGGCTACGCCGCCTGGTGTGACGGGCCGTCCCCGGCGCACCCGGACGACCCGCTACCCGCGCAGAGGGGTCGCAATCCGCACGGAGTAGCCCGCAAATGCGCACGGCGCGGCCCGCAATCCCCGCAGAGGGGCGCCATCCGCGCAGAGCGGCCTGCGCCGCGGCCGGCGTGGTCAGGTGGAGAGGTAGCGGAGGATGGCCAGCACCCGCCGGCTGTAGCCGGTCACCTCCGACAGGTCGAGCTTGTCGAAGATCGCGTTGACGTGTTTCTCCACGGCGCTCAGCGACACGTGCAGTCGTTCGGCGATGGCGGCGTTGGTGTGGCCCTGGGCCATGTGGTGCAGGACCTCCCCTTCACGGGGGGTGAGCCGGGTGAGCGGGTCGGCGCGGTCGGAGCCGGCGACCACCTGCCGTACCACCTCCGGGTCGAGCGCGGTCGCGCCGGCCGCGACCCGGTCCAGCGCGTCGAGGAAGTCGTCGACCTGGGCGACCCGGTCCTTGAGCAGGTAACCGACGCCCTCCGGCCGGTCGGCGAGCAGGCGGCTCGCGTAGCGCTTCTCGACGTACTGGGAGAGCACCAGCACGGCCGTCTCTGGCCAGCGGCGGCGGATCTCCAGCGCGGCGCGCAGGCCGTCGTCGGTGTGGGTGGGTGGCATCCGGACGTCGGTGACCACGACGTCGGGTCGCTCGCGGTCGACGGCGGTGACCAGCTCGTCGGCGCTGCCGACGGTCGCGACCACCTCGTGGCCCTCCTCGGCGAGCAGCCGAGCCAGCCCTTCCCGGAGCAGCGTGGAGTCCTCGGCGAGGGTCACGCGCACGGCAGTTCCGCCAGCACCGTCGTGGGCCCGCCGGCCGGGCTCTCCACGCGCAGCCGCCCGTCGAGCGCGGCGACCCGGCGGGCCAGCCCGGACAGGCCCCGCCCGGAGGGATCGGCCCCGCCCGTGCCGTCGTCGCGCACGCGCATCCGGACCGTCCCCTCCCGCGCCTCGATGTCGATCGTGACCAGGGTAGCGGCGGCGTGTTTCACCGCGTTGGTGAGCGCCTCGCAGGCCACGAAGTAGAGCACGGTCTCGACCTGGCGGTCGGGGCGCACGGGCAGGTCGCAGCGGATCCGCACGGGCACGGCGGAGCGCTGCGCCACCATGCCGAGCACCTCACCCAGGTCGTTCTCCTCCAGCGCCGCGGGGTAGACCCGCCAGGCCACCTCCCGTAGCTCCCCGAGCGCCCGCTGGAGATCCTCGTGGGCCTGCGCGACGAGGGCGGCGGTCCGCTCCGTGTCCCGGCTGCGGCGGGCCCGGCCGAGCAGCACACCGAGCGCGACGAGCCGCTGTTGCAGCCCGTCGTGCAGGTCGCGTTCGATGCGCTGGCGTTCGGCGTCCACGGCGGCGATCACGCCGGCCCGGGTGCTGGCCAGTTCGCGGACCCGCTCCTCCAGCGCCTCCCGGGTGCCCCGGTCGAGCAGCCGCCGGGCGAGCCGGACGTCCAGCGCGCCCACGCTGGCGACGGCCTGCGTGTTGAGCAGCAGGAGCACCGTGCCGATGACGACCTGGAGCAGGAAGTCGCCCACCGTGAGCTCACCGCGGGCGGCGGCGACCAGCAGGATCCAGGCCAGCACCGCACCGATGGCCAGCAGCGCGAACGCCAGCGCCCCGAGCAGGCCGGGCAGCAGCCGCGCCGCCAGGTAGCCGACCTCCCGCCAGCCGGCCGTCCGGGTCGGCGGCAGGTCGTCCCCCGCGCCGAGCAGCCCGGCGAGCCGACGGCGTTCGAGGCGTACCAGCGTGGTGGCGTACCGCGGGATCAGCGCGTCGACCCGGCGGCGGGCCGGCGGCACGGCCGCGGACGCCAGCCCGGCGACGACGGCGACCAGGAGGAAGATCAGCTCCCCGGCGGCGGTCAGCACGCCGGCGGCGACGCCGAGCGCGACCCGGCCGGCCTGCGTCAACGCGCTCCGCCGTGCCCGTCGTCACCCCAGCCGACGCTGCGGTAGAGGGTGCCGCGGCCGCTGGGGTCGGGGACGCCGATGCCCGGCGTGGGCGCGGCGACCGGCTCCGGCTCGCGGGCCGCGCGGCGGGACCGGCGCACCCGCGAGACCACGAACCAGCCGACCGCCACCGCGCAGACCACGATGACGACGTTCTGGAGTACGCCGACGTACCCCTCGACCAGGTGCCAGTTGTCGCCGAGCAGGTAGCCGGCGAGGATGAACGCGCTGTTCCAGATGAGGCTGCCCAGTGTGGTGTAGAGCGCGAAGACGCCGATGGGCATCCGCTCCACGCCGGCCGGGATGGAGATCAGGCTCCGGAAGATCGGGATCATCCGCCCGAAGAAGACGGCCTTGACGCCGTGCCGCAGGAACCACGCCTCGGTCCGGTCCACGTCGCTGAGCTTCACCAGCGGCAGCCGTGCCGCCACGGCCCGGATCCGGTCCCGGCCGAGGGCGGCGCCGATCCCGTAGAGGGCCAGGGCGCCGACGAGCGACCCGAGGGTGGTCCAGAAGATCGCGCCGAGCACGCTCATCCGCCCCTGGCCGGCGACGAAGCCGGCCAGCGGCAGGATCACCTCGCTCGGGATCGGCGGGAAGAGGTTCTCCAGCGCCACGGCGAGGCCGGCGCCCGGCCCGCCGAGCCGTTCCACGAGGTCCGTGACGTAGCCGACCAGTCCGTCCTGTGGCGGTTCCGCGTCCGCCGCGAGGCTTCCGGTAGCCAGCAGGACGTGCGAGGTTCGAATCATGGCTCCACGCTACGAACCGATCCTGAGAGACGGCCATGGGGCTTGCCTCCCGACCGCGCCGCGTGACCGCACCCCGGTAGGTGCGGAAAACCGGACCCCGCTGCGTCTGGCGGTGGCGCAGCCGCCGTGCGTGGCCGGGGACGTCGCGGCGAACGCGCGGGCCCACGCCGACGCGGTCCGGTCGGCGCGGACCAGGGTGGTCGTCTTTCCCGAGCTGTCGCTGACCGGGTACGAGCTGGACGCTCCCGCCGTGGACGCGGCGGATCCTCGGCTGGCGCCGCTCGTGCGGGCCTGCGCCGAGACCGGCACGCTGGCGCTGGCCGGCGCGCCGGTGCCGGGGGAGCACATCGGGGTGCTCGCCGTCGACGGCCGTGGCGCCACGGTGGCGTACCGGAAGATGTGGCTCGGTGGCGACGAGGGCCGCCGGTTCACCGCGGGCGACCGGCCGGCCGTGCTGGACGTCGACGGCTGGCGGCTCGGCCTCGCGGTGTGCCGGGACACGGGTGTGCCGGAGCACGCCGCCCGGACGGTGGCGTTGGGCGTGGACGCCTACCTGGCGGGGATGGTGGAGGCCGCGTCGGACGCGGAGGTGCCCGCGCAGCGGGCGCGGCGCATCGCCACGACGCACCGCGTCTGGGTGGCGGTGGCGAGCTTCGCCGGGTCGACCGGCGGGGGCTACGCCCGGGCGGCGGGCGGCTCCGGGATCTGGGCGCCGGGCGGTACGCCGGCCGTCCGGGCGGGCGCGGGGGTCGGCGAGATCGTCCGGGCGGTCCTGACCGACGAAAGGGACTGATCACGTCTCGGCGACGTGAGCCGCTGGCGGCGGGTGGTGGGTGGGTCAGGTCGGGTTGCTCTTCGCCTTCTGCCGGGCGTAGTAGGCGCGGGCGCGGTTGCGGTCGCCGCAGTCCTTCGTGTTGCACCAGCGGCGGTTGCGTCGCGGTGACGTGTCGAGGTAGACCCAGCCGCACCTGGCGTCCTCGCACTGGTGGAGCCGGTCGAGGTCGTCGCGCTGGGCGAGGGCCACGAGCCCGCGGACGATGCGGTTTCGGGGCAGGGCGAGGTCCGTCTCCCGGTCTCGCCACTGCCAGCGGTCGCCGGTGCGGACGAGGTCGGCCGCGGCGATCGCCGCCCGGTACATGGCGGCGAGGTCCGCGGCGGCGTGGCGGTCGTGCTCGAAGAGCGCCGCGTAGGCCCTCTCGCGCGCCTCGACGACCTGGTGCCGCTCCCGCTCCGCCCGGGCGCCGTCGCGGTCGGCGAGCGCGCGCAGGGCCAGCGCCTCGTCCGCGCTGATCAGGTCGGACTCCAGGCACCAGTGGACGACGTCGGTGAAGGTCCTGAGGTGCTCCGTGCGTTCGCTTCCGCCGAGGCGCCAGGCAACGGTGTTCACCAGGTCGAGCATGCGGTCGCCCGCGATGTGGCCGAACCTCACCGCCCCTCCTCTCATGGGTGAACGCATTGTTGCATGTGAGACGACCCGCTGGCATGCTCATGCCCGATCGACCAATGACCCATGAGAAAACCGCCGGGAGACTGATCGTGCCTGCCGCCACCCCACGGAGGTCGTTCGCCGCGCTGTGGGCGTCCCAGGCGTCCTCGAATCTGGCCGACGGGCTGCTGCAGGCCGCGGCGCCGCTGCTCGTCGCCACGCTGACCCGTGACCCGCTCGTGGTGGCGGGCATGACGGTGGTGCAGTTCCTGCCCTGGCTGGTCGCCACCCTCCCCGCCGGCGCGATGGCCGACCGGGTCGACAGGCGCCGGATCCTCACCGCCGGCAACTGGCTGCGCGCGGCCGCGTTCGCGCTGCTCGCCGTGGCCCTGTCGAGCGGATGGCACCACGTCGCGCTCCTCTACGCCGCGGTGTTCCTGGCCGGTTGCGCCGAGACGATGGTCGACAACGCCGCCCTGGCGATCCCGCCCCGGCTCCTCCCCCGCGAGCGGCTCGAACGGGCGAACGGCCGGCTGTTCGCGACCCAGTCCGTCATCAACACCTTCGTGGGGCCGCCCGCCGGGGCGGCGTTGTTCGCGCTGGCCGCGTCCGCGGCCTTCTACACGGGCGCGGCCGCGTTCGCCCTCGCCGGCCTGGCCGCGCTGCTGCTGCCCGCCCTGCGCCCCACCGGCGGCGAGCAGGAGCACCGCCGTACGACCCCGACCACCCTCACCCAGGACATCCGCTCGGGGTGGGCGCACTTCTGGCGCCACGACCTGTTGCGCCGGGTCGCGTTCATCTCGGCGGCGATCAACTTCTTCGGCGCGGCCACCGGCGGGGTGCTGGTTCTCCTGGTCACCGGTCCGTACCACGTGCCCCTGTCCCTCTACGGCCTGTTCGTCGCCGTTCCCGCCGCCGGTGCCATCGCCGGCTCACTGCTCGCCGAACACGTCGTGCCCCGCATCGGCGGCGGCCCCACCACCTGGCTCGCCGCTCTCACGCCGGCCGCCAGCTACGCCGTCCTCGGCCTCGGTGACCACACGCCCCTCGCCCTGGCGAGCATGTTCTGCGCCGCCGTCGCCACCGCGCTCAACCAGATCGTCGTCAGCACCCTGCGCCAGGCCGCGGTCCCCGACGACCTCCTCGGCCGGGTCACCGCCGCCTACCGTCTGGTGGTCCTGGGTGTCATCCCCCTCGGAGCCCTCGCCGGCGGCCTGCTCGCCCGCGGCCTGGGGATCCGCGCTCCCTTCATCGCCGCGGCCCTCGGCCTCGTGCTCGCCGCGCTCCCACTCGCCTCCCGGGTCACCACCCGGGCCCTGCGTGACGCCGAGACCGGCCATCATCCCTGACGGCCGCCACGCCCGACCCCGCCGCCCGGTGCGAGCCGCACGCCCACCGTCGCGGCACTCGCCGCCGCGTTCCCCGACCACCGCTTCGGACGGCGCCGCTAGGGTGTGGGCGTGTCGACGGACGGTACGAGCGGCCGGGTCTCGCAGCTCTGGCGCTACCCGGTGAAGTCGATGCTCGGCGAAGAGCTCACGACGGGGCTGGTCGGTCCGGCGGGTGTCGCGGGTGACCGGGCGCTCGCCCTGCTGCACCGCGAGACCGGCCGGGTGGTCAGCGCGAAGGACCCGCGGCGGTGGCGGAACACGCTCACCCTCGGCGCGGCCGGCGGTGCCCCGGAGCCGATCCGGATCACCCTGCCGGACGGACGGGTGGTGTCCACCGAGGACGCCGAGGTGGACGCCCTGCTCTCCACGCTCCTCGGCGCCCCGGTGACGCTCGTGGACACCCCGCCCGACGGCGCCACGCTCGACCGAGCCGTTCCCGAGGCCGTCCTCGCCGCCGGTGTCACCGCGACCGTGCCGGTGGACGCGAGTCCGCTCGCCGCCGCCGCGCCCGGCACCTTCTTCGACTTCGCGCCGATCCACCTGGTGACCACGGCCACGCTCGACCGGCTCCGCGCGGAGCTGCCGGACGTCGTGGTGCGAGCCGAGCGCTACCGGCCCAACCTGGTCGTCGCGATGCCCGGTTCCGGCTTCGTGGAGAACGGGTGGGTGGGTCGCCACCTGCGGGTCGGCGCCGAGCTGGTGCTGCGGGTGCTCGCGCCGACGCCCCGCTGCGCGGTGCCGACCCTGGCGCACGGGCGGCTGCCCCGGCAGCCCGACGCGCTGCGGGTGCCGGCCCGGCTGAACCGGGTCGAGCCGCTGCCCGGCCTCGGCCCGCAGCCGTGCGTCGGCGCGTACGCGCAGGTCGTGACGCCGGGGCGGGTCAGCGTCGGCGACCCGGTAGAGCTGGACTGACCGGCGGTCAGCTGTCGTCGCCCCGGCCGACCCGCACGTCGACCCGGTCGAGCAGGTCATCGAGCCGGTCCCCGACGCTGGCCGGGAGCCGTTCGTCCGCCACCGCCTCGCTGATCCGCTCGTGCAACCGTTCGACCCGCTTGGCGCGGTCCTTCGGCTTGCTCCGGATCAGGTCGGTCAGGTCGTCACGCAGGTCCTCGGCGGTCCGCCGGTCGATCTGGTCCAGGGCCTGGGCCTGGACGAGCAGCGCGGCGAACTCGGTGGCGAGCTGCCGCAGGTCGAGCTGGGGTGGCGCCTCGGTGCTCGGCGCCGGCGCGGTCGTCGGCGGCGGGGGCTCCGGCGTGGGCGAGGCCGACGGTGAGCCGGGTGTGGTGTTCGCCGGCCCGGCCACCGACGGGGTCCCCCGGTCGTCGTCCAGGGCGAGCAGCGCCCCCATAGCGAACACGAGGACGAGGCCGGCCGCCAGGATCGCGGCGAGCGGGCTGCGAGACCGCCGACGCGGCACGGGAGCGGGCGGTCGCGACGGGAGGGGTCGGTGCTCGACCAGGGTCGGGGCCTGCGCGGAGGCGACGCTGGCCCGCCCGGCGGGACGGGGGCGCAGGTGGGCGGCGCCCGGGTCGGCCGACCGGGACGGGAGGACCTCGGTGGGCGGATCGGCCGGTACGGCATTGAACCGGGTGGCGAGCTGCGCGGCGGTCGGCCGCCGGGCCGGGTCGGCGGCGAGGCACGCGAGGACGAGGGCGGCGATGTCGCCGGGCAGGCCCGGGACCTCCGGCGGCGGCACGGGACTGTGCCGCCGGTGCACCTCGACCGCGTCCTCCCAGGTCTGCACGGGCAGCGGCGCACGCCCGGTGAGGGTGCGGTAGAGCAGCGCGCCGAGGGCGTACACGTCGCTGGCCGGGTCGGGCGGGCCCGGGGCGAGCCGCTCCGGGGCGAAGTAGGCCGGGGTGCCCATGAGCACCTCGCCGGTCTGGGCGGCGAGCGGATGGTGCGGGCCGGCGAGCGCCGCGATGCCGAAGTCGAGCACCTTGGCGCCGGTCTCGGTGAGCATCACGTTGCCCGGCTTGACGTCGCGGTGCACGACGCCGATCCGGTGGGCGGCGGCGAGTGCGCCCGCGACCTGCCCGGCCATCCGGACGGCGTCACGCCACGGCATCGGGCCGCCGGCGAGCCGGTCGGCCAGGTTGCGGCCGTCGACCAGCTCCATGACGAGGTACGGAACGACCTCACCGTCGGGCAGGGTCGCCTCGCCGTAGTCGTACACCTGGGTCACGGCCGGGTGGGTCAGCCGGGCGGCCGCCCGGGCCTCGCGCCGGATGACGGCGCGCAGCTGCGGGTCGGCGGCGAGCTCCGCGGCGAGCGCCTTCACGGCGACGGAACGGCCGAGGATCTCGTCGTCGGCACGCCACACCTCGGACATCCCGCCGAGGCCGATGCGCTCGCGCAGGACGTACCGATCGTGCAGGCGGAGTGTGGGCGTGAACGGCGACATGGGCGTCCAGTGTGCCTGGGCCGCGCCGCCGCCCACCACTTCCCACGCCCGATTCCGCACCGGGCGGCGCGAGCGTGCCCGGATGGCCGGTTGCGGAAGGCTCCCGATGCGAGCGGGCGGGAGAAACGCCCGGTGGGTACGACTCAGGAGCAGCGGGGCGCGGACGGCACGGGCGTGGGCTGGATCCGGTCGGCGAGCCGGCGCAGCGCCGCGGCGGTCGCCAGCCGGGTGGGCGTGAGGCGGGGCGTCCGGTGGCGGTCCGGCCGGACGGGGGCGTCGGGGCGGGCCGAGTTGACGTGACGGGTCACGGCGCCGACGGCGGTGACGAAGCCGGTGGGCTGTTCCATGGTCAGCTCCTCGGGACGGGTCCGGTGGAGGTCCGGACGACGAGCGTGGTGGGTAGCAGCACCCGCCCGGCGGCCGGGTCGGCGGGCGGGTCGAGCAGGAGTTCGGCGGCGATGCGGCCCTTCTCCTCGGCGGGTTGCCGCACGGTGGTGAGGCCGACGGCGGCGGCCTCGGCGATGTCGTCGAAGCCGGTCACCGAGACCAGGCCGGCCTCCGGCCGCCCGGCCAGAGCGTCGAGCACGCCGAGGGCGAGCACGTCGGAGCAGGCCAGCACGGCGGTCGGCCGGTCGGGCCGGTCGAAGAGGCCGGCGACCGCCGCGGCGGCCGCCGCCCGGTTGTTGCCCCTTGCGGTGAGCAGGGTCAGGTCGGGCCAGGGGACACCGACCTCGGCGAACGCGTCGGCGAAGCCGCGGAGACGACCGCGGGTGGCGTCCTGCGGCACCTCGTCCACGGTGGACAGGCGGAGCGGGCCGGTCGGCGCGTCCGGCAACACGGTGTCGCCGAGCAGGGCCACCCGCCGGTGACCGAGGCTCGCGACGTGTGCCGCGACGGCTCGGGCCGCGGCCCGCTCGTCGATGCCCACGAAGCGGTCGGTGGGGCCGGCGTCGTCGCGCGGAGCGGTCGTGACGAAGGGCAGCCCCCGGTCACGGATCGCCTCCAGCGCCCAGGTCTCGTTGCCCACGCAGTAGACGCAGAAACCGTCGACCGCCGCGTTCTCGATCGCCCGGCGGGCGTCGGCGGCCACGGCCGGCATCGGCACGAGCAGCAGGCTGGTGCCGTGCCGCTCGGCCGCCGCGCCGACCCCGGCG
Organism: Micromonospora xinjiangensis; assembly: GCF_056150165.1. Lineage (NCBI taxonomy): Bacteria > Bacillati > Actinomycetota > Actinomycetes > Micromonosporales > Micromonosporaceae > Micromonospora > Micromonospora xinjiangensis. The sequence goes on along the minus strand of NZ_JAXCFO010000004.1, from coordinate 51,664 downwards.
AGGAAGCGCACCGCGAAGGGGTCGGTGAAGGCGTACGACAGCTGCGAGGTGAAGAGCACCCCGATCGCGCCGACGTAGCCCCGCCGCAGCGAGCGCGCCGTCGGGTCGGGGCCGGGGTACCCCATCTCCTTCGCGGTCTCCAGGATCCGCTGCCGCAGCGCGGCGGAGAGCTGGTCGGGCCGGGCGTAGGCGTTGGACACCGTGCTGCGGGAGACGCCGACCGCCTCGGCCACGGCCTGGAGGGTGGGCTTCACGGGTCCCCCTCTGGATCGATTTAGTAGCTGGATCGATTCAGAGGCTAGCCGAGACCTCGACGCCGGTCAACATGAAGGGCGGAAGCCGCGCTCCCGTCGGGCGACGGGCGCCGCGGGTCAGCGCGGGTAGAGCTCGTCGCGCAGCCGCGTGAGCAGCTCCGGAGTGCGCTCCGGCGGCTCCGCCTCGATACAGAGCCGCTCCATGGCCAGCGCGTAGTGGTCCAGGTCGTCCCGCTTGTCGAGATATATCGCGCTGGTCAGCTGTTCGATGTAGACGATGTCGGGCAGGTCCTGGTCGCCGAAGCGCAGGATGCTGAACGCGCCGCCCGCGGCCGCGTGCCCGCCAGCGGTGAACGGAATGATCTGCAGCCGGATGTGCGGCGAGCGGGTCGCCTCGATGAGCGCGGTCACCTGGTCACGCATCACGTCCGCGCCACCGATCGGGCGGCGCAGCACCGCCTCGTCCACCACGGCCCACAGCTGCGGCGGGTCGGCCCGGCGGAGCAGCTCCTGCCGCCGCATCCGCAGCCCCACCCGCCGGTCGATCTCGTCGGGCGCGGCCGCGCCGTGCCCGAGCAGCACCACCGCCCGGGCGTACGCGGGAGTCTGCAGCAGCCCGGGGACGAACTGCACCTCGTAGGTGCGGATCAGCGCGGCCGCGGCTTCCAGGCCCAGATAGGACTGGAACCAGCTGGGCAGCACGTCGCCGTAGCGGTGCCACCACCCGGGGCTGTTCGCGTCCCGGGCCAGTTTGAGCAGCGTCTCCCGCTCCTCGGCGTCGGTAACGCCGTAGAGGGTGAGCAGATCGGCGACGTCGCGTTCCTTGAAGCCGACGCGACCCAGCTCCATCCGACTGATCTTCGACTCGGAGGCCCGGATCTCCCACCCGGCGCCCTCGCGGGTGACGCCGCTGGACTCCCGCAGCCGGCGCAGCTGGGCACCGAGCAGCATGCGCAGCACGGTCGGCCCCGTTGTCGGGCCACCGTCGGCGGGAACCATCGTCACGTGCCGACCTCCACGTACCACGCACGGCCGGGCACCGGCCCGACCGACGAGTAAGCATGCCACGGACCCGTGCGCGAGCGCACTCCTGCGACCACCCAGCGTGTTCCGCCGCGCGGCGGCGGCGCCCCGACTCAGGCGATGAGATGGTCGAAGTCGCCGTCCCGCGCGCCGAGCACGAAGGCGGCGATCTCGTCGACGGTGTAGATCAGAGCGGGCCCGTCCGGGAAGCGGGAGTTGCGCACGGCGATGCCGGCCCCACCGGGCAGCTCGGCCAGCTCGACGCAGTTGCCGCTCGGGTTGCTCCGACGGCTCTTCTGCCAGGTCAGCGAGGGAAGCTGGTGGACGGGAACACCGTTCGTCGGCTGCTGCATGAGGGGTCTTTCTGCTCAGGAACCGGCCGATGCCGTGGGGAGGAGCGGTGGCGGCGCGGGGACAGGTGTCGACATCGGACGCTGCTGCACGTGCATCTGCTATTGCATCTGCATCGGACGGCGAGCATGATAACGCACGTGAACGGTACTTATCTGTTCACGTTGAGTTACCTAATCTCGGCCGTAACCAGGGACAACAGGGGGCCGTCCGGGCATCTCGCCCGCGCCGGCGCCCGCGATGTGGCGTGACGGGAGGGCTCGCGTGCCGGATCCGATGAGTGTGGCCTCCGGCATCTGCGCCGCCGGCGCGCTCCTCTCCTCCTGGCAGCTGCGACGCCGGGCCCTGCGAGCCGAGGCCGAGATCGAGCACCTCCAGGCGGAACTCGCCGCCGAGCGGCACGCCGCCAGCCACGACCCGCTGACCGGGTTGCCCAACCGACGCGCCTTCTACCGCCTCGCGGCCACGCTGCTCACCGACGCCGCCGGCCGCCCGCTGATCGCCGTCATCCTCGACCTGGACGACTTCAAGCAGGTCAACGACCGCTACGGGCACGCCGCCGGCGATCAGGTGCTGGTCAGCGTGGCCGAGCGGCTGTCCGCCTTCGCCGGCGACAACCTGGTCGCCCGGCTGGGCGGCGACGAGTTCGCCGGACTGCTGGTGACCCCCACGGTGGACCGGCGGTGGATCGACCACGCCACCCGACGGCTCTGCGAGATGCTCGCCGCACCCATCCCGCTGGGCGGGCTGAGCCTGCAGGTGACCGCCTCGGTGGGGCTCGCGCCGGTCACCGGCCCGGCCCAGCTCACCGAGGCGCTGCGGCAGGCGGACGCCGCCATGTACCGGGCGAAGAGCCTCGGCGCCGGCCGGCAGGCCCGTCAACTCGTCGACACCGCCCACCTGGCCGACTGACCCCCACGGCCCGCCTGCCGCCCGGCACGCTCAGGTGAGCGTGGCCAGGTGCCGCTCGAGAGCGGCGTACGACTCGGCCGCGCCCTGCGTCATGCCGGTGTCGAGCATCCCGTCCCGCTCCTGCTTCGAGGAGAACCGGCTGGTGCCGGTGACGACGGTCCGGCCGCCCTGCTCGGTGAAGACGAGCGTCTCCTCCACCACGTGCCCGGGCATGCCCTCGAACTCGAAGGTCTGCACGATGCGCTCCGGGGGCACGATCTCCCGGAACTCGCCCCGGAACGCGTAGGCGTTGCCGTCCTGGGCGTGCTCGACGAACCGGTACCGGCCGCCCACCCGGAAATCGATCTGGACGTCGAGCGGGTTGCCCCGGCCCCACCAGCTCCGCAGGTGCTCCTCCCGCGCGTGCGCGGCGAAGACCAGGTCGCGCGGCGCGTCGAAGGCGCGGGTGAGGGTGATCTCCTGGTCCGACGGCAGGTCGATCGCGATGTCACTGCGCTGGCTCATCGCCGGTCTCCTTCAGCTCGCGTGCTAACCGTTCCCGTGTCGTAACGGTCGTGCGGGAGGTTTCGGTACTGGTCGGCCACCTCCCACTCCCCCGCCCGCACCCCAAACCGGGCACGCTGCCGACCGGGCGGGGACGGTTGGCAGGTGTTCCGGGCGGCCGGGCGGGTAACCCCCGAACGGACACGGCACCGGCGGAGAGGAACGACCGTGGCGAAACTCCGAGCCCTGGTCCTCAACTGCACCCTGAAGCGGTCACCGGCCCGGTCGAGTTCCGAGGCGCTCGGACGCGAGGTGCTCGACGCGCTCGCCGAGCAGGGCGTCGACGGCGAGCTGATCCGGGTCGTCGACCACGACGTACGTTTCGGCGTCTCCGTGGACGAGGGCGACGGCGACGGCTGGCCGGCGATCCGGGCGAAGCTCCTCGACGCGCAGATCCTCATCATCGCCACGCCGATCTGGCTCGGCCAGCCCGCGTCGGTGACGAAGATGGTGCTGGAGCGCCTCGACGCGGAGCTCTCCGAGACCGACGCGGAGGGTCGCCTGCTCACCTACGGGAAGGTGGGCGGGGTGGCGGTCGTCGGAAACGAGGACGGTGCCCACCACACCATCGCCGAGGTGCAGCAGGCGCTGAACGAGGTCGGCTTCACCTGCCCGGCGGCCGGCGCCACCTACTGGGTGGGCGAGGCCCTGCACAAGGTCGACTACGTCGACGCCGGCCCGAAACCGGACACCACCGGGCGGACCACCAAGGCCCTGGCGCTCAACAGCGCCCACCTGGCCCGGCTGCTGGCCGAGCAGCCCTACCCGCCCCCGGACGCCCGGGCCGCCGGGGTCGGTCCGAGCCGCGAGCCCGCCTGACCGGGGCCGCCACCGGCCGGCGGGCAACGCCCGCTCGACCGGCGGGCACCGCCGGCCGAGGTCCGACGAGCGCCGGTCAGCGCCAGCCGTAGCCCGCGCGCAGCGCGCGGCCGACCCGGTCGAAACGGGCGCGGTCCAGGATCGCGCCCTCCCGGCGGATGCTGTCCTCCCGCATCGTCAGCACCCGGTCGAGACGGATCCAGCTCGGCCGGTTGTCCCGGTCCCAGCTGCCGGGGCCGAGGGCGAGCCAGTGCCGCTGCCCGTCCCGCTCGCTCTGGCTGGAGAGCATCAACCCGAACAGCGTGCGGCTGCGCCGGCCGACCACCAGCACCGGACGGTCCTTGCCCTGCCGGGGGTCGTCCTCGTACGGCACCCACGTCCACACGATCTCGCCCGGGTCGGCCTGCCCGTCGAGCTCCGGGGCGTACATCAGCTCCCGGCGCTGCAGCGCGGCGACCTGGCGCCGCCGGGCGACCTGCGCCGCCGTGGGGGCGGCGCCGCGCGGACGGGGAACGACCGCCCCGCCGACGCGGCCGATACGAGCCGCCACGTTCCTCAACAGACCTGCCACGGCGGGCAGACTATCCCCGCCGGGTGCGCGCGCCACGCGCGGCCCGGGGTGTCGGGAAGGTGGCTACGGACGACCCGCTCCGCGTGCTTCACTGGGCGCGTCCGCGCCAGCACCGCCGAAGGGGGCAACGGATGACCATCGAGGTACGCACCCGGACCGTCGCCGGGCAGGCGGCGGCCATCGGGTCGGCCGGGCCGTACACCCTGGTCGTCGACCGCCCCGCCGACGCGGGCGGCGACGGGTTGGGGTTCAACGGCGGCCAGCTGCTCTACCTGGCGGTGGCCGGCTGCGTCTCCAACGACCTGTTCCGGGAGGCCGCGGCGCTCGGCATCGACCTGCAACGGGTCGAGGGACCGTGCGCGGCGACTTCACCGGCGACCCCGCCGTGTCCAGCGAGGTCGTCTACGACGTGCGCGTCGAGGGTGACGCGCCGACGGACGACCTCCGCGAGCTCGTCGACCGGGTGGACGCCATCGCCGAGATCCCCAACTCGCTGCGCGCGGGCACACCGGTGCGGCTGCGGCGGGCGGAGGTGACCGGCACCGACCGGGCCGGCCCCGGAGTCTGAACCACCGCCGCCGGGCGGCACGGCGGAATCCGGTGGACCGCGTCGGCGACGACCCGCAGGATCGAGGCATGTCCGTCCCCGCCCGCCAGATCCGCGCTCACTACGACGCCGACACCGTCACCGTGTACCAGGCGTACCCGCCGCAGATCGCGGAGCCGGCGCTGGCCGCGGGACGGTTCGTCCCACCATTCCGGCGCGAACGCATGACGTGGATCAAGCCGTCGTTCCTCTGGATGATGTACCGCTGCGGCTGGGCGTCGAAGCCCGGCCAGGAGCGGGTCCTGGCCGTTCGGATCAGCCGGCGTGGGTTCGAGTGGGCACTCGCCCAGGCGTGCCCGACCAGCTTCGAGCGCGATCGCTACGCCGACCGGCAGGCCTGGTCACTTCACCTGCGCTCCAGCCCGGTACGGGTGCAGTGGGACCCGGAGCGGTCGCTGCGGCTCGCTCCCCTGCCGTACCGGTCCCTGCAGGTCGGGCTCTCCGGCGAAGCTGTCCGGCGGTACGTCGACGAGTGGCTGGTCTCCCTCACCGACGCGACGCCCACCGCCCGGGCCGTCCGGGAACGCCTCGACGCACGCGATGACGCCGCCGCGGCGGCACTGCTGCCGGTGGAACGCCCGTACCCGCTGTCCGCCGAGGTGGCCGGGGCCATCGACGCGCACACGGTATGACGGCCGGCCCGGACGCGGGGCGGGGCTGACGCCGGCGCGGTCAGCGGGCACAGTGGAGCGGTGACTGCTCTGACCGGGCCGGTGGCCCGATACGCGGAACGTTTGCACTCCCTCGTGGGCGACGGGCACCACGTCGCGTCCCCGCTGGGCGCGTGGCTGCTGCTCGCGCTGATCGGCCCGGCCACGACCGGCGCGACGCGTACCGACCTGGCGGAGGTGCTCGGCTGCGACGTGGACCGGGCCGCCGCGACGGCCCGCGCCCTGCTGGACGCGCCGCACCCGCTGGTGGCCTCGGCGAGCGGCCTGTGGGAGCGGGTGGCCTCCGACGCCCTGGCCGGGTGGCGGGGCACCCTGCCGGCGAGCACGCAGACCGGGCCGCTGCCCGACCAGGCCGCACTCGACGCGTGGGCGCGCGAGCGCACCCTGGGGCTGATCGAGAGGTTCCCGCTCACCCTCTCCCCGGACACGTTCCTGGTCATGGCCACCGCGCTGGCCACCCGGATCTCCTGGGCCGACCCGTTCCAGGTGTCGTCCGCGGACGCGCTGGGCGCGGGCAGCGTCTGGGCCGGGCGGCTGCGGCGGGTGCTGCGTACGCCGTGGCACGGCCACCACTGCTGGATCACCGGCACCGCACGGGCCGGCGAGGTGGCCGTGCACGCGGCCCCGGCCCGACCGGAGGGCACCGGCGACCGCGCCGCCGGCCTCCTGGTCGTCTCGGTCGCCGCCGCGCCGGACGTCCCGGCGGTCGACGTGCTCGCCGCCGCCCACGAGGTGGCGACGAACGCCGTCCGGGTCGGTGCCGGCACCGGCCGGCGCTCCCTCTACGACCTGCCGCTGGGCGACACGCCCCTGTGGACGCTGCGGGAGGAGCAGACCCGGGCGTACGGCCGGGAGGAGCGGGTCAGCGCGGTGCTCCCCTGCTGGTCGGCGGAGAGCCGGCACGACCTGACGGCGGCCGGGCTCGGCTTCGACACCGCGGCACGCGCCCTCGGCGCGCTGACGGGCGACGCGGACCTGCGCTACGACGCCGCGCAGGCCGCCATGGCCCGGTACGGGCGGTACGGCTTCGAGGCGGCCGCGGTGACCGCGTTCGCCATGGCGACCGGGCTGCCGCCGGAGAACGTCGTGCGCGTCGCCGAGCTGCGGTTCGGTCACCCGTACGCCGTCGTGGCGGTCGCCACCGACACGCACGGCGGCCAGGCGGCCGGGCCGTGGCACGGCCTGCCGGTGTTCTCGGCCTGGGTGGCGCAGCCGGCGGAGGTGCCGGAGGCGGACCTCGGCGAGCAGCCCCCGACGCCGTGACGGGCGGGGCCTCCGGTCGTCCCGGAGGCCCCGATCCGGTCACACCCCGACCGGCACCTTCTCCGTTTCCCGCTCGGCCGCCCGGGCGGCGAGGCGCCGCTCCCGCTCCTGCGCGCCGATCAGGTCGTCCGGCAGCGAGTCCGCCACCTCGATGTCGAAGCGGCGCAGCAACCGGATGGCGAATCCGCCGAGCGTGATCAGGACCAACGCCAGGCCGAAGCAGACGTACGCGAACCCGATCCCACGGCCCGGCCCGGTGCCGATCACCGCGCCCACCGAGCCGGCGAGCGCCCCACCGGGGGCGAACATCGGCTCGAACAGGCCGGTGGCGGCCGGGGCGAGCAGCGCGAACCCGATCGGCAGGGTCGACCAGGAGATGGTCTGGTTGAGGCTGAACACCCGGCCGTGGAAGCGCTGCGGCACCTTGACCTGCACGATGGTGGCGTAGATGGACTGGGCCGTGGTCATCGCCATGGCCAGCCAGAACACCCCGACGCAGATCATCGCCACCGAGGCGTCCAGGCCGATGAGCATGCATCCGATCGCGGTGCCGAGGTTGCCGACCAGCACGCCGATCATCCGCCGGTGCCGGGGGCCACCCCAGATTGACATCAGCACGCCGCCGGCCACCGCGCCGAGCGCCTCGGCGAGCGCCACCTGGGCGACCTGGGTCGCGGTGCCGAACGACAGCACCAGCGGCGTGATGAGCACCAGGGCGGGGGCGAGGAAGATGTTGCCCAGGGCGAAGTAGCCGAGCATCAACCGGAACCCGCGGTGCTGCCACGAGTAGCGCAGCCCGTTGGCGATCGCCACCAGCAGCCGCTCCCTCGGCCGCCACCCCAGCGCGTTCGGGAAGCGGACCACGGCCAGGGTGAGCACCGCCACGACGTAGCTCGCCACGTCGATCAGCACGATGCCCTTCAGCTCGATGGCGGCCAGCAGGCCGGCGGCGAACACCGGCATGAGCAGCATGGCGAAGCCGTTGGAGAGCTGGGTGATGCCCATCGCGTGCCCGAGGTAGCGCTTCGGCACGAGTTGCGGCACGGCCGACTGGAACGCGATCCGCTGGAACGACCCGGCCACCTGGCTCAACGCCACGAGGCCGTAGATGTGCCACAGTGCCAGGTTGTCCGTCCAGAGCAGCGCGGCGAGCACCACCTGGACCGAGCCGGCGCTGCTGCTGGCGATCATCATGATCTTCCGCCGGCTCACCCGGTCGGTGATCGCCCCGGCGATCGGCAGCATCAGCACGCCGCAGATCAGGGCCAGCGCCCACAGCAGGCCCAGGTTGGTCACCGACCCGGTCCGGTTGAACAGCCAGATCGGCAGCGCGAACGCGGTCAGCGCCGACCCGGTGGTGGAGACGAGCTGCCCGGCGGTGACCGCGACGAAGCGGGTCATGCTCGGCTTGACGCTCTCGCGCCGCGGCCCGTCGTCGACGCCGACGCGCAGGGTGTCGTGCACCGCCCACGCGGCGTCCTCCCCGCGCGCCTCCCGGGTGAGGTCGGTGACGTCCTCGGCGGCGACGGCCGGGTGCGTGCGGGTGACGATCTCGGCCAGCTCGTCGGCCCGGTACTTGAGGAAGAAGTGCCCGGCCTGGTCGAGCACCACGAGCGCCAGCCGGTCGCTGAGGAACTGCCACTCGGCGTACCGCTCGGTGTAGTAGTCGGTGACAGGGTCCTCGGAGCCGACCACGGAGATGATCGGGGCGCGCAGCTTCGCCGCCCGCCGGTCGAGCAGGCCGGTGAAGTACTCCTCCGAGGCGCGGGAGTCGGCCCGCATGTTGCTGATGATCCGGTCGGCCTGCTCCGGGTCCAGCTCGTCGGTGTCCACGCCCATCGACTTGAGCCAGCTCGCGTAGTGCCGGTTGGAGCGCAGCGCCTCCAGCCGGGTGCGCACCGCCGCGAACAGTCCCTTGGGGCGGGCGAACGGGAACATCGCGCCGATGTAGAGCGCCTCCAGCTCGCGGCCGGCGGCCTCCACCTTGCGCGCCACCTCGGTGACGATCGCGCTGCCGACGCCGCAGTGGCCGTAGAGCACGAGCGGGCCCTCGACGCGCTCCAGGATCTCCTCGGCGACCCGGGTGGTCAGCTCGTCGAAGGGCAGCGCGTCCTCGGTGAGCCCGACGTCGTGACCAGGAATGGCCAGCGACCAGAGCGTGTGCCCGGCCGGCAGCACATCCGCGAGGGGCTGGTAGACGATGGCGCTGCCGCCGCCGTACGGCACGCAGACGTACGAGACGACCCGCTGCGCCGCCGGGACCGGCCTGGTCAGCTCGTAGAGCAGCCGTCGCGGCCCCTCCTCACCGGCCGCGCCGGACATGAACGCCGCGAGCTCCCGGATCGTGCGCTGCTGGAACAGGTCCATGACGCCGACCGGGCGGCCGCCGTGCTCGGCCTTGCGGATCTTCGCCACGACCTGGGTGGCGAGCATCGAGTGGCCGCCGAGGTCGAAGAAGTCGTCGTCGATGCCGAGCGTCGGTACGCCCAACACCTGCGACCAGATCCCGGCCAGCAGCCGCTCGGTGTCGTCGCGCGGCTCGACGAGCGCCACCGACGCCTCGCGGGTGACCACGGGCGCGGGCAGGGCCTTGCGGTCCAGCTTGCCGTTCGGGCTCAGCGGCAGCGCGTCGAGGGTGACGAAGGCGGCCGGCACCATGTACTCCGGCAGCGTCTCCTTCAGCGCCGCCTTCGCCTCGGCGTGCTCGGCCGCCCCCACCAGGTACGCGGTCAGCCGCTTGTCGCCGGGGGTGTCCTCCCGGACGATCACCGCGGCCTCGGTCACCCCGGGCTGCTCACGCAGCGCGCTCTCGATCTCGCCCAGCTCGATGCGCAGGCCGCGGAGCTTGACCTGGTGGTCGATGCGACCGAGGAACTCGATGACCCCGCCCGGGCGGCCGGCCCCGGTGGCGTCGTCGTCGCCGGGGGCGGTCCGCCAGCGCGCCAGGTCGCCCGTGCGGTAGAGCCGGGCGCCCGGCTCGCCGGAGAACGGGTCCGGCACGAACCGCTCGGCGGTCAGCGCCGGGCGGCGGTGGTAGCCCCGGGCCAGCCCCACCCCGCCGATGTGCAGCTCACCGGCGACGCCGACGGGGCACTCGTTGCCGGCCGCGTCGAGCACGTGCAGCCGCAGGTTGGCGATGGGCGCGCCGATCGGCACGCTGGTCAGCCCGGCCAGCAGCGCCGGGTCGCAGTGCCACGAGCTGACGTCGATGGCCGCCTCGGTCGGGCCGTACAGGTTGTGCAGCCCGCACCACGGCAGTCGGGCGGTGAACTCCGTGGCGGTCGCCAGGGGCAGCTCCTCGCCGGAGCAGACCACCCGGCGCAGCGCGGTGGCCGCCTCGATCCCGTCCTCGGCGAGGAAGACGGTCAGCATCGACGGGACGAAGTGGGCGGTGGTCACCGCCTCGGCGACCAGCAGGTCCCGCAGGTAGCCGGCGTCCTTGTGCCCGCCGGGCTTCGCCAGCACCAACCGGGCGCCCTCGCGCAGCGGCCAGAAGAACTCCCACACCGACACGTCGAAGCTCGCGGGCGTCTTCTGGAGCACCGCGTCGTCGGGGCCGATCCGGTAGGTCTTCTGCATCCAGTCGAGCCGGTTGACGATGCCCCGGTGGGTGTTCGGCACCCCCTTCGGGCGGCCGGTGGAGCCGGAGGTGTAGATGACGTACGCGAGGTGTTCGGGGCCGGCCGTCGGCGTGGGGTCGCTCGTCGGCTGGTCGGCCCAGACCCGTTCGTCGTCGAGGGCCAGCACGGTGGCGCCGGTCTCCGGCAGCACGTCGCGCAGGTGCTCCTGCACCAGCACCACCGGCGCGGCCGCGTCGGTGACCATGAACGCGAGCCGGTCGGCGGGGTACTCCGGGTCCAGCGGCAGGTAGGCCCCGCCGGCCTTCACCACGCCGAGCAGGCCGGCGACCAACTCGACGGAGCGCTCCGCGCAGACCCCGACCAGGGTCTCCGGGCCGACGCCGGCCGCGCGCAGCCGGTGCGCGACGCGGTTCGCGGCGGCGTTCAGCTCGGCGTACGTCACCGAGCGCCCCTCGAAGCGCAGCGCGACCGCGTCCGGGGTGCGGGCGGCCCGCTCCTCGATCGGGGCGTGCAGGGTCTGCGTACGGGGGAAGTCGGCGGCCGTGTCGTTCCAGGCCCCCAGCAGGTCCCGCTCGGCCGGGGCGAGCAGGTCCAGCGCCGAGACCGGCGTCTCCGGGGCGGCCACCACGGCCCGCAGCAGGGCGCCGAGCCGGTCGGCCATCCGCGCGACGGTGCTCCGGGTGAACAGGTCCGTGTTGAAGACCAGCTTGCCCCAGAGCCCGTCGACGGTCTCCACGGCGTGCAGCTCGAAGTCGAACCGGGTGGCCCGCAGCTCCATCGGCGTCCAGTCGAACGCCACGTCGCTGTCGCCGGGGACCTCGGCGTACCGGCCCATGTCGTAGTTCTGCAGCACGAACATGGCCTGGAACACCGGGGACCGGCTGACGTCGCGGGGCAACCCCAGCTCGTGCACCACCTTCGCGAACGGCACCTCGCCGTGCTCCAGCGCGTCGAGCACACTGCGCCGGGTGCGCTCCAGCAGCTCGGCGAAGGTGGGGTCGCCGGCGAGTTCGGCGCGCAGCGGCAGCATGTTGATGAACATGCCGACCACGTTCTCCAGCTCGGGCGCCGAGCGGCCGGCGACCGAGGCGCCCACCGCGAAGTCGTCCTGACCGGCGTGCCGGGCGAGGAAGACCTGGTACGCGGCGAGCAGTGTCATGAACAGCGTCCCGCCGTAGGAGCGGGTGAGGGCGTTCAGCCCGTCCGTGGTCGCCTTGTCGAGGGTGAACTCGACGAAGTCGCCCCGGTAGGTCTGGGTGGCCGGGCGGGGCAGGTCCAGCGGCAGCTCCAGCGGGGTGATCCCGGCGAGGCGCTGCTTCCACCACTCCAGGTGCCCCTGGGCGGCCGGACCGGCCAGCTCCCGCGCCTCCCAGACGGCGAAGTCGCCGTACTGGACGGGCAGCGCGGGTGGCTCGCCGCCGCGGTAGAGCGTGATGAGGTCGCGCAGCAGCAGGTCCACCGACCAGCCGTCACCGACGATGTGGTGCTTGCCGAGGAAGAGCACGTGCTCCTCCGGCGCCAGCCGGATCAGCAGGGCGCGCAGCAGCGGCCCGTGCGCCAGGTCGAACGGCTCGGCCGCCGCCGCCTCGACCAGCGCCTGCGCGGCCGCCTCGTCGGCGGCGTCCACGATGGTCAGCGGCACCTCGACGGTCTCCTCGACGACCACGGTCGGCCGGCCGTCGGCGTCCGCCGGGAAGCGGGTGCGCAGCGACTCGTGCCGCCGGGTCAGGCCGCCGAGCGCCGCACGCAGCGTCGGCACGTCCAACGGGCCGCGTACCCGCATGGGCACCGCGATGTGGTACGCCGCCTCGCCCGGGGCGAGCTGGTCCATGAACCAGACCCGCTCCTGGGCGTACGAGAGCGGCACCTCGGCGTCGGGCGGACGCGCGGTGATCCGCGCCGCGGGGGCGGCGGCCTGCCGCCGCCGCAGCCGCTGCGCGATGAGCGCCTGCCGGGCGGCCTCCCGCGCCGGGTCCTTCAGGTCGGTCATGAGGGCTTGTCCTTCTCCGCCGCGAGCAGCGCGGCGACCTCGGTCTCGGAGAGCCCGTCGAGCTCGGCGGCGATCCGCTGCTCGATCTGGGCGGCCAGGTCGGCCACCACCGGGCTGGTGAACAGGGCTCGCATGGGCAGCTCCACCTCCACCTCGGCGCGGATGCGGGCCATCGCCCGCATGCCGCGCAGGGAGTTGCCGCCGAGGGCGAAGAAGTCGTCCAGCGCGCCGACCTTCTCCACCTGGAGGATCTCGGCGTAGACCTCGGCGACCAGCGCCTCGGCCTCGGTGCGCGGGGCGACGAAGTCGTCGGCCGTGGCGGTGGCCTCCGGTGCGGGCAGCGCCGCGACGTCGAGCTTGCCGTTGGGGGTGAGCGGCAGCGCGTCCACCCCGACGAAGGCGGCCGGCACCAGGTGCGCGGGCAGCTCCCGGGCCAGGTCGGTGGCGAGGGTCGCCGGGTCGGCGGTGCCGACCAGGTAGGCCACCAGCGCGGGTTCGCCGGAGTCGACACGCACCACCACCGCCGCCTCCCGCACGTCCGGGCGGGCGAGCAGCGTCGCCTCGATCTCGCCCAGCTCGACGCGCATGCCCCGGATCTTCACCTGGTTGTCGCGGCGGCCGAGGTACTCCAGCGTCCCGTCCGGACGCCAGCGGGCCAGGTCCCCGGTGCGGTACATCCGCTGCCCCGGCGCCCCGTACGGGCAGGGCAGGAAGCGCTCCGCGGTGAGACCCGGGCGGCGCAGGTAGCCGCGGGCCAGCTGGTCACCGGCGACGTAGAGCTCGCCCACGACACCCGGCGGCACCGGGTTGAGCGCCGCGTCCAGCAGGTACGCGCGGGTGTTCCAGGTGGGACGGCCGATCGGCACCGGGCCGGTGGGCACCGGCTCCCCCGGCGCGATCCGGGCCGCCACGCAGCCGACGGTCGCCTCGGTCGGGCCGTACTCGTTGACCACCGCGACATCCTCGTGGCCGGCCCGCCAGGCGGCCAGCTGCTCGCCGGTGAGCGCCTCGCCGCCGATGACCAGGTCGGTGCTGGGCGACAGCTCCGGCTCCAGCAGCGGCAGATGGCTCGGGGTGACCTTGAGGAACGTCGGGCGGCCACCCGCCCGGGCGGCGGCGTCGTCGAACGCGGCCAGCCGCACCGTGCCGCCGGCGGTGAGGGTGCCGAGCAGACCCGTGACGGTCAGGTCGAAGGAGACCGGCGAGTGCAGCAGTGCGGTGCCGGCCAGCCCCGGGTAGGTGGCCCGGGCCCAGGCCAGGTAGGCGGCGACCGCGCGGTGCTCGACCACCACGCCCTTCGGTCGTCCGGTCGACCCGGAGGTGTAGAGCACGTAGGCCGGGTGCCCGGGGCGCAGCGGGGCGCGCCGGTCGGCGTCGGTGAGGTCCCCGTCGGCCAGGCCGGCACCGGTGCCGGCGTCGAGGACCAGCGCCCCGGCCGGCACGAGGCCCGCGGTGTCCGCGGTGGCCAGCACCAGGGCCGGCTCGGCGTCCTCGAGGAGGTACGCGATCCGGCCGGCCGGGTAGGCGGTGTCCACCGGCACGTAGGCGGCGCCGGACTTGAGCACCGCGAGGATCGCCACCACCAGCTCCGGCGAGCGGGGAAGGGCGAGCGCCACCCGGGTCTCCGGGCCGGCGCCACGGCTCACCAGCAGCCGGGCGAGCCGGTTGGCCCGGGTGTTCAGCTCGGTGTACGACAGCGCCACGCCCTCGTGGACGAGGGCCGTGGCGTCCGGGGTGGCCGCCGCCCACCGCTGCACCTCGTCGACCACCGTGGTCGCCGCCGCCTCGTGCGCGGTGTCGTTCCAGGTGCTCAGCACCGCCTCCCGCTCGGCGTCGTCGAGCAGCGGCAGCGCGGAGACCCGCTGAGCCGGGTCGGCCACGGCGGCGTCGAGCAGCCGGACGTAGCGGGCGGTCAGCGACTCCGCGGTGGCCCGGTCGAACAGCGCCGTACGGTAGACCAGCCGGCTGGTCGTGGTGGTGATGTCGAAGGCCAGGTCGTCCTTCGTGGTGCCCAGCGCCACGGGGTCGAGACCGGAGTCGGGGATGTAGTTCAGCGCGGTCTGGAAGATCGGCTGCACCGACGGGTCCCGCTGCGGCGCGACCGCCTCGACGAGCCGCTGGAACGGGGTCTGCCCGTGCTCCATGGCGTCGACGAGACCGCCGCGCACCCGGGCGAGCAGGTCGCTGAAGGTGGGGTCGCCGGCCAGGTCGCAGCGCAGCGCCACCGGGTTGACGAACATGCCGATCAGCGGGGCCAGCTCCGGGTTGTCCCGGCCCGCGGTGGAGACGCCGACCACCACGTCCTCGTCGCCGGAGATCCGGGACAGCAGCGCGGCGAACGCGGCCAGCAGCACCATGTACGGGGTGGCCGCCGCGCCGGCGGCGAGCGCGGTCACCCGGTCGAGCAGCCCGTCGGGCAGCTCGAAGTGGACCTCGTCGCCGGCGAAGCCGAGCTGAGCCGGGCGGGGGCGGTCCAGCGGTAACGCGGTCGCGGCGGGTGCTCCGGCCAGGCGTTCCCGCCAGAAGGTGAGCTGCCGCTCCAGCTCCGCACCGGCGAGCTGCTCGCGCTGCCAGACGGCGAAGTCGGCGTACTGGACGGGCAGCTCGGGCACGTCGGCGGGCGCGCCGGTGAGCGCGGCCCGGCTGAACGCGGCCAGCTCGGCGGCGAGGAGCACCGCCGAGTGGCTGTCGAACACCGCGTGGTGCACCACGAACAGCAGGCCCACCTGGTCGTCGGCGAGGCGCAGCAGCCGGGCCCGCCACAGCGGCGGCGCGTCCAACGGGATCGGCGTGCGGCCGAGTTCGGTCAGTTCGGCGTCGTAGCGCCGCGCCTGCTCGGCGCCGCCGAGGCCGCGCAGGTCGACCTGGGGCAGCTCGACGCGCTCCGCGGCGCGGACCACCTGCACCAGCGCGCCGTCGTCGACCCGCAGGTAGGTGCGCAGCGCCTCGTGCCGGGCCACGACCTGGTTGACCACGTCGTTGGCCTGCTCCGGGGTGACGCCGACGGGGAACCGCCACGGGTTGGAGACGTTGTAGACCGGCGAGGTCGCGTCGAGCTGGTTGGCGATCCAGATGCGCTCCTGCGCGAACGACGCGGGGAAGGTCCACTCCCGGGTCATGACACGGCCTCCCGTACGCTGCGCGGGCGCATGTCGGTCCACACGCTGTCGATGTGTGCCAGGCACTCCTCGCGGGTGCCGGTGAACCCGGCCTCGTGCCAGCCCGCGGGCAGTTCCCGGTCCGTCGACCAGATCGAGTACTGCTCCTCGTCGTTGCGGACGACCAGGAATCGGGGTTCGGCCATCAGTTCGCTCCGTTGCTCTCGGGGGTGTGCGGCTCGGCCATCGCGACGGCGATCTTGCGTGGCCCGGTGAACGGCTCGCGACCGTGCGCGGCGGTCATGTTGTCCACCACCAGCACGTCGTCGCGCTGGTAGTCGAAGCGGACGCTCGCGGCCCGGTACGCGGCCCGCAGGTGGTCCATGACGTCGGCGGGGATCTCACCGCCGTCGCCGTAGTAGGTGTTCGACGGCAGGTCGTCGGCGCCGAACATGGCGAGCAGCCCCTCCTGGTAGTCCTTGGGGAGGGTGCTGACGTGGAAGAACGTCGCGTGGTTGAACCAGCGCGGGGTGTCCGAGCCGGGGCGCAGGTGCACCACGTCGCGTACGGCCCGGGTCCGCAACCCGTCCGTGCCGCGCCACTCCAGCTCGATCCCGTTGGCCGCCGCGTACGCCTCCACCTCGGCCCGGTCGTCGGTGTTGAACACGTGCTGCCACGGGGTGCCGAAGTCGGGGTGGAAGTTGCGCACGAGCATCCACCGGCGTCGGATGAACTCCTCCCGCACCTGCGGGTCGATCTCCCGGTACACCCGCCGCACGTCGGCAAGCGGCGTCGCGCCCTGGGTCTCGGGAGCGGTGATGCAGTAGAAGAAGAGCGTCAACGGCCACCGGGCCTGGTACGAGTTCTCGTTGTGCAGGAAGATCTCCTCGTCCGGCGGGTAGTCGGTCGAGGTGTAGACCCGGCCCTTGATGGCGTGCCGGGGCGACGAGCGTTCGGTGTAGGTCAGCGGCTCGCCGGACAGCGCCCGGACCACCCGGTCGAAGCCGTCCACCCCGCCCACCTCGAAGCCGCGGAACAGCAGCCCGCCGTGCTCGACCAGGGCGGCGCGCAGCTCCACCCGCCGGTCGGCGATGAGGTCGGTGAGGGCGCGGCCGTCGTTCTCGACGACCACCGGCAGTGTGGCGATCGTGTCGCTCATGGGGTTCTCCAAACTCCTGTTCTCGGTCTCAGGCGCGCGGCAGTCGGGGGATGGCGGGCACGGCGGCGGGAGCCTGCGGTTCGTCGGTGGCGGGGGCGGTGGCCCGCAGCTCCTCGATCCGGGCGGCGAGCCCGGCCACGGTCGGCGTCTCGAAGAGGCTGCGCATCGGCAGCCGGACACCGGTGGCCTTGCGCATCGCCGCGATGAGCTGCACCGCCACCAGCGAGTTGCCGCCGAGGGAGAAGAAGTCGTCGTCGACCCCCACCTCGGCCACGCCGAGGGCGTCCCGCCACACCTGGGCGATGGCGATCTCCAGCTCGGTGCTCGGCGCGGCGGAGCCGCCACCGTACGTCGCCGGCGCGGCCGCGGTCTCCGGCTCGCTCTCGAGACTCTCCGTGGTGACCCGGCCGGCGCGGTCGCGGATGTCGGCCACCGTCCGGGTGGCGATGACGACCTGCGCCCCGAGCCCGGCGGTGAGGCTGCGGCGGAAGGCCTCCGCGCCGTCCACCGGCCGGATGTCCTCGCTCGGGCCGGCCGGCGTCTGCTCGGCGGGGACGGTCGCGGCCAGGCCGCCGGTCACGGCGCCCTGGTCGACCCGGCGCAGCACGAAGTCGCTGATCGCGACCAGCTCGTGGCCCGCCTCGTCGCGCAGGGTCAGGTCGGCGGCGACCACCTCGTCGGTGGCGCTTGGCCGGTGCCGCAGGTGGCTGGTGAAGCGCGCCGGCAGCGGCCCGCGCACCACGATCCGGCCGTAGGACAGCGGCAGGTAGGTGCCGGAGCCCTGGCCACGGCCGAACGCCGTGGCCACGTCGAGCAGGGCCGGGTGCAGGCCCCACGAGGGCAGGTCGCCGGCCGCCTCGGCGGGTGCCTCGACGCGCGCCAGCTCCTCCCCGTCGCCGAGGTGGTGCTCCCGCAGCGCGTTCCACCGTGGACCGAAGGCCAGCATGCTGGTGCGGCCGCGGCCGAAGGACGCGTCGTCGTCGACGCGGCGACCCGTGACGGTCACCGGCCCGGCGGGCGGGGCCGGCTCGGTCGTCCAGCCGGCGGAACCGCGCACGTGCGTGCGCAGGACGCCGCCGGCCAGGCTGCGCACCGTGAAGTCCACGCTGTCGTCGGCGGGGGCCAGCTCGACCCGGTACTGGGCGATCGTGCCGTCCGGCACCGCGAACGGCTCCAGGAAGGCCACGTCGCGCAGCTCCACCACCGCGTCGGCGGCGGGGGCGGGCACGGCCGCGGCCACCGCCGCGCGCACCGACTCCAGGTGTGCGGTGCCCGGCACCACCGGCGCGCCGCCGATGCGGTGCTCGTCGAGCAGCCAGTGGGTGGTGGCGGAGACCAGCCCGTGCAGCACGGTGCCCTCCGGCCCGCTCACGAGCGTGGTGAGCACCGGGTGGTCGACCGCGCTGGTGACCGTGTCCCGCCCGGCGGCCCGGAAGCCCGCCGGGACGTCGGTCTCCACGGCCATGCCGACCTCGGCCCAGCCGCCCCAGTTCTGCGACAGCACCGGGGCCTGCCAGCCGCGCCCGGCGCGGGCGTGCGCGTCGAGGAAGGCGTTGGCGGCGCAGTAGTCGACCTGCCCGAACCCGCCGATCACCGCGGTGATCGACGAGCAGAGCACCACGAAGTCGAGCGGGAGGTCGCCGAAGACCTGCGCGAGCGCGAGGGTGCCGGCGAGCTTCGGCGCGAGCACCCGCTGCGCCTCGTCCCGCTCCTTGACCTCGGCCATGCCGCCGCCGGGCAGGCCGGCCGCGTGCACGATGCCGTCGATCCCGCCGTACGCCTGCTCGGCGGCGGCCCGGACGTCGCGCAGGGCGGCCGGGTCGGTGACGTCGGCGGCGAGCACCAGCACCTGGGCGCCGGCCGTCTCCATCCGGCGGATCGCGGCGATCGCCCGGCCGGTCCGGTCGGCGCTGCCGTGCACGGCGAGGTGGGCGTCCCACTGCGCGCGCGGGGGCAGCCCGGAGCGGGCGAGCAGCACGAGCCGCGCCCGCGCCCGGCGGGCGAAGTCCTCGGCCAGGGTGATGCCGATGCCGCCCAGACCGCCGGTGATCAGGTACCGGCCGCCGTCGCGCAGCGCACCCGGCTCGCCCTCGGCGTCGAGGGTGACCTGCTCGTGGTCGGCCACCCAGCGGCGACCGCCGCGCAGCGCCAGCTCGCCGCGGGCCGAGTCGCGGGGGCGGCGCAGCTCGGCCACCAGGGGGCGGGCGTCGCCGTCGGTCGGGTCGGCGTCGATCAGGCGGACGGCGAGCCCGGGCAGCTCGGCGGGGAGCACCCGGGCCAGCCCCGCGAGGGTGGCGTGCTCGGGGCGGACCAGGTCGTCGCCGCGTACGTCGCCGACACCGGCGGTGACGAGGTCGAGCGTGCGGGTGTCCTCGGTGGCGGTCAGGCCGGCGCCGGCGAGCGCCTGCACGAGGTGCAGCGCGCTGAAGAAGCCCCGCTCCTGCGCCGCCCAGGTCGCGGTGATGTCCGTGCCGGTCGGCTCGCCGTCCAGCGTGAACGCGTGCACGATCCGGGCCGGCACGCCGTCGGCGGCGAGTGCGGCGACCAGCGCGTCGTGGTCCTCGCGGGCGCCGGGGCGCAGCCGGTAACCGGTCGGCGTCGCGGCGAAGGAGTCGCCGGCGCGTACCTCGACGGGTTCGGCTCCGGCGGCCCGCAGTCCGGCCAGCAGCGCCTCGCCGCGCGGGCCGTCGACGAGGACGAGGCAGCGGCCCAGCGGCTCGGTACCCGGCTGCGGGGCGGCCTGCCGCCAGACCGGTACGGCGAACCACTGCGCGAGTGGCCGTGGCCCGGTCTCCACCGGCGCGGCCACCTGCTGCTCCGGGTCCGGGTCGACCCAGTGGCGACGCCGCTCGAACGGGTAGGTGGGCAGGGGCACGCGCCGCGCGTGCGGGTCGGCGCCCAGCCGCACCGGGGCGCCGGCGCACCAGAGCACGGCGGCGGCGCCGAGGAGGGTGGCCACGTCGCCGGTGGACTCGCCGGGGCCGGGGAGGCTGCCCAGCGGGGTGAGTCTGCGCTGCTCGGACGACGCCTTGGCGACCTGCATGCGGGCCAGGTTCGCCAGTTGCCTGCCGGGGCCGCACTCGACGAGCTGCCAGGTGCCCTCGCGCAGCAGGGTGGCCACGCAGTCGCCGAAGCGCACCGGCCGGCGCAGGTGCGACGCCCAGTACGCCGGGTCGGTGGCCTGCTCGTCGGTGATCCACGTGCCGGTGACGTTGGACAGGAACGGGACCGTGGGCGGGCGCAGGGTCACCGACGCCATCAGCGCGGTGAACTCGCCGAGGATCGGCTCCATCATCGGGGAGTGGAAGGCGTGCGAGGTGCGCAGCATCTTGCTCTTGCCCTTGAGCATCTCGGCGAAGGCGGTGACCGCCTCGGTCTCGCCGGCCACCACGCAGGTGCCGGGACCGTTGACCGTGGCGACGGCCAACCCCTCGGGCAGGCGCTCGGCGATCGCCGACTCGTCGAGCGAGACGGCGAGCATCGAGCCGGCCGGGAGGGACTGCATGAGCCGGCCGCGGGCGGCCACGACCCGGAGCGCGTCGGGGAGGCTGAGCACCCCGGCCACGGTGGCGGCCACGTACTCGCCGATGGAGTGCCCGATCATCGCGGCGGGCTTCGCCCCGGCCTCCTGCCAGAGCCGGGCCAGGGCGTACTCGATCACGAAGAGGGCGGGTTGGGTGTAGCGGGTCTGGGTCAGCTTCTCGCCGGCCTCCGGCTCGCGGCCCAGGATCAGGTCGCGGATGTCCAGCCCCAGCTCGGGGTGCAGCAGCTCGGCGCACTCGTTCACGGTCGCCGCGAAGCCGGGCTCCTCGGCGTAGAGCTGCGCGCCCATGCCGGCGTACTGGGAGCCCTGGCCGGAGAAGAGGAACGCGAGGCGGGGCGTGGGCCCCTCGGCCACGCCGCGCTGCACGCGCCGGGGGTTGCCGAGAGCGGCGATCGCGTCGGGCAGGTCCGTGGCGACCACGGCCGCCCGGTGCGGGTACTCCCGCCGGCCCACCCGCAGCGTGTGCGCCACGTCCGCGAGGTACTCCGGCCCGGCGTCGGCCGCCTCGCCCAGGTGCGCGGCGAGGCGCTGCACCGCGCTGTCCAGGGCCGTGGCGGTCTGCGCCGAGACGTGCAGCAGCTGCGCGGGGCGCACCCGCCGGGCGCTGCGGTACGCCGCGGGCGCCTGCTCCAGCACCACGTGGGCGTTCGTGCCGCCGATGCCGAAGGAGCTGACGCCGGCCCGGCGCGGGCCGGCGTCGGCGTCCCACTTGGTGAGGGTGTTGGCCACGTAGAAGGGCGTGTCGGCGAACTCGATGGCCGGGTTCGGGGTCTCGTAGTTGATCGTGGGCGGGATCAGGCCGTGCTCCATGGCGAGCACCGTCTTGATGACGCTGACGATCCCGGAGGGCTGGCTGAGGTGGCCGATGTTGGACTTCACCGACCCGATGCCGCACCAGCCGCGGTCGTCGGTCTCCCGGCCGTACACCGCGGCGAGCGCCGCGACCTCGATGGGGTCGCCCATGGCGGTGCCGGTGCCGTGCGCCTCGACGTAGCTGATGGTGCGCGGGTCGACGCCGGCCATGGCCACGGCCTGGGCGATCGCCTCCGTCTGCCCGTCGATGCTCGGCGCGGTGAAGCCGACCTTGCCGGCGCCGTCGTTGTTGATCGCGTTGCCGAGCACGACCGCCCGGATCGGGTCGCCGTCGGCGATCGCGTCGGAGAGGCGCTTGAGCAGGGTGACGCCGACGCCGCTGCCCCACACGGTGCCGTTCGCGCCCGCGTCGAACGGGCGGCAGCGGCCGTCGGGTGAGGTGAAGCCGTCCATGCCGAGGTATCCGACGTGCGGCAGCTCCACGTTCACGCCGCCGGCGAGGGCCATGTCGCACTCGCCGTTGCGCAGCGCCTCGCAGGCCAGGTGGAACGCGACCAGCGAGGTCGAGCAGGCGGTGTGGACGGTGAGGCTCGGCCCGCGCAGGTCCAGCCGGTACGACACGTTGGTCGCCACGTAGTTGGGTGAGTTGCCGGTGGCGATGGACACGGCGCTGTGCGGGCTGCCGCCGACGCGCTTGTTGCGCAGCACGTTGCGGTGCAGGTAGGTGTTGCCGCCGGTGCCGGCGTACACGCCGACCGCGCCGTCGTAGCGGGACGGGTCGTAGCCGGCGTCCTCCAGCGCGGCGTGGCAGGACTCCAGGAACAGCCGGTGCTGCGGGTCGGTCATCGCCGCTTCCCGGTCGGTCATCCCGAACAGGCCGGCGTCGAACTCGTCGTACCCGTCGATCAGCGGGGCGCGGTTGACCCAGCCGGGGTCGTCCACCTCCTCCACGGTGGCGCCCCGGGCCAGCTGCTCCTCGCGGGTCAGCTCGGTGACCGACTCGACACCGTCGACCAGGTTGCGCCAGAACTCGTTCACGTCCGCCGCGCCGGGCAGGCGGGCGGCCATTCCGACGATCGCGATCGGCTCGATGCCGTCGCCGTCGCCGGACAGGTCGGTTGCGGTCGGAACGTCCATCACGGTGTCCTTCAGTGCGTGGTGCCGCCGGGGCGGCGGGGTGGATTACGACGGGTACGGCTACGCCGAGCGGCGGCCCGCAGGGCAGCGCGGGCCAGCTCCGGCCGGTCGGCGGCGCCGTCGAGGCTGGCGGCGAGCGCGCGGATCGTGGGGTGGCGGAAGAGGTCGAGCATCTTGATCGAGCGACCGGTGGCGGCGGTGAGCCGGGCGTGCACCTCGGCCAGGGCGAGCGAGTGGCCGCCGATGTCGAAGAAGTTGTCGGTGACGCCCACCCGGTCGCGCTCCAGCACCTCCCGCCAGATGGCGGCGACCAGCTCCTCGGTCTCGGTGAGCCCGTCCGGACCGGTCGGCAGGACGGCCCGCGGTGGCTCGGTGGCGGCCACGGTCATCGCGCCGAGCTGGGCCACCCGGACGGTCGGGCGGGGCAGCTCGGCGGCGACCTCGCGGGCCGGCGCGTCGGGGTCGGCCGCGAGCGCGCCGACCAGCGCCGCCAGGTCGGCCAGCAACGCGTCGATCCGCTCGCCGTCGAAGAGGTCCGGGTTGTGCACCACCTCGACGCCGACCCGGCCGGCGCGCTCCACCACGTACACGGTGATGTCGAACGGCGAGCCGGGCTTCGGCACCGGGACCGGCTCGCCGGCGAGGCCGGTCAGCGCGAGCCGGGGCGGGACGAAGTTGAGCACGTTGAACAGCACCTGCACCAGCGGGGCGCGGGACGTGTCGCGGCCGACCCCGAGCGCCTCGACGATCCGCTCCAGGGGCGCGCCCGGGTGGGTGGTCACCTCGTGCAGCTCGGCGGCGCACCGGTCGACGAGGTCGGCGAAGCTTGCCCCGCCGGTGCGTACCCGGACGGGCACGGTGTCGATGAAGAAGCCGACCACGTCGTCGAACGCGGCCAGCCGCCGGTCGGCGACGATCGCGCCGAGCACGTGGTCGTCGCCGCCGGTGAGCCGGGCGAGCAGCTCGCCGAAGGCGGCCAGCAGCACCGCGGCGACGGTCGTGCCCCGCCGTTCGGCCAGGGCGCGCACCGCCCGATCGGTCGCCTCAGGCAACCGTACGGCCGACTCGGCCCCGGCGTAGGTCTGCACGGCGGGGCGGGGGCGGTCCCGCGGCAGGTCGAGCACGGCCGGCGCGTCGCGCAGGTGCGCCGTCCACCAGGCCAGGTCCGCCTCGCCCCGACGGCGGTCGCGCTCCGCCCGCCACACCGCGTAGTCGGCGTAGGTGGCCGCCAGCGCGGGCAGCCGGGGCGTGCGCCCGGCCACCGCCTGGGCGTAGGCGGCGGCGAGGTCGTCGTAGAGGACCGCCTCCGACCAGCCGTCGAACACCGCGTGGTGCAGGGTGATCGCCAGCACGTGCTCGGCCGGGCCGAGCCGGTAGACGGTCACCTGCCACGGTGGCCCGGTGGCCAGGTCGAACGCGTGCCCGGCGCCCGCGGCGAGCATGTCGGCCAGCTCCCGCTCCCGGTCGGCGCCGCCGGTCAGGTCGACCACCGGCACGGCCACGTCGGTGGGCTCCTCGCGCACCGCGTAGGGCACACCGCCGGTCTGCGGGATCCGCCAGCGCAGCACGTCGTGCCGCTCGACGACGGCCCGCAGCGCCGCACCGAGCGCGGCGACGTCGAGCGGACCGTGCAGGCGGTGGGCCACCGCGATGTTGTAGGGCGCGCTGGACGGCGCGAGCTGGTCGACGAACCACAGTCGGCGCTGCGGCGGGGACAGCGTCGGCGGGTTGCCGGTGGTGAGCCCGTCCCCGTCGGTCGCCGCCGCGGCGGCGACCCGCTCGACGAGGCCGGCGAAGGTGCGGCCGGTGAGGACGTCGCGGGTGTCGACGTGCCGACCCAGCTCGGCCCGCACGGCGGCGACCAGCCGCATCGCCGCGATGGAGTTGCCCCCGGCGGCGAGGAAGTCGGTGTCCCCGGCGGGGGCGGCGCCGAGCAGCCGGGTCCAGATGCGCCGTACGCCCGCGTCGAGCGGTTCGTCCGGGTCGACCGGCCGCGCCGCCGGGTCGTCGTCGCGGCCGGCGGCGGCCAGGGCGCGCAGCGCCGGCCGGTCCAGCTTGCCGGTGGTCGGGCTGACGGGCAGGTCGTCGAGGCGCAGCACCCGCGCCGGCAGCATCGCGGTGGTCAGCCGGGGGCCGGCGTACGCGCGCAGCCGCTCGTCGTCGGGGGCGTCCGCCGGGGTGAGGAAGGCGACGAGTTCCGTGCCGGCCGGGCCGGGCAGGGCCTCGACGACCACCCGGTCCACGCCGGGCAGGTCGGCGAGCACCGCCTCCACCTCGCCCAGCTCGATGCGCTGGCCACGGATCTTCACCTGACGGTCGGCCCGGCCGAGGTAGACGATCCGGCCGTCGGGCGTCTGCCGGACGAGGTCGCCGGTGCGGTACAGCCGCTCGCCGGGCAGGTCGGAGAACGGGTCGGGGACGAACCGCTCGGCGGTCAGCCCCGGCCGGTTGAGGTAGCCGTCCGCCAGGCCCGGGCCGCCAATCAGCAGCTCGCCGGTCTCCCCCGCCGGTACCGGGCGCAGCTCGGCGTCGACCACGTACGCGCGGTGGTTGGGCAGCGGCCGGCCGATCGGCACCGGGTCGGTCTCGTCCGCGCTCAGCGGGCCGCTCACCGCCAGCACGGTCGTCTCGGTCGGCCCGTAGCCGTTGAGGAACGTGCGTCCCGGCGCCCACCGGGCGGCCAGCTCGGCGGGGACCGCCTCGCCGCCGCAGAGCACCACCCGCCAGCCGGGCACCTCGGCCGGGTCCAGCATGGACAGCACGGTGGGGGTGATGAAACCCCAGTTGACCTCGTGCGCGGCGATGAACCGGGCGAGGCGCACCGGGTCGGCCCGGTCGTCCGCGCCGAGCAGTTGCACCGAGCCGCCGAGCAGCAGCGGGACGAAGAGGTCCATGGTGGCCGCGTCGAAGCCCAGCGAGGCGATGCCGAGGCTGCGCACGCCGGCGTCCGCGCCGCTGAGCGCCACCACTCCGTGGACGAACTCGACCGCGTTGCGGTGGGTGGTGAGCACCCCCTTCGGGCGGCCGGTCGACCCGGAGGTGAACAGCACGTACGCCGGGTCACCGGGCCGGGCGGGGCACGGCGCGAGCGGCGCCGGGCCGGGCAGCCCGAGCGCCTCGATGCCGGGCACACCCGCGAACTCGCTCTCGGCGGCGTCGCCGACGACAACGGTGACGCCCGCGTCCGCGGCGATCTCCCGCAGCCGCCGCCGTGGTCCGCCGGGCTCCAGGGGCACGTAGCAGGCCCCGGCAAGCAGCACGCCGAGCACGGTCGCGACCAGGTCCGGCCGGCGCCGGCCGCAGACCCCGACACGGCTCTGCCGGCCGACGCCGCGTGACCGCAGCGCCGCGGCCACCCCCGCCGCCCGGTCCAGCAGGTCCCGGTAGCTGAGCCGGTCGTCCCACTGGCGCACGGCCACCGCGTCGGGGGTACGGGCGGCCTGTGCGACGACCAGCTCGGCCAGCGTGGCGTCCGGCCAGGGCAGCGGCTCGCCCTGCGCCGCGCTCATGGACAGGATGTCGGTCACCCGTTCTCTCCCCGGTAGCTCATCGGATCGGTGATCTGCAGGCGCAGTTCGCTGACGTGACCGCGCCCCCGCGCGTCGGTCACCCACGTGTCGGAGAGCGCCGGCAGCAGCTCGCTCACCACCACGGACACGTCGGGGCCGGTGCGGGCCGCGGCGTCGACCATGGCGCAGAGCGACTGGGCGTGCAGCGGCCCGGTGAAGTCGACGTAGCAGGGCTTGACCTCGGTGCCGATCTTCAGGAAGACCCGCTCCGGCAGGCCGAGCCGCCGCCGGAAGCGGCGTACGGCGAGGAACCGCTCCTCGTCGCCGGTGATCCCGGCGAGGCCGCTCTCCCCGACCGTGGTCCGCCAGGTGCGCCGGGCCACGACGAGCCGGTCGATGGTGATCCGGGGCGTGTGCGGGGCCGGCGCGACCAGCTTGAAGCTGTCCAGCAGCAGCGCGCCGAGCAGGTGCCCGAAGATCTCCACCAGGGGCCAGCGGCTGCCGTCCGGCCCCACGGCGACCAGGTCCCCTCCGTCGGGTTCGACCCGCACCTCGGTGGCGGGCACGAGCCGCCGCACGTCCGCGCCGCGGGCGGTGTCGATGCCGAGCTGCCGGTCGGCCGGCCCCACCGTGGCGTACGTGGTGCGGGTGGTGACGCGGGGGAAGCCCTCGGGGTAGAGCACCCGGATCCGGGCGGGGCCGAGGTCGGCGTCGAACCCGGCGCGCAGCGCCGACGGGTCGGGGTGGAACGGGGTGAACACCGCGCTGTCGAACGGCGTGTACGCGGGGTGCAGCTCGCCGAGCACCAGCAGGAAGTCGCCCCGGTTGACGGCGGCCACGTCGGTGGCGGCGATCGTCACGTCCGGGCTGTGGATCCGGGCCGACGGCCAGCCCGGGCCGGACGCCGCGAAGATCCGGGCCGCGCGCTCCGCCAGGTCCACGCTGCGCAGCCGCACCTCCGGCTGCGCGGCGGCGTCCGCGTCGAGACCGAACAGCTCCGCCCAGCGGGCGGTGAACCGCGCGCCGGCGCCGGCGAGCGGGCCGTCCGGGGCGAGCAGCAGTCCCTGCGCCAACGACCAGACGTCGGCCAGCCGCACCGGGCCCTCGCCGCGCAGCTCCTCGTACAGCTCGTGGAGCAGCCGGCGCAGCGCGGCGCCGACCTCGGCGGTGAGCCAGCGCGCGGCGGCCAGCACGATCGCCAGCGGCGCGGCGAGCGCGTCCAGCACCGCCGAGCCGACGACGACGTCGAGGTCCCGGGCCGTCTCCTCGTAGAGCACGGTGCGGCCGGCGTACATCTGCCCGCCGTGGCGGACGGCCGGCCGGCCGGTGACGGCGGTGAACTCGGCGTTGAGCGCGGCGAGCGCGGCGCGGAGCCGGTCCGGGTCCCCGGCCGCGCCGGCGACCGCGTCGCGGGCCGCGCAGAGCCGGTCGAATCCCGCCGTCACCTCGGCGCGGACCGCCGGATCGCCGATCGCGGCGAGCCGGTCGCGCAGCACCTGCTCGGCGCGCGGGCTGATCGGCAGCCCCGCGTCCCAGGTCAGCAGGGACCGCTGCACCAGCCGGTCGAGCAGCAGGAAACCGTCGGCCTCCGAGCGCAGCGGGCCGTCGGCGTCGCGCAGGCAGCGCCGCACCACCGTCGCGGCCGGGGTGCGCCCGTCGCAGTGCGCCAGCAGCAGCGCCTCGGCGGCGCTGAGGTCCACCGGCGGGTGCAGCGGCCGGCGCAGCCGCCGCCCGGACACGCTCAGGTGCGGCGGCAGCGCCGGGGCCCACCACCGTCGCACCGCCGGGTCGTCGGCGAGCCGGTCGGCGTACGCGATGAGCGCCCACGCCTCGAAGTGCACCTCCCGGCGGGCGAGTGTGCCGGCGCCGGGACGCAGCCGGGTCGACGGGTCGTCCGGGTCGAGGCTGCCCCAACAGACCGGGCCGAAGAACCCGATGGTCTCCGCCTTGCCGCAGTAGCGCTGCCAGTACCGCAGCAGCGCGGTCTCACGTCGCCGTCGGCGCCAGTTGCGGGCCGCGGGGTCGGTGCGCAGCAGCCCGTCGAGCGCGACGAGCATCTCGGGGTTCTGCCAGGTGACCGCCTCGCGCAGCAGCGGGTCGGCGGCGATGGCGTCGGCCCGCGTGGAGGCGTCGAGCTGGGCCGCGTGGAACTCCTTGTCGAACAGCTCGCGGGTGCCCGTCCCGGCCAGCAGCGCGTCGGCGGCGGCCGCGGCCCCGGGCGCGGCGAACGCGTCGAGCCCGGCGGCCGGGAAGCCGGCGGTCCGCAGCACGACGTCGCGCCACACCCACCACCCGGTGTCGCCCAGCGGGATCCGGTGGCTCACCGGGTCACCTCCGCGGCGTCGTCCACGATGTGCAGTCGCAGCTCGCTGAAGTAGCGCCGGCCCTGCGCGTCGGGCACCCAGGCGTCGCCGGGGGTCGGCAGCATCTCGCTGACCACCAGGGACACGTCGTCGCCACCGTCGCCGCGGGCGGCCCGCACCATGGCGCAGAACATGTTGGTGAACGCCGGGCTGCTCAGGTCCACGAAGCAGGGCTTGGTCTCGGTGCCGAGCTTGACGTACACCTGCTCGGGCAGCCCGAGCCGACGCCGCCAGGCGCGGACGGCGAGGAAGCGTTCCCGTTCGCCCGTCACGGTGCCCAGGCCGCTCTCCCCGACGGTGGTGCGCCAGGTCTGCCGGGCCACCACGAGCCGGTCGAGCGTGATCCGCGGCGTGTAGGGCGCGGCGGCCACGAGCTTGAACCCGTCGACGGCGTGCGCGGCGAGCAGGCCCGCGAAGATCTCGGTGAGCGGCCAGCGCTGCCCGTCCGGCGCGGTCGCGACGAGCCGGCCCGCCTCGTCGTCGACGGTCAGCGCGACCGTCGGCAGCACCCGCTCCGGTTCCGCGCCGGGCGCCGGCAGGAAGGCCAGCTGCCGGTCGGTCGGGCCGATCAGCGCCTCGGCGACCCGGCTCGTGCGCCGGGGCCAGTCGGTGGGGAAGAGCAGCCGGATCCGCCGCTCGCCCAGGTCCTCGGCGAGGGCGGCGCGCAGCCGCTCCACGTCGGGGTGGGACGGGGTGAACACCTGGCAGTCGAACGACGGCCAGGCGGCGTGCAGCTCGCCGAGGACCACCGTGCATTCGCCCCGGGCGAGTGCCTCCGCGTCGGCCGCGCAGATCTGCAGGTCCGGGCTGTGCAGGCGGGCGTTGCTCCACTCGGGTCGGACGGTCGGGAACACCTCGGCGACCCGCGCCGCGAGGTCGGCCACCCGGAGCCGGACGTCGGTGGTGCCCGGCGGGAGGGCGTCCAGCCCGAACAGACCGGCCCACCGGCCGGCGAAGTCGGCGGCGACGGCGTCGACGGGACGCTCGCCGTCGCCCCAGAACAGCCCCTGGACCAGGAACCACAGGTCGGACAGGGCCACCGGGGCGCCGCCGGCCTCCGCGCGCAGCTCCTCGTGCAGGTCGCGGAACACCGCTCCGTACGCCTCCTCGAGCGCGCCGGCCAGCCAGCGGGCGGCGTGCAGCAGCACACCGAGCGGCTCGGAGATCACGTCCAGCAGCGGTGCGCCGAACACCACGTCGAGGTCGCGGCTCGTGTCCTCGTAGCAGAGCGTCCGACCGGCGTACATCTGGCCGTCCCGGCGCCGCGGCGGCAGGCCGGTGAGCGCGGTGAACGTCTCGTCGAGCGCGTCGAGCGCCGCGCGGAGCCGGTCCGGGTCGCCGGCCGCCGCGGCGACGGCGTCCCGGGCCGCGCGGAGCCGGTCGAGGCCGGCCCGGGCGGCCTCCCGCGCCCCGCTGTCGCCGATCGCGTCGATCCGCTCGCACAGCACGTTCTCGGCGTCCGGGCTGACCGGCAGCCCGGCGTCCCAGGTGATCAGTTCCCGCTCCACGAGGCGGTCGAGCAGCGCGTAGCCGTCCTCGGGGCGGCGCAGCCCGATCGTGGCGTCGGCGACCAGGTCCCGCGCCGGGCGGCGGCCGTCGGCGGCGGCGAGCAGCGCCGCCTCCACCGGGGAGACCGGCACGGGCGGCCGGCCGGGCCGCTGCACCGCGCGGTCGACCAGGCGCAGGTGCGGGGCGAGGCGCGGGGGCCACCACGCGCGCACCGCGAGATCCTGACCGATCCGGTCGGCGTACGCGGTCAGCGCCCACGACTCGAACCACACCCAGCGGCGGCGGGTCAGCGTCGGGCCGGGCCGGACCTCGGCGGTCGCCTCCCGGGCCGGGTCGAGGGTGGCCCAGCAGCTCGGGCCGAAGAAGCCCACGGTCTCGTTCTTGCCGCAGTAGCGTTGCCAGTACTTGAGCAGGGCTCGTTCCCGGTCCCGCCGGCGGACGTTGCGGGGCGCGTCCGGGCCGCCGCGGCGCAGCCCGTCGAGGGCGAGCAGGGCGTTGCGGTTCTGCCAGGTGACCGCCTCGCGCAGCAGTGGGTCGCCGGCCAGCTCGGTGAGCTTGCGGGACGCGGCGGCCACCGCCTCGGCGAACTCCTTGTCGAACTGTTCGGCGCCGGAGCCGGTGGCCAGCAGCTCGTCCGCGGCGGCCGCGGCGTGCGGGGCGGAGAGCATGGTGAGCCCGTCGGCGGGGAAGCCGGTGGTGCGCAGGATGGCGTCCCGCCACACCGACCAGCCGGTGTCGCCGAGCGGCACCCGGTGCCCGCCGAGCCTGCGGGTCGTCGCGGCCGTCGCCGTGGCCCCGCCGGTGGCCGTGCCCGGCCGGGCGGTGGCGGCGGTGGCGGCCGTCACGGTCGGCGCGGCGGTGCGCGCGGGCGGCACGGCGGTGCTCGCGGGCGTCGCGGCGAGCGCGGCGGCCAGGTCGGTGCGGATCGTGGCGAGCAGGTCGTCGAGGGCGTCGTGCAGGAAGAAGTGCCCGCCGTCGATCTCGTGCAGGGTGAAGCCGGCAGCGGTGTGCCGGGCCCAGGCCTCGCTGTGCTCGCGGGTCACCGCCCGGTCGCGCCGGCCGCTGAACGCCACGATCGGCACCGGCAGCGGCTCGCCGGGCGTGTAGCGGTAGCCGTCCACCCGGCCGAAGTCGGCGCGCAGCAGCGGGAGCAGCAGCTCCACCAGCTCGGGGTGGTCGAGCACCTCGGCGGGGAGGCCACCGCCGTCGCCGAGGCGGCGCAGCAGCTCGTCGTCGTCCACGGTGGAGAGCCCGTCGAAGAGGCTGGGCGCGGTGACGTGCGGGGCGCGGGCGCCGCCGACGTAGAGCCGCAGGGGCAGCGGTCGCCCCTCCCGGCGCAGCTCGCGGACCACCTCGAAGCCGAGCCGACCGCCCATGGAGTGGCCGTACACGGCGTACGGGCCGGTGGCGCGCTCGGCGACGGCCCGGGCGACGTCGGCCACGGTGAACCGGGGGTCCTCGGTGATCCGGTTCTCCCGGCCCGGCAGCTGCACGGGCAGCACCTCGACGCCCGGGCCGAGGCCGGCCTGCCAGCGCCGGAACGCGCTGGCCCCGGCCCCGGCGTAGGGCAGGCAGAAGAGCTGCACCGGTGCCACGTCACGGCCACCGGCGGAGACGAACCAGTTCACCGCGTGCCTTTCTGAGGGGGATCGATCCAGTACCGCTGCCGCTGGAAGGGGTAGGTGGGCAGGCCCGTGCGGCGGATGCCGCCCTCGGGGTGCAGCGCCGCCCAGTCCACGCTCTGCCCGGCCACCCAGGCGGTGGCCAGCTCGCGCAGCTCGCCGGGCTCGCCGGCGACCCGCGCGCCGGTCTCCAGCAGCTCGTCGAGGGCGGCGAGGGCTCCCGCGAGGTCGGTGACGACCACCGCGGCCCGGCACGCGAACGCGCGCCGGCCCAGCGCGAGCGTGGCGGCCACCTCGGCCAGCGCCGGCGCGGCGCCGGAGAGGTGCCGTCGCAGCCGGGTCAACGCGTCCCGCAGCGCGGCCGGCGTACGCGCCGAGACCGGCAGCAGGTGCGCCGCGGGCGACGGGTCGTCGACCGGTTCGACCGGCGGGGGCTGCTCGACGACCACGTGGGCGTTGGTCCCGCCCAGCCCGAACGAGCTGACCCCGGCGACCCGGCGCGGGGCCTCCGGCCAGTCCCGCACCTTGGTGGGTACGTAGAACGGGCCGGCGGCCAGGTCGATCTCCGGGTGTGGGCGCGTGTAGTGCAGGTTGGGCGGGATGGTGCCGTGCTGGACGGCGAGCACCGCCTTGATGAGGCCGGCGATGCCGGCCCCGGCGTCGAGGTGCCCGATGTTGGTCTTCACGGAGCCGAGCGCGCAGCTCTCGGCGGGCCCGCCCGCGTACACCTCGTGCAGCGCGGCCACCTCGATGGCGTCGCCGAGCGGGGTGCCGCTGCCGTGCGCCTCGATGAAGCGGACCTCGCCGGGCGCCACCTCGGCGGCGGCGAGCGCGTTCGCCACCGCGGCGGCCTGTCCGGCGGGGCCGGGCACGGCGTAGCCGGCGCGGTCCGGGCCGTCGTTGGTGACCGCCCAGCCGGGCAGGATCGCGTAGACGCGATCGCCGTCGGCCTGCGCGTCGGCGAGCCGGCGCAACGCGACCACGCCGACGCCCGATCCGAAGCCGGAGCCGCTGGCCGCCTCGTCGAACGCGCGGCACCGCCCGTCGGGCGAGGCGAGCCCGCCGGGCGTGTGGCGGTAGCGGGGCCAGGTGACGTTGACCCCGCCGGCGAGCGCGATGTCGCACTGGTAGTCCGCGAGGCTCTGCGCGGCGAGGCAGACCGCGACCAGCGAGCTGGAACAGGCGCTCTGCACGGCGACCGCCGGGCCGGTGAGCCCCAGCCGGTACGCCACCTGCCCGGGCAGGTGGTCGGTGAACTGCCGCCCGATCAGCCGGGCCTCCCAGTCGTCCGGGTCCACGTCGCCGACCACGGCCGGGTTGTCCATGAGATGGAACAGGAAGTAGCGGTTCGCGGAGGTGGCCGAGAAGACGCCGACCAGCCCGGGGAAGCGGGTCGGGTCGTGCCCGGCGTCCTCGAGCGCCTCCCAGGCGGTCTCCAGGAACAGCCGGTGCTGCGGGTCGGTGCGGGCCGCCTCCTGCTCGGCGAAGGAGAAGAACTCGGCGTCGAAGTCGGCGACGCCGTCGAGCCGGCCGGCGGCCCGGACGTGCCGGGGGTCGGCGCGCAGCGTCGGCCCGATGCCGAGCGCGGCCAGTTCGGCGTCGCTGTGGTCGTGGATGGAGTCCACACCGGCGCAGAGGTTCCACCAGAAGGTGGCCACGTCGGGGGCGCCGGGGAAGCGGCCGGCGAGGCCCACCACGGCGATCTCGTCGCCGGTGTAGTCGCGGGCGGCCGTCGACGGCGCGGGCGGCGTGGCGAGGGCCGGGGCCGGCGCCCGGTCGGCGGGCGGGTCGTCGATCAGCCGGGCCTGCGCGGCGATGGTGGGGTGCGCGAAGAGCCGCAGCATCGGCAGCCGCACCCCGAACCGTTCGGCGAGGCGCTGCTGCACCTGCCCGAGGAGCAGGGACTGGCCGCCGACGTCGAAGAACCCGTCCGTGCGGCCGACCGCGTCGCGGCCCAGCACCGCGCACCAGATGTCGTGCACGGCACGCTCGGTGGGGGTGGCCGGTGCCGCGCCGGCCGGCACCGGGTGGCTCGGGTCCGGCAGCGCCCGCTCGTCGATCTTGCCGGTGACGGTGAGCGGGAACTCGTCGACCGGCACCACCGCGCGGGGCAGCGCGTACTCGGGCAGCCGGCGGGCGAGCGCGGCGCGCAGGGCGGCGGGGTCGAGCGGGCCCGCGGCCGGGCGGACGTACGCCAGCAGCTCGCCGTCGCGCGCGATGGCCCGCACGCCGGCGACGCCCGGTTCGGCGGCGAGCAGCGCCTCGATCTCGGTCAGCTCGACCCG
This sequence comes from Micromonospora xinjiangensis, assembly GCF_056150165.1. Classification (NCBI taxonomy): domain Bacteria; kingdom Bacillati; phylum Actinomycetota; class Actinomycetes; order Micromonosporales; family Micromonosporaceae; genus Micromonospora; species Micromonospora xinjiangensis. The sequence goes on along the minus strand of NZ_JAXCFO010000004.1, from coordinate 18,040 downwards.
GAAGCCACGCACCTTGACCTGCCGGTCCAGCCGGCCGAGGCAGCGCAGCTCACCGCCGGGCAGCCGCTCGCCCAGGTCCCCCGTGCGGTAGGCGGGCACGCCGTCGCGGTCGGTGAAGAACCGGTCGCTGTCCCGGTCGAGATAGCCGGGGGCGAGGTGCGGGCCGCGCACCACGATCTCGCCGTCCTCGCTGAGGCGCAGCTGGTAGCCGGGCAGCGCGGTGCCGATCGGCAGCGGCCCGGTCGCGGCCGGGTCGGCCTCGGCCAGCGGCAGCGCGTACCGGGCGGCGAAGGTCATCTCGGTGGCGCCGTAGCCGTTGACCAGCACGCAGCCAGGGGCGAACCGCCCCCGGCCGCGGGCGGCGTCGGCGTGGGTGGCCTGTTCCCCGCCGAGCAGCACGACCCGCACCTGGTCGAGGCGCTCGACGCCGGGTGTGTCGAGCAGGAACCGGTAGACAGTGGGGGTCGAGTGGTAGATGGTGACGCGGTGCCGGGCGAGCTGTTCGACCGCGTGGGCCAACCCGTGGCGGCGCAGGTCGACGGGGACGACCGCGGCGCCGGTGAGCAGCGCCGGGTAGAGGTCGGGGATGGCGGCGTCGAAGCTGAACGAGGCGAGCAGGCTGAGCCGGTCGGTCGGCCCGATGTGGAGGGTGTCGATCTGGTTGCGCACCACGTGCAGCAGGTTGCGGTGGGTCTGCCCGACCGCCTTGGGCACGCCGGTCGAGCCGGAGGTGAACAGCACGTACGCCAGCGCGCCGGGGTCGACCTCCCGGGGGCGCAGCGGGGCCGGGCGGGGGTCGTCGACGACGATGACGCGGGTGCCCGGCCGGTCGGCGGCGAGCTGGCGGGCGAGGGGCTCGTGCTCGGCGGCGCAGACGACGGTCGTCACGCCGGCGCCGGTGAGCATCTGCCGCAGCCGGTGGTGCGGAAAGCCCGGGTCGAGCGGCACGTACGCGCAGCCGGCGGCGAGGGTGCCGAGGATGGCGGCGATGGTGCGGGCCCCGTGCGCGGTCAGCAGCGCGACGCGGTCGCCGGGCCGGGCTCCGGCCGCGGCCAGCGTCTCGGCGTACCCACCGGCGAGGCCGGCGAGCTCGGCGTAGGTGAGCTGCCGGGTCTCGGCGAGGACGGCGGGGTGGTCGGGACAGGCGGCGGCGACATCGCCGAAGCGATGGATCAGGGTCTGGTTCGCCATGTCAGGATGCGCACGTCTCTCCACAGAGGACGGACGCGCAGCGTTCGACGAGCGTGATCATGATCCCCCCCAGGACTTCACAATGGAAGCAGCATAAGTCTCAATACCTGGGAGAAAAGATCGTCAATGAGAGTCCGCCCGAATAGCCGATCCGGGCCTCGGACGAGGGACGACGCAAATAGACCGATCATCCCCCTAGCGCATAGAGGAGTTACCGCGTAAGGGAGAGTGGACAGTCAATCTTCCGGCAGATGCCGCTCTTTGGCCGGAAAGTTTCCGGAACTTCGGCGGATGTCGGACCTCAGACAGGATGGCGTGAGTGGTCCGCCTCAGCCATCGTACGGCGCGGGTGGGGCCGGTTCCATTCCGCCGCGACCGTCCTGCGGCAACCGCGCCACCATTGCCCGGAATTCGGCGACCGTGACCGTGTTCCGGAGCGTGGCGAAGACGGCCGCGGTGCCCAACCGGGCGGTCTCCTCGTCCACCCCGGCCCGCTCCCCCACCCGGCGCAGGAACTCCGCCGGCCCGGAAGCCGCGGCACCGGCAGCGGGCGCGCTCCCACCCCCCGCTCCGCCCGCCGTGGGCCCCGGCAGGTAGCCGTCGAGGTCGTCCGGCAGGTGCCCGGCCAGGTCGTCCGCCGGCGTGCCGGTGATCCGCTCGGCCATGGTCTGGAGGACGGCGCGAGCGACCGTGGAGGCCTGTTCGGGCGCGAGCCCGGAGCGCCTCGACACCGCGTCGATGAAGCGGGGAAACCGCACGCCGCCCCTCCTTCGCCACCGGCCGGGCGCTTACCCCGCCCCCGTGCCGACAAACCCGGCGCGGATCAGCGCAGCAGCTCCGCGGCGTGCAGGTGGTCGAAAATGATCTGATCCACCGGGGAGACCCGCGCCCGGTCGGCGTACCCGAGCCAGGCCGCCTCGGCAATCTCGCGCGACGGCCGCAACGCGCCCCGGTAGTCGGCGGTGTAGCAGGTCATCCGCACGTCGACGCCCGCGGCGTGGCCGTGCGCCTGCGCCGTGAACGTCCCGACGTGCGCCGCGCTGGCGGTGTCCACCTCGACACTCAGCTCCTCGGCGATCTCGCGCCGCAGAGTGTCCCGGTCGCTCTCCCCGGGCTCCCGCTTCCCGCCGGGCAGGTACCAGACGTCGCGCCCGTGCGAGCGCGTGCTCAGGATCCGCCCGTCCGCCAACAGGATCCAGGCAACCTTGTCGATCTCCGCCACGACACCCCCTCGCCCCGGGGCACATCGTAGGCGCCGTCCGGCCGGATCCCCGTCGGGGGCGCCGGTGGCGGAAGTGCGACACGGCGCAAGTTCGCCGCCGTCGATGGCCCACCCGGGCCCGCCGGATGATCGATGCTTCTGCTGCCCCCTCGATGGGTACCACCGGGTGGGCGCGGCCGCTGGGGGCCCGCGCCCACCCGGTGCACCGCGCCGGGGATCAGCCGCGCGCCCTGATCACCTCGTAGAGCGCCGTCCAGTTCCTGGTGCCGTGCCCGGCGGCGATCGCCCGGTCGTAGTGGGACTTGACCGCCTCCGGCAGCCGGAGGTCCACATTCGCCTCCGCGCTGGTGCGGACGATGTGGTCCGCGGTGGCTCCCATCATGAGGGCGGTGCTGAGGTGGCCGGGATGGTCGCCGGTCTCCAACTGGCGCGCCAGCTCCGGCCCGGTAGTCGGTGAGGCTGAGGATGGTCAGGCCGCCGGCGGCGAGGGCGTCGGCGGGGGTCGCCGCCGGCGTGGCCCCGGCGGCGACGAGTTCCTCCGCGCGACCGGGCGTCCGGTTCCACACGGTCACCGGGTGCCCGGCCCCGATCAGGGCGTTGGCCATGGCCCGACCCATCGGGCCCAGGCCGATCACGGTGACGGGCGGCTTCATCGGGTGCTCCTGATCTCCTCGAAGATGCGGGCGGTGCCGTGCTCGCCGTGCCCGGCGGCGATCTGGCGTACGACGAGGTCGTGCAACGGCGCGAGCACCGCCGGGTCGACGCCCTGCTCGGCGGTGGCCCGCAGCAGCGTGGCCAGGGCGGTCTCGGTGAACCGCAGACTCTGCTGGCCCTCGCCGGTGTAGTCCTCGGCGTCGACCGTCGCGGCGAAGCCGGCCAGCTGACCGGTCATCGCGGCGAGGAACGGCGCCTGCCGCGTCACGAACTCGGTCGCCGGCACGCCCGCCGCGCGGACCATCGCCGCGCCGTGCAGGAAGCCGGCGAACATGGTGTACATGCCGGCGAGCATCGCCATGTCCTGCAGGGACGCCAGGCCCGCGTCCGCCCCGACGAAGCTGCTGTCACCCCACAGGTCACGCAGCGCCCGGTGCTCGTCGAAGGCCGCGGCCGATCCGCTGTAGAGGATCGCGGCGCCCGGAGCGCCGATCATCTCCGGGACGGCCATGATCGCGCCGTCGAGGTAGGCGACGCCGTGCGCGGCCGCCCAGGCGGCGAGCGCCCGCGACTCGGCGGGCGTCGTGGTGGTCAGGTTGATCACGGTACGCCCGGACAGCTCGGCGGCGACCGGGTCGAGCACGCCGTGCACCGACTCGTGGTCGAAGAGGCAGACGACGATCACCGGGGCCGCGGTGACCGCGTCCGCCACGGTCGGGGCGACGGTGGCCCCGCGCGCGGCGAGCGCCTGTGCCCGGTGCGGGGTGCGGTTCCAGACGACGGCCGGTCGGCCGGCGTCGAGGGCCGCCGTGGCGAGCGCGCTGCCCATCGCGCCGAGTCCCAGGAAGGTGGTGCTGGTGGTCATCCGATTGGTTCCTCGCTCTGCTGGTGATGTGACGGGCGCGCCACCCACCATGGTTCGCGGGTACAGTCCTTCGGACAAGTACTCACTAAATTGTTCAATACTTACCTTTTGGTAAGCGAGGTAGGACGACGGAGGGTGTGGTGTCGACCCGGAGCAGACGCGGCCCCTACATCTGCGGCATCGACGCCGCGATGGACGTGGTGTCCGGAAAGTGGAAGTCGCTGATCCTGTGGGAGCTGGACGCCCACGGCACCCGCCGGTTCGGGGAGCTGCGACGCGCCCTCACCGGCGTCAGCGAGAAGATGCTCATCCAGCATCTGCGCGAGATGGAGGAGGACGGGCTGATCCACCGGGAGGTGCACCGCGAGGTCCCGCCCAGGGTGGATTACTCGCTGACCGAGCACGGTCGGTCCCTCAACGAGGCCCTCCGCCCGCTCGGCGAGTGGGGGCAGCGGCGCCGCGAACGCCTCGGCGTCGAGGACGCCCTCGCGTCCGCCTGACGCCGCCGCGGCGCGGCGGCGCTCACCCCGTGGGCGCCGGGGCTCGTTCGTCGGCCAGCAGGTCGAGCAGGAGCGCGGCGGTCCAGCCGAACGCGGGTGACCCGAGCCCGGCCCCGGTGTCCGGGTGGAAGTACTCGTGGCAGCCGGCGGTGGCCACCAGCTCCACCATCGACCGGCCCAGCCCCGCCGCGAGGTCTGCCCGGCCGTGTGTGAGCAGGCCCCGGCGCACCAGCCAGTTGACGTTCATCCAGCTGGGGCCGCGCCAGTAGCGCAGTGGCTCGAAGTCCGGCGCGGTGCGGTCGTAGCTGGGCAGCGGCCGCGGCATCCGCGGCGCGACGCCGAACCGGGGCGAGCAGGCCTCGGCGACGACCGCCGCGACCTGTGGCGCCGGCAGGTCGGGCAGGATCAGCGGGGTCAGGCCGAGCACCGTCCGTGACGGCAGGAGCCGCCCGGTGCGCAGGTCGCGGGGCTGGAACGTCGCGGTAGCCGGGTCGAACAGGCGGCGCACGAGGGCCTCGGTGATCCGGGCCGCGCGTTCCCGGTGCGGCCCGGGGTCGGCGCCGACCAGTGGGGCGATCCGGGCCAGCGCGTGCTCGGCGGCGCCCGCCGCCGCGTTGAACAGCGGGCACTCGACCAGGAACGGGTGCCCCCCGGCCAGGGACTCGTCGCGGTAACCGCCGTCGCGGTAGGAGGCGACGATCGCCACGTACCGCGCGTAGTCCAGGTCGGTGGGGCGGTGCGCGGCGGGCGCGTGCGCGGTGTCGTGCCGGCGGTACGCGCGCATCACCGCCGCGTCGGCCGGCACCGCCGCCATGGGGGCGTCCCAGGCGGGGCTGTTGTCCAGCCCGGACTCCCAGGGGTGCACGACGCAGGCCAGTCCGCCGCCGCCCACGTCCCGTCGGCCGGCGAGGTAGTGCTGCTGGGCCACGAGCCGGGGGTAGAGCCGGCGCAGCGCCACCTGGGCGGCGTCCGAGGGCGCCCGGCGGTACGCGAGCCAGGCCGCGAGCGCGTGCACCGGTGGTTGGACGAGCCCGGACGTGGCGGCGGCGGGTGCGCCCTGCGCCCCCGCCGACGCCCAGAACTCCGGCCCGGGGAAGTACGCGCCGACCGGGAGCCGGGGGTTGAACACGATGTGCGGCACCCGCCCGTCGGCCCACTGGGCCCGGAACAGGCTCGCCAGCTCCCGCCAGGCGCGCGCGGGCCGGACGTGGGCCAGGCCGACGGCGATGAACGCGGAGTCCCAGCTCCACTGGTGCGGGTAGAGGGTCCGCGACGGCACCGTGTGGTCGTGCTCCCAGTTGGCGTCCAGGGTGGCCAGGGCGACCCGGCGGAGCCGCTCGGCGTCACCGCCCGGCCCGGCCTCCGCCGCGCTCACGCCGCCGCCTGCCGCGGCTGCGCGTGCCGCAGCACCGTGGCGGCCTGCTGCAACGCGCGAACCGGGTCACCGCGCAGCCGGCACTCCAGGGCCAACCATCCGTGGTAGCCGATCTCCAGCAGGGTGCGGACCAGCGCCGGCCAGTCGAGGTGCCCCGCGCCCGGCTGGTACCGGTTGGAGTCGCTCACCTGGACGTGCCCGAGGTAGGGGGCGGCGGCGCGCAGTGCGCGGTGCACGTCGTCCTCCTCGATGTTCATGTGGAAGGTGTCGGCGACGACCCGCAGCGAGGGCAGGCCGACCGCCGCGCACAGCGTCACCGCCTCGTCGAGCCGGTTGACCATGTGGTCCTCGTACCGGTTCAGCGGCTCCAGGTAGAGGGTGACCCCTTCGGCGCGCGCGTGCTCGCCCAGCGCCCCGAGGGCGTCCACGAGCACCTGCCGGTCGCCGGCCGGTGACCGGGGCGGCTCGAACGGCGGCAGCCGCCGGGAGAACATCCCCCAGGCGGCGGGGGTCACCACGCCCGTGCCGCCCAGCTCGGCGATGACCGTGAGCTGGGAGCGCAGGTTGCGGACGGCGTCGGCGGAGCGTACGGGGTCGAAGTCGCCGATGAAGTGGGCCATCTCGACGCAGACGGTGGGCATCACGACGCCGGCGGCACGCGCCCGGCGCAGCTCGGGCAGCCGGCGGGCGAACGCCAGGTCGCCGCGCCCGCGCAGCTCGATCCCGTCGTAGCCGAGGGAGACGGCCAGCGCGTACTTCTGGATCAGGTCGGTGCCCGGCAGGAGCTGCTCCTGGCAGGCGAGGGGAATGGTCATGGGAACCTCAGCACCACTTGGAGGACGTCACCGTCACCTCGGTCGAGCAACGCCAGCGCATCGGCCACCGCGCGGGCGTCGACGACGTGACTCACCAGTGGCAGCGGGTCCACGCTCCCCTCGGCGACCAGGTCCATGAAGGTCTGGGCGACCCGGGCACCGGTCCACCGGCCGGCCATGCCGGGCGCCGGAGTGGGCCCGGAGACCTGGGCCGCCACCAGCTGGATCCGGTTGTGGTGGAACTCCTCGCCGAGGCCGAGGCCGTCGGCCTGCCCCTGGTAGAAGCCGGCGGCCACGACGCGGCCGGCGTGGGTGGTGGACCGGATGGCCTCGTGCAGAGCCGGGTACGCCCCGGACAGCTCGAGGCAGACGTCGGCGCCGCGGCCACCGGTGGCGGCGCGCAGCACGCCCGCCGCCGACTCGGCGCCCGCGTCGACGGTCATCCGGGCGCCGTAGCGGGTGGCGTGGGCGAGCCGGCCGGGCACCCGGTCGACCGCCACCACGCGGGCGCCGGAGAGCACGGCGAGCCGGGTGGCGAGCAGTCCGATCACGCCCTGCCCGAAGATGCCGACCCAGTCGCCGAGGTGCAGGTCACCGGCGAGCACCGCGGTGAGCGCGATCGCGCCGGGGCGGGCGAACACGGCCGCGAGCGGGTCGAGGCCGGGTGGCAGGGGCTGGACCGCGTCGGCGGCCACGACGGCCTCGGCCCGGTGCCCCCAGATGCCCCAGACGAGCTGCCCCGGATGCCGGTCGGTGACCTCGGGCGCCACCTCGACGATCTCGCCGACCTCCTCGTAGCCGAAGCCGACCAGCGGGTAGGGCACCGGGGTCTGGCGTGGCACGAACATGCGGGCGACGTCGTCCCAGTCCTTGCTGAGCCGCGGGTTGCTGCCCCGGTAGAGGGTGAGCTCGGTGCCGGCGGAGATGCCGGAGTAGCAGGTGCGGACGCGGACCTGGCCGGGACCGAGCGGGTCCGCGGGGCAGGGCTCCAGGCTGATCAGTCGGGGCCCGGCGAGAGAGACAACCCAGTTGACCATGAGTCACATCCCGGTAGCGCCGGGTTCCATCCTAGAACAAAAAATCGGCATATGTCTTGTAATTGATCAATCGATGGCGTTGAATCCGCGATGTACTCTTCGAGAGGAGTGCCGCCGATGTCATTCACTCCGATGCGGACGCTCGCCGCCACCCTGATCCTGGCACTGGCCGGGTCCACGCTGGTGGCCTGCGGCGCCGACGACCCCGACAGCGACAGCAACCGGATCACGGTGTGGAGCCTGGAGGACGTGGCCGACCGGGTCACGGCCACCCGGGCGATCATCGCCGACTTCACCGCGCGGACCGGCATCCAGGTCGAGCTGGTCACCGTCAACGAGGACCAGTTCCCCTCACTCATCGCGTCCAGCGCCGCCGCCGGCGACCTGCCCGACGTCGTCGGCGCCGTGCCCCTGGCCGGCGTCCGCACGCTCGCCGGCAACGAGCTGCTGCACCCCGACGCCAACGGCGAGATCGTCGAGTCGCTCGGGCGGCAGACGTTCTCCCCCCGGGCCCTGGAGCTGACCGCCGAGGAGGGCCGGCAGCTCGCCGTGCCCAGCGACGGCTGGGGGCAGCTGCTCGTCTACCGCAAGGACCTCTTCGACGCGGCCGGCCTGCCGGCGCCCGACACCTACGAACGGATCGCCGCCGCGGCGGCGCGGCTGCACACCGGCGACGTCGCCGGGATCACCGCCGCGACCGCGCCGGGCGACGTCTTCACCCAGCAGACGTTCGAGCACCTCGCCCTCGCCAACGGGTGCCAGCTCACCGACGACGCCGGTGCGGTGACCCTCGACTCGCCGCCCTGCGTGGCGGCGTTCCGGTTCTACGGCGACCTGATGAGGAACCACTCGGTGAAGGGCGCCCAGGACGTCGACACCACCCGGGCCACCTACTTCGCCGGCAAGGCCGCGATGCTGATCTGGTCGCCGTTCATCCTCGACGAGCTGGCCGGGCTGCGCGCCGACGCCAAGCCGACCTGCCCGCAGTGCGCCGCCGACCCCGGCTTCCTCGCGAGGAACAGCGGCTTCGTCACCGCGATCAAGGGCCCGAACGGCGTCGAACCGGCCCAGTACGGCGAGATCAGCTCGTGGGCGGTGCTCGACGGCGCCGCCGCCGACCCGGCGAGGACCTTCGTCGCGCACATGCTCGGCGAGGGCTACCCGCGCTGGTTCGGCATGTCCCCCGAGGGCCGGTTCCCCGTCCGCAAGGGCACCGCCGAGGAGCCGGAGAAGTTCCTCACCGCCTGGAACACCAGCCCGGCCGGGGTGGACACCAAGAAGCCCCTCGCCGAGGTGTACGGCGAACCGGTGCTCGACGGCCTGCGTACCAGCCCGGACACGTTCCAACGGTGGGGCCTGACCCAGGGGCAGGGGAAGCTCGTCGGCGCGATCCTCGGCGAGCTGCCCGTGCCCAAGGCGCTGGCCGACACGATCGGCGGGAAGTCCGACGCCGCCGCGGCCGCCGCCCGGGCGAAGCGTGACGTGGAGGCGATCAAGGCGGGCGTCAATTGACCACGACCGCCCCGGACGCCGGCCGCTCCCCCGTGCGGGAGCGGCCGGCGCCGCCCGGCCGCCGCCGACCCCTGACCCTGCGCCGCCGCGAGAACCGGGCCGGGCTCGTGCTGGTCGCGCCGACGCTGGTCGTCGTGCTCGCCGTGATCGGCATCCCGATCGTCTGGACGGTGGTGCTCGCCTTCCAGCGGGTCCGGCTCGCCACACTGCGCCGCACCGGGCTGTTCGGCGAGTTCACGCTGGACAACATCGACCGGGTGCTGCACACACCCGGCTTCGCCGACTCCCTGGTCACCACGGTGCTCTACAGCCTCGGGAGCACGATCGGCTCGATCGGGCTCGGCCTGGTGGCGGCGCTGGTCGTCCGCCGCCCGTTCCGCGGGCGCACCCTGGTGCGGGCCTCGATGCTGCTGCCGTACGTGGCGCCGGTCGTCGCCATGACCTTCGTGTGGCAGGTGATGCTCGACCCGCAGCTCGGCATCGTCAACCACTGGGGCCAGCGCCTGCTCGGCTGGGACGCCCCGATCCCGTTCCTGTCGCAGGACTCCACGGCCCTGGCCACGGTGGTCGCCTTCGAGTCGTGGCGCTACTTCCCGTTCGCCTTCCTGTTCCTGCTCGCCCGCCTCCAGGCGGTGCCCGCCGACCTGGAGGAGGCCGCGCGGGTCGACGGCGCGACGCCCACCCAACGGTTCCGGCACATCCTGCTCCCGCAACTGATGCCGGTGATCGCGCTGCTCGCCGTCCTGCGGTTCATCATGACCTTCAACAAGTTCGACGACGTCTACCTGCTCACCGGGGGCGCGGCCGGCACCGAGGTCGTCAGCGTCCGGGTCTACGAGTTCCTCACCGCGCGCACCGACATCGGCGCGGCCGCGGCGCAGGCGGTCGTGCTGTCCGTGGTGCTCATCGTGTTCGTCCTGATCTACCTGCGCTTCTTCGCCCGGAGGGTGGACTGATGGACCGCGACCGGATCGAGACGGTGGGCCTGCGCTGGCTGCGACGGCTGCTGATCGCCGCGTTCCTGCTCGTCACCGTCCTGCCCTTCTACTACATGCTGGTGCTCTCGGTGCGCCCCATCGAGCGGCTGCTGCTCGACCCCGGCGCGCTCGTCGTCGGCCTCGGCGAGCTGACCGTCGCCACGTACGCCGAGGTGCTCAAGGCCACCGAGGACGGCGGCCAGGGCTTCCTCGCCTTCATCCGCAACAGCGGGCTGGTGGCGCTCGCCGCGACGCTGCTCACCCTGGTCGTGGCGATCCCCGGCGCGTACGCGGTGTCCCGGCTGCGGTTCTTCGGCCGCCGCCAGGTCGACTTCCTCTTCCTGGCGGTCTACCTCTTCCCGTCGATCGTGATCGCGATCCCGCTCTTCGTGGTCTTCACGCGGGCGGGTCTGCGCGGGTCGCTGGCCGGCCTCGTGCTCGTCTACATCTCGCAGACCCTGCCCGTCTCGGTCTACATGCTCAGGAACTACCTCGAGACGATCCCGCTCAGCCTGGAGGAGTCGGCCGCGATCGACGGCGCGGGCCGCCTCGGTGTGATCCGCCGGATCAGCCTGCCCCTCGCCGCACCGTCGATCATGGCGGTCGCGCTCTACGACTTCATGATCGCCTGGAACGAGTTCCTCTTCGCGCTGCTCTTCCTGGTGGACAAGCCGCACCGGTGGACGGTGTCGCTGGGGCTGGCGCAGCTCGCCGACGGGGTGGAGGTGCCCAAGACCGTGCTGATGGCCGGCTCGGTGGTCCTCACCCTGCCCATCGTGCTGCTCTTCTTCGCCAGCGAGCGGCTGCTCACCGAGGGCCTGACCAGCGGCGCCGAGAAGGGGTGACGCCGGGGGTCGGGTCAGCCGGGTGCCGCGACGGCCCGCGCCGCCCGCGGGTCGAGCGCGGGTCCCGCGGGCACCAGGCTGACCAGACCGGCCGGCAGCCGGGCCGGGCGCACGTCGCGGTAGCCGAGCATGGCAAGCACGTCCCGGTCGGCCAGGACGTGCCGGCGGCCGAGGTCGGTGACCACGGAGACGGCGCCGCCGCCGGCGCCCGGGGCCGCGACCGCCTCGACGACCGCACCCCGTCCCGGCTCCACCACGACCCGGTCGACGCGGACCCCGCCGGCCGGCCCGGTCCCGGTGTGGGCCGCGGCGGCCAGGTCCGGCAGGTGTACCCCCACCCGGATCTCCGCCGCGCCGGCGTCGTCCCCCACCCCGGCGCACAGCCCGCCCCCGTCGGTGGCGGCGAGACGCGGCGGTGCCGGCGGCGGCGCGGTCGGCCCGGTGGGTGCCAGGTCCGGCACCTCGGGCAGCGCGGCGAACCGGCCGAGGCTGATCGGCGCCGGCTCACGCTGGCCGGTGCGCGCCAGCAGCAGGCCCGCCTGCAACTCGGTGATCCCGGCGAGCCCGTCCCGGGTGACGGCCGCGTACTGCCGCCCGCCGCCGGAGTTGCGCACCAGGTAGACGTCGCCGATGTCGGCGCCCGGGACCCGGGTGGAGCGGCGGCCCAGGCCGGGCAGCTCGGGTGGGGCGAGGTCCACGCCCGCCGGGAGCGTGTTCAGCAGCGCCGGCGCCGCCGGCACGGCCCGGGCGCGCGTGGTCGCGAGCGCGGCGAGCACCCGGGTGGGGTCGCGGAGCAGGTAGCGGCGCTGGTGCCAGACGAGGTGCAGCCCGCCGTCGGGGTGGCGCAGCAGCAGCGCCTCGTCACCGAGCAGCCGGCCCCCGGTCGGTGTCTTGCCGATCAGCAGCGCCGAGCGGGGTGCCGAGCGGTCGGCGTCGGCCGCCGCGACCGAGCAGACCGTCCAGGGCGTGGTGGACAGCCGCGACGGCGCGGGCAGCGAGTCGGGCGCGTCGGCGATGCCCAGCGGCAGGCCGCGCGGCACACCGTCAATCGACCGGCGCGACACGAGCACGGTGCGGGCCTGTTCGGCGCCGACGATCAGCAGCGCGGAGGCGTAGTTGAGCACCGGGTGCAGCTTCTGCTCGCGGTAGACGTACCGGGCGCCGGACTCCTTCTCGACGATCACCGCTCCCGGGTCGCGCCAACCGCCGCCCCCGCCGGCGAAGAGCCCGTAGAGCGCGAACCCGCCCAGGCCGATCGCGGCGACCAGCACACTCGCCAGGGCGGCGCCGGCGAGCCGCCGGAACGGGGACTGCGCCGGGTCGGTCTCCCGCATGACGAGCGCGGCGACCGCCCGCTGGACGGTGAACTGGTACGAGTGCAACTGGTCCTGCCGCGACGGCATGCCATCCCCTCCGACGCCCGATCGCGGCACAGGATATGCGGTCCGTGGATCCTTCGTGGACCCTCCGTGGTCGCGGCCGGTCAGGGCCGCAGGATGAGCCGGATCGGTTGGTCCGCCACTGGGCGGTCCCCCGCGTCCGCGACCCTCGACGGGCCCGCTCACCCGCCGGCGCGGGACGGATGCCTCTCGCGCGCCGGGTCGGCGGCGGGCCGGCGCGCAGGTAGCATCCCGGAATTGGCGAAGAGAGGACGGCGGTGGGCGTGCGGTTCGAGGAACTGGCCTGGCGGGAGACCCCCCTCGGCCTGATCAGCCTGCGCCGGCGCCGCGACCCCGCGCTCGACGCCGAGGTGTACGAGGTCAAGCTCGACGACGAGTTCCTCATGTCCAGCCTCTTTCCGGTCGCGGAGATCGAGCTGGCCCGGCTCGGGCTCGCACCGTTGGCGGGCGCCGACCTGGACGTGGTGGTTGGCGGGCTCGGTCTCGGCTACACGGCCCGCACCGCGCTCGCCGACGAGCGGGTGCGGTCGTTGCTGGTGGTGGAGGCCGTCGAGGACGTGATCGACTGGCACCGGCGGGGCCTGTTGCCGTTCGCCGCCGGGCTGGCCGACGATCCCCGGACCCGGCTGGTGCGGGCCGACTTCTTCGCCGCCGCGGCGGGCGACGGGTTCGACCCCGAGCGGCCGGGGCGCCGCTTCCACGCCGTGCTGCTCGACGTCGACCACTCCCCGCGCCACCTGCTGCACCCGCGGCACGCGCCGTTCTACACCGCCGACGGGCTGCGCCGTCTCGGCGACCACCTGCACCCGGGCGGGGTCTTCGCGCTCTGGTCGGACGACCCACCCGACCCCGACTTCGAGCGGACCCTGGACGAGGTCTTCGCCACCGCCCGGACGCACGTCGTGCCGTTCCCGAACCCGCTGACCGGCGGCGAGTCGGCCAACACGGTCTACGTGGCCCGGCTCGCCGGCTGACCCGCGACCGACCCGCCGCGTGGGCGGCCCCGCGCCCGCTCAGAACCAGGCGTCGCGCATCTCCAGGGTGGTGCGGTCCAGGCTGGCCAGCAGGTCGAGCTGCGGCTCGGTGCGCGGCAGTTCGTACCGGAAGAACCAGCGGGCGGCCTGGCGCTTGCCGGCGCACAGGTCCGCGTCGGCCTCCGTGGCGCCGGCGTCCACCACGAGGAGCTGCTCCAGCCACATCCAGGCGATCACCACGTGGCCGACCGCCTCCAGGTAGACGCTGGCGTTGGCGAGGGCGAGCTGCGGGTCGCCGGTGCCCCAGAGCCGGCGCGTGACGTCGGTGACGCGCCGCACGGAGGCGGCGAGGCGCCCGGCCAGCTCGGCGGGCTCACCACCGGTGCGGATGGCCCGGTCGACCGTCGCGCCGATCGTCTCCGCCAGCGCCGCGAGCCCCGCGCCGTCGCGCCTGACGACCTTGCGGCCGAGCAGGTCCAGCGCCTGGATGCCGTGCGTGCCCTCGTGGATCGGGTTGAGGCGGTTGTCCCGCCAGTGCTGCTCGACGTCGTGGTCGCGGGTGTAGCCGGCGCCGCCGTGCACCTGGATCGCCAGGTCGTTGGCGACCAGGCACCACTGCGCCGGCCAGCTCTTCACGATCGGGGTGAGCACGTCCAGCAGCAGGTGCGCGCGGTCCCGGTCGGCCCGCTCCGGCGCGGTCTTCTGCTCGTCGAGTAGCCGCCCGCAGTAGAGCACCAGCGCGAGCGCTCCCTCCACGTAGCTCTTCTGCGCCAGCAGCATCCGCTTCACGTCGGGGTGGGCGACGATCGGCACCTGCGGCGCGGCCGGGTCCTTGGCGGCGAGCGGCCGCCCCTGCGGGCGCTGCCGGGCGTACTCGACGGCCTTCAGGTAACCGGTGTAGCCGAGCGCGGTGGCCCCCGCGCCCACCCCGACGCGTGCCTCGTTCATCATGTGGAACATCTGGGCCAGCCCCTGGTGGGGTTCGCCCACCAGGTGGCCGACCGCGCCCGGCCGCCCGTACGGCCGGTGCGCGCCGTCGCCGAAGCTCAGCAGCGTGTTCGTGGTGCCCCGGTAGCCCATCTTGTGGTTCAGGCCGACCAGCGCGACGTCGTTGCGTGCGCCGAGCGCGCCGTCGCCGTCGACGAGCACCTTCGGCACGATGAACAGGGAGATCCCCTTCACCCCGGGCGGCGCGTCGGGAAGGCGGGCCAGCACCAGGTGGACGATGTTCTCGGCCAGGTCGTGCTCACCACCGGAGATCCACATCTTGGTGCCGTGCAGCCGGTAGGTGCCGTCGTCCTGCGGCTCCGCCCGGGTGGTGATGTCCGCCAGGGAACTGCCGGCATGCGGCTCGGAGAGGCACATGGTGCCGAAGAACCGCCCCTGGAGCATCGGCCGCACCCAGGTGTCGACCTGCTCCGGGCTGCCGTGGGCGAGCAGCAGGTTGGCGTTGCCGAGGGTGAGCATCGGGTACGCCGAGGTGGCCACGTTCGCGGCCTGGAACCAGGCGAAGCAGGCCGAGGCCACCACGTGCGGCAGCTGCATGCCGCCCACCGACTCGTCGAGGGTGGACGCCAGCAGGCCGGTTTCGGCGAAGACGTCCAGGGCCGCCTTCACCTCGGGGATGGTGTGAACCCGCTGGCCGTCGAAGCGGGGCTCGGCGAGGTCGGCCGCCCGGTTGTGCGGCGCGAAGTGCTCGGTGGCCACCCGCTCGGCGAGGTCCAGCACCGCGTCGAACGTTTCCCGCGAGTGCTCGGCGTAGCGGGGCCGCTCGGTCAGTCGGGCCACGTCCAACCAGTCGTGGAGCAGGAACCGCAGGTCGCGTCGGGAGAGCAGGGTGGACGACACGGAACTCCTCTCACCGGCCCCGCCCCGGCCCGGGCCGGGGCGGGGCCGGGTCAGCGGCCGAAGGTGCGGTCGAGCAGGTCGAACAGGGCCACCCAGTGCCGCTCGGTGGCCGCCGCGTCGTAGGCGGCCGTGTCGGCCATGGTGAACCCGTGCGACGCGCCCTCGTACACCTCGGAGCGGTACCGGACGCCGGCGGCGTCCAGCGTCCGCTCCAGCGTGGCGATCTGCTCGGCGGTCATCGACCCGTCCTGGTCGGCGTGGGCGAAGTACAGCTCGCCGGTGACCGCGCCGACCCCGAGGTGCGGGCTGTCCGGCGCGTCGGTGACGACCCGGCCGGCGTGGAAGCTCGCCAGCGCGACGATCCGGTCCGGGTGCGCCTCGACGGCCCGCAGCGCGTTCATGCCGCCCATGCAGTAGCCGACGGCGGCGACCGGGCCGGGCGCGACGTCGTCGCGCGCCGCCAGGTAGTCCAGGTATGCCGCGGAGTCCCGGGCGACCATCTCTGGGGTCAGCGCGGCGATGTGCGGCCCGACCCGGGCGAGGATGGCGCCCCGCTGCTGCGGGTCGCCGAGCAGGGAGAGGTCGAACAGCGGCGACCGGCCGGCCCGGTGGAACAGGTTCGGCGCCAGCACCACGTAACCCCGCGCCGCGATGCGCTCGGCCATCTCCGCGATGCGGGGCCGCAGCCCGAACGCGTCCATGAAGAGGAGCACGGCCGGGAAGGGCCCGTCGCCGTCCGGTTCGACGAGGTACGCGTCCGCGACCCCGTCGCCCGTCCTGACGTCCACCGTCGTCGTCGGCACCGCAACCTCCTCGCGCGTGTGGCTCCGCCGGATGACGCTACTCCCGTGATCGCCCGAGGGTGCGCGGCCCCTGACCGGGCGCGGCGACCTCGCCGGCGTGGCCCGCAGGGCCGGGCCACGCCGCTGCTCCCGTCAGCCGTGCCGCTCGGCGGCGTCGACGGTCTGCGACAGCAGCACGGCGATGGTCATGGGGCCGACCCCGCCCGGCACGGGAGTGATGAGGCTCGCCCGCTCGGCGGCGGCCGCGAACTCCACGTCGCCCACGTTGCCCGGGTTGTAGCCGGCGTCGATCACCACCGCCCCCGGCTTGATCCACTCACCGCGGACCAGCTCCGGCCTGCCGACGGCGGCCACCACCACGTCGGCCTCGGCGACGTGCGCCGCCAGGTCGACGGTGCGGGAGTGGCAGTAGGTGACCGTGGCGTCGCGCGTCAGCAGCAGCATCCCCGCCGGCTTGCCGAGGATGGCGCTGCGTCCCACCACCACGGCCCGCCGCCCCCGCAACGGCACCTCGTAGGCGTCGAGCAGGCGCATGATCCCGCCCGGCGTGCAGGAGGCGAACCCGGGCTCACCGAAGGCCATCGCGGCGAACGACGCGCCGGTCACGCCGTCGACGTCCTTGTCCGCGGCGATCGCCTCGAACGCGGCACGCTCGTCGACGTGCGCCGGCACCGGGTGCTGCAGCAGGATGCCGTCGACGGTCGCGTCCGTGGAGAGGTCCCGCAGCACCCGGACCAGTTCCTCGGTGGTGGTCGAGGCCGGCAGGTCCACCCGGCGCGACTCGATCCCCACGGCCGCGCACCTGTTGACCTTCATCCGCACGTACGTGTGCGAGGCCGGGTCGTCGCCGACCAGGACCGTGGCAAGGCACGGCCGGCGCCCGTGGGTGCGCGCGAAGGTCGCGGCACGCTCCGCCGTGGCATCGAGCAGCTGACGGGACACGGTCTGCCCGTCCATCAACGTCGCGGTCATGTGCGGCTCCTCACCTCGTGGTGAGGAGCACCCAGGCGGACGATGCTCCCAGCTGACAGCGCTCCCCGGTGGTACGCCACCCTCGCCAGTCGCGCAGGTGCAGGCTATCAACGCGCCGGGGCGGCCGGCCAGCCGCGCCCGGTCGGGCGGGGCGAGTCACGGCCCGGCGGCGCGGGGCGGCCCGGCGCTCAGCCGGCGGAGCCGGTCGCCGCGTCGAGGTCCGCGCGGGTGAGCAGCGGGCGCAGGGCGATGCCCTCCGCCGCCAGTGCCTCGACCCCGCCCTCCTGGCGGTCGATGACGCAGACCGCGGCGTCGACCCGCGCGCCGAGCTGCCGCAGCTCGTGCGTCGAGAGGACGACCTGCCCGCCGGAGGTGACCACGTCCTCGACGACGAGCACGCGTCGCCCGGCCACCTCCGCCCCCTCGGCGAGCCGGGCCGTGCCGTACGGCTTCGCCGCCTTGCGGACGAACGCGCACGGCAGCCCGGTGTGCCGGCCGAGGGCCGTCACCACGGCGATACCGCCCATCTCCAGGCCGGCCAGCACCTGCGTGCCCTCGGGCACCAGGGCGACCATCCGCGCGGCCAGGGCGTCCAGCAGGACCGGGTCCGCCTCGAAGCGGTACTTGTCGAAGTACTCGGAGGCCACCCGCCCGGAGCGGAGGACGAACTCGCCGGTGAGGCGGGACACGGCAGCGACCTGGCGGGCGAGATCATCGAGCGTCACGGGGTGATCCTGGCACGGGGCGTGCGGCCGGGGACAGCGGGCCGGCAGCGGCGCCCGCCCTCGGGCGGTGAGCGGTGTGGGCCCGCACCGCTCACCGCCCCGGCTCAGGACGAGCAGGGGTTGAGCATGCTCTGCAGCGCCGACTTCTCGGCGCTCTGCAGCTTCAGGCTCCAGGTGTACTTGGTGCGGATCCACATCTTGGCGGACGTGCAGTGGTAGGCGGTGCGGGACGGCTTCCAGCTCGATGGGTCCTGGTCGCCCTTGGCCTGGTTGACATTGTCGGTCACCGCGATCAGCTGCGGGCCGCTCAGGTCGTTGGCGAACG
>NZ_JAXCFO010000003.1:301931-789296 GCF_056150165.1 Micromonospora xinjiangensis | reverse complement strand
CAGCAAACGACGTAGCCGGGCCTGGCGCCCGCCCTTCCCACCGGCCGACCGTGACTGCGGCTCAACAAGCTTCCGACTGCCGCGCGCCACAGACTGGCCGGTGCGGGAGAACCCGCATGCCCGGGCCTACGAAGCCAAGCAGGCTGCGCCTAGCTTGGTGGGCTGACTGGCATGGTCGCCCGAGACGAGGGCTTTCGGGTCCATCCGGGTAAGACCCGCGTCCGTGGTCGGGCCGAACGGCAACTCCTCGCCGGACTCGTCGTCAACCAACACCCCGCCACACCCCGCGACGAATACGACCAGCTTCGTACCATCCTGCACAACGCCGCCCGCAACGGCCTGGCCGCGCAGAACCGGACCGGCCACCCCGACTTCGCTCAATACCTCATCGAACGAGTCGCCTGGGTCGGTCATCACCACCCGGCACGCGCGGCCAAGCTCGCCACGCTGCTGGCCTGAGCAATTGCAGCACCGTAGACTGACGCGGCGCGGCAACTTCGCAAGATCTCGGCAATGACGCGTCGAACCGACCGGGGCAGGGCCTGAGCAGGGCTTACGCCTGTTAGGCGATCTTCGGCAAGCGAGCACAGCAAGGGGCGCGTGCGACCCCATTAATGTGAAGACCAATAGGAAAGCGCACGTCATCAGCCAATGGGTACAGATAGAGCGTCGTCTTAGGAAACCGTTGCTCTATCCCCTGAGCTACGAGGGCGCGAGCGCCCAGTCTAGCGACCTGGGGTTCACCGGAGGTGGCAGGGAGTGGCCCACGTTCACCCACATCACCCGGACCCCGGTTCTCCCAGCCCAGAACCACACCGAGCGCACACGAACCCCGGTTTGCGACCGGCGGTCGACGCGGTGACCCGCGTAGGCACCGGTTGACCCGGGTTGGCACCCGCTGGAGAGCACACACCACGCACATCATCCAAGATCATGGTGTGCCGCCCGCTCCGCCGGCTCGGGAGCCGTCGGCCGGCGGAGCGGGCCTCGCCGGCCACCCCTCCGCGGGCTTCGAGCGCTGGCTCAGGTCACGACGCGAACGCAGGGCCAGCGTCGGCGGGACGGGGGTGAACCTGACCCGCTCGCATACCGATAGCAGGCATCGAAACCAGCCTCTCCTATCCACGCCGCGATTGGATCGGGCGGAAGTAGCTCCCGCGCATGCTCACCCGCGGCCGGCCCGCGTGGACCCCGGGGACCGGGTCGGTCCCCCGCCGGTGCTCAGGCGATCAGCGTGCCGCCGTCGACGGTCACCACCGTGCCGGTGGCGTACGTCGAGCGCAGCAGGTAAACGAACGCCTCGGCGACCTCCTCCGGCTCGCCCACCCGGCCGAGCGGCAGCGCTGCGCCGAGCTGGGCGTACATCTGCTCGCGGGTCTCCTCGGGCAACGAGTCCCACAGGGGCGAACGGATGACGCCGGCGGACACGGCGTTGACCCGGAGCGGGGCCAGCTCGACGGCGAGCGCGCGGACCAGCGCGTCGATCGCGCCGGTGATGCTGGCCGCCACCGACCAGCCCGCGCTCGGGCGGTGGTTGGCGGTGCCGGTGGTGAGGGTGATCGACCCACCCGGGCGCAGGTACGGCACGGCCGCGTTGACGGCCGACAGGGAGCCGAAGTAGCGCAGTTCGAACGCGGCGCGGGCGGTGGCGAGGTCGAGGGCGTCGACGGACATCAGCGCCAGCGGCTCACCAGCCGTGTAGATCAGATGGTCGAACGGGCCGAGATCCTCAAACAGCCGGGACACGTCCCCGGTGTCGGTGAGGTTGGCGACGTGCCCGGTGGCGCCTGCCGGCAGGGTCGACAGGGCGCGATCCACGCTGCGCCGGTTGCTGGAGGCGACCACGACCTGGGCGCCCTCGCGGGCAGCCAGGGTGGCGGTGGCGAGACCGATCCCGGAGGTTCCGCCGAGTACCACGACGCGTTGGTCGGTGAGGGCCATGATCTTGTCCTTCGGGGTGCGATGGGAAGGTGTCGTAGTGACGGTTCCACCCTGCGCCGGCCGCGGAGGCGGCGTCCAAGACCTCTTCCACCTCCTGTGATGCCCGCCGGGTATCGTTCGATGCAGGCGCCGCCGCGGATACCGCGAGGGGGCGCCGTACGCCGGAACGAGGGGCCGGATGGACGTCGATCTGCGCAAGCTCCGCTACTTCGTGGCGGTCGCCGAGGAGCTGCACTTCGGCCGGGCCGCCGCGCGCCTGCACATCGCCCAGCCGGTCCTGTCCCGCCAGATCCGGGCCCTGGAGCACGAACTCCAGGCCGAACTCTTCGTCCGGGACCGCCGCTCCACCGTCCTGACCGACGCCGGCCGCCAACTGCTGGCCGACGCCCACCCGCTGCTCGACTCGGCCGAGGCGCTGCGTCGGCGGGTCCGGCGGGCCGCGCACGGCAGGGCGACGTTCACCATCGCCTTCATGCCCGGCATCATCGTCACCGCCGAGGCCCGCGCTCTCGCCGAGCGGCACCCGGACCTGTCCGTCGGCGTCGTCCGCACCTCCTGGAACGACCAGGTCGAGGTGGTACGCGACGGGCGCGCCGACGTCAGCTACGTACGGCTGCCCGTCGACCAGCGGAGCCTGCGCCTGCTCCCACTGTTCAGCGAACCGCGCGTCGTGGTCCTGCCGGGTGACCACCGCCTGGCCGGCAGGGCGTCGGTCGACCTCGCCGAGCTGGGGGATGAGCGTCTGCTCCAGGACCCGCAGGCGGTGCCGGAGTGGCGCGACCTGCCGTACCGGCCGGCCGACTCCGACTCCCGCCCTCGTCCCGTGCTCACCTCGGTCGAGGAGAAGCTGGAGCACGTCGCCGCGTACGGCGGGGTGGTGATCCTGCCCCTGTCGACCGCGACGTTCTACACCCGGCCCGACGTCGTCCACGTGCTCGTCGACGACCTCCGGCCCAATCAGGTCTGTCTGGCCTGGGCCGAGAACAACCGGTCACCGCTGGTGCGCGAGTTCGCCGACCTGGCCGAGCGGCAGGCCCGGTCGGCGGAGGCCCCACCCCCGCCGACCGACGGCTAGCCCGACGCGGCGGGGAAGCCTCGGATCACTCGGCACCCGTCACCAGGCCCTCGACGGTGTGCTTCTGGCGGATCGGCGTAAGCGTCTCCACCACCGGGCACGGCAGGTGCGCGCACCGACGCGGGGAAATTCTCCCAGTACTCTCGGGTGACGGCCATGTCGTGGTGCGCCGCGTTGCCCGAGCCGGGGGCGTCCACGCCGAGCACCAGTACCGGGCGGGCGAGCGTCGAGACGTTCGGGATGCCCCGGTGGATGCGGCGTAACCTCTCCGTCCCGTCGCTCACGAACGCGGGGTCTACCCGGTCTACCGGCCCTGACCAGATGACGTACCCGCCGGGACGACTGCCGGTCGGCCGTGTCGGGCGGGCGAATCACCCGCCCGCCCGACACGTACCGGTCGCCGGGTGCGGCTCGCTGGGCCGGCGCGCGGCGCGGGTATCACCTCGTCGCGGTCCCCGATGGTGGATCAGCGGGCCAGGATCCCGCCCTCGATGAACAGCTCCTGCGCGTTGACACCAGTGTTGCGCAGGAGGAAGTCGGTCGCGTCGACGATCTCCGCCATCGTCACCAGCCGGCCGATCGGGGTCCGGGCGAGGTGCGGGTGGTCGGACATGTCACGCCACTTCGGGCTGTCGCCCACGATGCCGGGGTGCACGACGTTCACCCGGTGCGGGGCGATCTCGACGGCCAGGGTCTTCGCCAGGCCGGTGAGACCCGCGTTGTGGGTCGTGACCATGGTGGATCCGGGGTACGGGCGGTCCTTCGCCACCCCGCCGAAGAGCACCACCGAGGCGCCCGGGCGGAAGCGGTCGCGCAGGACCCGTACCGTCTCGGCGTAGCCGACCAGCTTGATGGTCAGCGCGGTGACCGCCGCGTCGAGGTCGAACTCGCCCAGACTGTTCGGCACCTGGCTGGTGGCGGTGATGACCAGGTGGTCGACCTCCGTGACGTCGCCGAACGCCGAGGCGATGGTCTCCGGCTGGGAGAGGTCGACGCCCAGACCTCGGGTGGCGCCACCGATCTCGGCGGCCACGGCCTCGGCGCGCGCCTTGTCCCGGCTGGTGACGACCACCGTGTCACCGCGGTCCGCGAAATGCTGGGCGATCACCCGTCCCAGCCCGTTACTTCCCCCGACGACAATGGACGTGCTCATAGGCCCTGTTCCTCTCACCGGTCATACCTTGATCAGCAGCTACTGACAGTAGCGCGGTGGGGAGCGGCGCCACGGTCGGGCGGTACGCCGTCCGGCCGGTTTTCGGGAGACACGCCTCACCTTCGTCGAACCGGTGTCCGCGGGTCGGCGTGTGGGTGGACTACCGGCTAATGACCGGTGTCGCCGGACCCGCGGGTGGGGAAGGAGAGTGGGTTTGCGGGCGGTGCCACGGTGGTGCGGACCCCTTCCGGCCCACGCCTGCCGCCGTGGCCGTGGCGCCTTCCGAAATGCCGGTCGACAACACGGAGAGTGATCGCCGTCGCATCGAAATCGCCTCCGGCCCGGCCACACGAGGCGAGGGCCGGCGCGCGGGCACGGGCGCGCGGTGCGGCGGCAGGCCCTCGGGTCGAGGAACCCGCCGCCGCACCGCTCGGAGAACCGGTCGGCGACCCTACGACCGGCGGGGCCGCAGGCCGCGCAGCGCCGTGTCGACGACCTGGTCGGCGTACTCGGGGGTCAGCGGTCCGGTGCGCTGGAGCCACCGGTTGAGCAGCGGCCCGAACACCATGTCGACGGCCACGTCGAGGTCCACGTCCTCGGCCAGCTGCCCGGCGCGTTGGGCGGCGCGCAGGCGGTCCTTCTTCAGCTCCCGCATGGGTTCGTCCAACCGCCTCGCGTACTCGGCGGCCAGGGCGGGATCGTGGACGATCTCGGTGTGCAGCGCCCGCATGGGCTGGTCGTAGCGGGGGTCGTTGAGTTCGGCGACGGTGGCCCGCAGGACCAGCTTCAGGTCGGCGGCCAGGTCACCGGTGTCCGGTAGCCCGCCGCTGGCCTGCGGGTCCTGCCCGTCCGTGGCGAGCGTGAGGAACGCGTCGAACAGCAGCGAGCCCTTGGACGGCCACCACCGGTAGATAGTCTGCTTGCCGACGCCGGCGGCGGCCGCGATGCCCTCGATGCTGAGCTTGGCGTATCCCAGCTCACCGACCAGGTCGAGCGCGGCCTTGAGGATGGCGCGGCGGGCGGTCTCGCTGCGCCGGCTGGAGTCGGGGGCGGCCTTCTGCGGGGGCATGCGGCAAATCTAGCAGGAGATGAGACGAGACGGTCCGTCTTGACAATCGCTCGGCACGCGGTAGAGTCCGGAGCAACAACAAGACGAGACGGTCCGTCTCGCTTGGGAAGGGATCGTCATGAACACCTCAGCCACCGCCGCCTCCCGGATCTGGTTCGTCACCGGCGCCAGCCGTGGCCTCGGCCGCGCCTTCACCGAGGCCGCGCTCGCCGCCGGTGACCGCGTGGTCGGGGCGGCCCGTGACGTCTCCCCGCTCGACTCCCTCCGCGCGCGGCACCCCGAACGCCTGCTGACCCTGTCCCTCGACGTCACCGACCGGGCGGCGGTCTTCGACGCCGTCGACCGGGCGGTCGCGCACTTCGGCCGGCTCGACATCGTCGTGAACAACGCCGGGGCGCTCTACGCCGGCATGGTCGAGGAGTTCACCGAGGCCGAGGCCCGCGCCCAGATGGACGTCAACTTCTTCGGCCCGCTCTGGGTCAGCCAGGCCGTCCTGCCGCACCTGCGCGCCCGGGGCGCCGGGCACGTCATCCAGATCTCCAGCATCGGCGCGCTGGGCGGCTTCCCCAGCACGGGTCTCTACAGCGCGAGCAAGTTCGCGCTGGAGGGCATGAGCGAGGCGCTGGCCGCGGAGGCCGCCCGCTTCGGCGTCAGGCTCACCATCGTCCAGCCGGGCGGCTACTGGACGGATCTCTACACCAGCAGCACGGCGACGACGCCGAACCCGGCCTACGACGAGCTGCGCGCCGAGCTGGCGCAGCAGTGGGCGGAGGGCTCGGTCGACAGCGAACCGCGACTCGCCGCGGAGGCGCTGATGACCCTGGTGGACAGCGACGATCCGCCGCTGCGCCTCCTGCTGGGCAGCATGGTCTACGACGTGGCGTTCGACATCTCCAAGCGGCGCATGGACACCTGGGCCGCCTGGGAGGACGTGAGCCGCGCCGCGGAGAGGGCGGTTCCGGCACCGCCCGCCTGACCGGCGAGCGGTCCGACCGGAACCCCATTACCACCCCGGCCGGACCGGCCCGGTGCCCGGCCCGTACTCCGACTGTCCTCTGTGGATGCGAGCATTGCCGCATGGATATCTACGAGGACGCCCGTACCGTGTCTCGCGCCGACCTGGCCGCCTGGCTGCGCCAGGTGGCGAACCAGCTGGAGTCCGACGGCCGGATCTTCTACGGCGCCGCGGGCTCGGTCGCCGTCGCGGACCAGGTGCGCTGCGAGCTGGAGATCGAGCGCGAGAGCGAGACCGAGGTGTCGGTCGAGATCGAGTTCTCCTGGACCGAGCCCGCGCCGGCGGCATCGGTCGAGGCGGCCGACGGGAAGAAGGACGACGAGCCGGCCGAGGTGTCCGAGGCCGAGGAGACCGCCGAGGCGACGCCGCAGGCGTGACTCCCGGCGACCGCCCGTCGACGGCACCGTCGGGGCCCGCCGCGGAGCCGCACGGGCCGGTCGCGAAGGAGGGCGGCGGCGCCCACCCTGCCGGTGGACGCCGCCGCCCGCGGCCCCGCACGAGGACCGCGCGTGGCCGGAGGACCGAAGAGTTTCGGACGTCACCAGCACGTCCGGCTTTCCCCGCGCCCGGCCGCCGCGGGTATGGCTGGGTCTACCCCCGAAGTCGCCCCAGACGGCTGGGCCGGCCACGGAGAGCGTCGATAGCGTCGACGCCATGACATCGGCCGAGCCTCCGCACCTGGTCAGCGCCCTGCGCCGCCGCCGCTACCTGTTCTCCTGGTGGCCGTGGCGGGCCCTTGCCTACCTGGTGACCACCGTCCCCGTCGCCGGCGTGCCCGCCATCGGGATGCTGCTGGTCGGGGCGCCCCTACTGGCGGCCGTCGACGCCGTGCGCGAACACGACCGTCCCGTCTCGCTACCCCTCGCCCTCTTCCTGGCCGTCGGCGCCCTGACCGTGGTGGCTCTCGCGCCCCTCGTCAGCGCGGGCGTCGCCGTGGTGGAGCGGTGGCGGCTCGGCATCATCGACCCGCGCCCACTGCCCGCCCGACCCTGGCCGGGCCTCGCCGCCCGCTACACCAGTGCCGCCGCCTGGCGGGAGGTGGCGTACGCCGCGTTGCTGGGCAGCGTCGTGCCGCTCGCGTACTGGCTGTACCTGCTGCTCGTCCTGATCGACCTCATGCTGGTCGCCAGCCCCTGGCTGGCCGGCGACGCCGACCAGGTCATCGTGGTCTGGAACACGGTGGACACCCCGGGTGAGGCCCTCCCGTACGCGATCGTGGGGGTCCTGCTCCTTCCCGTGCTCTGGTACGGGCTCGGCCTGCTCGCGGCGGCCCAGGGGGCGGCGGCGCGCCGGCTGCTCGGCGCGCCGGGCGACACCACCGCACTACGCGAGGTGACCCGGTCCCGGGCCCGCCTGGTCGACGCCTACGAGGCCGAGCGCCGCCGCATCGAGCGGGACCTGCACGACGCCGCGCAGCCCCGGCTGACCAGCCTCACCCTGCAACTGGGCCTGGCCCGACTGGACGTGCCCGAGGACTCCCCCGCCGCCCGGCCGTTGGCGGTGGCGCACGACCAGGCCAAGGGGCTGATGGTGATGCTCCGGCAGATCGTGCACGGCATCCGCCCGTCCAGCCTCACGGATCTCGGCCTCGCCGGGGCCGTCCGCGAACTGGCCGACGAGGCGACCATCCCGGTCGAGGTGCACGTCGGCCTCGACCGTCCGCCGGCCGAGGCGGTCGAGACCACCGCGTACTACGTGGTCTCCGAGGCGCTCAACAACGTCGCCCGGCACGCCGCGGCGACCCGGGCGGAGGTACGACTCACGCAGACCGGTGACCGGCTCGTCGTGGAGGTCTCCGACGACGGTCGGGGTGGCGCCGAGCCGGCCCGGGGCACCGGGCTGACCGGGCTGGCCGACCGGGTCGGGGCGGCCGGCGGGCGGCTACTGCTCGCCAGCCCGCCCGGCGGCCCTACCCTCGTTCGCGTGGAGCTTCCGTGCCGCCGCTGACCCGGGTCGTCCTCGCCGAGGACGAGGTCCTCCTGCGTGCCGGCCTGGTCGGCCTGCTGGAGCGGTTCGGCTTCGCGGTACTCGCCGCCGTCGGTTCGGCGCCGGAGCTGCTGGCGGCGGCTCGGGCGCACCGACCGGACCTGGTGGTCACGGACATCCGGATGCCGCCGGGCCGGCGCGACGACGGCCTGCGGGCGGCGGTCGCGTTGCGGGCCGAGCGGCCGGAGCTGGCGGTCGTGGTCCTCAGCCAGCACGTGCAGACCGAGTACGCCGCCGCGCTGCTCGACAGCGGGGACGGCCGCCGCGTCGGCTACCTGCTCAAGGACCGGGTCGCCGAGGTGACCGAGTTCGTCGAACACCTGCGCGCCGTCGCCGCGGGCGGCACGGTGGTCGATCCCGACGTCGTACGGCGGCTGCTGCACCGCCCCCGCGATCCCCTCGCCGCGCTCTCCGGCCGGGAGCGGGAGGTGCTCGCGCTCATCGCGGAGGGCCGGTCGAACGCGTCGATAGCCACGGCCCTGCACGTCACCGAGGCGGCGATCGGCAAGCACATCGGCAACATCCTGACGAAGCTCGGCCTGTTGCCCAGCGACGACACCAACCGCCGGGTGCTGGCCGTCCTCACCTACCTGCGCACGGGCCCGGCCGCCGGCCCCGACCGCTGAGGCGGCCCTCCGGCCGCGACCGCTGGCCCGGCCGCGACCGCTAATCGGGTCCGGCCGCTGGGCGGGTCCGGCCTCGACCGCCGGCCCGGCCGCGACCCAGGGGCGCGCCGCGACTCAGCGGTGACGGCCGGCCCGGCTCACGAGACCCGCGCCGACCGGGCCCGCGCCAGGCGGGCACGCAGCCCCGCGGTCACCGAGCGACCGCCGGTGAGACACCAGACCGCGATGACCGGGTCGCAGATCGCGCAGCCGAACGAGGAGCCGGGCGCGAACGGCAGGATCGGGTTGCCCTTGAGGTGATGCACGACGTCCCAGGCGGTGTGCAGCAGCCACCCGACGCCGATGAACGTCCACGACTCCAGGCCCCGCCAGGCGACGTACGTCAGCACCCCGGTGAACGCGACCTCGACGACGCCGAGGCCGCCGCCGCTGAGGTACGCCGCCCCGGCCCCGCCCACCATCACCGCGTTGAACCGGCGGCGGTGCGGTTCGGGGATGAGCGAGTTCAGCAGGACGTACAGGACACCGATGAGCAGCGGTACGAGAAGAGTCACGCGCCGAAGCTACGGGTGACGGGCGCCGCCGGGCAGTGGCCGGGCGGACGGTGATCGACGGGATCGCGCCAGGATGGACGGATGCAGCGTGTCGCCGTTCTCGCCTTCGACGGCGTGGTCCCCTTCGACCTGTCCGTGCCGATCGAGGTCTTCGGCCGGGCGCGGCTCGCCGACGACCGCCCCGCGTACGAGGTGCGGGTCTGCGCCCCGACCGACCAGGTCCGCGCCGGCCTGGTGACCATCGGCGCGACACACGACCTGGGTTGGGCGGCGGAGGCGGACCTGCTCGTCGTCCCAGGCGCCGCCGACCTCGGCGAGCCGGTGCCGGAGGCCGTCGTCGCGGCGCTCCGCGCGGCCGGGGGCACCTTGGTGTCGATCTGCACCGGGGCCTTCGTCCTCGCCGCGGCCGGCGTGCTCGACGGCCGCCGGGCCACCACGCACTGGGCGGCGGCCGCCGAGCTGGCCCGCCGCCACCCGGCGGTCGAGGTGGACCCGGACGTGCTCTACGTCGACGAGGGGCGGGTGCTCACCTCGGCCGGTGCCGCCGCGGGTCTCGACCTGTGCCTGCACCTCGTCCGCCGGGACCACGGCGCGGCGGTGGCGGCCGAGACCGCCCGGCGGTGCGTGATGCCGCTGGAGCGCGCCGGCGGGCAGGCCCAGTTCGTCGCCCACGAACCACCCCTGCCGGAGGGGCACTCGTTGCAGCCGCTGCTCGACTGGCTGGTCGCGAACCTGGCCACGCCCCTGACCCTCGCCGACATCGCCGCTCGGGCCGCGATGAGCACCCGGTCGCTCAGCCGGCACTTCCAACGGCAGACCGGCACCACGCCGGTGCAGTGGCTCAACCGGCAGCGGGTCCGTCGCGCCCAACAGCTGCTGGAGCGGACGACCACCCCGGTCGAGCGCATCGGCGCGCTGGTCGGCTTCACGTCCGCGACCGCGTTCCGGGAGTGCTTCCGGCAGGTCGTCGGGGTGAGCCCCCGGGAGTACCGCAGGGCGTTCTCCCCCGACCCGAGAGGTCACGCGCGCGGATCGACCGCCGACGCCTCCTCACCGGGTCGCCGGTAGACGCCGTACCACCAGGTCGCGGCGAGCTCCCGGGCGGCGGTCTCGTCACCGCTGCCGTCGTCCCGGGCGACGTGGTCCGCCAGGAACCGTTCGCCCCCGATCACGACCAGCCGGCCGGCGATGAGCGGGTCGACGCCCGGCGGGGTGCGGCCCGCCCGCTGCTCGGCGCTCAGGAGCCGGTGGGTGTTGGCGATGAACCGGTCGACCCGGTCGTTCCAGAACCGGCGCACCGCGGGCTCGTAGGCCGACACCTCGTTGATCGCGGCGAGCACGGCGGCGTGCCGCCGGTAGACCGTGAGGATGCGGCGGAACGTCTCGGTGAGGGCCGCCAGCCCGGCCTCGTCCTCCGCGGGACTCCAGGCCCCGGCGACCTCGTAGGAGGCCCGGGTCAGCGAGTCGGCCAGCCGCATGAGCAGCTGGGTCTTGTCGGCGAAGTGGGTGTAGAAGGTCGACCGGGCCACGCCCGCCTCGCGGGCGATGCGCTGCACGCCCAGCTCGGTGAAGCTCTCCCCCTCCGCCAGCAGGCGCTCGGTGGTGGCGAGGATCCGCGCCTCGACCGTGAGCCGGCGGTCGGCACCGCCGGAGCGTCGGCGGGTGATGGAAGGCATAGCCAGATCCTAGGCACCCCGCCGGGGCCCTCGGTACGCTTTGCCGGACACTGTGTCCGACGTACTGTCCGACACGACGACGAGCGCGGCCCGGCCGCGTACCACGCAGGGAGCTGTCACCTTGAAGTACCGACTCCTCGGCCCCACCGGTGTCTGGGTCTCCGAGCTCTCGCTCGGCACGATGACGTTCGGCGGGGCGAACCACCCCGTCTACTCCACGCTCGGCGCCCTCGGGCGGGAGGACGCCGACCGGATGGTCGGCACGGCGCTGGACGCCGGGATCAACTTCGTCGACACGGCGGACGTCTACAGCGACGGCGAGAGCGAGGAGCTGCTCGGCCACGCGCTCCGCCACCGTCGCGACGACGTGGTGCTCGCCACGAAGGGCTACGCGCCGACGGGCCCCGGCCCCAACCACGTCGGCTGGTCGCGGCTGCACCTGCTCCGCGCGCTCGACGCGAGCCTGCGCCGGCTGGGCACCGATCACATCGACCTCTACCAGCTGCACAACTTCGACCCGGTGACCCCGTTCGAGGAGGTCCTCTCCGCGCTCGACGACGCCGTCCGGCAGGGCAAGATCCGCTACGTCGGCTGCGCGAATCTCGCCGCCTGGCAGGTCACCAAGGCCCTCGGCGTGTCCGCGCTGCGCAACCTGGCCGGCTTAGTGTCGGTGCAGGCGTACTACTCGCTGGTCGGCCGGGACGTCGAGCGCGACCTGGTGCCCATGGCCCAGGCCGAGAACGTCGCGCTCACGGTCTGGAGCCCGCTGGCCGGCGGCTTCCTCACCGGGAAGATCAACCGGGACGGGGAGTCCTCCGGGACGTCCCGCCGCACCGCGGACGGTGGGCAGGACTTCCCGCCGGTCGACCGCGAGCACGGGCACAAGGTGCTCGACGTGGTACGCGACGTCGCCGGCCGCCACGGGGTGAGCATCCCGCAGGTCGCGATCGCGTGGTTGCTCACCCGGCCGGCCGTCACGAGCGTCATCGTGGGCGCCCGGACGCTCGACCAGCTCACCGACAACATCGCCGCGAGCGAGCTGGCCCTCACCGAGCAGGACCTCGCCGAGCTGGACGCGGTGAGCCGGCAGGCGCCCGCGTACCCGAACTGGATCCACGACATGTTCGCCCCGGTGCGCAACCCGAACGGCTGAGCGCCGGCGGGCCGCGGACCGCCGGTCCGCGGCCCGCCGTATCGGCGTCGTGGCCCCACCCCCGCCTGGGATAGGATGGGCGCGGAAGGCGCAGATGGGGACGAGTACCGTCGCACGCAGCCAGCAGCGATCCGGGGATGGTGGGAGCCCGGAGGTGTGCGCGGCGGGAAGATCACCCCGGAGCCGTCGGAAGAAAGGCCGCCAGGCCGAGTAGAACCGACCGAAACCAAACGAGAGGGCCGGACACCGGCCAAGGAGGGTGGTACCGCGGGGCCCCACGGCCTCGTCCCTCCGGCGGAGCTTCAGCACACGCGCCGACGGAGGAGCGATGTACCGCAGCGTACCGACCCAGGTCGATCTGCCCGACCTCGATCACCAGGTCCTGCACTTCTGGCACGCCAACAGCATCTTCAAGCGCAGCCTGGAGCAGTCCGCGGGCCGGCCGGAGTGGGTCTTCTACGAGGGGCCGCCGACCGCCAACGGCATGCCCGGCGCCCACCACATCGAGGCGCGCGTCTTCAAGGACGTCTTCCCGCGCTACAAGACGATGAAGGGCTTCCACGTCGCCCGGAAGGCCGGCTGGGACTGCCACGGCCTGCCCGTCGAGCTCGCCGTCGAGCGGGAGCTCGGCTTCTCGGGCAAGCAGGACATCGAGAAGTTCGGCATCGCCGAGTTCAACGCCCGGTGCCGCGAGTCCGTGACCCGGCACACCGACGCGTTCGCCGAGCTGACCGAGCGCATGGGCTACTGGGTCGACATGGACGACGCCTACCGGACCATGGACCCGGAGTACATCGAGTCCGTCTGGTGGTCGCTGAAGCAGATCTTCGACAAGGGCCTGCTCGTCGAGGACTTCCGGGTCGCTCCGTGGTGCCCCCGGGACGAGACCGGCCTGTCGGACCACGAGCTGGCCCAGGGGTACGAGACGGTCGTCGACCCGTCCGTCTTCGTCCGGTTCCCGCTGACCTCCGGGCCGCTGGCGGACCGGGCCGCGCTGCTGGTCTGGACGACCACCCCGTGGACCCTGCCCTCGAACGTCGCCGTGGCCGTACACCCCGACGTGCGGTACGTGGTCGCCAGCGACGGCAACGAGCAGCTCGTCGTCGCCGAGCCGCTGCTGGCGTACGCGCTGGGCGACGGCTGGGAGCTCACCGGCGAGTCGTTCAAGGGCAAGGAGCTGGAGCGGTGGACCTACCGGCCGCCGTTCGACCTGGTCGAGGTGCCCGACGCGCACTTCGTGGTGCTCGCGTCCTACGTGACAACCGACAGCGGCACCGGCCTCGTCCACCAGGCCCCGGCGTTCGGCGCGGACGACCTC
Organism: Micromonospora xinjiangensis; assembly: GCF_056150165.1. NCBI lineage: Bacteria > Bacillati > Actinomycetota > Actinomycetes > Micromonosporales > Micromonosporaceae > Micromonospora > Micromonospora xinjiangensis. Next base: position 775,730 of record NZ_JAXCFO010000003.1, on the reverse strand, counting down.
GCCACCGCCCGGGCGTACGGCCTGCCGATGGTCAACCCGGTGCAGTCGAACGGCCGGTTCTCCCCGGAGATCCCGCTGGTCGGCGGACGGTTCTTCAAGGAGGCCGACCGGCCCCTCATCGAGGACCTCCAGCTGCGCGGCCTGCTGTTCAAGAACGTCCCCTACGAGCACACCTACCCGCACTGCTGGCGCTGCCACACCGCGCTGATCTACTACGCCCAGCCGTCCTGGTACGTCCGGACCACCGCCGTCCGCGACGCGCTGCTACGCGAGAACGAGCGCACCACCTGGCACCCCGGCACGGTCAAGCACGGCCGGTACGGCGACTGGCTCAACAACAACGTCGACTGGGCGCTGTCCCGGCGACGCTACTGGGGCACGCCGCTGCCCATCTGGCGGTGCCCGAACGACCACCTCACCTGCGTGGGCTCCCTCACCGAGCTGAGCGAGCTGACCGGCACCGACGTGACCGGCCTCGACCCGCACCGGCCGTTCATCGACGAGGTCACCTTCGCCTGCCACTGCGGCGAGACCGCCCGCCGGGTGCCCGAGGTCATCGACGCCTGGTACGACTCGGGCTCCATGCCGTTCGCGCAGTTCGGCTACCCGTACCGGAACAAGGAGCTGTTCGAGCAGCGCTACCCGGCGCAGTTCATCTCCGAGGCCATCGACCAGACGCGCGGCTGGTTCTACACGCTGATGGCGGTGGGCACGCTGGTCTTCGACCGTTCCCCGTACGAGACCGTGGTCTGCCTCGGCCACATCCTCGCCGAGGACGGCCGGAAGATGTCCAAGCACCTGGGCAACATCCTGGAGCCGATCCCGCTGCTGGAACAGCACGGCGCGGACGCGGTGCGCTGGTTCATGGCCGCCGTCGGTTCGCCCTGGTCGGCCCGGCGGGTCGGGCACACCGCGCTCCAGGAGGTCGTCCGCAAGACCCTGCTGACCTACTGGAACACGGTCGCCTTCCAGTCGCTGTACGGCCGTACCGCGGGGTGGACCCCGTCGGCCGCGGACCCGGCGCCGACCGACCGGCCGGTGCTCGACCGGTGGCTGCTCTCCGAGCTGAACACGCTGGTCAAGCAGGTCGACGCCGCGATGGCCGCGTTCGACACGCACCAGGCCGGCCGGCTGCTCGCCGCGTTCATCGACGACATGTCCAACTGGTACGTGCGGCGCAGCCGGCGGCGCTTCTGGCGGGGTGACGCGTCCGCGCTCGCCACCCTGCACGAGGCCCTGTCCACGGTCACGCTGCTGCTCGCGCCGCTCACCCCGTTCGTCACCGAGCGGGTCTGGCAGGACATGGTCGTGCCGGTCGACCCGGAGGCGCCGCAGTCGGTGCACCTGGCGCCGTACCCGGTCGCCGACGAGTCGCTGATCGATTCGGCGCTGTCCCGGCAGATGGCGCTCGCCCGCCGGCTGGTCGAGCTGGGCCGGGCGGCCCGGGCCGACTCGGGGATGAAGGTCCGTCAGCCGCTGTCCCGCGCGCTGGCCTCGGCGGCCGGCTTCGACGAGCTCACCCCGGAGCTGCTGGCCGAGATCGCCGCCGAACTGAACGTCGGGTCGGTCGACCCGGTCGGCGGGGCGGGCGGGTCGCTCGTGGACACCACGGCGAAGGCCAACTTCCGCACCCTCGGTCGGCGGTTCGGCAAGGCGGTGCAGCAGGTCGCGGCCGCCATCGCCGCGGCCGACGCGGCCGCCCTGAAGGACTCGCTGCGGGACACCGGCTCGGCGACCGTCCAGGTGGGCGACGAGACGGTGACGGTCGGCCCGGACGAGGTCGTGGTCACCGAGACGCCGCGCGAGGGCTGGGCGGTGGCCAGTGACGCCGGCGCCACCCTGGCGCTGGATCTGCACCTCACCCCGGAGCTGCGCCGCGCGGGCGTGGCCCGCGACGCGATCCGACAGATCCAGGAGGCACGCAAGGCCAGCGGCCTGGAGGTGACCGACCGGATCGAGCTGCGGTACCGCACCGACCGGGAGGAGACCGGGCTGGCGCTGCGCGAGCACCGCGACCTGGTGGCCGAGGAGGTGCTGGCGACCGACTGCGCCGAGGGCGAGCCGTCCTGGGACGACGCGGAGCCGTTCACCGACGACTCCCTGGGGCTCACCTTCTGGCTCCGCAGGTCCTGACCCGGCCCCTCGTGTCGATCATGCGGTTGTGGTGGGGGCGAAGGGCGTGGAACGCCCCGAACCCGGCACCACAACTGCGTGATCGTCGGGGTCGGGCGGGTCAGGCTGCCGCGCGGGTGCGGGCCTGCACCGCCCGTGCCCGGGCGGCGTGGGTGGCGGCTTCCCCCTCGCGGCCCAGCCGGCTGGCGAGCGCGGCCAGGTAGCCGGCCACCGGCCCGAGGCTGAGCACGCCGCTGCCCGCCCCCGCCAGCTCGTCGGCGGCGGGCAGCAGCTCGGCGTACGCGTACCCTGCGGTGAGCTCGTCCCCGGTGACCAGCGCGGTCCGGGCCATGAGGCAGAGGCGGGCCTCCCGGAGCAGGTCGTGCGGTGACTCGGGCAGGGCACGCAGGGCGGCCACGGCCTCGTCGCGCCGGCCGGCGCAGGCCAGGGCCACCGGCCGGACCCACGGTTCGTACGGCCCCCAGTCCGTCGCGTCGGCCACGGCGACGGCCGCGTCCGGGGGCGCCTCGGCCAGGCGCAACGACAGCAGGGCCAGCGGCAGCAGGCCCTCCTCCATGCCGGGCATCCCGCCGCGTGGCAGGCGTTCCCGCGCCCGCCGGTACGCCACCTCCGCCTCGGCCCGGCGACCGGCGAGAGCGAGCCGCAGGGCGGCGTACCAGGCGGTGAAGACACCCACCAGAGGAAGGTCGTGCCGCGCGGCGAGGCGGTCGGCGGCCGTCGCTGCCGAATCCGCGGCGGCGAGGTCCCCCGACGCGCAGTGCGCCTGCACGAGGATGAGGTGGCCGAGCACCTCGAACGTCACCAGGTCGTGCCGGGCGGCCAGGTCGACCAGTTCCGCGCCGATACGGGCCCGCTCGGGAGCCAGGCCGGTCCGCGCGAAGGTGTGCATGAACCGGGCGTTGAGCGCGTACGCCAGCAGTGCCGGCTGCCGCCGTGGCCGGGCCAGTGTCTCCGCCTCGACCGCCGCGCGGTGGCCCCGGTCGGTGGTGGTGCCGCGCAGCTCCAGTGCCAGGCTGCTCAGCAGGCGGCTGCGCCGCTCCACGTCCTCTGCGCCGACCCCGGTCAGGGCGCGCTCGGCGGCCCGGACGATCCGGGCGGAGAGCGCCTCGTCGTCGTTGCGGGTCCATACCGCCGGCACGTCGAACGCGGTGAGCACGTCGGCGGTCAACTCCGGGTCGTCCAGCCGCTCCGCCACGCCGATCGCCTCCGACCGGCAGGCACGAGTCCGGTCCAGGTGCCCGGTCACCGCGAGCGCGCGACCCAGCCCCATCACCGCGGCGAGCCGTCCCCGTACGTCGCCGTCGCCGGCCCGGTCGTGGGCGTCCACCGCCTCCTGCCACAGGCGGGCCGCCTGGTGCGGGTGGGCACGGCGTTCGGCCTGCTCGGCGGCGGCGCGGGCGTAGCGGGCGGCGCGGGCCGCCCCCGCCCGGGTGCCCGCCCGACCGAAGTGGTGGGCGAGCGCCACGACGTCGTCCGGGTGCAGCGCCTCGATCGCGGCACCGGCGGCGGCGTGCCAGCGGGCCCGGCGGGGCGCGGACAGGTCCCCGTAGATGGTGTCGCGCACCAGGATGTGGGTGAACCGCAGGCCGTCGGCCGCCTCCCGCTCGGTGAGGAAACCGGCGGCCAGCGCCGGGTCCAGCGCGTCGAGCAGCGCGACGTCGCCCGGCTCCTCGACGAGGCGCGCCAGCACCTCCGGGTCGATCTCGCGGCCGAGCACCGCGGCCCGGCGCAGCACGTCCTGCGTGGCCTCCGGCAGCCGCGCCAGCCGGTGCCGGATGACGTCGCGTACGCCGGCCGGCACCTGCTCCAGCGCCGCGTCGCCCTCGGCCGCCAGCAGCCGGGCCAGTTCGCGTACGAAGAACGGGTTTCCGCCGCTGCGCCGGTGGATCGACCGGACCGCGGTCTCGGCCAGGTCCCGTCCGGCGACGAGGCGGGCGAGGTCACCGGTGGCCGGCTCGGGCAGCCCGCCCAGGTAGACCCGCAGCGGCTCCAGCCGGGCGAGTCGGGCCAGCGCCGCGGTGAGGTCCGGCCCGATCTCGGTGGCCCGGTACGCCCCGACGACCAGCACCGGGCCGGTGACCGGATCGGGCTCGGCGAGCAGCGCGGTGACCAGGTCCAGGGTGCCCTGGTCGGCACGGTGCAGGTCGTCGAGGACCAGCACCACCGGCGCCCGGGCCGCCGCAGCGGAGACCTGCGCCACGGCGGCACGGTGCAGGCGGAACCGGGCCACGGCCGGGTCACCCGCGGCGGCCTCCGGCACCTCCGCCCCGGCTCCTGCCGGGCCGGTCCCGGCGACCGCGGCCAACCGCTCGGCCACCTGCCGCCACGGCCAGGCCACCGGGGCGCCCTCGTACTCGGGGCTGCGCCCCCACGCCGTCGTCCAGCCGGCCTCCGCGAGATGGTCGGTCAGCGCCTCGGCCAGCGCTGACTTTCCGGCGCCCGCCTCCCCGCTGAGCAGCGCCACGGCCGGCACGCCCCCTCGGGCCACCCGCTCGGCCAGCTCCTGGAGGCGGGCCAGCTCCCCGTCCCGGCCCACGAACGGGCGTCGCACGGCGGCGGTCAGCGGGGCGGGCGCCTGCGGCGCGGGGGCCGGCGGAGTGGTCAGGTGCGGCGCCTGGCCGAGGATGTCGGCCTCCAGCTGCCGCAACCGGGGGCCGGGGTCGACGCCGAGTTCGGCCACCAGCGTCTCCCGTGCCCGCCGCAGCGCGGCCAACGCGTCGCCCTGCCGGCCCGCGCGGTAGAGGGCCAGGGCGAGCAGCCGCCAGGCGTCCTCGCGCAGCGGCTGGTCGGCGACGTGCGCCCGCAGGTCGGACGCCGCCTCGGCGGGCCGGCCCAGCGCCAGCAACGCCTCGGCCCGCCGCTCCACGGCCAGCAGCCGTAGCTCGTCCAACCGGTCGATCTCCGCGCGTGCCCAGGGCCGGTCGGCGTACTCGGCGTAGGCCGGGCCGCGCCAGAGGGCGAGCGCGGCGTCGAGCCGGGACAGGGCAGTTCCCGGCGCACCGCCGGCGAGCAGCTCGCCCGCCTCGCCGACCGCCGTCTCGAACCGCCAGGCGTCGACCGCGTCCGGCTCGGCGTGCAGCGCGTACCCGGGCGGGGAGGTGACCAGCAGCCGGGCCGGTCGGCGGGGCGGCCGGTCGGGTTCCAGCGCCCGGCGCAGGTCGGCGACGAAGGTACGGATCGCGCCCACCGCGCCCTCCGGCGGCTCCTCCCACAGGGCCTCGACCAGCCGGTCGACCGGCACCACGCGCCCTCTGCCGACCAGTAGACGGGCCAGCACGGCGCGGTGACGAGCGCCCCGGAGCGCCACCGGGCCGCCCGAGGTGCGGGCCTGCACCGGCCCCAGCACGCCGAACGCCACCGCGGAGGCGGGGGTCGGCTCGCTGGTCATGGCCCCAATCTAGGCAGCCGGGCGCGATGGGCACGCCCCGGCCAGCACTCATCCGCTGCTGATCCGGTGCTGATCGCGGGGGCGGAGGCTCGACGGGCACGCCGGGCCGGGGCACTCACGCCCGCGGGTCCGGGCCTTCCGCCAGAAAGGATCTCCCATGGATCTCCGGATCGAGGGTTTCGACTACCAGCGCGTCCCGGTCGCCGAGGGCGTGACGCTCCAGGCCGCCGTGGGCGGTTCCGGCAGTCCCGTCGTGCTGCTGCACGGCTTCCCGCAGACCCACCTCATGTGGCGGCATGTCGCGGCCGACCTCGCCGCGGACCACACCGTGATCTGTCCCGACCTGCGAGGTTACGGCGACAGCGACAAGCCCGCCGACACCGACGGCGAGCGGTACGCCAAGCGGACCATGGCCGCCGACGTCGTGGCGCTCGCCCGGGCGCTGGGGCACGAGCGGTTCGCCCTGGCCGGGCACGACCGCGGCGCTCTCGTCGCCGTCCGCGCCGGACTCGACCACCCGGAGGCGGTCACCCACCTCGCCGCCCTCGACGTGCTGCCCACCCTCGACATGTGGGACGTCCTGCACGGCACCACGGCGGCGGTCGGTTTCCACCTCTACCTCATGGCACAGCCGCCCGGCCTGCCCGAGCAGCTGATCAGCGCGAGCGCGGACGCCTTCTTCGGGCACTTCCTCGACGTCTGGACGCGCGCCCCGGAGGCGATCCCGGCGGACGTGCGGGCCGCGTACCTGGCGGCGTCGCGGGCGGCGGTCCCGTCGATCGTGGCCGACTACCGCGCCACGGCCGGCATCGACGTCGCGCACGATCGTGCCGACCGGGCCGCCGGGCGACGGCTGCGGATGCCGGTGACCGTGCTCCAGCAGGACTGGGGTGCCGCGCTCGGCTATGACGCCGCGGCGCTGTGGCGGGCGTGGGCGCCGGATCTGACGCACCGCACCGTCTCCTGCGGCCACTTCATGGCCGAGGAGGCGCCGGCCGAGGTCGTCGCCGCGCTGCGGGAGCTGCTGGACCGGTAGGCGGCCACGGCCGGAGTCGCAGGTGACGGCCGACCACCTGCCGTCACGCTCCGCCACCGAGTCGTCCGCGACCGACCCACCCTGTGGGGTCCTTTGCTCTGCACCCCGATCTGCACCGGACACGGCGCGTCACGGTCGGGTCGGGAGCGAGCCGGCATCCACATCGCGTTTAAGCAGCTCAGCCTGCTGGTGCACATGCGGGTGCAGAGCAAAGCGTCGAGAGGGGGACGGGGCGGGTCCGGCGAGAGGTGACGCTCGGTCAGATGACTCCGAGTGAGCGGGCCGGCGCCGATCCCCTCGTCGACAGGGCGGCGGGAGAGAATTTTCGCGGCGCGTGTCGATCGGCGCCGGTCCCGTTCGTCGTGAGGTCGTACGGCAGCCAGAGGAGACGACAGGAGTCGGACATGAAGTACATGCTGCTCATCTACAGCGGTTCCGCGGACGCGCCGGACCCGTGCACCGTCGAGGACTGGATGGCCTTCGACAAGGAGGTCACGGAGGCCGGCGTGGTCGTCTCCAGCCACTCGCTGGCCGACCTGACCACCGCCACCACCGTCCGGGTGGGCGTCGGCGGAGAACGGACCGTCACCGACGGCCCGTTCGCGGAGAGCCGCGAGGTGCTCGGCGGCTACTACGTCATCGACGTGCCGGACCTCGACGTCGCCCTGGACTGGGCGGCCCGCTGCCCGGGGTCACGCGGCAACGGCGCCGTCGAGGTGCGGCCGGTCGCCGAGTTCTGAGAGGGACCGGGATGGACGAGCGAGCGGCCGGCACCCGCGCCTCCGTGGAGGCGGTGTTCCGCGAGGAGCAGGGCCGGCTGCTCGCCGCCCTGGTGCACCGCTTCGGCGACCTCGACCTCGCCGAGGACGTGGCGTCCGAGGCGATCGAGGCGGCCCTGGTGCACTGGCCCGTCGACGGGGTACCGGCACGGCCCGGCGCCTGGCTGCTCACCACGGCCCGGCGCCGGGCCGTGGACCGCCTCCGCCGAGACCAGGCGTACGCCGCCCGGCTGGCCGTCCTCGCCGCGGAGGCGGAACGGGCCGGCGACGGCGCACCGGCGGAGACCGACGGCGGCCTCCCCGACGAGCGGTTGCGCCTCTTCTTCACCTGCGCCCACCCGGCGTTGCCGGCGGCCGACCGCGGCGCGCTGACCCTGCGCTACCTCGCCGGCCTGACCACGCCCGAGGTGGCCCGCGCCTACCTCGTGCCGATGGCGACGATGGCCCAGCGGCTGGTCCGCGCCAAGAAGAAGATCCGCGAGGCCCGGATCCCGTTCCGGGTGCCCGGCCCGGAGGAGCTACCCGCCCGGCTGCCCGGCGTGCTCCAGGCCGTGTACTCGATCTTCACCGAGGGGTACGCCGCCAGCTCGGGCCCCCACCTCCAGCGGCTCGACCTCGCCGAGGAGGCCATCCGGCTGGCCCGCATCCTGCGGCGGCTGCTCCCCGCCGAGCGGGAGGTGGCCGGTCTGCTCGCACTGATGCTCCTCGTGCACGCCCGGCGGGACGCGCGCACCGACCCCGAGGGTGAGCTGGTGCTCCTCGACGCGCAGGACCGCACGCGCTGGGACCGGGCGATGATCGCCGAGGGGCAGGCCCTCGTGGTCACGGCGCTGACCGGCGGTCCGCCCGGCCCGTACGGGGTACAGGCCGCGATCGCCGCGCTGCACGACGAGGCCGCCGACGAGGCGTCCACCGACTGGCCGCAGGTGGTGGCGCTCTACGACGTGCTCCTCGCGCTGACGTCCTCGCCGGTCGTGGCCCTCAACCGGGCCGTGGCGGTCGCCATGCGGGACGGCCCGGTGGCCGGCCTCGCGCTCCTCGACGCGCTGGAGGGTGAGCCGCGGCTGCGCGAGTACCACCCGTACGCGGCCGCCCGGGCGGAGCTGCTGCATCGGCTCGGCCGCCGGACAGAGGCCGCGCGCGCCTACCGCCGGGCGCTCGACCTGGCCGGCACGGAGCCGGAGCGGGCGCACCTGCGCCGCCGGTTGGCCGCGGTGGAGTGAACCCGGGCGCGGGTCACGCGCCGGCGCGCTCCTGGGCGACGAGTTCCCGCGTGGCCGGGGCGACCTCGTTGGCGAAGGTCTCGATCATGGTGGGGTCGTCGGTCGCCAGGATGAAGCCGCTCACCCCGTACTCCAGGGTCAGGCCGGCGAGGTCCTCCGCCCACTGCTCCGGCGGGCCGTCGAGCAGCGCCCGGCCGGTCGGCGTGAACCGGCCGCCGACGTTGAGCAGGCGCCGGACCCGGGCCGGGTCCCGGCCGGCCGCGGCCGCGCCCGCGTCGATCTGCTCGTTCATGGTGGTCAGGTCGGCGGGCCCGCCGGGCAGGTACTGGAGGGTGGGCAGCCAGCCGTCGGCGACCCGGCCGGTCAGCCGCAGGATCCGCGGCTTGTAGGCGCCGATCCAGACGCCGACGGGATGAGCCGGCGCCGGGCCCCGCTTCGCACCGTTGACCTTGTAGAACTCGCCGTCGACGCGGACCCCACCCGGCTTGTCCGCCGCCCACACCTCCCGGATCACGCGGATGGCCTCGTCGAGCGCGGTGATGGACTGCTTCGGGGTGAGCCGCCGCCCGCCCATCGCCTCGATGGCCTCCCAGAAGGCGCCCGCGCCGATGCCCAGCTCGAACCGGCCGCCGCTCAGCAGGTCCAGGCTCGCCGCGCTACGGGCGATCACCGCGGGCTGCCGCAGCGGCAGGTTCAGCACGTTGGCGCTGAGGTGGACCCGCTCGGTACGCGCCGCCACGTAGCTCAGCAGGGTCCAGGTGTCGTGGAACCGCGGCTGGTACGGGTGGTCCTGGAACGTGACCAGGTCCAGCCCGACGCTATCGGCCAGCACGGCCAGGTCGACGGCGTGGCGGACGGGCTGGACGGTGGGCGTGGTGAAGGTGCCGAACATCAGGTCGTGCCCGTAGTCGGTCATGACGTCGTCCTCGATGCGGTGTCGGGTGCGATGGAAAGGTTGTCGTCGAAGAGGTTCTCCGGGTCGTACTGCGCCTTCAGCCGGCGCAGCCGGGCCAGCGTGGCGGGCGGGAAGGCCTCGGTGAGACGCTCCGGGCGCTGGTCGGTGTCGAAGTTCAGGTAGGTGCCGCGCTGGTGTCCGGCCATGAGGCCGTCCCACAGCATGTCCAACCGTCCCCGGTGCCGTCCCATCGCCGTCACGTGGAAGTTGGCCTCCCGGTGGTGCCATGCCATCGCGTCCGGGGCCACGTCGTTGACCGCGCCGCCGATCGACCGGATGTGGAAGAAGTAGACGACGCCGCTGGCCAGCAGGCGGGCGGCGGCGGCGGCGAACTCCGGCGTGATGTGCTCCAGGAGGAGGGACCGGCTGATCGGCTCGCCCTGCCCGTGGTGAGGCCCCTCGGTCGCGTTGGCCATCACCGAGGCGTACGGCGTGATGACCACCTGCTGGTCGTAGCCGGGCGCCACGTCGGCGATCGGTTGCAGTTGGCTGACGATCGTCGCCGGGTCGTCCGAGTCGACCACGGCCATCACCTGCGCCACCGGCCGGCCCGGCCCCATGATGAGCGCGCTCGTCAGGTCGCGCGGGGCGGCCTCGACCGCGGCGCCCCAGCGGGTCAGGAGACCGGCCGGGTCGCTGGCGTCGAGGACGAACTGCGCCCAGCCGACCGGTCCGACCTCGTCGACCTCGAACTCGAACGCGGTGGCCACGCCGAACGCCGCACCCGCACCGCGCACCGCCCAGAACAGGTCCGGGTTCTCCGTCTCGCTGGCCCGGACCTGCGTGCCGTCGGCGAGCACCAGTTCGACCGCCCGCAGGTGGTCGATGGTCAGTCCGTGCTTGCGGGCCAGCCATCCGACGCCACCCGCCGTGGCCAGGCCGCCGACCGCCACCCCGCCGTAGTCGCCGGAGCTGAGTGCCCAGCCGTAGGGGTCGAGAGCCGCAGCGACGTCCATCCAGCGCGCTCCCGGGCCGAGCCGGACCAGCCGGTTCTCCTTGTCCAGCACCTCGATCCCGTTGAGCCGCCCCACGTCGATCACGATGCCGCCGTCGTTGGTCGACCGGCCACGGATCCCGTGGCCGCCGCTGCGGATGCCCAGTGGCACGTCCCGGTGCCGGCGGGCGAAGGCGAGCGCCTCGGCGACCTCGGCCGGGTCGCGCGGCCGCAGGACCAGGCCGGGCGCGCCGCCCCGCAGGTAGTTCGACCTGATCCGGGCGTACTCCAGGTCGCCGGGCTCCACCGCCGTGTCCGCCAGCGAGTCGGGCACGTCGTCGTACCCGATGCCCGGACGCCGCCTGGCGCGGGCCGCCGCGCCGCGTCGCGGTCCGCGCGGCGGCGCCGGCAGCAGCCGTTCGGCGGCCTCGCGCAGCGGCGGGACCACCTCCCGCGCGAACCGTTCCAGCGTCTCGGTGTCGTCGACGGCGAGGATGAGGGTGCGGACGCCCTCGTCCACGATCAGCGGCAACAGGTCGTCGACCCAGCCGGTGGCGGGGCCGTCCAGGAACCCCTGGCGGGTCTCGGCGAAGCGGCCGGAGACGGTCACCAGCCGCCGGATCTCCCCCGGGTCCCGGCCCGCCTTCCGGGCCGCCTCGTCGATGATCCGGTTGCCCTTCCGGAGGCCGTCCGGCCCGTCCGGGCCGAGCGTGGCGAGCCATCCGTCGGCCTTCGCGGCGACCAGCCGCAGCAGCCGGGGAGCGGCGCCGCCGAGCCAGACCGGGATCGGGTGGGCCGGCAGCGGCCCCCGCGGCGCACCGTCGAGGCGGTGGTGGTGGCCGGCGTAGTGCACCGGCGCCGGCTCGCCGGCGTCGAGGACGGCCCGGACGACGTCGACCGCCTCGCCGAGCGCGTCGACCGCCCCGGTCGCGGCGAGTCGCGGCCCGCCCATCGCCTCGACCGCCACCGGGTCGCCGGGGCCGAGGGCCAGCGCCAACCGGCCGCCGGACAGCAGGTCGAGGCTGGCGGCGGAGTGGGCGAGCACCGTGGGGTACGCCAACGGGGTGGTGAGCACGTGGGCGGCGAGGTGGATCCGCTCTGTCCGGCCGGCGACCCAGGAGAGCAGCGTCCAGGTGTCCAGGTGGTCCGGCCGGTCCGGGGCGTCCGCGACGGTGACCAGGTCGTATCCGAGCGCTTCGCTGCGTCTCGCGAACTCCACCGCGGTATCGGGCGACGCGGTCACCGGCGTGACGCGCGAGCCGAACTCGAGGCGGTGGTGGGGGTTGGCTGACACGATGTCTCCCGGAGGTTGATGCGTCAACCAGCGTAGGGCCACGCGCTGCCGACGCGCCTGTGATACCGGTCATGCCGGCTCCCAGCCGGTTCCTCTGCGCGAGCCGGGGTCGCCCTGGTCGAATTACGCTGGTCGGATGGGGGAATCGGCCGACCGGCCCGGCGAGCGCGAGTACGAGGTCTGGCGCGCCTTCCACCGCATGCACGACCAGCTCGCACTGGCATTGAACCAGCATCTCCAGCAGGACGCGGGCATCTCCGAACCCGACTTCCAGGTGCTCTCCGCGCTCGCCGAGGCGCCGCGGCACGCCGCGCGGGCCCGCCACCTGCGCGCGGAACTCCACTGGGAGAAGAGCCGGCTCGCGCACCAGATCCGCCGGATGGAGCAGCGCGGCCTGGTCGTCCGGGACGAGTGCCCGGAGGACGGCCGCGCCGCCACCGTCCGGCTCACCGATGCCGGCCTGGCAACCGTCCGCGCCGCCACCCAGGCCCACGCCGCCCGGGTGCGCGACCTCTTCGTGGACGCCCTCACCCCGGCCCAGCTCGAGGCCCTGCACGCGGCCGGCGCTGCGGTGCTGGCCCGGCTGCGGCAGCGCTGCCCGGCCGAGGCGCCGTGACCGGGGGGCCGAGCCTAGACTGCCGGCATGAGGCGGCGGGCGTGACCGGGCGGGTGTGGCCTTCGACGCCGTACGGACACGTCTGCTGGGTCTACGACGATCCGGCCGCGTTCACCGCGCAGGCCCAGATGTTCCTCACCGCCGGTCTGCTCGCCGGCGAGCGGCTCCGGTACGTCACGGCCGGTCCGCCCGAGCCGGTGCGCGCGCGGCTCTCGGCCACCCCCGTGCTGCGCGAGGCGCTGGCCGGCGGAGCGGCCGAGGTCGTGCCGCTGGGCGACACCTACCGCTCCGGCACGGTGGTGGACGGTCCGGCGCAGGTCCGGGCGTACGCGGCGGCGACCGAGGCCGCCCTCGCCGCCGGCTACCGCGGGCTACGGGTGGTCGCCGAGGCCACCCCGCTGGTCCGCACCCGGGCCCAGCTCGACGCGTTCGCCCGCTACGAGCACCTGGTGGACCGGTACATGCGGGGGAAGCCGTTCGCCGCGATGTGCGGCTACGACCGGCGCGACGTCGGCCGCTCCGGGGTGGCCGAGCTGGCCTGCCTGCACCCGGTGACGAACGCCGCGGAGGCGCCGTTCCAGCTCTACGCCGCCGATCCGGCCGGCGACCGGGTCGGGCTCGCCGGCGAGGTCGACCAGACCAGCGCCGACCTGCTCGACAGCGCCCTGGAACGGGTCGACCTGCGACCGGTCGACGGCCGGCTGGTGGTGGAGGCACCCCGGTTGCGCTTCATCGACCACCGGGCGCTGCGGCGACTCCGCGAGTACGCTCACCGCCGCGGAGCCGCCCTCGTGCTGCGCTCCCCGCTCGCCGCGCCTGCCCGCCTCTCGGCGCTGCTCGACCTGCCCGGCCTCACGGTGGAGGTGGGCCGATGAGGACAGGTGCCGCCGCCGGGCACCACGGCTACTACCACGAGGCCGTGCGGTACGACTCGGACGAGGACCTGCTCGCCGTCGCCGTACCGTTCCTCCTCGGCGGGGTGGCGGCGGGCGAGCCGACGTTCGTCGCCCTCGGTGAGCGCACCGGCGGCCTGATCCGTGCCGCGCTGCCCGCCGGGTCGGGGGTCCGGTTCCTGCCCGGCGGCAGCGTCTACGCCCGGCCCACCGCCGCGATCCGCTCCTACCGTCAGCTGCTCACCGAGCAGGTGGCCGCCGGCGCCGGGCAGATCCGGATCATCGGGGAGCTGCCCCGGGAGGCGTTCGGCGCGACCTGGGACTGGTGGGCGCGGTACGAGTCGGCCATCAACCACGCGTACGACGACTTCCCGCTCTGGAGCATGTGCGCGTACGACAGCCGAATCACCCCGCCCGGGGTGCTCGCCGAGGTCGCCCGCACCCACCCTCGGTTCGCCACCCCGGACGGGGAGCACCGGACCAGCCCCACGTACACCGAGCCGGTCGTCTACCTGACCGAGGAGCGGGCCGCGCCGCCCGACCCGATCCAGGCCGAACCGCCCCTCATCGAGCTGACCGACCCCACGGCGGCGCAGGCTCGCGCCGCCGTGCAGGCCGTCGACCGCGGGGTGCTGCCGCCGGACGACGTCGACGACCTGGTGGTCGCGGTGAGCGAGACCGTCAGCAACGCGCTGCGCCACGGTCGGCCGCCGGTCCGGCTGCGCCTGTGGGCCGGCCCGGACCGAATCGTGGCCACCGTCAGCGACTGCGGCGACGGCCCGAAGGACCCGTTCGCCGGGCTGCTGCCGGCCGGCACGGGCGCGACCGGCGGTCTCGGCCTCTGGATCACCTTCCAGTCGTGCAACCACGTGAGCCTGCACCGGGGCGGCCCGGCCGGCTTCACGCTCCGGCTGACCGCGGGCAACCCGCACGTCCAGGTCTGACCGGGGTCACTCGGCCACGACCAGCGCCTGCGGTGCGGCCTGCTTCATGCGCGTACGCAGCCACTTGAGCTGCAGGGCGGTCTCCCCCTCGCAGCGCCGCACGACCGCGAGCAGGTCCCGGTCCCGGGCGCCGTACGCGGCCTGCCCCACGACCGTCCAGCAGATGTCGCACTCGGCGGCCATCAGGTAGAGGTCCTGCAGGTCGCGGAGCAGCCCGATCCCGCCGCTCCGGGTGCCCCGGAACAGCTCCGAGTGCAGCCGGTCCGGCTCGGCGGGCGCCTCCTCGGCGTACCGGGCGGCGAACGGTCGCAGCTGCGCGGCGTACTCGTCGCAGCGCTCCGCCAGCTGGTGGCAGAGGTGGTAGACGTCCGGCTCCTCCCGGTGGGCCGTGCCGACCTCCCGGAACGCGCCGGCCAGGTTCACCTGCGCGCGGTGCAGCAGGCCGAGATAGTGCGCGAGATGCACGGTCACTCCCCTTCCGCTCGGCTGCTGGCGTCGGCCGCCGCCCCGCCGACCGTCGCCGGCACGGCGGCGACGGTGGGCGCGCCGCCGCCCACGGTCGGGGCCGGGGACGGTACGCCCCCGCCGTCGGCGAGCCGGGCCACGGCCACCGCGGCGACCTTGAACAGCGGCTGCTTGGAGACGGGGTCCCACGCCGTGATGGTGAGTTCGTTGGCGGCCCGGGGCGTGCGCTCGGCCGGGTCCTGGTCGAACCACCCGTAGTGGAACGGCAGGAAGACCACCCCGGGGCGGATGCCGGCGAGCCGCGCGCGGGCCTGCACGGCGCCGCGCGCCGAGGCGATGCCGACCAGGTCCCCCTCGGCGATGCCGAGCCGCTCGGCGTCGGCCGGGTTCAGCTCCACCCAGACGTCGGGGGCCGCCGCGTTCAGCTGCGGGGCCCGCCCGGTCTTCGTCCGGGTGTGGAAGTGGTAGACGGTGCGGCCGGTCGTGAGCAGCAGCGGCCGCTCCTCGTCGGGCACCTCCGGCGAGGGCCGGTAGTCGACCGCGTGCAGGAACGCCCGCCCGCCCGGCTGTTTCGCCCGGTACTCCTCGGCGGTGAACTCGGCGCCGGTGGCCAGGTCCTGGCCGTACGTCTCGCACACCTCGGGGTCGGTGCGGAAGACCGCGTCCACGTAGAGCCGTTCCGTGCCGTCGGGGTGAGCCTCGGTGCAGGGCCACTGGATGCCGCTGCCGCCGCGCAGCTTGTCGTAGCTGAGGCCGGTGTAGTCGCACGGCCGCCCGCGTGAGCACTCCTTCCACGCCTCGAACGCCTCCTCCGGGGTCGTCCACCGGACCAGCGGCCGGCCGTCGCGGTCACGGAAGTCCATCCGCCGCGCGTAGTCCAGGAAGATGTCCAGGTCGGCGCGGGCCTCGCCGGGCGGGTCGACGGCCTTCTCGCTGAGGTGCACCGTGCGGTCCACGTTGGTGAAGGTGCCCGTCTTCTCGCCCCAGGTGGCGGCGGGCAGCACCACGTCGGCCAGCTCCGCCGTCTCGGTGAGGAAGAGGTCCTGCACCACCACGAACAGCTCCGGTCGCCGCAGGATGTGCCGGATGCGGGACAGGTCGGGCAGGGAGACGGCCGGGTTGGTGGCGCTGATCCAGAGCAGCTTGATCGAGCCCTGCTCGGCGTACCGGAAGATCTGCATGGCGTGGGTGGGCGGCGCCCAGTGCGGGATGACCTCGGGTTCGACGTTCCAGAGCCGGGCCAGCTCCGCGATGTGCTCCGGATTGTCCCAGTTCCGCAGCCCGGGCAGGTCCCCGTCCGCGCCGGTCTCCCGGGTGTTCTGCGCGGTGGGCTGGCCGTTCATCTGGTAGATGCCGGCTCCCGGCCGGCCGATCATGCCCCGCAGCAGGTGCAGGTTGTTGACCTGGCAGGCCGCCGCCGTGGCCTGGTTGGACTGGTAGAAGCCCTGCAGGACGGTGGAGAGCAGGCGCTGGGACGCACCGAGCAGCTCGGCGGCGCGGCTGACGTCGGCGGCTGGCACGTCGCAGATGTCGGCCACCCGCTGCGGCGGGTAGGCGTCGACCGTCCGGCACAGCTCGTCGAAGCCGAGGGTGTGCGCGGTGACGTACTCCTCGTCGTACCAGCCGTTACGGATGATCTCCCGCAGCAGGCCGTTCATCAGGGCCATGTTGGTGCCGTTGCGGATCGCGAGGTGCACGTCGGCCTCGCGGGCGACCGGCGTGGCCCGCGGGTCGACCGCGAGCATCGCGGGCGGGTTCGGCCCGCGCCGCCGGTCCAGCATCCGCATCCAGAGCACCGTCTGGGTCTCGGCGACGTTGTGCCCCCAGAGCGCGATCGCGTCGCAGTGGTCGACGTCGGAGTACGAGCCCGGCTGCCCGTCCGCCCCGAAGGTCGCCTTCAGGGCCGACGCCGCGGTCGCCGTGCAGAGCCGGGTGTTGCCGTCCATGTGCGGGGTGCCGAGGCCCGCCTTCCCGATCACGCCGAGCGTGTAGTACTCCTCGAGGAAGAGCTGTCCGGTGGTGTAGAAGCCGAAGTGACCCCACCCACCGGGGCCGTCGAGCAGCTCCTTCGACCGGGCGACGACGCGCCCCATCGCGGTGTCCCAGTCGGTCTCCACGAGCCGGCCGCCCTCGCGCACCAGCGGGCGGGTCAGCCGGTCGGGGCTGTGGTTTGCCTGCCAGCCGTAGAGGTCCTTGGGGTCGACGCGGCCCCGGTTGACCCGGTCCACGGCCCGCCCCCGAACGCCGACGATCCGGCCGCCCCTCACCGCGATGTCGAGCGCGTCCCCGTTCGAGTGGAGGATGGACGCGGACTGGATCCAGGTGTCCACGTCCGACTCGCGCAGACCCTCGTCGAGGAAGGTGTCCACCCGCGCCGGCCACTCCTGCCCCGGCCCGTACGGGGTCCGATCACCCCACGGATCGGCGATCCGGTCGACCATGTCCCGCCTCCTCCTCATCACGGAGCCCACACCGGCATCGCGCGACCGGCGGCCCGGTTGTACGCCCAGTCCACGATCGTCACCAGCAGCACCGCCACGGCGGCGACGACCAGTTGGGCGGGTCTGTGCAGCAGCCCGAGACTCACGATCAGCGTGGTCGCCCCGGCCGGTGGATGCGACATCCGCAGCAGGTACAGCACCGTCACCGTGACGGCCAGCGACCCGGCCGCCGCGACGATCCGCAGGCCCGAGACGCCCTCCTGGAGCACCGACGGTTGATCGGTGAGCCCGCAGGCCACGAGGAAGGCGTACCCGGCCAGCAGCGCCACCACGTGCCCCACGACGGTGTTGCGCGGCGACGACTCCGGCGCCTGCGGCTTCTCGACGTGCAGCATCACCGAGGGCCCGAGGCTCGGGAAGAGCCAGGGCTGGCCGGTCGCGATCGCGACGGCGCCGGCCACCACGACGGGGAGGGCGCTGCCCACGAAGGTGTGCGTGGCCTCCCGCGCGCTCGCCATCCCGTGACCCCCACTCCTCGCCCCCTCGCCCCGATCCTCACACCTGCCCCGTTCCGCGCCGCCGAAACGGGAAAGCGGGACCCCTGTCGTGAGGTGGCACGGGGCGCAGGAATGGCACGACGGGGGCCGGGTAGCCGGGACCGTGATCGACTGGGGACAGCTGTTCGTTCCGAGCACGCCGCTGCCGGAGACGGTCATCCGGGGCAGCGTGATGTACCTGACCCTGTTCGGGCTTCTCCGGGTCATCCTGAAACGGGAGAGCGGCACCACCGGTGTCACCGACCTGCTGGTCATCGTGCTGCTCGCCGACGCCGCGCAGAACGGCATGTCCGGCAACTACACCTCGATCACCGACGGGGTGCTGCTCGTCGCGGTGATCATCGGCTGGTCGTACCTGCTGGACGCCGTCGCGTTCCGCTGGCCCGCCGCGGCCCGGTTGATCCGGCCCGGCTCGCTGGTCCTGGTGCGCGACGGGCGGATCATGCACCGCAACATGCGCCGGGAACTCATCACCGACGAGGAGCTGCGGCAGCAACTGCGCGAGCAGGGAGTCGACGACATCGCGAAGGTACGGGAGGCCCGGATGGAGTCCGACGGGCAGATCAGCGTCACCACCCGCAACGGTGACGACTCGCAGCAACAGAGCGAGAGACGGCGGGCACCGTGACCGCGTTTGCCCGTCCCGGCACCGGGAAAGCGTGCGGTTGCCCGGCGCGAGGCCGCGCCTCGCGCCCGTGACAACGGATGGAGGCTGAGATGACCGGCCGGGAGCAACTGCACGATCTGCGTCAGCGCGCCCACAACGCGGGCATCGAGGGCAACTCCAAGATGACGGAGAGCCAGCTGAAGGACGCGCTCAAGCGCGTCGACAAGGGCATGGACCCGCAGATGGCGAAGCAGCAGGCCAAGCGCTGACCCCGCGCCGTCCCGCCGGCCGTCCGGAACGTTCCGGGCGGCCGGCGGTCGTCGGTCAACCGATCGTCGCCAGCAGGTCCCGGCAGGCCCGCTCGCAGGCCCGGCACGCCTCGGCGCAGATGCGGCAGTGTTCGTGCCGGTCGGCGTGACGTTCGCACTCGTCACCGCAGGCCCGGCAGGCGGTGGCGCACGCCTCCAGCAGGCTCCGGGTCACGTTGGCGTCGTAGCCGGTGTGCCGGGACAGCACCCGCGAGGTCGCCGTGCAGACGTCCGCGCAGTCCAGGTCCGTCCGCACGCACTTCGCCAGCTCGGCGACCATCTCCTCGCTCAGGCAGGCGTCGGCGCACGCCGTGCAGGCCTGGGCACAATCGTTCAGCGTGTCGATCACCGCGGCCAGCTTCGCCCGGTCCAGGTTGATCGACTTCGGGTACGCGTCGAGCATGGGCTTGGTGACGCTGGCCATCGCTGACTGCCTCCGATCTCGGCGGACATCGTTGCGACCTGCCGTACCCGGGACCGTCTTCTCCATGCCCCGGCGCGGCCGGCGCTCCCGACCCCCGGGCCGTCGTCAACAAGGCGTCAAGATTGCCCGCTCCCCCGTCAATTCGCCGTATCGGCGCCGGCCCCCGCGCCACACCGTGGCCACGATGGCGACATGACCTCACGACGGTTGGGTCGGCGGGACGAGCCGGTGGACCTCGGGCCGCGGGCCCGGTGGTCCCCGGACGGCCCGGTCGACGCGCTGACGACGGACGAGCCGGAACGACGGCACGAAGCGCTCGTCGGGGTGCGGCTGACCGCCGCCACGCCCGGCAGCCACCTGCTGGAGTACCTGCGTAGCGAGCCCTGCGCGGTGGCCGCGTGGTGGGTCGCGGCGGACCTCGACGCCGTCGTACGGCTCTCCGCCCCCAGCCTGACCGTGCTGCACCGGGCCATGGCCGACCTGCGCCGCCGCGGCGGCGCGGAGATCGTCGTCACGCACAGCATCCTGCGCGCGCTCGACCTGTCGGGCGCCGCCGCCCCGGCGCGCCTGCGGACGCCGGCATGAGCCGCGCGTCGTCCGCCCCACGGGTCGTCGTGGGCGTGGACCGGCCGCCCGCCGGCCACCGTCTCCATCGAAAGGCAGCAACGATGGATACCTACGTCGTCCCGGTACGCGACACGCCGGGGCGGCAGGCGCTGACCGTACGGACCGGCCGGCTCCCGCAGGGGCAGCGGGTCGGTCTCGCGTTCACCGGGCCGGGCCAGCTGGCCCGCGCGATGGGCGCCGACCAGCCGTGGATCCGGCTCTGCGAGTCGGCCCTGCGGTCGATGCTCCGGCCGTTGGGCATCGACCGGATCCAGGTCGACCCGCTGCTGGTGGCCCCGCCGGTGCGGCCGGGGCCGCCCCGCGTACCCGCGCCCCGGCGCGCCGACGCCGCGCCCGGCCGGTTCCCGGACGCGGTCGGGGCCGCACCCGCCCCGGCGCACGTCGCCACCACCCCGCCGCACGTCGCCACCACCCCGCCGCACGTCGCCACCGCTCCGGCGGAGCGGCGGTGAGTCAGGGGCGGTAGCGGTAGCCCATGCCGGGCTCGGTGATCAGGTGCCGGGGCCGGGCCGGGTCGTCCTCCAGCTTGCGGCGCAGCTGGGCCAGGTACTGCCGCAGGTAGTTGCTCTCGTTCTCGTACTCCGGCCCCCACACCTCGTGCAGCAGTTGACGCTGGCTGACCAGCTTGCCGGGGTGCCGCAGCAGCTTCTCCAGCACCGACCACTGGATGGGGGTCAGCTTGACCTCGGTGCCGTCGTCGCGCACGACCGTGCGGTCGGCGAGGTTCACGGTGTTGCTCCCCACCCGCAGCGTGGCGCTCGCGTCGGCCGGCGAGCCGAGCCGCCGGGTCACCGCCCGGATCCGCGCCAGCAGTTCCTCGACCCCGAACGGCTTGGTCACGTAGTCGTCGGCGCCCGCGTCCAGCGCCTCCACCTTGTCCTCGCTGCCGGCCCGCCCGGAGAGCACGATGATCGGCACGCCGGTCCAGCCCCGCAGGCCACGGATCACCTCGACCCCGTCCATGTCCGGCAGGCCGAGATCGAGGACCACCAGGTCGGGCGGGTGTCCGGCGGCGGACTTGAGCGCGCCGGCGCCGGTGTCGGCCACCTCCACGTCGTACCGGCGGGCGCGCAGGTTGATCCGCAGGGCGCGCAGGATCTGCGGCTCGTCGTCGACGACCAGGATGCGTGTCATTCCTGTGGTCCCTCCACCAGGCCCTGCTGGATCGCGGCGGGCAGCCGCAGCACCATGGTCAGTCCACCACCCGGCGTGGTCTCCGGGGTGAGACTGCCCCCCATCGCCTCCGCGAGCCCGCGCGACAGGGCCAGCCCGAGCCCCACACCGGTCTGGTTGTCCCGGTCGCCGAGGCGCTGGAAGGGCAGGAACACGTGCTCCCACTTGTCCTCCGGGATGCCCGGCCCCGTGTCGATGACCCGCAGCTCGACCTGACCGGCGTGGGCGCTCGCGGTGACCGTGGGCGGTTGCCCGGGCGGGCTGTACCGCAGCGCGTTGGCGATGACGTTGACGAGCACCCGCTCCAGCAGGCCGGGGTCGGCGGTGGCGGCCGGCAGGTCGGCCGGGATGTCGGTGGTGACCCCCACGGCCGGCGGCCCCAGCTCGTCCAGCGCGCGCGGCACGGCGTCCTCCAGGCCGATGGCGACCGGGGTGAGCCCGAGCACGCCGGCCTGGAGCCGGCTCATGTCGAGCAGGTTGGCGACCAGCCGGGCCAGGCGGTCCAGCGACTCCTCCGCAGTGGCGAGAAGCTCCGCCCGGTCGTCCTCGTCGAACTCGACGTCGGGGCTGCGCAGGCTGGTCACCGCCGCCTTGGCCGAGGCGAGCGGCGTACGCAGGTCGTGGCTGACCGCGGCGAGCAGGGCGGTCCGCATCCGGTCGGCCTCGGCCAGCGGCCGGGCGGTCGCCGCCTCCTCGGCGAGCCGCTCCTGCCGGAGCGCCACGGCCGCCTGGGCGGCGAACGCCTCGACCAGGCGCCGGTCGGCGGCCTCCAGCCGGGCGCCGCAGAGCACCACGGTGATCCGCTCGTCGACCGGCACCACGGTCTCGCCGCCGACCGGTGTGGTGGGCGGGTCGTCGCCCACGCTCGCCACCACGCACCAGGCCCGCTCCTCGCGGGCCCGGGCCGGCCTCCCGCTGGCCTCCTCGGCGAGCTCCAGCACGCTGACCGCGCGCAACCCGAACGTCTCCCGCAGTTGGTCGAGCAGTGCGATCAGCGGGCGTCCGCCGCGGAGTACCCCACCGGCCACCGCGGCGAGGGTCTGGGCGTCCGCGGCGGCGCGGGCGGCCTCCCGGGTGCGGCGGGCGGCGACGTCCACGATCCAGCTGACCGACAGCGCCACCCCGACGAAGACGGCCAGGGCGAGCAGGTTGTCCGGCTCCGCGATGGTCAGCGTGTTGAACGGCGGCGTGAAGAACCAGTTGAGCAGCAGGGAACCGCCGAGCGCGGTCACCAGGGCCGGCCAGAGCCCGCCGACCAGCGCGACCGCGACGACGGCGGCGAGGAAGAGCAGGATGTCGCTGGCCAGGGTGAGGTCGGGCAGGACCGTGAGCAGCACGGTGAGCAGCGGTACGCCGACCGCGGCGAGGCCGAAGCCGAGCAGCCGCCGGCGCCGGGACAGTGCCGCCGGCACGGCGGCCGCCCGGCGCCCGCGACCGGCCTGCGTGTGCGTGACCAGGTGCACGTCGATGGCGCCGGACTGCGCGATCGTGGTGACGCCGACCCCGCGGGAGAGGATCTGGGCGAGCCGGCCCCGGCGGCTCGCGCCGAGCACGAGCTGGGTGGCGTTGACCCCCCGGGCGAAGTCGAGCAGCGCGGCCGGAACGTCGGTGCCCAGCACCTGGTGGTAGGTGCCGCCGAGGCTCTCCACCAGCACCCGCTGGCGGGCGAGCTGCGCCGGGTCCGCGCCGACCAGCCCGTCGCTGCGGGCCACGTGCACGGCGAGCAGGTCGGCGCCCTTGCTGCGGGCGGCGACCCGCGCGGCCCGCCGGATCAGCGTCTCCCCCTCCGGGCCGCCGGTCAGCGCGACGACGACCCGCTCGCGGGCCTCCCAGGTCTCGGCGATGCCCTGCTGGTCGCGGTAGCGGCCGAGCTGCTCGTCGACCTTGTCGGCCAGCCACAGCAGCGCCAGCTCGCGCAGCGCGGTGAGGTTGCCGACCCGGAAGTAGTTGCCCAGCGCGGCGTCGATCTTGTCGGGCCGGTAGATGTTGCCGTGCGCCATCCGGCGGCGCAGCGCCTCGGGGGTCATGTCGACCAGCTCGACCTGCTCGGCCGCCCGGACGATCTCGTCCGGCACCGTCTCCCGCTGGACGGTCCCGGTGATCTGCGCGACGACGTCGTTGACCGACTCGAGGTGCTGGATGTTGACCGTGGAGAGCACGTCGATGCCGGCGTCGAGCAGCTCCTGCACGTCCTGCCAGCGCTTGCCGTTGCGCGAGCCGGGCACGTTCGTGTGCGCCAGCTCGTCCACCACGGCGACCTCGGGCCGGCGGGCGAGGAGCGCGTCCACGTCCATCTCGGTGAACTCGGCGCCGCGGTACTCGACGGCGCGGCGCGGCACCTGCTCCAGGTCGCCGATCATGGCCGCGGTGTGCTTGCGGCCGTGCGTCTCGACCAGCCCGATCACCACGTCGGTGCCCCGCTCGGCCCGCCGGTGGGCCTCCTCCAGCATCGCGTACGTCTTGCCGACGCCCGGGGCGGCGCCCAGGTAGATGCGCAGCTCTCCTCGTGGCACGGGACCATCCTCTCCCTGCGATGACGGTACGGGGCGGGGCCACCGGAGTGGCCCCGCCCCGCGTGGATCGGGCGCTCAGCGGGCGGGGAACTCCCGGTCCAGGGCCACGTTGAGTTCCAGCACGTTGACCCCGGGCTCACCCATGAAGCCGAGCGACCGTCCCGTGGTGTGCGCGTCGACCAGGCGGCGGACCGCCGCCGGGTCCGCGCCGCGCTCGCGGGCGACCCGGCCCACCTGCAGTTCGGCGTACGCCGGGCTGATGTGCGGGTCGAGGCCGCTGCCGCTCGCGGTGACGGCGTCCGCGGGGACCGCCGGGTCGGCGGGGGCGTCGCCGCGGATCGGGGTGACGATCCCGCCCTCGGCCACGTAGTCGGTGCCGGGCCGGGCCAGCTCGACCCGGACGCCCTGGTAGCTGGCGAGGAACGGGGTGGCCGGCGCGGTCTGGTTGACGCTGACCACCCGCGTGACCGGGCCGGTGAGCCCGTCCGCGCGGAACACCGCGAGCACCGCGCCGACCCCGTCGGGGGTGCAGAACGGCCGGCTCCCGTCGACGCCGTTGAGCTCGCCGACCGCCTTGCTGCGCTCGCAGACCTGCGTGAGCAGGCTCTGCGTGGACTCCTCGGGGTCGGTGGCGATGGTGTCCACCACGCTCTCCGGGCCGAGGTTGCTGGCCGCCGTGGCGGTCGGGTCGTAGCCGGCGCCGGCCGCCGACGGTCGGCTCTGGAAGTAGCGCGCGATCGGGTTGCCGTCGGCGTCGGTGAAGGACTGGCCGATGAGGCTGCTGCCGACGGTCCTCCCGTCGACGGTGAGGAGGGAGCCCTCGGCCCTGCCGTCGAGGCCGGGGATCCGGCCCACGGCGACCAGGGCGAGCGGGTAGACCAGGCCGAGCAGGACGGTGAAGACGAGCAGGGCCCGCAGGGCGGCGAGGTGCTGGGCGAGCCAGGTTGGTAGGCGCATCACGAGATCCCTGGGATGAACTGGATGAGCAGGTCGATGAGTTTGATGCCGAGGAACGGCACGACGAGGCCGCCCAGGCCGTAGAGCCAGAGGTTCCGGCTGAGCAGCTTCGACGCGCTGGCCGGCCGGTAGCGCACGCCCCGCAGGGCGAGCGGGATCAGCACGACGATGATGATCGCGTTGAAGATGACGGCGGAGAGGATCGCCGACTCCGGGCTCGCCAGCCGCATGACGTTCAGCGCGTCCAGGGTCGGGTAGAGGCCCGCGAACATGGCCGGGATGATCGCGAAGTACTTCGCCACGTCGTTGGCGATGGAGAACGTGGTCAGCGCGCCCCGGGTGATGAGCAACTGCTTGCCGATCTCGACGATCTCGATGAGCTTCGTCGGGTCGGAGTCGAGGTCGACCATGTTGCCGGCCTCCTTGGCGGCTGACGTGCCGGTGTTCATGGCCACGCCGACATCGGCCTGGGCGAGCGCCGGGGCGTCGTTGGTGCCGTCGCCGGTCATCGCGACCAGCCGGCCGCCCTCCTGCTCCTTCTTGATCAGGGCAAGCTTGTCCTCGGGCGTGGCCTCCGCGAGAAAGTCGTCCACGCCGGCCTCGTCGGCGATCGCCTTCGCGGTCCGCGGGTTGTCCCCGGTGATCATCACGGTGCGGATGCCCATCCGGCGCATCTCGTCGAACCGCTCGCGCATCCCGGACTTCACCACGTCCTTGAGGTGGATGACGCCGAGCGCGCGGGCCGGCTCGCCCTCGACGTGCTCGGCGACCACGAGCGGCGTGCCGCCGGTGCCGCTGATCGCGTCCACCAGGTCGCCGACCTGTCCGGTGGGGTGTCCGCCGTTGTCGCGTACCCACTTCATGACGGCCGCCGCCGCGCCCTTGCGGATCCGGCGCACCCCGCCGTCCACGCTCTCCGCGCCGAGGTCGACGCCGCTCATCCGGGTCTGCGCGGTGAACGGCACGAAGGTGGCGTGCGGCATGACGCCCGGCTCGCGCTCGCGCAGCCCGTACTCGTTCTTGGCGAGGACGACCACCGAGCGCCCCTCCGGCGTCTCGTCGGCCAGACTGGACAGCTGCGCCGCGTCGGCGACCTCCGCCGCCTCGACGCCCTCGACGGGCAGGAACTCGGCGGCCTGCCGGTTGCCCAGCGTGATCGTGCCGGTCTTGTCCAGCAGCAGCGTGTTCACGTCGCCCGCCGCCTCGACCGCGCGACCGCTCACCGCGAGCACGTTGCGCTGTACCAGGCGGTCCATGCCCGCGATCCCGATCGCCGACAGGAGCGCCCCGATGGTGGTGGGGATGAGGCAGACGAGCAGGGAGACCAGCACCACGCCGGTGACCCCGCCGTCGGTGATCGCGCCGGTGTCCGCCGCGGCGGCCTGGAAACCCTTCGAGAAGATCGCCAACGGCTGGAGAGTGACCACCGCCATCAGGAAGATGATCGTGAGCGCGGCGAGCAGGATGTTCAGCGCGATCTCGTTCGGCGTCTTCTGCCGGTTGGCGCCCTCGACGAGGGCGATCATCCGGTCGATGAAGCTCTCCCCCGGCTTCTGGGTGATCTTCACGACGATCCGGTCGGAGAGGACCCGGGTGCCGCCGGTGACCGCGCTGCGGTCGCCGCCGGACTCCCGGATCACCGGCGCGGACTCGCCCGTGATGGCCGACTCGTCGACGCTGGCGATGCCCTCGACCACGTCGCCGTCACCGGGGATGACGCCGCCCGCCTCGACCAGGACGATGTCGCCCTGCTTCAGCTCCGGGGCGGGCACCGCCTCGTCCCGGTAGGCGTTCGGGGCGGAGCCCGGCGTCCAACCGATCAGGCGGGTGGCGATGGTGTCCCGCTTCGCCTGCCGCAGGGTGGCGGCCTGGGCCTTGCCCCGGCCCTCCGCCACCGCCTCGGCGAGGTTGGCGAAGACCACGGTCAGCCAGAGCCACACGGTGATCGCCCAGGCGAACACGGACGGCTCCGCGAACGCGAGGACGGTGGTGAAGACGGCGCCGATCTCGACGATCAGCATCACCGGGTTGCGCCACAGCGTGCGCGGGTCGAGCTTGCGCAGCGCGTCCGGCAGGGACCGGAACAGCTGCTTCGGGTCGAGCAGACCGCCGCCGACCCGGTTGCCCTGGGTGGCGGGCGTACCGGCGGTCGGCGCCCCGCCGGCCCCCGATGTCACCGACGTGACGGACATGTTCTCGTTCCTCATGGGGATCAGAGCCCTTCGGCCAGCGGGCCGAGCGCGAGAGCGGGCAGGAAGGTCAGCGCGACGAGGACCACCGTGACGCCGGCGACCATCCCGACGAAGAGCGGGCGGTGGGTCGGCAGGGTGCCCTCGGACGCGGGCACGGGCTGCTGCCGGGCCAGCGCACCGGCCAGGGCCAGCACGAAGATGATCGGCAGGAACCGGCCGAGCAGCATGCACAACCCGAGCGCCGTGTCCCACCAGGTGGTGTTCACCGTGATGCCGGCGAACGCCGAGCCGTTGTTGTTGCTGGCCGACGTGAACGCGTAGAGCACCTCGGAGAGCCCGTGCGGGCCGACGTTCAGGGCGGTGGCGTTGTTGCCGGTGGCGAAGGCCGCCGCCGTGCCGATCAGCACCAGGGCCGGCGTGATCAGGAAGTACATCGAGGCGAACTTGATCTCCCGGGCGCCGATCTTCTTGCCCAGGTACTCGGGCGTGCGGCCGACCATCAGGCCGGCCACGAAGACCGTGATCACCGCGAGGATCAGCAGGCCGTACAGGCCCGCGCCGACGCCGCCGGGCGCCACCTCGCCGAGCATCATGTTGACCAGCGGCATCATGCCGCCCAGCGGGGTGAACGAGTCGTGGAACGAGTTGACGGCACCGGTGGAGGTCAACGTGGTCGCCGCGGCGAAGGTGGCCGAGTTCGACACGTCGAACCGGACCTCCTTGCCCTCCAACGCCGCGCCGACCGCCTGCGGCACGGTGCCGTGCCCGGTCAGCTCGAAGACGTTGGTGAGGGTGACGCTGGCCAGCGCGAGGATGGCCATCACGGCGACGATCGCGTACCCCTGCCGCCGCTGGCCGACCATCCGGCCGAAGACCCGGGGCAGGCTGAACGGGATCAGCAGGATCAGGAAGATCTCCACCCAGTTCGTCCAGGCCGTCGGGTTCTCGAACGGGTGGGCGCTGTTGGCGTTGTAGAAGCCGCCACCGTTGGTGCCCAGCTCCTTGATTACTTCCTGGCCGGCCACCGGGCCACCGGTGATCGTCTGGCTGCCGCCGGTCAGCGTGGTCACGTCGGTGCCGGCGGAGAGGTTCTGCACCACCCCGCCGATCATCAGCACGATCGCGCCGAGCACGGCGACGGGCAGCAGGATCCGCAGGGTGATCCGGGTCAGGTCGACCCAGAAGTTGCCCAGGTGCTCCGTCCGGTGCCGGGCGAACCCGCGCACCAGGGCGACGGCGACCGCGATGCCGACCGACGTGGAGACGAAGTTCTGCACCGCGAGGCCCGCCATCTGCACCAGGTGGCCCATGGTCGACTCACCCGAGTACGACTGCCAGTTCGTGTTGGTCACGAACGACACCGCGGTGTTCCAGGCGCCGTGCGGCACCACCGGGTCGAAGCCCAGCGACAACCAGAGCTTGTCCTGCACCCGCTGGAACAGGTAGAGGAACAGCAGTGACACGACCGAGAAGGCCAGCACGCTGCGGGCGTAGACGCCCCAGCTCTGCTCGGCGGCCGGGTTGACCCCGACCAGCCGGTAGATCCCGCGCTCGACGCGGGACTGCCGGGTGCCGGAGACCACCCGGTGCATGTAGTCGCCGAACGGCCGGTGGACGGCGACCAGCGCCACCACCAGCGACAGGACGAAGATGACGCCGGCTGTTGTCATGGTCATCAGAAGCGCTCCGGGAACAGCAGGGCGGCGACCAGGAAGATCCCCAGGCCGATCGCGAGCACCAGGCCGACGGCGTTGACGGCGCTCACAGCTTCTCCACCGCCCGGACCACCAGGGCGAGCGCCGCGAAGAGCGCCACCGTCAGGACCACGAACACCACGTCAGACACGCTGACTCCTCGTACGGATAAGGTTCGTCGCGACCGCCCACCGGTCGCGCCGGGCAATCAAAGCCCTCGGGAAAGGGGCGCGGCAGGGCCTATAACGGGACCATGACGGCGGCGTTCGGCTTTTTGACGCCCTTTTCACGGCCCGCCCTCCTTCGGGTGAACCGGGCCACACCATCGGCCGTTCCGGCTGGTCGGGTGCGTTCGCGGCGCGGTCCGAGCGGCGGACGCGGGGCCGGTCGGGCGGCGATCGAGGTCTGTTGACACGTTGCCGAACGGGCACGAGGGTGGGGGCCATGTCGACGCCCCATCCCTCGCCGTGGCGCACGCCGGAGCACGACGACCTGGCCGACCTGGCCCGACGCTTCTTCGTGAAGGAGGTCGTGCCGCACGCCGACCGGCTGGCCGCCCAGGGCCACCCGGACCGCGAGCACTACCGCCGCGCGGGCGAGCTGGGCCTGCTCGGCCTCTCCGTCCCCGAGCAGTACGGCGGCGGGGGCGGCGACTTCACCCACGAGGCGGTGATGCTCCAGGAGCAGACGTACGCCGGGGAGAGCAGCCTCGGCCTGGCCGTGCACAGCGGCATCGTCACCGGCTACCTCGTGGCGTACGGCAGCGAGGAGCAGAAGCGGCGCTGGCTGCCCGGTCTGTGCCGCGGCGAGTTGGTCGGCGCCATCGCGATGACCGAACCGGACGGCGGCTCGGACCTCCAGGCGATGCGCACCCGGGCGGTCCGCGACGGCGACGACTACCTCGTCACGGGCGCGAAGACGTTCATCAGCAACGGCGGGCTGGCCGACCTGATCATCGTGGCCGTCAAGACCGATCCGGGGCAGCGCGCGGCCGGCATCTCCCTGCTGGTCTGCGAGGTCGGCGGCGACCCGGAGGGCTTCCGCCGGGGGCGGCTGCTCTCCAAGATCGGCCTGCACGCCAACGACACGGCCGAGCTGTCCTTCGACGGGCTCCGGGTGCCGGCGGCCAACCTGCTCGGCGACGCCGAAGGGCTCGGCTTCGTGCAGCTCATGCAGCAGCTTCCCCAGGAACGGCTGGTCATCGCGGTGGGCGCGGTCGCCGCCATGGAGCGGGCCGTCGAGCTGACCGTGGCGTACGCGAAGGAGCGGACCGCGTTCGGCAAGCCGCTGCTCGGGCACCAGAACACGCGCATGGTGCTCGCCGAGTGCGCGACCCGGGCCCGGGCGAGCCGGGTCTTCCTGGACGACTGCGTCGCGCGCCACGCCCGCGGCGAGCTGGACGTGGCGACCGCCGCCATGGCGAAGTACTGGCTCACCGACGGCCAGTGCGAGGTCATCGACCGCTGCCTGCAGCTCTTCGGCGGGTACGGCTACACCACCGAGTACCCGATCGCCCGCATGTACGCCGACGCCCGGGCGCAGAAGATCTACGGCGGCACCAACGAGATCATGAAGGAGCTGATCGCCCGTGCCCTCTGACGGCGGCGGGCCGCTGGCCGGCGTGCGGGTGGTCGAGCTGGCCAGCCTCGCGCCCGCGCCGTTCGGCTGCATGGTCCTGGCCGACCTCGGTGCCGACGTGGTCCGGGTGGACCGTCCCGGCGGCCCCGACGCGGGCCGGCTGGCCGCGCCCGAGGGCGGGCCGTTGCAGCGCGGCCGGCGGGTCACCGCCCTGGACCTGAAGACGCCGCAGGGCGTGGCGGACCTGCTCCGCCTGGTGGACCGCGCGGACGTGCTGGTCGAGGCGTACCGGCCGGGGGTCGCCGAGCGGCTGGGCTTCGGCCCGGAGGTGGCCCTCGCCCGCAACCCCCGACTGGTGTACGCCCGGATGACCGGCTGGGGGCAGGACGGCCCGCTGGCGGCCCGGGCCGGGCACGACATCGACTACATCGCGGTGGCCGGGGCGCTGGAGCCGCTGGGCCGCGCGGGCGAACGCCCGTACGCGCCGTTGAACCTCGTCGGGGACTTCGCGGGCGGCGGCATGCTCCTCGCGGTCGGGGTGCTGGCCGCGCTGCTGGAGCGGGAGCGCTCCGGCGTCGGGCAGGTGGTGGACGCGGCGATGGTCGACGGCTCGGCGCTGCTGACCGCGTTCCTGCACGGCATGCTCGGCGCCGGGCTCTGGTCGGCGCCGCGCGGGCGCAACCTGCTCGACGGTGGGGCGCCGTTCTACGACACGTACCGCACGGCGGACGGCGGCTTCATGGCCGTGGGCGCGCTGGAGCCGGCGTTCTACGCCGCCCTCCTCACCGGCCTGGGCCTGGCCGACGATCCCGGCCTGCCCGCCCAGTACGACCCGACCGGCTGGGAGGAGCTGCGCCGCCGGTTCGCCGAGCGGTTCGCGAGCCGGACCCGGGACGAGTGGACGGCCGTCTTCGCCAACCTGGACGCCTGCGTGGCGCCGGTGCTCGCCCCCACCGAGGCGCACCGGCACCCGCACAACGCCGCCCGGGGCACGTTCGTCGAGGTCGGCGGCGAGATCCAGCCGTCCCCGGCCCCCCGCTTCAGCCGCACCCCACCGCCACCCCCCACCCCACCCCGACCTCCCGAGCCGGTGTCACGGATCGTGGACGGATCCTGGTAGGAGCGCGCCGCTGAAGGGCGCATTCCTACCAGGATCCGACGCCGCACCTACACCCGCGCCGGTTCGCGCTCCGGGTCGACAGTCGACGGGTCCGGGTCGTCGTCGTGCTCCTCGTCGAGCATGGTGGCCTCGTCGAACGGCCGCTCGCCGGAGAGCACCGCCTGCGCCTGCTCGCGGTCGAACTCACCGGTCCAGCGGCCGATCAGCACGGTGGCGACGGCGTTGCCGGCGAAGTTGGTCAGCGCCCGCGCCTCGGACATGAACCGGTCGATGCCCACGATGAGGCCGACCCCGTCGACCAGGTCGGGCCGGTGCGACTGGAGGCCGCCGGCGAGCGTGGCCAGGCCGGCGCCGGTGATGCCCGCGGCGCCCTTCGAGGCGATGATCATGAAGACCAGCAGCGAGACCTGCTCGCCCACGGAGAGCGGGTCGCCCATCGCGGAGGCGATGAAGAGCGAGGCCATGGTCAGGTAGATGGCGGTGCCGTCCAGGTTGAAGGAGTAGCCGGTCGGCACGGTGATGCCCACGACCGGCTTGCTGACCCCGACGTGCTCCATCTTGGCGATCAGTCGCGGCAGCGCCGACTCCGACGACGAGGTGGAGACGATCAGCAGGAACTCCCGGCCCAGGTAGCGCAGCAGCGAGAAGATCGAGATCCGGGCCACGAACCACAGCAGCGCACCGAGCACCACCAGCACGAAGATCAGGCAGGTGGCGTAGAAGCCGAGCATGATCTGCGCGAGGCTCTTGAGCGCGTCCACTCCCGTGGCGCCGACCACCGCCGCGATCGCGCCGAAGGCGCCGATCGGAGCCAGCCACATGATCATGGTCAGGATCTTGAAGACCAGGCGCTGGATGGTGCCGACGGCCCGCAGGACGGGCTCGCCCCGGCGGCCCATGCCCTGCACGGCGAAGCCCACGAGGAGGGCGACCAGCAGCGTCTGGAGCACCTCACCGCCGGTCAGCGCGGAGAGCAGCGAGGTCGGGATGATGCCGAGCAGGAAGTCGACGGTCCCCTCGCTCTCGGAGCCCGCCGCCTTCTGGCCGGCCTCGGCCAGCTCGCTGCTGAGGTGGAGCCCGGAGCCGGGGTGGACCAGGTTGCCCACCACGAGGCCGATGGCCAGCGCGACGGTCGACATGACCAGGAAGTAACCGAGCGCCAGGCCGCCGACCTTGCCGACCTTCGCGGCCTGGCGTACGGAGCCGACACCGAGCACGATCGTGCAGAAGATGACCGGGCTGATCATCATCTTGATCAGCGCCACGAAGCCGGTGCCCAGGGGCTTGAGCTCCTGCGCCGCGTCGGGGGCCGCGAAGCCGAGGAGGATGCCCGCCAGGACGGCGACGATCACCGCGAGATACAGGAAGTGTGTGCGGTCGCGCCGGGACCGCGCGACCGGTGTGCTGGTGGTGGGGGTCTGCATGGCTGAGACTGTGGCCCAGGTCTCACCCGGAATCAGCCTTGCGTTCATTCTGTTCACCGACCTGAGGTGCCGGCGGAGCAGGGGCGCGACGGCCCGTCACGACGAGGAGACATGACCGGACGGAAGTGGAGCATCGCGGGCCAGCTGTTCGCCCTCCAGGTCCTGGTGGTGACGCTGCTCGTGGCCGCCGCCACCCTGGGGGTCGCGCTGGTCGCGCGCGCCGACGCCCGGGAGGCGGCCCGCGACGAGGTGCTGGCCGTCGCCGAGACGGTGGCCCGCTCCCCGGACGTCGCCCAGGCGCTGCGCTCCCCCGACCCGTCCGCCACCCTCCAGCCGTACGCCGAGTCGATCCGGCGCGCCACACGGACCGACTTCGTGGTGGTCATGGCCCCGGACCGCACCCGCTATTCGCACACGGACCCCGCCCAGATCGGGCGACCGTTCATCGGCGAGATCGCGCCGGCGCTGGCCGGGCGGCCGATCACCGTGGTCAACACCGGCACCCTCGGCGAGTCGGTCCGGGCGGTGGTGCCGGTTCGCGCCGCCGACGGCACCGTGACCGGGCTCGTGTCCGTCGGCATCACCACCGAGGCGATCAACCGGAAGCTGCTCGACCGCTCCCCCGTGCTGCTCGTCGCCACCGCCGCCGCCCTGGCCCTGGCGGCCGCCGGGTCCTGGCTGCTCAGCCGGCGACTGCGCCGGCAGACCCACGGCCTGGGCCCCGCCCAGATCACCCGGATGTACGAGTACTACGACGCGGTGCTGCACTCCGTCGGCGAGGGACTGGTGGTGATCGGCCCGGACGGCCGGATCGCGTTGATCAACGACGAGGGCCGCCGGCTGCTGGGGCTGCCGGCCGACGCGGCGCTGGTGGACCGCCCGGTGACCGAGGTGCCGCTGCCCGCCCTCCTGACCGAGCTGGTCACGACCGGACGGACCGCCCGGGACGAGCTGATCCTCACCGCCGACCGCGCGCTGGTGGCCAACCTCCGGCCCACCGGCACGGGTGGCCGGGCCATGGGCACCGTGCTGACCCTGCGCGACCACACCGACCTGCGCGCCCTGACGAGCGAGCTGGACTCCGTCCGCGGGCTCACCGAGGCGCTGCGGTCGCAGGCGCACGAGGCCGCGAACCGGCTGCACACCGTGCTCACCCTGGTCGAGCTGGGCCGCACCGAGGAGGCCGTGCGGCTGGCCACCGAGGAGATGGCGTCGGCCCAGCAGCTCACCGACCAGGTGGTCGGCGCGATCGCCGAGCCGGCCCTGGCCGCGCTGCTGCTCGGCAAGTCGGCCCAGGCCGCCGAGCGTGGCGTCGAGCTGACCGTCGACCCCGCGTCCCGGCTCGACGTGGGCACCCTGCCCGTGGGAGACCTGCTCACGGTGGTCGGCAACCTGGTCGACAACGCGCTGGAGGCGGTCGCGGGCGGGCAGCCGCCCCGGCGCGTACGCGTCCGGGTGACCGAGGCCCCCGGCGACGTGCTGGTGGAGGTGACCGACAACGGCGCCGGGCTGCCGCCGGAGCGGGTCGCCGACGCGTTCCGCCGGGACTGGTCGACCAAGGCCAGCGGCCGGGGCCTCGGTCTCGCCCTGGTGGGGCAGGTGCTCGCCCGGCACGGCGGCCGGCACGAGGTGGCGGCCGCCGCGGCAGGCGGGACCGTGTTCCGGGTGCGGCTGCCGGTGCCCGCGGAGCGGACGGCATGAGCGACCACGGCGCGGGCACCGGGACGGCCGACATCCGGGTGCTCGTCGTCGAGGACGAGGAGCTGATCGCGGAGGCGCACCGCGCGTACACCGAGCGGGTCCCCGGCTTCCGCGTGGTCGGCGTGGCGCACGACGCCCGGGAGGCCATGCGGGTGCTGCGGCGTACCGGCGCGGACGCGGTCGATCTGGTGCTGCTCGACCTGCACCTGCCCGATATGCCCGGCCTGGACGTCTGCCGCGCGATGCGCGCGGCGGGCAGTGACGCGGACGTGCTGGCCGTCACGTCGGCCCGCGACCTGGCGATGGTCCGCGCCGCGGTGGCCCTCGGGGTGACGCACTACCTGCTCAAGCCGTTCACGTTCGCCGCCTTCCGGGACAAGCTGGAGCGGTACGCCGAGTACCGGAGGCAGACCTCGGCGGGCGGGGCGGTCGCCGCGCAGCACGAGGTGGACCGGATGCTCGCCACCCTGCGGGGGACGGCGCCGGACACGCTGCCGAAGGGCCTGGTCGCGCAGACGCTCGACGCCGTGCTGGACGTGCTGCGTCGCCGGCCGGGGCTCTCCGCCTCCGAGGTCGCCGAGCACGCCGGGATGTCGCGGGTCACGGCCCGGCGCTACCTGGAGCACCTGGCCGAGAGCGGCCGCGTCACCCGTACGCCGCGCTACGGCACGCCGGGACGTCCCGAGGTGGAGTACCGCCCCACCTGACGGCCGGCCGGCTCGCCACGCCGCCGGTCGGACCCCCCGCCGCGACGCCCGCGGAGGCGGTACCAGCCGGCGAAGAGGGCCGTGGCGAGCAGCAGCTCGGCGAGGTCACCGCCGTAGTACATGAGCACGGCGGCCTCGTGCAGCGCCGCGACGTCCCGGCCCTCCAGGCCGGGCGGCAGCGTCTCGGCGCGGGCGTAGAGGTACTTCGCCAGCACCGAGTGCCCGGCCGCCGCGACGAGCAGGGCGCCGGCGCGTACGGGCAGGCCGGGGCGGCGGGGCGCCGGGTCCGGCCCGGCGACGGACCAGGCGAAGAGGTAACCGGCGAGCAGGTAGTGCAGGTGCAGCCCGTGGTGCAGCAGGGAGTGGTGCTCCGCCGACGCGTACAGCGGGGTGAGCATGACCAGGTAGAGCCCGCCGGTGCTGAGCAGCGCCGCCGTGGCGGGATGGGCGAGCAGGTGCACCGGGCGGGCCCGCAGCACCCGCCCGACGGCCCGGCGGACCGGTGGCGTGGCGACCCGCAACAGCAGGGTCACCGGGGCGCCGAGCGCCAGCGCGAGCGGCGCCAGCATGCCGAGGAGCAGGTGTCGCGCCATGTGCCCGGCGGGACCGCCGGGCAGCGGACCCGGTGGGCCCAGGGCGAGGGCCAGCAGGGCGCACCCGGCGAGCCAGGCCGCGGTGCGCCGCCGTCGCCAGCCGCGCCGGTCCCGGGAGACGGCGAGGAGGTACGCGCCGGCCAGCAGGGCGACCAGCGCCAGCGGCAGCAGGTCCGCGTCGGCGGACCGGTGCGGCCCCGCGAGCACGGTCACCGGGCCCGGGCCCGCCGGGACCAGGCTCTCCAGGTGAGCAGTGCGCCGGCGACCAGCAGCAGGCCGCCCCCCACGTTCCACGCCACGTCGTACGGCAGCAGGTGCACCCCGTACCGGATCTGGTGCAGCCGCAGCACCTTGTGGTCGACGATGCCGTCGAAGACCTGGAACGCGCCGGCGCCCAGCAGGAACCCGCCCCAGGCGGAGCGGGGCGCCAGCACCTGCCGACGGCGCAGGTCGGCGAACCAGAAGAAGCCGCCGACCAGGGCCAGCAGCTCGGCCGCGTGCAGCAACCCGTCGGAGAGCAGCGCCACCGACGGCGTCGAGCGATCGTAGAAGTGGTGCCAGCCCAGGATCTGGTGGAAGACGATCTCGTCGACGGCGGCCATCACGGCGACGCCGATCACGGCACCGGCGGCCGTCGACCGGCGATCGTCCATCGCGTACCCACCTCACCTCGCGTCCGACCCCGCACTACCCGAAACCGGACGGAACATGCCGGACCTCCGGTACCCGTCGGGTGTCCGGCCCGACGGCGGGCATGATCGTGGTGGTGGCACCGGGCCGCCGACGAGGAGGGATGACGCGTGCCGGACGCCGAGGAGTTGATCGCGGACGCTCTCACGGCCGCCCGTGGCAGCGACGTACGCCTCGCGGAGCGGCAGCTGGACCGGCTCGTGGTCGGCACGGGCGCGGCCGACGGCGCGGCGGACGTGGACGCCGCGCTGCTGCGGCGGCTGGCGAACGACGTGGGCCGGCTCTGGCCGCGCGGCTGGCAGCCGAAGGATCTGGCCCGCCTCGCCGACCGGCGGTTGGGTGCCCGGCCGGCGCGGCTGCTGCGCGACGCGATGGCCGCGCAGCGACGCGACCTGCCGGCCCCGGTCCCGTCCTGGTGGGACGCGCAGCTCCGTGACCTGGACGCCCAGGTGTGGTGGCCGGACGACCGGGGGCACCTCACGGCCTGGGCGGCGCGGGAGGGCATCGACCGGGTGACCGCGTTGCGGGAGGCCGTGGACGCCCTCGCGCTGGTGGCGGGGTTGCCGCCGATCGCCGTGCTCCGTCCGCCGCCGGGCGCGACGACGACGGGCCGGGCGGCCCGCGCGGCGGGTGGTCGCAGCGGCTCGCGGATCCTCGACCGGGTCCGGGCGTTGCTGGCGAAGGCGGAGTCGACGACCTTCCCCGCCGAGGCCGAGGCGCTGACCGGCAAGGCGCAGGAGCTGATCGCCCGCCACCGCGTCGACGAGGCGCTGCTCGCCGCCGAGACGCAGCGGCCCGACCTGCCCGGTGGGGTGCGGCTCGGCACCGACGCCCCGTACGCGGGCGCGAAGGCGCTGCTGGTGCAGGAGGTGGCGGCGGCGAACGGGTGCGAGTCGGTGTGGTCGGACGACCTCGGCTTCGCCACCGTGCTCGGCTGGCCGGACGACCTGGCCGCCGTCGAGCTGCTCTACACCTCGCTGCTGGTGCAGGCCACCGCCGCGATGCTGCGTGGCCGGGAAGAGCGCCGTACGGCGACCGGTGGCCGGCGCACCCGGGGCTACGACGAGTCCTTCCTCAACGCGTTCGCGCTGCGGATCGGGGAGCGGTTGCGGGCGGCCACCGAGG
The DNA here is from genome assembly GCF_056150165.1 of Micromonospora xinjiangensis. Taxonomy (NCBI): domain Bacteria; kingdom Bacillati; phylum Actinomycetota; class Actinomycetes; order Micromonosporales; family Micromonosporaceae; genus Micromonospora; species Micromonospora xinjiangensis. The sequence continues at coordinate 738,639 of NZ_JAXCFO010000003.1, read as the reverse complement.
CGGCGAACCGGGAGGCGGCCGAGGAGGCGGGCGCCGACCGGCTGCTGCCGGTGCTGGCCGCGCGCGGCGAGGCGGTCCGCGAGCGGCTGGACACGCTCTTCCCCGGCGTCACCCGGGAGCGGCTGACCGTCCGGGACGAGGAGGGCTGGCTCTCCGGCACGTCGGCCGCCGATCGGGCGTCGCTCGACGTGGGCGGGACCCGGTCACCGCGGCAGGTCCGGGGCGGTCGGCGCGGCCGACGCTGAGCCGGCCGGCGTGCCCGTCCCCGCCGGGGCGAGGTTTCTGGGATTTTCTTCCGGGCGGGTGTAGGGAACGGGGCTCCGGCTCCGACCCCTCGGTGAGCCGCACCACCGACGGGCGGCGAGGACGCGAGGAGCGGACATGAAGTACATGCTGTTGATCTGGAACCGGCCCGGCTTCGTCGAGGAGCTCTCCGAGCAGGAGCGGGTGGCGCTCTTCGGTGAGGTTGACGAGATCATGAAGGAGCTCTCCGAGTCCGGCGAGCTGGTCGGCGGTCAGGCGCTCGCCGACCCGTCGCAGACGCGTACGGTCCGGCTGGCCGGCGGCCATCCGGAGGTCGTCGACGGCCCGTTCATGGAGAGCAAGGAGCAGTTCGCCGGATACCTCGCGGTCGACTGCGACACCCCGGAACGCGCCGCGGAGATCGCGAGCCGCTGGCCCGACGTGCGGTACGGCGGCGTCATGGAGGTCCGCCCGATCATGGACGAGGCCGGGACGGAGATGTGACAGCCGGGTCGCACGAGGTCGAGGAGCTGCTGCGCGCGCTCGCGCCGCAGGTCCTCGGCCTGCTCGTCCGCCGGCACGGCCAGTTCGACAGGTGCGAGGACGCGGTCCAGGAGGCGCTGCTCGCGGCCGCGCTCCAGTGGCCGGAGCAGGGCGTGCCGGAGAACCCGCGCGCGTGGCTGCTCACCGTGGCCACCCGGCGGCTCACCGACGAGTGGCGCAGCGAGCGCGCCCGCCGGGACCGCGAGGTGGCGGTGGCCGTACGGGAGCCGGCGTACGCCACGGTCGCCCCGGCGGCGGACGCGGAGCCGCCGGCCGGCGACGACACCCTGCGCCTGCTGTTCCTCTGCTGCCATCCGGCGCTGGCCCGGTCGGCCCAGGTGGCGCTGACCCTGCGCGCGGTCGGCGGTCTGAGCACGGCGCAGATCGCCCGGGCCCACCTGGTGCCCGAGGCGACGATGAGCCAGCGCATCCGCCGGGCCAAGCAGCGGATCGAGGCGACCGGGGCACGGTTCACGATGCCGTCCCCGGCGGAGCGGGACGAGCGGCTGAGCGCCGTGCTCCAGGTGCTCTACCTGATCTTCAACGAGGGGTACACCGCCTCCAGCGGGGCGGACCTGCACCGCGCCGAGCTGACCGGGGAGGCGATCCGGCTGACCCGGATGCTGCACGGGCTGCTCCCCGGCGACGGCGAGGTGGCGGGGCTGCTCGCGTTGATGCTGCTCACCGACGCGCACCGGGCGGCGCGGGTCGGTCCGGGCGGTGAGCTGGTGCCGCTGGCCGAGCAGGACCGCACGCTCTGGGACCGGGCCGCCATCGAGGAGGGCGTCGCCCTGGTCACCGAGGCGCTCACCTGGTCGGCGCCCGGCCCGTACCAGCTCCAGGCGGCGATCGCGGCGGTGCACGCCGAGGCGCCCTCGGCGGCCGAGACCGACTGGCCGCAGATCCTCGCGCTCTACCGGCTGCTCGCCCGGGTCGCCCCGAACCCGATGGTGACCCTCAACCAGGCGGTCGCGGTGGCCATGGTGGACGGTCCCCGGGCCGGGCTCGCGACGCTCGCGCCGCTGGCGGAGGACGACCGCACCGCGAGGCACCACCGGGTCGCGGCCGTACGCGCGCACCTGCTGGAGCTGGCCGGCGAACCGGGGCCGGCCCGTGAGGAGTACCTGGCCGCCGCGCGGGCCACCACCAGCCTTCCGGAGCAGCGGTACCTGGAGCTGCGAGCCGCCCGGCTCGCGGCCGGCGAGCACGAGTGAGGACGGATCCGTGAGCATCGTGACCTGTCAACTGTCGATCTCGCTGGACGGCTACGTGGCCGGGCCGGAGCAGAGCCTCCAGGACCCGCTCGGCCGCGGCGGCCTGCGGTTCGTGCTCACCCACCGTCCGCGCGCGTCGCTGCCGATGGCCGGCGGCACCGAGTTCCGGTTCGTCACCGACGGCGTCCACTCCGCGCTGGAGCAGGCCCGGAAGGCGGCGGGTGGCCGCAGGGTCGCGGTCGCCGGCGGGGCGAGCACGGTGCGGCAGTGCCTCATGGCCGGTCTGCTCGACACGCTCCAGCTGCACATCGTCCCGATCGTGCTCGGGGCCGGCGAGCGCCTCTTCGAGGGAGTCGGGGACGTCCGGCTGGAGCAGACCGAGGTGGTCGCCGGGCCGACCGTCACCCACGTGACCTACCGGGTGCTCCGCTGACCTGCCCGGGGGCTTCAGGGGCGGCACTCGCGCATGAGGCGGCCCGGGATCTCCGTGAAGGTGTCGTCCAGCCAGGCGGACGTACGCTCGGCCCGGGTGCCGGTGTCGATCTTGTCCGCGGTGCCGGCCACCAGCGCCCTGATCTCCGGGTCCTGGGCCCGGCGTGCCTGGGCCCGCACCTGGTCGGCGAGGTCGGCGAGGGTCCGCCGGAACCGGTCGCGGATCTGCTCACCGGTCAGCTCGCGCTCGGTGGCCGCGGTCGAGTCCGCGGCGATCTTCCGGCTGGCGTCGATGATGAGGCGGTCGACCGCCTGGCACACCTCGACGGTGTTGGCGGCGGTCACGGGCGACGGGCTCGCGGTGGGTGTCGCCGCAGCGGCCGGCGTGGTGGGGGCGGGGCCGCTCGGGGTGCTCTCCCCCGACTCGGCGCCGGGCGCCTGGCATCCGGCGAGCAGCACGGCGAGCAGGGCCGCGGCGGGGGCGACCCGCCGGCCGGTCGACGTGGGCTGGGACATCGTCCTCTCCCGTCCGTGGTGGGCGTCGTCCCCCGCTCGACCCGTCCGCGCGTACCTCGTCCTGCCAACGATCCGGTGCCGGGCCGGGACACGTCGCGCGCGGCTTCCGGGCCGGGTGCGTCGTCACGACGCGAACCGGCCGGCCCACCGGGTGTCGTGCGGGACCGCGAGCGGGCTCCGCACACCGCACGCCGGGCCGGAGTGGACCAGCCCGGCGTGCGTACGAGACGCGGTCAGCGCTTGAAGGCGTCCTTCACCTTTTCGCCGGCCTGCTTGAGGTTCGCGGCGGTCTGGTCGTTGCGGCCCTCGGCCTCCAGCCGCTCGTCGTCGGTGGCCCGGCCGGCGTGCTCCTTGACCTTGCCCGCCGCGTCCTCGGCCGCGTTGCCGATCTTGTCGTCCATACCCATGACGAACCTCCCTGGGAAGCGTCGCTACGCCGCCCAGATACCCCGCAGAACCCCCCACCAACCGCCCTCACCCGTACGAGCCCCGCCCCGCGCCGCCTCCCACCCGTTGATCAAGAGGTTTGCGGCGCTCGGAAAGATCGAGAACGCCGCAAACCTCTTGATCACCGCGTCAGGCGGGGAGGGGACGGAAGCGGCGGAGGCGGAGGCTGTTGGCGACCACGAAGACCGAGGAGAGGGCCATGGTGGCGCCCGCGATCATCGGGTTGAGCAGCCCGGCCGCCGCCAGCGGCAGCGCCGCCACGTTGTAGCCGAACGCCCAGACCAGGTTGCCCCGGATCGTGTTGAGCGTGCGCCGGGCCAGCCGGATCGCGTCCACGGCGGCGGTCAGGTCACCGCGGACCAGCGTCAGGTCGGACGCCTCGATCGCCACGTCGGCGCCCGTACCCATGGCCAGCCCGAGGTCGGCCTGGGCCAGCGCGGCCGCGTCGTTGATCCCGTCGCCGACCATCGCGACGGCACGGCCCTCGCCCTGGAGCCGCCGCACCACGTCGACCTTGTCGGCCGGCAGCACCTCGGCGATCACCTGGTCGATGCCGACCTCGGCCGCCACCGCCCGCGCCACCGTGGTGTTGTCGCCCGTGAGCAGCACCGGGGTCAGACCCAGCTCACGCAGCCGGGCGACGGCGGCTCGGCTGGTGGGCTTGACCACGTCGGCGACCGCGAGGACCCCGCGGGCCCGCCCGTCCCACCCGGCCAGCACCGCCGTCCGCCCGGCGGCCTCCGCGTCGGTCACCGCCCGTTCGACCTCCGAAGGTACGACGAGACCCCGCTCCCGCAGCAGCCGGAGCCGCCCGACGATCACCTCCCGGCCGTCCACCGACCCGGTCACGCCGAGCCCCTCGACGTTGGCGAAGCCGCTGACCGGCGGCAGCGCGCCGGCCTCGGCGGCGCCGGCGGCCACCGCGCGGGCGATCGGGTGCTCGGAGGCGGTCTCCAGCGCCCCGGCCAGCCGCAGCAGGTCGTCGGCGTCGGTGCCCTCGGCGGGCAGCACGTCCACCAGGGTCATCCGGCCGCTGGTCACGGTGCCGGTCTTGTCCAACACGACCGTGTCCACCTTGCGGGTGCGCTCCAGCGCCTCCGGCCCCTTGATGAGGATGCCGAACTGGGCGCCGCGGCCGGTGCCGACGAGCAGCGCGGTCGGGGTGGCCAGGCCGAGGGCGCACGGGCAGGCGATGATCAGGACGGCCACCGCGGCCGTGAACGCCGCCGTCGGCCCGGCCCCGGTGCCGAGCCACCAGCCCAGTGTGCCAGCGGCCAGGGCGATCACGATCGGGACGAAGACCCCGGAGATCCGGTCCGCGAGCCGCTGCACCGCCGCCTTGCCGCTCTGCGCCTGCTCGACGAGACGGGCCATCTGGGCCAGTTGGGTGTCTCCGCCGACGCGGGTCGCGGTCACCACCAGCCGGCCTCCGGCGTTGACCGTGGCGCCGACGACGGCGTCGCCCGGGCCGACCTCGACGGGGACCGACTCGCCGGTCAGCATGCTGGCGTCGACGGCCGAGGTGCCCTCGTCGACCACGCCGTCCGTGGCGATCTTCTCGCCGGGCCGGACGACGAACCGGTCCCCGACCGCGAGCTGGTCGACGGGGATCCGCGTCTCCGCCCCGCCACGCAGCACGGCCACGTCCCGGGCGCCGAGTTCGAGCAGCGCGCGCAGCGCGGCCCCGGCGGTCCGCTTCGAGCGGGCCTCGAAGTACCGTCCGGCGAGGATGAACGTGGTCACCCCGGCCGCCGCCTCCAGGTAGATGTTCCCGGCGCCGTCGGAGCGGGTGATGTCGAAGCGGAAGGGGTGCGTCATGCCCGGCATCCCCGCGTCGCCCAGGAAGAGCGCCCAGAGCGACCAGCCGAAGGCCGCGACGGTGCCCACCGAGACGAGGGTGTCCATGGTGGCGGCGCCGTGCCGCAGGTTGATCAGGGCGGCCCGGTGGAACGGCAGGCCGCCCCAGACGACGACCGGCGCGGCCAGGGTCAACGACAGCCACTGCCAGTAGTCGAACTGCCAGGCCGGCACCATGGCCAGCAGGATCACCGGGACGGTGAGCGCCACCGACACCCAGAGCCGGTCGCGCAGGCCGCGCAGCTCGTCGACGGGCGCCTCGGCGGCCACCCCCTCCGCCGCGGGCGGGAGCGGCACCTTCGCCGTGTAGCCGGTCTTCTCGACCGTGGCGATCAGGTCGTCCGGGGTGACCTCGTCGGCGTACCGGACGGTGGCCTTCTCGGTGGCGTAGTTGACGGTGGCGGAGACGCCCTCCATCCGGTTGAGCTTCTTCTCGATCCGGGCCGCGCAGGAGGCGCAGGTCATGCCCCCGATGGCGAGTTCGATCTGGTTCGGCGCCGTCGGCAGCGGTGTGCTGCTGGTGGTGGTCATCACGGCTCCCGTCAGTTGTGCCCGTGACCGGGCGTGCCGTGCTCGGCGGTGCCGGTCGGGTCGGGTGTGCCGGGCGTGGGTGCGATCTCGCTGGCCGGGGCCCCGGCCACGACGGTGAATTCGGCGGTACGCACCACGCCGGCGTGCTTGAAGTCGAGGTAGAGGCGGTAGGTGCCGACGGAGGGCACCTCGGCCTGGAAGGTGACGTCCGGCCCGGGGCGCGTCCGCCCGTCGCCGGGCGCGCCGTCCGGGTGCACGTGCAGGTACGCGAGGTCGCCCTGGCGCAGCGCCACCAGGTGCCCGTACGCCCCGAGGTAGGGCTCCAGGTCGGTGACGGGGGCGCCGTCGCGGGTGACCGTCAGGGTCAGCGCGGCCGTGTGCCCGGGCCGCGGGTCACCGGCCAGGGCGACGGTGTAACCGTCGACGGTCGTGCTGGCGGCCGGCGCCGGCAACGGCCGTGCGGTGAGCGGGCCGGGCACGGTCACGTCGACGCCGAGGGTGAGCGCCTCCCCACCGGTGGGGGCGAAGTCGGCGAAGACCCGCCACACGCCGGGCCCGTCGAGCGGGGACGCGATCCGCCAGGTGCCGTCCGCCCCCATCTCGGGGTGCACGTGCCGGTAGCCCGACAGGTCGCGTCGCGCCACGATCAGGTGCATCCGCTTGTCGTGCTCGACGTCGTACGCCGTCACGGGCCGGCCGTCGGGGCCGGTGATGCGGAAGGCGAACTCGCCGGCCGGCGCGGTGACCGGGGTGAGGGTGTAGCCACGGTCCGAGACGAGCAGGCCGCCGGGGATCCCGCCGCCCCGCGGGTCGCCGTGCCCGGCGTCGGAGTGCCCGGTGGTGCCGGTGTCGCCGTGTCCGGTGGCGGTCTCGTCTTGACGGGATTCGGCGGCCGGGGTGACGGGGCCGACCATCTGGCCGACCCCGTACGCCGCGCCGAACACCGCCGCCAGACCGAGAGCGAAGCCGCTCAACTTCATCGCGGTGTTCATGGTGGTACCTCGATCCGGGTCAGGCGTCGACGAGGTCGTAGCCGGCCTCGTCGACGGCGGCGCGAACCGCGCTGGTGTCCAGCGGGCTCTCACTGGTGACGGTGACCCGGCCGCTGGCCAGGTCGACCTGGACGTCGCTGACGCCTGGGATCGCGCCGACCTCGGCGCTGACCGAGCTGACGCAGTGGCCGCAGGTCATGCCCTGCACCTGGTACGTCGTGGTGACCATCGGACCTCTCCTTCCGCCGCCCAGCCTATACCCCCTAGGGGTAATTGCCGGGCAGACTCGTCCCCTTGTTCCGTACCGGTACCCGGTGGGGGTACCGACACGGGGAACCGTAGCATACCCCCAGGGGGTACGCTATCCTTGTGGCATGACCACACCGACTCCGATCCGCGGATACACGGCCAGCAAGGACCAGTTGCTCGCGCGGCTGCGCCGGATCGAGGGACAGGTACGCGGCGTCGAGAAGATGGTCGACGAGGACCGCTACTGCATCGACGTGCTCACCCAGATCTCCGCGATCCAGGCCGCGCTGGACAAGGTCGCCCTCGGGCTGCTCGACGGGCACGCCCGGCACTGCATGCACGAGGGAGCCGCCGAGGGCCGCGCCGACGAGATGGCCACCGAGATGATGGCCGCCGTGGGCCGCCTCATGAAGCGCGGCTGACCCTCACTCCCGACCGAGGCGCACCCGGCGCAGCAGTTGCGCGTTGAGCGCCACCACGATCGTGGAGGCGGACATCAGCACCGCGGCGACCGCCGGGTTCAGCGCGAACCCCACCCCGGCCAGCACCCCGGCGGCCAGCGGCAGGGCGATCACGTTGTAGCCCGCCGCCCACGCGAGGTTCTGCAGCATCTTCCGGTACGACGCGCGCGACAGCCGGATCACCGCGGCCACCCCGCGCGGGTCGGAGGAGGCGAGTACGACTCCGGCGGACTCGATCGCGACGTCGGTGCCGGCGCCGATCGCGACGCCCACGTCGGCCCGGGCCAGCGCCGGCGCGTCGTTCACCCCGTCACCGACCATCGCCACGGTCAGGCCACGCCGCTGCAACTCGGTGACCTTGGCGTCCTTGTCCGCCGGAAGCACCTCGGCGAACACCTCGTCGCCCGCGCCGAACCCGAGATCGGCGGCCACCGCCTCGGCGACCGGCCGCGCGTCGCCGGTGATCATCGCGACCGTCCGTACGCCCTGGGCGCGCAACTCCGCGATCGCCTCGCGCGCCTCGGGGCGCACCTCGTCGGTCAGGGCGAGCGCCCCGAGCACGGCGTCCGGCAGCCGCACGAGGTGCAGCACGGCCGCTCCCCGGGCGCTCCAGGAGTCGACCGCGGGTCGCAGCTCCTCGGGAAGATCCACCCGAAGCTCCCGCAGCAGCGCCGGGCCGCCGACCGCGTACGCGACGCCCTCGACGGTGGCCTGCACCCCGCGGCCCGGCAGCGACCGGAACCCGGTCGCCCGGGCGGCCCCGCCGCGCGCGCCCGCCGCCGCCACGATGGCCCGGGCCAGCGGATGTTCACTGTCCGACTCGACGGCCGCGGCGAGCCGCACCAGCTCGTCCCGGTCGGCGCCGGACGCTGCGGCCACGTCGGTGACGGCGTGCTCGCCCCGGGTCAGCGTGCCGGTCTTGTCGAAGAGCACCGCGTCGACCGACCGCATCCGCTCCAGCGCCAGGCGGTCCTTGACCAGGATCCCGGCCTTCGCCGCGAGCGCCGTGGACAGCGCGATCACCAGGGGGATCGCCAGACCGAGCGCGTGCGGGCAGGCGATGACGAGCACCGTGACGGCGCGGACCACCGCCTCGTCGAGCCGGCCGAGCGACGTCCAGACCACCACGGTGAGCACGGCGGTGGCGGTCGCGACGTAGAACAGGGCGGCCGCGAACCGGTCGGCCAGGACCTGCGCGCGTCCACTGGACTGTTGCGCCTCGGCGACCATGCGCTGGATGCCGGCGAGCGCGGTCTGCTCGCCGACGGCCTCGACCCGCACCCGCAGCGCCGAGTCGGTGGCGACCGTCCCGGCCACCACCCGTTCCCCGACGGCCCGGGGCACCGGGCGGGACTCCCCGGTGATCATCGACTCGTCCAGCTCGGCCCCGCCGGCCACGACCTCGCCGTCCGCCGGCACCCGACCGCCCGGCCGGACGAGCACCACGTCACCGACCCGCAGGTCCCCGATCGGGACCGGCTCGACCTGCCCGTCTTCCGTCACCCGCTCGGCCTCGTCGGGCAGGAGCGCGGCGAGCGCCGCGAGCGCGCCCCGTGCCTGCCCGATCGCCCGCATCTCCTGCCAGTGGCCGAGCAGCATGATGGTGACCAGGGCGGCCAGCTCCCACCAGAAGTCCAGGTCGAAGGCGCCCGCGCTGGTGGCGAGCGAGGCGAGGTAGGCGACGCTGATCGCCATCGCCACCAGCAGCATCATGCCGGGCGCCCGGTCCCGCACCTCGCGTACGGCGCCGACCAGAAACGGCCAGCCGCCCCACCAGAAGACCACCGACCCGAGCACCGGCCCGACCCAGGAGAGGCCGGGCGCCTCCAGCCGGTAGCCGAACCAGTCCATGACCATGTGGCTGGTGACGACCACCGGCACGGTGAGCGCCAGGCACAGCCAGAACCGCCGCCGGAACATCTCCGGGTCGTGGCCGGCGTGCTTGTCGTGCCCGCCGTGGCCGGCACGCCCCCCGGCGTGCTCGTCGTGACCGGCGCCCCCGCTGTGCTGGCCGTGGCCGGCGGACGGGTCGGTGGGTGGGGGCGCGTCGGGCTCTGGATGCGGGTGCGACGAGGTCGGGTGGCCGGGCATGCCCCCACGATGCCGGTTCTCCGGCGCTCGCGCGCGCCTTCCGCCGCGCGCGTCGCCGTCCGGGCCGCGCCCTGGCCGGTGGTGGCGGGGGCGTGCCGCGCGCCGCGCGAGGCGCACCCAGCACCTCCCTGGTTAGCATTCCGACGATGGGTTTCCGGACACCGCGTCATCGAGCCCGCCGGGCGCCGGCTCCGCCCGCCGCCGGCGGCCCCGCCCGTCCGCTCGGGCACCTCGCCGTACGTGGTCACGCCGCCACCCTGCGGCCACCTGGTGCGGGCACCGCCGGGGGGATCCCGGATCGCTGAACCGATCACTCCGCCGGCACGTACCCCGCCCCGGAATCGTTGGGAGATTCGTCATGGGCGCTGACCACACCCGTCCCGCTCCGTCCGCCCCACCCCGGGTGCGACGGATCCTCGTCGCGACGGTGGTCCCCCTCGTCCTCGCCACGGTGGTCGCCGCCCTGCTGCTCTGGCCACGCGACGCGGCGGCGCCCGACGGCGGCGCCGACCCGCCCCGGTACCACGGCACGGTCACCCGCGTGGTGAGCGAACCCTGCCCGCCCGCCCCGGAGACACCGGAGGGGACGCCGGGTGGGCAACCACAGCGGTGCGGCTCGGTGACCGTCCGCGTGGAGAGCGGCCCGGCCTCGGGCCAGGAAGTGCAGGCACCGATCCCGGACGGCCCCGGCGCGCCCACCGTCGAGCCCGACGACGAGGTGATCGTGGTCGAGCTGTCCGACCCCGCCGACCCCTCGTCGGTGACCTGGAACATCGCCGAGCACCAGCGCGGCAAACCGTTGGTCTGGCTCGCGGTGGTCTTCGCCGCCGCGATCGTCGCGTTCGGCCGGTGGCGCGGCCTGGCGGCGCTCGCCGGTCTCGCCGCGAGCTTCGCCATCCTCCTCACCTTCGTGCTGCCGGGCATCAGCGCGGGCCGGTCACCGCTGCTCGTCGCCGTGGTCGGCGCCGCACTGATCATGTTCGTCGTCCTGTACCTGACGCACGGCGTCACCGCACAGACCTCGGTGGCGGTGCTCGGCACGCTGGGCAGCCTGGTGCTCACGGGCGTGCTGGGCACCGTGGCGACCGCCGCCACCCACCTCACCGGCTTCGGCAGCGAGGAGGCCACCACCCTGTCGATGTTCCAGGCCGACGTGGACCTGCACGGTCTGCTGCTGGCCGGGATCATCATCGGGTCGCTCGGCGTCCTCGACGACGTCACCGTCACCCAGGCGGCCACGGTGACCGAGCTGGCCCACGCGAACCCGGGGCTGTCCCGACTCCAGCTCTACCGCGCGGCCACCCGGGTCGGCCGGGCACACATCGCCTCCACCGTCAACACCATCGTGCTGGCGTACGCCGGCGCCTCGCTGCCGTTGCTGCTCCTGCTCACCGCCGACTCGCGGCCGGTGAGTCAGATCCTCACGAGCGAGTTCCTCGCCCAGGAGATCGTCCGCAGCGCGGTCGCCACGCTCGGGTTGATCGCCGCCGTTCCGCTGACGACCGGCCTCGCCGCGCTCGTCACCACGGCCGGTCGTGGCACCACCGCGCCGTCGAGCGACGAACCCGGCCCCACCGCCCCGGCCGCCCGGCCCGCGCCGGACCGGGCCGAGGTGTTGGAGGCGCTCGGCGCCGCCCGCCCCGGCCCCGCCTCCACCCCGCCTCCCGCCAGCCGCCGGGACTGGCCCGACCCGGACAGGAGCACGGACAGCGCATGGTGACACTCCTCAACGTGAGCAGGCGGTCCCGATGGCCTGAGGACTGCGTCACTCGTTACCCAGCGCTATGGCGAAATGACGCTTTTAGTCGGCATCCGGGCGTAGATCCCCACGATGCCTCTCGGGTAACCTCGCTGCCGGTCACCGCCGAAGGCGCGCAGCGGCGCCTGCGGTGCCACCGCCCAATCGCCACGCGGCGAACCGGGAACCCAGGTACGTGGGGTGAATCCGCGGCAGCGGTAGGGGCCACTTCCGCCCCGAACCCGTCAGCTAACCCGGTCGGCGGTCGACGGAAGGGAACACTGTGACGGCACCCCTACGCCGCTGGTTGACACCTGTGGTGGCCGTGTTCGCCGCGCTGGCCATGTTCGCCGGGCCCCTGCCGGCGTCCGCCGCGCCCAAGCCGAGCACCCCGTCCGGTCACGAGGACGACGACCCGCCACTGCTCACCGACGTCATCGAGACGACCAACCGCAACTACACCGCCGCGAAGGCCCGGTTGAACAAGTCGAAGCAGCGCCAGCAGGAGCTGAACCTGGAGGTCCAGAAGGCCCAGGCCGAGCTGGACGCGCTGGCACCCCAGGTCAGCGAGATCGCGGCACAGTCGTACCGGACCGGCCGGATCGGCGCGGTCGCCATGCTCCTGTCGAGCAACACCCCCGACTCCTTCGTGGAGCGCGCGACCGGCCTCGACGAGCTCAACATGGTCAACTCGCAGAAGCTGGCCCGCATCAACGAGGTCAAGAGCCGCGCCGAGCTGGCCAAGCTGGCGATCGACGCCGAGGTCCGGGAGCAACAGAAGCAGGCCGCCATCATGGCCAAGCAGAAGCGGGACGCGGAGAAGGCCCTCGCGCTCGTCGGCGGGAAGGGCTTCACGGGCGGCCTGGTGTCGGCCACCTCCCCGGTGGCGAAGATCGGCCCCGGCCGCACCGCCGACGGGGACTGGAAGTCGGAGTCGTGCAGCGAGAACGACCCCACCACCTCGGGCTGCATCACGCCGCGCACCCTGCACGCGTACAAGGAGGTCAAGCGAGCCGGCTTCAACCGCTTCGTCGGCTGTTACCGCCCCGGTGGCCCCTGGGAGCACCCGAAGGGCCGGGCCTGTGACTGGTCGTTGCAGAAGAGCGGCTTCTCGCCGTGGCACAACGACGACACCCGGATGTACGGCAACAACCTCGCCGCGTTCCTCATCCGCAACGCGGACCGGCTCGGCATCTACTACGTGATCTGGAACCGGCAGATCTGGTTCCCGGCGACCGGCTGGAAGTCCTACAGCGGTCCGTCCAACCACACAGACCACGTGCACATGTCGCTCCTGTAGCGACGACCCATGACGACGAGAGGACCGTCCCACTTTCACGCGGGGCGGTCCTCTCGCGCATCACGGATGGGGTGAAACCTCGGCCCGTCGGCCGGGGCGCGGCCTCGGCTCGCGCCTCGCCGGCTCGCCGGGGCTCAGACGGTCGCCGCGGGCAGCGTGCCGGCGACCTGGCGGACCTCGCCGGCCGCGAGCCGGTACGACATGCCGACCACCGCGCACCGCCCGGCCGCAACCTCGGCGGCCAGCGCGGCGGACCTGCCCAGCAGCGACTCGACCGTCTCCGCGATGTGGATGTCGACGATCCCGTTGATGTCGTCCACGCCCTCGGCCGTGGCACGGCGGAGGCTGGGCACGACGGCGTCCACGACCGCGCCGAGATGGCCGGGGGGCGGCGTGCCCGTCGCGACGGAGTCCCGGGCCGCCTGGACCGCACCGCACGAGTCGTGCCCGAGCACGACCACCAACGGGGCTCCGAGCACGGTGACCGCGTACTCGACGCTGCCCAGGACCTCCGGCCCGGTGGTGTGCCCGGCGGTGCGGACCACGAAGAGGTCACCGAGGCCACGGTCGAAGATGATCTCAGCGGCGAGCCGTGAGTCGGAGCAGCCGACGATCACCGCGAACGGGTGCTGCCCGACGGCGACGGCGGCACGGCGGCCGGCGTCCTGGTTGGGGTGGTCCGGTACTCCGGAGACGAACCGACGGTTGCCCGCGACAAGCTCGGCGAGCGCCTGCTCCGGGCGGAGGACCGGCGGCGTCGACTGGTCGAACCCAGTCCGCGTGCCCGGGTGCCCGGGCGATCCGGGTCCGCTCATCCCGCACCTCTATTCCCACGTGATCGGCCCTGGCCAGCCCCGTCGCAGGCCCTGGTCAACGGTCACACCCGAGCGAAGACCCGTCAAGGTATTCGTGATTTGCATTTCAGGTGTTGACGGGCGGATGACAGGCGGGCAGCACGCCACGGCGGAGCCTTCGAGATGAGCCCGAGCGGCCCTGGCCGGGCGGTGAGCCGTGCGAGCGGCCCGGGGCCGGCCAGCGGCACCGGGCCCTACGATGGCGGCCATGGCGACGATCGAGAGCGGTCACGGAAGCCCTCGGAACTGGACTTTCCTCACCAATCACGGCCATGTGCTGCTCGCCATCGCCCGTAACCCCACAGCCCGGCTGCGTGACGTCGCCGACGAGGTGGGTGTCACCGAGCGGGCCGCCCTCGCGATCGTCGCCGACCTGGAGGCCGGCGGCTACCTCAGCCGCACCCGGGTCGGCCGGCGCAACGAGTACACGCTGAACCCGGCAGGCCGGTTCCGCCACCCGGCCGAGGCGTACCTGGAGGTCGGCGCCCTGCTGGCCCTCTTCAGCGAGGCGCCGCCCAGCTCCGAGAGGCACCCGCCCGACGCGGACGCTTCCGACCCCGACCCTCGACCGCGCTGACCGGCCCCGGCCGCCACCCACGCCCAAGATCCGCGCAACATCACGGAAGGAGTGGCCTTCACGAGCCCGGGAAGCCACAACGTCCAGGATGTCGCGTGGATCTTCACCCGAGCCTGCCGGCGTGCGGGTCCGTTGGGCGCGAGGGCATCGGGCGGGTCTCCGGGGGGGCTGGGCGGTCCCGTCACCGCACGACGGGCGCGACGGCGGTAGTCTTCCGGCGTGCGCGAGAGCTTGCGGCTGGACGGGAGCGAGGTGGCCCGCCGGACCGGACGCGGGGTCCGGGCCGTCCTCTGTGGAGCCATCACGGTGCTGCTCGGCACCGCTGTCGTGCCGCCGTCGCCGGCCGTGGCAGCGCCGGCCTGCGGCCCGGCCGGTGAGGCCGCACCGACCGAGACGCCGTGGCCCCTGAAGCGGCTGGAGCCGTCGTCGGTCTGGCAGCTCACCCGGGGCGCCGGGGTGACCGTCGCCGTGATCGACTCAGGTGTGTCGGCCACCCATCCGATCCTCAAGGGGCAGGTCCGCGACGGGGCCGACTTCAACGGGCTCCCGTCCAGCAAGGGCCAGTGTGACCTGGTGGGGCACGGCACGATCGTGGCCGGCATCATCGCCGGGCGGCAGGACACGAGCACCCCGTTCGTCGGCGTCGCCCCGCAGGCCCGGATCCTCCCGATCCGGGTGCTGGCCGAGAAGCGCGCCCCCAACGACGAGTCGCTGCCCGGGGAGATCGCCGAGGCGATCCGCTGGGCCGTCGACCACGGCGCCGACATCATCAACCTGTCCCTGGTGACCCTGCCCCGGCCGGTGCTGGCCTCCGCCGTCGAGTACGCCGAGAGCAAGGGCGTCCTCCTCGTGGCCGCCGCGGGAAACCGAGAGGAGCAGCGGCAGGACTACCTCGCCTACCCGGCCGCGTACCCGGGGGTCATCGCGGTCGCCGGTGTGGACGAGCAGGGCGCGCACGTCGACAGCTCGGTCGCCGGCGACTACGTCGACATCGCCGCGCCCGGGCTCAACATCGTCGGGCCGGCACCGGGCGGCCCGGGTTACCTCGTCGAGGAGGAGGGGGGCACCAGCTTCGCCGCCGCGTACGTGTCGGGCGTGGCCGCGCTGGTCCGCTCGGCCCACCCGAGCCTCACCCCCCAGCAGGTCGCCGACCGGCTCGTCCGGACGGCGGACAGCCCGCCGGAGGGGCACAACGCCGAGATCGGCTACGGGGTGGTGAACCCGTACCGGGCGGTGACGACGCTGCTCGGTACCCGCACCGACCCTCCGCCCGGGGCGATACCCGCCCCCGACGCCCCTGATGATCCGCTGGCCTGGCAGCGCACGGTGGCGATCTGGGTGGCGGCGGCGGGCGCCGTGCTCGCCGTGGTGCTGCTGGCGGCCCGGCCGATCCTGGTTCGTGGCCGCCGCCGTGGCTGGCAGCCGGGTCGACGGCCGCCCGAGGTCGACACGCCGGTCACCGGTTGAGCACCACCCGGCACCGACCCATTGAAGTATGTGATGGGAATCACCGGCGGCCGGACCGGGGCGGCCGCAGCCGCCGGAGCGACGAGCGCCGCGACGTAGGCCCGTCGCGCGGTCGGCCCGCCGGCCGGTGCCCCGTCAGCGCGCTCCACGAACGCAAACGGCTCCGGCCCGGATGAACCGGACCGGAGCCGCGTGGCGTGCTGGTCAGCCGCCCCAGACCTTGGAGTTGCTCATCTCGGTGGTGACGTAGTTCTCGCGGGCGATGCCGACCGCGCCACCGATGTCGTTCAGGATGCGGTTGATGTCCCGAACGGCGGTGTCCCACTGGGCCTGGTGCTGCTCGTAGGCAACCCGGTCCTGACCGTCCCACTGGAGCTTGGACAGCATCTGACGGAGCGTGTCCAGCTTCTCGTCGATGGTCTTCGAGATCGCCTGCATCTGCTGGTTGGCGCTCTCGAGGACCGCGTAGTCAACCTTGATCGTCACGACTTCCTCCTCTGCTCCTGGTCAGGCGTCACGGGTTGAGGGCAGAGTGGAACTTGTCCAGCATCTGCTGCTGCTCTTCGTCGTTGACCTGGTGCGTCGTCCCCGACTTGTCGAGCAGGTCGGCGATGTTGTCCATCGCCGTCAGCAGCTTCGCGGTGTCCTCGTTCCAGCGCTGCATGAGCGACTGGAAGCCCGTCGACGCCTGCCCCTTCCACGCGATGGCCAGATCGTCCACGACGTTCCACAGCTTCTTCAGCTCGCCGTCGACCTCGCTGCGCGTGGACCGCACGTCACTCGCGGCGGTATGTAGAGTCGCTGCTTCGACCTCGAACGCCATGCTTCACACCCTTCCGTCATCTTGTGGCGGCGGACCTGCCGCGCCCTCCCCCGCGGCAAGGCGAAACACCCCACCGACGGACACTCCTGAGAAGACCGTAGCGGACCGGTTCCAGCGCGCGCAGCCCCGGGCCGTACGGCAATCGATGAAACGGGCCAATCCCCGCACGCCACGGCCGTGTGCGACGGTGCGGTGAGCTGGGTCGGGCCCCGCTCGGCACCGTCGCGGCGGGCGGCCGACGCGTGCGGTCGGCCCCGGTCCGACGACCATGGCGGCTGTCGTCCACAGTGGTTGCCCCGTGACCCTACACCGGCTCCGACCACGCGGTCTGGATGAGCTGCTGACCGTCCCGACGGCGTACCAGTGTGCCCCGGCCGGGCGGCTGCGGGCTGGGCCGCAGCGTGCCGAACACCGCACCTTCCTCGCGGTTGCCGGACATGAGCAGGCCCGGCGAGTCGAGTTCGCGCAGCCGTTGCAGCACGGGCTCGTAGAGCGCCCGGGCGACACCGCCGGCCCGCCGCGTGATGATCAGGTGCAGCCCGATGTCGCGCGCCTGGGGGAGCAGCTCGTGCAGGGCGCTGAGCGGGTTGTTGCCGCCGCTGGCCACCAGGTCGTAGTCGTCCACCAGGATGTAGAGGTCCGGCCCCTTCCACCAGCTGCGGTCCCGCAGCTGTGCCGTGGTCACGTCCGGGCCCGGCAACCGGTTGGAGAGCGCGCTGCGGATCGAGGCCAGGCCCTGCGCGAAGACCTGGTTGGACGGCGCGTAGTCGAGCAGGTGGTCCCCCTCCACCGCACCGAGCAGGCCACGCCGGTAGTCGGCGATCACCAGACGTGCCTGCGCCGGGGTGTACCGCTCGGTGATGCCCCGGGCGATGAGCCGGAGCAGGTTCGTCTTACCGCACTCGGCGTCGCCGAAGACCGTCAGGTGCGGCTCGTTGGCGAGGTCGAGGTAGACCGGCGCGAGTGCCGACTCGTTGACACCGATCGGCAGGCCCGGGACGGAGCGGTCCGCGATCCGGGCCAGCTCGCTGACCGGCAGCTTGCGCGGCAGCAGCCGGACCTTCGGCGCGGGGCGACCCGACCAGTTCTCCGCGACGTGCTTCGCCAGCGCGGCGGACGCCTCCGTGAGGTCCTCGATGTCGCGCCGGCCGTCGATCCGCGAGATCGCGGCGAGGAAGTGCAGCTTGTCGCGGGTCATGCCGCGGCCGGGGGCGCCGACCGGCACGTTCTGGGCCGTCCGCCGGTCGATCTCCGACTCGGACGGGTCACCCAGTCGCAGCTCCAGCTTGGTGCCGAGCAGGTCGCGCATGTTGATCCGGATCTCCGCCCACCGGACGGCCGTGACGACCACGTGGACGCCGAAGCCGAGCCCCCGGTTGGCCAGGTTCGTGATGGTCTGCTCCAGCTCCTCGTACTCCTGCCGGAGCGTGTTCCAGCCGTCCACCACGAGGAAGACGTCGCCGAACGGGTCGTCGGCGAACTCCCCCGCGGCCCGCCGGCGCCGGTAGCTGGCCACCGAGTCGATGCCGTGCTGGGCGAAGCGCGCCTCCCGGTCGTCCAGGATGGCCACCACCTCGGCCACGGTGCGGCGGACCGCCTCGACGTCGCGCCGGCCGGCCACCCCCGACATGTGGGGCAGCGCCTCCAGGCTGCGCAGCGCGCCGCCGCCGAAGTCCAGACAGAAGAACTGCACCTCGCGCGGCGTGTGGGTGAGCGACAGCGAGGCGAGCATCGAGCGCAGCATGGTGCTCTTGCCGCTCAGCGACGCGCCGACGATGACGACGTTGCCGCCCGCGCCGGCCAGGTCGACCATCATCGGGTCGCGCCGCTGCTCGTACGGGCGGTCGACGATGCCGACCGGCACGGCGAGCCGGCCACGGCCGGGCCAGCTCGCGGTGCAGAGGCCGAGGCTCGGGTGCACGCTGAGCTGCGGCAGCAGCTCGCCCAGGTTCGGCGGCTCGGCGAGCGGCGGCAGCCAGACCTGGTGCGCGGGGCGCCCCCGGTCCTTGAGCCGGTCGATGAGCACGTCCAGCATGGCCACGGCCTTGCCGTCCGCCGGCTCCTCCGGCTCCGGCACAGTCTCGACGGGCAGCTGCGGCGCCTGCACCGGCACGAAGTTGACCCCGTACGGCACGATGCGGCGCTGCACCAGCGCCTGCGAGCGCGACGCCTGCTGGCCCGGCGGCCGGTACGGCCCCGAGACGTACGCGGCGCGGAACCGCAGCATGGTGCTGGTATCGGTCTTGAGGTAGCCGTGGCCGGGCGCGCTCGGCAGCTCGTACGCGTCGGGCACCCCGAGCACGATCCGGCTCTCGACGGCGGAGAAGGTGCGCAGACCGATCCGGTACGACAGGTGCGTGTCGAGGCCGCGCAGCTTGCCCTCCTCCAGCCGCTGGCTGGCCAGGAGGAGGTGCACACCGAGCGACCGGCCCAGTCGGCCGATCATCACGAAGAGGTCGATGAAGTCGGGCTTCGCGGCGAGCAGCTCGCTGAACTCGTCGCAGATGATGAGCAGGCTGGGCATGGGCTCCAGCGGCTCACCGGCCGCCCGGGCCTTCTCGTACTCGAAGCGGGAGATGTAGTTGCCGGCCGCGCGCAGGACCTCCTGCCGGCGGTTCATCTCACCGGCGAGCGCGTCGCGCATACGGTCGACCAGCGGCAGCTCGTCGGCCAGGTTGGTGATGACGGCGCTGGTGTGCGGCAGCGCCTCCAGCGAGGCGAACGTCGCGCCGCCCTTGAAGTCGACCAGGACGAAGTTGAGCTCCTCCGAGGAGTGGGTGACGGCGAGCGCGGCGACCACCGTACGGAGCAGCTCGCTCTTGCCGGAGCCGGTCGCGCCGATCACCAGGCCGTGCGGGCCCATACCCTCGTGCGCCGACTCCTTGAAGTCCAGCTCGACCACGTTGCCGTCCGGGCCCACGCCGAGCGGGATGCGCAGGCGTTCGCGGTGGCTGCGCGGCCGCCACGTCTGCTGCACGTCCACGGCGGCGGCGTCGCCGACACCGAGCAGGTCGGGCAGCTCCATGCTGCGGGCCAGCGGCTCCTCGGAGGTCGTCTGCTGCTGGGAGAGCCGGTAGGGGGCGATCTGCCGGGCCAGCCCCTCGGCGGCCTCGGCGCTGAGCCGGTCGGGGATGCCGAGGCGGGTGGAGTTGGTGCCGCGCACCAGCTCCAGCGCGCTGCCGTCACCCGCGTCGAGGCAGAGCAGCCAGCGGCCGGCGTCGCGGGGCACGGTGCCGGAGAGGTCGATGACCGTGGCGCCGAGCAGGCCGGGACCCATCAGGTGACAGGTTGCCGACACTTCGCCGCCGTCGAGCACCACCACCAGGTGCGGCGCGGTGGTCAGCGGCTTCGCCTCGGGGGCGAAACGCGGCCGGTTGGCGAGCTCGTCGGCGAGCGACTCCTCCGCCTCGGCCAGGCTGGCGAAGACGAGCCGGCGGGCGCCGGCGGCGTCGGTCCGCCCGGGGTGCTGGGCGTGCGGGAGCCACTTCACCCAGTCCCAGTGCGGCTGCCGGTCCGGCGCGGCGACCACCGCGATGATCAGGTCGTCCGGCGCGTGGAAGGTGGCCAGCTGGCCCAGGGCGGCGCGGGTCAGGTCGAGCACGGGCTCCCGGTCGCCGCGCAGCACCACCCGGCTGAACGAGCGCAGCGACAGGGCGGTGGGCAGGTCGGGCACCGTCGAGTGTGCCCGGACGAACCGGCGCAGCGCGATGGCGCTCATCGGCTCCAGGTCCTCGACCGGCTTCGTCTCCGGCGGGACTATCTCCACCGCGAGCCGCTGCGGGCCGAGCGCGATCCGGGTCTCACCGAAGTCGTCCTCGGTGATGCGTCGCTCCCACAGCCGGCGGGACGCCGCGATCGACCAGAGCGCGTCCGGCTCCGGGTGACGCCAGGCCATCGCGGCCCGCTGCTGCTCGGCCGCGCGGCGGGTGCGCTTGCGCATCTGGGCCAGGTAACGCATGTAGTCACGCCGGTTGGCGTTCAGCTCGGCCTTGTCGTTGCCGCCGTTGGCCAGCGAACCGACCGCCATGCCGAGCATCGAGATGCCGAAGAGGCCACCGGCGACGTACGTCATCATGCCGCCGCCCCGGCCGGCGTACAGGAAGGCCATCGCGCCGACACCGCAGACCATCGGCAGGATCATCAGCAGCTGACCCATGCCTCGGGGCGTCGGTTCCGGCAGCTCGGGCGGGGATTCCAGCAGCACCTCACCGCGCGGTAAGGCTGGCCCCGGCTGGCGCGGGAGTCGGCGGAACACCACCGTGCTCACGGCTGTCTCCTCCCCAGAAGCGGCCCTGATGAAGTTCTGCGACGGACCGAACTCGTCGGGTGGGCATCGTACGTGGCTGTCATCGTAGGTAATCTCCCGTGGGCGTCGCGGACCCGTGGTCGATGCCCGGGCCGGGGATCGTACGGAGAGCACGAGGAGGCCACAGTGGCGACGAAGACAGCTACCGGCGGTCTCAGCCGGATCACCATCGTGGCACCACGCACGCGGATGGATCTCGCCCTACCGTCCGACGTCCCGCTCGCCGACCTGCTGCCGACGCTGCTGCGTTACGCCGGTGAGGACCTCGCCGACGAGGGCGTGCGGCACGGCGGGTGGAGCCTGGCGCGGCTGGGTGGGCAGCCGCTCGACGGCGGCCGTACGGTCACGCAGCTCGGCATCCGCGACGGCGAGGTGCTCTACTTCAACCCGCGTTCGGCGGCCGCACCCGAGGTCGTCTTCGACGACGTGGTGGATGCGGTCGCGACGGCGACCAGCAACCGGCCCGGCGCCTGGCAGGTGGCCACGACCCGGTCCTTCGGGATCCTGTTCGCGGCGGCGGCGCTCGGCGCGGGCGCGGTGGCCGCGCTCTTCGCCGGGCCGCCGCACCTGCCGGGCGCCCTGGCCGCCCTGCTGATCGCGGTGGCGCTGCTCGTCGGCGCCGCCGTGCTCTCCCGGGCGGCCGGCGACAGCCGCACCGGCGCGGTGCTGGCCACGGTCGGTGTGGCGTACGCGGGTGTCGGCGGCCTGCTGCTGCTCGCCGGGGACCGGTCGCTGACCGATCTGGCCAGCCCGCACATCCTGCTCGCGGCCACCGCCGTAGTGATCTTCGGCGCGGTGGCGGCGCTGGCCGTCGGCGACCGCCTGCCGCTCTTCCTCGGCGCCGTCGCGATCGGCGCGGCGACCGGCCTCGGTGCGGTGCTCTCCCTGACCTTCGGCATCGGTCCGGCGGCGGCCGCGGCGGTGGTGGCCGCCGTCGCGTTCGGCGCGGTGCCCGCGCTGCCCATGGCCTCCTACCGGCTGGCGCGGCTTCCCGTGCCGTCCATCCCGACCGGCCCCGACGACCTGAAGACCGACACGGAGTCCGTCGACGGCCGCCGCGTGCTGCAGCTCAGCGAGCGCGCCGACGAGTTCCTGACCGGTCTGCTGTGGACGGTGTCGCTGCTGGTGCTCGGCGCCCAGGTCGTGCTCGCCCTGGACGGCCGCCTCCCGGCGGTGCTCCTCTGCCTGGTGCTGGCGCTGCTGTCGATGCTGCGGGCCCGCCCCTTCCTCGGCCGCGCCCAGCGCACTCCGGTGCTCCTCACCGGCACCGTCGGGCTCGGCCTCACGGCCGCGGCCACCTTCGCCCACGGCGGCATGGCGACGCGGCTCGGCCTGATCGTCGGCGGGCTGCTGCTGGCCGCGGTGATCAGCCTGATCTACGGCCTCACCGTCGCCGGCAAGCGGATCTCACCCGTGTGGGGCCGGCTGCTGGACATCGTCGAGATCCTGCTGATCGTCGCGCTGGTGCCGCTGGCCGTCTGGGTCCTGGGCCTCTACGGCTGGATCGTCAACCTGCGACCCTGACCGACCCGACCCCGCCGGGCAGCGCCCCCGTCGGGGTGGCCGCCCAGACGCCCGGCCCGTGCTGGCCGTCGAGCGGGCGGGCCGGGGTGCCGCACTGGCGTGCCACGTCGCGCACCACCTTCACGAGCGCCTCGACGTGACCGTCCATGGCGGCGACGCGCAGCAGCGGCGCGACGGAGCGACCGCCCGGCAGCACGACGGCGGCCACGGTGTGCGAGGGCGCGGAGGTCGCGGTCACCGCGTCGACGAGCGGGCCGAGCGGCGCGTCCGGCCGGGGCCGCAGGGCCAGGCAGCGGTGCGTCCAGCCGCCGCCCCGCAGCCCCGTCCAGGTCTCGGTCGGCGGGTCCGGCGTGAGGTCCAGACCGGCGGCGGAGACAACGGCGGCGCGCAGTTCGTCGCGGCTGAGCGCCCGGTGGGTGAGGCCCTCCGCGTTCAGCGCCTTGCCCAGGCGGCCGATGCCGGCGGCCAGCGTGCGGTGCACACCGGCCAGGCCCCCGCCGCGGGTCACGGCCTCCGTCCGGGCGTCGCGCACCGTGAGGCGCAGCGCCACCCAGACCGTACGGTGTGCCGCGGGCGGAGCGCCCGGGGCCGGGTACCAGACGAGGGTGTGCGACACCACCTGCGCCAACGTGACAGGCGCCGTGAAGTCGGCGAGCACGCGCAGCGCCCGGTCCACCACGGACGACTCCACCGAGCCGACCGGCGCGCCCGAGCGGCCGTAGAGCGCCACCGCGGCGAACCAGCCGTGCTCGTCCTGGCCGATGCCGAGCCGGGTGCCGCGGTCGGTCAGCTCGATCACGGACAGCTGCGGGGCGAGCGACACCAGGCGCGGGTCGGCCCCACCGCCCGCGGCCAGCGCGGCGCGCGCCCGGGCCCGGCGGCGCTTCAACCGGCGCCGCAGCACGACGTCCTCGTACCACCAGCGGCCGCCCCGGCGGGCGAACACGGCCAACAGCACGATCAGGGCGACGGCGGTGACCACACCGACCAGCCAGGCCGGCCCGCCGAGCGCCGCCCAGACGGCCACCGCGCAGAGTTCCACGATGACGAGCTGGCCGACCACGAGGGGGCCGAGCCGGCCACGACGGCGCTGGTCGGCGGTCGGTACGGGGCGGTCGGGGGACGGATCCACGGCCGTGCGCGCGGGTGGCGCCTGAAGCTGCGTCATCGCTGACTGTCCCTCCTGCATGGTGCGGCTCACGGCCACGTCGATACGCTGCCGGTCGCGGGCGCTGGTCCCGGGAACCCGCCGACGGCCCCTTATCGTAGGGAAGCCCGCGACCCCACCCGGACCTGAGCGTCGCCGACCCATCCCGCCGGAGGTAAGCATGCGGACCCGCCGCGATCAGGTGCAGGCGTACCGCTTCGTCACCCGCCGGATCGTCTCCGCCCTGCTGTCGGGCGACCCCGAGACCAGCAACCTGCCGATGCGACGGCTCGGCATGGCGGTCTTCGGCAGCGTCATCGCCGCGGCCGTGGTGCTCGGCGGCGCCGGCGCGTACGGGCAGCTGACCGGCAACAGCGCCCCGCTGGAGCCGAACACCCTCGTGATCGAGCGCGAGACCGGCGCCACGTACGTCTACACCGAGGGCCGCCTGTACCCGACCCTCAACTACGCGTCGGCCCGACTGATCCTCGACCAGGCCGATCCGCCCATCCGCACGATGTCGCAGGCGTCCATCCAGGACCGGCCGCGCGGCCACACCGCGGGGATCGTCGGTGCACCCAACGCCGTGCCGGACCGCAAGTCGCTGGCCGGACTGCCCTGGTCGGTCTGCCAGGTGCCCGACCCGACCGACCCCCGACGGTCGAGGACCCACCTGGTGATCGACCGGCCGCTCCCCGGCGGCACGCCCCTCGGTGACCGGGCGGTCCTCGTCACCCTCGGTGGCGACCAGCGGTACCTGCTCACGAACGACATGCGCCTGCACCTGAGCGGCGAGAGCCGGGTGGCCGCGCTGCGGATGGCGAACGCACCCACGCTCACCGTGGGCCAGCAGCTGCTCAACGCCATCCCGGCCGGTCCCGCCCTGCGCGAGCTGTCGCTCGAGGGAATGGGCCAGCCGAGCGGGCGGTCGGTCGCGGGCCAGGCCGGCCGCGTCGGCCAGGTGTACCGGGCCGCGGACCGGCACTACGTGCTGACCCGGCAGGGCCTGGCGTCGATCGGGGAGGTGACCGCGCTGCTGCTGCTCCGCCAGGGCGGCAGGATCATCGACATCACCCCCGACCAGGTCGGCAACAACTACGTGGACCGGCGGGTGGAGGAGCAGGGTATGCCGCAGCAGCTGCCCGAGCTCTACCCCGCGCAGAACGGGCAGACGGTGGTCTGCGCGACCTACCGCGAGGGCCCGGCCGGAGGTCCGCCGGTCACCACCCTTGAGGTGTTCGACCGGGCGCCCGCGGAGCTGAGCGGCAGCCAGCCGGACTCGCTGCCCGTCCGGCAGACCAGCCGCGACTCCGTACGCACGGCGGACCAGGTGCTCCTCCCGGGTGGCAAGGGTGTGCTGGCGCAGGCGGCCGTGGGCGCGGGCCAGAGCGGCACCGGAGCGGCCGGCTCGACCGTCTACCTGATCAGCCCCCAGGGTGTCCGGTACCCGCTCGGCACGCGCGGGGGCAACGCGGTCGTGGCACTGGGCTACGGCGGGGTCACCCCGCTGGCCGTGCCCGGCTCGTTGCTCGCCCTCATCCCGACCGGGCCCACGCTGGACCGCGAGGCCGCCTCGGCCGTCTTCGAGCCCGGCGCCCCGGCGACGGGCGCCTCGACGCCGGCCCGGTCACCGAGCCCGGAGGCGAGCCGTTCGTCGCCGCCGGCGGGGGGCGGCACGCCGACACCCGGCACATCGGGCAGCAGCGCGCCGACCTCCGGTGCCCCGTCGCCCGGCACCTCGGCCACGGGTGGACAGACCACCGGGGCGCCGACCTCCGGCGCCCCGGGCAACGGCGGCTGAGCGAGTCGGCGTCCCGTGCCCGGGCGGGTAGCGGGTCGCCCGGCTCGTCGCGGTCGACTAACCTGAGGCTGGCGAAGGATGTCGATTACCACTGCGGGGATGTTGCCATGACCGGGCGCACGGAAGTCGATCTGCTGTCCCTTGAGGACTTCCACAAGCGGTTGGCCGACAGGCTGACCCAAGCCGATTCGTTGTTGCGGAAGCTCAACACCGAGATGCAGTGCAACCCGCCGGCGCTGGGCACGTTCGCCCACGCCACGAGCAACTCCCGTCGATACTCCGAGATCCACCAGTCCTACGCCGAGCAGGCCGGGCGACTCCGTCAGGCGGTGCAGGCGGCGCAGAAGGCGACCAGCACGATCCTGGCCAACTACCGCACGGCCGAGGCCCGCAACGCGGCCACGGCGGCGGACATCTCCGCGGCACTCGCCGGGGTCGACGACGCGCTCGAGCGGGAGGGGGAACCGCGTGTCTGAATACACCGCGCGCTACGAGGGCGCGAGCCACCAGGAGCTCTACGACGGCGTCATGGCGGGCCAGCCCGAGCAGATCGACGGCCTGGCGGCCCAGTGGTCGGCGCTCAAGGGCATCGTCGACGGCCTCGCCCGTGACCTCGGTGGCGACCTGGAGAAGCTCGCCAACACCTGGGTCGGCTCGGCCGGGCTCGAATACCAGCGCCGGCTGACGCTGATCGTCGACTACGCGGGCACCCTCGGCGAGGGCATGGCCGACGTCAAGCAGGCACTGACCATGATGGCCGGCGCGTTGCGGACGGCGCAGAAGCAGTCGGAGAGCCCCGAGGAGACCGACGACCACGACAAGGCCCTGTCGGGGGCGGTCAAGGGCGGCCTCACCCTCGGCCTTCCGGGCGCGGTCGTCGGCGGGTTGCTCGGCCACCAGCAGGACAAGGAAGAGCAGGAGAAGGCCCACCAACGCATGATCAAGGTGGTGGCCGACCTGGCCGAGGGCTACGACCTCTCCGCCTACGGTCGCGTCGTCCCGCCCCCGCCGCCGGATCCGGACACGCCGGGCACCCTGGACGACGGCAGGGCCGACACGCGGATCGGCCCGAACGTGAACACTCCGACGTCGGCGCCGGTGCTCAGCCACGGTGGCCCGCACACGGGCAACGCCACGATCGCCAATCCCCACGGGATCACCGGCGGGCCGGGCACGGGGCACGGCGGCGAGGGGTCGGGCACGATCGGCGGGGGGACGGTCGGCACGGGCACCGGCCCGACCGGGTCCGGTGACGTCGAGCCCGGCGTCGGCACCTCGCTCGCGGGGGTGGACGTGGCTGGCGGCACGGTGGCCACCGGCGCCTCCCCCGGCACCCTTGGCCTCGCCGGTTCCGGCGGCGCGACCCCGGGCGCCGGGTCGGGCCTGCTCGTCGGCAGCGTGGGCGCAGCGGCGCTCGGCGGCGTTGTCAGCACCGCGGCGTTGGCCGGCTCCACCGGGAGCGCCCCTCCGGCGGCAGCCCGTCCGGCCGCTGGCGCCGCCCCTGCCGATCCCCGCTCGGCGGCGGGCGTGGGGCGGGGCGTGGATGTCCGGCGTGACGGCGCGGCCCGGGACGCGGCGGTGGGCCGCGGCCGGGGTGCCGGCGTGAACCGGCCTGGCGTGCTCGGCGGCCGCGGCCAGCAGGCCGAGGACGAGTCCGACGACCGTCTGACCTGGCTGACCGAGGACGAGATGGTCTGGGGCGACGGCAAGGACGCGGCGCCCCCGGTCCTCGGCTCCGGCGGCTGACCCCGCCCGAGAACACTTCGACGGCCCGTCCGGAGCGTCTTCGGATGGGCCGTCGCCATGTCGGCCCGGCGGCCGTGAGGCGCGAACCGACCGCGCGTCGCTGACCGGAAGCGACGGCGGGCCCGCCGACAACCCACGGGCAGCGGCGGCGTGGCGGCCGGCCGTCGCCCGCTCCCGAGGCGTCCGTCCACAACGCAGGGTGGGCACGGTCACGTTCGCGGACGCCGTCGGCGCGCTGCACGGGTCGGCTCAGCGCGATAGGTTGGTGACGTGCTGTCCGTAGCGTCCACCCGCCCCACCTGGCGGGCCACGCTGCGTTCGCTGCGCGAGATGACCCGGCTGGCTGTGGCCGCGATCGCGCTCGCCGTCGGCCTCGGGGGCGCCACTCCGGCCCCGGTGCCGGCCACCGCCGCCGCTCAGCTTCAGCCCAGTGCGGTCAGCAGCCGCGCCGATGTGCTGCGCCCCGAGGCGGCACCGGTCGTCGAGCGGCTCGCCGACGCCGGCACTCCCGCACCCCGCCCGGCCGACCGGCACGTCGCCGCCGTCGCCGTCGCCGTCATGGTGCCGGCGGCTGAGACCGCTCCGGCTGGCGAGCCCGGCCGAGGCGCCCCCGCCCGGCGCGGTCCACCGCTCGCCTGATCCGAGGGCCGTCCCGCCCCCGGGCGCCGCGGTGACCTGATCGGTACGCCCGGCCCGTCCGCTCCCGGCACCCGCCGTCGCCCTGCCGGCACACGTGCGCCCCTCGGGGCCGTGTTCCGGTCGCGCTGGTGGCCGATCCAGAGCCGTGACGGGTGACCCGGGGAGGGTTGGCACCGGCATCGCCCGGCTGGCCCGGGGGCAGTCCGCACCGCTCGACGACCCGATCTCCGGTGCGGCCGGTGGCCGCCCGTCAGCGATGCGCCGCGCCCGGCGGTGGCCCTCACGCCCCAGACACGTTCCGCCCGCCCGCGGGTCCGACCGTCCACTCCCGACCAACGACCACGAGGTGCAGATGATGCAGACCGTCCTCTCCGCCGTCCTGCCCGAGGTGCCCCGCGCCGCCGTCATCTGGCTGAGCCTGCTCGCCGTGGTGACCGCCACCGTCGCCGCCCTGCTGCTGCGCCCGGGCCGGCTCTCGACCGAAGCGGCCGCCCGGATCCGCGACGCCGCCATGCCGAGCCCGCTCGAACTGGCCGAGGAGGAGCGGGAACGGGCCCGTTACGCGCAGGAGGTCGCGGTGGCCGCCGAGCGCGCGACGGCCACCGCCCAGCGCCGTCGGGCCGAGTGGCTCGCCGCGCAGGAGGCGGTCGAGGCGGCCTGGGAGGCGTACGAGGCGGCCGAGGCGGATGTCCGCCGGCTGAACGCCGCCGCGGCGATGCCCCTGCCACGCACCGCCCGCACGCCCGCCGAGTACGTCGACCGCGAGCGTTACCTGCACCGGGCGGCGCTGGACGCGTACTGGCGTCGGGAGCTGTCGGTCGAGCAGCTGAGCGACGTGTTCGCCCACCGCAACGGCTGGGATCCCCGACGCCACCCCGTGGAGCAGGAGCTGGTGCTGCGGCGCGCGGTGCGGGACAACCTCCTCGCCCGGCACCGGGCCGCGCGGGAGCAGGAGCAGGCGGCGTGGCGTCAGGCCGAACTGGCCGCGGCGGCGGCGCGCAGCCTGCGGGACGAGGCGTTCGCCGCCACCGGTCGCCGTGACGAGGAGTCGCAGGCGGTGCTGCCGCTCAGCGAGGTCGTCCGCCCGTCCGAGCAGACGCGGGAGAACCCGGTCGTGGCGCGGGGCCGCGCCGCCGTCCCGGCGTACTGAGTGCGGACGGCGCGCGGGCGGGGTCAGCAGCTCCGCCGGCCACCGTCGCGCGCCGATGACCGGGTGCCGCGCCGGCGTGGTCGATGTGGGTTAGCGTGACCGCATGTCCCGGGAAGCGTGGGTCCTCGTCGTCATCGCCGGCGTCCTGCTGCTCGCCACGCTCGTCGGCGCCGTGGTGCTGGCGGTCAAGGTGGTACGGACCCACCGCCTGCTCACCTCGTTCGGTGCCAGCGGCAAGGTGGCCCTCTACGGGGCCCTGCTCTACACGATCTTTCCGGTGGACCTGCTGCCCGACCCGATCTACCTGGACGACATGGGCGTCCTGACCGCGGCGTTGATCTATCTGGGTCGGTTGGTCCAGCGGCACCGGGCGACCGCCCGCCGGCTGCCCGGCCAGCCGGACGTGCCGCCGGAGCACGGGCGCGCCCGCCGGCCCGTGCCATGATCGGTCCACGCCGCGAGACGGGGGACGAAGATGGCCGCTGGGCACCTGTTGGACATTCGTGACGAGCGGGTCGCCGCGTTCTTCCGGGAGCGCCACCTGGCGACGCTCACCACGCTCCGCGCCGACGGCACCCCGCACGTGGTGCCCGTCGGCGTGACCCTGGACGCGGCGGACGGGCTGGCCCGGGTGATCACCTCCGCCGCGTCCCGCAAGGCCCGGCACGTGGCCGCTGGCGGCCCGGAGGGCAGGCCGGTCGCGGTCTGCCACGTCGACGGCCGGCGCTGGCTGACCGTCGAGGGACGGGCGGTCGTACGCACGGACCCGGCCGCCGTGGCCGAGGCGGAACGCCGGTACGCGCAGCGGTACCGGACCCCGCGCCCCAACCCCGAGCGGGTGGTCATCGAGATCACCGTGACCCGGCTGCTGGGCAGCCTGTGACCGACCGCGCCGACTGACCGGATCGGGTGCTTGCGGGGATTCACCCGTCCGTCCCCGCGAGGCGCCCCCGCGCGCCCTGTCCGGTTCCCGCAGGGCGCCCCCGCCCACCCCCCGAGCGGTCTGGGGCGGCCGTCACGCCACACCGGCGCGTCGTGCGCGGAATCCGCCCGCCCCCGCCGCTGTTGCACCTGTTCGCGGCGCCCCCACCTCGCCTGACGGCGAACGGCGAGGGTTTCTCCGCGGCCGCCACCGGCCCTGGAATGTCCGGTGGAGCAGGGCGGTTGCACCCCCGGTACGGCCCGGGAGGCCACATACCCGGGGCGTCGTGATCCCTGATGTGCCGAGCGCCTGTCCTGGTGCTTGCGCCTCCCCGGAGGCGTCAAACCCCCCGATTGGAGCCCGACATGAACCCGATCGTGCAGAAGAGTGGTCTGTCCGTCGCCGGCCTGCTGGTCGCCGGCGGGTGCGCGCTGGGTCCCGCGGTGGCCGCACACGCCGCCCCGGTCCAGACCGGCCCGACGACGTCCGCCCAGGCCGACAAGGGCCAGGCCGACAAGGGTGGCCACGACCGGCGTGCCGAGCGCCTGGTGGGTGTGAGCTACGAGGCACAGCCGAACTTCTACTACTGCGGCCCGGCCGCCACCCGGATCGCTCTCTCCGCCCAGGGCAAGGCGATGTCGCAGGACGAGGTCGCCGCGCTGCTGGGCACCACCGAGGCCGGCACCCCGTCGGCCCTGGACACCACCCGGGTGCTGAACGAGCTGACCGGTGGCAAGTACAAGACCACCGAGATCCGTGACTCGGTGGCGAAGCCCCACGAGGTGGAGCGGCTGCGTACCGACGTGATGAACGCGTTGGACGACGGCCGACCGGTGGTGGCCAACGTCAAGGGCACGGCCGTCGACACGGACGGCAACCCGCACTCGTACGAGGGCGGGCACTACGTCACCCTGATCGGCTACCGCGACGGCGGGGACGCGATCCGGATCGCCGACCCGGCCGACCCGACCAACAGCGAGTACTGGATGCCGCTCGCCAAGGTCGCCAACTGGATCGCGGAGCGGGGCTACTCCTCCTGATCCGCAGCCTCACCGGGCCGGGCTCCCCTTCGCGGGGCGCCCGGCCCGTCTTTTCGCGTTCCGGGCCGTTCTGCTGCGCAGCGCGGCACGCCGTGCCTCCCGGGTGGTTCTGGTCGAGAAGTTCGTCCGGGCTGTCCGATGCAGCCGGCGGCGGACCGGTGGACGGACCGCTCGCTGGCCCGCTCCGGCGGCCGTCCGCACCAACCGGTTGGCCTCCTCCGGCTCGTACCCGGTGGCCCGGAGCAGGTCGCTGGCCCCGGAGCGGAGGTCGGTGATCACGGAGTCCCCGTACGAGTGGACGCCCTGGGCCCAGGCCCTGCCGGCCAGGTCGGCCGCCTCCAGCGCGAGCCGCCGCGCCTCCTGGAGCGACTCACCGTGCCAACAGGCTCGGCCCATCTCGTCGAGCGCGTCGGCCAGTCGCAGAAACGCGGCCGGCAGCTCGGTCGGGATCGGCTCACCGTACTGGATCACGGTCGCCGACCGCCGAGCCAGGACGCGGACATCCAGCACGAGCCGCTCGAACTGCCCCACGGCGCGGGCGAGCTCGTGGAACTGTGCCCGACGGTGCCAGCGCGCCGGGGCCAGGGTGACCACCTCGTCGGCCCCGCTGAGGACCTCGTTCAGCCGGCCCAGGTCCGCGTCGGCGCCACGCAGTACCTCCAGCGCCCGGATGGCCCGCTCGGAGTCCCGCTCCTGGAGAGCGCCGGCTATCTCCTGGAGCTGCTTCTTCGTCATCTCGAACAGCGGCGCCGCGGCCCGGTTGAGCACCCGGATCGGGTTGACGGGCAGCAGCAGCGCGACCACCAGCAGACCGATGCCACCGCCCAGCAGGGCGTCGAGGATCCGGGGCACCTCGAGCCGGCCCTCCATGGGAGTCAGGGTGGAGATCAGGACGGCCGTACCGCCGGCCTGACCGACCAACGCCCCGCCCCTGCCGGCCACCAGTAGCGCGGCGGCGATGGCGAGCCCCACCACCAGGCCGGTCTGCCAGGCGCCGGTGCCGAGCACGAGGCGCAGCACGTCCCCGATCAGGATGCCCAGCCCCACGCCGGCGAGCAGTTCGAAGGTGCGGCGGGCACGCTGACCGATCGCCGTGGCGATGGTGGCGACCGCGGCCGCCGGGGCGAAGACGTGCATGCCGTGCCCGAAGAACAGTTGGGCCAGGAGCGTGGCGAGCGCGGCGGCGAGGCCGGCCTGCGTCGCGATGACCAACGTGACCTCGAGCTGGCGCAGGCGGACCTTGCCCGCCTCCCCGCCGCGACGCCGGGCCTGCGCCAGCTGCTCACTGCCACGCTCGGCGGCCGTGAGGAGATGTGACCGTTGGGGTTCCCGGTCCACACGGTCGTCGGCCATGGCGGCGGTTACCCCACCCGGCGCGGGTGATTCATGGCGCCCCGGTCACGCCCGCTCCCGGGCCGCCGCAGCGGCGGCCCGGGAGTGAGACACCGCCGGAGCGGCGCGCCGGGACGTCACCGGGACTGGTCGCCCTGACCCGTACGCGACTGGGCCTGGTCGACACCCTTGTTGATCTTTTCCTCGTACCTGCCGCCGGTGCGCTTGTTGGCCATCTCCCCGGCCTTCTTCAGCCCCTGGTCGACCTGCTTGTCGTGCTTGTTCACGAAGTCCTTGGCCTTGTCCATGAAGCTGCTCATGAGTTCCTCCTCGTCGGTGCCGAATCTGGTGCCTTCCCGACGGGCCGGAGGGCAAACGCCGGTACGGCCGGCCGGCGCTCGGTCACCGGGCCAGGTGGGTGGCGAACCAGGAGGCGGCTTCGTCGGCGACCTGTTCGAGGGTGCCGGGCTCCTCGAAGAGGTGGGTCGCACCGGGCACGACGTGCAGTTCGACCGTCCCGGGCAGCGCGTCCCGGGCCTGCTCGTTGAGGGTGATGACCTGCTCGTCGAGGCCGCCGACCAGGAGCAGTGTCGGAGCGCGTACGGCGGAGAGCGCGGAACCGGCCAGATCGGGCCGACCACCCCGGGAGACCACCGCACCCACCTGATCGGGCCGCGCGGCCGCGCTCACGAGGGCCGCGGCGGCTCCGGTGCTGGCCCCGAAGAGGCCGATCGGCGTTCCCCGGGTGGACGGCTCGGCGGCCAGCCAGTCGACGATCGCGGCCAGCCGGTCGGCCAGCAGCCCGATGTCGAAGCGCAGTTCGGCCGTCCGCGCGTCCACCGCGTCCTCGGCCGGCGTGAGCAGGTCGACCAGCACGGTCCCGAGTGCCTGCTGGTTGAGGACGCGGGCCACGGCCGTGTTACGCGGGCTGTGCCGGGAGCTGCCGCTGCCGTGGGCGAAGAGCACCACGCCGACCGGGTCGACGGGGAGGACCATGTCGGCCGGGAGCCCGGCCTCCCCGACCGGGATCGTCACCTGGCTGCTGCGCACGTCCACGGCACACCTCCACCCGCCGGCCGCGGCGACCGGCGGCAGACGGCTTACCCCGGTCGGTGGGCGACAGTCGCGTCCAGCCGGTACGACGGGCGTGGGCACGGGCGATGCCACCCCGTACGGCGCGGGCCGGAACCCGCCCCGCGAGCGCCCGTGACCGGTGGGTCGCCCGATCCCGCCCGACCGGCGTAGACCGGGCGGCGCGGGTGGCGGGGCGGCGGCGTTTGCCCGGGGGCCGGTCGGGTAGGCGACACAGGACCGCAGACCGTGTCGGCGCAACCGCGCCCCGACGGATCGCGAGGATCATCATGGCCCAGCAGCGGCAGACTTCCCGTCAGCAACAGGCGGCCCGGCAGCAGCAGAGGTCCGAGGAGGAGCGCCGGCTTCGCTCCGTGGAGCGCAACAAGGACTGGGCGGACGAGGCGGCGCACGCGCGTACCGCGGACGATCCCCGGACGATGGCGCCGAGGGACACGGCGGGGCGGCCATCGACGGGCGAGCGCTTCTGACGACGGGCACGAGCGATCGGGGCGGGCCCGCGGCCCGCCCCGATCGTGCGTGTCACGGCTCGTGTTCCGGCAGCCGGAGCAGCGGCGACCGCCCCGGCGGGTGTTCCGGAGGCGGGCCGGACGGATGCGCCGGCGGCACCGGCACGGTGACCGGGTCGTCGCAGGTGATCCGGATCGTCTCGCCGTGGTGCCGCAGCTCGAGCACGTCGTCCGGCTCGGCGTGGCGCAGCGAGTACGTGGTCTGGTGCGGTCGGACGTCCACCCGCAGCCGCTTGTCCCGCCACTGCAGCGAGAACTCCAGGCGGCTCAGGCGGCTGGAGAGCCGGGGCGAGAACGACAGGGTGCCGTCGTGGTCCCGCAGGCCGCCGAACCCGGCGACCAGGGCGATCCACGCGCCCGCGAGCGAGGCCATGTGGACGCCGTCGCGGGTGTTCTCGTTCAGGTCGTGCAGGTCCATGAGGGCGGCTTCCCGCAGGTAGCTGTGCGCCAGCTCCGGGTGGCCGACCTCGGCGGCGAGCACCGCCTGAGTGCAGGCCGAGAGGGAGGAGTCCCGTACCGTCCGCCGCTCGTAGTAGAGGAAGTTGCGGACCTTCTCCTCCGGGGAGAAGAAGTCCCCCCGCCAGTGCATGGCCAGGACCAGGTCCGCCTGCTTGATGACCTGCTTGCGGTACAGGTCGAAGTACGGGTAGTGCAGCAGCAGCGGGTACTTCTCGGCGGGGGTGTGGACGAAGTCCCACTCCTGGAGCCGGGTGAACCCCTCCACCTGCTGATGGACGCCGATGTCCTCGTCGTACGGGACGTGCATGTCGGCCGCCGCGTCCCGCCAGCTGGCCGCCTCCTCGTCCGTGACACCGAGGTTCAGCGCCTCGTCGCGGTAGCGGTTCACCACGTCGGCCGCGGCCAGCAGGTTCCGCTGCGCCATCAGGTTGGTGTAGACGTTGTCGTTCTTGACGGCCGTGTACTCGTCCGGCCCGGTCACCCCGTCGATGTGGAACCGCCCGTGCCGGTCGTGGTGCCCGAGCGAGCGCCACAGCCGGGCGGTCTCCACCAGCAGTTCCAGGCCGATATCCCGCTCCACCTGGGTGTCCCCGGTGACGAGCACGTACCGGCGCAGGGCGTCGGCGATGTCCGCGGCGATGTGGAACGCGGCCGTGCCCGCCGGCCAGTAGCCGGACGACTCCGGCCCCTCGATCGTGCGCCACGGGAAGGCGGCGCCCTGGAGGTTGAGGGTGTGCGCCCGCTCCCGCGCCTGGTCGAGGGTCGCGTGCCGCCAGTAGAGCGCGTCGCGGACGGCGCCCGGCTGGGTGTACGTGAGCACCGGCAGCACGAACATCTCCGTGTCCCAGAACGCGTGCCCGTCGTACCCCGGGCCGGTGAGCCCCTTCGCCGAGATCGGCCGCCGCTCGGCCCGCGCGCCGGCCTGGAGCACGTGGAAGAGGCCGAACCGGACGGCCTGCTGCACCTCCGGGTCACCCTCGACCCGCACGTCGGCGGCGTCCCAGAACTCGTCGAGGTAGGCCCGCTGCTCGCGGCAGAGGCCGTCCCAGCCGTCCAACCGGGCCGCGGCCAGTGCCGCGCCCACCTGGTCACGCAGGGCCGGCAGCGAGCGCCGGCTGGACCAGCCGTAGGTCAGGTACTTGACCACCCGCAGCTTCTCGCCGGGCTTGAGCACGCACCCGATGGTGGTGCGCACCCAGTCCTCGTACCCCTCGGACTCGACGGTGGTCCGCGCCGGCCCGTGCACCTCGTGGTCCATCGCGGCCGCGACCCGCAGGCCGGAGACCTTGGTCCGGTGGATGAGCAGCCCCCCGTCGTCGGTGGTCAGCTCCTCCTCGGACACCAGCGGCGACTCCAGCACGGCCGCCACCCGGGGGTCGCGGCTCTGCGCCGGCAGCGACTCGTTCGCCACCAGCTCGGACTGGACGATCAGCCGGAGCGGCCCGTCGACCGCCTCCACCTCGTAGTTGATGGCGGCGGCCGCGCGCTGGGTGAACGAGACCAGCCGGGTGCTGCGGACCTTGATCTCGCGCCCGGCCGGCGAGCGCCAGTGCAGCTCCCGGTGCAGGGTGCCCGCGCGCATGTCGAGGATCCGCTCGTGCGAGAGCAGTTCGCCGTACCGGACGTCGAGCGGCTCGTCGTCGACCATCAGCCGGATCAGCTTGCCGTTGGTCACGTTGACGATGGTCTGGCCGGACTCGGGGAAGCCGAAACCGGCCTCCGCGTACGGCAGGGGGCGCAGTTCGTAGAAGGAGTTCAGATAGGTGCCCGGCAGGCCGTGCGGCTCGCCCTCGTCGAGGTTTCCGCGCATCCCCACGTGCCCGTTGGAGAGCGCGAAGACCGACTCCGACTGGGCCAGCACGTCCATGTCCAGCTGGGTCTCCCGGACGTGCCATGGCTCGACGGGATACGCGCGCTCCCTGATCACCTGCCACGCCCCTCGTCCAGCAGCTCGGACAGGTCGCGGACCACCACGTCGGCACCGTGCGCCCGCAGCTCGTCCGCCTGGCCCACCCGGTCGACGCCGACCACGTACCCGAAGCCTCCGGCACGCCCGGCCGCCACGCCGGAGAGCGCGTCCTCGAAGACGACGGCGTTGGCCGGGTCGACGCCGAGCAGTCGCGCCCCGGCGAGGAAGCTGTCCGGCTCGGGCTTGCCGCGCAGGCCCTCCGTCCGGGCGACCAGCCCGTCCACCCGGGCCTCGATCAGCGGCTCCAGGCCGGCCGCGGCGACGACCTCTCGGCCGTTCGCGCTCGCCGTGACCACGGCCCGGCGCAGACCGGCCGCGGCGACCGCCTTGAGGTACGCCACCGAGCCGGGGTAGACGTCCACACCGCGGGTGCGCAGCTCGTGCAGGAGCAGGACGTTCTTGCGGTTGCCGAGCCCGTTGACCGTCTCGGCGTCCGGCGGGTCGTCGGGTGCGCCCTCGGGCAGCACGATCCCGCGCGAGGCCAGGAACGTGCGTACGCCGTCGGCCCGCGGCCGGCCGTCCACGTACCGGTTGTAGTCCGGGCCGGGATCGAACGGGCGGTACGGCTCCCCGGTCGCCGAGGCCCGCTGCCGCAGGTAGGCGTTGAACGTCTCGGTCCAGGCCGCGTTGTGCACCCGGGCGGTCTGCGTCAGCACACCGTCCAGGTCGAAGAGGCAGGCGGTCACGTGAGCAGGCAGGCCCAGCACACGTCGAATCTATCCACCCGGACAGGCCGACAAACGCTTTTCCGACCCGTGGGGCGCACCACTGCCGTTTCCACGCGCCGGGCTCACTGCGGGCGGAGCGTCCAGATCACGGTCATCTCCGACGTGGGCGTACCGTCGTCGGTGGCGATCTCGACCGTGACGGGGAACTCCGGGCGCTGCCCGGACTCCAGCTCGGCGAGGACCTCGGCGGGCGGGCGGCCCAGGCGGGCGGTGGCACGCACCGCGCCGAGCGCCAGCTTGCGGTACGCGATGTCGGCCCGGACGGCCAGCGGCACCGCGCGGTCGAGCACCTGGCCGAACGCGGCCAGCACCACGGCGCCGGAGGCGGTCTCCCCGAGGGTGAACATGGCGCCGGCGTGCGGGCCACCGACGTGGTTGTGGGTGGCCGGCGTGTCGGGCAGCCGGACGACCGCCCGGACGCCACCGTCGGCCTCCGGGGCGATCTCGACGAACTCGAAGCCGAGCGTACGGGCGAACGGCACGGCCTGGAGCATCCCGGCCGCCACCTGGCGAGAGTCGATGGACATGACCAGACGCTACTAGCCGGTAACTTCGCTCGGCAAGGGTGGAGTCGAGCGCGTGACCGGGCCCGCTACCGCCACCCCACGTCGATCCGGTCGCCGCGCTCGTCGAAGAAGTGCAGGGCGTCCATGCGTACCCGGACCGAGAGCGGGTGACCGGCCGAGACGGCCGGGTACGGGGCCAGGCGTACCGCCAGCTCGGCCGCGCGCCGGTGGTGCCGGCCCGGGTCGGGCAGCACGCTCGTGGTGGCGCGACCCACCGCCGGCTGCTGCTCCGGGTCGGTCGGCCGGCCGGCCAGCCGCTGCATCACCTGCCCGAAGCGGCGGAGGCCGCGCTGGCCGCCCTCCCCGGGCACGCCCCGGCTACCCATCTCGTCGACCACGATGGCCGTCGCGCCGATGTCGAGGAAGGCCAGCGACTCGTGGCCGTGGTGCTCCAGGTAGCGGATGCGGCCGTGGAGCACGTCGCCCGGGTCGTCCGGCGACACGGGGACGAGCGCCTCGGCCCGCATGCCGACCACGATGCGTTCGCCGTGGTAGTGGGCCACCGCACGGCTGCGGATGTCGTCCCACGGCAGGTAGAGGGCCTGTTCCCCGAGGGTGAGCGTGACGTAGCGGTCGAGGTGGACGTAGACCGACGCCTCCAGCAGGTTCATCCGGGGACTGCCCAGGAACGCGGCCACGTAGAGCGTGGCGGGCCGGCCGTACACCTGCGTGGGCGTGCCGACGTCCTGGAGGACGC
Organism: Micromonospora xinjiangensis; assembly: GCF_056150165.1. Classification (NCBI taxonomy): domain Bacteria; kingdom Bacillati; phylum Actinomycetota; class Actinomycetes; order Micromonosporales; family Micromonosporaceae; genus Micromonospora; species Micromonospora xinjiangensis. Next base: position 700,677 of record NZ_JAXCFO010000003.1, on the reverse strand, counting down.
CCCGGCGCATGATGGCGACCCGGTCGGCCATGGTGAGCGCCTCGGCCTGGTCGTGCGTGACGTAGATGGTGGTGACGCCCAGCTCCCGGGTCAGGCCGGAGATCTCCGCGCGCAGCTCGGCACGGAGACCGCTGTCGAGATTGGACAACGGCTCGTCCATGAGGAACAGGCCCGGCCGTCGGACGATGGCCCGGCCCATCGCGACGCGCTGCCGCTGCCCGCCGGAGAGCTGGCTGGGCCGGCGGCCGAGCACGTCACCGATGCCGAGCGCGCTCGCCACGTCGGTGACGCGCTCACCACGCGGGCCGGGCTCCATCCCGGCGAGCCGGAGCGGGAAGGAGATGTTGTCGCCGACCGTCATGTGCGGATAGAGCGCGAAGTCCTGGAAGACCATGGCGATCCCCCGGTCGCGCGGGGACAGGTCGTTGGCCAGCTCGCCGCCGAGCAGGATCGCGCCCTGGGTCGGGTCCTCCAACCCCGCGACCATCCGCAGCACGGTCGACTTGCCGCACCCGGACGGGCCGAGCAGCACCATGAACTCGCCGTCGTTGACGTCGAGGTTGAGGGCGTCGACGGCGACCGTGCCGTCCCTGAACACCTTGGTGACATCCTTGAGCGCGACGGTGGTCACCGCCATCTCCCCCCAGTCTCCGTGCGAACCCCGATTGACTGTGACGAAGATCATGGGCCGAGCACATCGGGTGAACGTGCCATGTTCGGACAGTGACAGCGCTGTTACGACCGATCGAACCCCGGCGATGCGACAGTCGACCGGTGCGACGGGTCAGCAGCCACGGCGCGGCGCCGCCGGCTCACCGAGGAAGACGTGGCGGACGACGCGTTCGGCCGCGTGCCCGTCGTCCAGGCCGCAGAACCGGGCACGGAACTGCTGCCGCGCCTTCGTCGCGGCCTCGGACCAGACCTCACCGGCGCGGAACAGGTGGAGCAGGTCGGGGAACGTCATGGCCACGGCGCCCGGCGGCTCGGCCGTGACGTCGAAGTAGACGCCGCGCGCCAGCCGGTACGCCTCCCAGTCCGGCGCGTAGATGACGATCGGCCGGTCCAGGACGGCGTAGTCGAACATCGCCGACGAGTAGTCGGTGACCAGCACGTCGGCGACCAGGTAGAGGTCCTCGACCCGCTGGTGGGCGCTCACGTCGCGGACGCGGTCGCGGTCCAGCGGGCGGCGGGGGCGGCGATCCCGGTCGTGGAAGTAGTGGCTGCGCATCAGCAGCCGACCGGACGGGCCCAGCGCCTCGACGAACCGGTCCGGGTCGAACGGCGGTCGGTACGTAGGCAGGTGCTCGCGGTGCGTCGGCGCGTACAGGACCACCTGCTCGGCCGCCCCGATGCCCAGGTCGGCGCGGAGCCGCAGCACGTCCTCCGCGGTGGCGGTGACGAGCCGGTCGTTGCGCGGGTAACCGACCTCCAGGGTGGTGTACGTCGCCGGGTACGCCCGGTCCCACATCTGGGTGGAGAAGCTGTTCGAGGTGATGCTGAAGTCCCACCGGTCCACGCGGCGCAGCAGTCCGGCGAAGTCCATCCGCCCGGCTCCTATCGGGTACCGCTGCTGGTCGAGCCCCATCACCTTGACCGGGGTGCCGTGGTGGGTCTGCACGTGCACCGAGCCCGGCCGCTTGCGGACGAAGTCCGGGAAGTTGACGTTGTTGACCAGCCAGCGGGCGCGGGCCAGCATCCGGTAGTACGCCGGGGTGCCCGCGACGACGTACTCCACTCCCGGTGGGAGGCTGCCGACCCGGTCCCGCCGCACGATCCACACCCCGCGGATGCCGGGGGCGAGCCGGCGGGCGGCCTCGTAGATCGCGGCCGGGTTGCAGGAGTACCCCCGGTACCAGTACGCCGCGTAGACCGCGAGGGTCTGGTCGACGGGCCGGTGCAGCTCCGCCCGGTAGTACTCGCGCAGCAGCACGTCCCGGGCACGCCGCGCGCTGCGGCGGGCCACCGGCGCCACCCGCCGCCGCGCGACACGGGCCGAGCGGCGGGCCGCGTCCCGCGCCCGGCTCGCGCTGCGCAGGGCGCTGAACGTCCGCCAGCGGCCGCTGGCGACGAGCCGGTGCTTCAACCCCTCCACCCCGTGCGGGGCGGGATAGCCGTCGGGCGGCAGCCAGCGGGCGTGGTCGGCGGTGATCTGCGCGAAGAACGCCGGGCGCAGCTCGGGGGCGATGCGCTGCCCGTTGCCGAGGACGGTCAGGTAGTGCCAGATCATCCGCTCGAAGACCGCCGGGCGCAGCTCGTCGACGGCCGGTCCCCACCGGTCCATGAGCTGGAACACCCGGTGCCACTGGGCGAAGACCTCGAAGTGCCGGTCACCACGCGTCCGGGTGATGGCGCCCGCCCGGCGCTGCCGGTAGTTGACGCAGACGTGGTCCAGCACGCCGATCCGGTCGGCCGCCATCAGCACCGGATAGGTGAACGACACGTCCTCGTACCAACCGGGCGCGAAGCGCAGCCCCAGGTCGAGCAGGAACTGCCGGCGGACCACCCGGTTCCAGGCGGTGTGCAGCAGACGCATCGTCTCCGGCCGGTCGCGCAGCCGGAACGTCCCCTCGCCGGGCGGGGAGGGGAACACGTCCTGGATCGCGCTGCGCGTCGCGGAGTTGTTCCAGTGCACCCGGACGTGATCCACCACGAGCACGTCGGGTCGGGTGGCACGCAACCGCTCCGCCACCACCGGCAGGCATCCCGGGGTCAACCAGTCGTCGCCGTCCACGAACCAGACGTACTCGCCGACGGCCCGGTCCAGCCCGACGTTGCGGGCCGGACCGAGCCCGACGTTCTCGGTCAGCCGGATCGCGTGGACCCGCGGGTCGCGGGCCGCGTACTCGTCGATGATCTCGCCGCTGTCGTCCGGCGAGCAGTCGTCGACGGCGATGACCTCCAGGTCCGTGAAGGGCTGGTCGAGGATCGAGTCGAGGCACTCACGCAGGTAGCCCTGCACTCGGAAGGCCGGAACGACGAAGCTGATCAGTGTCATCCGGCCGTCCCTCCGTCAGCCCGGCACGCCGTCCCCCGTCCGCACCGGCACCGCCGACGCCCGCGCCGCGCGGGCCGGCAGGACGACCCAGGCCAGGACGACGCTCGCCACGAAAACCACGAGAAGGTACGTACCGAGTGTAGCCATGCCGATACCCGCGAACCCGACAATTGCCGCCAGGGTCAGCAGCACCGAGCGCCCCTCCCAGCCGAACGTGGCCCCGTGCAGCGGCGGCGCCGCCTGCCGCTTCTCCAGCCGGGCGGTGAGGTCGTAGTGGTGCACGGTGAGCACGAAGACATAGCCGAAGATCAACCACGGCGGCAGGTCGCCGATCACGCCGACCGCGATGGCGAAGAGGTACTCGGCGGCCCGCAGCGCGGCCGGCACCAGCCAGTCCAGCGGACCGTCGTGCGCGGCGCGGGCGCCCAGGGCACCGGCCAGCAGCACCACCAGCGCGATCGGCAGCAGCCACCGCAGCCCGTCCGCCCCGCCGTCGCCGCGGTCGGCGACCAGCGCCGCCACCAGCAGCGCCGCCGCACCGAGGGCCGCGACCACCGCACAGGCCAGCGGGCCCGCCGCGCGGAGCGCCGGAAGCCGGCCCGCCAGCGGACCGTCGTCGCGGTGCAGGGCGGCGTCGACCGTGTCCAGCACCGGCACCCGCATCCAGCGCGCCCGCAGCGTCCGGAGCGCACCGGTGTACGCGAACGCCAGCGCACCCCAGGCCAGCACGGCGATCAGACTGACCAGCGGGTTGAACAGCGCCACGGTCAGCGCGATCAGCGCCCACCGCTCCCCGATCGGGAAGACCACCGTGCGCTTCAGCCAGTACGACAGCGACCCGGCGTCGGCCTGCACCCGCGTGGAGGCGGCGTTCAGCCGGTCACCGATGCCACCGCCGCCCGCGCCCACCGCACGGGGCCGGCGGGCCGCCTCGTCGTGCAGGACGCCGTACCAGGTGTCGGTCATGTGCCGGACGGTCTGCAGGGTCATGGCGGCGATCGCCAGCGCCCAGCCGTACCGGTGACCCGCCTGCGTCGCGCTGATGCCCAGGCCGGCGTAGACCACGTACTCCTTGGCCCGGTCGGCCATGGTGTCCAGCCAGCCGCCCCAGGCACTGAAGTGCCGGGTGTAGCGCGCCAACTGGCCGTCCACGCAGTCGAGCACGAAGCCGAGGTAGAGCAGGACCGCGCCGACGACCAACGCCGGCCGACCGCCGACCGCGAAGAGCACCGCGGCGGCCACCGCGAACGCGATCGAGATCATGGTGACCCCGGTCGGACCGAGCCCCACCCGGGCCGCCAGCCGGACCACCCGCGGGGACCAGGTGCTCACGAAGTACGTCGTGAAGAAGTCGTCCCGCTCCTTCACCGACAGGCGCAGCTCGGCCCGATCCTCGTCGACCGCGGCCACCGCGGTCTCGGCCTCGGCCAGCTCCGCCGCGTCGCCCACCCGGTGGGCGACGAGCAGACGTACCCGATGGGCGAAGACCAACGTGCCGCGCGCCGCGAGACCGGCGAAGAGCCGGTCCACGGCGCTGCCCCCGCCGGGCGCCACGGCGGCCGCGCGGGCGGCGGCGGCGAGCGCCGGCAGGTCGTCCGCGCCGACCCGCAGCGCGCCGCCGAAGACCCCGGTCGCCCCGGCCAGAGACCCCGCCGGGCCGGTCTCGACCACCTGGCCGCGCTCCTCGCGCACGGCAACCCGGCCGGCGGCGGGCGGATCGGTGAGGACCAGCGCCACGGTCGGCCCGACCGGGCTGGTGGCCAGGTGCCTGAGCACGGCCGTGTGCGCGACCAGATCGGCGCCGGTCACCAGCACCGGGCCGGCCGTGCTGTCCGCCAGCGCGGCCAGCTCGTCGAGGTCGGCGGCGAACCGGACGTCGTCGGCGCCCGCCCGGCGACACTGCGCGGCGAGCCGCGCGGCCACCGTCTCCCCGGTGCGGGTCGGCAGGCCCGCCGCGGCCGCGCCGCCGACGAGCACGATCGCGAGCGTCACCGCGGGACCGCGCCGTGGTACGCGTCGAGCGCCTCGGCGACCGTGCCGTCGAGCGTCAGCCGCCCCCCGTCGAGGTAGAGCCCCCGACGGCAGAAGCGGGTGAGGTCCTTTTCGTTGTGTGACACCAGCACCAGAGTGCGCCCCTCCCCGAGCAGTCGATCGATGGTCGCATAACACTTCTCGCGGAACTCCGCGTCCCCGACCGCGGTCACCTCGTCCATGAGCAGGATCGGGTGCGGCAGGTGCGAGATGATCGCGAAACCGAGCCGCACCTTCATACCGGACGAGTAGTGCCGCACCGACGTGTCGATGGCCCGCAGCACCTGCTCCCCGGCGAACGAGACGATCTCGTCGAAGTGCCGCCGCAGGTAGCCCGTCGAGAGCCCGTGCAGGCCGCCGACCAGGTACAGGTTCTCCCGACCGGTCAGGTCGTTGGAGAAGCCGGCGGAGAGCTCCAGCAACGGCGCGACGTCACCGCGCACCCGGATGCGGCCCTCGTCCGGGATCAGCACCCCGGCGATCAGCCGCAGCAGCGTGCTCTTGCCGGTGCCGTTGCGCCCGATCACCCCGACGGTCTCACCGGCCCCCACCGTGAACGACACGTCCCGCAGCGGCCAGAACTGGCCCGACGACGCGTTCCGCGCGCCACGGTGGATCACCAGGTCGCGCAGGCGCAGCTGCCGGCGCCGGTAACGGACGAACCGGATGCCCAGGCCGTCCGCCTCGATGATCGGGTCGGCCACGTCAGAGTTCCTTCAGCACGGCCGGTTCGAGCCGGCGGAACGACCACCAGCCGAAGGCCAGCACCACCAGGCTGATGCCCACGGTCGTGGCGAGCAGGCGGGCGTCGGGGAACTCGTCCGGATACCAGATCGAGTGGTGCAGCTGGAAGATGCCGACCAGCGGATTCAGCTCGTACGCGACCTTGAGCCAGCCGGGCAGGTCGGAATCCCGCACCAGGCTCAGCGGATAGATGATCGGCGTCGCGTAGAACAGCACCCGGATGACCAGCCGCATGAACCGCTCCACGTCCCGCATGAGCACGTTGACCGCGGAGAGCAGCAGGGACAGCCCGATCAGCAGGACGCCCTGCACGACCACGGCGAGGGGCAGGGCGAGCAGGGACCAGCCGAAGTCCACCCGCCCGTGCGCCGCGTACGCCACCGCGACGGCGACGAGGATCGGCAGGCCGGCCGCGTACTCGGCGAACCGGCCGGTGACCCGGCCGATGGGGAACACCTGCCGCGGCACGTTCATCACCGTGATCAACCGGGACTGGCCGGTCAGCGCGTTGGTCGCCTCGCTGAGCGCCGAACTCGTCCACATCCAGGCGAAGATCCCCGTGATGAGGAAGAGCGGGTACGACTGCGCCGCCTCGCCCAGGTGCCGCCCGGTGTCCCGGGAGTAGAGCACCCCGAACACGAACCAGTAGATCGCGCCCATGCCGAGCGGCTCGATTAGCGACCATACGTAGCCGAGCACCGACTGCTGGTACTTCACGGCGAGGTCGCGCTTGACCAGGATGCGCAGGGAGTTGCGGTGTGACCACAACGCCGCGACCCCAGAGGTCACCGCCGCCTCCCGCCTTCGAAACGGACGACAGGCTAGCAGCCGGTGGACGAACGGCCCGGGAGCGCGTTCAACACTCGATCACGTTGACGGCCAGACCGCCGCGTGCCGTCTCCTTGTACTTCACCTTCATGTCCGCGCCGGTCTCCCGCATGGTCTTGATGACCTTGTCCAGCGAGACGGCGTGCACCCCGTCACCGCGCAGCGCCAGCCGGGCGGCCGTGATCGCCTTGATGCTAGCCACCGCGTTCCGCTCGATGCAGGGGATCTGCACGAGGCCACCGACCGGGTCACAGGTCAGCCCCAGGTTGTGCTCCATGCCGATCTCGGCCGCGTTCTCGACCTGCTCCGGCGAGCCGCCCAGCGCCTCGGCCAGCCCCGCCGCCGCCATCGAACACGCCGAGCCGACCTCGCCCTGGCAGCCGACCTCGGCCCCCGAGATCGAGGCGTTCTCCTTGAACAGCACGCCGATCGCACCGGCCGCCAGCAGGAACCGCACCACGCCGTCCTCGGAGGCGCCGGGCACGAACCGGGTGTAGTAGTGCAGCACGGCGGGGATGATCCCGGCCGCGCCGTTCGTGGGGGCGGTGACCACCCGGCCGCCGGCCGCGTTCTCCTCGTTGACCGCGAGCGCGAAGAGGGTCACCCAGTCCATCGCGTGCAGCGGGTCGTCGCCGCCCGCCTCGGCCTCCAGCCGGCGGCGCAGCTCGGCGGCACGGCGGCGCACCTTCAGCCCCCCGGGCAGCACACCGTCACGCTCGCAGCCCCGCTCGACGCACTCCCGCATGACCCGCCAGATCTCCAGCAGGCCGGCGCGCACCTCGGCCTCGCTGCGCCAGGACAGCTCGTTGGCGAGCATCACCTCGCTGATCGACAGCCCGGTCGCGGCGGTGACGTCCAACAGCTGCGCGCCGGTGAGGAACGGGTGCCGGACGTGGGTGGTGTCCGGGACGATCCGGTCCGCGCCGGCCGCCGCCTCGTCGACCACGAACCCGCCACCCACCGAGTAGTAGGTGCGGGCGCGCAGCTGCGCGCCGGTGGCGTCGTACGCCGCGAAGGTCATCCCGTTCGGGTGGTACGGCAGCGAGCGGCGGCGGTGCAGCACCAGGTCCCGGTCGGGGTCGAAGTCGATCTCGTGCGCCTCGAGGAGGCTGATCCGCCGCTCCGCCCGGATCCGGGCCACCCGGTCCGCCACGCCGTCGGTGTCGACCGTCTCCGGCGCCTCCCCGGCGAGCCCCAGCAGCACCGCGCGGTCGCTGCCGTGACCGTGCCCCGTCGCGCCCAGGGAACCGAAGAGTTCGGCCTGCACCCGGGCGGTGTCGGCGAGCAGCCCGTCGGCCTTGAGCCCGCTGACGAAGGTGCGAGCCGCCCGCATCGGCCCGACGGTGTGCGAGCTGGACGGCCCGATGCCGACGCTGAAGAGGTCGAAAACGCTGATCATGGCTGCACTTTCCTCGCCGTCGCCCACGTCCCGCGGGTACGGCCCGCTCGTGGCCGCCCGGGTCGGGCAGCCGGTCGGGACCCGGGGTGTGGGTGCCCAGCCCACGAGCCTACCTGCCCCGACCACGCCCGGCTCGGCAGTCGCCCGCCCTCCCACCCCGGCGCTGTCCGCCGGACCGTGGCGGCTCGGGGGCATCGCCGCCGCCCGGCCCGGGTAACCACCTACGGGTACGCAGGCCCCCGATCGTCCTGCCGACGGAGGGCGCGCTGGCTGCGCGTTCCTACCGTGGACTGCAGACGCGGCGCGGTACGCCGCAGAGTGGGAGTACGACGATGAGTCGCAAACTGGTCCGGCCCCGCCAGGGGCGCATGCTCGCCGGTGTCTGCGCCGGCCTGGCCCAGCGGTTCGGCATGTCGGCCGGCATGGTCCGGCTGCTGTTCCTGCTGTCGCTGCTGCTGCCCGGGACCCAGGTGATCGTGTACCTGGTGCTCTGGGTCCTCATGCCGAACGAGGACCGCTACCTGGTCACGTCCCGCTGACCCCGCCCGCCCGCGGCGCCCGCGCCGCCGGGCGACGACTGGGGCGGCACGATCTCCGACAGTGCCGCCGCCGCACGCGGCGGCGCCCGCCCCGGACGTGGGGCGGGCGCCGTCGACGGTGCCGTCAGGGGGCCACGTAGGTGACGGTCACCTTCTCGTAGCCGAGCGAGCCGAGCAGACCCTCCAGCATCTTGCGGGTGTTCTCCTCGGCCCGAGCGCCGAGCCCGCTGTCGCGGGCGGCGGCGGTGATCCGCTCCTCGGCGAGGCGGTAGACCTCCTGCTGCCGGTTCGGGTCGCCGCCGAACACGTCGCCCAACCGGTTGAGCAGGCCCCGCCGTTCGGCGAAGACGTAGCTCTTCTCCAGGTCCAGGTTGGTCTCGCCGAGCTGCGGCGCGGGCAGCTTGACCTCGACGGACTTGCCGTCGGCCGACTCCACGATCGCGCCGTCGGAGATCTTGCCGAAGTCCACGTACGCCTCGACGCTGCCCGCCCCGACGAAGAGCGTGCGCTCGTTGAGCAGGAAATCCGGCACGTACTGGCGGTCCTTCTCAAGATCGACGACCACCTGGAAGTTGCCCTCGGCCGCCACGTAGCGGCTGAGGTCCTGGATCGACTTCAACAGCGTCGGCTGGCTGCGGTCCGTCCGCTCCTCGGCGAACGGGTTGCGGAAGCTGGGCCAGAGCCCGGCGGTCTGCACCCCGAGCAGCACGATCACCGCGAGCGCGGCCGCGCCGAGCACCAGGAGCAGGCCCCGGGTGGGGCGGGCTGCGGGCTGCGGCGGTGTCACCGACCCCTCGGGGGCGGCGTCGGAGCGGCCCTTGAGCGCGTCGCCGGTCGGGTATCCCGGGAACTCCCTGGTGGGCTCGTTGCTGTCAGCGTCGCGGGCCATCGCCCTCACCGTCCTCGTCAGACACTGCCGTCTGCATTGACGGTACGTCCGCCGTACGACAGGCGCGCGCCGAGCCGGCAGACGGGCCGTAACCGCAGGTGAGAGCCGGGGTGAGGCCCGCTCAGGCGAAGGCGCTGACGCCGGTCAGCGTCTGCCCGACGACGAGCTGGTGGATCTCCGAGGTGCCCTCGTAGGTCAGCACGCTCTCCAGGTTGTTGGCGTGGCGCATCACCGGGTACTCGCCGGAGATCCCGTTGGCGCCGAGGATCGTGCGGCACTGCCGGGCGATGTCCAGCGCCTCCCGCACGTTGTTCAGCTTCCCCACGCTGACCTGCTCGGGCCGGAGCCGGCCGGCGTCGGCGAGCCGGCCCAGGTGCAGCGCCAGCAGGTAGCCCTTCTGCAGCTCCACCGTCATGTCGGCGAGCTTGGCCTGGGTGAGCTGGAAGCCGGCCAGCGGACGGCCGAACTGGGTGCGGGTGGTCGCGTACGCCAGGGCGGTCTCCAGGCAGTCCCGGGCGGCACCGAGCGCGCCCCAGACGATGCCGTGCCGGGCCTCGGTGAGGCAGCTCAGCGGCGCCTTGAGGCCGACCGCCTCGGGCAGTCGCGCGTCGGCCGGGAGCCGGACGTCGTCGAGCACGATCTCCCCGGTCACCGACGCCCGCAGGGACATCTTGTGCCGGATCTCCCGCGCGCTCACCCCGGGGGTGTCCATCGGTACGGCGAAGCCGCGCACGCCGTCCTCGGTGCGCGCCCAGACCACGCCGACGTCGGCGATCGGCGCGTTGGTGATCCACATCTTGCCGCCGGTGAGCACCCAGTCGCCGCCGTCGCGGCGGGCCCGGGTGGCCATCGACGCCGGGTCGGAGCCGTGGTCGGGCTCGGTCAGCCCGAAGCACCCGATGGCCTCCCCCGCGGCCATCGCCGGCAGCCACCGCTGCTTCTGCTCCTCGCTGCCGTAGCGCCAGATGGCGTACATGGCCAGTGAGCCCTGCACCGAGACCAGCGAGCGGATCCCCGAGTCGCCGGCCTCCAGTTCGAGGCAGGCCAGCCCGTACGCGACCGCCGAGGCGCCGGCGCAGCCGTAACCGGTCAGGTGCATGCCGAGCAGGCCGAGCTTGCCGAACTCGCGGGCCAGCTCGCGGGCGGGCACCTGGCCCTGCTCGTACCAGCCGGCGACGTGCGGGCGGACCCGATCGTCGACGACCTGGCGCACGACGGCGCGGATCTGCCGCTCCTCCTCGCCGAGCGCGGAGTCCAGGTCGAGCAGGTCGAGCGGGGCGGTGGGCTGGCTCATGGCAGCCACCCTAACGAAGGCTCAGCCGGCGACGCGAGGACGCGTTACTCCACCGCCTCGGAGAGCACGAGCACCCGCGCGTGGATCTGGTTGCGCTGCTGGAGCGCCGCCCGCAGCGCCCGGTGCAGGCCGTCCTCCAGGTAGAGGCCGCCGTTCCACTGCACCACGTGCGGGAACAGGTCGCCGTAGAAGGTGGAGTCCTCGGCGAGCAACTTGTCGAGCGCCAGCTCGCGCTTGGTGGTGATCAACTGGTCCAGGCGCAGCGGCCGCGGCGGGATCTCGGCCCACTGCTTGAGCGTCAGGTTGTGCTCCGGGTAGGGACGCCCGTCCCGGACCGCTCTGAAGATCACGACGGCACGCTCCCCTCCCCGTGGCCGGGCCGACCGACGGCGCCGTGCCGGGTCGCGACGTGGCGCCGCGCCACGCGGCACCGATGACCGTGCCAGCCTAGCCGCCTGTCGCACACCACGTTCTGCTCCCCGATGTCAGTTTCGCTACCGCTCGCCCGATCTTCAACAGCGCTCGTCGGCGTGCCGCTCAACTCCACCGGCCGCGCCGGACCACCTCGTCGACCGGGCGGCGTCCGCGCCGCAGCGACGCCGACCGGTGGTCCGGCGCCCGGTAACCCACGGTGACCGCGCCGATCGGCTCGAACTCCTCCGGTACGCCGAACGCCTCCCGGTACGCCGCCAGCCGCCGCGGCGGGATGCCGAAGAAACACGCGCCGAGCCCCTCGTCCACCGCCGTGAGCAGCATCAGCAGGGCGGCGAAGCCGGTGTCCACGTACCAGTAGGGCACCGGCCAGCGCTCGGCGGCGCGGTCCACCCAGCCCTTGTCCGGCTCGGCGTACCGCTCCAGGTACGCCGAGCGGTTCGCGTGCGGTACGACGATCAGGGGCGCCCGCCGCATGCCCGCCAACCAGCGCTCCCGCCCGCCGCCACCGGGCGTGGCCGCCGCCCAGAAGCGCTCCCGGTCGGCGGCCTCCTCCAGCACCAGGAAGCCCCAGCCCTGCGCGAAGCCGGCGGACGGCGCGTGGACCGCGTGGTCGAGCAGCCGCTGGACCACGTCGGGCGGGACCGGACGATCCGGGTCGTAGTTGCGCACCATCCGCCGGCGGCTGACCACCTCGGCGAACTCCATACGGTTCTCCCCCGCCGGTCAGGCGCCGGGCCGGATGCCCCAGACGCCCCGCCAGGTCTCACCCGGCTTGAGCATGATCAGGTCCCGACCGGAGCGGAAGGCGTCAGGTGGGCAGGTCATCGGCTCGATCGCGACCGAGCGGCGGTGCCGCTCGCCGGTGAGCGTGTCACCGGTGAAGACCTGCCACCAACCGAACTCGCGGTCGGCCCAGATGGTGACGCCCGCCGCGCCGTCCGGCGCGGCGAGGCTCACCGACGACCCGCCGTCGGCCTCCCGGACCACGTCACCGAAGGACAGGTCCAGGACGGCGTCACCGATCCGCCGCGGGCTCGTGAAGTCGTACTCGGTGCCGGCCACCTCGGTCGCGCCGATCGGCAGCAGCCGGTTGTCGAGCACCATCCGCGTCCCGCCGGGCACCCGCATGGCCAGGTCGTCGACCGCCACCCCGGGGAGCTGGAGGTACGGGTGGACGGAGAAACCGAACGGCGCCGGCTCGCCGGCGATGTTGCGTACGTCGTGCTCGACCCGCAGCCCGTCCGGGCCGACGCTCCACCGGCTCCGCAACCGCAGCGACCACGGGTAACCGGGCTGCGCCGGCAGGTCGTAGCCGAGCGTGACCGCGTCGGCCGACTGCTCCAGCAACTCCCAGCGCACCCAGTTGACCAGCCCGTGGATCGCCACGTGCCGCTCCGGCTCGGTCAACGGCAGCTGGTGCGTCCGCTCGCCGAGCGTGTACCGGCCGTCGCGGATCCGGTTCGGCCACGGCGCCAGCACCTGGCCCGCGCAGCCGGGACAGAGCTCGTCCTCGGCGTACCCGTCGAGGTAGTCGACGCCGTCGTGCCGGTACGTCCGCAGCCCGCCGCCCACCTCCACGACGACGGCCTCGTGGCCGGCGGCGGAGATGGTCCACTGGGTGCCCGAGAGGGGCCGCTGGTCAGGGGTGTCCATGTGGGCGACCCTAACGGGTCACTCGCGGTCACCACCCGACGCCGGCGCCCGCCCGCCGTCGGTCGCCGCGGCGGCCGTCTCGCCGTCCCCGGTCGCCGGCCGGTCGGCGACCGGCGTCGCGGCGGCCCGGTAGCGCAGCAGGGCCGGGAAGGCGACCGCGAGCACCACCACGAGCACCGCGGAGGCGACACCACCGGCCACCCAGGCGACTCCACCGCCGAAGCCCGCCGCCATGGCGCCGGCCCGCAGGTCGCCGAGGCGCGGGCCGCCGGCTACCACCACGGTGTTGACGCCCTGGAGCCGGCCACGCATCCGGTCCGGCGCGTAGATCAGCAGCATGGACTGGCGCAGCACCGCGCTCACGAGGTCGGCCGCGCCGGCGACGCCGAGCAGCAGGACCATCAGCCAGAGCTGGTGCGCCAGCCCGGCCGCCGCGATGGCCACCCCCCAGGCGACCACCGCGAGCACCAGCCCGAGGCCCTGCCGGCGGAGCCGGCCGATCCAGCCGGACGTGAGGCCGCCGAGCATGGAGCCGATCGCGATGGCCGCGTAGAGCCAGCCGACCGCCTCACCCCCGTCGAACCGCTCGTGGGCGATCTCCGGGAAGAGCGCCCGGGGCATCGCCAGGATCATGGCGATCAGGTCGACGGCGAACGAGAGCAGCAGCACGGGTGTGGTCGCGAGGTAGCGGAAGCCGTCCACGACGCTTGCCAGCCCCGCCTTGCGCGGCGCGCCGTCACCCTCCGGGTCCGGCTCGGGCGGCAGCGCGGGCAGCCGCAGGGTGGCCCAGAGCGAGACGGTGAACAGCAGCGCGTCGATTCCGTACGCGATCGGCAGCCCGAGGTCGACGTCCCACCACGCGAAGATCAGCCCGGCCGCGAGCGGGCCGACCACCGAGGCCGCCGTGAAGGTGGTGTAGTTGAGCGTGCTCGCCGCCGGCACCAGGTGCTCCGGCACCAGCTTCGGCAGGATCGCGCTGCGGGCGGGCGAGGTGATCGCGAACGCGATCGACTGCACGGCCACCAGCACCAGCAGCAGCACGGGGCTGCCCACCTGGAGCAGCGACTGCGCCAGCAGCCCGAGGGTGGACGCCCAGAGCAGCGCGCCCGCGGCGAGCAGCACCTTGCGGCGGTCCCGGGCGTCGGCGACCGCGCCGCCCCAGAGCCCGAAGATCAGCAGGGGCAGGAACCCGGCGATGCCGAGCAGGCCGACCCAGAGCGAGTCGGTGGTGAGGTCGTACATCTCCACGGGCACGGCGACCGCCGTGAACTGGAAGCCGAACATGGCGACGCCGTTGCCGAGCCACATCCGCCGGTAGTCCGGCACCCGCAGCGGTCGCAGGTCGATCGCCCAGCGGCGCGCCCCGCGCTGCCGGGTCTGCTTCTCCTGGGTCACGGGGCCAGCCGTTCGACCGTCCAGTCTCCGGCGTCGCCGCGCCGGAACCGCAGCCGGTCGTGCAGCCGACCGGCCCGCCCCTGCCAGAACTCCACCGAGCGCGGGCGGACGCGCAGGCCGCCCCAGGTCGGGGGCGCGGGAATGACCGGCTCGTCGGCGAACCGCTCCGCGGCCTCCCGGTAGCGCTCCTCCAGCGTGGCCCGGTCCGGGACGACCTGGGACTGCGGGCTGGCCCAGGCGCCCACCTGGGAGGCGCGGGGCCGGGTGGCGAAGTACGCCTCGGTCTCCGCCCGCGACACCGGCTCGACGGTGCCGGCCACCACGACCTGTCGCTGCATGGGGAACCAGGGGAAGACCAGACTGGCGTACGGGTTGGCGGCCACCTCGGTGCCCTTGCGCGAGGCGTGGTTGGTGAAGAAGACGAACCCCTCCGGGTCGTACCCCTTCAGCAGCACGGTGCGCCCGCTCGGCCGGCCGGCGGCGTCGGCGGTGCCGACGACCATCGCGTTCGGTTCGGGCAGCCCGAAGGCCACCGCGTCGGCGAACCAGCGGGCGAACTGGGTGTGCCAGTCGCCGGCCAGGTCAGCCTCGGAAAGGCCCTGGTCCGCGGCGTACTCGTTACGCATGGCGGCCGGGGCCGGTGTGTCGCCCGTCACGTTCCTACTCCTTCTCACCGGGCCCGCGCACACCGGTCCGGCTGGCCAGCCCGTACCGACCCATCCTCGCCCACGCCGTGAGCCGCTCGCGCCCGTGGGGATGTCGCGTGCGGCACAGTCGGACGGGTCGCGTACCGGGTTACTCAGCAGGCAAGATGTTCCGAACACATCCCTGAGGGTCGTCTACGGTGCTCGATCGGCTGGGCCGCGTTGAGCTCGACGGGGCGCCGACCAGAGCCAGGAGAGCGACATGGCCGACTTCAAACCGGGGCTGGAGGGCGTCGTCGCCTTCGAGACCGAGATCGCCGAACCCGACCGCGAGGGTGGTGCGCTGCGCTACCGCGGGGTCGACATCGAGGATCTGATCGGCCAGGTCTCCTTCGGCAACGTGTGGGCGCTGCTGGTCGACGGCCGCTTCGGGCCGGGCCTGCCGCCGGCGGAGCCGTTCCCGGTGCCGGTGCACTCCGGCGACATCCGCGTCGACGTGCAGTCCGCGGTCGCGATGCTCGCCCCGTACTGGGGGCTCAGCCAGCTCCTCGACATCTCCGACGAGCAGGCCCGCGAGGATCTCGCCCGGGTCTCGGTGACGGCGCTCTCCTTCGTCGCCCAGTCCGCCCGTGGCCTCGGCCTGCCCGCCGTGCCGCAGAAGGAGATCGACAAGGCGTCCACCATCGTGGAGCGCTTCATGAAGCGCTGGCGGGGTGAGCCGGACCCGCGGCACGTCAAGGCCGTCGACGCGTACTTCATCTCGGCCGCCGAGCACGGCCTCAACGCCTCCACCTTCACCGCCCGGATCGTGGCCTCTACCGGCGCGGACGCCGCCGCCTGCATCTCCTCCGGCATCGGCGCGCTCTCCGGCCCGCTGCACGGCGGCGCGCCGTCGCGGGTGCTGAACATGCTCGAGGCGGTCGAGCGCAGCGGCGACGCCGAGGGGTACGTCAAGGGTGTGCTCGACCGCGGCGAGCGGCTGATGGGCTTCGGGCACCGGGTCTACCGGGCCGAGGACCCGCGCGCCCGGGTGCTCCGCCGGACGGCGAAGGAGCTCGGTGCGCCCCGCTTCGAGGTGGCCGAGGCGCTGGAGAAGGCCGCGCTGGAGGAGCTGCACAACCGCAAGCCCGACCGGGTGCTGGCGACCAACGTCGAGTTCTGGTCGGCCGTGGTGCTCGACTTCGCCGAGGTGCCGGCGCACATGTTCACCTCGATGTTCACCTGCGCCCGGATGGGCGGCTGGAGCGCGCACATCCTGGAGCAGAAGAAGCTCCAGCGGCTGGTCCGGCCGTCCGCCCGCTACGTCGGCCCGGCTCCCCGCAAGCCGCAGGAGGTCGAGGGCTGGGACGCCATCCCGCACGGCGTCTGAGGTCGCGGAGCGAAGGGCTCCCCGCGCCGCACCGCCGGCGCGAGGAGCCCTTCCTGCTGCACGCCCGCACCGCACCGCGCGGCACCACCGCACGCGCCCCCGCCGTCCACCCGGTGTCGTCGCCCCTCCCCCGGTCGAGGAGGGGTCCATGCCCACCTTCACCGTCACCCTCGGTAAGAGCCCATCGGGCGGAGCGGACCCACCTCGCCCCCTTGCTCTGCACCCGCGTCTGCACCGGTCACCGTCCGCATCCGCCGCTCCGCCCACGCGGCTCGATCGTCGGGACGTAGCGCCAGGTCACCCGCGTGGTGCATCCACGGTCGCAGAGCAGAGGCGCGGGAGAGGGTCGGTGGTCGCCGGAGGCGCTGCGGAGGCTGTGGCGTACGCCTCAAACCGGGGGACGGGACCGAAGCTCGGGCGCCCGTGCCGGGATGGCAGGATGGTGTCTCGGCAGTGCCGCCGGACCAGGCTCGGATCCCGGCCGCCGCGCGCCCCGCGCCCGCTGCCCGTCCGCGCCGCCAGTCGACCGGGCCCCGGCCCACGCGGAAGGATCTTGAAGACCGTGGCTGACGCACCGACCATCCGGATTCCCGACGAGATCAAGCCCGCCGACGGACGCTTCGGCTGCGGGCCGTCCAAGGTCCGTCCGGCGGCGGTGTCCGCCCTCGCCGACGTGGCCACCAGCTACCTCGGCACCTCCCACCGGCAGAAGACGGTCCGCGACCAGGTGGCTCGGCTCCGGCGCGGCATCGCCGAGTTCTTCTCCCTGCCCGAGGGGTACGAGGTGATCATCGGCAACGGTGGCACCACGGCCTTCTGGGAGGTCGCCACGTTCGGCCTGATCCGCGACCGGGCCCAGTTCGCCAGCTTCGGCGAGTTCGGCGCCAAGTTCGCCAAGGCGGTCAAGGACGCGCCGTTCCTCGGCGAGCCGACCATCCGGAAGTCGGACGCCGGCACGGCGCCGAGCCTGGTCGCCGAGGCCGGGATCGACGTGTACGCGACCCCGCACAACGAGACCTCCACCGGCGTCGCCGTCCCGATCTCCCGGGTGCCCGGCGCCGACGAGGGGTCCCTGCTGCTGGTCGACGCCACCTCCGGCGCCGGCGGTCTCGACGTGGACGTCGCCGAGACGGACGTCTACTACTTCGCCCCGCAGAAGTGCTTCGGCTCGGACGGCGGGCTCTGGCTGGCCCTGATGTCCCCGGCGGCGCTGGAGCGGGCCGCCGAGATCAAGGGGTCCGGCCGTTACATCCCGGCCTTCCTCGACCTGGTCACCGCCATCGACAACTCGCGGCTCGAGCAGACCTACAACACCCCGGCGCTGGCCACCATCTTCCTCGCCGCGGAGCAGACCGACTGGATGAACTCCCAGGGCGGTCTGGCCTGGGCGGCGAAGCGGACGGCCGAGAGCGCCTCCATCGTGTACGGCTGGGCCGAGCGCTCCGAGGTGGCGACCCCGTTCGTCACCGACCCGGCGCTGCGGTCCAACGTGGTCGCCACCATCGACTTCGCCGAGGGGGTCGACGCCGGTGCGATCGCCAAGGCGCTGCGCGCCAACGGCATCGTCGACACCGAGCCCTACCGGAAGCTCGGCCGCAACCAGCTCCGGGTGGCGCTCTTCCCGGCCGTCGAGCCGGCCGACGTCGAGGCGCTGACCGCGTCGATCGACTACGTGGTCGAGCGACTCTGACCGACATGACGGTGGGTGGCCGCCGTAGCGCCTGGCGGCCACCCACCGTGATCATCGCCGCAGCTCATCCACGACATGCGGGTGTCGCTTCCCCCACCTGAGGGCAGATGAGCGTACGGTGGTGCGAGACGCCCGGGTGGCTGACTCGTGGCGTGCGGCCAACGAAGCGGGACGGAGGCAACGCTATGCGCCCAGTACGCTTCGTCGCCCTTTCCGAGGACGGCCAGGCTCTGGTTCTCGCCGACGAGGTGGGGCGGCTGCTCGCGCTGCCCATCGACGAGCGCATCACCACGGCGCTACACGCCGAACCGGGTGCCCCGCCGCTCGCGGTGGCGCCGGCCGCTGCCGCCGATCCGATCCCGTCCCTGTCGCCGCGCGACATCCAGGCCCGCATCCGCTCCGGCGAGTCCGCCGAGGACGTCGCCCGGATCGCCGGGGTGCCGGTCGACCGGGTGCTGCGCTACGCCGGCCCGGTGCTGCAGGAGCGGGCGATGCTCGCCCAGCACGCCCGGCGCACCCGGTTGAAGGGCGCGGAGAAGCCGACGCCGCTGGCCGAGGTGGTCAACGGGCGGCTGGCCCAGCACGGGATCGACACCGAGAAGATCTCCTGGGACGCCTACCGGCGGGACGACGGCACCTGGCGGATCATCGCGACCTGGCCGTCGGGCAAGGCCACGGCGCAGGCGGTCTGGGTCCTCGACAAGACCCGGCAGGCGGTCGCCCCGCACGACGACATGGCGCAGTACCTGTGCGCCGAGCGGCCCACGCCCATCCTCGGCCAGGAGCCGGCGCCGGAGCGGGGCGGGCACGCCCTGCCGGGGCCGTCCCGGGGCGAGCCGAGCCGCGGCGGGCACGGGTTGCCGGCGCCCGCCGAGCACTCGCGTCCCGGGCGTGACCCGATCCGCGCCGGGCGCGACGCCCTCCTCGCGTCCCTCGACCGGCCGCTCGGCGGGTCCTCCGGCCGCGGTCTCGAGCCGCGCACTCCGGCCGCGCTGGCTGGCTCCGACGCGCCGCGGCAGCGGGCCGTCGCCGGTGGCGCCGCCGCGCTCCTCGGTGGTGGGCCAGGCTCGGCGTTCGACGACGACTCGGACGCGCCGAAGGAGGTGCCGGCCGTGCCGTCGCTGGCGGTGCTGCGGCCGCGCCGCACCGGGGCGGCCGCGGCCGCCGGGGGCGAGGCGACCGACACCACCGGCAAGCCGCGTAAGCGCCTGCCGAGCTGGGACGACGTCCTGTTCGGCAGCGGGCCGGCGGCGCGCGAATCCTCCTGACGCACCCCGCAACGGGCGGGTGGCGGTCCGCCGCCCGCCCGCGTGGGGAGGCACGTCAGGTGCCACGGTGGCAGGCTCGGGTCCATGGAGTACACGAATCTTGGCCGCACCGGCCTCTCGGTCAGCCGTCTCTGCCTCGGCACGATGAACTTCGGCCCGCAGACCAGCGAGCCGGACAGCTTCGCGATCATGGATCGCGCGCTGGAGCACGGGGTCAACTTCTTCGACACCGCCAACGTGTACGGCTGGAAGGTCGGTGAAGGGGTCACCGAGCAGATCATCGGTCGCTGGTTCGCCCAGGGTGGTGGCCGCCGCGAGAAGGTCGTCCTGGCCACGAAGGTCTACGGCCGGATGGGCGACTGGCCCAACGAGAACGGTCTCTCCGCCCGACACATCGTCCGCGCCTGCGAGGACTCGCTGCGCCGCCTCCAGACGGACACCATCGACCTGTACCAGATGCACCACATCTCCCGGACCACGCCGTGGGAGGAGATCTGGCAGGCGATGGAGACGCTGGTGACGCAGGGCAAGGTGCTCTACGTCGGATCGTCCAACTTCGCCGGTTGGCACATCTCGGTCGCGCAGGCGGCCGCCGCCACGAGGAACTTCCTCGGCCTCGTCTCCGAGCAGTGCATCTACAACCTGATGACCCGGCACGTCGAGCTGGAGGTGATCCCCGCCGCGCAGCACCACGGCCTGGGCATCATCCCGTGGTCGCCGCTGCACGGCGGGCTCCTCGCCGGCCTGCTGCGCAAGATGGCGGAGGGCACGGCAAAGCGCGGCACGGACGGCCGGTCGGCCGACGCGCTCGCCACGCACCGGGCCACCATCGAGGCGTACGAGAAGCTCTGCGCCGATCTCGGCCACGACCCGGCGGATGTCGCGCTGGGCTGGCTGCTGTCCCGTCCCGGGGTGACCGCGCCGATCATCGGCCCGCGCACCGTCGAGCAGCTGGACCGGTCGCTGGGCGCCCTGGACGTCCGTTTCGACGAGGCGACCCTGACCCGGCTCGACGAACTGTTCCCGCCCCTGGGCAAGGGCGGCCCGGGCCCGGAGGCGTGGGCCTGGTGACGACCGGCGCCGGGCGCACCCCTCACAGCGGCCAGGCGGCGATCCGGTCGTAGCGGGGCCGGGGGCCGAGGTGGCTGCGTACCAGCACCACCTCGGTCGCCGGCCACTCCGGGCCGAGGTAGCCGTCCAGCGTGGCCCGGTCCGCCTCGATGTCGGCGTCGTCGACGCGGTCACCGGGCCGGGCGACGGTGAGGTGCGGACGGAACGGCTTCTCGTCGTGCGGCAGGCGGGCGTTGCGCAGCCGGGAACGGACCAGCCGGGCCAGGGTGGTCAGGGCGTCGACCTCGCCCCGGACATCCACCCAGAGGATCGTGAAGCGGCCCCGCCCGAACCGGCCGCCGCCGCCCAGCCGCAACCGCGGCGGGGCGTCCCGCGCCTCCCGGAACCACTGGGCGGCGAGCCCGAGCGCGCTCTCCACGTCGACGAGCCGGGCCTCCTCGACCTCACCGAGGAAGGCGAGCGTGAGGTGGGCGTGCGCCGGGTCGGCGAGCCGGACGTTGGTCCCGGCGGCGGCCGCCGCGCCGACCCGGAGCCGGCCGACCTGGGCGGTCAGGTCGGCCACCGCCTCCGCCGGCGGGTTGACGCTGACGAAGAGCCGCAATCCGCGTACGCCTCAGCGGTGCTGCTGGCGACGGCCGGCCCGGGCGGACGGGAGGTTGAGCCCGGCGGCGTGCAGCAGCCCCTCGACCCGGACGCGCTCGATCTCCCGGTCGACGCCGTCCAGTTCGCTCAGGTACTCGGTGATGCCGAGGGCCCGGCAGGCCAGCCGCAGCCGGTCGTCGTACGCCTGGAGTACGGCGCCGTGCCAGACCATGGGCCGGCCGCCGCCGCCGAGCCGCTGGCCACCGAGGCGGCGCAGGTCGGCGGCGAGTTGCTCCAGCGGTCGCCGGTCGTGCCTGTCGAACTCGGACAGGTCGATGTCCCTGGTCAGCGCGTCGGCCTCGATGGCCTTGTCCAACCGGGCGATGATCCGTCGCTCGCGCCGGCGGTCGCGCCATTCGGTGTAACCGCAGACCACCCGGTCGAGGATCTCGTCGTAGCAGAAGAGCAGGGCGATGACCGCGGGCAGGCTGGCGACGGCGAGGAACGCGAGGACCAGCAGCAGCACGCGTCCAACTCCCACGTATCGACGCTAAGCTCCGCCGTGCCACTCCGCCACCGAAATGGCGGCATCCGCTGCGATCCGTACCACCGGACTCCCGCCGGGTCCGGACACGCGGAGGCCCCCGCGACCCGGACTCGGGTCACAGGGGCCTCTTCCCGCTCAGCTCTCGGTCTGCGTCACGTAGAAGCGGGGCAGCGGCAGCACGCGGAACCGCAGTCGGGCTCCCGAGCGGCGCAGCTGCCAGGCCAGCGCGAGCAGCGCGGTGGTCAGCGAGATCAGCGCGCCGATCCAGATGGCGGCCCCGGCGCCGAAGGTCTCCGCGACCCAGCCGATCACGGGCGCGCCGACCGGGTTGGTGCCGAGGAAGACGAGCACCCACAGGGCCATGACCCGACCGCGGAACGCGGCGTCCACGCCCAGCTGCACCCGCTGGTTGGCGGCCTGCGCGAAGAAGACCATGAAGAACCCGGTCGGAACGAGCAGGGTCACCACCAGCCAGTACGTGGGAGCGAGCCCGACCAGCGTGCCGAAGCTCGCGCAGCCGATGGCCGCGCCGAGAACCAGCCAGACCGAGGGCCGGCTGCGCCGGCCGGTGCCGGCGAGGGCGCCGCCGAGCGCGCCGATCGCCAGCGCGGTGCTGAACAGGCCGAACGAGGCGGCGCCGGTGTTGAACACGGTCTTGGCGAGCGCGGCCAGAGTGAGCTGGAAGTTGAACAGCGACATGCCGATCACCGACATGACGACCATCGGCAGCAGCAGGTCGGAACGGTGCCAGACGTATCGCAGGCCATCGATCACCCGGGCCTCGGCGCGCTCGTCGCGCGGCGGCAGGGCCTCCCGGTAGAGCTCCGACGTCCGCATGCGGACCACGTTGACCAGCGGCGCGATCGAGCTGAGCGCGGTGAAGAGGAAGACCGGGCCCACGTCGAACGCGGCGATCGCCAGGCCGGCGACGGCCGGGCCGATGATCCGGGCGGAGTTGAACACGGCGGCGTTGAGCGAGAGCGCGTTCGGCAGCAGGGAGACGCCGACCAGTTCGGAGACGAAGGCCTGCCGGACGGGGGTCTCCACGGCGTTCGCGACGCCGAGCAGGGCGGCGAACGCGAAGACGTGCCAGAGCTGCACGAGGTCGGTGAGGACCAGCAAGCTCATGCCGAGCGCGAGCAGGGTCCAGAGGGTGTTGGCGGCGAAGAGCAGGAACCGCTTGTCGTACCGGTCGGCGAGGCGGCCGGAGAGGAGCGTGAGCAGCAGGACCGGGGTGAACTGGAGGGCCGTGACCACACCGAGGGCGGTGGCGGAGTTGCCGGAGAGGTCGAGAACGAGCCAGTCCTGCGCGATGAACATCATCCAGACGCCGATCAGTTTGATCAGCTGCCCGGTGGCGAAGAGCCGGTAATTGCGGACCTGTAGGGACTGGAACATCCTGCTCAGCCTGGCCTGCACTCTTGGTGCGCCTCCTCGAGTCGTACGCGTCATCGACGACGGACGGCGCGGACCCGGTGGCGCGGGCGCGTGAGTCAGGCGCGAGCGAGCTGCTGGAGGATCTCGGCGGCCCTCTGCAACGTCTCCCGGTCGGCCTCGGTGAGCTCGGCCAGCCGGTGGGCCAGCCATTCGTTACGTGCGCGCTCGAACTGGTCGAGCACCGCCCGTCCCCCCTCGGTCGGCGCGAGGATCACCTGGCGACCGTCGGTCGGATGGGGTGTGCGCTGCACGAGGCCGCGCTCCTCCAGCTTCGCGACGATCCTGGTCATCGTCGGCGGTTGCACCCGCTCGATGTCGGCGAGTTCCCTGGGCGTCAGCGCACCCGCCAGCTTGAGGCTGGTGAGCGCGGAGAGCTGGGTGACCGTCAGGTCGCCGACCGGGCGAGCCTGTCGGACCCGCCGGTTGAGTCGGGTGATCGCATCACGCAGCTGGGGAGCCAGCCGCGCCGGTGGCACGCGTTTCGCCGTCACCGTCCGCTCCGTCACGATAGTTAGCTTAACTAATGAGCATGGCTAACGACATCTGATATGACCAGGCTCACGGGGACTTGGCCTCTCCCGGGGCCGGCTGTCCACTCTTGGTCAACCGGCCCCGGGGCGGGCGTCACAGCACAACGGCCTCGATCGGCCCGCGCAGGAAGTAGACGACGAAGAGCGCGGCCACCCCGTACAGCAGCGGGTGGATCTCCCGGGCCTTCCCCTTCGCCAGCTTCAGCAGGACGAACGTGATCACGCCCGCCCCGATGCCGTTCGAGATCGAGTACGTGAACGGCATCAGCACGATCGTGAGGAACGCCGGGATCGCGATCTCGTAGTCGGCCCAGTCGATGGTCCGCACGGCGGTCATCATCAGGAAGCCCACCACGACCAGGGCCGTCGAGGCCGCCTCGAACGGCACGACCACCACCAGCGGCGCCAGGAACATGGCGAGCAGGAAGAGCGCGCCGGTGACCAGGTTCGCCGCACCGGTCCGGGCGCCCTCCGCCACACCGGCGGCGCTCTCGATGTACGAGGTGTTGCTGGAGGTGCTCGCCGCGCCGCCGGCGGCCGCGGCGATCGAGTCGACCAGCAGGATCTCCTTGGCCCGCGGCGGGGTGCCCCGCTCGTCGAGCATGTTGCCCTCCTGGCCGACCGCGACCATCGTGCCCATCGTGTCGAAGAAGTCCGTGATCAGCAGCGTGAAGACGAACATCAACGCGACCAGCCAGCCCGCGCGGCTCCACGAGTCGAGCACGTTGAAGTTGCCCAGCAGCGACAGGTCCGGCACGTCCACGACGGTCTTCGGCAGCTCCGGCACGTTCAGCGACCAGCCGGCCGGATTGGGCTTGCCGTCGACCACGGACGGCCCGACGTTCGCGACCGCCTCCACGATGATCGCCAGCACGGTCGAGCCGAGGATGCCGATCAGGATCGCGCCCCGGACCCGGCGTACCACCAGCACGAGCGTGAGCAGCAGCCCCACCACGAAGACCAGCAGGGGCCAACTGGCCAGCTTGCCGCCGATGCCGAGCCCGACCGGGACGGTGGTGTTCGCCACGTCCGGGATCCGCCGGACGAAGCCCGCGTCGACCAGGCCGATGATCGTCAGGAAGAGGCCGATGCCGACGCCGATCGCCGTCTTCAGCTGGGTCGGCACCGAGCGGAACACGGCGGTACGCAGCCCGGTCAGCACCAGCACCGCGATGATGACGCCCTCGATCACCACGAGACCCATGGCGTCGGCCCAGGTCATCTCGGGCGCGATCTCGTACGCGACCAGCGCGTTGACGCCGAGGCCGGCGGCGAGCGCCAGCGGGAACCGGCCGACCACGCCCATGAGAATGGTCATGAGGCCGGCGACCAGCGCCGTGGCCGCGGCGATCGCCGGAATCGGAAGGGCCTTGCCGTCGCCGTCGACGGCGCTGCCGAGGATGAGCGGGTTGAGCACCACGATGTAGGCCATCGTGAAGAAGGTCGCCAGGCCACCGCGTACCTCGCGGCTCAGCGTCGAGCCACGGGCGGAGATCTCGAAGAAGCGGTCGAACGCGTTACGCGGCGCAGCGGGGGCGGGTGGTGTGCCGTTGCCGGGCGGCTCTACTGCCATCAGGTCCTCGCAGGTGATCTTCAGGGTTCGTCGCGCGCATCGTCCCAGATCAACGGCCGGGCAGGAAAGTTGATCGCGTAGGCTTGCCGGGTGCCGAGACAGCAGCCCCCGCGGCCCGAGCCGCTCGACCCGCCGATGGTGCCCTTCGCGCTCGCCGGCATGCTCGGCTGGGCGATCGCCGGTCTCGTGCTGTTGCTCTTCTTCCGCGACTGGCTGACCGAGACCGGCCATCAGAACTGGCTGTGGATCTGCCTCGCCGGCTTTCTGTGGGGCATCCCCGGTCTCGCCGTGATGATGCGGCACGACGCGAACCGCCGGCGCCGCCGCGCGGCCGGCCGCTGACCGCGCCGCACGCTGCCGCCGACGTACGGCTCAGGAGTGGCCGTACGGCTCCGGCGGCTCGGCCCCCTCGACCGAACCCGGGGCCCGGCTCACCGACACGGCCTCCACCGCGCTGTCGTCGTAGACCGTCGGCATCTCGTCGACGGACGTCTCGGCCGCCTCGATGAGAGTTTCGGAGTGCGCGCCGCAGCCGTGGTCGACGCTCACCACCCGGCCGTCGTCCGGGGCGTAGAAGTTGCCGCACGCGCCGAACGCCTGCCGCAGCGCACCGGCCAGTGGAAGGTAGAAGCCGCAGGTGCCGCAGCGCGCCGCGGCCGGGGCCGCGGTGGAGATCGGGGCGGAGGGACCGTGGTCGCCGTCGTACCACCGCTGGGCGGCCTCGCTGCGCCCCTCCCGGGAGAGCACCCGGGCCCGGCCGAGGCCGAGCTCCCACGCCGTCTCCTCGACCGCCGGGTCGTCGGACAGCACGTAGCCGGGGGCCAGCCGCTCGTCGTCGGGCGGGGTGGGGAGCAGGTCGCCCGGGCCCAGGTCGCCCGGCTTGAGCCGCTCCTGCCAGGGCAACCAGCCGGGGGCGAGCAGGGCGTCGGTGCCGGGCAGCAGGACCGTCTCGCAGAGGGTCACGTTGCGGCTGCGCGGCACCCGGGTGACGGTGACGGCCCAGCGCCAACCGCGATAGCCGGCCAGCCGGCACTCGAAGTAGTGGGTGACGAGGCGTTCGCCCTCGGCGACGGCCTGCAGGTGCTCGCCGACGTCGGAGGGGTCCACCTCGGTGATGCCGGCGCGGGCCACGTCGACGGCGGCGGCGCAGATCTGGTCGAGTCGAGCGGCACGGGTGGAGGCGGGCCTGGTCACCCGACCATTGTTCCCCATGCACACGTCCCCGGCGACAGGGACTCCCCGACCACGTTCTGCTCAACTGGTGCGGCACGCCCCGATCCGATGGGCGAGGATGGTGCACATGCCGTCGTCATCTCGCCCCGAGCGTTCCGTCCTCGGGCGGACCGTCGGCACCGGCATCCGTCTCGTCCGGCTGCTGCTGCGCGGCTCGGTCGGTGGCGGGCGCTGGGTGACCCGCAGCGCCGGCCGCGCCCGCACGCGGGGCGCGGGCGGCGAGGTCGGCATGGTCCGCCTCTTCGACCTGCACGCGCTCTCCTGCGCCGGTGACACCCTGATCGCCATCGGCCTGGCCGGGACGATCTTCTTCAACGTGCCGCTCGGCGAGGCCCGCAGCAAGGTGGCGCTCTACCTGTTGGTGACCATGGTGCCGTTCGCCATGCTCGCCCCCGTGGTGGGGCCGCTGCTCGACCACTTCCGGCACGGCCGCCGGTACGCGCTCGCCACGACGATGCTCGGCCGCGCCTTCCTGGCCTGGCTGATCAGCGACCACATCCACGGCTTCGGGCTCTATCCGGCGGCGTTCGGGGTGCTGGCGCTCTCCCGGGCTTACGGGGTGGCCCGCTCGGCGGCGGTGCCGAGGCTGCTGCCCGAGGGGTTGGGCCTGTCCCAGGTGGGGGCGCGGGCCAGCGTCTACGGCACGGTGGCGGGTGCCCTGGTCGCCCCGATCGGGTTGGCCGCGTTCTGGTTCGGGCCGCAGTGGCCGCTGCGGGTCGCATCGGTGATCTTCCTGGTCGGCATGGTGATCTCGCTGCGGCTGCCGCCGAGGGCCGACTCGGAGCCGCCGGAGCGGGTGCCGCGCCCGCTGCGGGCGCTGTGGCGGCGTTCCGGCGACCGGCCGTTGGGCCGGGGCCGGCCGTCGGGCCGGCTGGTGATCGCCACCCTCATCGGGGCGGCCACCCTGCGCGCGATCTACGGGTTCCTGCTGCTCTTCCTCGCGTTCGCCATCAAGAAGGGCGACCTGACCACGGCCGTCTTCGGGCGGGACCTGACCGACGAGGCGGCGTTGGGCCTGGTCGGCGCCGCACTGGCCGTCGGCACGTTCCTGGCCACCGCGGTCGGCACCCGGCTGCGGATCCACCGGCCGACCGCCATCCAGTCCAGCAGCATGATCATCGTGGCCGGTGTGGCGGTGCTCGCCGTGCTGAAGTTCTCGCTGCCCATGGTGGCCCTGTTCTGCCTGGTGACCGCGATGTTCAGTGGTGTCGCCAAGCTCGCCGTGGACGCGTCGATCCAGGAGCGGATCCCGGAGCGGCTCCGGGCGAGTTCCTTCGCCCACTCCGAGACGGTGCTGATGCTGGCGTTCGTGCTCGGTGGAGGGCTCGGCCTGGTGCCGTTCGCCGGTCGGATGGGCATCGCGGTCGCCGCCGGGGTGGGCGTGCTCGCCGCTGTCCGGGGTGTGCTGGTCGCCGGCAAGCTGCGCAAGGAGCGCCTCGCCGGCCGGCCGCTCGGCGACGACGAGTTGGCCGACGAGGCGGCCGCCGACGCGGAGGCGGTCCCGGAGGTCGACGATCCCCGCCCGACCTCGCCGGCTCCGGCGCCGAGCGAGACGGCTGGTTACGAACCGGGGGTGGCCCCGCCCGGCTTCCACCTCTACCGGCCGTCCTCGGCGGTCGGCAGCGCGGGTGGAGGCGCCGGGAGCGGCGACGAGGACAGCCATCGTGATCCCCGCGGGCCGGTGTCGTGACCGGTCTGCTGGTGGTCACCGCGGTACCCGCCGAGGCGGACGCGATCCGGGCGGGCCTCGCCGCTGCGGCGGCGGAGGCGGTCCGGGCGGGCGTCGACGGCCCGGCGGTGACAGTGCGCCCGGTCGGGGTGGGGCCGGCGGTCGCCGGGGCGGCCACCGCTCGGCTGCTGGCGCTCGCCGAGGCGGCGGGCCGGCCGTACCGCGCGGTGATCAGCGCCGGCGTGGCCGGCGGCTTCGTCGGCCGGGTCGCGGTCGGGGGCACGGTGCTGGGCACGGCGAGCATCGCCGCGGACCTCGGCGCGGAGTCGCCGGAGGGCTTCATCCCGATCGACGACCTCGGCATGCCGCCCGCGCTGCTGGGCGGCGGGAGCGTCGTCCCCGCCGATCGGGAACTGCTGGCGATGCTGCGGGCGGCGCTGCCGGACGCCACGGTCGGGCTAGTGCTCACGGTCAGCACCGTGACCGGCACCGCGGCCAGCACCGAGCTGCTGGCCAAGCGCCACCCGGACGCCGTGGCCGAGGCCATGGAGGGGTACGGCGTCGCGGTCGCCGCCGCCCAGGCCGGCCTGCCCTTCGCGGAGCTGCGCACGATCTCCAACCCGATCGGCCCGCGGGACCGGAACGGCTGGCGCCTGCGCGAGGCGCTCGCCGCGTTGACCGAGGCCGCCCCGGCCCTGACCTGACCGCGCTGGCCACACCTGGGTGAGCTGCCGCCCACGACCCGGGCTCACGCGCTCGGCTCACCGACTGCCCGGCAGGTCACCCCGCAGCGCCGCCGCTCGGCCCACCGGGTGCCCCCGGCAGGTCACCCCGCAACGCCAGCCGCAGCGCCGCCGGTCGACTCGCCTCCAGCTCGAAGCCGCACGCCAACAGGAAGCTGACCTCGCCGAACTCCGCGGTCGCGTGCGCCGCCCGGATCCCCGCCCGCTTCATCTCGTCGGCGAGCATCGCGATCAGCCGCCGGCCGATGCCCAGCAGGCGCAGCTCCGGTGCGACGACGACACCGTCGAGAACGATCTCCCGGAGGTCACCGAGGTCTTCCCCGAGGAGCAGGTCCTTGCTTCGCTCGTGGGCGCGTAGCTCACCGACCGGAGCGCCGTCCGGCAGCTCGGCGAGGAGTCGCCAGGAACCGCACGGCAGCCCCTCGGTCGCCCGCCGCAGCCGGACCCGCCGGCGCAGCCGCTCGCGCCAGCGCCGCTCGTCCCGGCGCATGCGGTCGAGGTCGTAGGTCACGAATGGCACTCGTAGCGGCCACTTCTCCGGCGGCAGCGTGTACCAATGCGCCCACCACGCGCCCGGCCAGTCGGTGAGCCTCCGCACCTCCCGGACGTCCAGGTGCGGCGGATACCGTCGGCCGGCGTCGTCCCGTGGCTCGTCGTCGGGGAGCCCCGCCCCCTCACCGGGCACCTCACCGCCGGGCACGCCAATCGTCACCGTCCCGCCGGCCGCCCGCACCAGCCGTTCCACCGTCGCGAACCTCGGCTCGGCGCCGCGGCCACCCTCGATCCGGGCGACGGTGCTCTTCGGCACGCCCGACCGCTCCGCCAGTTCACGCTGGCTGAGGTCGGCGCGCCGCCGCAAGGCTCGGAGCGCCCCTCCCACGTCGACCCGCCCGCTGACTTCGGTCACCTCGGGATCGTCTCCGCTGTGCGATCCATCTTCAACAGCCACACCCGCAGCTGTGGATAACCCTGTGGACAAGTCCTGGACTCTGCCTGATCGAGTTGTCATGCGGAGACTGTCGAGCTGCCCCATTTCTGAGACCGACGCGAGCACCAGCGGGCTGGCGCACCTGAGAGCGACGCCCCCACCGAAGAGATCACCACCGGCAATCCGCCCGAGGACCGGTCGCCCCATTTCTGGGGCAGCTCGACAGGCCCCGCGCACCCACCGCAAGCTGGGATCGCTCCCCCGACCCGCCCTTCACCCCGGCCCCCGGCCCCCGGCCTTCGACCACACAGCTCGCCATCAGACCCACACCAGCCCCGAACCCAGCCGGCGGCGAACTCGACACGCCCCGCCCCACACACCCACCGCAACCTGTGACGCAACCCCGACCGGCTCTCCACCCGGCCCCTGTCGACCACGCAGCGGTCAGCCCTCACGTCGGCCGGGGGCGTGGGCCGGGGGCGTGGGCCGGGGGCGCCGGCTGGGGCATGGGCCGGTCAGGCCACAGCCGCACGGGCTGGTTCGAGGAGGCGGAAGGGGGCGGGGCTACGGTGGGAGTGTGGCGCTTTCGTTGGCATTCTCGCCCTGCCCCAATGACACGTTCATCTTCCACGCCCTGGTGCACGGCCGGGTGGCGGGCGCACCACCGGTCGAGGTGACGTACGCCGACGTGGACGTGACCAACACGGCGGCCGAGCGCGGCGCGTTCGACCTGGTGAAGGTCAGCTACGCGGCGCTGCCGTGGCTGCTCGACCAGTACCACCTGCTGCCCTGCGGCGGCGCGCTCGGCCGCGGCTGCGGGCCCCTCGTGCTCACCCGCGGCGACCGGGCCGACCTCAGCGGCGCGACCGTGGCGGTCCCCGGCGAGCGGACCACCGCGTACCTGCTCTTCCGCCTCTGGGCGGCCGAGCACCCGCCGGCGCGGATCGAGGTGGTGCCGTTCCACGAGATCATGCCCGGCGTGGCCGCCGGCCGGTACGACGCCGGCCTGGTCATCCACGAGGCCCGGTTCACCTACCACCGGCACGGACTGACCGCCCTCGTCGACCTCGGCGAGTGGTGGGAGGGCGACACCGGACTACCCATCCCCCTCGGCGCGATCCTCGCCCGCCGCGGCGCCGTCGACCCGGAGGCCGCCGCCGCCTGGATCCGCGAGTCGGTGCGGCAGGCGTGGGCCGACCCGGCAGCCAGCCGGGAGTACGTGCTCTCGCACGCGCAGGAGATGGAGCCCGACGTGGTGGACCGGCACATCGGCCTCTACGTCAACGAGTTCTCCGCCGACCTGGGGGACGCCGGATTCGCCGCCGTGGACGCGCTGCTCGGCCGGGCCGCCGACGCCGGGCTCGTGCCTCAGACCTCCAGCTCGCGCGCCACCGCGTGGACCAGCTGAGCGATCTTCTGCGCCGTGCGCCGGTCCGGGAACCGGCCACGGCGCAGGTCCGGCTGGACCTTCGCCTCCAGCACCTTGATCATGTCTTCGACGAGGCCGTGCAGCTCCTCGGCGGGCCGGCGGCGCAGCTCGGCCACGGAGGGCGGCGCCTCCAGCAGCTTGACCCCCATCGCCTGCGCACCCCGGCGGCTGTCGACCACGCTGAAGTCGACGCGCTGACCACCCTTGAGGTCGGTGACACCCGCCGGTAGCGCGCCCTTCGGCAGGAACACGTCGCCACCCTCGTCACTGGTGACGAAACCGTATCCCTTGGTCGCGTCGTACCACTTCACTCGACCCGTAGGCACCTGAGATCCCCTGCTTCGTGTGAGCCGTCTACTTCTCCAAGGCTAGCTGGATCATGCCGTCGAGTGCCCCCGGGAATTCGGTGAGATCATCGAGCACCATGTGGGCACCCGCGGCCCGCAGCTCATCCGGCGAACACGGGCCGGTGGCCACCGCGATCCCCGGCACCCCGGCCGCCGCCGCGGCGACCATGTCGGCCACGTGGTCCCCGACGTAGTGGGTCGCGCCGTACTCGCGCAGGGCTGTCGCCTTCTCCTCGGCGAACAGGTCGCCGGCCAGCTCGTCCACCTCCAGCCTGAGGTGGTCGAGGTGCAGCCGGGCCAGCCGCCCGATCTTCGAGGTGACCACGAGCACCCGGCCACCCCTCGCGCGGATCGCCTCGATCGCCTCCCGGGCGCCCGGCAGCGGGACGGTCGGCGTGATCGCGTACGCCGGGTAGAGCTCCCGGTAGAGCAGCACGGCCGACTCGACCTGATCCGGTGGGAACCACCGCGCGATCTCGGTGCGCAGCGGCGGCCCGAGCCGGGACACGGCCGCGTCGGCATCCACCGGCACACCGGTACGCGCGGTGAGCGCCCGGTAGGCCGCGGCGATGCCGGGACGCGAGTCGACGAGGGTCATGTCGAGGTCGAACCCGACCGTCAGCGGAGCCATGCGGAGAAACGTACCGCCGGAGCCCGCGGCACCCCCGCGAGCGGTGCCCGGCGGAGGCCGACCGCACACGACCCAGCCGGACGTCCGAGGGGCGGGACTACCCCCGACCGGGCTAGCGTGGAACGACGATGACCACCTCACTCGCCGACCACCTCCGGTCGCTGCCCGACGAGTCGCTGGCCGCCCTCCTCCAGCTGCGGCCCGACCTCGTCGTACCCGTGCCGGCCGACATCACCGCGCTCGCGACGCGGGCGCAGTCCCGCGTGTCGGTGGCCCGGGCACTGGACGGGCTGGACCAGTTCACCCTCCAGATCCTCGACGCGGCCCGCCTCACCCGGGGCCCGGCCGACGGCACCACCTCCACCGAGGCCGTACTCGCCATGGCGACCGCCGGGCCACAGCCGCCCGCGCCGACCACCATCCGGGGCGCGGTCGACCGGCTGCGCGCCCTCTTCCTGCTGTACGGCCCGGAGAGCGCCCTCAGCGTGGTGGCGAGCGTCGACGAGGTGTCGCCGTACCCCGCTGGGCTCGGTCGGCCCGCTGCGGAGCTGGACCCGCGCACGGCCGCGCTCTGCGCGGACCCGGCGAAGCTGCGCCGGACGCTGCTGGCCGCGCCGCCCTCAGCCCGGGCGATCCTCGACCGGCTCGCGGCCGGGCCGCCGGTCGGGAGCGTGCCCGCGGGAGCCTTGCAGGCCCCACCGGTGGGCCAGGAGGACGCGCTGCCGCCCGACCCGGTCAACGGCGGCGCACCGACCGGTTCCCCCGTGCGCTGGCTGGTGGACCACCGACTGCTCGTGCCGATCTCCGCCGGCACCGTGGAGCTGCCCCGCGAGATCGCCCTGCTGCTGCGGCGCGACAGCGGGCCGCTCGGACCGCTGCGCACCAGCCCGCCGACGGTCACCGCCGCGCCCCGCGAACCGAAGGCGGTCGACTCCGCGGGTGCCGGCCAGACGATGGAGGTCGTACGCCACACCGAGGGGCTGCTGGAGCAGCTCGCCGCCGAGCCGGCGCCGGTGCTCCGCTCGGGCGGCATCGGCGTACGCGACCTGCGCCGCCTGGCCCGCGTCGCCGGGCTGGACGAGCCGACGGCGGCGCTGCTGCTCGAGGTGGCGTACGCGGCGGGGCTCCTCGGTGAGCTGGAGCTGCCCGGCGTCACCACCGCCCGCTACGGGGCCGACCAGCAGGTGCTGCCGACCGCCGGGTACGAGGTGTGGCGGGCCGCGTCCCTGGCCCAGCGGTGGGAGCAGCTGGCCCGTGCCTGGCTGACCATGACCCGGCAGGTGGGGCTCGTGGGGCAGCGCGACGACCGGGACCGCCCCATCACGGTCTTCTCCGCCGAGGCGGAGCGGGCTGGGGCACCGGCCACCCGACGCGCGGTGCTCGGGGTCCTCGCCGACCTGGAGCCGGCGACCGCGCCCACCCCTGACGAGGTGCTGGAGCTGCTCGACTGGCGGGCGCCCCGGCGCAGTCGCGGACGGGAGACCGCGCACCGGGAGGTGCTCGCCGAGGCCGCCCAGTTGGGTGTGACCGGGCTGGGGGCGCTCACGTCGTACGGGCGCCTGCTGCTGGCCGACGTCACCGGTGCGGACGACGCCACCGACGACCCGCTGGGCCTGCGCCTGGACGCCGACAGCGAGGAGCCGTCGACGGCGGCACGGGCGCTCGACGCGCTGCTGCCCGCCCCGGTGGACCACTTCCTCGTGCAGGCCGACCTGACGGTGGTCGTGCCCGGGCCGCCCGAGCCGACGCTCGCCGCGGAACTGGACGCCGTCACCGAGCCGGAGTCCGCCGGCGGGGCGAGTGTGCACCGGCTGACCACCGCCAGCGTGCGCCGCGCCCTGGACGCCGGCTACACCGCCGACGACCTGCACGGGCTCTTCCGGCGGCGGTCCCGGACGCCGGTCCCGCAGTCGCTGACGTACCTCATCGACGACGTGGCGCGTAAGCACGGCGGGCTGCGGGCCGGGTCGGCCGGCGCGTACCTGCGCAGCGACGACGAGGCCCTGCTCACCGAGGTGTTCGCCGACCGGCGGCTGGAGTCGCTGTCGCTGCGCCGACTGGCGCCGACGGTGCTCGTGAGCCCGTACCAGATCGGCCGGCTGCTCGGGGCGCTGCGGGACGCGGGCTACGCCCCGGTGCCCGAGGACGCCAGCGGAGCCGCGGTGCTCTCCCGCCCGAAGACCCGGCGCGCGCCCGCGCGGGTTTCGGTCGCCACCCGGACGCTGGATCCGTTGGCCGCGCCGAAGGTGCCGATGCCCCGGCTCCTCGGTGTCGTGGAGCAGATCCGGCGCGGTGACGCGGCGACACGCGCGGCCCGGCGAGCCCCGGCGGCGGTACGGGCGGGCGCGCGGGGCGCGACCGGCCCGGCCCCGGTGCAGGGGCACTCCGACGCGTTGGCGGTGCTCCAGCAGGCGGTACGGGACAAGGCGCTGGTCTGGGTCGGCTACGTCGACGCTCACGGGGCGACCGCGTCCCGGCTGGTCAAGCCGGTCTCGATCGGCGCGGGTTACCTGCGGGCCGAGGACGAGCGTACGGAGATGCTGCACACGTTCGCGCTGCACCGGATCACGGCGGCGGTGCCGGCGGACTGAGCGCGGAAGGGGTCAGCGGCGGCTGCGGCGGACGGTGCCGACGATCGAGACGATCAGCAGCAGCGCGAACCCCGTGCCGGCCGTCTCGCCGACCGAGCTGACGAAGCCCTGCCGGAGCACCAGCCAACCGAAGAGGAACCAACCGAAGAGGATCACCGCGGCGACGAGGTATGCCACCACGGTCGCCGTGGAGACCTCCTCGCTCCGGTCGTGCTCCCCGGCCACGTCCCGATCGACCGTCATCGTCGCCTCCCCGCCCGGCTCGACGCCCGATGTCCAGCGTGGCACCGTCGCGGCGGAAGTGACAGGGGATAAACCCTGAAGTCACGGCGTGTCGTCGCCGTACCCGTGGATCACGTGCCGGGGCGGCGCCCGACCAGCACCACGCGGCTGCCGACCTTGCCCAGTTCCCAGTAGCGGACGGCGTCGGCGTGCAGCAGGTTGACGCAGCCGTGCGAGCCGATCGACGTGTCGTGCAGGTAGGTGGTGGTCTCGTGGAAGCCCATCCCCTGGGTGAAGTGCTGCCAGTAGGGCAGCCAGACCTCGTACGGGTTCGACCACTCCTTGATGTTGCGGTAGTTGATCGTGAAGGTGCCGGCGGGCGTCCGGTAGCCGGGCATCCCCGTCCGGGTGACGGTGGGCTTCACGAGGACCTTCCCGTTACGCATCACCCAGGTGGTCTGCCGGGTCAGGTCGATGCAGAACGTGGTGCCGGAGCCGGCCCGGCACCGGCCGGTGTCGGTGGTGGCGAGCCGCCGGGCCACGTCGTACGTCGTCGGGCCGGCGCGGCCGTGGGCGGGTCGGATGTCGTACCTCTTCTGGAACTTCTTGATCGCGGCGCAGTCCGCGGCGGACTGCCGGCCGTCGACGGTGACCGGGCCGAAGCCGCCGAGCCGGGCGAGGTACGTCTCGACGGCGCGCTGGTGCTCGCCCTGTGGGCAGCCGGCCGGCTTCGGGCTGGCGGTGGTCGGCTTCGGTTTCGGCGCGGTGCGGGTCGGCGTGGGCTCGGCCGTCGTCCTGGCGGGCGTCGGCTTCGGTCTCGGCGTGGCGGACCGCTGGCCCGGCGCGGGCGTGCCGCTCGCCCCCGTTGCCTGTTCCGCCGCACCGACCGGGGCGGGTCCCCCGCCCCCACTCCCGCCGGCCTGCGGATCGAACGCACACGCACCGGCGCCGACCAGCGCGACCACCACCAGGGCGACCAGCCGGGAAGTGGTGCGGAAACGCGTCATGGTGCCTCCCCTGGGCAGTCGTCCCCTTCTTAGACGTTTGCGAGTGCCCGCACGGTTGCGCGCGGTGCGCGTTTTCCTGCCGGCCTCCCGGCGCGTGCAACACTGGATGGTCGGCCTGCGGTGGGTAAGCCACCTCGCGGGCAATCGACGATCCGCCCCGAGAGAGGACGCTGGCGTGAGCGGTGGACCACTGATCGTGCAGTCGGACAAGACCCTGCTGCTGGAGATCGACCACCCCGACGCGCAGGCGTGCCGGATGGCCATCGCCCCCTTCGCCGAGCTGGAGCGCTCCCCGGAGCACGTGCACACCTACCGGCTCACCCCGTTGGGGTTGTGGAACGCGCGGGCCGCGGGGCACGACGCCGAGGGCGTGGTCGACGCGCTGATCAAGTACAGCCGCTACCCGGTGCCGCACGCACTGCTGGTGGACGTGGCCGAGACGATGGACCGGTACGGTCGGCTCCAGCTCGCCAACGACCCGGCGCACGGCCTCGTCCTGCGCGCCTTGGACCGCCTGGTGCTGGTCGAGGTGGCCAAGAGCAAGAAGCTCGCCGGCATGCTCGGCGCGAAGATCGACGACGACACCATCCAGGTGCACCCGTCCGAGCGGGGGCGGCTCAAGCAGGCGCTGCTCAAGCTGGGCTGGCCGGCGGAGGACCTGGCCGGCTACGTGGACGGCGAGGCGCACCCGATCGACCTGGCCGAGGCCGGCAAGGACGGCCGCAAGCCGTGGACGCTGCGGTCGTACCAGCGGGAGGCCGTCGAGGCGT
Source organism: Micromonospora xinjiangensis (assembly GCF_056150165.1). Classification (NCBI taxonomy): domain Bacteria; kingdom Bacillati; phylum Actinomycetota; class Actinomycetes; order Micromonosporales; family Micromonosporaceae; genus Micromonospora; species Micromonospora xinjiangensis. Next base: position 664,194 of record NZ_JAXCFO010000003.1, on the reverse strand, counting down.
TCTGGGCCGGCGGCTCGGGCGTCGTGGTGCTGCCCTGCGGCGCAGGCAAGACGCTGGTCGGCGCGGCCGCGATGGCCGAGGCGAAGGCCACCACGCTGATCCTCGTCACCAACACCGTGGCCGGGCGGCAGTGGAAGCGCGAACTGGTCGCCCGCACCTCGCTCACCGAGGACGAGATCGGCGAGTACTCGGGCGAGCGCAAGGAGATCCGCCCGGTCACCATCGCCACGTACCAGGTGCTCACCTCGCGGCGCGGCGGTGCGTTCACCCACCTCGACCTGTTCGGTGCGCGCGACTGGGGCCTGGTCATCTACGACGAGGTGCACCTGCTGCCCGCGCCGATCTTCCGGTTCACCGCGGACCTCCAGGCCCGCCGCCGGCTCGGCCTCACCGCCACGCTGGTCCGGGAGGACGGCCGCGAGGGCGACGTGTTCAGCCTCATCGGCCCCAAGCGGTACGACGCGCCGTGGAAGGACATCGAGTCGCAGGGCTGGATCGCCCCGGCCGAGTGCACCGAGGTACGGGTGACGCTGACCGACGCGGAGCGGATGGCGTACGCGACGGCGGAGGCCGAGGAGCGCTACCGGATGGCGGCGACCGCCCGCACCAAGCTGCCCGTGGTGAAGGCGCTGGTCGACCGGCACCCCGACGACCAGGTGCTCGTCATCGGCGGGTACATCGACCAGCTGCACCAGCTCGGCGAGTACCTGGACGCGCCGATCGTGCAGGGCTCCACGACGAACAAGGAGCGGGAGCGGCTGTTCGACGAGTTCCGCTCCGGTTCGCTGCGGACGTTGGTGATCTCGAAGGTCGGCAATTTTTCGATCGACCTGCCCGAGGCGGCCGTGGCCATCCAGGTCTCCGGCACGTTCGGGTCACGGCAGGAGGAGGCGCAGCGGCTGGGCCGGGTGCTGCGGCCCAAGGCGGACGGCCGGCAGGCGCACTTCTACACGGTGGTGTCCCGGGACACGATCGACACCGAGTACGCCGCGCACCGGCAGCGGTTCCTCGCCGAGCAGGGCTACGCGTACACGATCGTGGACGCCGACGACGTCCTCGGCCCGAAACTCCCGACGGTCGACTGACCGCTTCTCACGACGTGGACCGCCCCGATCGGGGCGGTCCACGTCGCGTACTCCGCAGGGGTGACGGCCCGTCGATCCCGACGGCGCTTCGCTAGTTGCCGCCCCCGGCGCGGAACGCCACCCAGGCGTCGCTCATCCGGTCCGCCTGACCCGGCGTGAACATGTTCATGCAGGAGTCCTGGGTGTAGTCCATGAAGTTGTGGATCGGGTCCAGCCCGGGTGCGGTGCAGGTGTCCGCCCCCACCGGGCAGTCGAACTGCGGGTGCGCCTCACGCGGAGTGTCGGCGACGAAGTCACCGGCCGCGGAGCACCCGTGCGCGAAGGTGTGCTCCAGCATCAGCCAGTGCCCGACCTCGTGGGTCAGCGTGTCACCCAGGGAGTACTTCCCCGCCGTGCCGCCCGGCATCGACTCGTCGAGCATCACCACGCCGTCGATGTAGTCGCGGCCGTTGTTGTAGCCCTTCGGGAAGTACGCCCAGCCGAGCAGCCCGCCGCCGATGTTGGCCGCGTACACGTTCAGGGTGCGGGCGTCGCCGGTGTACAGCGCCTTCTTCATGTCCCGCTCGTTCTTGCCGGGCACGACCGTGTACCAGTCGCTGTTCACCGTCCACGTGGTGTCGACCAGCTCGAACCGGAACGGCGTGTCGGAGGCGTCGGGCGCGGTACGGCCCGCGAACGAGTCGTTCAGCACCTCCATCTGGTCCGCGATCATCGTGTTCCACCGGGCCGTCTCGGCCGCGCTCAGCGGGTGGTCGGAGATCATGTGGAAGACCGTCGGCACGGTGACGCTGCCGTTGGGCAGGCGCGGCGAGTCCTTGATGACGCCGTAGGCGTTCGCCTCGTTCTTCGAGTACAGCTCCGGCTCCTGCGCGGTGGCGCCCTCGGCGACCCGGGCCACGCTGTGCGCGTCGGCGCCCGGCTCGCACACCGCGACGCCCGGGGAGACGGTCGCGGGGGCCGCCGCCACGGCGCCGTAGGCGCCACCGGACGCCAGGAACGTCGCGGCGGAGGCGGTGAGGACTGCCAGTCGGAAGATCGGTCTCCTGTGCATCGGTGCACCTTTCAGGGGATGGAGAGCGGTGCGGAATCGACGCGGGGTTGCCATGAGCAGGTGTCGATGGCGTCGTCTTCCCGGTATCAGAACACGTCGGTGACGCCGACAAAAGGGGGCCTGAGCAGGGCATATGTGGGTGTAACAGGAAGCGGTCGGGGAGCGCTGTTAGACGGGCGTCCAGGGCCGGCGGGCGAAGATCACGGAGGTGTGACAGGCGTTCTCCTCCGGTCGATCATGCAGTTGTGGTTCCCGGATCACCCCGGTCCGCCCCTTTCGCGAGGTGCCACAACCGCGTGATCGGCGGGGAGGGGCGGCGTTCGGGCGCGGCCCGGCCGGCTACAGCACGCGGGTGATGTGGTCGGCGGCGATCCGCGCTTCGAGCTTCGCGCGGTCGAGGTTCGCGCACACCACCACGGACGCACCCACGGAGAGCGGGGCGAGCAGCCACTTCACCGGCTGCTCGTGCTCGGCCGCGTCGACGAGCAGCCGGTCACCGGCGCGCAGGCCCCACATCTGCGCCATCTCCCGGGCGAGCCCGCCCCACTGGCCGTACGTGGTGCCGTCCGGGGTCGCCGGGTCGGACGGGCGGATGGCGGCGTAGTGCGGCGTCGAGTCGCTGTGCCGGAGCACCTCGGCGGACCAGTCGAGCCAGCCCACGGGCACGTCGGCCAGCGGCGCCGGTCCGGTGCCGACGAGGTAGCGGTGGGTGCCGTCCGGCACGTCCTCCAGCCAGTCGTCGAGGCGCTCCGGGGTCACGAACACCGCGTCGTACGGCAGGTCAGCACCCGGTTCGAGCACCGGCAGCCCGGCGGTGGCGCGCGGCCGGAACGACACCGCCATCCCGACCGACCAGGCGCCCAGCAGCACCGCGGCCGTACGCCAGTGCGGCGGCAGCAGCACCGCGACCCGGCTGCCGGGGGTCAGCCCGCAGCCGTCGCGGAGCAGGCCCGCGCTGCGCGCCGCCCACTCGCCGACCAGGCTCGCGGTGAGGTCGACCCGCTCCCCGGTGGCGTCGTCCAGGTACGTGAGCAGGGGCCGGTCGGCGGCGCTCGGCGGATCGGCCGCGACGGTCGAGGGCGCGATGGCGTTCATGGGGCACTCCTCCTGCCGGTCCCGCCCACCATAGCCACCGCGCCCAGGAGCCGCCCGCGACCGTGCGGCCGCGGGCGGCTCGTGTCCCACGACTACCTCGCCGGCACCACGTCGGCCGGCCGCTCGACGGTCACCGGAACGCCGTAGTCGAACAGTTCGAGGGTGCCGTTGGTCGTGCCGGTGTCGAGCCGGCCCTTCGCCGTGGACTGCCACGTACTGGTGAACGCCACGGTGGCGACCCGGCCGTCGGCATCCGTGGTGACGTCACCGGACGTGGCGGTCGACCCGTTCGCGTCCCGCGAGCCGTACTCGAAGTGCAGGGAGCCGTCCGGATTCTCGGTGATCGTGGCCTTCGCGTCCCGCAAGGCCTTGAGCAGGTCCGCCGGGTCGGGCGAGACGGTGCCCAGGACGCCGTTCCCCTCGTCGTAGAGGGACAGCCGGTCATGCCGGCCCGGGTACTGACCGTAACGACCGTACGTCTCACCGGGGCCCTTGTCGGGCGGCAGGGCACCCTGCGGTCGCTCCCCGCCGATGTACCGGGTGCCGTCGATCAGCAGCTCGGTTACGACCGCGTCGTCCTGCGGCGCACGGACGTACCCCGTGTCGGTCCTCGGGTCGAACGCCCCCTCGTAGGTCAGCCCGCCGCCCGAGTAGGTCAACCGCATCCGGTAGCTGATGTTCTCGCTGGCGCTGAGCGCCGACACCAGCCTCAGCTGCGGCGACACCGGCTGTGCCCCCGCGGGCCCCTCGGCCGTCACGGCCGGTCGGTCCGCCGGGATGGTCGCCACGGTCGCCGCGGTGGCCACGCCGAGCGCCAGGAAGGCGCAGGTCGCGCCGACCATCGCGGTGGTCCGGCGCCGTCGCGCCCGCCGGCCACGGTCGAGCAGCGTCCCGACCGGGGGTACGGAGTCCGGCTCGCCGTCGACGATGTCGTGGAGCCGGTGGGCGAGCTGTTCATCGAGCGTGTTCATCTCTGGTCACCTGCTTGTCGCGTAGGAGGGTTCGTCGAGGAGGTGGCGGAGCTTGTCCAGCGCCTTGGCGTTCTGGCTCTTGACCGTGCCGAGCGAGCAGCCCAGGACGCGGGCGACCTCCCGCTCGGTCAGGTCCTCGTAGTGGCGGAGCACCACGACCGCGCGCTGCTTCGGCGGCAATGTCAGCAGCGCCCGACGCAGGACGATGGTGTCCGGATTCGCGCCGCCCGCCGGGGCGGCGCGCTCGGGGACCTCCGCCACGAGGCTCTCGCGACGGCGTCGCCGCCAGCCGGACGTGTGGTTGTTGACCAGGGCGCGGCGCAGGTACGAGTGCGGGTCGTCGAACCGCGACACGCGCCGCCACCGCTCGTACACCTTGACCAGGCTGTCCTGGAGCAGCTCCTCGGCACGCCACCGGTCGCCCGTCAGCAGCATGGCCAGCCGGATGTGTCGCTGCCAGGCCACCTCGACGAACGCCACGTACGACCGGTCCGCCGTGGACAGTGGTTGTGTTTGGTCGGTCACGCCCCTAACACGGCGCAGCGCCACGGAAGGTTGTCTCCGACTTCCCGGCCAGCTGCCGCCCGCTTCCTCCCCACGCGGCTGCCGGTCGTGGCCGAGCCCGCGCGGCGGCTGGCCTTTCCTTCGTCGACTGTTCACGTCCGCGCAAGCTGGTGCTCCTCCACGGGTGCCAGCCTCCGTCCGGGTACCACCTACGGAGGAACTCCTTGACATTGAGAAGAGCACTCACCGCGCTCACCGCGGCGGGTGTGGCCACCGCCGGCCTGACCGGCGCCACCCCCGCCTCCGCCGGCGGCAGCCACCACCACCCCGGCAAGCCGCTCGCCTTCGACCGCGTCGCCACCTACCCCGTCTTCCAGAACCGGCCGGCCGGTGAAAACCCGACGTCCCCGACCGTCGCCGAGATCTCGACGGTAAGCGAGGACGGCCGCACCCTGGTCTACACCGACGCGCTGGGCCGCCGGATCGGCTTCCTCGACATCTCGCGTGCCGACAAGCCCCGTGGCCTCGGCACCCTCTCCCTGGCGCAGCTCGGCGACGCCGAGGACGAGCCCACCTCGGTCGCCGTGGTCGGCCGGTACGTGCTCGTCGTCGTGAACACCAGCCGCGGCTACACCGAGCCGTCCGGCCGGCTGGACGTCATCGAGCTGGCCACCCGCAAGCGGGTGCGCAGCTTCGACCTGGGCGGCCAGCCCGACTCGATCGCGATCAGCAAGGACAAGCGGTACGCCGCGATCGCCATCGAGAACGAGCGCGACGAGGAGGCCACCCCGCCCGGCGGCGACGAGGGCGACCTGCCCCAACTCCCCGGCGGCTTCGTGCGGATCGTCGACCTTTCCGGCGCCGCACCGGCCGGGTGGCGGCTGCGGACGGTGCCGCTGACCGGCCCGAACGGCCAGGCGCTGCCCGCCCTGGTCGCGGCGGGCCTCGCGGCGCCGGTCGACCCGGAGCCGGAGTACGTCTCGATCAACAGCCGTAACGAGCTGGCGGTCACCCTTCAGGAGAACAACGGCGTCGCCCTCGTCGACCTGCCGACCGGCCGGATCACCAAGGTCTTCAGCGCGGGCACCGCGACCGTCGGCGGGATCGACACCGCCAAGGACGGCACGATCAGCCTGACCGGCACCATCACCGACGTGCCGCGGGAGCCGGACGCGGTGGCCTGGATCGACGACCGCTACCTGGCGACGGCGAACGAGGGCGACTGGCGCGGCGGCACCCGCGGCTGGTCGATCTTCGACAGCCGCACCGGCACGGTCGCCTGGGACGCCGGCAACAGCTTCGAGCGGCTCGCCGTCACGCACGGGCTGCACAACGAGGACCGCGCCGGCAAGAAGGGCACCGAGCCGGAGGGCGTGGCCGTCGCCGAGTACGACGGCGTGCGCTACGGCTTCGTCGGCTCGGAGCGCAGCAACTTCGTGGCCGTGTACGACCTGAGCAACCCCACGAAGCCGGTCTTCCGGCAGGTGCTGCCGTCGACCAACGGGCCGGAGGGGCTGCTGCCCATCCCGTCGCGGGGGCTGTTCGCCGTCTCCAGTGAGGAGGACGACGCCTCGGTCAACGTCCGGGCCTCGGTCTCGCTCTACCGCCTCGGCCACGACACGCCGGCCGTCCCGAGCATCGTGTCCGGCTCCGACAAGCAGGGCACCCCGCTCGGCTGGGGCGCCCTCGGCGCGCTGAGCGCGGTGCCGGGCAGGCCGGACCAGCTCTACAGCGTTACCGACGCGGCGTACTCGCAGACCCGCATCCTGACCATCGACGCGAAGCGCTCACCGGCCGTCATCACCGGCACGCTGGCCGTGAAGGACCCCGCCGGCAAGCCGGTCGGGTACGACGCCGAGGGCATCGCCGCGCGTCCCCAGGGCGGCTACTGGCTCGCCGTCGAGGGCGCCACGGGCCCGGAGAACGCCCTGGTCCGGCTGGACGCCGCCGGTGTCACCCGGCAGGTCGTCCCGCTGCCCGCGGACGTCGCCGCCGGTCTCGGCAAGCAGGGCCTGGAGGGCGTCGCGGCCACCACCGACCGGCGCGGCCGGGAGATCGTCTGGGTGGCGGTGCAGCGTGAGCTGTCCACCGACCCGGCGGGCGTCGTCCGGCTGGGCCGGTACGACGTGACGGCCGGCACCTGGAGCTGGTTCGGTTACCGGCTGAACACCACCACCGTGTCGGGTGACTGGATCGGCCTCTCCGAGATCACCGTGGTCGGCGACCGGCTCGCGGTGATCGAGCGGGACAAGCTGAACGGCCCCGCCGCCGCCCTGAAGCGGGTCTACACCGTGCCGATGCCGGACGCGGCCGCGGCACCGGGCCCGCTGCGCGTGCTGTCGAAGACGCTCGCCGTCGACGTGCTGCCCGCGCTGCGCGCGACCGACGGGTGGACCCAGGAGAAGCTCGAGGGTCTGACCGTGGCCGGCAACGGCCAGGTGTACGCGGTCACCGACAACGACGCCGTCCAGGACGCCACCGGCGAGACGGTGTTCCTGCGACTCGGGTCCAGCCGGGAGGTCTTCGGGCGCGGCTGACCCGCGGCGGACCGGCAGCGGTCGGCCGGCCCGCCCCCGGCCCGGCGTCCACCCCACGTGGTGAACGCCGGGCCTTCGGGATCGACGGGAAGGGCGTCGGGGTCAGGGGCGGCGGAGCAGGTAGCGGGCGCGGCGGCCGGCGTCGGTGAAGCCCAGCCGGCGGTAGAGGGCGGCGGCGGGGTTGTCGTCGTTGACGCAGAGCCACGCCTGCCGGGCCCCGTCGGCGGCGAGCGACCGCAACGCGCTCGCCACCAGGTACGCCCCGAGCCGCCGGTTCCGCCACTCCGGCACCACGCCGACCTGGTCGACCCACGTGCCGATGACGTTCACGAACCCGACGGCCCGCCCGTCCGGCCCCCGGGCCAGCAGGGACAGGTCGGGGCGGTACTCCTCGTCCTCGCGCAGGTCCCCCAACCAACCGTCGGCCCCGGGATCCCGGAAGCCGGGCCGGTCGGCGAAGGACGCCCGGTAGGTCTCGAACAGCTCCGGCCCGACCTGCCAGGTCACCGGCTCGGTGCGTACCCCCTCGGGCGCCTCCGGGCTCGGGAGGGCGTCGAGGTCGTGCCGCAGCACCCACTCGACGAAGGTCCGTTCGAAGCCGCGCGCGGTGAGCAGCGCGTCCCCGCCCGGGCTCCACGACTCCGTGGTCACCAGCAGGTCGGCGTCGCCGGCCCGCTCGGCGGCCCAGTCGAGCAGGCGGCCGCCGAGCCCCCGGCCCCGCCAGTCCGGACGCACCAGACCCGTCGCGGTGGCCGGTCCCGCGCCGGCCGGCCGCGCGGTGTTGCCGACGCCGGCGGCCGGCGGCGCGGTGTTGCCGACGCCGGCGGCGGCGACGAGCCGGCCGTCGTGCCAGGCACCGAGCGTGTACGTCTGGAGCAGCCGCGCGCGCAGCAGCGGCGCCCGGCCGAACAGCGGGAGGCCGCCGTCGGCCGCGAGGCAGGCCTCGGACAGCCGGGTGAGCGCCGGGAGATGGGTCTCGTCGAGTTCGCCCCAGTCGAGGGTGTCTGTCTGCTCCACGTCGTCCTTCGTCGCGTCGTACCCGAGGGCCGCGCGTGCGCGCGCCCGGTGGCCCAGTAGGCGACGGGTGCGGCCGGGGTGTCAACCGGATTCGCGTCCGCCCCGAGCCGCGCACGAGGGCGTTGGGGCGCCCCGAACATCACCGGCCGCCGCTGGCGCGCACCCCGCCCGGCTTCTCCGTGACGCACGCCATGCAACCCCTGAGCCCGTCGTCCCCGTTTCAGGACTGCGCCGTCAGCGGCGTCATGCGAATGGGGAGCCCGATGAACACTGCGCGCAACTCGCCGGGAGACGACCCGCGGTTCTCCGCCCCGGCGTACCGACACGCCCAGGCCGACCGCGACCAGGGCGTGGACGCCGCGCCGGAGCGGGCCGCGTGAGCGGGCGGGGACTCCCGCGCCGCGGGCTGCTGGCCGCCGCGGTGCTGGCCGTCACGGGCGGTGGAGCGGCGGGAGCGAACGCCGCCTGGCACATGGCCGGCGGCGACGAGTCGACGCCCGTGGCGGCGGGTCGGGGCGCCGCCGCTCCCTCGCCCACGCCCCGCCCGACCCCGGACCACCTGGCGCTCGCCCGGGCGAGGATCGCGGCGTACGTGGAGCGGATCGGGCACGGCCGGGTCACGGTGGCGGTGCGGGACCGGAGCTCCGAGATCGCGCTCACGGTGGGCACCACCCGGTTCCAGACGGCCAGCATCGTGAAGGTCGACATCCTGGCCGCCCTGCTGCTGCGCGCCCGGCAGCGGACGGAGAAGATCACCAGCACCGATCGGCGCAACGCCAAGAAAATGATCACGGTGAGCGACAACGCGGCCGCGACCGCGTTGTACCGCCGGATCGGCGGGAAGTCGGGGCTCGCCTCGGCGAACAGGACCTTCGGCATGACGGAGACCAGACCGAACACGTCGTGGGGGATGTCCACCACCACCGCGGCCGACCAGATCCGTCTGCTCACCTCGCTCACGGCCGAGGACGGCCCGCTGGACGAGGAGGGGCGCGGCTACCTCTTCGACCTGATGAGCCGGGTCGACGAGGAGCAGGACTGGGGCGTTCCCGCCGCCGCCGGCCCGGCCACCACGGGGGTGTACGTCAAGAACGGGTGGGACACGATCACCGCCGACGACGGCCTCTGGCAGGTCAACACGATCGGGCGGCTCGTCGAGCCGGGGCACGACTGGCTCGTGGCGGTGCTGTCGCACCACCACAGGACGCAGGCGGCGGGCGTACGCATGGTCGAGGCGGTGACCAGGTACGCCATGACCGAGCTGCGGAAGATCCCCGCGCCGTCCTGACCCGGCGCGGCCGGGGACGCCGGGTCAGGAGCCGGGCAGTTCGGGGCCGCCGTCCAGGATCGGGGCGAGCAGGTCGCCGGACTTCTCGACCCGCCTCAGCACCTCGTCGGCCGTGTACGGCTTCGTCGCCGGCCGCTTGCCGGCCGCGCCCGCCTCGACCTCGTCCCACGTCAGCGGCGTCGACACCGACGGCACCGCCTGCGCCCGCAGCGAGTACGGCGCCACCGTCGTCTTCGCCGCGTTGTTCTGGCTCCAGTCGATGAAGACCTTCCCGGGGCGCAGGTTCTTCGCCATCTTCGACACGATCAGCTTCGGGTGTTCGCGCTCCAGCTCCTGGGCGATGCGCTTCGCGTACGCCGACACGTCGTCGGAGGGCTGGGTGCCCGAGATCGGGCAGCAGAGCTGCATGCCCTTCTTCCCGGACGTCTTCGGATAGCTGTCGACGCCGTCCTCGGCCAGCCGGTCGCGCATGAGCAGCGCCACCTGGCAGCACTGCTTCAGCGCCGCCGGCGCACCCGGGTCCAGGTCCACCACCATCATGTCGGGGTGCTCGCCGACCTTCCACTGCGGCGTGTGCAGCTCCAACGCGGCGAGGTTGGCCAGCCACACCAGCGTGGGCAGGTCGTCGGCGACCACGTAGTCGATCGTCTCCCGGCCCTTGCTCGACCCGGGCGCGGGCAGGGTCTCCGTACGCACCCAGCCGGGCGTCGCCGCCGGGGCGTTCTTCTCGAAGAACGAGCCCCCCTCGACGCCGTTCGGGAAGCGGATCCGGGTCAGTGCCCGGTCACGCAGGTGCGGCAGGAGCACCGGCGCGACGCGGGTGTAGTAGTCGATCACCTCGCCCTTGGTGAACCCGGCGCTGGGGTAGAGCACCTTGTCCAGGTTGGACAGCTCCAGCGCGCGCCCCTCCACCTCCACCCGGAACCGGTCAGTCGGCATCGGTCACCTCCTCGGCCGGTTTGTCCGGTCGCAGCCGGAGCACCCGGGGGAACCGCAGCCGCCCGTCCGGGGTGCGCTGGCCGTACTTCACCTCCACCACGACCCGGGGTGTTACCCAGATCGCGCCGCGGGCATCCTCACGCGGCACGTCCCCGGCGAACGGCGAGCCGGGCGCACGCAGTGGCTCCAGCTCGGCGAGGAGCTGCCGCTCGACGGCCGCGCCGATGCCGCCACCGACCCGGCCCCGGAACGTGAGCCGGCCGTCGGCGCGGGGCACGCCGACCAGCAGCCCGCCGATCTTCCGCGCCCCCGGGCGCCACCCGCCGACCACGAAGTCCCCGGTGACCTCCAGCTTGACCTTCACCCAGTCCGGCGAGCGCACCCCGGCCCGGTAGACCGAGTCGACCCGCTTGGCCATCACCCCCTCCAGGCCGTTCTCGCCGGCCGCCTCGTAGGTGGCCGGACCGTCGGAGAAGACCGGCGGGACGGCCCAGCGGGCGCCGCCCAGGCTGAGGTCGTCGAGCGCCGCGCGGCGGCGTTCGTACGGCCAGCCGGTCAGGTCCTCGCCGTCGATCCGGAGCAGGTCGAAGATCATGTACGTCACGGGGATGACCGCGGCCAGCCGGGCCGCCTTGTTCCGGTCCCGCACGTGCATCCGTTCGGCGAGCGCCGTGAACGAGGGCCGGCCCGTCTCGTCGAAGAGCACCACCTCGCCGTCGAGCAGCGCGTCGTCCACCTGGTGGTGCAGGGTGGCGAGTTCCGGGTACGCGGCGGTGATCTCCACGCCGGAACGCGCGTACAGGTGCTGCTGGCCGCCGGAGATGTCGGCGAGCGCGCGCACCCCGTCCCACTTGAACTCGTACGCCCAGCCGGCACCCGCCGGGAGCTGCCCGGTCATCGCGAGCATCGGCTTCAGAGGCGCGCCGGGCACCTCCTGACTGTAGTTCGCGGCGGAAGTCCTCGCGCCCGCTTCGATCCTTTGCGATCCTGATCTGTACCGGGGAGAGGAGCTGGCATGCGGGCCATCTGGAAGGGAGCCGTCTCGTTCGGGCTGGTCTCGATCGCGGTGAAGCTCTACTCCGCCACCGAGGAGAAGGACATCCGGTTCCACCAGGTGCACCGTGAGGACGGTGGCCGGATCCGCTACAAGCGCACCTGCTCGGTCTGCGGTGAGGAGGTCAGCTACGACGACATCGCCAAGGGGTACGACATCGGCGGCGGGGAGATGGTCATCCTCACCGACGAGGACTTCGCCGACCTGCCGCTGAGCACCTCGCACGCGATCGACGTGCTGGAGTTCGTCCCGGCCGAGCAGGTCGACCCGATCCTCTACAACAAGGCCTACTTCCTGGAGCCGGAGGGCACGGCGACCAAGCCGTACCTGCTGCTGCGGGAGGCGCTGCTCGACTCGGAGCGGGTGGCGATCGTGAAGGTGGCGCTGCGCCAGCGGGAACAGCTCGCCACCCTGCGGGTCCGCGAGGGTGTGCTGCTGCTCAACACGATGCTCTGGCCCGACGAGGTGCGTACGCCCGACTTCGGCTTCCTCGACGAGGACCTGAAGGTCCGTCCCCCGGAGCTGGCGATGGCCAGCTCGCTCATCGACTCGATGACCGGCGACTTCGAGCCGGACGCGTTCACCGACGACTACCGCGCGGCGTTGCAGGAGGTCATCGACGCGAAGGTGGAGGGCCGGGAGGTCGTCCAGCCGGAAGAGGTCGAGGAGGCCCCGCCCGCGGCGGTGGACCTGATGGCGGCGTTGAAGGCGTCCGTGGAGCGGGCGAAGGCGGCTCGTGGCGAGCCGGCCCGGGGCGGCGGCGCCGAGCCCACACCGATCTCGGCGGCCCGGTCCGCCCAGAAGAAGGCGGCGGAGAAGAAGGCCACCAAGGCGCCGGCGAAGAAGACCGCCGAGAAGAAGGCCGCGCCGAAGAAGGAGCCGGCCAAGAAGGCGGCGCCGAAGAAGACCGCCGCGGCGGAGAAGAAGGCGGCGCCGAAGAAGGCGCCCGCGAAGAAGACCACCCGCAAGACCGCCTGATCCCGCTCCGGCGCCGCCCGGGCCGTCAGCCGCGGCCGAGCTTCTCCGTCGGCGTGACCCGGACGATCACCCGCTGCTCACCGGGCCGGCGGAACGGGTAGGTGTCCTGCCCGAGGTACTTCTTCGCCATCCGGTCGATGTGCTCGTCGGCGCCCTCCGTCACCAGCTCGACGGTGCCCTTGACCCAGAGCGTGCGGAAGTCGTCCGCCCTGTCGGCCACCGAGATCGCGACCTGGGGGGTGCGCCGCATGTTCTCGTACTTCACCCGGCCCTTGACGGTGTTGAAGATGATGTGCTCGCCGTCGGTGTCCACCCAGACGGGGGTGACGTGGGGGGTGCCGTCCTCCTCGATGGTGGCGACGTGGGCGAGCTGCGGTTCGGACAGCAGGGCGAGGTCTTCATCGGTGAGGATCTTCATGGTCGAAATCTACCGGCGGTCCCGCCGCCGGGCCGACTTCTCCGCGCTTCGGGTTTGCCTTGACGCCGACGGCAAGGTCTAGCGTTCAGCGCGAGGCCAGCAACGAGGAGGTCGGATGCGGATCGGCGAACTGGCGGAACGCGCCGGCACGAGCACCCGGGCGTTGCGGTACTACGAGACGCACGGCTTGGTCCGGGCGGCCCGCTCGGCGAACGGCTACCGGGTCTACGACGAGTCCGAGTTGCACGTCGTACGCGAGATCCGGGCTCTGCTCGCGGTCGGCTTCGGGCTGGACGACATCCGCCCCTTCGTGGCCTGCCTGCGCGCGGGCAACGCGTCGGGGCACGTCTGTCCGGATTCCGTGGCCGTGCTGCGACGCAAGCTCGCCGAGGTGGACGCCGGCATCGAGCGGCTGCACGGCGTCCGCCGGGAGCTGCGCGACCAGCTGGCCCACGCCATCGCCCAACGGGAGGAAACATGCCGCAAACTGCGGAGAACGCCCTGACCGCCGTCACCGACGAGAGCTTCGCCGGCACCGTGCTGGCCGCCGACCGACCCGTGGTGGTCGACGTGTGGGCCGACTGGTGCCCACCCTGCCACGCCATCTCCCGCAGCCTGCGTGAGCTGGCCGAGGAGTTCGCCGGGCAGTTGGAGATCGTCACGCTCGACTCGGACGAGAACCCCGAGGTGACCCGCCGCTACCAGATCATGTCGCTGCCGACCCTGCTGGTGTTCCGCCGGGGCGAACTCGTCGGCACGATGGTCGGCTCCCGCCCGAAGAACCACCTGCGGGCGGCGCTCGGCCGGTACGTGGAGGGCTGACCGGGGCGGCATTCCGGCATGCCGGGGCGGGCACCGGAGGCGTCCGGGCGGGTACCGTGTGCGTCGGCGTCCCCCCGGCACCGGTGCCGGCCACCCACCTTCCCCAGGGAGTCGACGAGTGAGCGAGCGGACTCAGAACCGGTCGAAGACGGAGCGGCGGCTCGCCGCCCAGTTGGCCGCGCAGAAGGCGGCCGAGGCGAAGCGTCGCCGGCAGCAGTGGATCGGCGGCCTGGGCGGTCTGGCGGTGGCCGCGGTGCTGATCACCGTCTTCGTGATCGTCGGCCAGGGTGGCGACGACGACGCCCCGCAGGCGGGCGCCACCCCGTCCGCGAGCGCCCCCGCCGACGAGGCGGCCGCGACCCCCGGCGCACCGCAGCTCCCCGAGGGCGCCGACCCGGCGCTGGGCACCAAGCCGACGGTCAAGGCCGGCACCGGCGAGCTCAAGAAGCTCACCGTCACGCCGCTGATCAAGGGCACCGGCCCGGCGGTCACCGCCGGCCAGACGATCACCACGAACTACGTCGGTGTCTTCTACAAGGACGGCAAGGAGTTCGACTCCTCCTGGAACACCGGCCAGCCGGCCAGCTTCCCGATCGGCGTCGGCCAGGTCATCCAGGGCTGGGACCAGGGCCTCGTCGGGGTCACGGTGGGCAGCCGGGTGCAGCTCGACATCCCCGCCGAGCTGGCGTACGGCAACGACGGCGCCGGCGGCCGCCCGGCCGGCCCGCTGCGCTTCGTCGTGGACGTGCTCGCCGCCCAGTAGAAGCCAGCGGCACCGGTTCGTCCCGGTCCGTCACCTGATGGCGATGCAGTTGCCCACAGAGGGCTTCCGGCCCGTCACGCACCTCCAGTAGGTTCCGGGTCACCCTGGGTCGTTCCGCGGCCCCGGGTCGACTCTGACACCACGCGGAGGTGCACGTGACGGCGCTGGACGGCCCCGGGCGGACCGCCCGGCTGATGTGGCGGCACTACGAGCCGGTGCACGCCGTGACCTACTTCCACCCGCGCGCCCGCGCCGCCTACGAGGCGGCCGGGCTGCGTGGCTACTGGCGGGGCTACTTCGCCGGCCGGGCCGCCCCGCTCGGCCCGACCGAGGCCCCTCCCGTGATCGCCGCGTTCTTCACCTTCGCGCCGCCGATGGTGAGTCGGGCGCTGCCGGCCGTGTGGCGGCTGGCCACGCCGCAGGAGGCGCTCCGGGCCCGGCTCACCGGTGCCGTGCAGGCGCTGGCGGAGCTGACGTACGAGCTTCCCGAGTCGCACCTGGTCGAGGCCGCCGACCTGCTGGAGGCGGCGGCCGGTGCGGTGGAGACCTGTGGGCGGGTGCTCGGCGCGGCCAACGCGGCTCTGCCCACCGGCGAGTACCCGCTGGCCCGGATCTGGCAGTCCACCACCACCCTGCGCGAGACTCGGGGCGACGGGCACGTGGCCGCGCTGGTCGCCGCCGACCTGGACCCGGTGGAGACGCTGGCCTGGCGGGTCGCGGTGGACATGCCGGCGCAGAACCTGCTCGGGCGGGGCTGGACCGAGGAGCAGTGGCAGGCCGCCCGGGAGCGGCTGGCGGCCCGGGGTTGGCTGACCCGGGACGGCAGGCCCACCGAGCGGGGGTACGCCGGCTTCGAGGCGGTCGAGGACGCCACCGACGCCGCGGCCGCCCGGCCCTGGAAGGCGCTCGGCGCCGAGCGCACCGAGCGGCTGCGCGACCTGCTCGAACCGATCGCCCGCGCCTGCCACACCATCCTCCCGCCCGACAACCCGATCGGGCTGCCGGCGCTCGCGGCCTGACCGCCGCCGGGCGCGCTGCCGGCATCGGCTGAACGGCCGGTACCACGCCGGAGACGGCACCGGCAGGATCGGCCATCGTGATCATGACGACGGCCGGGGCGGACGCCTGCCCTCGTTGCGGCAAGACGACCGTGTCGGCGCTGGAGGCCATGCCTTGGTGCGCCGCCTGCGAATGGAACCTTGACGGTTACGACCGGGCGCGCCAGGCGCCGGAGTTCGGTTGGGCGTGGATCGACCGGCGCACCCACCGGCTGGCCGGGCGCCTGACGCGCCAGCAGTACGACGCCCTGGTCGACCGTCCGCTCGAGTCCACCGGTATCGGACCGGCCGGCGTGGCGACCGCGGCGGCGTCGCTGCTGCTCGTCGCCGGTGTGCTGGCGCTTGCGGTCACAGGCGGGTGGCTGTTGTTCGCGTACCCCTTCCCGAACATCGCCGTCGTCTTCGGCGTGGCGATGATCGGTCTTGCGGTGGCGCTGCGCCCCCGGTTCGGCCGAATCGACCCCGACCTGGAGATCCTCTCCCGGGAGGAGGCGCCCGAACTGCACGCACTGGTGGAAGAGGTGGCGAGGGCGGTGGGTGCGCCGCTGCCACACGTCATCGGGGTGGACGCCAGCCTCAATGCCTACGCGACCCAGGTGGGGCTGCGCCGACGGCGTGTCCTGGCCCTCGGGCTTCCGCTGTGGGGCGCACTGGACGGGCAGCAGCGGGTGGCGCTGCTCGGGCACGAACTAGGTCACTTCGTCAACGGCGACGTACGCCGGTTGCCAGTTACCCAGCCGGCGCTCACCATGCTCGGCACCGCCGCCGACCTTTTCCGCCCCGTGGACTCGGTCCGCGGCGGAGGACTGGTGGAGATGATCGGGGACGCACTGGGGCGGATGTTCTCCTGGATCGTGTCCCGGCTGCTGTTCGGCGGTCATCTCCTGCTGGTCGCCACCGCACTGCGGGACAGCCAGCGGGCCGAGTACCTCGCCGACGAGAAGGCCGCCCGGGCCGCGGGCACGGACGGGGCGGTCCGGTTGCTGGACGTGCTGCTGCGCTCCGAGTCCCTGGCACTCGTGGTCCGTCAGGCGTCGCGCGCCGGGCACGGGCCGGCAGCGTGGCAGGCTGGGACGGCCCGCTCACTGGCGGCCGCCGCCGGGCAGCTCCCGCTGCTGCGCCAACTGTCCGTCCGGGAGCAGACGTCCCTGTTCGCCTCGCACCCGCCGTACGGGCTGCGCCACCGCATGCTCGCCACGAGGGCCAGGCAGGAGCCGCAGGTGACGGTCAGCGAGGACCGGACCGTACAGATGGACGCGGAGCTGTCGCGGTACTACGCGCGGGTGAGCCGCGACGTCGCCTGGTCCGGCTGACCCCGGCCGCCGGGGAGACCGCCGGGCCTCGGTCGGGCAGGATGGGGGCGTGGTAGATGCGGTGATCTTCGACCTGGACGGCGTGATCGTGGACTCCGAGCCGGTCTGGGAGGAGGTCCGGCGGGCGTACGTGGCGACGCACGGCGGGACCTGGCAACCCGACAGCCAGCGCCGGCTGATGGGCATGAGCACCGGAGAGTGGGCCCGCTACCTGAGCGACGAGCTGGGCGTCGACCGCACCGCCGCGCAGGTCGCCACCGAGGTGGTCGACGAGATGACCCGGCGGTACGCGGACCACGTCCCGCTGATCGACGACGCCGACCTGGTGGTGCGCCGGGTCGCCGAGCGGTGGCCGTTGGGGCTGGCCAGCTCGTCGCCGACCCGGCTGATCGCCGCGACCCTGGAGGCCACGGGCCTGACCGGCATGTTCCGCGCGACGCTCTCGACCGAGGAGACCGCCCGGGGAAAGCCGGCGCCGGACGTCTACCTCGCGGTGGCGCAGCGGCTGGGGGTGGACCCGGCGCGCTGCGCCGCAGTGGAGGATTCCTCCAACGGCGTGCGGTCGGCGGCCGCCGCCGGGATGCGGGTGGTGGCGGTGCCGCACGGGGCGTACCCCCTGGACCCGGACGCGGAGGCCCTCGCCGCCGTGCTGCTCTCCTCGATCGACGCGCTCACGCCGGAGGTCGTCGACGCGCTCGGCTGAGCGTGCCGCGCCCGCCCGGTTCGTCGGCACCCACTCCCGGAATGATCGGTGACCCGCCGGGTAGGGGCAGTGCGGGACGTTCCGGGAGGAGACGGCGATGAAGGCGATCGTGTACGAGCGCAACGGCGACCCGTCGGTGCTTCAGCTGGTCGACCGGCCGACGCCGGAGCCGGGGCCCGGCGAGGTCCTGGTCCGGGTGGCCATCTCGGGCGTGAACCCGACGGACTGGAAGGCCCGCCGGAGCACCCCGCTCCAGAACGGGTGGCAGACCCCGGGTCAGGACGGCGCCGGGGTGATCGAGGCGGTCGGTGAGGGCGTGGACCAGGAGCTGATCGGCGAGCGGGTGTGGCTCTGGGAGGCGGCCTGGCAGCGGCCGTGGGGCACCGCCGCCGAGTACACGGTGATCCCGGTCCGGCAGGCGGTGAGCCTCGGCAGTGCGTCGTTCGACCTGGGCGCCAGCCTCGGCATCCCGTTCCTCACCGCGCACCGGTGCCTGACCGCGGGCGAGTACATGCCCGACAAGCTGCACGCCGGGGCGCTCAGCGACCACACGGTGTTGGTGCAGGGCGGGGCGGGCGCGGTGGGCAACGCGGCCATCCAGCTCGCCCGCTGGGCCGACGCCTGCGTCGTCGCCACGGTCAGCAGCGCCGAGAAGGCGCAGCTCGCGGCGGCGGCCGGCGCCAGTCACGTCATCAACTACCGGGAGCAGGACGTGGTCGAGGAGGTACGCAAGATCGCTCCCGACGGCGTACACACGATCGTCGAGGTCGCTCCGGCGGCCAACGCGGCCGCGGACGCGCAGGTGCTGCACAACGGCGGCGCGATCTGCGTGTACGCCGACGAGGGTGGCAGCGACGTGACCATCCCGGTCCGGCCCTCGCTGGGGCCGAACGCGCGCTGGCAGTTCGTGCTGGTCTACACCGAGCCGAAGGCGGCCAAGGCGCAGGCGATCGTCGACATCTGCGCGGCCGTCGCCCAGGGGGCTGTCCGGGTGGGCGAGGAGGCCGGGCTGCCGCTGCACCACCATCCGCTCTCCGCGACGGCCGCGGCTCACCAGGCGGTGGAGAACTCGGTGGTCGGCAAGGTGCTGATCAACACCGGCGAGCGTGACGCCGGCCCGACCGCCTCCTGAGCTGGACGAATTCGCCGAACACCGGCGGAGATTTCGCCGTCATCGGGACGTACGCGAACAACTCTCGCAATAATGGCATTGCGGGTCGCCCCGCAAAGGAACGGGCGGCCCCGGCGCGGTGCGAACGCCGGGGCCGCCCCTGGGGAGGCAGGTCCTTGGAAGGCTCTCCTACCCAAGCAGGCGTACGCCCGGGGAGAAACGTTACGGCGCGGCGAGCTCGCGGATGCTGAGTTTGCCCTCCGCGTACCGCGATCGGACGACCTTCTTGTCGAACTTCCCGACGCTCGTCTTCGGCACCGCGTCGATGAACGCCCACCGCTCGGGCAACTGCCAACGGGCCACCGAGGCGGACAGGAAGTCCCGCAACTCCTCGGCGCTCACCGAGGCGCCCTCCCGGACGACCACCGTCGCCAGCGGACGCTCGTCCCAGCGCTCGTCCGGCACCCCGACCACACAGGCCTCCAACACCGCCGGGTGCCCCATGAGCGCGTTCTCCAACTCCACCGAGGAGATCCACTCCCCGCCGGATTTGATGACGTCCTTCGCCCGGTCGGTCAGCGTGATGAAGCCGTCCGGCGAGAGCGTCCCCACGTCGCCCGTACGTAGCCACCCGTCGCGGAACTTCTCCTCGTCCGGGGTCTCGTCGCCGACGTACCGCGCGGTGACCCACGGCCCACGGACCTCCAGCTCGCCCACGGACGTGCCGTCGGCGGGCAGCGGCTCCCCCGCCGGCCCGACGATCCGCGCCTCGACCCCGGCCGGCACCCGCCCCTGCGTGTACCGGTAGCGCCAGGCCTCCTCTCCGCTCACGCCGGCCGGCGGGCGGGAGACCGAGCCCAGCGGCGACATCTCCGTCATGCCCCAGGCGTGGATGACCTGGATGCCGTGCCGCTCCTCGAAGGCGTGCATGAGCGCCGGCGGGCAGGCCGAGCCGCCGACGATCACCTCCTGCAGGGACGAGGTGTCCACGTCGTGGCTGTCCAGATAGGCCAGCAGGTCCGTCCAGATGGTCGGCACCGCGCCCGCCAGGGTCGGCCGCTCGGCGGCGATCATCTCGGCGATCGGCGCGGCCTGGAGGAACCGGTCCGGCATGATCAGCGAGGCGCCGGAGAGGAAGGCCGCGAAGGGCAGCCCCCAGGACATCGCGTGGAACATCGGCACGATGGCCAGTTCCCGGTCGGTGGGGCCGAGGCCGAAGCCCTCCGGCATGCACACCTGGAGCGAGTGCAGGTAGATCGACCGGTGCGAGTACGCCACGCCCTTCGGGTGGCCGGTGGTGCCGGACGTGTAGCAGAGCGCCGCCGCGTCCCGCTCGTCGACCACCGGCCAGTCGTACGTGTCGGGCCGACCGGCGAGCAGGTCGTCCCAGCGGTGCACGGTGATCCGGCCGCCGGCCGCCTCGACCAGCGGCGTCGGGTCCCCGCCGCCGACCACCACCACGTGCTCGACGGTGGTCATGTCGCCGATCGCGCGGGCCAGCAACGGGATCAGCGTGGTGTCGACCAGCACCACCCGGTCCTCCGCGTGGTTGGCGATGTAGGCGACCTGGTCGGGGAAGAGGCGGATGTTCAGGGTGTGCAGCACGGCGCCCATGCTCGGCACCGCGAAGTACGCGATCAGGTGCTCGTTGTTGTTCCACATGAACGTCGCGACGCGCTCGTCGCCGGTCACGCCGCACTCGGCGCGCAACCCGTGGGCGAGCCGGGCGGCGGCCCGGCCGACCTCGGCGTACGTCATTCGCCGGGGCTCGGCGCCGGTCCACGTGACGACCTCGGCCGTGCCGTGCACGGTGGCGCCGTGGTCGAGGATCCGGGAGACCTGGAGGGGGGCGTCCATCATCGTGCTACGCATGGGTGACAAGCTAGTGTCGCCGGTCACACCTTGGGAACCCTGGAACGCCCGCCGCCCGGGGCGCCGGCCCGTAAATTGTCCGGGTGAGCATCTCCTGGGCCGATTCGTACGTGGGGCAGCTGCGTGCCCTGGCCGGGGACCGCACGCTGATGTTCGTCGGGGCCCGGGCCGTGGTGCGGGACAACGCCGGGCGCGTCCTGCTGATCCGGCGCTCCGACAACGGGCAGTGGGCGATGCCCGCCGGCGCCATGGAGCTGGGTGAGTCGATCGCCGACTGCGCGGTACGCGAGGTGCGCGAGGAGACCGGCCTGCGGGCGCTGCGGGTGAGCGCGTTCGCCCTCTACACCGGCCCGGACCGCACCCACACCAACATGTACGGCCACACGTACCAGATCTTCACGACCGCTTTCCGGGTCGAGGAGTGGGACGGCACGCTCTCCCGGGTGACCGACGAGACCACCGACGCCGGCTTCTTCCACCGGGAGCAGCTCCCGGGCCCGCTCTCCCCCTCGGTCGTGGAGACCCTCGCCGACCTGGACGTCTTCGAGCAGACCAACCGCCTGATCCTGAAGTGACCCGCCCGACCCCGGAGCGGTCGTCAGATCATGGTCTGCGACTTCGCCTCCATCTCGGCGGCGGCCTGGTCCTTGGACTCCTTGGAGAGCGGCTTGCCGCCCGGAGCCGCCGCCTTGCCGCCCAGCGGGTCGGCGCCGCCGGTGGCGCCCTCGGGGCCGGTGCCCCGCAGCTGCGCGTTCGGCATGGCGAGCGTGACCACCACGGCCGCGATGGCGATCAGCCCGGCGGTCAGGAAGACCATGTGCAGCCCGTCCACGAACGCGTCCTGGATCGCGGCGCGTACCGGCCCGGGCAGCGCCATGATCGTCGCCGGGTCGTTGATCGAGATGTTCGTGCCGCCGGACGCCTCGACCGCGGCCCGCTGCGGCGGCGGGAGCTGCGCGATGGCGGCGGGCAGCCGGTCGGCGAGCCCGCTGGCGAGCCGCGACGACAGCACCGTGCCGAGGATGGCCACGCCGAACGACCCGCCCAGCGACCGGAAGAACGTCGCCGAGGAGGTGCCGGCGCCCAGGTCCCGCACCGAGACGGCGTTCTGGACGGCGAGGATCAGCGACTGCATACACAGGCCGAGCCCGACACCGATCACGACCATGTAGCCGAACGCCGTCCAGAGCGAGCTGTCCACGTGGAGCTGGGTGAAGAGGAGCATGCCGGCGAGCAGCACGATCGAGCCGGCGACCGGGAACCACTTGTACCGCCCGATCCGGCTCATGGCCCGCCCGGTGAGGATCGAGGTGACGATGATGCCGGCCATCATCGGCAGCATGAGCAGCCCGCTCTGGGTCGGTGAGGCGCCCTTCACGATCTGGAGATAGAGCGGGATGAAGATGATCGACCCGAACATCACCAGACCGAGCACGAACCCGCTGAGGTTCGCCAGCGAGAAGGTGCGGTTGCGGAACAGGCGCAGGGGCAGGATCGGCTCCGCGACGCGGGACTCCTGGAGCACGAAGAGCACGGCGAGCACCGCACCGGCCGCGAACAGCCCGATGATGACACCGGAGCCCCACGCGTACTCGTTGCCGCCCCAGCTCAGCGCCAGCAGCAGGCTGCTCACCCCGGCCACCAACAGCCCCGCCCCGAGCCAGTCGATGGCGTGGTCACGGCGCTGGAACGGCACCAGCCGCATGACGTGGTAGCAGACCACGATGGCCAGCAGCGCCAGTGGGACGTTGATGTAGAAGATCCACCGCCAGTTGGTCTCCGCGAAGTACCCGCCGACCAGCGGCCCGGCCACCGAGGAGATGCCGAAGACCGCACCGAAGAGGCCCTGGTAGCGACCGCGCTCCCGGGGGGAGACGACGTCCGAGATGATGGTGAAGGCGAGCGTCATGAGGCCGCCCGCGCCCAGCCCCTGGATGCCCCGGGTGAGGATCAGCTGGGTCATGTTCTGCGACAGCCCGGCCAGCAGCGAGCCGAGCAGGAACGTGCCGATCGAGAAGAGGAAGACCGGTCGGCGCCCGAGCAGGTCGGCCGTCTTGCCGTACAGCGGCGTCGACGCGGTCGAGGCGAGCAGGTACGCGGTCACCACCCACGAGTAGTGGTTGATCCCGCCCAGCTCGCCGACGATGGTCGGCAGGGCCGTACCGACGATGGTCTGGTCGAGTGCCGCGAGCAGCATGCCGGTCATCAGGCCGAGCATGAGCAGGCGGATCTGACGGCTGTTCAGTACCGGCGTGGCGGCTGCGTCCGTGGTCACCCGCCCTTCTTTCCCGGCGTACGCGGAACATGCCCGGTCGCCGGGGGCAACTTCCTCCGCCCGTCGATCAAGAGGTTCGCGGCGGTCGGGGAGATCCTTCCTGCCGCAAACCTCTTGATCAGCGGGCTGGCCTCCGGACGGGTGGGGGTCAGTGCCGGCCCTCGGCGAACTCTTCGACGATCTTGGCGCAGAAGGCCGGCAGGTCGTCCGGCTTACGGCTGCTGACCAGGCCGTTGTCGGTGACGCAGGGCTCGTCCACCCAGTTCGCGCCGGCGTTGGTGAGGTCGGTGCGCAGACTCGGCCAGGATGTGATCCGCCGGCCGCGCACCACGTCCGCCTCGACGAGCGTCCACGGACCGTGACAGATCACCCCGACCGGCTTGCCCGCGTCGAAGAACGCCCGGACGAAGCGCACCGCGTCCGGGTCCGCGCGCAGGAAGTCCGGGTTCGCGACCCCGCCGGGCAGCACCAGCGCGTCGTACCGGCCGGCGTCCGCCTCGGCCACGGTGACGTCCACGTCGTACGTCTTCGAGTGGTCGAGGTGGTTGAAGGACTGGATCGAACCGGGCTTGAGCGAGACGAGCTCCGCCGTGGCGCCCGCGCCCTCCACCGCCTCGCGGGGCTGGACGTACTCGACCTCCTCCACGCCGTCGGCGGCCAGGAAGGCGATCCGCTTGCCCTGAAGTGTCGTCGCTGCCATGTCGGTACATCTCCTCTCCGGGTATCTGCGGATCGTTCCCGGGGCGCACCGGGCGAAACCCGACGTACGGTGACCCCCGCCACCGGCGACACTTCCGCACCGGCCTGGTTTGACCCCACCGGCCAGGGGGATCCCGGAAGGCATGGCAGGAGGAGCAGCAGCGGAACAGCGGCGGCTCGCCGGCGTCGTGGAGAGCTGGCAGGGTCGCCCGGTCCTGGTGATCGGTGACGCCATGCTCGACGAGTGGCGGTTCGCGGAGTCCGACCGGCTCTGCCGGGAGGCGCCCGCGCCGGTGCTCACGCTCCGCCGGCGGATCTCCGCGGCGGGAGGGGCGGCGAACACCGCGGTCAACGTGGCCGCGCTCGGCGGCCTCGCGGTGCTGGTCGCGCCCGTCGGCGCCGACGTGGCCGGCGACGAGGTGCACGACTGCCTGGACCGGGCAGGCGTCTGGGACCGCACGGTCAACCAGCCCGGCCGGCCCACGCCGGTGAAGAGGCGGATGCTTGCCGGGAACCAGATCCTGCTCCGGGAGGACTCCGGCGAGCCGGACGACCCGCTCGACCCGGACGGCGAGCAGCGGCTGCTCACGGCGCTGGACTGCGCCACCGAGGAGCTGCGCGCCGCCGCCGGTGGGGAGGCGCCCACCCTCGTGGTCTGCGACTACGGGCTCGGCGCGTTGCCCGCGGCGGTACGCGCCTGGCTGGTCGCCCACCGCGAGCGGTACGCCACCGTGGCCCTGGACGCGCACGACCTCGCCGACTGGCGTGGCCTCGCCCCGACCGTCGTGACGCCGAGCTTCGCCGAGGCGACCCGGCTGCTCGCCCGTGCCGGCCGGCGCACCGCCGCCAACGAGCTGCACCTGGACCACCCGGACGGCGACCCGGCCGACGGCCCGTCCGAGCTGAGCGTCGGTGCGGCCCCGGGTGACCGTCCGCGCCACGCCGAGGTCGCACCGGCCGGCGCGGCGCGCGCCGACCGGACCGGACCGACCGGTGAACCGACCCCCGGCGAGGACCGGGTGGCGATGACCGGCGACGGGCTCAGCGTGACCGCGACCGGCGTCACGGTGAACGCGACCGCCGGCGAGGGCGTCGACCGGGTGACCCTGGCCGAGTCGCGCCTGCCCGAGCTGCACGCGCACACCGGCGCGGACGTGGTGGCGGTGACCCTGGACACCGAGGGCGCCGTGGTCGGCGCGGCCGACGGGGAACGACGGCGCAGCCACAGCACTCCCGTGCCGGCCAGCCACGCGGTGGGCGCCGGGGACGCGTACCTGGCGGCCATGACGCTGGCGCTGGCCGCCGACGCGCCGCTCTCGACCGCCGCGCAGCTCGCCCAGCTCGCCGCCACCATCACCGTCTCGGACACCGGCACCTGCGTGTGCCGCCGCGAGGACCTGCTCGCCGCGCTCGACCAGCCGGCCCCGGACGCCGGGCACCCGGTGCTCGTCGGCGCCGACGAGCTGGCCGCCATCGTGGACGCGCACCGCGGCGCGGGCCGGTCGGTGGTGTTCACCAACGGCTGCTTCGACGTGCTGCACCGGGGCCACGTGCGCTACCTGGAGCAGGCCCGCACCCTCGGGGACCTGCTGATCGTGGCGGTCAACTCCGACGAGAGCGTACGGCGGCTCAAGGGGCCGGACCGCCCGGTGAACCCGGGCGAGGACCGGGCCGCCCTGCTCGCCGCGCTCACCTGCGTGGACCACGTGGTGGTGTTCGAGGAGGACTCGCCCGCCGACCTCATCAAGATCGTCCGTCCGGACGTCTACGTGAAGGGTGGCGACTACCCGCCGGAGATGGTGCCGGAGGCGCCCCTGGTCCGCCGGCTGGGCGGGCAGGTCCGCACCCTCGGCTACGTGCCCGACCGCTCGACGTCGCGGATCATCGAGCGGATCCGTACGCACGGCCAGGAGCGGGACACCGACCCGTCGCTCTCCAGCAAGCCGTCGTGAACCGGCCGCTCGACCCGGGCACACCGGAGCAGTTCCGCGCCGACCGGGCGGTCGACGTGCTGATCCCGACCCGCAACCGCCCCACCGAACTGGCGGTCACGCTCTCCGGGCTGGCCGCCCAGGAGGGCGTGCCCGGGTTCGGTGTGGTGGTCAGCGACCAGTCCGACGGCGAACCGGCGTTCGCCCACCCGGCGGCCGCCACCATGGTCCGGGCGCTGCGTCACCGTGGCCACCCGGTGCTGCTCACCCGCCGGCTGCCCCGCCGCGGGCTGGCCGAGCACCGGGCCTATCTCCTGGCCGCCTCGCAGGCCCGGTACGTGCTCTGCCTCGACGACGACGTCTGGCTGGAACCGGGGGCGCTGCACCGGCTGGTGACCGCCCTGACCGAGCTGGGCTGCGGGTTCGTGGGCAACGCGGTGCACGGTCTCTCCTACGTGGACGACGTCCGGCCGGAGACCCACGGGCACTACGAGGAGTGGATCGGCCGCCCCGTGCCCGAGCGGATCCGCCCCGGCACCCCCGAGTGGGACCGGGCCCAGATCCACCCGGCCGCGAACCTGCTGCACGTCACGGAGAAGTTGAACCTGCCGCCCGGGGCCTGGCGCGCGTACAAGGTCTCGTGGATCGGCGGGTGCGTCCTCTACGACCGGGCGAAGCTGATCGACTCGGGGGGGTTCGACTTCTGGCGCCGGGTGCAGGAGAAGCACCAGGGTGAGGACGTCGCCGCCCAGCTCGCCGTGCTCGCCCGCCACGGCGGCGCGGGGGTGCTGCCCAGCGGGGCGTACCACCTGGAGACGCCGACCACCGTCACCGAGCGGGAGGTGGAGGCGTGGGAGGTCGTCCTCGCCGACGAGGACGCCCCGCAGCCCGCCTGAGCCGGCGGCCATCAGCGGGGCGGCCCGCGCCCGGCTCCTACCGGAGCAGCTCGCGGGCGGCCTCCACCACCTCGGCCACCGGCACGTCGGTGACGAACGAGTCCCGGTGCGGGCACTCGCCGTCGCCGGGGCGGTGGGGGTAGATGTCGGTCGTGCAGTCCACCCCGCACACGGGGCAGCGCACCGTCCACGAGGTGATCGGCCGGTGCCGGGCGCGTAGCGGGGTCGCCGTGTTGATGAGGTTGCCGACCCAGAAGATGCCGACCGTCGAGGCGCCGACCGCTCCCGCCAGGTGCAGCGGCCCGGTGTCGTTGGAGATCACGAGCGCGCAGTCGGCGTAACAGGCCGCCAGGCCGCCGAGGCTGAGCGTGCCGACCTGCGGACGCACCGGCACCCCGGCCGCCGCGACCACCCGGTCGACCACCTCCTGCTCGGCGGGGGTGCCGGTGACCAACACCTCGTATCCGTCGGAGGCCAGCTCACGGGCGACCTCCGCGAAGCGTTCGGCCGGCCAGCGTCGCCGGGTGTCGGTCGCGCCGGGGTGCAGCGCCACGCGGGGCCGCTCCACCGGGCCGAGCACCTCCGCCGCCTCCGCCCGGTCGGCGGCGGTGACCGCGAGCGTCGGCACGATGGTGGTGGCCGGGGCGCCCACCAGCGCCGCCACCTCCAGGTAGCGGATCACCTCGTGCTGGTAGTAGACGTACCGGACCCAGCGGTCCAGCGGCGGCGCCGACTCGGCGCGTAGGCCGGCGGTCATCCGGGCCCCCAGCGCGGCGACCAGCGGATTGGAGTTGGCGCCACCGCCGTGCATCTGCAACGCCAGGTCGAAGCGTTCGGCGCGGGCGGCCGCGAGGAAGTCGTCCATCGCCGCGGGCGGTTCGCCCGCCTCCGGCTGGCGGATGCCGTCGGCCGCCGGGACCACCAGCACCCGGTCGACCGGGCCGGGCCGGTCGCGCCAGAGCTTCGTGTGCCACGGCGAGCCGAGCAGCACGATCTCCGCCCGGGGGTACGCGGCCCGCAGCGCGTGAAGCGCCGGCAGCACGAAGATGAAGTCGCCGAGCGCGTTGGCGCGCAGCACGGCGATCCGTTCGACGTCGGGCACGCGCTCGGCGACCGGACCGAGCAGGGACGGGGCCGCCATCCCCGCTACGGCCGGTCGATCTCGCCGGCCGCCGTGTCGGGGCGGTGCAGCTCCCGGTCGGCGGCGGGGTCGCCGGGCGTGGGCGTACGGCCGCCGAGCGGGCCGGTGCGCGGCCCGGCGCGGCCGACGGTGATGGTGCGCGGCGCGGGCCGGGTGGCACGGGGCAGCCTTACGCGCAGCAGGCCGTGGTCCATGACGGCGTCGATGGCCTCCGGGTCCACGCGGGACGGCAGGTCCACCCGGTACTCGAAGCCGCGCGTCTCGAAGCCGCCGGGGATGCCCTGGTCGGCGTTGACCTCCGCCTCGGAGCGGGCTCGTACGCAGAGCTCCCGGTCGTCCAGCTCGACCGCGACCTCCTCCGGCGCCACCCCGGGTAGGCGGACGACCACCTCCCAGCCGTCGGGGATCTCGGTCAGCTCCACCTCCGGTGGGCCGGAGCGACCACCGACGAGCCGGCGCAGCTCCGCCCGGAGTGACTGCAGCTCGCCCATCGGGTCCCAGCCCTGCTGCCGACCGCGCCAGCCCCGGCCGAACCCGCCACCGCTCTCCATCTCCGGCCTCCACTGGTCACGTCCGCGCGTCGGGTGAGGCGGTACCCGGGCGTCCCGCCGGCAAACCTGCCGGGTGGCGGCCCCCTAGGCTGGCGGGCGGGGTCGCAGCGCGGCGGCTCCGCCACCATGGTCGAGATCCGGGGAGGGTCACATGACGGTGGAGATCACGTCGGCGGAGGAGCTTCGCGAGTTGCTGGGCACGCCCAACGCGCGGGCCGCCAACAAGGAACGCGCCCGGCTGCACGAGCGGGACCGGCAGTGGTTGGCGGCCTCGCCCTTCTGTCTCGTGGCCACGTCCGGCGCGGACGGCAGCTGCGACGTGTCGCCGAAGGGGGACCCGCGCGGGTTCGCCCTGGTGCTCGACGACCGCACCATCGCCCTGCCGGAGCGGCCGGGCAACCGACGGGCCGACGGCTACCGCAACATCCTGGAGAACCCGCACGTCGGGCTGATCTTCCTGATCCCCGGTCGCACGGACACGCTGCGCATCAACGGCCGGGCCCGACTGGTCCGGGACGCACCGTGGTTCGAGGAGATGACCGTCCGGGGCCACCGCCCCGTCCTCGCGGTGGTCGTGGAGATCGAGCAGATCTTCTACCACTGCGCGAAGGCGTTCCTCCGCTCCGAGCTGTGGAAGCCGGAGACCTGGCAGCCGGACGTGCTGCCCACCCGGGCCCGCCTCGTCAAGGAGCTGGAGGCGCCGGAGGAGAGCCTCGCGGCGCTGGAGCGCCACTACGGCCCCGAGTACGAGCGCAAGCTCTACGTCTGACCGACCCGGGACCCCGCACGCCGGTGCCCGGCCGGAGCGTACGGGTTCCCGGAGTCCGCGCCATTGCTAAAGATGTCTTTCTAAAGTTAGCTTTTACATATGGCGCTGTCGCGAGTGAGGCTGACCGACCCCAAGGCGTTGCGGGGGTACGCCCACCCCCTGCGGATGGCCCTGCTCGGGCTGCTCCGGGCCGAGGGCCCGATGACCGCCACCCGGGCCGCGGAGCACCTCGGGGAGAGCGTGCCCAACTGCTCCTTCCACCTCCGACAGCTCGCGAAGTACGGGCTGGCCGAGCGGGTGCCCGGCGCCGACGCCCGGGAGCGCCCGTGGCGCGCCACCGCGCAGACCACCACCTGGGACGACGACTCGGACGACCCGCAGACCCGCGCCGCCGTCGACGAGCTGAACTCGGTGCAGCTCGCGCTCTACGCGCGCCGGGCCGAGGAGTTCCTCGCCCGCCGCCGCGACGAGCCGGCGGCCTGGCGCGCGGTGACCGGCTTCGGCGACCAGTCGCTCTACGTCACCGCCGACGAGATGGCCGAGCTGACCGCCCGGATCGACGCGCTGGTCGCCGAATACCACGACCGGGTCGCCGACCCGGCCCGCCGGCCCGCCGGCGCGCGTCGGGTCAGTCTCATCCACCTGGCCCTGCTGTCCGCGGCGGGTGACGACGATGAGCGCTGACCGCCGGGACAGCGCTTCGACCACCTCGGCCCCGGTGGCCGCCCCGCACCCGCCGCACACCGGATCCGCCCCCCTGATCACCGATCCGGCGACGGCCGGCGCCGACCCGGGAACCCCTGTCGCCGCGCCGGGGACGCCCGGTGGCGCGCCGGGGACGCCCGGTGGCGCGCCGGGGACGCCCGGTGGCGCGCCGGGGACGCCCGGTGGCGCGCCGGGGACGGCTGATTCCGCGCCGGGGGCGTCCGCGGGCGTGCTCGGGGCCACCGGTGGCGGGCCGATCCGCGGGCGGGTGCCCCGGCTGCTGCGCGATCTGGCCTTCCGCCGCTACTGGTCGGCACAGACCGTGTCGTACTTCGGCGACGAGGTCTCCACCCTGGCGCTACCGCTGCTCGCCGTGCTGGTCGCCGGTGCGGGACCCGCCGAGATGGGTTACCTGACGGCCGCCCTGCTCGCGCCGAACCTCCTCTTCTCCCTGCTCGCCGGGGCCTGGGTGGACCGGCTCGCCCACAAACGGCGCATCATGATCCTCACCGACGTGGGTCGGGCGCTCCTGCTCGCCACGATCCCGGCCGCCTACCTGCTCGACGTGCTGACCCTGCCGCAGCTCTACGCGGTGGCCTTCGCCATGGGCACGCTCGCGGTGCTCTTCGAGGTCGCCCGGGGGCCGCTCTTCGTCTCCCTCGTCCAGCGTCACGACTACGTCGGCGCCAACACCCTGATCAACGGGAGTCGGGCGATGTCACTGGTCGCCGGCCCGAGCATCGGCGGTGTCCTGGTGCAGGTGCTCACCGCACCGATCGCCCTCGTCGTCGACGCGCTGTCATACGTCGTCTCCGCGTACTTCCTGGGCCGCATCCGCCCAGCGGAGCCGCCACCCGCACGCGGCGGCGGGCTGGGAATCGTCGCCGGCCTGCGGTTCATCGCCCGGACGCCGATGATGCGGGCGATCCTGCTCGGCACCACCACCGTCAACCTCTTCAACTTCATGTTCGCCGCGCTCTTCGTGCTCTACGCGACCCGGGACCTGCACCTCTCGCCCGGCCTGCTCGGCACGGTGCTCGGCGCCGGCGCGGTGGGTGGCCTGCTCGGCGCGGCCGTCACCGGGAGAATGACCCGCCGCTTCGGCATCGGCCCCACCCTGGTGGCCGGCTTCGTGCTCTTCCCCGCTCCCCTGCTGCTCGTGCCGCTCGCCGACGGGCCGACCCCGCTGGTGCTGGGGATGCTGTTCGCCGCCGAGTTCCTCTGCGCCGTCGGCGTGATGATGCTCGACATCGTGGGCGGCTCGGTGCAGACCGCGCTCACCCCCGACCACCTGCTGGCCCGGGCCGCCGGTGTCCGGCGCACCATCAACTACGGCATCCGCCCCGTCGGGGCGCTGATCGGTGGTGGCCTGGGCGCCGCGCTCGGCGTACGCGAAGCGCTCTGGATCGCGACGGTGGGCGCACTGGCCGGCGTGCTGTGGGTGCTGTTCTCCCCGGTCCGTCGCCTCCGTGAGCTGCCCGAGGCCGGTGACGCGTGACCACGTTTGGGCGCGCGGCTCGGGGTACTGGATTCCGGTAGACCTCGAACGCGGCGACGCGCCGCCCCCGGACCCGGTCGACGGAAGGACGGTTTCGACATGGCCACGCGGAGCAACTCGGGAGCCACCGCGACCAGCAACCCCCCGGGCAACCAGACCCCGAACACCCCCGACATCAACGAGAGCGAGATCGCCGCCGTGAAGGTGGACGAGCTGCGCAGCCGGCTGAGCCGGCGCGGCGTCGACGGCACCGCCGGCATGAAGAAGGACGAGCTGGTGAAGGCCCTGGTGCGGAGCCTGCGGGACGGCTCCTCCTCCGGCGGGTCGTCCGGCGGCGGGGTGCGCACCGGCCAGCGTAGCTCGAAGTCCCTGAAGTACTCGCAGGAGATCACCTCCGTCGACGACGAGCCCGAGCGCCCCGGCCGCAGCCTCGTGACCACCGACCACGACGTCATCCGGCAGTGGGCGCAGGAGCGTGGCGCCGTGCCGTGCACCGTGGACGGTACGGAGCACGACGGCCGGCCCGGCGTCCTGCGCTTCGACTTCCCCGGCAACGGCCGCGACGAGCGGCTGCGCGAGATCGACTGGACGGAGTGGTTCGAGACCTTCGACAGCCGCCGGCTCAACTTCATCTACCAGGAGGAGCGCGCCGACGGCCGGCAGAGCAACTTCTTCCGCCTGGAGAACCCGGACCGCGAGGACGGCTGACCCCACCGGTCCGCCCCGGCCCAGGTCAGCTCCGGCGGCCTGGGCCGGCCCCGGCCTCACCGGCGCTCCGCCCGCTCTCCTCCGGCCGCCAGGAGCACGTCCGGCCCTCCCGTCCGACGATCCCAGTCGCGCCTCGCGGGGTGCCGACAAAGCGGTCCGAGCCCTGATGACGGCCGTGCCGGCGCGAAACGGGATGGCGCCAACCGTTAGGGTCATGTCTATGCGTCGACTGATCCCAGCTATCTCTGTCGCCCTCGTCGCCCTGGTGGCGGGCTGCGGCACCAGCTCCGACAGCCCCGCCGACAACTCGACCGCGCCGGCCGCCACGACCGCCGCCGACCCGGTCACCGCCATCAAGGAGGGCATGGGCCGCAGCCTCTCCGGGACGGTCACCATGGACGCCTCGGTCAAGGCCGGCCCCGCGACGATCGAACTCACCGGCAAGGTGGACCCGGCCGCGCACGCGCTCGTGGTCACCGGCACCGCGCCCGAGCCGATCGAAGCCCGGCTGATCGGCGACGTCGCCTACATCAAGATGGACTCCCTCGAGGGCAGCAAGCCCTGGATGAAGCTCGACCTCACGAAGCTCCGGCCGGAGAGCACCCTGCGTCAGTCCTTCGACCTCGAGTCGCAGACCGGCATCATCGGCGGCATCGTCTCGGCCGAGAAGGTGGGCGACGGGCAGTACAAGGGCACCGCCGACCTGGAGAAGGCGGCCCAGGCCGCCAGCACCGACGGCGGCATGCGTGAGGGCCTCGAGTCGACCGCCAAGCTCGCGAAGGACCCGAAGGCGGTCCCGTTCGAGGCGACCGTCGACGGCGACGGCCGGGTCACCTCGCTCTCCTACACGATCGCCACCAAGAACCTCGGCGACATGGTCACCGAGATGAAGCTGAGCGGCTTCGGTGAGCCGGTGAAGGTGGAGGCCCCGCCCGCCAAGGACACCGACGAGGCCTCCGCGGACATGTACAAGTTCCTCTGACCGACCAGCGCCTCCGGCTCGCCGCCACGGGCGCTCATCCCTGAGTTCCCCACGGGCGTGGGTCGCGGTCCCCGCGGCCCACGCCCGCCGTTTTCCGGCCCGCACTCGGCGGTCACCGTCGGTGCGGGGTTTTCCTCGGCGTCGTTGCGGTCGGGGGCGTCGCGGCGTACCGGGAACCGCCTGGAGCTGGCGCTCCGGTTCCACAACCGGAGGGCCCGACGCGGCCGCTAGCGGAGGTGCTGGACGATCTGGACGGGGTTGCCGTCCGGGTCGGCGACCCAGGCGATCAACAGCCGGTCGAGCCAGGTGTGCGGCCCGATCAGACCCGGAACCCCGTCGGCGGTCAGCTTCTCGTACGCGGCGACGGTGTCGTCGGTCCAGAGGATCACCGCCGCCCGCTGGCCCTCGGGCACCGGGTCCAGCCCGTGGTCGTCGCGGGTGGACGCGACGGAGGCGATACCGAGGGTGTAACCGTCGAGCGCCAGGTCCACGTGGATCGGCTCACCCTCGGCCGGCACCCGGAACGTCTCCGTGAAACCGAGACGCGCGTAGAACGCGGCGGCGCGCACGACGTCCTGGCTGAACAGGATGACCTGGGGAGTTCGGAACATCGACACGTCCGGACGCTATCAGCGGATCCGCGGCGGTGTCGTGGCGCTCACCGGGGCGCACCAGTCGCCCGGGATGCCGGTGGCCGGAAGCGCTGGGCGGCGTCGGGCCGTTCATGCAGTTCTCGACGAACAACTCCTCGCCCCTCCTCAGCAAGGCGATCCGCGCCTCGTCATCCTCGACGTGGGGGGCGTCCTGGCGGCCATCGTGCAGGCGTTCGTAGGCGGCCTCGCACTTCTCCCCGTCACCGGAGTCTCCCTGGCGCTCCAGCACGGCATGCAGTTCGGCACCACGTTCGGCCATCTCACGCAGGTACGCCATCTGCTCGTCAGGCGACGCACTGCCGCCGCAGGCGGTGAGAAGTGCCGCGAGGGACAGAGCCGCTGCCGCGAGGTGCCTACGCATGGGCGCGGAGTGTATCAACGGCCCTTGATGTCCGACGCGAATCGCCGCATCCCTTCGCCAGGGACGAGCCTGTCCCATCCCTCTGCTCTAATCCCGGCATGCATGTCGTCGTCACAGGCGCACTCGTGGAAAACGGCGCGGTCCTGCTGGTGCACCGCAGGCCGACCAAACGGGCGTACCCAGATGTCTGGGATCTGCCCGGGGGGCAGGTCGAAGCGGGTGAGTCGGAGCTGCAGGCACTCGCGCGGGAGATGCACGAGGAGCTCGGCGTTCGAATCGTGGCGGAGTCCGCCGCACGGTGGGGCGTCTTGCATGACGGCAGTGGTGCGGACGCCGTGCACGTGGGCGTCTGGCACATCGGGGACTGGACCGGCTCTCCGACCAACCGTGCACCCGACGAGCATGACGACATCGCCTGGGTCGGCATCAGCGAGTTGGGCGAGCTTCCCCTCACGCACGGCGTCCTGGCGGCGTTGGTTCGTTCCCGGTCCGGGTTCGAGTGCGCCCGCAGCCACCCGGATGTCACCGACCGCAACCAGGACGACCGGGGAAGCAGGGCTGACTGCCGCGCATGTGCGGCGACCGATCCGTCACCGCATCAGGTGGGGGTAGACAGGATCGCGACGCCGTGACCGGCGGTACCATCGTGAGCCTCGGGAAACGGCGAAGTCCACGTCGGTGACCTGGGCTTCTGTGCCGAGCTGCCTGACGGAATCGAACCGTCGACCTACGCATTACGAGATCAAGTTGGCGACCTGTGCCAACCTGGCCTCGACTGGCCTGACGTGCGGAAATGCCTCTCGGCATCTCTCAGCGTCGGTGGTCACGGTCCGACCTCTTGAGGACTAAATGAGGACTGACATAGGCCATGCCCGTAGGCCGCCCCGCGCCGGTCGGGTGTTGCACTCGCTCCGCTACCTACCGGGCCTGACTGGTGCTATCACGTCCCGCCACAGCACCTTCATCAAGGCCCTGTGTCGATTTGTGCCGCCACGGGGCATGAGCCGACGGGCGTGCAGGGTTAGCAAGCCAGCCCATACCGCGACCACCCCAGCAAGCACCGTCCCCATCGCAACGACGAGCGGGATGAACACCATCGGCGGCTTCAGGGACCACAGGGCCACCACGGCGACGCCAACGCCCCACATGAGTAGCCCGAGAGGCAGACAGCGGTACCCGATGACAAGCAGTCGGTACGCCGGAGCCGCCCGGATTCGGTCGACCGCCTCCTCGGTTTCTGTCATGTCTGTCGCTCCTCCGGCCACGGCACCGGATCATCGTGGCAGGCAGCACCAAACGTGCCAACGGAACCGGTCGACGCACGGGTTAGGAAGTGTGGGTACGGGCGGAAGCCGCTTGGCAGTGACCTGGCTTTACCTGCGCCGCCATGCGGGCTCCCACGTGCAAGAGCTGACCACCATTGACCCTCGGCTCCGCCCCATCGGGCACGGAACGGGCACGCCCCGCTCCCCTGCTTTGCAAAGACAAGACTGTTGTCGGCCGGCGTCCGTGACCGCCGTTGGCCTGCTCGCCTTGTCGCCTCACGTCGACCCCGGGAAGGTTCCGTCGGCCGGCTTGGCTGTACGGATGGCTGTACAGCTGGTCTCAGCGCTCTTCTCGTCTGCCACCGCGCCGGTCCGTCCAGCGCCGTTGCTGTCGTCCGTTGATCCTCTTGACCAGACACGCTGAGTAGGGTCGGCCCGGTGAATTTGAATCTCTTCAACGATGTGCCCGAGGGCCTAACGTTACGGGCCCGGTCCTTCATCCGCGCCAACGGCGTCAAGGTCGACTGCCTGCAAGTCGAGGAGTGCCGGGAGCGATGGGTTGCGTTAGGGATTCCTCCGACAGAGATCGATCGGGTGGCGGTCTATCAGGAGCGCTGGGGTGGTCTGGTCTTGCCTCCAGCCCCGCAGTACGACGGCGGCCCCAGGTACCTCGGCGCCGATACGCCAGAAGGGTCAATAACTGAGGGATGGTGGTTCGAAGCTGGCACACAGCGGACAGCGGTTCCGTATGCCTTCATGATCGGACCTGCCGGCGAATTCGGGATCCACGCAGGGGATTGGGTTCCTCTACATGCCTCCATCGAGGGTTGGGTGGAGTCTCTTGCGTTGGCTGACCATGCAGCCATGTGGGCGAAGCAAATCACGAAGGTCAACGGCGATGAGGTGGATGACATCGCGTTGGACGACTACGAGCCGGTGCGAGAGGTCACGGGGCTGGCGGATACCTGGTGGCGGGGCACTAACTCGCTGGTGGCGATCTACACAGGGGAAGCACAGTGCCTTTCCTTCCCTGCGGGTCGCACCGCACGGATCTACTCAGGGCTTGATGAGTGGGGCCTACGCGGCGGAGTCGCTGAGGGCGACAGCTAAGCATTCGGTGGCGACTTAAGCCTCGGCTGCACCAGTTGTGATGTCTAACCACGAACGCCACGGTCCTGTTTTCACACGGCCAGCCTCCGAGCCATATCCGCCGTGAGTCCCACACATCGTGGAGCGGGCCAGGGGCCAGGGTGACAAGGTGGAGCGCCCTACCGGACGAACGACCTTACCGGAGACGCGGGAAGCGAGGATGCGGACGGGCACCCTGGCCCCTGGTCTGCTCGGCTCTGCCTGGGCTCACCGTGGAGATGGCGACCCGCGCAACCACCGGCTACCGCACCGTCCGGACGGCGTCCTCCATCTCTGTCGAAGATCCCCCGCCCGGAGGACAAACAGCTCTTGCAACCGCCAGCGTGGCCGGCGCGCCGGCCGATGCCGGCGCTTGCGCCGCCAGGAGGCCGAGCGCGGCCGGCGCGGCCCGCTTGCGGGCCGCCTTGATCGACCCGGCTCGGGCGCGGGTGACGGTGGGCGCCTGGGCGTCCCAGTGGATGGCGGCTCAGGTGCAGCTCAAGCCGTCGACCCGTGCCCGGTACGAGTTGGCGCTGCGGCGGCAGATCCTTCCGACGTGGGAGGACATCCCGCTTTCGGCAGTCTCGTACGCGGAGGTAGCGGCCTGGGTGCAGCGGCTCACCGCGTCCGGCCTTGCCCCGGCAACGGTCCGGTACGCGCACCGGGTGCTGTCGCTTGCCCTGGCGCACGCGGTGCGGGACGGCCGCATGGCTCGGAATCCGGCAGAGGGCGTGCGGCTGCCTCGGGTCGTGCGGGAGGAGCCGATGTTCCTCGACCACGACCTGGACGCGGTCGCCAACCGGCTGGACGAGGCGGTCGCGGCGCGGGACAAGGACTATTCAAGGACTCGACCCGCCAGCGGCGACGTAATCGGCCATGGGAAACGGCGAAGCCCAGGTCGGTGACCTGGGCTTCTGTACCGAGCCGCCTGACGGAATCGAACCGTCGACCTACGCATTACGAGTGCGTCGCTCTAGCCGACTGAGCTAAGGCGGCAACGATCGTCAAGTGTACGGCACGCACCCGCTCCGGCCGAATCCGATACCCCCCGCCCCGTCCCGACCCGGCAAGCCCGACATCCGGCGCGAAGGGTCGCTCGCCGGACAGCGCTCGCGATCACAGCCGGACTACGCTGCGGCGGTGACCGACGATCACCCCCGCCCCGACGACCCGGCCCACACTCCCGACGGCGCGCCGGTCGACGGGGCCGTCGCGGGCCCCCGCAGCGCGGATCAGGCCGCCGTCGCCGGTGAGCGGGCCGGCGGCCGGGAGGCCCGCCGACCCCGGAGCACCGATCCGCTGGAGCTGGGCTTCACCCCGCGCAAACCCGTCCCCTGGCTCGCGCCGTTCCTGCTGATCAGCACCGGCATCCGTACGCTCCTCGCGGTGCTCTTCGGGGCGTACCTGGACAAGCGGGAGCTGCAGAACTCCCTCGAGGCGCGGATCGAGCGGCAGGTGGGCTCGGACGGTGGGCTCTGGCTGGACTACGTGGCCGACCTGGGTGACGGCTTCAACGCCACCTACTCGATCGCGTACCTGCTCGCCCAGCCGGAGCTGGAGGTCGACGGGCGCCGGTTGCCGCGGGCGCAGACGCTGGTGATGGGCGGCGACCAGGTCTACCCGTCGGCCGCCTTCGAGGCGTACGAGGACCGGTGCAAGGGCCCCTACCAGGCGGCTCTGCCGGCCACCCCGCCCGAGCGGCCCACCCTCTTCGCGGTCCCGGGCAACCACGACTGGTACGACGGCCTGACCGCCTTCCTCCGCCTGTTCGTCCGCTCCCGGGACCGGCACTTCGGCGGCTGGGGCACCGGCCAGTCCCGCTCCTACTTCGCCGTCGCGCTGCCCGCCGACTGGTGGTTGCTCGGCCTCGACGACCAGTCCGGCTCGTACCTCGACGACCCGCAGCTCGCCTACTTCGACGACGTGGCGAGCAGGCTGGGCCCGCAGAGCCGGGTGATCCTGGCGGTGCCGGCGCCGACGTGGGTCAAGGCCGTCGACCACCCCATGGCGTACGACTCGATCGACTACTTCATCCGTACGATAGTGGCGCCCACCGGGGCGCAGGTGCGGTTGCTGATCTCCGGCGACCTGCACCACTACGCCCGGTACGCCGGCCCGGACCGGCAGCTGATCACCTGCGGCAGCGGCGGCGCCTACCTCTACCCGACGCACAAGCTCCCGGAGCGGATCGAGGTCCCCCCGAAGGACACCCTCGCCCGGCGGGCCAGCCCCTCCCGCCCGTACGACCTGGTGGGCCGCTACCCCGACGCGGCCCGCAGTCGGCGGTACGGCTGGGGGATCTTTCCCCGGCTGCCGCTGCGCAACCCGGGCTTCACCACCCTGCTGGGCACCCTGCACACGCTGCTGATGCTCGCGATGGCGGGCGTGGCGGCGAACCGGGTCGGCACGACGGAGCAGCGCCTGTTCAGCGTGCCGCTGGTGCTGATGCTGGTGGTCACGTTGCTCGGGGCCGCGTTCTTCGCGAAGCCGCCGAGTTCCGGCGGCAAGCGGCACGCCCGGCACTGGATCCTCGGTGTCGGGCACGGGCTGGCCCACCTCGCGTTGGGCGCGGCGGGCACCTGGGCGTGGTTGCAGCTTCCCTTCGCCGATTGGCCGTGGCCGCTGCCGGTCGTCGCCGCCGCGGTCGTCTACGGCCCGGTCAGCGGGCTGGTGGCCAGCCAGCTGGTCGCGGCGTACCTGCTGGTCGCCGGGTCGTTCGGGGTGAACCTCAACGAGCTGTTCGCGGGCCAGGGCATCGAGGACTCGAAGGCGTTCCTGCGGATGCGGATCGACCCGGACGGCGCACTGACGATCTACCCGATCGCGGTGGACCGGGTAGCCCGTGACTGGCAGGTCAACCCGGACCAGAAGCCGACGGCCAGCTGGCTGGTCCCCAAGTCCCCCCTCACCCCACGCCTGGCCGAACCCCCGATAACCCTGACCTGACCCCCACCCCTGTCTCCCGGCCGGGGTCAGGGGTTGTAGTGCTGGTCGTGGGCTTGGCGGGGGCCGCAGACGGAGGCTCGGGAGCAGGAGCAGCGGGAGCCGTCGGCGTCCAGCCGCACGGTGACCGAGTCGCGCGGGACGCTGTGCCCGATTACCCGGCCGTCGCCCTGCGGGGTGGTGACCCGGCTGCCCACCGGCGGCGCGGTCTCCTGGAATCTCTGGTACAGCGGGTGCTCGTATTTGAGGCAGCACATGAGGCGGCCGCACGCCCCGGAGATGCGCAGTGGGTTGAGCGGAAGGTCCTGGTCCTTCGCCATCCGGATGGTCACCGGCTCGAAGTCGGTGAGGAAGGTGGCGCAGCACAGGTCGCGCCCGCAGGAGCCGATCCCGCCCTGCACCCGGGCCGAATCCCGGGCGGAGAGCTGCCGCAGCTCGACCCGGCAGTGCAGCGTGGCGCCGAGGTCGCGGACCAGGGAGCGGAAGTCCACCCGGTGCGGCGCGGTGAAGTAGACGGTGGTCCGCTCGCCCCCGCCGTCGCCGGAGCCGAGCACGTGGTCGACGGCCACCACCTTCATCGGCAGACCGTGGGCGCGGATCAGCCGCTTCGCGGCCACCTTCGCCTCGGCCTTGCGGCGGCGCAGCGCCTCGTCGCGGCGCAGGTCCTCCTCGCCGGCCATGCCGGCCAGCCGGGGGAAGCCGTCGGTGTCCTCCCCGACCCAC
Organism: Micromonospora xinjiangensis; assembly: GCF_056150165.1. Taxonomy (NCBI): domain Bacteria; kingdom Bacillati; phylum Actinomycetota; class Actinomycetes; order Micromonosporales; family Micromonosporaceae; genus Micromonospora; species Micromonospora xinjiangensis. The sequence continues at coordinate 624,387 of NZ_JAXCFO010000003.1, read as the reverse complement.
TGCGCGGCCCAGACGCACTCCGCCACCTCGGGCCCGTCGTCCGTGGGCACCAGCACCTTGTCGCCGACCTGCGGACGAAGCTCCCCGGGATCGAGGTAGTAGAGGCGCCCGTACCGGTTGAAACTGACCGCGCAGAGCATGCCCATGCCCCCACCCTACGACGGACCGCGGACCGGTGGCCGCCCGGCCGTCGCCGGGCGACTACACCGTGCAGTCATCCACGACCGTCGACTTGACCGATCCGCCGCCCAGACCGTCGTGTGGTTGGCCCTCGCCCGGACGGCTGAATCCGGGCCGGCACGGGCGACAAACGACGGGCGGAGGCGTTGAGTGGAGACCAGACCTGCGGGGGGTGCAGGGGAGCCACGGCGTCGCCGCCGGAGCCCGGCCGGGCTGCCCGAGGGCGACGCCGTGGACTGTCCAGGGTCGGCCGCCGCACCGGCCCCTCGCCGTGGCGGGCCAACGCCCGAGCAGGCCACGCCCTCGTCGACGAGCCGCCCGTGGGAGCGGGTCACCACCCGATCCGGGTGCTGCCGTCGTAACGGGGGCGACCCACCACCGACGGACGCCAGGTCGACTCGGCGAGGCTCGGCCCCCACTGCCGCAGCAACGTCTCCGCCCCGTCGTACGCCACGCAGAGCACGGCCAGCACCCGCGCGGCGATCTCGGCCGCCTCGATCACGCGCGGCCCGGCGGACCCGGCCCGGGGCACCGCCCCGGGCAGCGTGGCGGTGGCGGCCACCACCGCCACGGCCTCGGTCGAGCGGAGCACGTCGGCCAGCGCCCGGGCCAGCGCGAGACGGCTGCCCTCGACCCAGTCGGCGAGGGCCTCGGCGTAGCCGGCCGTCGACTCCAGGCGCCCGACGAGACTCTCCGGGCCCTCGTCCAGGTGGTGCAGCAGCGCCGCGCGCGACTGCCCGTACGCCTCGGCGGCCGGGCCGGCCCAGCGCACCGGGCCCGCCAGCACGGTGGAGACGTCGTCGTAGCCGCGCACCAGCCGGCGCGTCGCGTGCCCCGCGTCGGCCAGCGGCGCGGGACGCAGGTCGAGAAAATGGCGCACGGCCTCACCGGGGAGCACCTGCATCCGGCGGAGCAGCGGCCAGACCCGGTGCCCCTCCGGCGCGCCGGAGGCGAGCAGGACGTCCACCCGGCGCAGCAGGTCGAGGCCGGGCTCGGCGAGCCGGTCGAGCGCGTCCATCACGCCTCCCCGGCCAGCCGCCGTCGGGCCCCCCGGTCGGCCTCAACGTAGCCGTCGGCGGCCTCCCGGACGGCGGCGGCGACCGCGTCGACCCGGCCGGCGGCCGCACGGGCCTCGCGGGATCGGCTGTCGGTGGCGGCTGTCCACTGTCGATGCAGCGCGCGCCCGATCTCGCCGGCCCGCCCCGGTGCGTCGGCACCGAACGCGGCCTGCGGCGGATCTCCGGCGGTGACGGCGTGGGACAGCGTGGTCAGCGTCGCGCTCGCCTCGTCGAGGCGGGCGGCGAGGGCACGCAGGGCGTCCATCTCAGGCTCCCGCGAGCGGTCGGTAGGCCGCGAACGTCTCGTTGTGCAGCTTCTCCCGCGCCCACTCGGCGGCGTCGGCGGCCGCGGTCACGGCGGCCTTCACCGAGGTGGCCACGTCGCGGGGGTTGCGGGCGTGCAGGGGCGCGAGGAAGCGGACGTCGGTGACCCGGCCACCGGCCGTCACCACCACCTCGACCAGCCCGTCGGGCGAGCGCACGGTGACCTCCACCGTCGACACCGCCTGGTCGAACTCGGCCTGGAGCGACTCGATGCGGCGGTAGCGCCGCACGGCCTCCTCGATCCACGCCTCGTCGATCTCCCCCCGTGGCATCGGCGGACTCCTCCTCGGCTGATCCTCACTGAGCGTGGCGTCACCGTCACCACCGCATCCCGGACCGTACCGCATGGAAATCGCAGCTGTCGATGCCTGTGGACGACGGGTCCGGCCCGCGGGACCGCCGGCGGGACGAGCCGCCCGACGGCTCGGCTCAGCCCCGCCAGAGGGCCAGCATCATCGCCTCGACGGCGATCCGCGGCTTCACGTTCGCCTCGATGGCCGCGCGGCAGGCGAGCACCGCCTCCAGACGGCGCAGTGCCCCCTCGGCGTCCCACCTCTGCGCCCCGGCGGCCGCCACCTCGGCGGTGTCGGTGTGCACCGGCGCGACCGGGGCGCGCAGCGCCACGGCGAGCGCGTCCCGGTAGAAGCCGGCGAGGTCGACCAGCGCCCGGTCCAGCGCGTCCCGCTGGGCACGGGTGGCCCGCGACTTCTGCCGCTTCTCCAGGTCCTTGAGCTGACCGGCGGCCCCCCGGATGGCTCCCGCCGCGCCGCGGCCGGTGCCGCCCGCCCCGAGCGCCGTCTCCAGGGCCGCCCGCTCCCCGGCGTCGGCCTCCGCCACCGAGGCCTCGGCCTCCGCCTCGGCCGCCTCGATCAGGGCGGACGCCGCGTCGAAGGCGGCACCCACCCCGGTGAGCCGGCGCGGGACCGCGAGCACGGCGTCCCGCCGCTTGCGCGCCTCCGGGTCGCGGGCCAGCCGCCGGGCCCGACCCACGTGCCCCTGGGCGGCGGCCGCCGCCCACTGCGCCACGTCGGGGGCGATGCCGTCCCGGCGGACCAGCACCTCCGCGACCGCGGTGGCCGGCGGCTGCCGCAGCGGCACGACCCGACACCGCGAGCGGATCGTCACCGAGATGTCGTCGGGGTGGGTGGATGGGGCGCAGAGCAGGAAGACCGTACGCGGGGGTGGCTCCTCGATGGCCTTGAGCAGCGCGTTCCCGGCCGCCTCGGTGAGCCGGTCGGCGTCCTCGATGACCACCACCTGCCAGCGCCCGCCGGACGGCGTGCTGGCGGCGCGCAGGACCAGCGCCCGCATCTCGCCGACGCCGATGGAGAGCCCTTCCGGCACCACCAACCGGACGTCGGCGTGGGTGCCGGCCATGGTGGTGTGGCAGCCGGGGCACTCGCCGCAGCCCGTGCCGTACACGCACTGGAGCGCGGCGGCGAAGGCGCGCGCCGCGACCGACCGCCCGGAGCCCGGCGGCCCCGTGAAGATCCAGGCATGGGTCATCCCGGCGCCGGGGTCCGGGCCCTCGGCACCGTCACCGGCTTCCGCGTCGGCCGGCGGGCCACCGGCGGCCGGGGTGAGCGCGAGCGTCCGCTCTCCGGCGGCGTGCCGCAGCACGGCGGCCGCCGCGGCGGCGGCCCGGCGCAGCGTGGCGACCGCCTCGTCCTGGCCGACGAGGTCGGCGAAGACGTCGGGCATCAGGTCCGTTGCTCCATCGTCACCATCTCCGCGTCGGATAACTCCGGCTGCACCGAGGTGTCCGGGCCCTGCGCCCGGCGCGGGTGCACGATCCCGGCCGGGTCGCCGAGGATCTCGTCGACGCGCTGCCCCACGAGCCGGGCGATCTCCTCCACCGGCCGGCCGGCGTCGAGCACCAGGTAGCGCTTCGGGTCGGCGGCGGCGAGGTCGAGGAAGGCGTACCGGACCCGGTCGTGGAAGGCGACCGACTCGGCCTCCAGCCGATCGGCGGCCTGGTTGCGGGCCGCGACGCGGGAGAGGCCGGTGCGCGGGTCGACGTCGAGCAGCACGACGAGGTCGGGCTTGAGCCCGCCGGTGGCCCAGGAGGAGAGCCAGGAGACCTCGTCGACGGGGAGCGTACGCCCGGCGCCCTGGTAGGCGAGGGAGGAGTCGACGTACCGGTCACTGATCACCACGCCGCCCCGGGCCAGCGCAGGGCGGACCACGGTGGCCACGTGGTGGGCGCGGTCGGCGGCGTACAGCAGCGCCTCCGCGCGCGGCGACGGCGCCTCGCCCTCGGTGGTGCCGAGCACCAGCGACCGGATCCGCTCGCCCACGCCCGTCGCACCCGGCTCCCGGGTGACCACCACGTCCCGGCCCTGGCCGCGCAGGCGGTCGGCGAGCAGTGCCAGCTGCGTGGACTTCCCGGCGCCCTCGCCGCCCTCGAAGACCACGAAGAGCCCGTTGGAGACGAAGGGCTCGGCCGGCATCAGCGGGCGACCCCGGATCGAACCCCAGAGGTCGGCCAGGACCGGCACGCCCTTCTTGTCGTCCATCTGCCCGAACGCGCTGATCCCGGCGAAGATGCCGGCGGCGCCGGCGGCGAGCAGCAGCAACCGGGTGGAGGAGATCGAGACGCCGAGGTCGGCGATCTCCAGCGTGCGGGAGCCGCCGACACCGGCGAGCAGGCTGCTCAGCGCGATGGCCAGGATGAGCACCAGCCGGGTGCCGATCTGCACCACCGCGAAGACCCGGCCGCGCACCTCGTCGGCGATCTCGCCGCCGAGCAGCGTGGTGCCGGCCAGGAAGGCCATGCCGGCGCCGGCACCGACCAGGATCGCACCGACGATCGCCATCGAGAGGTGGATGGCGAAGGCCAGGGTCATCACCGCCGCGCTGGCCAGCACGATGCTCATGCCGAACCAGCGGCGCCGGGACATCTCCTTGACGATCATCGGACCGAGCCCGATGCCGATCGCCAACCCGATGAAGATCGCGGCGAAGAGCAGGAAGAAGGCGGCGTCACCGGCGCCGAGCGAGTTGGCGAAGAAGCGGGCCGTGCCGATCACGATGCCGCCACCGGCGAACGCGCCGAAGATCCCGAGCACGAGGCCCCGGACCAGCGGGGTGTGGGAGATGAACCGCCAGCCCTCGACGAACTGCCGGGTCATGCTCTGGTCGCCCTGCTCGTGCTCGGTGCGCCGCGCCTGGCTGATCTCCTTGATCCCGAACGCCACCACCACGGCGGTGGCGAGGCGGGAGAGGGAGTTGAACCAGAGCGCGAGCTGGGCCGGCTCGGCCCAGCCCGGCACCTGGCCGCCGGTCGCCGCCCGGACGCTGCGGTCGAGCACCGCGATGGCCAGCGCCGCGAACACCGGCGTCAGGCCGTACGTGGTGATGAGGGTGAGCTGGTTGGCCGTCTCCAGCCGCGCGCGCGGGATCAGGTTGGGGACCGCGGCCTCCTTGGCCGGGATCCAGAGCAGGGTGATCGACTCGATCAGGAAGGTGGCGATCGCCGCCCAGGTGACGACGAGGCCGCCGCTGGCGCCGGTGAGGGCGTACAGCGGGATCGAGGCGAAGAGCACGAAGCGCAGCAGGTCGCAGATGACCATCGTCCAGCGCCTGTCGAACCGGTCGGCGAAGACCCCGGCGATCGGCCCGAGCACCAGCGCCGGCAGCAGGCGTACGGCGATCACGCCGCCGAACGCCGCGCCCTGGGCCGTGCTGCCGGACACCTGCGAGGCGGCGAAGACGGAGGTGGCGAGCAGGCCCAGCCAGTCGCCGAAGGAGGCGGCGCCGAGCACGATCCAGAGCCGGCGGAACGGCCGGATGCGCAGCACGGAGCGGATCGCGCCGTAGCCGGACCGGTCGGTCTGGGGCGGGGTGGGCGGCTGGCTCGGGGCGCCACCGATCTGCCCCGCGGCGCTGCCGAGCGGGGCCGCGGGGCTCTTCGCCGCGCCCTGCGGGCCGTCGGGCCGGCCACCGGACGGCGACACGCCGGACGACTCGCCGCTGTTCTGGCTTTCGATGGCCGTACCTCCACGTGCCGGCCCATCGCTGGGCATCCCCGGTGGAACACTCTAGTCCCGGTGGGCCGCGGCCCCACCTCTGACATTCTCCTGCTCGCCGAGCCTAGGCCGCCGGGACCAGCACCCGCAGTCGGGTAGACGCGAGGGTGTTTCGCATTGACCGTCCGACAGTTAGCGTGCACACGTGGCCATCGAAACCGACAAACTTCGCGAGCGCCTGGACCGGGCGACCACCCACCTCGATCCGCCGTACGCCGTGGTCGACCTGAGCGCCTTCGACGCGAACGCGCAGGCGCTGGTCGACCGCGCGGCCGGCAAACCGGTGCGACTCGCCAGCAAGTCGGTGCGCAGCCGGGAACTGATCACCCGGGCGCTGCGCCGACCCGGTTGGCACGGCGTGATGGCGTTCACCCTTCCCGAGGCGATCTGGCTGGTCCGGGCCGGGGTGTCCGATGACGTGCTGGTCGCGTACCCGACGGCCGACCGGGGCGCCCTCGCCGAGCTGACCGCCGACGACACCCTGGCCCGGGCGGTCACGCTCATGATCGACAGCACCGAGCAGCTCGACCTGGTCGACGACGTGTGCGCCCCCGGACGCCGCCCGGAGCTGCGGGTCTGCCTCGAACTGGACGCCTCGTGGCGGCCACTGGGCGGGCGGGTGCACGTCGGCGTGCGCCGCTCGCCGGTGCACAGCGCGACGGCGGCCGGCGCGCTCGCCGCCACCGTCGCCGGCCGCGCCGGGTTCCGGCTCGTCGGCCTCATGGCGTACGAGGCACAGATCGCCGGCCTCGGCGACGCGCCGCCCGGACAGGCGGTGCTCGGCCGGGCGATCCGGCTGGCCCAGCGCGGCTCGTACCGGGAGTTGCTGGCCCGCCGCAGCGCCGCGGTGGCCGCCGTGCAGGAACACGCCGACCTGGAGTTCGTGAACGGGGGCGGCACCGGCAGCGTGGCCGCGACCAGCGCCGATCCCGCGGTCACCGAGGTCACCGCGGGATCGGGCCTGTACGGTCCGACGCTCTTCGACGCGTACCGCGCCTGGCAGCCCACGCCGTCGGCCTACTTCGCCTGCGCGGTGGTCCGCCGGCCGGCCCCCGACCTGGCCACCGTGCTCGGCGGCGGCTGGATCGCCTCCGGCCCGGCCGCCGCGAGCCGCCTGCCCCGGCCGGTCCTGCCGGCCGGGCTCAAGCTGCTGGGGCCGGAGGGCGCGGGCGAGGTGCAGACCCCGCTGGCCGGCGCGGCGGCCGCCACCCTCCGGCTCGGCGACCGGGTGTGGTTCCGGCACGCCAAGGCCGGCGAGCTGTGCGAGCACGTGAACGAGCTGCACCTGGTCGACGGCGACACCGTCGTGGCGACCGTGCCCACCTACCGGGGCGAGGGCCACGCCTTCCTCTGACCACCGGCCCGGTCGCACCCCGGGCCGTCGTCCGTACCGTCGCCCGGTCGCACCACCGGGCTCGTCCGCACCGTCGCCCCGATCGCACCCGGGGCTCGCGCCGCCGGCCGCCGCACCCCGCGGCCCGGCGGCGTCTCCTAGCCGGGCTGGGCGGCGTCGGCCGGGGCGTCCACCTGGCGGTGCAGGTACTCGCGGATCAGCGCCTTCGCCTCGGCCAGCACCCGCTCGTCCCCGTCCTGCTTTCGGCGGAACGCGAGCTTGATGAGCGCGTCGGCCGTCTCGACGGCGATCTCCAGATGGAAGCGGAGCTCGGGGACGTCCTTGAGCCCGAACCGCTCGGTGAGCACGCGGGCCAGCTGGTCCGCGATCACCCCGTTGTTGTCCCGCTGCTCATCGAGCAGGTGCAGGTCAACCACGTCGCCGAAGTGCAAGGTACGGAATCCCGGGACGGTGCGGTGCATCGTGATGTACTCGTCGATGCCCGCGTCGACGCCGTCCCACCAGTGGGTCAGGTCGTCCGAGGCGAACCGCTCGTCGAGCCGCTGGAGGTAGGACTCCATCGTGCGCAGGGTCAACGCCTGCACGATCGCCCGCTTGTCGGGAAAGAACTGGTAGACCGATCCGATCGCCACCTCGGCACGCTCGGCGAGCAAGGTCGTGGTCAGCCCTTCGTACCCCACCTCGTCGACGAGTTCGGCGCAGGCATCCAGCATCCGCTGGACCCGCGCGACACTTCGACCCTGCACCGGTACCCGGCGCAGCGGCCCGGTCGTGGCGGCTGGTGTGGACACTCGGCGCCACCCCCCTTCGACGGATGAACATATCTGCACGTCACGAACCCGTGACTACCGGTACAACGAGCGGGACTCAGTTGCGGTATTTACCAGCGAGAACGTTCCTGATATGAAGTAGCCTCATATTCACATCGAGGAGCGCGTATGGCCGGCACCGCACCCTCCACCGCCCCGTGGTCAAACTGGGCCGGCAATCAGCGCGGCACCGCCACCACCATCTTGCGCCCTGGATCCACCCCCGAGGTCGTCGAGGCCGTCCGGAACGCCCGCGCCGAGGGCCACCGCATCCGGGTCGCCGGCAGCGGACACTCCTTCACCCCCGTCGCGCTCGCCGACGACCAGCGGATGGAGCTGGCCGCGCTGGACACCGGCGTACGGGTCGACGCCGAGCGGCGACTGGCCACCGTGCCGGCCGGCATGACCCTGCACGCGCTCAACGACCTGCTCGCCCGGCACGGCCTCGCGCTGCCCAACCTCGGTGACATCGACGCCCAGACGGTGGCCGGGGCGATCTCCACCGGCACCCACGGCACCGGGGCCGGATACGGCTGCCTGGCCACGTTCGTGGAGGCCCTCACGCTGGTGACCGGCACGGGTGAGGTGGTGCGCTGCTCGGCGCGGGAGCACCCGGACGTCTTCGCCGCCGCGCGGGTCTCGCTCGGCGCGCTCGGGGTGCTGGTCGAGGTGACGCTGCGCTGCGTCGACGCGTTCGTGCTGCACGCGCACGAGCGGCCCGCGCCACTGGACGCCGTGCTGGCCGACCTGCCGGAACTGATCGCGGGCCACGACCACGTCGAGTTCTACTGGTTCCCGTACACCGCCCGGGTGCAGGTCAAGACCAACGATCGCGTGCCCGCCGACGACCGGCCACTGTCCCGGCTGCGCGGTTGGCTCGACGACGACTTCCTCGCCAACACCGTCTTCGCGGGCGCCTGCCGGCTCGGCCGGGCAGTGCCGGCCCTCGCCCCGACGATCAGCGCGATCTCCGCGCGGGCACTCACCGAGCGCCGCTACACGGGCCGCTCCGACGCGGTGTTCTGCACACCGCGCCGGGTCCGCTTCGTCGAGATGGAGTACGGGCTGCCGCGCGCCGCGCTCGGCGAGGCGCTCGGCGCGCTGCGGCGCATCGTGGACGACCTGCCGTTCAAGGTGCTCTTCCCGGTGGAGGTGCGCTTCACCGCCGAGGACGACATCTGGCTGTCGCACGGCTACGGCCGCGACTCCGTCTACCTGGCCGTCCACCAGTACGTCGGCACGCCGTACGAGCCGTACTTCACCGCCTTCGAGCGGGTCGCCGCCGGCCTGGGCGGCCGGCCGCACTGGGGCAAGATGCACTGGCGCGACGCGAGTTCGCTCGCCCCCGCGTACCCCCGTTGGGCGGACTTCCTGGCCGTACGCGACCGCCTGGACCCCGACCGCGTCTTCACCAACGCCCACCTGACCCGCGTCCTCGGCGACTGACCGTCCGCATCATCACGCCGGCGGTGGCGCTCGTCACGCGCCGCGGGCCTGATCTTCGCCGATTTTTTAACGCGTTTTATACGCTTCAGAGGTTTCACGATTTTGTGAAACTGGCGTAGCGTTCGGGGCATGACTGCTATCTCCGTCTCCGCGCTGGTGAAGACCTTCGGCAGGGTTCGCGCACTCGATGGACTGGATCTGCACGTCGATGCCGGCGAGGTGCACGGTTTCCTGGGCCCCAACGGCTCCGGGAAGTCCACCACCATCCGGGTCCTGCTGGGGTTGCTGCGGGCGGACGCCGGGTCGGTCAGCCTGCTCGGCGGCCACCCCTGGCGGGACGCCGTGGACCTGCACCGGCGCCTGGCGTACGTGCCGGGCGACGTGAACCTGTGGCCGAACCTGACCGGCGGTGAGGCGATCGATCTGTTCGGGTCGCTCCGGGGCGGCCTGGACCGGCGCCGCCGGGACGAGCTGATCCAGCGGTTCCAGCTCGATCCCTCGAAGCGGGCGCGCACGTACTCGAAGGGGAACCGGCAGAAGGTCGCGATCGTCGCCGCCTTCGCCTCCGACGTGGAGCTCTACATCCTCGACGAGCCGACCTCCGGGCTCGACCCGCTCATGGAGGCGGCCTTCCAGGAGTGCGTACGCGAGGTGAAGAGCCAGGGCCGCACGGTCCTGCTCTCCAGCCACATCTTCTCCGAGGTGGAGGCGCTGTGCGACCGGGTGAGCATCATCCGGCAGGGCCGGACGGTGGAGAGCGGCACCCTCGCCGAACTGCGCCACCTGACCCGCACCTCGGTCTCGGTGGACACCGCCCGTCCCATCACCGGGCTGGTGGAGCTGCCCGGCGTGTACGACGCCGTCGTGTCCACCACCCACGCGACGTTCGCCGTGGACACGGCCGACCTGAACCGGGTGCTGGAGTACCTGACCCGCTTCGACGTACGCGCCCTCGCCAGCGCCCCGCCGTCGCTGGAGGAACTCTTCCTGCGCCACTACGACGACGAGTTGGTGGGTGTCCGGTGAGCAGCGCCTACACGGGCACCGGTCGGCTGGCCCGCCTCGCGCTGCGGCGCGACCGCGTGCAGCTGCCGGTCTGGATCCTGAGCACCGTCGCGCTCGGCGCGTTCGCCGGCTCGGCGATCGACTCGCAGTACCCCACCGAGGCAGACCGGATGGCCGTCCTGCGCGTGGCCGTCGAGACGCCCGGACTGCTGATGTTCCGGGCCGCGCCCACCGGCACCAGCGACGGCCAGATGACCGCCTTCGGGATCCTGGCGTTCCTGGCCCTGATGGCGGGCTTCATGAGCACCCTCGCCGTCGTCCGGCACACCCGCCAGAACGAGGAGACCGGGCGCGCCGAGATGATCGGCGCGACGGCCGTCGGCCGGCACGCGAACCTGAGCGCCGCCCTGACGGTCGTGGTCGGCGCCAACGTCGTGCTCGCCGCGCTGATCGGGCTCGCCTTCACGGGCAACGGCCTACCGGCAGCCGGTTCCTTCGCGGCCGGTGCCGGGGTCGGTGCTGTCGGCATCGCCTTCGCCGCCATCGCGGCCGTCGCCGCCCAGCTGACCCAGGGAGCGCGGGCCGCCAACGGGATCGCCGCCACGGTGGTCGGCGCCGCCTACCTGCTCCGCGGCCTCGCCGACGCATTCGGCGAGGTCCAGCCGGATGGCTACACGATGACCAGCGCCTGGCCCTCCTGGCTCTCCCCGATCGGCTGGACCATGCAGATGCGGCCCTTCGCGGGCGACCGGTGGTGGGTCCTCGTGCTCCCGGTCGCGCTCTTCGCGGTCCTGACGGCGGCGGCCTTCGCCCTCACCGCGCGGCGGGACGTCGGTATGGGCCTGTTCGCGGACCGCCCCGGACCGGCTCGCGCGTCCGCCGCGCTGCTCACCCCGCTCGGACTGGCCTGGCGGCTGCAACGCGGCACGGTGCTCGGCTGGACCGCCACGATCACCGCGTTCGGGCTGCTCGTCGGCTCGATCGCCAACGCCGTCGCCGACGAGCTGGCGACGAACGAGAACGTCACGGGGCGGCTCGACGACCTCGCCGGTGGCGGCGGGCACGCGGTGATGGACACGTTCTTCGCCGCGATGCTGGCGACCATCGGTGTGCTGGTCGCCGGGTACCTGGTCCAGGCGTTGCTGCGGGCGCGGGCCGAGGAGTCGAGCGGGCGGGCCGAGGCGGTGCTCGCCACCGCGACCGGCCGGTTGACCTGGTTGGGCGGCCACGTCGTGGTCGCCACGGCGAGCGCCGTGGCCATGCTCGGGCTCGCGGCGGTCTCGATCGGCCTGGTGTACGGCGCGAGCGCAGGCGATCCCGCCGGCCAGATCCGGCACCTGGCCGGCACGGCGTACCTCCAGCTGCCGGCGGTGCTCATCCTCGCCGGGCTCGCCGTGGCGCTCTTCGGGCTCGTGCCGCGGCTGTCGGTCGGGCTGGCCTGGTCCGGCTTCGTCCTCAGCTTCGTCCTCGGCCCGTACGGGTCGCTGCTCGGCGTGCCCGAGGCGGTCCGGGACGTCTCGCCGTTCAGTCACGTCCCGGCGGTGCCGGCCGACGCCACGCTGGCGCCGATGGCGGTGATGTCCGCCCTCGCGCTCGCACTCGGCGCCACGGGCCTGACCCTCTTCCGCCGACGTAACCTCGCCTCATGATCCAACACCCCTGTCCGCGGCGCGGCCGGCTCTCCGGCCGCGCCGTCGTGTCGGCGGGCCGTGGGACGCCGCACCGGGCGATCGTTACAGGGAATTCAGAAAGTAGTGAAAGATAGGACGATGCAGCCGCCAGGTCACCGCGACGAGGAAGCCGTACGCCGCTTCATCGAGCACTTCGCTCTCACGTTCAGCGACATGGGCGTACCGAGGATGCCCTCCCGGGTGCTCGCGGCGCTGCTGGTCGCCGAGGACACCGGGATGACCGCGGCGCAGATCAGCGAGCGCCTCGGGGTCAGCCCGGCCGCTGTCTCCGGCGCGGTGCGCTACCTGATCCACGTGGGCATGGCGGTACGCGAGCCGGCGCCCGGCTCCCGCCGGGACCTCTACAAGGCGGCCGAGTCCCGCACGTACACCGCGATGATCCGCAGCGGGATCTACACGAGGTTCGCCGACGTCGTGCACGAGGGCGTGGTGGCCGTCGGCGACGAGACGTCGCCGGCCGGCGCGCGCCTCGCCGAGCTGCGGGACTTCTTCCTCTTCGTCCAGGAGGAGATGAGCGCCGCCGCGGACCGCTGGGAGAAGCTGCGCCAGGAGCGGCACGGCGGCTGACCGCCCCGGGGGCGTCCCGGACAGCCCCGGGCGGAGCGCGTCCTGGACGGTGCCGGGCGGTGCGCGCCCCGCCGTGGCGTCCTACTCGGTCGCGGTCGTGGTCTTCCGGGGCGCCGCCTTCTTGGCGGGCGCGGCCTTGGCCGTCGTGGCCTTCCGCGTCCCCGTCGACTTGGTCGCCGCCGCGGTCTTCTTCGCCGCCGTCGACTTCGCCGCGGTCTTCTTCGCCGGCGCGGCCTTCTTCGCCGCCGCCTTCTTGCGCGGCGCCGGGCCCTTCGCCCGCTTCTCGGCGAGCATCTCCGAGGCCTCCTCGATGGTGAGGGCCTCCGGCGTCTGGCCGCGCCGCAGCGACGCGTTGGTCTCCCCGTCGGTGACGTACGGGCCGAAGCGGCCGTCCTTGATCACCAAGGGCTTCTCGGTCAGCGGGTCGACGCCCATCTCCCGCAGGGGAGGCGCGGCGGCCCGACGCTGGCGGGTCTTCGGGGCGGCCAGCAGGGCGAGCGCCTCGTCCAGCGTGACGGTGAACATCTTGTCTTCCGAGTCCAGCGACCGGAACTCGTCACCGCGCTTGACGTACGGGCCGTAGCGGCCGTTGTTGGCGAACACCTCGACGCCGTCCGGGCCCACCCCCACCAGCCGGGGCAGGCTGAGCAGCTGCAACGCCTGCTCGAAGGTCAGCGTGTCGGGCGACTGCGTACGCAGCAGCGACGACTTTCGCTCGCCGCTGGCCACGTACGGGCCGAACCGGCCGGACTTGAGCAGGATCGGCTCGCCGGTGGCCGGGTCGTCACCGAGCTTGCGCTCGCCACCGCCGCCGAGGAACAGCTCGTGGACCTTCTCCGGGGTCAGCTCGTCCGGTGCCAGGCCCTCGGGGATCGGCGCGCGGTCGCCGTGGCTGCCGCCCTCCTCGCCCTCGCCCGACGGCGCGGGCTGCTCGCCCGGCAGCGCCCGCTGCAGGTACGGGCCGTAGCGGCCGACCCGCACCACGACCTCGCGCCCCTCGTCGTCGGTGAAGAGCGGGATCGAGTTGACGCTACGCGCGTCGATCTCGCTGAGGTTCTCGGTGACCAGCTTCTTCAGGCCACCGGCGTGGGCGATGGCCTGGTCACCGGTGCCGTTGCTGCTGCCGAAGTAGAACGAGGTGAGGAAGTCGACCGCCGCGTGGTCACCCCCGGCGATCTCGTCCAGCTCGTTCTCCATGCTGGCGGTGAAGTCGTAGTCGATGAGGCGCGGGTAGTGCCGCTCCATCAGCCCGATCACCGCGAACGCCAGGAACGACGGGATCATCGCCTGGCCGCGCTTGAAGACGTAGCCGCGGTCCTGGATGGTCTGCATGATCGACGCGTACGTCGACGGGCGGCCGATGCCCAGCTCCTCCAGCGCCTTGACCAGCGACGCCTCCGTGTAGCGGGCCGGCGGCTGGGTGTGGTGGCCCTGCGCCGCGAGCTCGTCGGCCGTCAGCGGCTGGTCCTTGACCAGGGTGGGCAGCCGGCGCTCGGCGTCCTCGGCCTCGGCGTTCTCGTCGTCGCTCGACTCGACGTACGCCCGCAGGAAGCCCGGGTCGGTGATCGTCTTACCGGTGGCGCCGAAGTCGGCCTCCTCACCGGTGCTGGAGAGCGCGCGGATGCGCACCGAGACGCTGGAGCCGACCGCGTCGGTCATCTGCGAGGCGATGGTGCGACGCCAGATCAGCTCGTAGAGCTTGAACTCCTCGGCGGACAGTTCCTTGGCCACCTCACCCGGGGTGCGGAAGTTGTCCCCCGCCGGGCGGATCGCCTCGTGCGCCTCCTGCGCGTTCTTCACCTTGCCGGTGTAACGGCGCGGCTCCGGCGGCACGCTGCGCTCGCCGTACAGCTCCGTGATCTGCCGGCGGGCCGCCGTGATGGCGGTCTCCGACAGGTTCACCGAGTCGGTACGCATGTAGGTGATGTAACCGTTCTCGTAGAGCCGCTGCGCGGTGCGCATCGTCTGCTGCGACGAGAACCGCAGCTTGCGGGCCGCCTCCTGCTGGAGGGTCGAGGTGATGAACGGCGCGTACGGGCGGCGGCGGTAGGGCTTCTCCTCGACCCGGGTGACGGTGAACGGCCGCCCCTCCAGGCGGGCCGCCAGGCCCCGGGCGCCGCCCTCGTCGAGGTGGACCACTCCGGCCCCGGCCTTCACCCGGCCGGTGGTCGGCTCGAAGTCCTTGCCGGTGGCGATCCGGTCGCCGTTCAGGGCGATCAGCGTGGCGTGGAACGTGCGCGGCCCCTCGCCGGCGTTCCGAACGGCCAGCGTGGCGAGGATGTCCCAGTACTCGGCGGTGCGGAAGGCCATCCGCTGCCGCTCCCGCTCGACCACGATGCGGGTCGCCACCGACTGCACCCGGCCGGCCGAGAGCTTCGGCATGACCTTCTTCCACAGCACCGGGGAGACCTCGTAGCCGTACAGCCGGTCGAGGATCCGTCGGGCCTCCTGCGCGTCGACCAGATCCCGGTCGATCTCGCGCGGGTTGGCCACCGCCGCCTGGATGGCCGGCTTGGTGATCTCGTGGAAGACCATCCGCTTGACCGGCACCTTGGGCTTGAGCGTCTCGACCAGGTGCCAGGCGATGGCCTCGCCCTCGCGGTCCTCGTCGGTGGCGAGGAGGATCTCGTCGACCTCCTTGGCCAGCTTCGTCAGCTTGCTGATCTGCTGCTTGCGGTCGGGCGAGACGACGTAGAGGGCGTGGAAGCCGTTGTCGACGTCGACCCCGAGGCGCGCCCACGGCTCGCCCTTGTACTTGGCGGGTACGTCGGCGGCGTTGCGCGGCAGGTCCCGGACGTGGCCGAAGCTCGCCTCCACGACGTACCCCGGGCCCAGGTAGCCCGAGATCGTCTTGGCCTTCGCCGGTGACTCGACGATGACCAGACGGGTGGTTCCCGCGTTGCTCGGCACGTCTCTCCCTGACCTCACTCCTGCTCGTGACCGCTCGGTACCCGTTTCGGGCCGTGTTCGACCCAGCGGACCGGGGCGGCCCGGATGTCCAACGTAACGCGCCGTCCGCGTTTCGGGTTTCGCGGGCGGCAAACCACCCCGGCGGGGGTGGATCGGCCGGACGGCGCCACCGTACACCGTGGGTAGGGCCTCCAGCGGGCCACTGTGACGATGGCGAACCCTCGGCCGAGGCCCGGGTTGACCGTTTTCATCCGAAATCGTCCCTCCGGCTGTCCGCCACCTGACAGGCCCGCCGCGCCCGGGAGTCACGGCCAGGCCGGCGGTGGCGCGGCGGGTGGACGCTCGCCCACCAACTCGGCCAGGCGACGCAGGCGGCGCCGACCGGTGATCAGGTACGCGGGGCCCCCCGCGCGCGGGTCGAGCAGCTCACCGGCGAGGCCGACCGCGGCCAGCGCCCGGCCGACCGGCTCCCAGCACTCGTCGTCACCGGCGCCCAACCGGAGCAGGAACCCCGGCGGCTCCACCACCCCGGCCGCGGCCAGCCAGAGCCGCAGCCGCCGCCCGTTGAGGTGGAAGCCGACCGGGGGCCGCTTGGCCCTCCCCCGCAGCCAGGCCGCCGCCAGCGGCTTCAACGCCCGGGTGTACGACGTCCGTACCGCGTGCCGTTCGTCCTCGGTCGGCTCCCAACTGGCCGACAGCCCGCGCTGGGCCAGCTCGGCGACGAGGACGTGCACCCGCCACGCCGCGTCCACCACGACGGAGAGCCGCGCGGTCCCGCCCATCCGGACCACCTCGGCGGGGCCGGCGAGCAGGCCGGCCAGGTCGGGAAGGCTCGGCTCGGCCGTCTCGGCGCCGAAGAAGACCAGTTGCCGGCCGGCGTCCTCGGCGGTCGTCGACGCCGGTCCCGCCCGCGAGCCCGCGTCGGCCCCGGAGTCGAGCCCGGGATCCGGGTCGACGTCGGCCGGCCGGGACGGGACCCGGCGGCGGGCCGGTCTCGGTGGCGCCGGGTCGGGCACCGGGAAGAGCGCCGGGAGCGGTGCCGCCCCCGACGGTTCGCCGAGCCCGTTCAGCGACACTCCGGCACCTCGTCGAAGGCCTTCTTCAACTCCTCCGAGTTGAGCCGGCTGGTGTCCAGCCCGCTGGCCTCGTACTCCTTGTTCAACGTCGCCACCGCGGCCCGGACCCCGTCGTAGAACGCGTCGGGCTGGTTGGTGCTGAGCCCTTCGATGGTGTCCGCCGCCCGGCCGTACGCGTCGCGCATCTTCGCCAGCGACCCTCGGAAGCCGGCCGAGATCTCCTCGCCGTGCTCGGTCTCCGGCACGCCGGCCTCCTCGACCTGGCGGCGCGCGGTCTCGCTGGCCCGCTCGGCGCCCTCGAAGAGGCGGACCAGGTTCTCCTTGGCCTGCGCGGGAGTCGTCTGCGCGGTCATCTGCTGATCGGTGCTGCTGGTCAACCTGCTGATCTCCGAGCGCCACGGGGCGAGCGCGGAACAGACCGAGGCGGCCCACGCCTGCGGGCTGGGCCCGCCGCCGCAACCGGTGACCACCAGGACGAGCGTGGCCAGGACCACCGTGAGCTTTCCGGCGGCAGTCGCCCGGCACGTACGCATGCGAAGCAGCGTACGGCCTTCACCGAACGCCGGCACCGCTCAGGTTTGCGGGGCCCCGGCCGGCGATGGACGCCGGCCGGGGCCCCACGCTGCGGTGCGCCGTCAGGCCGGAACCGTCTCCGGCCGCTGCTCGGCGCTGCCCGAACCGGTGCCGTCACCGGGGTCCGCGTCGGACATCGCCACCCCCTTGCGCTTACTGAACAGCACGGCCACGACGACCACCAGCGCCGCCACCACGGCGATGGTGATCCGCAGGCCGGTGTTCTTGTCGGAGCCCACGCTCCAGGCCACCACGGCCGGCGCGATCAGCAGCGAGACCAGGTTCATCACCTTGATCAGCGGGTTGATCGCCGGGCCGGCGGTGTCCTTGAACGGGTCGCCGACGGTGTCGCCGATGACGGTCGCCGCGTGCGACTCGGAGCCCTTGCCGCCGTACGCGCCGTCCTCGACGAGCTTCTTGGCGTTGTCCCAGGCGCCACCCGAGTTGGCCAGGAAGACGGCCATCAGGGTGCCCGCCCCGATCGCACCGGCCAGGTACGCGGCGAGCGCGCCCGGGCCGAGGCCGAAACCGACCGCGATCGGCGCCATGATGGCCAGCAGACCGGGGGTCATCAGCTCGCGCTGCGCGTCCCGGGTGCAGATGTCGACCACCTTGCCGTACTCCGGCCGCTGGGTGCGGTCCATGATCCCGGGCAGCTCACGGAACTGCCGGCGGACCTCCATGACGACGGCGCCGGCCGAGCGGGACACCGCGTTGATGGCCAGCCCGGAGAAGAGGAAGACCACCGCCGCGCCGATGATCAGGCCGACGAGGTTGCGCGGGTTCGCCACGTTCAGCGAGTTGAGGATCTCCGCCCCGACGTCGCCGACCCCCGCGTCCGCGTACGCGGTGCGCAGCGTGTCGGTGTACGAGCCGAACAGCGCGGTCGCGGCCAGCACCGCGGTGGCGATCGCGATGCCCTTGGTGATGGCCTTCGTGGTGTTGCCCACCGCGTCCAGCTCGGTCAGCGTCCGGGCGCCGTGCTCGTCGATGTCGCCGGACATCTCCGCCACACCCTGGGCGTTGTCGGAGATCGGGCCGAAGGTGTCCATGGCGACGATCACGCCGACGGTCGTGAGCAGGCCGGTGCCGGCCAGCGCGACCGCGAAGAGCGAGAGCGTGATGGAGCTGCCGCCGAGCAGGAAGGCCCCGAAGACACCGGCGCCGATCAGCAGCGCCGAGTAGACCGCCGACTCCAGGCCGACGCTGATGCCGGCGAGGATGACGGTGGCCGGGCCGGTCTGCGAGCTCTTGCCGATGTCCTGCACCGGGCGCCGGTTGGTCTCGGTGAAGTAGCCGGTCAGCGCCTGGATGGCCGCGGCCAGCACGATGCCGATCACCACGGCGCCGATCGCCACGAGGCGCGGGTTGCCGTCCTCCTCGGTGAGCCCGCCGCCCAGCTCACCGAAGGTGGCCGGGAGGTACGCCCAGGTGGCGATCGCCACCAGCACCGCGGAGACCAGCGCCGAGGCGTAGAAGGCGCGGTTGATCGCGGTGAGGCCGCTGCGGTCGCTGGCGCGCAGCCGGGTGATGAAGACGCCGAGGATCGCGATGACGGCACCGATGCCGGAGACGATCAGCGGGAAGACCAGGCCCTCCTCGCCGAACGCGGCCCGGCCGAGGATCAGCGCGGCGACCAGCGTGACCGCGTACGACTCGAAGAGGTCGGCGGCCATGCCGGCGCAGTCGCCGACGTTGTCGCCCACGTTGTCGGCGATGGTGGCGGCGTTGCGGGGGTCGTCCTCCGGGATGCCCTGCTCGACCTTGCCGACCAGGTCGGCGCCGACGTCCGCGGCCTTGGTGAAGATGCCGCCGCCGACCCGCATGAACATGGCCAGCAGCGCGGCGCCGAAGCCGAAGCCCTCCAGGACGGTCGGCGCGTCACCGCGGAACATCAGCACGACCAGCGCCGCGCCGAAGAGGCCGAGGCCGACGGTGAGGAAGCCGACCACCCCGCCGGTCCGGAAGGCGATCTTCATGGCGGCTTCCCGGCCGCCCTGTCGCTCCCGCGCGGCGGCCGCGACCCGCAGGTTGGCCCGTGTGGCCAGCCACATGCCGGCGCCACCGATGAACGCGCTGAACAGCGCGCCCACCACGAAGAAGGCCGACCGGCCGATCTTCACGGCGGTCTCGTTGCCGTCGGTGTCGTGCACCGGCAGCAGGAAGAGCAGTACCACCGCGATCACGACGAAGATCGCCAGGGTGCGGAACTGCCGGAGCAGGTATGCCGAGGCGCCCTCCTGGACCGCCCCGGAGATCTCCTGCATGTTGGTGGTGCCCTTGCCGGCCGCCAGGACCGCCCTGGTCAGGGCGGCGGCGAAGACGAGCGCCACCATCGCGATGACCGCGGCGATGACGACGTACGTGACATTGGCTCCGGTAAGGGAAAGCCCGCCGCCCTCGGCGGCCAAGGTCTCGGACATCTGTGTCCTCCTGTACCGAACACGCACCGGTCGGTGGAGACGCACCGGCCGGCGCCTGGATGCGGACTCGCAAGCGCCCGCCGACCCGCCCGTGGACCAGCGACGAACACCCGTTCCCACTGGCTGCGGGATGGATCACTTGCTGACAACCCGGGTACTGTAGCCCTCCGCAGTGTCGGAGGTCACACCGAGGGGGCACCCCACGCCGATGATCTTCGTCGCTGTGTTATGAACCGAAATCTGATATAGGAGCCGGTCCATGACAACAGGCCGCGTCCCAGCGGGAACGCGGCCTGTGCGGTGCGCGCGAGGCGCCTGACGCGGCGGGTGGGTCAGCGGCCCACGGGCCAGACCATCCGCACCTCGGTGCCGATGCCCTCGTCGACCGGCCGGACCTGGAGGTCCTCCACGAAGCCGGCGAGCAGGGCGAAGCCCACCCCGGTGGTGAGCGCCTCGTCGGTGAGCGACTCGTTGGCCAACTCGTCCGGAGGCAGCGCGGCGAGACCGATGCCCGCCTCGATCGGGGCGCGGTCGACGACCCGGACGGCGTACTGCCCCGAGTCCGACATCTCCACCAGCACCGGGTCGTGCAGACCGTACTGGCGGTGCAGGGCGACCGCGCGGGTGCAGGCCTCGCCGATGGCGAGGCGGACCTCGTCGAGGAGGTCCTCACGGACGCCGGCCCGCCGGGCGACCGCGACGCCGACCAGGCGGGCGGTGCGCACGTGCACCGGCGCCGGGGAGAACGAGAGACGGACCGTGGCCATCACGCGCCGGCACCGGCCGGGTCGGCGCCGACCGCCGCGTCGACCGTGGCGTGCAGCGGGAACACCTGGTCGAGCGCGGTGATCCGGAAGATCTTGAGCAACGGCTCCTTGTCGCAGACCAGGGCGAACGACCCGCCCGCGGAGCGCAGCCGCTTCAGCGCGCCGACCAGCACCCCCAGCCCGGTGGAGTCGAGGAAGTCCACCCGGCCGAGGTCGACCACCACGTGGCGGGCGCCACCGTCGATCAGTTCGAGGAGCCGTTCGCGCAACCGGGGGGCGGTGTAGACGTCCACCTCACCGCCGACCTCGAGCACCGTGTGCTCCCCCACGGCCCGGGTCGCCAGCGACAGCTCCATCGGTCCTCCTCGCAAGAGCCGTAAACTCTCCTGGGCATCTAACCACTACCGCCGAGAGACGCAGTGGTCACCGGCGAAGCCTTCCCCATACCCCGGGCCCCGGCTTTTCATCTCCGAACACCAGTGCGAGAGTGCAGGACGTGACCAACGACAGCTTCAGCTCGGCGCGTCCCGCGCCGCGCCGCGACCTGGAGCCGTCGTCCGCCACCGTATCCGCCCCGGCCGCCCCCGAGCGCGCCCCGGGCGACCTGCTGGCCCGGCTGCGGGTCCGCGCAGACGCCGACCCGGTCACCCACGTCGAGCGCGTGCCCGCCCGCGCCGGGGTGCCGGCGCCCTGGCCGCAGTGGGTCCCGGAGGAGCTGCGGGCGGCCCTCGCCCGGCGCGGGGTGGTCGCGCCCTGGCGGCACCAGGCCGAGGCGGCCGCGCTGGCGTACGACGGACAGCACGTCGTGGTCGCCACCGGCACGGCGTCCGGGAAGTCCCTGGCCTACCAGCTTCCGGCGCTGGCGACCCTGCTCGCCGACCCCCGGGCCACCGTGCTCTACCTGGCGCCGACCAAGGCGCTCGCCGCCGACCAGTTGCGCGCCGTCGCCGAGCTGGAACTCGACGGTGTACGCCCCGCCTGCTACGACGGCGACACCCCGCGCGCCGAGCGGGAGTGGATCCGCCGGCACTCCCGCTTCGTGCTGACCAACCCGGACATGCTGCACCACGGCATCCTGCCCAACCACGGCCAGTGGTCGGGCTTCCTGCGCCGGCTCGCCTACGTGGTGGTCGACGAGTGCCACACCTACCGTGGGGTGTTCGGGTCGCACGTCGCGCACGTGCTGCGCCGCCTGCGCCGGCTGAGCGGGGCCACCGGCCGTGCCCCCTCTCCCGCGCTCGCCGGCTCGCGCACCACGCCCGTCTTCGTGCTGGCCTCCGCCACGTCGGGCGACCCGGCGACGGCGGCCGGGCGGCTCACCGGCCTTCCGGTGGCCGCCGTGACCGAGGACACCTCCCCGCGCGGCGGGGTGACCTTCGCGCTCTGGGAGCCTCCGCCGCTGCCCTCTGCCGACACCTCCTCCGACGCGGCGGACCTCGCGCCGGTGCGCCGCTCGGCGCTGCGCGAGACCGCGGACCTGCTCGCCGACACGGTCGCCGCGGGGGTACGCACCCTCGCCTTCGTGCGGTCGCGGCGCGGCGCCGAGGTGGTGGCGGCCAACGCGCGACGCGCCCTGGACGAGGCGGTGCCCGGTCTCGGCGACCGGGTCGCCGCCTACCGCGCCGGCTACCTGCGCGAGGAGCGGCGGGAGCTGGAGCGGGCCCTCCTGCACGGCGACCTGCTCGGGCTGGCCTCGACCAACGCGCTGGAGCTCGGCGTCGACCTGGTCGGCCTGGACGCCGTGCTGATCTGCGGATACCCCGGCACCCGGGCCTCGCTCTGGCAGCAGGCCGGCCGGGCCGGGCGCTCGGGGCAGGAGGCGCTCGCGGTGCTGGTGGCCCGGGACGACCCCCTGGACACCTACCTCGTGCACCACCCCGAGGCGGTCTTCGGGCGGCCGGTCGAGGCGACCGTGCTCGACCCGGCCAACCCGTACGTGCTCGCCCCGCAGCTGGCCTGCGCCGCGGCGGAGGCGCCCCTCACCCCCGCCGACCTGACGCTCTTCGGGGAGGGGGCGAAGGAGGCCGTCGACGAGCTGGTGACGGCGGGCGCGCTACGGCAACGCCCGACCGGCTGGTACTGGCGGCACCGGGAACGGCCCGAGGTCGACCTGCGGGGCGAGGGCGGTGCCCCGGTGTGCGTGGTGGAGGCGGCCACCGGGCGGCTGCTCGGCACCGTGGACGGCGGCTCGTCGCACTTCCTGCTGCACCCCGGGGCGGTCTACCTGCACCAGGGCGTCTCGTACGTGGTGGACGAGCTGGACCTGGCCGACGGGTGCGCGCTGGTGCACGCCGAGGAGCCGGACTGGACCACCCACGCGCGGGACGTCACCGACGTGTCGGTGGTGTCGGTGCGCTCGTACGTGGACGCCGGGCCGGTCGGGATGTTCCTCGGCGAGGTGGACGTGACCAGCCAGGTGGTCTCCTACCAGCGCCGGCGGCTCCCGTCCGGTGAGGTGATCGACACCCGGCCCCTGGACCTGCCGGCCCGTGAGCTGCGTACGGTCGCGGTCTGGTTCACCCTCTCGCCGGAGTCGCTGGCGTCCGCCGGTGTGGACCCGGGGGACGTGCCCGGTGGGCTGCACGCCGCCGAGCACGCCGCGATCGGGCTGCTGCCGCTGATCGCCACCTGCGACCGCTGGGACATCGGCGGGCTCTCCACCGCCCTGCACCCCGACACCGAGGCTCCGACCGTCTTCGTCTACGACGGGCACCCGGGCGGGGCGGGCTTCGCCGAGCGGGCGTACGGCACGGCGGCGACCTGGCTGCGGGCCACCCGGGACGCGATCGCCGAGTGCGCCTGTGAGACCGGCTGCCCGTCCTGCGTCCAGTCCCCGAAGTGCGGCAACGGCAACAACCCGCTCTCCAAGGCGGACGCCGTGCGGGTGCTCGACGTGGTGCTGGCGAACCTGCCCTCCTGAGACGCGGACGAGGGCCGCGCCCGGCTCCCGGTCGCGAGTGGGCGCTGCGCGGTGACCGGGCCCGTTCCTCCGGTGGGTCGGGCCGACGGCCGGGCCGGCAGCGGTGAATGTGGTGTGCGACACTCCGGCGCAGCCATCCTGAGGAGAACACATGCAGCTCGACGTCTTGCAGACCCAGCAGCGATTCCACATCCGCCAGCGACTGCGGATGATGGTCAACCAGTACGAGGTCCACTCCGTGGCACCGGACGGCTCCGAGGGCGAACTGCTGGCCTTCGCGCAGCAGAAGCGGCTCGCCTTCAAGGAGCAGGTCACCATCTACACGGACGACTCCAAGCAGCAGCCGCTGCTCGGCTTCAAGGCGCGCCAGCGCCTCGACCTCGGCGCCACGTACGACGTCACCGACGCCGCCGGCAACCCGATCGGCCTGTTCCGCAAGGACTTCGCGCAGTCCCTGCTCCGCTCCACCTGGCACGTCGAGCAGAACGGGCTGCCGCAGGTCACGGGCCAGGAGCGCAGCCTGCCGGTGGCGCTGCTGCGCCGCTTCGTCGACTCGCTCTCCTGGCTGCCGTACCACTTCGACTTCACGGCCGGCGGCCAGCCGGTGTTCTCGGTCGTGAAGAAGTGGGGTCTGCGCGACCGCTACGTGGTGGAGATCCAGCACCCGCAGATCGACCGCCGCCTGGTCATCGCGATGGCCGTCGCCCTCGACGCGCTCCAGGCCCGCTGACCCGACCCGTCGCCGGTGCCGTGGCCGGACCGGCCGCGGCGCCGGCCCTTCTCGTGCACGGTGTGCGGTGGCGGGTGGGTGATGGGCGGAGCCGGGCGACGCCGCGGTGCGGACTGCCGTGGCGCCACGACCCGTTCGGCCCGGTCGACGTCCCGCCGACGGGCCGGGCGCTGGCAGGTCAGCCCCGGACCGGACCCGCACGAGCGGTTGCGGCGGCGATCCGCCGCATCCCCGGCAGCGGACGGACCTCGACCTCCACCGTCACCAGCACGTCGAGGCCGTCGAGCCGGCAGCGCGTCAGCCGGCCGTGATTGGCACGGGCCAACTCGTCCGCCGCCGCGCAGGCCGGGCCGGCACCGCCCGGGGCCTGCCCCGCCGCGGCCAACGCCGCGAAGTCGGCACCGGCGCGGGCCTGGTGCCGGGCGACCCGGGCGGAGCCGACGGCGGCCGCGTACGTGCCGACCAGGACGAGCACCAACCCGACCGCGAGCAGGCAGACCGTGGCCCCACCACGATCACCGTCCCGACCTGCGCGGTGAGCCGTTCTCGCGTCCCCGTCACCGGCCGAAGGGCCGCGGTGAACCGACGCCTCGCCGCCGTCACCGCCCCGACCCGCGCGGTGGCCCGTGCCGCCTCGGGCGACACAGACGGCACGGGCAGCTCGGGCGGCGCTGGTGGCGACGCGGGCGGCCTCTCCCGGTTCGACGCGGGCGTGCCGTCGACGGGCCGGCGCGACGGTCACGGCCGGGCCGCCGGTGAGCCCGGTTCGACGGCGGCGACCGTGGTGGCCGCGACGGAGAGCCGGGGTAGCCGGGCGCCGAGAGGGCGGACGGGTGCCCGCACGGTGACAGTGACCCGGTCCTCGCCGACGGTCACGGTGACGACGGCGTCCCGGGGTGCGACCCGGTGTCCCGCCTCCACGCCCTCCTCGCCCCGGGAGGCGGCGAGTGCCGCCTCCCGGGCGGCGTCGAGGCAGGCCGCCTTCGTGGTGACCGCCTCCACCGCGGTGAGACCGGCGAACAGGAGCAGCAGCAGCGCCGGCAGGCCGGCCGCCAGCTCGGCGGTGAAGGACCCCCGGTCGCGGCCGGCCAGCCGGCGCCGGATCACTTCAGTGCCCGGTCGATGACGGCGGTCAACGCGGACTGGACGTTGCCGGACGTCAGCACCTTCAGCAGGATGCCCGCGAAGGCGACCGCGGCGAGCGTGCCGACGGCGTACTCGGCCGTGTTCATCCCGGCGTCCCCGCGCAGGCGGGCGAGCAGTTTGCGCACGTGTCGTACCCCTTCCTCGATGGTTGTCAGAGCACGTCGCCGAGGACGGCGACGATCACCGGCACCAGGCCGGCGAGAATGAAGGCTGGCAGGAAGCAGAGCCCCAGCGGCAGCACGATGAGGACGCCCGCCCGCCGGGCCGACGCCTCGGCGGCGGTGGCCCGGTCGGCGCGCAGGTCGTCGGCGAGCCGGGTGAGGGCGCCGGCGAGCGCGGCCCCGCTGTGGGACGACCGGTAGGCGGCGGAGGCGAGCCGGTCCGCGCCCGGTACGCCGTCGAGCACCGACCACGCCTCCTCGGGACCGCCGCCGAGCAGCAGCGTGCGACCGACCCGCCCGAGGCGGGCGGCGAGCGGACCGTCCAGCGCCTCGGCGACCGCGAGCACCGACCGGTCCACGGGTGCGCCCGCCCGCATGGCCGCGGCCAGGAGGTCGGCGGCGAGGGGCAGGTCTGCGGCCTCCTGGAGGCGCCGGTTGCGTGCCGCGGGTGACTCGATCCGCCGCAACAACCGGTCGAGCAGCAGCGCGGTGGGGGCCGCGCCCAGCAGGCCGGGCCACCCGCCGACCACCACCGCCAGCGCCAGCCCACCCAGCGCCGCGGCGAGCCGGACAGCGTCCGGTCGCCGCCGGGCGGAGCGTCGAGCGTGCCCGCCCGACACTTCCTCACCGATCGCCGGGGGATGCGCGCCGTCGCTGTCGTCGGCCCGGACCGCCGGTCCACCGTGGGGGATCGATCCGGCTCGGTCGTCGCGCAGCGCCCGCAGCCGGTGCAGCGGCCGGCGAGCGGTGAGGGCGACCAGCGGGGTCGCCGCCACCAGGAGGCCGGCGGCCAGTGCGGCGCGGGACATCAGCCGACCCGGGCGGGCGCGGCGCCGAGGCGCTCGGCCCAGAACAGCCCCGCGGCCTGGAGCGCGACCGCGAGCAGCGCGCAGGCCGCGCCGAGCGGCGTGTGCAGGAGCACGCGCACCGGGTCCACGCCGATGCCGTAGCCGAGCCCGATCCCGCCGAGCGGCAGGGCCGCCAGCAGCCAGGCGGTCGCCCGGGCGCCGGCCGCCTGTGCGGCCGCTGCGGACAACGCCCGGTCGGTCGAACGGGCGTCGGCCTCGATCCGCTCCACCAGATCCGCCAGGGGCGCGCCGGTGCGGTCGGCGAGCCGCACGGCGGCCGACGCCAGACGGTCGAGCCGGTCCCGGTCGCTGGTGCGGGTGGCAGGTGCGGTACTGGTCAGCGCCGGCACCGGAAGGCCGGCGCGCAGGTCCGCGGCGAACCCGCAGAGCTGGTCGAGGCGCTGCCGCCGGGCCTGCTCCGCGTGCCGTGTCGCCTGCCACCGGATCGCCCCGCGTACCCCGAGGACGGCGTACGCGGCGACCGCCACCGCCGCGACCGGGCCCGCGAGCAGACCGCCGGCCGTCGCCCCGGCGAGAGCGGCCAGCAGGGCGCTACGCCTCGGCGACCGGCTCAACAGGGACGCCCATCGGGGACCGCTGCCCGGCGGTGACGCGGCGCCGGGCTGCTGGCCTTGGACGGCGGCGCTCACGGCCGGAGTCCCACCCGAACCGGCCGGACCCCGCCCGTCGCGGCGGCCGGGAGGCCGCGACGGACCGGAGGGACGCCGCGGACCGGGCCGCTGGGCCAGCGGCCGTGGCAGGCCGGCATCGACCCGCGGCTCATGCCGGCGGGGCGGATCAGCGCGCGGTCCGTCGCCGGGGGTGTCCAGCGCCCGCCCCAGCTCGGTGACCCAGTCGACGAGCGGGTCCTCGACCGGCCGGTCCACCGGTCGGCGCCCCGACCCGCCCACGCCGCTGATCACCGCGCCACGACGTGCCCGGGCGCTGCGCAGCGGCCAGCCCACCAGCACCGCCACCACGAGCAGCAGACCCGCCGCGACGGGCCACGTTCCGGCGTTCACGCCGGACCCGCCGATCCGGGCCACGGCTCACCGAGGATGGGCGGAGCCGCCACGCCCCGCTCGGCGAGCATCGCCGCGAGGGCTCCGGCGGCCTGGCCGGGGCCTCGCCCGCGTACCCAGGCGGGCACCACGGTGACCATCCGGTCCGGGCCGTCCGGCAGCAGCAGGCAGACGGACTCCAGTACGCGGCCCCGGTCGCCGCGGCGGACCTGCAACAGGACCTGGAGGGCGGCGGCCACCTGGGCGTGCAGGGCCGCGCGCGGCAACCCGCCGAGCATCCCCAGCGCCTCCAACCGGGCCGGCACGTCGGACGGCGCGTTGGCGTGCAGTGTCCCGGCGCCGCCGTCGTGGCCGGTGTTCAGCGCGGCGAGCAGGTCGACCACCTCGCCGCCCCGGCACTCCCCGACGACCAGGCGGTCCGGCCGCATCCGCAGCGCCTGCCGTACGAGGTCGGCCAGGCTCACCACACCCGAGCCCTCCACGTTGGCCGTGCGGGCCTGCAGGCCCACCACGTGTGGATGCCTCGGCTGCAGCTCGGCCGCGTCCTCCACCAGCACGATCCGCTCGGTCGCGGGCACCAGCCCCAGCAACGTGTTGAGCAGCGTCGTCTTGCCGGAGCCGGTGCCGCCGGTCACCAGGTACGCGAGCCGCGCCGCGACCACGGCGGCGAGCAGCGGCGCGACCGGACGGGGCACGGTGCCGTGGCGCACCAACTCGTCCAACGTGAAGGGCTTCTGGCGGAAGGTCCGCAACGAGAGGTAGGGGCCGTCGGTCGCCACCGGCGGCAGTACGGCGTGCAGGCGCGTGCCGTCGGCGAGCCGCGCGTCGGCGTACGGGGAGCCGTCGTCCAGCCGCCGTCCGGCGCTCGCGGTCAGCCGCTGCGCCAACCGGCGCACCTCGTCGACCGTCCCCATCGGCACGGCCACCTGGTGCAGCCCCTGCCCCCGGTCGACCCAGACCCGCACGCCGTTGACCAGCACGTCGGTCACCTCCGGATCCGCCAGCAGCGGGGCGAGCGGCCCGGCGCCGACCAGCTCGTCGCGGACCCGGTCGGCCATCCGCAGCACCGCCGTGTCGCCGAGAACGGCGGCGGTGGGCTCGGCGCGTACCGCGGAGACGATCGCGGCCGGAGTGACCGGGGTCGCCGCGGCCGCGATCCGCTGCCGTACCCGGGCGGAGAGCCCCTCGTCGGTCATGCCGCACCCGCCGTCGGCACGCCGGTCACCTCGGCGACGATCCGCTGGCAGAGGACGGCCAACGGGCCTCGCCCGGTCGCCGCGGGCGCCTCGCCGCGCTCCAACCCGCGTACGATCGCCGGCTCGGGCCGAAGCGTGCCGGCCAACGGCAGGTTCAGGGCCCGCGCCACCTCGGCCGCGCGCAGCCGACCGGGTGCCGGCCCGCGCACGATGACCGACAGGTCCGCGCAGTGCGGGGCCGCGGCCGCGGCGACCCGGGCGGCCGCCGCCGTGGCACGCAGCTCGGCCGGAACGACCAGGTAGGCCCGGTCGGCGCCCTGTAGCGCGGTCACCGCGGCGTCGTCGAGCTGCCGGGGCAGGTCGACGGCCACGAAGTCCCGCCCTCGGCGGGCGGCGTCGAGGGTGGCGGCCATCGCGGGGGCGGGCAGTGCGAGCAGGTCGCCGCGGTCCCACGAGAGCACCACCAGGTCACCCCGGCGAGGCAGGGCCCGGACCAACGCCGGAGCGTCCACCCGGCCGTCGGCGGCGGTGAGCGCCGGCCAGCGGAGGCCGTCGAGCTGCTCCCAGCCGAGGACCAGGTCGAGCCCGCCGCCGAGCGGGTCGGCGTCCACGAGGAGTGTGCGCAGCCGCGCTCGGGCGGCGGTGACCGCGAGCCCGCCGGCCAGGATGCTCGCCCCCGCTCCGCCCCGCCCACCGAGCACCGCCACGACGCGGGCCGCGGCGACCGGCGGGTCGGCGCCGTGCTCGGCGAGACGGTCGACCAGCCAGGGCTCGGCGGCGGGCAGGGTGGCCACGTGCTCGGCGCCGATCAGCTCGGCGACCTGCCAGCCAGGATCGAACTCACCGGAGCGGCCCACGAGAACGAGCCGGGGCCGCTGCGGCAGGCGCGCCCGGAGACAGGGCTGCGCCTGGTCGACACCGAGCAGCACGAGCGGTGCGGGCAGCCAGCGGGTGCGGGCGGCCGCCGGATCGGGGGCGAGCTCCAGCTCGGCGCCGCCGGCGGCGGCGAGCCGGAGCAGGTCGTCGAGGAGGTCGTCGTCGCCGGTGACGACCAGCGGACGTCGGCCGGACGGGGCGACGGAGGTACGGGGTGGCATCGCGGCCTCCAGCGGTCAGGGCTCGAAGGTGCTGGACCAGACCCTGCTCGCGATCCGCGCCACCGGCTGCCCGGAGACGCCGGGCTGTGGACAACCGGAGCGGCTGTGGACAACGCCCGCCGCGGCGTTCGATCTGCTATATGGAGCCATCCGATGCGGACCGTCGGCCGGCGCGGCAGGCCGGCCCGCTACGGGCAGGCCACCCCCCGCACGGGCCGTCGCGGGCGGGCGCCACGCACGGGCCGTCGCGGCGGGCGCCACGCACGGGCCGTCGCGCGGCGGCGTGGAGCGACGTTCAGGTCCCGGTTGATGGCCGGCGCTGCGGGGCTCGGCTGAGGTGTCGGGTGAGCCTGCCGACCGCGCCAGCCGCGGCGACCCGGATCACCACGTTCGGCGCGTCGGGTGGTCGGCCGGCGAGATACCGTCGGGATGGCGATGATCGGTTCTGCCCGAGGAGATGCCGTGGACCAGCAGCAGCGATCCGGTGACGTCGACCCGGCCGACGTGAAGCGGCGGATCGGCCCGATCGGGGTCTGGACGGGTGTCCTCGGCGGTCAGTCGGCTGAGTTCGGCCGCACGGTCGCCGCCGAGGTGGAGGAGCTGGGCTACGGCGCGCTCTGGGTCGGGGAGACGGCGCGGTACAAGGAAGCGCTCGTCCACTCCGCGATCCTGCTCGGCGCGACCCGCAGCCTGGTGGTGGCCACCGGCATCGCCAACATCTGGGTCCGTGACGCCACGGCCGCCGCCAACGGCGCGAACGCGTTGGCGGAGGCGTACGACGGCCGTTTCCTGCTCGGGCTCGGGGTGAGTCACGCGCCGCTGGTGTCGGCGCGCGGCCACGACTACGGGCGGCCGCTCGCGGCCATGCGCTCCTATCTCGACGCGATGGACGAGACCGAGTACGCCGCACCGCTGCCGCAGCGGGCCCCACGGGTGCTGGCCGCGCTGCGTCCCGGGATGCTGGAGCTGGCGGCGCGGCGCAGCGCGGGCGCGCACCCGTACTTCGTCACGCCGGAGCACACCGCGCGTGCCCGCGAGATCCTCGGCCCGGAGCCGGTGCTGGCGCCGGAGCAGGCCGTGGTGCTGGACACCGATCCCGACTCGGCGCGGGAGAAGGCCCGCCGGTACACGTCGTGGTACCTCACCCTGCCCAACTACGTCCGCAACCTGCGGGACCTCGGTTGGGCCGAGGAGGACCTGGCCGGCGCGGGCAGCGACGCCCTGGTCGACGCCCTCGTGCCGTGGGGCGACCCGGAGACGGTGGCGGAGCGGGTCCGGGCGCACCACGAAGCGGGCGCCGACCACGTCTGCGTTCAGCCGCTGGTCGACGGGCCGGAGGAGCTGATGCCGCAGCTGCGGGCCCTGGCTTCGCTGCTGCTGCAGCCCTAGGGCGGCGCGCGGGCAGCCGGGTCGGTCCCGATGTCGGCCGCGCCGTCGGCGAGCCCGCGCCCCTTGCCGGTCGCCGGCCGGGACGAGACACCGCCCGTCGATCGGGCCGCGTCCACCGCCGGGAGCGGGCGGCAACGCCGCTGAATCGTTACCGAGCCGCCGGACTACCGGGCCGCCCGCGCCCCGGCCGGCCTTCGGGACCTCGGCTGCGCGAGAGCGAGGACGTGCCCCGGCGGGGCGTCGAGGCGGACGGTGACGGCCTGTGAGCTGGGCCGCAGCGGGTGCTCCGGAAAGGGACGACCCCCGTCGGGGGGAGACGGGGGTCGTCGGGAGGTTCGGCTCCGGGGGGGTCGAGCCGAACCAACTCAGCGGTCACGGGGGGTGCAACCGCTGAGGGTCTGCCTGATGTACGAGATATGAACACTCGTTTTGCCCACAAGTCTGCCTGAGCAGACCTGTTACGTCGAGTGGTGTCCACTCCACTCGCTGCGAATTTGTTTTCGCAGAGTGTGATCGCGGTCACTCTGAGCGGAGGTGATCGGGTCGACCCACTGATCCGGAGATCATGGGACCCCGGGCACCCGCCGACCATAGACCATCGGGCTAGACTTTCGCGCCGTGGGCCAAGGTGCCGCTTTCTTCGATCTGGACAAGACCGTCATCGCCAAGTCGAGCGCCCTGGCGTTCGGGCGCCCGTTCTACCGGGACGGGCTGATCACACGGCGTGACGTGGTCAAGTCGGCGTACGCGCAGCTGATGTTCCGGCTGGGCGGCACCGACGAGCAGACCATGGCCCGTACCCGGGACTACCTCGCCACACTCTGCAAGGGCTGGCAGGTGGAGCAGGTCCGCCAGATCGTCGCGGAGACACTGCACGAGCTGATCAACCCGTACGTCTACGCCGAGGCGGCCGCCCTCATCGAGGAGCACCAGGCCGCCGGGCGGGACGTGGTGCTGGTCTCCGCCTCCGGTGAGGAGATGGTCCGTCCGATCGGCGAGCTGCTCGGGGTGACCGACGTGATCGCCACGCGGATGACGGTGGAGGACGGCCGCTACAGCGGCGAGGTGGAGTTCTACGCGGCCGGCCCCAGCAAGGTCGAGGGCGTCAAGCGGCTCGCCGAGGAGCGCGGCTACGACCTGGCCGACTCGTACGCCTACTCCGACTCGTACACCGACCGACCCCTGCTGGAGTGCGTGGGCCACCCGACCGCGGTGAACCCGGACCGCCAGCTGCGCAAGTTCGCCGTCGAGCACGCCTGGCCGGTGCTGGAGTTCCGGCACCCGATCCCGCTGGGCCGGCGGCTGCGGGAGCGCCCGGCCGTGCCGGTGGCCGCGGCGGCGCTCGGCGTCGGCGTCGGGGTGGCGATCGGTATCGCCTGGTACGGCCGGCACCGCCGCACCCGCTCGGCCCCGGTCGCCTGACCCCGCACCGCGCTTCGTCGGGAGCCTCACCCGACCACAGCCCGCGCGACTTCCGGGAAGTTGTGGCCTCCGGGACCCGGGAGGCAGCACTTCCCGGAAAGTTGCGGCCTCGACGCGGCGCGGGCGCGCGACGGCGCGCGGCGCGTCAGGATTCCGCGAGGATCTCGTCGCCGATCAGGGTGAGCTGGTCGGCGCCCACCTCGACCGCCGCCATGTAGTGCCGCAGCCAGGAGCGGAGCCCGTCCGGCGTGCCGGTGGCGAAGGCACCCGCCGAGCCCACGTACTCCGGCTCCCGCTCGTGGTGGCCGACGTCCACCGCGAGCAGCCCGCGCGGGTCGGTGCCGCTGGCCAGCAGCACGAGCCGCGCCGCGCCGCGGGCCACCACGCCGGACGGGCCGGCGAACGGCCGGAGCGCGAGCAGTTCCCCGTGGACCACGGCGGCGAGCACCAACGGTGAGACCTTGGTGCCGCCGGCGACCAGCGCGGCCAGGCCGTCCAGCCGGGCACCGACCACCGGGTCGGCGGCCGGGCGGCCGAGCTCGGGTTCGGGTACGACGTCGCGGGCGGCGAGGACGTGCAGCTTGGCCAGCGCCTGCCGGGGCGCCTTCGGCCACAGGTCGGCGAGCCCGGGAAGTGCCCCGGCGACCCGCAGGGCGCCCTGGAGCACCGGGTCGGTGACGGTGCCGGCCCGGACCGCCTCACGCTCGTACGCGTACCCCTCCAGGGCGGCGCTCGCCACCGCGGACCGGAGGCTGACCTCGGCCGCGACCTGGCCTCCGTGCCGGCGCAGCGCGCGGTGCCGCAGCGCCGCGTCGAACCGCTCGCGGGCCCGCTGCACGGCGGGAGCGATGTCGGCGAGCGCGAGCAGCGGGGCGAGCGGATCGGTGGTCATCCCGTCACGCTAGCGACCCGGTCCGCGGCCTGACGGGCAACCACCACCGATGGCGACCGGCGCCACGCGGCCGACAGCGCGCGCGGTAGCCGGACCCGAGCCGCCCGCCGCGGCGGAGTCGGGGGCGTGCAGTTGGGCGCGCGACGGGCGCCGTTGGGCGCGGTACGGGTGGCCGGCGGTCGCCCCGGGCGGGCGCCGGGACTAACCTCTCCCCCAAGCGAGACTCAGGTCACCCCGAGCGACGAGGAGTACGGATGAGCGAGGCATTGGCCAACTTGCTGAACGAGACGCGCCAGTTCCCGCCGCCGGCCGAACTCGCCGCGAACGCCAACGTGAAGGCCGACGCGTACGACGAGGCGGCGGCTGACCGGCTGGCCTTCTGGGAGCGACAGGCCGGACGGCTGACCTGGTCGACGCAGTGGGACCAGGTGCTCGACTGGTCGAACCCGCCGTTCGCGAAGTGGTTCGTCGGCGGTCAGCTCAACGTGGCGTACAACTGCCTCGACCGGCACGTGGAGGCCGGCCGGGGCGACAAGGTGGCCATCCACTGGGAGGGCGAGCCCGGCGACACGCGCACCCTCACGTACGCGGACCTGCACAAGCTGACCTGCCAGGCGGCCAACGCGCTGACCGAGCTGGGCGTCACCGCCGGCGATCGGGTGGCGATCTACCTGCCGATGATCCCCGAGGCGGCGGTGGCGATGCTGGCCTGTGCCCGTATCGGCGCCACGCACAGCGTGGTCTTCGGCGGTTTCTCGGCCGACGCGCTGACGAACCGGATCCAGGACGCCACCGCCAAGGTGGTGATCACCGCCGACGGTGGCTACCGCCGGGGCAAGCCGTCGGCGCTGAAGCCGACGGTGGACGAGGCCGTGGCGAAGTGCCCGTCGGTGGAGCACGTCCTGGTGGTCCGGCGCACCGGCGAGGACGTCGCCTGGTCGGAGAAGGACCACTGGTGGCACGAGACGGTGGAGACGGCCTCCCCGGAGCACGCCGCGCAGCCGTTCGACGCCGAGCACCCGCTCTTCATCCTCTACACGAGCGGCACGACGGCGCGGCCGAAGGGCATCCTGCACACGACGGGCGGTTACCTGACCCAGACGTCGTACACGACCCACGCGGTCTTCGACCTCAAGCCGGAGACGGACGTCTACTGGTGCACCGCCGACATCGGCTGGGTCACCGGGCACTCCTACATCGTGTACGGGCCGCTCTCCAACGGTGCCACGCAGGTGATGTACGAGGGCACGCCGGACACCCCGCACAAGGGCCGGTTCTGGGAGATCGTCGACAAGTACCGGGTGACGATCCTCTACACCGCGCCGACGCTGATCCGCACCATGATGAAGTGGGGCGAGGACATCCCGGCGAAGTACGACCTCTCCTCGCTGCGGCTGCTCGGCAGCGTGGGTGAGCCGATCAACCCGGAGGCGTGGATCTGGTACCGCCAGCACGTCGGCCGGGGCCGGCTGCCCATCGTGGACACCTGGTGGCAGACCGAGACCGGCGCCATCATGATCTCACCGCTGCCCGGGGTGACCGAGGCCAAGCCGGGCAGCGCCATGACGCCGCTGCCGGGCATCGTGGCGGACGTGGTGGACGACCAGGCCCAGTCGGTGCCGAACGGTGGCGGTGGCTACCTGGTGCTCAAGGAGCCGTGGCCGTCGATGCTCCGTACGATCTGGGGCGACGACAACCGCTTCCTCGAGACGTACTGGTCGCGGTTCGGCGCGGGCGCCGGGTCGGGCGGCGACTGGGTCTACTTCGCCGGTGACGGCGCGAAGAAGGACGACGACGGGCACGTCTGGCTGCTCGGTCGGGTGGACGACGTCATGCTCGTGTCGGGGCACAACATCTCCACCACCGAGGTCGAGTCGGCGCTGGTCTCCCACCCGTCCGTGGCGGAGGCCGCCGTGGTCGGCGCGACCGACCCCACGACCGGGCAGGCGATCGTGGCGTTCGCCATCCCCCGCGGCAGTGTGGAGACCGGCGGCGAGTCGGGTGAGCAGCTCATCGCGGACCTGCGCAACCATGTGGCGAAGACGCTCGGGCCGATCGCCAAGCCGCGGCAGATCATGCTCGTGCCCGAGCTGCCCAAGACCCGCTCCGGCAAGATCATGCGGCGGCTCCTGCGGGACGTCGCGGAGAACCGGTCGCTGGGCGACGTCACCACGCTCCAGGACTCCTCGGTGATGGAGCTGATCTCGGCCGGCATGGGCGGCGGGAAGTCCGACGAGGACTGACGGCGCGCGTACCTGTCGGAGGGTGGTGGCCCGCGGGCCACCACCCTCCGTCATTTCTTACGGGGAGCAACACCGCCCGGTACGAGGCGTCACATCGGTCAGTCGGAGGAATCGAAGAAGCTGAACGGACATTGGGGAGCTCCAGCCCCTGTCGCTCGGGTCCCGTTGTGATTTAGGTTCACGCCGGCCGCGCACTTCGACGGACGTCACATTGATGGAGGGCCGGCCAAGGTCCTGCCACCCATGCCCGAGAAACGGAGCGGCATGAACAGAAAACCCCAGTCCGGGGCACGCCGACGCCTACTCGTCGCGCTGCCCGCCATCGCCCTCGCGGCCACGTCACTGACCGTGACCGGCAGCGCGGCGGCCGAGCCGTCCACGACCCCCCGGGCCGTGATCGGCAGCGACGAGTTCTACATCAACTACGCCGAGCCCGAGGTCCAGCCGGACACGGCCGGTCGTGAGGTCAAGGGCAAGGACGGCGTGTACGCGCCGGCCCGCGAGGCCGCCCGTGCGTTCGACCGCAAGCACGCCCGGGGCAACCCGGTCACCGCGCGCGAGCTGGCCAAGATCGAGGCCAAGTCGATCCGGACCGGCAAGAACCCGCGGAAGATCAAGCAGGCGCCGAGCACGCAGACGGCGAAGCTGCTGACCCTGCTCGTCGAGTTCAACGACAAGGCCAACGACGACTTCACCAACGTCATGGTGCCGCGGACGGTGTTCGAGGATCGCACGTGTGTGCCGGGCACGGTGCAGAACGGCCCCAAGCACAACAACATCCCGAACCCGGCGAGCCTGCCGCACAAGGACAACAACTCGATGTGGGTGCAGGACTTCTCACCCGCCCACTACGACAAGATGCTCTACAGCAAGAAGGGCATCACCGAACGGGTGCGCAAGGACCTGAAGGGTCCGGACGGCAAGGCCGGCATCGACCTGTCGGGCCGCACCATGCACAACATGTACCTGGAGATGTCGAAGGGCGCGTACACCGTGGACGGGCAGGCCAGCCCGTGGATCACGGTGCCGCACTCGGAGGCCTGGTACGCGGCGAACCGCTGCTTCCAGGACGAGAACGGCAACTGGGTCGCCGGCCGTGAGCAGTCGATGAACGGCCACCCGGACAACCCGGCCGGCGCCGGCCGGCTCGCCACCGACGCGATCGACGCGCTGGCCGCGATGGACCCGGACTTCCCCTGGGCCGACTACGACATCGAGGACCAGGCCGACCGGGACGGCGACGGCAACTTCTTCGAGCCGGACGGCGTGATCGACCACCTGGTGCTCGTGCACGCCGGCAAGGGCAAGTCCAGCGGTGGCGGCGCGCAGGGCGTCTACGCCGTGTGGGCGCACTCCTCGTCGGTTCCGGGCGGCTACACCGTGCCGGGCACCAACCTCCAGGTGTCCAACTACATCGTGCAGCCCGAGGACGCCGGTGTCGGTGTCTTCGCGCACGAGTTCGGCCACGACCTGGGTCTGCCGGACCTCTACGACACCTCCGGCAACGCCGACTCGGACGTGGACTTCTGGGACCTGATGGCCTCGGGCTCGCACTCCGGTGAGATCTTCCAGGCGTTGCCGACCCACATGGGCATCTGGGACAAGTGGGTCCTCGGCTGGGCCGACCCGCTCACCGTCGCACCGGACTCCCGGGGTCGCCTGGTGAAGCTCGGGCAGACCTCGCGTACGCCGGTGGGCACCGAGGACGGCATCAAGGTCGACCTGCCGGAC
Source organism: Micromonospora xinjiangensis (assembly GCF_056150165.1). Classification (NCBI taxonomy): domain Bacteria; kingdom Bacillati; phylum Actinomycetota; class Actinomycetes; order Micromonosporales; family Micromonosporaceae; genus Micromonospora; species Micromonospora xinjiangensis. The sequence goes on along the minus strand of NZ_JAXCFO010000003.1, from coordinate 587,379 downwards.
AAGGTCATCACCCTGGCCGAGCCGCACAGCGGCGCGAACATGTGGCACAGCGGCAACGACCAGGACTGGGCCGACGTGCGGCTGACCCGCTCGATCGACGTGCCGGCCGCGGCCGACGCGAAGTTCTGGATGTGGAACAACTACGTCATCGAGGCGGACTGGGACTACGGCTTCGTCGAGGTCTCGACGGACGGCGGCGCCACCTGGACCGAGCAGAAGGTCTACGACGAGGCCGGCACCGTGGTCACGACCCCGGACAACTACCCGGACCCGAACGGCCGGATGAACGACTTCGGGGGCAAGAAGTACGGCCTGACCGGCAGCACCGACGGTTGGCGGCACGACTACGTCGACCTGTCGGCGTACGCCGGGACGACCATCCAGCTGCGGCTGCGCCAGGCCACCGACGAGGCGTTCGTCGAGCGGGGCTGGTTCGCCGACGACTTCTCGGTGACCGGTGGCGGCGCCACCACCTGGAGTGACGACGTCGAGAACGGCGCCAACGGCTGGACGCCCAGCGTGCACACCTGGGTCGACACCACCGGCGGCGGCTGGAACATCGACAGCGGGACCATGGTCCAGGCGCACTACTACCTGGCCGAGTGGCGCAACTTCGACGGCTTCGACAAGGGCCTGAAGTACGCCTACGACACGGTCTACTCGCGCGACGCGTGGAAGGTCGACCGGATCTCGTACAACGCGCCGGGCATGCTGGTCTGGTACCGGGACACCGCGCTCGGCGACGTCAACCACGTCACCGGGCAGCTCACCGCGCTGCCGAGCTACGGCGCGAAGGGCGGGTTGCTGATCGTCGACTCGCACTTCGACCCGTTCCGGCGCAAGGGTGAGGCGGCGGTGAAGGACCCGTCGGTGACGGACAACCTGCCCAGCCGTCCGCAGTCGTCGAACGCGGCGTTCTCGCTGAACCGCACCTACCCCTTCCAGGAGTGCCTGGAGGCGGCGGGTGAGCCGTACAGCGAGTACTGCACCAAGTTCGGCTCGCAGCCGCCGGTGCGGGCGTTCACCGACGCCAAGGGCTGGTACCCGGGCATCGAGATCCGGGACGGCGCCGCGTACGCCCGGGACAGTGACGCGTCCGTGGTGGTGCCGTCGCGGGGCAACGCGCCGTACACCACCCGGGTCACCCACCCGGACGGCAAGCCGGCGCCGGAGTACTACGGCCAGACGCTCGGCGGTGGCGCGATCGTCCTGGGCACCGGTAACCCCGGTGACCAGCGCGTCAACTACGGCGTCTCCCTCTCGATCCTGACGGCCGCGAGGGACAACGCGTACGCCATGGTCTTCGTGACCCCCGCGAGGAGCTGACCGACCGGCCCCTCGTGACCCGCGGCCCGTCCGGAGCGTGCGCTCCGGGCGGGCCGCTCGTCGTCCGGCGCCGCCCGGCGACCCTCCCGAGGGCTACGGGTGTGACAAATCCGCGGGGAACGGCGCTCCCTCTTGGGGATCTCATAATCACGGTCACTCAAAGTGATCTTGATCAAAACGTAATGTTAACGGTTGCCTCGGGCGACGGTCATATCGCCCGGATTTATCCGGGCAAAGGCCTTCCAAGGGCCGTGGAGTCTCCGGCAATTGACTCGTGACAAGCGGTCGCTCCTCTGTAAGGGTGGTGACGCATCTCATGACAGTCGCTGCATCCGTGCACCCTGTCATGTAACAAATCCACAAAGGAGGGACCCTTTGAGGAGACGAGTCACAGCCGGTCTGGCCACGGCCACGGCCGCGCTGCTGGCGGCGGGAGTCGTGGCGACGCCGGCCTCCGGCGCCCCGGCGGCGAGCCCGACCCCCGGATCCGACAAGGCCAAGCACGGCAGGGACAACCTCCCCGATCCGATGGCGGATCAGCAGCGGGAGATCCGGAAGCAGGCCATCGCCGACCTGCTCTCCGGCAAGGCGAAGCTCAAGACCCGCAACGGGTCGAAGGTCATCGAGGTCAAGGACGACGTCTTCGTCGAGTACCAGCAGCCGCCGAAGACCGACCCGATCTTCACGATGCTGGTGAACTTCGGCGACCAGATCGACCCGCGCACCGGCGGTGCCCCGGGTCCCGTCGTCAACCAGATCCCCGAGCCGGACCGGAACTGGGACGGCAGCGCGACCGACGACAACAGCACGCTGTGGCGGCCCGACTTCCACCGTGAGCACTACGTGGACATGTTCTACGGCGACGGCGAGTCGATGCGGGACTTCTACCTGAAGCAGTCCGGCGGCCGTTACACCGTGGGCGGCGACGTCACCGACTGGGTCACCGTGCCGTTCAACGAGGCCCGGTACGGCTCGAACAACATCCCGGAGAGCGACGGCTACTGGAACTTCATCAAGGACAGCGCCACCGCCTGGTACGACTCGCAGGTCGCCGCCGGCAAGACCTCGGCGCAGATCAAGGAGTACCTGGCGCAGTTCGACGTCTGGGACCGGTACGACTTCGACGGCGACGGCGACTTCAACGAGCCCGACGGCTACATCGACCACTTCCAGGCCGTGCACGCCGGTGAGGGCGAGGAGGCCGGCGGCGGCGCCGAGGGCGAGGACGCCATCTGGTCGCACCGCTGGGCCGCGTTCCCCAACCTGGCCGGCTCCGCCGGGCCCGCGTACAACAAGTCGGGTGGTGTGCAGATCGGCGACACCGGCCTCTGGATCCGTGACTACACCACGGAGCCGGAGAACGGCGGCCTCGGCGTGTTCGCCCACGAGTACGGCCACGACCTCGGTCTGCCGGATCTCTACGACACCGCGGGCGGCGACAACGGCGTCGGCTTCTGGAGCCTCATGGCGTCCGGTTCGTGGCTGAGCCACGGCACCGACGACATCGGGTCGACCCCCGGCTACATGGACCCCTGGTCGAAGCTCTTCCTCGGCTGGCTCAACCACTCCACCGTCGAGTACGGCAAGGGCACCACGCAGGTGACGCTCGGCCCGGCCGGCGACAGCGACGGGCCGAAGGCCCAGGCCGTGGTGGTCAACCTGCCGCCGCAGACGCAGACCACCACCTACAACACGCCGTTCGGCGGGTCGTACGAGTGGTGGGGCGGGAGCGCCGACGACCTGAACACCACGCTGGCCCGGCAGCTCGACCTGACCGGCGCCACGTCCGCCTCGATCAACGCCAAGGCGTGGTACGACATCGAGGAGGACTACGACTACCTCTACGCCGAGGTGTCGACCGACAACGGCGCGAGCTGGACGCCGGTCAGCAGCCCGCTGATCGACGCCGGCGAGACCGGGGTCGACGGCTCGTCGAGCGGCAACTGGGTGGACCTGAGCTACGACCTCTCGGCGTACGCCGGCCAGGTCGTGCAGTTCCGCTACCGCTACCAGAGCGACGGCGGCGTGCACCTCGCCGGCGCGTTCCTGGACGACATCTCGCTGGTCAAGAACGGCACCGTCGCGTGGACCGACGACGCCGAGACGCTGGCCGCCGAGTGGACCGCCCGCGGCTTCACCCGCATGGGCGGCGAGGTGACCGCCGAGTACCCCCGCTTCTACATCGCCGAGAACCGGACCTACTTCGGGTACGACGACACGCTGCGGACCGGTGGGTACAACTACGGCTTCACCGACACCCGGCCGAACTGGGTCGAGCGGTTCGCGAACCAGCCCGGCATGCTGGTCTGGTACGTGAACTACGCCTACGGTGACAACAACACGGCGGAGCACCCGGGCTACGGCCTGAACCTGCCGGTCGACGTCCGGCCGGGCGCGATCACGGTTCCGGGCCAGGGCGCCATCACCAACCGGCGCAGCAGCTTCGACGCGACGTTCAGCCGCTACCAGAAGCCGGCGCAGACCTTCCACCTCAACGGGAAGGCTGTCACGCTGCCGAAGCTGAAGGCCAACCCGGTCTTCGACGACAGCGTGGTGGACCGGTACTGGACGCCGCAGAACGAGCAGAACTCGGTCAAGGTGGCCGGCACGGGCACCCGGATCGAGATCGTGAAGCAGGGCAAGAAGCCCACCGACGACATGGTCGTGCGAATCAGCAACTGATCCATCGATCGGTACCGGGGCCGGTGGCGGAAACGCCACCGGCCCCTTTTTGTGTCCCTCATCCGATTGATCGAAGTATGTCAGTGCACGTGCGGGAGAGCCCGCGTCACCCCTGTTCAGCACGGGCGATGAACGTCAGGCATGTGACGGACAGCGACGTCACCAACAAAATCTTGCAACAAATCGACGCGCGCGTCTTCCCACCCGTCACACCAGTGTCTATGTTCACCAGTGGTCCCACCTGTGGGATCGATCTTCGCCGGTCCACCCCCGTAGGACCGGTTCCTTCTTCACCGGAGGTACCACGTGCGCAAAGTCGCAGTGGGTCTGCTCGGGCTCTCACTGACGGCGACGGGCCTCGTCTTCGGCCCGTCCGCCTCGGCGGCGCCCCAGCCCAAGCTGCCGGCAACAGCTCCCACCAGCGCCGAACCACAGGCGCTCCGGGACGAGCTCCCCGACAAGCTCGAGGACAAGCGTCGCGAACTGCGTCAGCAGGGCCTGTCCAACGTCCTCAGCGGTCGCAGCAAGCCCATCGAGCGCAACGGAAGCACGGTCGTCAAGGTCGGCGAGACGAACGGCACGGGCACCAACGCCCGCACGTTCGCCGCCGGCAAGAAGGCCAAGGACCAGTACGTCGAGCTCAAGCGCGAGCGGACCGACAAGATCTTCGTGATCCTCGCGGAGTTCGGCAACCAGCGCCACCCGTCCTACCCCGACAAGGACATGAACCCGGACATCGCCGGGCCGACGACCTTCGACGGGCCGCTGCACAACCAGATCCCCCAGCCCAACCGGGCGGTGGACAACTCCACCGTCTGGCAGGCCGACTACAGCCCGGAGCACTTCCGCCAGCTGTACTTCGGCACCAACCCCGGTGACGAGTCGCTGAAGCAGTACTACGAGGCCCAGTCCTCGGGTCGCTACAGTGTCGAAGGCATGGTCACCGACTGGGTCAAGGTCCCGTACAACGAGGCCCGCTACGGCCGCTCGGACGACCCGAAGGCCGACGACGACCCGACCGGCGACCCGGCGGTCTGCGGCGACAACGTCTGCTCGAACACCTGGGCGCTGATCCGCGACGCCGCGAACCAGTGGGTGGCGGACCAGAAGGCCAAGGGCCGCACCGACGCCCAGATCGCCCAGGAGATGCGGTCGTACGACCAGTGGGACCGCTTCGACTTCGACGGCGACGGCGACTTCAACGAGCCGGACGGCTACATCGACCACTTCCAGATCGTCCACTCCGGCGGCGACCAGGCCGACGGTGACCCGCACCAGGGCGAGGACGCGATCTGGAGCCACCGCTGGTCGGCGTACAACAGCTCGCCCGTCGGCCCGCCGAACTTCCCGATCGGCGGCACCGAGATCGGCAACACCGGCATCTGGATCCGCGACTACACCATCCAGCCGGAGAACGGTGGCCGGAGCGTCTTCTACCACGAGTACGGTCACGACCTGGGCCTGCCGGACGACTACGGCTCGACCGACAACAACAACGAGCACTGGACGCTGATGGCCCAGAGCCGGCTCGGCGCGAAGAACGACGCCGGCATCGGCGAGCGCGGCGGCGACCTCGGCGCCTGGAACAAGCTCCAGCTCGGTTGGCTCGACTACGAGGTGGTCGTGGCCGGGCAGAAGCGCACGCTCGACCTGGGTCCACAGGAGTACAACTCCAAGAAGGCACAGGCAGTGGTGGTGGTGCTGCCCCAACGGGAGTACACGTTCAACTACGGTCAACCGTTCGAAGGCTCGAAACAGTACTTCTCCGGTAACGACGACGACCTCAACAACTCCATGACGAGGACGTTCGACCTCACCGGGAAGACCTCGGCGTCGCTGTCCCTCAAGGGCAAGTACGCCATCGAGGAGGGGTACGACTACCTCTACTTCGAGGCCTCGACCGACGGCGGCCAGACCTGGACCGACCTGGACGGCACCGTCAACGGCCAGCCGATCGGCGTCGACGGCGCGGGCCGCCCGGCCCTCGACGGCAGCAGCAACGGCGCCTGGGCCGACATCAACATCCCGCTGAACTCGGTCGCCGGCAAGGTGGCGCAGGTCCGCCTGCACTACGTCACCGACGGTGGCGTGGCCGAGGGCGGCTTCTTCGGTGACGCCATCACCGTGACCGCCGACGGGCAGCAGGTGTTCAGCGACGGCGCCGAGACCGCGGACGCGGGCTGGACGCTCGACGGCTGGCAGGTGGTCGGTGCGACCTACACCCGCCTGTTCGACAACTACTACATCGCGGGCAACCGGTCGTACGTCTCGTACGACAAGTACCTGAAGACCGGGCCGTACTTCTTCGGTTACACGAACACCCGCCCCGACTGGGTGGACCACTACGCGTACCAGGAGGGCCTGCTCATCTCGTACTGGAACACCCGTTGGGCGGACAACGACACGGGCGCCCACCCGGGCGAGGGCCGCAACCTGTACATCGACGCACACCCGCGCCCGATCTACAACCTCGCCGGGCAGCCGTGGCGGGCCCGGATCCAGGTGTACGACGCGCCGTTCAGCCTGAAGAAGGCCGACTCGTTCACCCTGCACCTGAACAGCCAGCCGAGCTACATCCGCGGCCAGGACGCCCAGCCGCTGTTCGACGACACCAAGAAGTACTTCTACGAGGAGCTGCCGAACCACGGCGTCAAGCTCCCCGCGACCGGTGTCAAGATCAAGGTTCTGGAGCAGGACGGCACCTCGATGAAGGTGCGCATCTCCTGATCCGGTAACGGTGACGGCGGCGGCGCCCGGGGCTCTCCCGGGCGCCGTCGTCGTCTCCGGCCCCGTCCCGTCGGCGTCGGTTCCGGTTCCGCCGCCACCAGCCCGGAGTTGCCGGCGCCGGAACCACCGCGGGGCGCCGGGCGTCGAAGGAGCGTGTCGATGTCGCACCGAGTCGCCCTCGCGGCCCTGTCCCGCGCGGCCGCCGCCGCGGGCGTCGTGCTGGCGCTGACGGCCTGCTCGACGGGGCTCGAGGGGCCGGCGACCGCCGACCGCCCGAGCCCCACCGGCTCCGGGCCGGACGCGGCGGTCACGCCGACGCCGGGCGGCCCGGACGTGGCGGTCACGCCGACACCGGGCGGCCCGCCCGCGAGCGGACCGGCGTCGCCGGGCGCGCAGCCGTCGCCCCGTGCCGCGGAGCCGACCGGGCGGGCGAGCGCACCCCCGCTGTCACGTACGAAACCGCCGACGCTGCGTCCGCCCGTGGTCAAGCCGAGCCCGCCCACGGACCTGCGGGCGGCCGGCCTGGTCAGCGGCTTCGTCACACGCGGCGGCGCCGGTCCCTGCTACGGGCTGGTGGCCGAGGACGGCACCGAGTACGCGCTGCACGGCCCGGACGCCGGCGAGCTGCGCACCGGCGCCTTCGTCACGGTGCGGGTCACCGCACCCCGCGTGCGCGTCGACTGCGGCCCCGGAGTCCCGAAGAGCATCGTCTCCGACTGACCGGCCGGCCCCCGTCGCACGGCCCTGACCAGGCACCGGGACCCGGTACGGCCCGGGGGCCCTAGGCTGAGGCACATGACCGACCAGCACGGCGAACTCGTCGACGAGTCCTGCGTCCTCACCGAGGGGCCGTGGACGCACCGGTTCATCGGCGCGAACGGCAGCCGGTTCCACGTGGTCGAGGCGGGCGCGGGGCCGATGGTGCTCTTCCTGCACGGCTTCCCGGAGCACTGGTGGGCGTGGCACGAGCTGCTGCCGGCCGTCGCCGACGCCGGCTACCGGGCGGTCGCCGTCGACCTGCGCGGCTACGGCGCGAGCGACAAGCCACCCCGGGGGTACGACGGCTACACCCTCGCCGCCGACATCGCCGGGCTCATCCGGGCCCTGGGCGAACGCTCCGCCACGGTGGTGGGCACCGGTGCCGGCGGCCTGATCGCCTGGACGGTCGCCTCCTTCCACCCGGCGCTCGTACGCCGGTTGGTGGTGCTCGGCGCGCCGCACCCGCTGCGGTTGCGCGCCGCGATCTTCGCGGACCCGCGCGGCCAGTTCGCCGCCAGCACCCCGACGCTGAAGTTCCAGCTGCCCCGGTACGAGCACGTGCTGACCCGCGACGGCGGCGCCGTCGTCGAGGAGCTGCTGCGCCGCTGGGGCGGCCCGGACTGGGTGGACGGCCCGTCCTTCGCGGCGTACGCCGAGCGGTGCCGGGAGGCGATGCGGATCCCGCAGGCAGCGTTCTGCGCGCTGGAGGGCTACCGGTGGGCGTTCCGTTCCGTGCTGCGACTGCACGGCTACCGGTTCGTCAAGCTCATGCAGAAGCCCCTGGCCACCCCGACCCTGCAACTGCACGGCGCGGTCGACGTCGCCTCCCTGCCGCGCACCGCCCAGGGCTCCGGCCGCTACGTGGTCGCCCCGTACGAGTGGCGGCTGCTCGACGGTGTGGGGCACTTCCCGCACGTCGAGGCACCCGACGTGGTGCTCGGCGAGGTGCTGCGCTGGACGAAGACCTGATTGGGCCGGTCAGATCCGCTGTTCCCGGAGGTCCCTGACCTCGGAGGCCGGCGCCCAACCCTGGTAGACGCCGAAGTCGAAGACCTCCAGCCGCATCGCCTGCGCGACCGGCCACCGGCCACCGGTGTACTCCACCCGCAGCCACCCGTCGTGCTCGCCGAGCACGATGAACGGCTGCCCCTGCCAGGTGCAGGTGGTCCGCACGTACGCCAGCTCCTCGACGTCGCTCGCCGGGAGCACGCGCACGTACCGACCCGGCCGGACCTCCTCGAAGCCCTCACCCGGCTCCGGCTGGTAGAGGCGCACCTCGTCGCCGTCCGGGCTGGCCTGGTACTCGCGACCACGCCAGCGGGCAACGTACCCGTCACGGATCACGCCGTGCCCACCTCCCGCCAGAGCAGCGCGTCGCTGTCGAGGATCGCGACCACCCGCTCCGCGCCGTCGGCGCCGACCCGCCACAGCTGCGCGCCGTGCGGCAGCCGGGCGCTGTCCACCTTGAACTCCGCCACCACGTCGCTGCTCTCGCCGGGGGCGAAGCCGTTGCCGCGGAACGGCGGCCGCTCGATGACCCACCCCTCCATGGCCCGCATGGCCGCCTCGTTCTGCCCGCCGTAGGGGATGCGGTACAGGCTCGGCCGGTACGCCGGCCACCGCAGCACGTAGATCTCCTCGGCGTCGCGGGAGAACGGCGAGTCGGGGTAGCCGAGCCCGAGCGCGTCGTACAGCTGCGCGGGCGTGTTCAGGTGGGCGAGCTCGTTGGCCCGGTGCACGAAACCGGAGACGCGGTCGTAGCCGCGCTCCAGGTAGTAGGCGACCTGGCTGGGGGCGACCGCCTTCTGCATGACGACCGGGCGGGACGGGTCGACCGGCTTGGGCGTCGTCCGGGGCTGCGGAGCGGGTTCGGCCGCGGCGGCGGGCTCCTCCGCCTCCACGTCGTCGCCGAGCCCGACCTCGGCCGCCCAGTTCGCCAGCCCGACGATCTGCTCCCCCGGCAGCTTCGCCCCCACCGGCGTACCCGGGTTGACCGCGAACGACCAGGCGTCGTCCGGCCAGCGCCGGATCAGCTGGACGAACTTGACCCGGACCGTCTCCACCTCGCCCTCGACCCGCTCGGCCAGCCGGGCGGGCGAGGTGTAGACCACCACGAAGGTCTCGCCGTCCAGCTCCTCCGTACGCCAGACGAAACCCGGCTCACCCGGCCGGCTGCCGGGCGCGGACTCGGCCGCCACGGGCAGCAGCACCCGCGCGAGCAGCAGCGTGGAGAGGAAGGTGTCGGTGCTGCCGGCGTCGGCGGCGCTGAGCAGGTCCTCCTCCACCTCGTTGGCCGGCTCGAACGCGACCGCCGGCTCCGGGGCGGGCGCCCCGACCGCTGTGGCGTCGTCCGCCCCGGCGGCGTCGGCCCGTCCGCCGAGGCCCCCGGCGGGCGGGGCGGTGGCGGAGAGGTCGGCGGTCGCGTCGGCGAATCCACCCGCCCAGGCGGGGGGTGCGGCGTCGGGCACGTCCACCGGCTCGGCCGTCGTATCCGTGCCGCTCGGCGTCGCGTCGACGGGCCCGCCCGGTGGCTCGGAAGCGGTGGTCGCAGGACCGGCGAACCCGGTCCGCGACTCGCCGCCGTTGGTCGCCAGGTCGGCGAACCCGCGCTGCGCCTCGGTGTCGGCCTGAGCCGGGGCGGCGTGGCCGGCCTCCGCCGCCTCGCGAGCGCCGGACGACCGGTGCGCACCCCACAGGTCGGCATCGGCGTCGGGTCGACCCGTGGGAGCGTCGCCGGACCGGGTGGGTGACCACGGATCCTCACCGCCGGTGCCCGCGCTCGAAGACGAGCCCCAGAGGTTCGTGTCCCCGGTACTCCCGTCCCCGCCGGGCGGGGCGGAGTCTCGCCACCCGGCCGGGGCCTCGGTCGGCCCGGGGCCCGCCTCGGACCGGCCGTACGCCCCGCCGGAGCCGGCACCGGGAAGGTCCAGGTCCCGGGACTCGATGATCGTGCCCTCGATGACGATGGGCGTGAAGCCTCGGCGGGGCGCGGGCGGGCCGGAGACCGGCTCCGCGGCCGACGGGGGCAGCTCCTCGATCGGGTCGGGATCGCCGAGCCCCGTACGGGGGCGGGGCGGGAGCGGCTGTGTCGGCTCGCCGTCCGCGTCCGGCCAGGTGCCGGGCGGCACGGGTGAGCCGCTCAGCCCGAAGGCCCGGGTGGGCTCCTCGGCCGGTCGCTGGTATCGCAGGGGCTGGGTCGTCTCGGCGCTGGACCCGCGGGTCCGTGGCGCCCAGTCCTCGCTCAGCGACGGTCGCGGCGCCGGGGTCGGCTGCCGGGCGGGAGCGAAGAACGCCTGGGTCGCCTCCGGGTCCGTCGGACCCTCGGGACCGCGACGCGGAAACGGTTGTCCGCTCCCGCCGAACCGGAAGGCCGCCGACGTCCGTTCGCCGGGACGCACCGGTTCCCGGTGGGTCGCGCCCCGGCCCGTCGACGGTTCGAAGAAGGAGCGGCGCGGGGGCTCGGCGGGATTCCCTTCCCGTCGGGTGACCCCATCGCCGGCCCCCCGCGCGCCGTGGTCGCCGGGCGCCCGGCCCGGACCCTCGACGGCTCCCCGCCGGGTCGCGGACGGCCGGCCCTGGTCGACACCGGGACGGTCGGCGGGAGGATCCAACGGGGAGGGTCGTCCGGAGCCGGCGTGCTGCCCGCTCGCCGGGCGGGCGGGGTCGACGGCGGAGGAGTGGCGGGCGGCCTGTGCCGCGTCGGCCGCCCGCCGCTGCAGCACGGCCGGAGCGGGCGGGGGTGGCGGCACCCGTGGCGCCGGCCGGGCAGCTTCCGGCCCCAGTGGCGATCTGGCCGTGGGTGCCGCGTTCCGGAACGAGGTCCGCCCCGGCAGGCCGACGGGGGGCCCGGCGTCCCGCGCGCCGGCGGCGGGCGACGACGAGGTGTCCCGCCCTGGACCGGCGGCGCGGGCCCGGGCCAGCGACTCGGCCCGCTCCAGCCGGGCCCGGGCACCGAGGGTGCGGCCGGGCAGCCGCACCTCGCCCCGGGCGAGCTGGGCGACGAACCACGCCGGCAGGTAGCCCTCGACGGGCAGGCCGGGGTTCACCGCGAGCCACCACTCCGGGTTGGGCCACCCGTCGGCGAGATCCGCGTACGGCGTGCGACGGGTGGTCCCGACGTTCTCGCCGAGACAGGCCCGGAGCGCGGCGGAGGAGGTGAAGGCGAGCACGTGGGTGCGGCCACCACTGGTCCAGGTGCCCCAGCCGCCGGCCACGCCGGAGGTCGGCTGCGCGACCGGGAGGAGGAGATCGGTCCGGGCCAGGATCCGGAAGTAACGCTCCTGGTCGTTGGCGCGCAGCGCGTCCCGCATCGCCGCCTCGACCTCCGTGGCCGGCTCCCATTCGGTCACGGCCACCTCTCCTCCCGAGAACAGGCCATAGGCATCGCCTACAACCTACAAGGTAGTAACAAGATCACAATGGCAGCCCGGCCGCGGGGCGCCGGGACGGTAACATCCCGTGCCGGAGCCGACACGATACGGAGGCGTCGATGTCCCGGTCGATGACGCGCCGGTCACGGGCGTGCGGCGGCGGGTGCCGGACGTCGCGTCCGGCCGTGGCCGCGCTGGCGCTCACCCTGCTGGCCGGCGCACCGGTCGCCGCCGTCCCCGAGCCGGCCACCGTGCCCGTCGGTGGGCCGGCGCTGGCCGCCGGGCAGGCTCTCCGGCCGGCGCCGGGCTGCGCGACGCCGCCGGCTCCGGCCCGGACGGTGGAGGCGGTCCCGTGGCCGCAGCAGAGGTACGCCCCGGAGCGGCTGGCCCCGCTGGCCGACGGAGCCGGGGTGACGGTGGCGGTGGTGGACTCCGGTGTGGACCGGGACCATCCGCAGCTCGCCGGTCGGGTGCGCGACGGCACGGACCTGCTCGACACCGGCGGAGACGGCACCCGGGACTGCGCCGGTCACGGCACCGGCGTCGCGAGCATCATCGCGGCCGCGCCTCGACCCGATGTGGCGTTCCGTGGCCTGGCACCCGGCGCCCGGATCCTGCCCGTGCGGGTCAGCGAGCAGCAGGTGGTGGAGGGCCGGGAGTCGGGGCGTACGGTCGGCGCCGCCGAGTTCGCCCGGGCGATCCGGTGGGCGGTGGACCACGGTGCCGACGTGCTGAACCTCTCCGTCGTGCTGTACGCCGACAACCCGGCCGTCCGCTCCGCGGTCGGTTACGCGCTGGCTCGGGACGTGGTCGTGGTGGCCGCCGCCGGAAACCTGCGAGAGGCCGGGAACCCGCACCCCTACCCGGCCGCCTACGAAGGGGTGCTCGGGGTCGGTGCGATCGCCGCGGACGGCTCGCGGGCTGCCTTCTCCCAGGTCGGCCCGTACGTCGACGTGGTGGCGCCCGGCGTCGACGTGCTGATGGCCGCCCCCGGCCGGGGCCACCACCGGGCCGAGGGGACCAGTTACGCGACCCCGTTCGTCGCCGCCACCGCGGCGCTGCTGCGCGCGTATCGCCCCGACCTGACCGCCGCCGAGGTGGCCGGGCGGATCGTCGCGAGCGCCGACCCCGCACCGGGTGGCGGAGACGGAGCCGGTGTGCTCAACCCGTACCGGGCCGTGACCGACACCTCCGGTCACGACACCGGCCGGACGCGGCCGGTGGCCGGCCTGGCCGACGAGCCGGCCGACCCGGCCGCCCTGGCACGGCAGGCGCGGCGCGTCGACGCCCGCGACCGCGCCCTGCTCATGGTGGCGGTCGTCGGGGCGGTGGCCGCCGCGGTCGTCCTGCTCGCGCTGGTGGTGCCGCCCGGCACCCGCCGGCGCTGGCGGCCGGCCGACCCGGACTGACGGGCCGACGCGCCCTCGGGCGAGGCCGCCATCACCAAACCCGCGCCCGGCGCCGACCGCGCTGCCGGGGACCGGCCGGCGGGGTCTCGGAAACCGCCGGGCGATCCGCACGTGCCGGCGCGCCGAGTCGTGGCACCAGCGGCCGGACACGCCACGACGGTGGTGCCGGCTCCCCGTGGAGGGGATCGGCACCACCGTCGGCACGCGCACGGCCCACCCGGAACGCGTCGGGCGCCCCGGGCGCAGGCGTCACTGGAACAGCCCGACGTTCTTCCTCTCGGTGTCGAGGTAGTCGGCGGCGGAGTCGTCCACCGCGAGCTTGATGTCACGAAGCATCGCCTGCAGGTCCTGCGAGGCGGCGCGCCACCGCGACTGCCGCTGCTCGTACGCCTGCCGCGCCTCGCCCGTCCAGCTGGCCACCAACGGAGCGGCGTCCCGCTCCAACTGGCCGAGCTGCGAGTCGAGCGTGTTCAACGCCTTCTGGATGTCCGCGCCGGCCTGTTGCAGCGCGGCGAAGTTGACGACGAGTACGCCGTTGTCCACCTGCGGATACCTCCCCCTGGAGCTGATTCGGTCAGAGCGGCAGCTGGATGCCGCCGCGGTTGGTGCCGGCGACCCGGCCGGCCGCCTCGGTGTCGGAGACGTCGTACTGCTGGCCGGCGGTGCGGATGGCGCCGGCGGTCTCGCGCAGCGCGCGCTGCAACGTGGCCTGGTCCTGCGCCCACTGCTGCTTGACCTGCTCGAACGACCGCCCACCGGCGCCACGCCAGGCCTGCTGCAACACCTCCAGCTCGGCCATCAGACTGCTGAGCATCGACTGCAGCGACTGGTCGACCTGCTCGAACCTGGCCGCGGTCTGCTGCATCACCGCTGCTTCTGCCTGGGTCTGGGACACTCCGGACCTCACCTCGTCTCATCGGTCGTGGCTGGCCGTCAACGCGCCCACGGCGGGGACTCGCCACTCGCGCCCCGGGATGTCGCGCGCGGCGGGCGCTGGGGTCAGCGGGAACTCGTGGCTGACGGTAGCCGTCCGGTAGCAGTTCTGCTACCCCGCCCCACTCCCCTGTGGACAACGAGGGCCCACCGATTCGCCTACGATGTGCGTCGGTCAGGTAGCGCCATGTGACGGGGAGGCACGGTGACGGCCACCAGCACCGTCGACCCGCCGCTGACGGAGGGGGCCGGTCACCGCACCTCCGTCGTGGGTCGACGCCCCGCGCTGCCCGCGCAGTGGCTGGCGCACGCCCGCCGGCCGGTCGGCGTACGGGCCGGTCAGGTCGTCACGGCCCAGGTCGCGCTCGCCCTACCGGTGGCCGCCCTCGGCCGGGGGGTCGGCGTGCTCGCGGGCGCCGTGCTGGTCGCCGCGCTGCTGCTGCCGCTGGCCTGGCTGCGGGTCCGGCGCCGGTGGCTCTCCGAGTGGGCGGGGACCGCGCTCGGTCACGTCGCGCGGCGGTGGTGCCTCCCGGCGGGGTCCGGGCCGGCCGCGCTGCTCGACCGGGTCTCGCCGGGGGCCGTCGTCCGCGCCGGCGAGCTGGCGGGAGGGCCGGCCGCCGTGCTGGACGACGCGACCGGCGTGGTGGCGCTGGTGGAGATCGGCGACCCGGGCGACCTGTTCGGCGACGGCCGCCGGGCCCTGCCCGAGCCGTCCGAGCTGCTCGCGCCCGCCGGTCCGGATGCTCCACCGGTGCGGGTGCAGCTCCTGCTCACCGCGCTGCCGGCACCCGCGGTGGGCGGTGCGGTGGGCGCCTCCTACCTGCACCTCACCGACGGGCGGCCAGCCGCACGGCAACGCGCCGTCCTGGCCATACGGGTGCTGCGCGCCGATGGGTGGTCGCCGGCCGAGCTGCGGAGCGCGCTCGCCGGGACGGTGCGCCGGATCGTCCGCCGGCTGCGGCCGCTCGGCGCACGTCCGCTCGGCGTCGCCGCGGCGCTGCGCACGCTCGCCGAGCTGGCTCACCACGACGGGGCACCGGCACGGGAGCGCTGGACAGCGGTGCACACGGGCGGGCTGCGCCAGGCCACCTTCCGGCTGGACCGGTGGCCCGACCCGGGAGGGGACGGCGGCCGGCGGCTGGTGGCCCGGCTGCCGACGCTGCCGGCCACCGCCACCACGATCGCGCTCTCCGCCGGCCCCGAAGGGGCTCCGGCCGCGCTGACCGTCCGCCTGGCGGCCGGTTCGCCCGGAGCCCTGGAGGTGGCGGCCCAGGCGCTGCACCGGTTGGTGGGCGATCTCGGCGGGCAGATCCACCGACTGGACGGCGCGCACGCGGACGGGCTCGCCGGCACGCTGCCGCTGGCCCTGGTCGGGCCCTCGACCCGGCCGGCGCCCGCACCGGGCGACCTGGGACTGACCCTCGACGACGGTGGGCTGGTGGTCGGCACCAACCGGCACGGCGCACCGCTGACCGTCCGGCTGTTCCGGCCGGAGGGCGCCCGGGTGCTGCTGGTCGGCGGCGTACGCGCCGCGCAACTGCTGACGCTGCGCGCCCTGGCGCTCGGCGCGCGGGTCGTGGTACAGACCGCCCGTCCACGGTCGTGGGAGCCGTTCGTCCGGGGGGTGGGCGCGCCGGGCGCCACCATCCCGCTGCTCCCGCCGGGCCGACCGCTCCCGGCCGGGGCCGGCACCCCGCTCAACCCGCTGCTCGTGGTGGTCGACGGGGGCCCGGTGGCCGTCGATCCGGAGCCCGCCCCGCCGTGGGCCTCCACCCTGGTAATCCGCGAGGAGCTGAACCCGTCCGACGTGGACGTGCTGGGTCGGGCCGACCTCGCCGTGCTGCAGCCGCTCGACGAGGCCGAGGCCGCGCTCGCCGGCGCGGCCCTGGGGCTGGGCGACGCCGCGCGGTGGCTCACCCGGATCCGGCACGACATGGTCGCGGTCGTCAACCGGCGGGCGTTGCGCTGGGCGGTGCTCGCTCCCACCCCGGTCGAGACACAGCTCATCGGGTCGCCCGCCCGCGGTTGAGGCCGGGTCGAGGGCTGCCGTCGCTGGGCGGGGCGTGGCACGATCGCCGCCATGGATTTTCTGAAGGGCCTGCTGATTCGGCTGGTCACCACGGCGTTCGCCTTCTGGCTGGCCACACTCCTCATCCCCGGCATCACACTCGACTCGGACTCGGCCACCGAGACGGTCACCACGCTGGTCCTGGTGGCCGCGATCTTCGGCGTGGTCAACGCCGTGCTCCAGCCGATCATCAAGACCGTGGGCTGCGGCTTCTACCTGCTGACCCTCGGCCTGATCGCGTTGGTGGTCAACGGCCTGCTCTTCCTGCTCACCAGTTGGATCGCCGGTGAGGCCGGGCTTCCGTTCCACGTGGACGGGTTCTGGCCCGCGGCGGTGCTGGGCGCGCTCCTCGTCGGCATCGTGACCTGGGTCCTCGGCGCGATCCTCGACCGCGACTGAACGCGCCGACCTACCGCCCGCACCCGGGGCCTCGGGTCGCGCACCTCATGATCGTGCTGTTTCGGGGAAGTAGTGGCCTCCCGCGAGCCGTGACGCCACTACTTCCCGGAAACAGCCGAGCGGACCCGGGCCAGCACCGCGAGGCAACCAGACTCCGGGAATTGGCTGGCGCGACCGGTGGGGCACCGGGTTAGCGTCACGCGGGTGTTCACGCTGACCCGCGCCGACGGCTACCTGCTCACCACCGACCCGGACCGGCTCGACCTGGACCTCGTCCACCACTGGCTCAGCACCGACGCGTACTGGGCCCTCGGGCGGGACCGGGACACGGTGACGCGCGCCTTCGCCGGCTCCGTCGCGTTCGGGGTCTACCGGCCGTCGGACGGCCGGCAGGTCGCCGTCGCCAGGGCGGTCACCGACGGGGCGACCTTCGCCTGGCTCTGCGACGTCTACGTGGACCCGGCGGAGCGCGGGCGCGGGCTCGGCACGTGGCTGGCCGGGGCCGTCCGCGACCACCTCGCCGGGCTCGGCGTACGCCGGATCGTGCTCGCCACGCTCGACGCCCACGGCGTGTACGCGAGGGTCGGCTTCACTCCCGTGGAGCCGGCGCACTGGATGCAGCTCGACCAGCGCCACAATCCGGTGACCCAGGTCACCGGAAAGGATTCAAACGGCCAGACGCCCCTTACGGTAGAGGCGTGACTCCGCTCCGACTGGGATACCTCTACGGCTTCGGCGCGTACCTGCTCTGGGGTTTCTTCCCGCTCTACCTCAAGCTGCTGCGACCCGCCGGGCCGCTGGAGATCCTGGCCCACCGGATCGTCTGGTCGGTGGCCTTCGTGGCGCTGCTGCTCGCCGCGCAGCGCAACATCGGCTTCCTGCGCGCGCTCGCGCGCCGCCCCCGGGCGCTCGCCGGGATCGGCGTCGCCGCGGCGCTCATCGCGGTCAACTGGGGCACCTACATCTACGGAGTCAACTCCGACCGGGTGGTGGAGACCGCGCTCGGTTACTTCATCAACCCGCTGGTGGTCGTGCTGCTCGGGGTGACCGTGCTGCGCGAGCGCCTCCGCGCGGCGCAGTGGGTGGCGCTGGGAGTCGGCGGCCTCGCCGTGGCGGTGCTGACCGTCGACTACGGGCACGTCCCCTACCTGGCGCTCACCCTCGCGCTCAGCTTCGGCGGGTACGGCCTGGTCAAGAAGCGGCTCGCGCTGCCCGCCGCGGAGGGTCTCTTCGTCGAGTCCGCGGTGCTGGCCCTGCCCGCGGTGGGCTACCTCGGCTGGCTCGCCGCGGCGGGCGACGCCAGCTTCGGGCATGTCTCGGCCGGGCACACGGTGCTGCTCGTGATGGCCGGCGCGGCCACCGCGATCCCGCTGCTGCTCTTCGCGGGCGCGGCCAACCGGCTGCCGCTGACCAGCCTCGGCATGATCCAGTACCTCGCACCGATCCTCCAGCTCGCCTGCGGTGTGCTGATCTTCCACGAGCCGATGCCGCCGGCCCGGCTGGCCGGCTTCGCGCTGGTGTGGCTCGCGCTGATCGTCTTCACCGCCGACGCGCTGCGCCAGGCCCGGCGCACCCGCGCGGCCACCCGACTGGCCGCCGCCACCCCGGCCCCGGCCACCCGCTGACGCCGGGCGGGACGCCTCAGCGGACGTCGTAGCCGAGTACCGGCGTGCCGTCGGCACGCAGCAGCTCCAGGCGGACCAGCTCCGCGTCGGTGAACCGGGTGACGCCGGTGAACCGCACGTCGTCGCCGGGCGCGGCCAGCCACGAGCCGATCTGCTCGGTCGCGCCGTCCGGGCCGTGCGCCACGAGCCGGAAGGTGTACGCCTTGCCGTATCCCGGGCGCGGCTCGTACCCGCAGTGCATGGTCACCTGGGTGCCCCAGTCGGTGCCGGTGAGGCCGATCTCCGCGTGGACCGGCGCGCTCCCGGCCACCGGCTGCATGGCCACCATCCGCACCTGCTCCACCGGCGGGGCGGTCTCCCGGGGCAGCACCAGGGCCGTGCCGAGGCCGACCACCAGCGCGAGCGCCGCCGCGACGAGGGCGGTCAGCGCGTACCGCCGCCGGCCGGCCGCCCGCTCCCGGCGCCGACGGTTCCGGGCCTCGTCGAGCAGCGCCGGCAGCGGCGGGCCGGACGTGGGCAGGAGGAACTGCTCCAGGCCGGCCGGGTCGAGCCGGCCCAGCAGCCCGGGCAGTACGGCGATCTCGGCGACCGCCTCGCGGCACTCGGCGCAGCCGGCCAGGTGCCGCTCGTACGCGACCCGCTCGGCGGGGGAGAGCGCGCCCAGCACGTACGCGCCGTCGTCGTGCGCGAACTCGCAGCGGGTCATCCGGTCACCCCCATCTCCGCCAGGACCAACCGTAGTGAGCGCAGCGCGTAGTGCGTCCGGGACTTCACGGTGCCCGGGGGCACCCCCAACCGCGACGCCGCCTCCGCCACGGACCGTCCCTGGTAGAAGCACTCGACGAGCACCTCGCGGTGGGTGGGGCTGAGCCGGTTCAGCGCCTCGGCGACGGTCCAGGCCTCGACCGCGCGCTCGGCCTCGTCGACCACCTCCGGCGGCTCGGGCAGCTCGTCCGTGTAGATCTCGCCGACCCGGGTGGCCCGGCGCCGCCAGGCGTCGATGGCGAGGTTGCGGGCGGTGGTGAAGAGCCAGGCGCGGACGGAGCCGCGGCGCGGGTCGAGCGACTCCGGGTGCCGCCAGGCCCGCAGCAGCGTCTCCTGCACCAGGTCCTCCGCGCGTTGCCGGTCGCCGTTGACCAGCCGCAGGGCGTGCGCGTACAGCGCCTCCGCGTGCTCGTCGTGCAGTGCGCGGAGCAGTTGGGCGTCGTCGTCGCTGATGGCGACCTCCTCGCTCTCGACGCGACTCCGGCGGGTGTTCGCACCGGAATACGCGCGGTGACGCCGATCGGTTCAGCCCGAGGTCAAAACGGGTCTCCTCAGTGCCCTCCCGGCGAGGTGTTCACGCCCGGTTCACATTCAGGCCGACGCTCGCTCACCGCCTCCTCCTAGCGTCCGGCGGGTGGGCACGCCGGACGGCCTGTCCCGCATGCCACCGTCCCTTGTCAGGAGGCTTCCCCCCATGAGCGACCGTCCCCGGCTGCTCCCGCTGCTGGGCGCACCCCGCCACGGCAGCCGAGACGCCATGACCTGTCTCTACCGCTGCGGCAACGCCTGCGACCACCCGGTTCCGAACACCTCCGACAACGCGTACTTCGGCGACGTGGTCAACGCCGAGGTCTCGCGGCGCGGCGTCGTCCGGGCCGGCGCGGTCGGCGCGCTCGTCCTCGGCTTCGGTGGCGCGGCCGCCGGGGCGCTGGCCGGTGCGGCGCCCGCCGCGGCCGCCGGCCCCGCCACGGCCGCGCCGGAGGCCGCCGGCTTCGGCCGCCCCCGTCCGGGTGTCGGCAACGGGGCGCTGACCTTCAAGCCGATCCCGCCGAACAAGCTCGACACCCTGATCGTGCCGAACGGGTACGACCACGCCGTCGTGATCAAGTGGGGCGACGAGGTCGTGCCCGGCGCGCCGGAGTTCAACCTGCACCACCAGACCGCTGCCGCGCAGTCGATGCAGTTCGGCTACAACAACGACTTCGTCGGTGTGCTGCCGCTGGACAAGCAGGGCAAGCGGGCGCTGCTCGTGGTCAACCACGAGTACACCAACGAGGACCTGATGTTCCCCGGCTTCCCGGGCCTGGACAACCTCTCGGTGGAGCAGATCCGGGTTGCCATGGCCGCGCACGGCATGTCCGTGGTGGAGCTGGAGCGGGTCGACGGCACCGGCGAGTGGCGCCCGGTGAAGAAGGGCCGCCGCCAGTACAACCGCCGCGTCACGGCACTGGCGACGAAGTTCGAGCTGACCGGCCCGGCGGCCGGGTCGGCGTGGCTGAAGACCAAGGCCGACCCGAAGGGCCGGACGGTCATCGGCACGCTGAACAACTGCGCCGGCGGCGTGACCCCGTGGGGCACGGTGCTCTCCGGCGAGGAGAACTTCAACCAGTACTTCGTCGGTGCCGACGGCGCCCCGGCCGAGCTGAAGCCGAAGCTGGAGCGCTACGGCATCCCCACCACCTCGCGCTACCCGAGCGGCAGCCGCAAGTGGGAGCGCGCCGACGAGCGTTTCGACCTGGCCAAGCACCCGAACGAGGCGCACCGCTTCGGCTGGGTCGTCGAGATCGACCCACTGGACCCGGAGTCCAAGCCGCGCAAGCACACGGCGCTGGGCCGGTTCAAGCACGAGGGCGCGAACGTCATCATCGCCAAGAGCGGTCACGCGGTGGCGTACATGGGCGACGACGAGCGGTTCGACTACCTCTACAAGTTCGTCTCGGACAAGAAGTTCATGAAGGGCGACTCCTGGACCGCCCGCAACCACAACCTCACCCTGCTGGAGTCCGGCACGCTCTACGTGGCGAAGCTGGAGCAGACCAGCGCCGGTGAGATCGACGGCTCGGGCAAGCTCCCCTCCGACGGCGCGTTCAACGGCCGGGGCCGCTGGATCAAGCTGGTCAGCGGCAACCGCTCGTACGTCGACGGGATGACCGCCGCGGACGTGCTCACCTTCACCCGGCTCGCCGGTGACAAGGTCGGCGCGACCAAGATGGACCGGCCGGAGGACGTCGAGCCGAGCCAGCTCACCGGCAAGGTCTACGTGGCGCTGACCAACAACACCAACCGGGGTGTGGGCAGCAACCCGAAGGCGGACGAGGCCAACCCGCGCAACGCCAACAAGCACGGGCAGGTCCTCGAACTGGTCGAGGACCGCGGCGACAACACCTCCGAGACCTTCGCCTGGTCGCTGCCGATCGTCTGCGGCGACCCGACGGACCCGTCGACCTACTTCGCCGGGTACGACAAGACCCAGGTCTCCCCGATCTCCTGCCCGGACAACGTCGCCTTCGACGCCACGGGCAACCTCTGGATCTCCACGGACGGAAACGCGCTGGGCAGCAACGACGGCCTCTTCGCCACCGCTCTGGAGGGCCCGGAGCGGGGCCACCTCAAGCAGTTCCTCACGGTGCCGCTCGGCGCGGAGACCTGTGGCCCGTTCATCACCGAGGACAACCGCTCGGTCTTCGTGGCCGTCCAGCACCCGGGTGAGATCACCGGCGCGTCGGTCGAGAAGCCCGCTTCCACCTGGCCCGACGGCGACTACGCGAAGCCGGGCGTGGTGGTCACCTGGCGCCTCGACGGCGGCCCGGTCGGCAGCTGACCCTCCTCCGGCGGTCCGCCGCCGGACCGCACCGCGGGGCCCTCTCCCAGCCGGGGAGAGGGCCCCGCGGCCCGTCCGGGATCAGTGCTCCGCGGTGACGCTGTCGGCGACCGCCCGCGCCGCGGTGAGCAGCTTCGCCCGGATCATCCGGGCGGAGGTCATCATCTCGCCGGCCGGGAGCGCGCAGGCGAGCACCACCCGGCGTTCCATGTCCTTGTCGGGGCTGACCAGCACCGCCGCGCACGCCACGCCCTGCCGGAACTGCCCCATCTCCAGCTGCATGCCGCGCCGGTCGCCGGCCGCCAGGTCGGCCTCGAACGCCTCCGAGCTGGTGAGCGTGGCGTTGGTGAAGGGGCGCATGCCGTACTCCCTCAGGTAGCGGAAGCGCTGCTCGGCGGTGAGCGTGGCGAGCAGGGCCTTGCCGAGCGCGGTCGCGTGCGCCCCCTCGTCGAAGCCGGGAACCAGGTCCTCCAGGTACGGCGATCGCGCTCCCTCGGCGACGGCGGTGACCGCCACCTGGCCTCCGACGAAGCGGCCCAGGTAGTGGCTGTAGCCGGTCTCCGTGGCGGCCCGGCGCAGCACCTCACCGACCGCGGGCGGGCCGCGGAACGCGGCCACCAGTTCCCGGTAGCGGTCGGCGACCTCCAGCCCGACGATGTACGTGCCGTCCTCGCGGCGGATCACGTAGCCCTCGTAGGCGAGGGTGCGGACCAGGTGGTAGGTCGTCGCGACGGTCAGCTCGCAGCGCCGGGCGATCTGCTTGACGGTCAGCCCCTTGGGGGCACGACCGACCGACTCGAGCACTCGCAGCGCACGGGAGACGCTGCGGATCAGATCCGAGGGTTCCGCCAAGGGGTCGCGCACAACCACCTCCGCCGCCGGGGACTTACACCATATGAAATCTGGAGCCGGTACGAAATGACCGTTCGGGTCGAGGATGCCAGATCGTCATCTACGCGGCGTACCCCGGCGGCCACGATGCGTGCTCCACGACGCCTGACGTAGGTTTGCCAGACGATGACCGAGACCGCCGCCACCCCCCGTTCGACCACCACGCCGACCCGCCCGGTACGCGCCAGCGCCGGCGCCATCGTCGTCACCATCGCCTGCGTCCTGCCGGTCTTCCTGGTCGGCGGCCTCGCCGT
Source organism: Micromonospora xinjiangensis (assembly GCF_056150165.1). NCBI lineage: Bacteria > Bacillati > Actinomycetota > Actinomycetes > Micromonosporales > Micromonosporaceae > Micromonospora > Micromonospora xinjiangensis. The sequence goes on along the minus strand of NZ_JAXCFO010000003.1, from coordinate 564,350 downwards.
CCAGCTCGGTGACGATCTCGGCTTCTCCCCCGCCGGGCTCGGCCTCGTCGTGTCGGTCTACTTCGGGGTGGGCGCGCTCGCCTCGGTGCCGTCCGGCGCCCTCGCCGAGCGGTACGGCCCGACCGTGGTGGCCCGGGCCGGCATCCTGCTCTCCGCCGCCTGCCTGCTCGCCGTGGCGGCGTTCGCCCGCTCCTACCCGGTCCTGCTCGGCCTGCTGGCGGTCAGCGGGGTGGCCAACGCGCTCGGCCAGCTCGCCAGCAACGCCGCCCTGGCCCGGCATGTGCCGCCGCACCGGCAGGGGCTCTCCTTCGGGGTCAAGCAGGCCGCCATCCCGGTCTCCACCCTGCTGGCCGGGGCCGCCGTGCCCACGATCGCGCTCACCGCCGGCTGGCGCTGGGCGTTCGTCGCGGCGGCGGCCGCCGCGCTGGCCGCCCTGGTGGCCGTGCCCGCGCGGGAGGCCCGGCCGGCGCGGCGGGCGGGCGGCGCGCGGGCCGGCCGGGGCACCGGCGCCCTCGTGGTCATCGGCGTGGCGGCGACGCTGGCCGCGGCGGCCGCCAACGCGCTGGGCACCTTCGTGGTCGACTCCGCCGCCGCGCGTGGCCTCGCCCCGGGCCTGGCCGGCCTGACCCTGACCCTGGGCAGCGCGGTCTGCGTCGCCGCCCGCGTCGGCTCCGGCTGGCTCGCCGACCGCCGCTCGGGCGGGCACGTCGCCGTGATCGCCGGCATGCTGGTGGTCGGCGCGGCCGGGCTCGGCCTGCTGGCGGTGGCCGGGCCGCTGCCCCTGGTGGCCGGCGTGGTGCTCGGCTTCGGCCTCGGCTGGGCCTGGCCGGGGCTCATGAACTTCGCGGTGGTCCGGCTGCACCCGCAGGCTCCGGCCGCCGCCACGTCGATCACCCAGACCGGGGTGTACGCCGGCGGCTGCCTCGGCCCGCTCGGCCTCGGCACGGTCGCCGCCCGGGCCGGTTACCCCGCGATGTGGGGGCTGGCGGCGCTGGCGATGCTCGCGGCCGCAGCGCTCATGCTGACCGGCAGCCGGCTGCTGACCCGCCCCTGACGGCGGACGGTTACCGGAACCGCCGCCGGCCTCACGATCGACGGTCGGGCCGGCCGCGTCGCCCCCCGCGCGAGCGCGTCGCGTGCGGTCAGCTGGTGCGGTCGGCCACGAAGTCGCAGAGGGACTCGAGGGCACGCCGGGCCGGGGCGTCGGGCAGCGGCGCCAGCTTGGCGCGCGCGTCCTCGGCGTAGCTGCGGACCGTCTCGCGGGCCCGCTTGAGCGCCGGGGACTCCCGCAGCAGGCCGAGCGCCTCGGCGTGCAGGTCGTCGTCCGTGACCGCGCCGGCCGCGAGGATCTCCCGCAGCCGTACCGAGGCGGCGTCGGAGTCGTCGCCCGCCCGGGCGTAGAGGACCGGCAGGGTGGGTACGCCCTCGCGGAGGTCCGTGCCGGGCGTCTTGCCCGACTGCACCGACTCGGAGGCGATGTCGAGCAGGTCGTCCGAGAGCTGGAAGGCGACCCCGATCGTCTCGCCGTAGCCGGCCAGCGCCTCGGTGTGCTCCGGTGAGGCGCCGCCGAACATCCCACCGAAGCGGGCCGAGGTCGCGATCAGCGACCCGGTCTTCCCGGCGATCACCTCGAGGTAGTGCGCCACCGGGTCCTCGCCGGGCCGGGGCCCGACGGTCTCGGCGATCTGCCCGTGGACCAGCCGGGCGAAGGTGCGTGCCTGGAGGCGTACGGCCTCCGTGCCCAGGTCGGCCGCGATGTCGGCGGCGCGGGCGAAGAGGTAGTCGCCGACCAGGATCGCGACGGAGTTCGTCCAGCGGGAGTTGGCGCTCGGCGCGCCCCGGCGCACGGCCGCCTCGTCCATCACGTCGTCGTGGTAGAGCGTCGCCAGGTGGGTGAGCTCCATCACCACCGCGGCCGGTACGACCTGGGCGGCGGTCGGGTCACCGAACTGCGCGCCGAGGGCCACGAGCAGCGGCCGGAACCGCTTGCCGCCGGCCTCGACGAGGTGCCGGGCGGCTTCGGTGACGAACGGGTCTGCGCTGGCCACGCTCGCCCGCAGGTCGGCCTCGACGGCATCCAGCACCGTCAGCACGGACGCCTCGAGGCGCGGATCGGCCAGGTAGAGGCCGAGCGCCCCGAACTGTCCCGCGCCCTGCCGGCTCCGACGGCCGCCGGAGCCGGTGGCACCTGTACCCTCGCCAGCCGGATTCACCACGCCTCAACCATGCCACACGCGTTCGACCAGCCCCGGGGCGGGATGCGTGCGAAGGCGGCCCGGCCGCCGCACCCGCCCGGCGGCACTGCGACCGGCGGACCGTGGACGCGGCGAAGGCCGGCACGCGCAGGGCGCACCGGCCTCCGTGGACCTCGGAGCCGTCATCTGACGAATTCGGCGGCTCCGGTGGCCAGATCCAGCAGGGGGGCCGGGGCGACACCGAGGACCAGGGTCGCCACCACCCCGATCATCAGCGCGGCCGAGGTGAGCATGCCCGGCACCGCGACGGTCGGCGTCGACTCGCCCGGCTCCGACAGCCACATCATCACGACGACCCGCAGGTACGGGAAGGCCAGCACCATGCTGGTGAGCACGCCGGCGACGACGAGCCACGCCCGCCCCTCGGCCAGCGCCGGTCCGAAGACCGCGAACTTGCTCGTGAAGCCGCTGGTGAGCGGGATGCCGGCGAAGGCGAGCAGGATGAACGTGAAGACACTGGCGTAGAAGGGCGAGCGCCGGCCCAGCCCCGCCCAGCGGGACAGGTGGGTGGCCTCCCCGTCGCCGTCGCGCACCAGGGTCACCACGGCGAAGGCCGCGAGCACCGAGAAGCCGTAGGCGACCAGGTAGAACATGGTGCCGGAGAGCCCGTCCTTCGACGGCGCGAGCACCCCGACCAGCAGGTAGCCGGCGTTGGCGATCGAGGAGTACGCCAGCAGCCGCTTGATGTCGGTCTGGGTCACGGCGAGCACGGCACCGACCAGCATGGTCAGCACCGCCACCACACCGAGCACCGGGGTGAAGTCCCAGCTGGCACCGGCGAAGGCCACGTGGAAGACCCGGAGCAGGGCGCCGAACGCGGCGACCTTCGTGCAGGCGGCCATGAACCCGGTGACCGGGGTCGGGGCGCCCTGGTAGACGTCCGGCGTCCACACGTGGAACGGCGCCGCGGCCGCCTTGAAGAGCAGGCCGATGGCGAGCAGCGCCATCCCGGCGAAGAGCAGTACCCGGTTGGCCGGCGACTCGCTCACCGCCGCGTTGATGGTGGCGAAGTCGACGCCGGCCGTCCGGCCCGGGATGCCCGAGGTGAAGCCGTAGATGAGCGCCACGCCGAAGAGGAAGAACGCCGAGGCGTACGCCCCGAGCATGAAGTACTTCAGCGCCGCCTCCTGGCTCAGCAGACGCCGGCGCCGGGCCAGCGCGCAGAGCAGGTAGAGCGGCAGCGAGAAGACCTCCAGCGCGATGAACATCGTGAGCAGGTCGTTCGCCGCCACGAAGATCAGCATGCCGCCGATCGCGAACGTGGTGAGCGGGTACACCTCGGTGGCCCCGCCCGACCCCTCGGCCTGCCGCCGGTCCTCGGCGGACTCGGCGGTGATCGCGGCCTGGGCCACGAACGCGCCGCCCCGCTCCACCGCGCGCTCGCCGATCAGCAGCAGCGCCATCGCGGCGAGCACCAGGATCCCGCCCTGGAGGAAGAGCGTCGGCCCGTCCACCGCGATCGCCGAACCGGCCGTCAGCAGCCGGTCGTCGGCGTTGAGCACCACCATGGTCAGCGCGGCGAGCACCGCGAGCAGCGCCACCGACAACTGCACGAGATGCCGTCGGCGCCGCGGCACGAACGCCTCGACCAGGACGCCGACCAGGGCGGCACCCAACATGATCAGGATTGGGGCGAGCGCCGCGTAGTCGATCGACGGCAGCTTCAGTTCGGTCACTTTGAAGCCTCCTGGACGGTGCCCACCGACGGGGCGGGGTCGGTCCTGCCGATGTCGTCCATGGTCGCCTGGACGGCGGGGTTGATCACGTCGGTGACCGGCTTCGGGTAGAAGCCGAGCAGCACGATCAGCGCGATCAGTGGCGCGACCACGACCTTCTCGCGCAGGTTGAGGTCACGACGCATGCCCTCGACCTCGGTGAGCGCCGGGTTGAGCGTGCCCTGGGTGGTGCGCTGCACCATCCACAGCACGTACGCGGCGGCCAGGATGATGCCGAGGGTGGCGATCACCGCGACCGGCTTGTTCACCGTGAACGCGCCGATCAGCACCAGGAACTCGGAGACGAAGGGCGCGGTGCCCGGCAGCGCGAGCGAGGCCAGACCGGCGAAGAACAGCACGCCGGCCAGCACCGGGACGAGCTTGCCGGCCCCACCGAAGTCGCTGATGAGGGCCGAGCCGCGGCGCGCGATCAGCATGCCCACCACCAGGAAGAGCAGGCCGGTCGCGAGACCGTGGTTGACCATGTAGAGCACCGCTCCGGTGCCGGCCTGGGTGGTGAACGCGAAAATGCCCACGCCGATGAACCCGAAGTGCGCGATCGAGGTGTACGACACGAGACGCTTCAGGTCGTTCTGGCCGACCGCCAGGAGGGCGGCGTAGATGATGCCGATGAGGCCGAGCGCCAGCGCCCACGGGGCGAACCACTTGGCCGCGTCCGGGAAGAGCGGCAGGCAGTAGCGCAGGATGCCGAACGTGCCGACCTTGTCGAGCACGCCGACCAGCAGAGCCGCCGCCCCGGCCGGGGCGGCGCCACCGGCGTCCGGCAGCCAGGTGTGGAACGGGAAGAACGGCGCCTTGATCGCGAAGGCGAGGAAGAAGCCGAGGAAGAGCCAGCGCTCGGTGCCGGTGGAGATGTCCACCTGCGACAGCGCCTGCCAGTCGAACGTCTTCCCGCCGACGACCCAGAGGCCGATCACCGCGGCGAGCATGAAGAGGCCGCCGACGAGCGAGTAGAGGAAGAACTTGACGGCCGCGTACTGCCGCTGGTGGCCCCCGTAGCTGCCGATGAGGAAGTACATCGGCACCAGCATGACCTCGAAGAACACGTAGAAGAGGAAGACGTCGGCGGCCGCGAAGACGCCGATCATCGTGCACTCGAGGACGAGCAGCAGGGCGAAGTAGACCGGCACCGAGCGCCTCGACGACTCGGCGTCGTGCCACGACGCCAGGATCACCAGCGGCACCAGCACCGCGATCAGCATCAGCATGACCAGCGCGATGCCGTCGGCCGCGAACGTGAAGTGCACGCCCCAGTTCGGGATCCAGGGGTACGACTCGCGGAACTGGAAGCGGTCACCACCCACCTGGAAGGTGATCCACATAAGCACCGAGAGCACCAGCACGAGCAGCGACCAGCCGAATGCCACCTGCTTGGCCAGCTCCGGCCGGCGACGCGGCAGCAGGGCCACCACCAGGGCGCCCACCAGCGGCGCCACGGTCAGCACCGAGAGGAACGGGAAGTTGGACATTATGCGGCCTTACCTCCGTCGTCACTGCGTGGTCCGCCGGCGGGGGCGGCCGGGAAGAGGTCGATCACGCCAGCCACCCCGCCTGTACGGCCAGGAACGCCGCCACCACCAGCAGCGCGCCGGTCAGGATCGAGGTCGCGTACGACCGGACGAAGCCGGTCTGCAGCCGCCGGAGCCGACCCGAGCCCCCGCCCACCGCGGCGGCCAGGCCGTTGACCAGCCCGTCCACGCCCCGGTTGTCGAGGAAGACCAGCGCCCGGGTGAGGAAGATGCCCGGCTTCTCGAAGACCGCCTCGTTGAAGGCGTCGGTGTAGAGGTTCTTCCTGGCGGCGGTGACGAGCACCCCGGCGGGCTGCGGCGCGGTCGCCGTGCCGCCGCGGAACAGGAACCAGGCCAGCCCGGCACCGAGCACGGTGACCGCCAGCGAGAGCGTGGTGATCACGGCGTGGGAGAGGACCCCCTCGTGCTCCCCGTGCTCGCCGCCGAGGCCCGCGGTGGCGGTCAGCCAGTCCGGGACGGAGGTCGAGAGGAGGAAGCCCGCGCCGACCGAGCCGATCGCCAGCAGCACCAGCGGGACGGTCATCAGGGCCGGCGACTCGTGCGGGTGCTCGATCTCCTCGGTCCACCGCTTCGGCCCGTGGAAGGTGAGCACGAACAGCCGGGTCATGTAGAAGGCGGTCAGCCCGGCACCGAGCAGCGCGGCGCCACCGAAGAGCCAGGCCGTCCAGTCCTCCCGCGCGAACGCCTCGACGATGATCGGCTCCTTGGAGAAGAAGCCGGAGAACGGGAACATGCCGATGATGGCGAGCCAGCCCATCATGAACGTGATCCAGGTGATCTTCATGTACTTCGACAGCCCGCCGAAGCGGCGGATGTCCACCTGGTCCTTCATGCCGTGCATCACGGAGCCGGCGCCCAGGAACATGTTGGCCTTGAAGAAGCCGTGCGCCAGCAGGTGCACGATGGCCAGCGCGTACGCGCCGCCGCCGAGGCCCACACCGAGGAACATGTAGCCGATCTGACTCACCGTCGACCAGGCCAGCACCCGCTTGATGTCGTCCTTCGCCGCACCGATGACGCAGCCCATCAGCAGGGTCAGCGCGCCGACGCTGACGACCACGAGCTGGAGCGTCGAGTCGGCCGAGAAGATCGGGTTCGACCGGGCGATCAGGTAGACGCCCGCGGTGACCATGGTGGCCGCGTGGATGAGCGCCGACACCGGGGTGGGGCCCTCCATGGCGTCGGGCAGCCACGCCTGCAACGGGAACTGACCCGACTTGCCGGCGGCGCCGAGCAGCAGCAGCAGGCCGAGCACGAGCACCATGGTGTGGGTGAGGCCGCCGACACCGGAGAAGACCTCGTCGTACTGGGTGGTGCCGAGAGCGGCGAACATGATGAAGATCGCGATGGCGAGGCCGGCGTCGCCGACCCGGTTCATCAGGAACGCCTTCTTGCCGGCCGTGGCGGCGCTCGGCCGCTCGTACCAGAAGGAGATCAGCAGGTACGACGCCAGACCGACGCCCTCCCAGCCGACGTAGAGCATCACGTAGTTGTTGCCGAGCACCAGCAGGAGCATCGCGGCGACGAACAGGTTGAAGTACCCGAAGAACCGCCGCCGGCCCGCGTCGTGCGCCATGTACTCGACCGCGTAGAGGTGGATCAGGAAACCCACCCCGGTGATCAGCAGGACGAAGACCGCGGAGAGCGGGTCGAAGAGCAGGCCGAAGTCCACCCGGAGGCCGCCCACCGCGATGAAGTCCCACAGGCTCAGCTCGACCGACTTGTTCTCCAGCCCGCGCAGCTGGAAGAACGAGGCGAGGCCGAGCACGAAGGACACGCCGATCGCGGCCACCCCGAGCCAGTGCCCCCAGCGGTCGGCACGCCGGCCGAGCAGCAGCAGGATCGCCGCGCTGACCAGCGGAACCGCCACCAGCAGCCACACGCTGCCGAGCAGACCGTCGGCCGCCGCGTAGGTGACGGCTCCCGTCGGCTCCGCCGGGGCGTTCGTCAGAATCTCTCCCACCGCAGGCCCCTCTAGTACTTGAGCAGGTTGGCGTCGTCGACGCTCGCGGAGCGCCGGGTCCGGAAGATCGCCATGATGATCGCGAGCCCGACCACGACCTCGGCCGCGGCCACCACCATCACGAAGAACGCCATGATCTGACCGTTGAGGTCACCGTTGATCCGGCTGAAGGTGACCAGCGTCAGGTTGGCGGCGTTGAGCATCAGCTCCACGCACATGAACAGCACGATCGCGTTGCGCCGGATCAGCACCCCGGCGGCGCCGATGGTGAACAGCACCGCGGCGAGGACCAGGTAGTAGTTCGGCTCGACCGAGAAGAAGTTCTCCATTACCGGTCCCACCTCTCGTTCGCGACTGCGGGGCTCGCAAGCTCACTCCTCGCGCTCACCGGGCCCACCTCTCGTTCGCGACTGCGGGGCTCGCAAGCTCACTCCTCGCGCTCACCGGGCCCACCTTTCGTTCGCGACTGCGGGGCTCGCAAGCTCACTCCTCGCGCTCACCGGTCCGTTCCCTTCAGGGCGGTTTCCTCGGCGGTCAGCTCGCGCACCGGCAGGATCTCCGGGGTGCTCCGCTCGGTCAGCCGGCCGTCCGGCAGGCGGGCCGGGGTGGCCACCGACGAGGAGGTGGCGAAGACACCGGGGCCGGGCTTCGGGCCGGGGTAGTTGCCGGGCCGGAAGCGGGCCCGCATGGTCGTGGGCTGGTCGAGCTTGTCCTGCTTGCGCCGCTCGACGTGGGCCAGCACCATCGCGCCGACCGCCGCGGTGATCAGCAGCGCCGAGGTCAGCTCGAAGGCGAACACGTACTTGGTGAAGAGGAGCCGGGCGATGCCCTGCACGTTCCCCTCGGCGTTGGCCTGGGTCAGGCCGGCCGCCGTGCTGCCCGCCAGCGCCCGGTAGACACCGCCGCCGACCAGGCCGGCGAAGCCGAGGCCGAGGACGATCGCGGCGGTCCGCTGCCCGCGCAGCGTCTCGATCAGCGAGTCGGACGCGTCCCGCCCGACCAGCATGAGCACGAACAGGAACAGCATCATGATGGCGCCGGTGTAGACGATGATCTGCACCATGCCGATGAACGGCCCGGACTGGAGGACGTAGAACACGCCCAGGCAGAGCATGGTCAGCACCAGCCAGAGCGCCGAGTGCACCGCGTTGCGCGCCCACACCATGCCGATCGCGCCGATCAGCGCGAGCGGGGCGAGGATCCAGAAGGTCACCGCCTCGCCGCCGCCGACCGAGGCCGCCTCGGCGAGCACCGTCTGCGTGGTCATGCCGTGTCTCCCTTGCCGGCGGCGGCCCGCTGGGCGTGCTGCTCGGCGCCGGGGAAGGTCACACCGGGGTGCTCCTCCACCTGGTACCGACCCGGGCTGTTGGTCGCGCGCTCGGCGCCGGCCGACGTGCCCGGGTTGGTCAGCGAACCGACGTAGTAGTCCTTCTCGCTGTCACCCAGCCGCATGGGGTGCGGCGGCTGCTCCATGCCCGGCAGCAGCGGCGCGAGCAGCTGCTCCTTCGTGAAGATCAGGTCCTGCCGGTTGTCCCGGGCCAGCTCGTACTCGTTGCTCATGGTCAGCGAACGCGTCGGGCAGGCCTCGATGCAGAGCCCGCAGAAGATGCACCGGGCGTAGTTGATCTGGTAGATGCTGGCGTACCGCTCACCCGGGGAGAAGCGCTGCTCCTCGGTGTTGTCGCCACCCTCCACATAGATCGCGTCGGCCGGGCAGGCCCAGGCGCAGAGCTCGCACCCGATGCACTTCTCCAGCCCGTCCGGGTGCCGGTTGAGGATGTGCCGCCCGTGGTAGCGCGGCGCCGACACCGGCGGCTTGAACGGGTAGTCGGTGGTGACCACCTTCTTGAACATGTGCGAGAAGGTGACCCCGAAGCCCTTGAACGTTCCGGTGATCGCGCCCACGTCACACCTCCCTGGACTCCGGGCCGGCGGCGATGTTGGCCGGCTCCCGCTCGGCGACCACGCGCCTGGTGCGCGGGCTCGGTGGAACCTGAAGGTCCATCGGCGGCAGCGGGAAGCTGCCGTGCGGACGGTTGTTGACCTGCTCCTGGACGCTCTGCTTCGGCTGCGGCTTGCGGCTCGGCCAGAAGAGCGTGGCGAGCAGCAGCACGCCGGCCGGGATGCCGACCGCGATCAGCTTGGACCGGGTGTCGAAGTGCTCGATCGAGCGGAGCCCGCTCAGCACCAGGATCCAGACCAGGTTGATCGGGAGCAGCACCTTCCAGCCGAACCGCATGAACTGGTCGTACCGCAGCCGGGGCAGCGTGCCGCGCAGCCAGACGAAGACGAAGACCAGCGCGATCACCTTGCCGAAGAACCAGAGCATCGGCCACCAACCGGAGTTGGCGCCCTCCCAGAGGGTGATCGGCCACGGCGCCCGCCAACCGCCGAGGAAGAGCGTCGTGGTGACCGCCGACATGGTCACCATCGACACGTACTCGGAGAGCATGAAGAGCGCGAACTTCAGCGAGCTGTACTCGGTCATGAAGCCGGCCACCAGCTCGGACTCCGCCTCGGGCAGGTCGAACGGCGCCCGGTTGGTCTCGCCGACCGTGGCGATGAAGAAGATCACGAAGCTCGGTAGCAGCAGGATCGCGTACCAGCCGGGCGCCGGCACCGGCGTGCCGAACAGGTTCAGCTCGGTGGCGTCACCCTGCGCGGCGACGATCCCGCTCGTGCTCATCGTGCCGGCGGTCATGAACACCGCCACGATGCTCAGGCCCATGGCGACCTCGTACGAGATCATCTGGGCGCTGGAGCGCAGGCCGCCGAGGAGCGGATAGGTCGAGCCGGACGCCCAGCCGCCGAGCACGATGCCGTAGATGCCCATCGACGAGCAGGCCAGCAGCACCAGGACCGCCACCGACACGTCGGTGACCTGCAGCGGCGTCCAGTGGCCGAAGATGCTCACCATCGGGCCGAACGGCACGACCGACAGCGCGGTGACCGCGCAGATCACCGAGATCGTCGGGGCGAAGAAGTAGACGACCTTGTCCGCCGCCCGCGGCAGGATGTCCTCCTTGAAGGCCATCTTGAGGCCGTCGGCGAGGGTCTGCAGCAGGCCGAGCGGGCCGACCTGGTTGGGGCCGGGCCGGACCGCCATGCGGCCCACGACCCGGCGCTCGAACCAGACGCCGAGCAGGGTGGCCAGCACCGCGAAGACGAAGGCGACGAGCACCTTCAGGCCCACCAGCCACCACGGGTCGTGCCCGAAGTCGGCAAGCGTCGGGTCCTGGGCCAGGTAGACCGGATTCACTGGACGCCCCCTTCGTTCGCGGCCGAGACCCGCACCACCGCGCCGGAGGTCGCGCCGAGGCTGCGCCGGACGGTCGAACCGGGCGAGTTGGTCGGGAGCCAGACGACCCCGTCCGGCATCTCGGTGATGGCCGCGGGCAGCGTCACCGCCCCGCGGTCGGTGCCGACCGTCACCGGGTCACCGTCGGCGACGCCCAGCGCCTCCGCGGTGCCCTTGCCCAGCCGGACCAGCGGCGGGCGGGCCGTGCCGCCCAGGTGCTCGTCACCGTCGAGGAGGCTGCCCAGGTCGATCAGCTGGTGCCAGGTGGCGAGCACCGCCTCGCCGGCGGCCGGCTGCGGCACCGCGACCGGCTCGACCGACGGGGCCGCGGGACGCGTGGTCCGGGTCGGCGGCAGGGCGCCCAGCTCGCGCCGGATGCTGGGTACGTCGCCGGTGCCCAGCTCCACGTCGAGGTGGGCGGCGAGGGCGTCCAGCACCCGCGCGTCGGTCATGGCACCCGTACGCAGCACCGCCTCGAAGGTGCGCAGCCGGCCCTCCCAGTCGACGAAGCTGCCCGCCTTCTCCTCGGCCGGTGCGACCGGGAAGACCACGTCCGCCCGGCGGGCCACGGCGCTGTTGCGCAGCTCCAGGCTCACCAGGAACGGCACGTTCTCCAGGGCCTGCTCCGCGAGGCGCGGGTCGGCCAGGTCGGCCGGGTCGACGCCGGCCACGACGAGCGCGCCGAGCTGGCCGTTGACGGCGGCCGTGAGGATGCCGTCGGTGTCCCGGCCGGCCTGGCTCGGGATCACACCGGCCGCGATGTCCCACGCCTCGCCCAGCTCCGCCCGGGCGGCCGGCTCCGTGACCAGGCGGCCACCGGGGAGCAGGTTCGGCAGGCAGCCGGCGTCGACGGCGCCGCGGTCACCCGCGCGCCGCGGCACCCAGGCCAGCTTCGCGCCCGTACGCCGGGCGATGTCCGCCGCGGCGGAGAGGCCACCGGGCACCTCGGCGAGCCGCTCGCCGACGATGAGGATGGCACCCTCGGTGCTCAGCGCCTCGGCGACGGTGGCGTGCTCGGCGAGGACGGCGGCCTCCTCACCCGGCACCACCCGGGCCAGCTTGGCACCGAGCTTCTCCAGCCCACGGGTCGCGAACGGGGCGATCGCGTAGACCGTGAGAGTGCGCTTGAGGTGGGCCTTGCGCAGCCGCAGGAAGAGGATCGGGCACTCCTCCTCCGGCTCGATCCCGACCAGCACCACCGCCGGCGCCTTCTCCACGTCGGCGTAGGTGACGTCGGTGCGGCCGGCGACGGTGCTGGCGAGGAAGTCCGCCTCCTCGCGGGAGACCGGCCGGGCCCGGAAGTCGATGTCGTTGGTGTTGAGGGCGACCCGGGCGAACTTCGCGTACGCGTAGGCGTCCTCGACCGTGAGGCGGCCGCCGGTGAGCACCGCGGCGCCCTGCCCGTTGTCGCGGGCGGCCCGCAGCCCCTCGGCGGCGACGGTGAGCGCCTCGCTCCACGACGCCTCCCGCAGCTCACCGGTGCGTTCGTCGCGCACCAGCGGCGTGGTGAGGCGGTCGAAGGCGCGGGCGTACTGGAAGCCCCACCGGCCCTTGTCGCAGTTCCACTCCTCGTTCACCGCCGGGTCCTCACCGGCGAGCCGGCGCAGCACCTTGCCCCGCCGCCAGTCGGTGCGCTGGGCGCAGCCGGCCGAGCAGTGCTCGCAGACGCTGGGGCTGGAGACGAGGTCGAACGGGCGGGCCCGGAACCGGTACTGGGCGCCGGTCAGGGCGCCCACCGGGCAGATCTGCACGGTGTTGCCGGAGAAGTAGGAGTTGAACGGCACGTCGCCGCTCTCCTCCCCGGGCTCCGCGCCGTACGCGTCGTCCCGGTAGATGTTGATCTCCTCGGCGGAGGAGCGGTTCATCAGGTCGATGAACTTGTCGCCGGCGATCTCCTCGGAGAACCGGGTGCACCGCTGGCAGAGCACGCACCGCTCGCGGTCCAGCAGCACCTGGCTGCTGATCGGCAGCGGCTTGGGGTACTCCCGCTTGTGCTCGTGGAACCGGGAGTCGGTGCGCCCGGTGGACATGGCCTGGTTCTGCAGCGGGCACTCGCCGCCCTTGTCGCACATCGGGCAGTCGAGCGGGTGGTTGAGCAGCAGCAGCTCCATGACCCCCTCCTGCGCCTTCTTGGCGACCGGGGAGGTGAGCTGGGTGCGGACCACCATGCCGTCGGCGACGGTCTGGGTGCAGGAGGCGACGGGCTTGCGCTGCCCCTCCACCTCGACCAGGCACTGCCGGCACGCGCCGGCGGGCGCCAGCAGCGGGTGGTCGCAGAACCGGGGGATCTCGATCCCCATCTGCTCGGCGACCCGGATCAGCAGCGCCCCCTTCGGGGCGGTGACCTCGATGCCGTCGATGGTGAGGGTGACCGTGTCGGTCTTCTTGGCTACGTCGGTCATCAGAGTCGCCTTCCACTCGCGACTGCGGGACTCGCGAGCTCGTTCCTCGCGCTCATCAGTGCGCCCCCACCAGCTGCCGGTCCGACAACCTGGGTGCGGTATGACCCTCGATGTAGTCGAGGTAGTCCTGCTTGAAGTACTTCAGCGACGAGGTCACCGAGCTGGTCGCGCCGTCACCCAGACCGCAGAACGACCGGCCCAGGATGTTGTCGCAGGTGTCGAGCAGGGTGTCCAGGTCCTCGTGGGTGCCCTGGCCGGAGAGGATGCGCCGGTAGACCCGGACCATCCAGTAGTTGCCCTCCCGGCAGGGGGTGCACTTCCCGCACGACTCGTGGTGGTAGAACTCCAGCCACCGGTAGGTCGCGTAGACCGGGCAGTCCTGGTCGGAGAAGATCTGGGTGGCCGTGGTGCCGAGAATCGAGCCGGCCGCCGCCACCGACTCGAAGTCGAGCGGCACGTCCAGGTGCTCGGCGGTGAGCAGCGGGGTCGACGAGCCACCCGGAGTCCAGAACTTGAGGTTGTGCCCCGGCTGCATCCCGCCGGCCAGCTCCAGCAACTCCCGGAGGGTGACCCCCATCGAGCACTCGTACTGGCCGGGGTTGGCGACCCGGCCGGAGAGCGAGTAGATCATCGGCCCGGAGGACTTCTCCGTGCCCATGGTCTTCCACCACTCGGCGCCGCCCAGCACGATGTACGGCACGCTCGCGATGGTGCCGACGTTGTTGACCACCGTCGGGCTCGCGTACAGGCCGTGGGTCGCCGGGAACGGCGGGCGCAGGCGGGGCTGGCCCCGGAAGCCCTCCAGCGAGTCGAGCAGCGCGGTCTCCTCGCCGCAGATGTACGCCCCGGCGCCCGAGTGCACCACCAGCTCCAGGTCGAACCCGGAGCCGAGGATGTTGCGGCCGAGGTAGCCCTTGGCGTACGCCTCCTGCACCGCGTTGCGCAGCCGCCGCGCGGCGTGCACCGCCTCGCCCCGGATGTAGATGTACGCGCGGTTGGCCCGGATGGCGTACGAGGCGATGATCACGCCCTCGACCAGCGAGTGCGGGTCGTGCGTCATGAGCGGCAGGTCCTTGCAGGTGCCCGGCTCGCCCTCGTCGGCGTTGACCACGAGGTAGTGCGGCTTGCCGTCGCCCTGCGGGATGAAGCCCCACTTCAGGCCGGTGGGGAAGCCCGCGCCACCGCGGCCCCGCAGGCCCGAGTCCTTCACGAGCTGGATCAGGTCGTCCGGGTGGGCCTTGAGCGCCTTGCGCAGCGCCGCGTAGCCGTCGAGCTTCTCGTAGGTGCCGATCCGCCAGGCGTCCGGCGACAGCCAGCGCTTGGTCAGCACCGGCGTGAGCTTGGCCAGCGTCTCCGGCCGAGGAGTGGTCACTTCTGGACCCCCGTTTCGCTCGCGACCGCCGGGCCGGCGCCACCGGCGTCCGTCTCGGCCTCCGCATCCTTGAGGTTGCGCTCCTGCGCACCGGCCTCGTCGCCGGCGGGCTTGCCGTCACCGGCCGGCGGGTTGGCCGCCACGCCGGCGGCCTCCGCCTCCTGCGCGTCGCGGGGCGCCGGCGGCACGGTGTCCGCCGGTGCCTTGGTGCCGGGAGCGTCCGGCACGGCCGTGGCGGCGTCGGGCTGCCGGGTCTCGGCGGTGCGCACCTGCGGCGACTTGTCGTCCGGTGCCTTCACGTCCGGCGCGGTGCTGCCCGTGGCCTGCTCCGGCGTGGCCGCCTCGACGCCCGTCGGGGCCGACGCGCCGTCGCCACCCTTCACCGGGGCGCTCGGCGCCTGCTTCGCCGCGGCCTCGGCCTTCGCCTTCTCCGCCGCGTCGGCCTTCGCCTTCGCCTCGGCGGCGGCCCGGTCGGCCTCGGCCTTGCTGCGGATCGGGGTCTTCGGGTCGAAGCCCGGCACCGAGATGCCGTGCTGCTGCGCCAGGCGCAGGCCACGCAGGCTCGGCTCGCCCGGCCCCCCGTCGGCGACCGCCCCGTCGCGCTCGTCGGCGAAGCCGGCGAGCTGGACGGCCATCTCCTTGAGGGTGCAGAGCCGGGCGCCGCGGGTCGGCATCGGCCGGCCGCCGGCGCGCAGCTCGTCGACCACGCCCACCGCGGTCTGCGGGTCGACGTTGTCGAAGAAGTCGTAGTTGACCGTCATGACCGGGCCGTAGTCGCAGGCCGCCAGGCACTCGGCGTGCTCGAGGGTGATCGTGCCGTCCGCGGTGGTCTCGTCGTGCCCGACGCCGAGGTGCTCGGCGAGGGTGTCGTAGACCTCCTGGCCGCCCAGCACGTTGCACATCGTGTTGGTGCACACGCTGACCAGGTAGTCACCCGTCGGCTTGCGCTTGTACATGGTGTAGAAGGTGGCCACGGCGCCCACCTGGGCCTTGTTCAGCCCCAGCACCTCGGCGCAGAACTCCACCCCGGCCGGGGAGACGTAACCCTCCTCGGCCTGCACCAGGTGCAGCAGCGGCAGCAGGGCCGAGCGGGAGCGGTCGGCCGGGTAGCGGGCGATGATCTCCCGCGCCCGCGCCCGGGTCTCGTCAGTGAAGACAGTCATCAGAGGCGCCTTCCGTTCGCGACTGCACGGTCCTGCGCCCGCGACTGCGGTGCTCGCTCCGCTCGCTCCTCGCGCAGGCACCTGGGGCTCGCAAGCTCACTCCTCGCGCTCACCGGTCACAACCTCCCATCACCGGGTCCAGCGAGGCGCCACCGGCGATCACGTCGGCGATCAGGCCGCCCTCGGCCATCGCCGGGAGGGCCTGGAGGTTCACGAAGCTCGGCTCCCGGTAGTGCACCCGGTACGGCCGGGTGCCGCCGTCGGAGACCGCGTGCACGCCCAGCTCGCCGCGGGGCGACTCGATGCCGACGTACACCTGGCCCGGCGGCACTCGGAAGCCCTCCGTGACCAGCTTGAAGTGGTGGATCAGCGACTCCATCGACTGACCCATGATCTTGGCGACGTGCTCCAGCGAGTTACCCATCCCGTCGACGCCGATGGCCAGCTGGGCCGGCCAGGCGATCTTCCGGTCGGCGACCATCACGGGGCCCGGCTTCGCGAGCCGGTCCACCGCCTGCTCGACGAGCTTCAGCGACTCGCGGATCTCGGCGAGGCGGACCAGGTAGCGGCCCCACACGTCGCCGTCGGTGTGCGTCGGGACGTCGAACTCGTACGTCTCGTAACCGCAGTACGGCATGGTCTTGCGCAGGTCCCAGGCGAGACCGGCGGAGCGCAGCACCGGGCCGGTCACGCCGAGCGCCAGGCAGCCGGTCACGTCGAGCACCGCGACGTTCTGCGTGCGCTCGATCCAGATCGGCTGGCCGGAGAGGAGGTTCTCGTACTCCTTGAGCCGCTTCGGCATGAGCTTGAGGAACTCGCGGATCTTGACGATGGCGTCGTCCGGCACGTCCTGGGCCACACCGCCGGGGCGGACGTACGCGTGGTTCATCCGCAGGCCGGTGATGAGCTCGAAGATCTCGAGGATGTACTCCCGCTCGCGGAAGCCGTACAGCATCATGTTGATGGCGCCGAGCTCCATGCCCGTGGTGGCGAGCCACACGAGGTGGGAGCTGATCCGGTTGAGCTCCATCATGAGCACCCGGATCGTGGTGGCACGCTCGGTGACCTCGTCGGTGATGCCGAGCAGCTTCTCGACCGCGAGCGCGTACGCCGTCTCGTTGAACAGCGGCGAGAGGTAGTCCATCCGGGTCACGAAGGTGCTGCCCTGGACCCAGGTGCGGAACTCCAGGTTCTTCTCGATCCCGGTGTGCAGGTAGCCGACGACCGAGCGGGCCTCGCGGACCGTCTCGCCCTCCAGCTCCAGGATCAGGCGCAGCACGCCGTGCGTGGACGGGTGCTGCGGACCCATGTTGACGACGATCCGCTCGTCGTTGATCGGGTCGGTGCCGGAGACGACCGTGTCCCAGTCTCCACCGGTGACGGTGAAGACCTTGCCCTCGGTGGTCTCCCGCTCGGTCGCGTAGTTCGAAGTGGTCACTGGTACGACCTCCGCTGGTCCGGGCCGTTCGCGGTGCTGGGGATGCCGGCGCCCGTCACTGGTACGACCTCCGCCGGTCCGGCGGCGGGATCTCGGCGCCCTTGTACTCGACCGGCACGCCGCCGAGCGGGTAGTCCTTGCGCTGGGGGTGCCCCTCCCAGTCGTCCGGCATGAGGATCCGGGTCAGGTTGGGGTGGCCGTCGAAGACGATGCCGAACATGTCGTACGCCTCCCGCTCCTGCCAGTCCGCGGTCGGGTAGACCGCGGTGACGCTGGGCAGGTGCGGGTCCTCGGCGGGGACCGCGGCCTCCAGCCGGACCCGCCGGCGGTAGGTCATCGAGGTGAGCTGGTAGACGACGTGCAGCCGCCGCTCGTCGGCGCCCAGGTAGTCCACGCCGGACACCGAGGAGCACAGCTCGAACCGGAGGGCCAGGTCGTCGCGCATCACCTGGCAGACCTCGGCGATTCGCTCGGGCCGGATGTGCAGGGTCAGCTCGCCCCGGTCGACCACGACCTTCTCGATGGCGTCGGCGAAGCCCGGGTACGCCTCCTCCAGGGCGTCGTAGACCTCGTCGAAGTAGCTCCCGAACGGCCGCGAGGCCGCCTCGACGGGCCGGCGCTGGCGGACGAGGCCACCGTAGCCGGAGACGTCACCGGAGCCCTGGTTGCCGAACATGCCGCGACCGGCCGGGCTCGACGGTGGGTGCTCGGCCGGCGCGCCGCTGCTGGCCCCGGCCGGGGTCACCGGTACGGGCACGCCACCGTCGTTCGGCTTGTCCTGAGGTGAGGTCACTTCTTCATGCCCCCGTACTGCTGAAGATGGTTCTGGGCCTTCATCCAGTTCTCGATCCGCAGCTGCTCCTCGCGGCCCTCGCGGACGGCCTTGGTCCACTCCGCACGGCGAGCCTTGTCACTGCGGTACGACGACGGCATCGAGCCGTAGGGGACGACCGGGACGTCGCCGCGCTCCTTGCGCGCCTCGAGCATCTTGCGCCCGTTCGGGCCGAGCGGCTCGTGCATGATCTTCTCGCGCAGCTTGAGGACCGCGTCGATGAGCATCTCGGGCCGGGGCGGGCAGCCCGGCAGGTACATGTCGACCGGCACCACGTGGTCGACGCCCTGCACGATGGCGTAGTTGTTGAACATGCCGCCGCTGCTGGCGCAGACACCCATGGAGAGCACCCAGCGGGGCTCCGCCATCTGGTCGTAGATCTGCCGCAGCACCGGGGCCATCTTCTGGCTGACCCGACCAGCCACGATCATCAGGTCCGCCTGGCGGGGCGAGGCGCGGAACACCTCCATGCCCCAGCGCCCCATGTCGTAGTGCGGGCCGCCGGCCGCCATCATCTCGATGGCGCAGCAGGCCAGACCGAACGTGGCGCCCCAGACGGACGACTTCCGGGACCAGTTGACGAGCTTCTCCACCGAGGTCAGCAGGATGCCGGCGGGGAGCTTCTCCTCGATGCCCATCTGACGTTCCTTCCTCAGTCCCAGTCCAGGCCGCCGCGCCGCCACACGTAGGCGTACGCGACGAAGACCGCGACGATGAACAGGACCATCTCCACGAAGCCGAAGATCGGCAGGGCGTCGAACGAGACCGCCCAGGGGTAGAGGAAGATGATCTCGATGTCGAAGACGATGAAGAGCATCGCCGTCAGGTAGAACTTGATCGGGAACCGACCGCCGCCGACCGGCTGCGGGCTGGGCTCGATGCCGCACTCGTACGCCTCGAGTTTGGCCTTGTTGTAACGCCGGGGACCGGCGAAGCGGGCGGCGGCCACGGAGAACAGCGCGAACGCCGCGGCGAGGGCGAACAGCCCGACGATGGGTGCGTAAGGCGAGAGCGACATCTTCTTCTCCTGCTCGTCCTTCCCTGCCCTCGTGGTTGACGAGAATCACACTATTCACGTCCCCCGAAGCGTTCGGCGTCGGGGGCGGGGTCTGTCGTTCCGGTCCGCTTCCCTCGCAGGTCACGGCCGCCGTGTCACACCGCTGGCGCCACCTTGGTCATCGCATTGATGACCCGGTCCATCGCGTCCCCGCCACGCGGGTCGGTCAGGTTCGCCAGCAGCTTGAGTACGAAGCGCATCAGCGTCGGGTGCGGCATACCGTGCCGCGTCGCGATCCGCATGATCTCGGGGCGCCCGATGAGCTTCACGAAGATGCCGCCGAGCCGGTAGTAGCCGCCGAAGCGCGCCTTCAGCTCGGCCGGGTAGGCCTGCAGGGCCCGCTCCCGCTCGGCGCCCGCCGGCCGGGCCAGCGCCTGCACGACGACCTCGGCGGCCAGCTCGCCGGACTCCATCGCGTACGCGATGCCCTCGCCGTTGAACGGGTTCACCATGCCGCCCGAGTCGCCGACCAGCAGCACACCGCGCGTGTAGTGCGGCACCCGGTTGAAGCCCATCGGCAGCGCGGCACCGAGGATCGGGCCGTCCGCGTTCGCCTCGTCGGTCATGCCCCAGTCCGCGGGCGTGTTGTCCAGCCAGTCGGTGAGCAGCCGGCGGTAGTTGGTCTTGCCGAACGCGGAGGAGGAGTTGAGCACGCCGAGCCCCACGTTGACCCGCCCGTCGCCGAGGCCGAAGATCCAGCCGTATCCCGGCAACAGGTTGTCGCCGCTCTCCTTGCTGCGCAGTTCGAGCCACGACTCCAGGTAGTTGTCGTCGTGCTTCGCGGGCGAGCGGTAGTAGCGGCGCACCGCCACGCCGATCGGCCGGTCCTCCCGCTTGGCCAGCCCGAGCGCGAGCGGGAACCGGCCGGAGACGCCGTCGGCCGCGACCACCAGCGGCGCGTGGAAGGTCGCCGGCTGCTTCTCCGGGCCCACCTCGGCCTGGACGCCGATCACCCGGCCGTCCGGATCGAGCACCGGGCCGGTGACGTTCGTGCCGGTGCGCAGCGTGGCACCCACGGCGACGGCCCGCTGGACGAGCAGGTGGTCGAAGTCCATGCGGGTGCGGACCAGACCGTAGTTGGGGAAGCTGGCCAGGTCGGGCCAGTCCAGCTCCAGCCGGACGCCGCCGCCGATGACCCGCAGGCCACGGTTGTGCAGCCAGCCCGCCTCCGGCGAGGTGTCCACCCCCATCCGGATGAGCTGGCGCACGGCGCGCGGGGTCAAGCCGTCACCGCAGACCTTCTCCCGCGGGAACTCGGTCTTCTCCAGCAGCAGCACCCGGACCCCGTGCCGGGCCAGGTGGTACGCCGTGGCCGAGCCACCGGGACCGGCGCCTACGACGATCACGTCGGCGTCGTGCTCCACCGCGGTCATCCGCGCCTCCTCCCGCCTGCTCGTGAAATGCTTCACAAGCCAACCGCTGGGAGTCTATGACCGACGTCTCATCCCCGCTTGACCAGGGGTACCTAAGTTGCCGATGTGACAGCTGGGAGGGGATCGAGAGCGGTGGGTGTCAGGCCCGACTGGGCGCGTCGAGGCCCGCGTCGACGCGGATCGTCTCGGGTAGATGCTCGCGCAACGCGCCGCCGGCCGCCCGGTCGAGCGCGGCGAGGACCTCGGCCACCACCTGACGGACGTCGGCCGGATCGGCACCGGCCAACTCCCGCAGCTGCGCGATGAGTTCGGCCGCGTCGTCGTCGGTGGCGTCCACCCGGTCCGCCGGCTCTGGTCCCGTCATGGGGGCGAGCTTACGGCGCAAAGTGGACTAAAAGACGATATTCACGAAAAAGACATCGGGTGCGCTAGGCGCGGGTCGCCCGGTGCAGCGCGACGATGCCGCCGGTGAGGTTGCGCCACGCGACCCTCCCCCAACCGGCCGCGCCGATCCGGGCCGCGAGCGCCGGCTGGTCGGGCCACGCGCGGATGGACTCGGCGAGGTAGACGTACGCCTCCGGGTTGCTGGAGACCGCGCGGGCCACGGCCGGCAGCGAGCGCATCAGGTACGACAGGTAGACCGTGCGGAACGCCGGGTTGACCGGGGTGCTGAACTCGCACACCACGAGGCGGCCCCCGGGCCGGGTGACCCGGGCCAGCTCGCGCAGCGCGGCGTCGGTGTCGGTGACGTTGCGCAGCGCGAAGGAGATCGTCACCGCGTCGAAGCTGGCGTCCGCGAAGGGCAGCCGCAACGCGTCACCGGCCAGCAGCGGCACGCTGGGGCGGCTGCGCCGGCCCGCGTGGAGCATGCCGAGCGAGAGGTCCGCCCCGACCGCGTACGCCCCGGACTGGGCCAGCTCCTCGGTCGACACCCCGGTGCCGGCGCCCACGTCGAGCACCCGCTCGCCGGGGCGCAGCCCGAGCGCGGCCCGGGTGGCCCGTCGCCAGGACCGGTCCTGGCCGAAGGAGAGGACGGTGTTCGTCAGGTCGTAGCGCGCGGCCACACCGTCGAACATCGCGGCGACCTCGTGCGGCTGCTTGTCCAGGCTGGCGCGCTGGCCCTGCGGGGTGCGACTCACCCCTCCACTCTGCCAGCCGCTCCCGCCCCGCCGGCCGTCGGGTCAGCGTGGACGGGGCATCACCCGACCACGCACGGATCGAGGACGGGGGTCTTGGACAGCTGCCGCGCGCGGCGAACGGAACCTGTCCAGGATCTCCCCTCGGGGCCGCCGGGAGGACGACGAGGGGCGGGACGGCCACGCCGTCCCGCCCCTCGGTGAGCGTCCGGTCAGTCGGTCGAGCGGTCCTCGTCCGGTGCGACCAGCACGACCCTGCGCCGCCGCGACATGAGCACCAGCACGCCGCCGACCAGCAGGACGGCCGCGCCGATCCCGCCGATCAGGCCCACCTGCACGCCGGTCACCGGCAGGCCGCCCTCCCCGGCGCCGCCACCGCCGGCGCCCGGCGTCGGGCTGGGCGTGGCGCCCGGCGTGGTGGTCACGCTCGGCGTGGGGGTGGGCGTCGCCGTCGGCTCACCGGTCGGCGTCACCGTGGGCGTGGGGGTGGGGCTCGACGTCGGCTGCGCCGACAGGTCGACGAACGCCTCGAAGGTGGTGTGGTTGTCCAGCACGTCGGTCTCGGAGAAGGTCCTGCGCTGCCGCTGGGTGGCGATCTGCGGCTCCTCCTCCGGCTGCCCCTCGGCCACGTCCAGCCCGTACGCGAAGAGGTCGCCCTCCGGGAGCACGGGCTCGGTCACGTCCTCGCCGACCTTCACCCGGACGTCCGCGGTGTAGTACTGGCCCGGCTTGACGACCGCGCCCGCGTCCTCGCAGAAGAGCTGGGCCTTGCCCAGGAACTCCTGCTCGACGCAGCCCTCCGGCTTCTGCGCGAAGCTCACACCCGCCGGCAGCGTCAGGCCGTAGAAGATGCCCGTCGCCCGGCGACTGCCGTCGTTGTACACCGCCCAGTCGAGCGGGACCGTCTCGCCGCGCGGGACGGGCTTCAGGTCCGGCTCGTCGGCGACGGCGCCGTTGACCACCACGTTGGCCTGGACGTCCTGCACCCACGCGGTCAGGTCGTAGCCGGGCTTGGCCACGCTGATGTCGTGCTCGATGGTCTCCGCCTCGGCGTTCGCCGCGCTGATCGTGACCGTGAGCGTGCCGGCGTCGCCCCGGCCGCCCGTGGAGAAGAGCGGGATGCCGAAGTCCTCGCTGGTGCCGCCGCGCAGGTCACCGAGGAGGCAGGTGAAGGTGCCACCCGACTGCTGGCAGCCGTCCGGCACCACGAAACCGACCTTCTTGCGCTTCAGACCGGTGGTGTCCACGGTGACCGTGACGGCGGACGCGTCGACCGCCGCGAGGTTCCGGACGGTGAACTTGAAGGGCTTGGCCTTGGCCGCCTTGACGCCCTTGGCCAGCTGGTAGCTGAGCGGGCTGACGGCGAGGTCGGCCTGGTCCTGCGCCTGCGCCGGGGCGGCCGCGACGGCCAGGCCGCCGGTCGCGAGCAGGGCCACGGCGCCGAGACGTGCCAGGGCCGAGCGGTGGAGCTTTCTCATCTGTCCCCCGGGGTTAGGGAAGAAGGGAGGTCGTTCACGGGACCGAGCGGACGTTATCGGAGGTCGATCTCCCACGCCAGCGCGGCCAGCCGGAAATCAGCCGTCCGTCCACCCCGCACGAACAGTGCGGGCGGGATGGTCGACCATCCCGCCCGCACTGCCCTGCGTTATGTGAACGGCCCTCGTGGGCCGGTGGAGGACCGCCTTCGGGTGACCGCCAGGGGTCCCGTGTCGCTCCGGGGCCTCAGTTCGCCTCGACCAGCGGCAGCGCCCTGCCGGCCCCGCCGCCCGGCAGGGCGATCGAGGAGAAGTGCGAGACCACCCGGTCGTCGGTCGGGTCGTCGGCCGGCGTCCAGTGCACCGCAAGGCGATGGTAGAGCGTGTCCCGCTGTGCCGGGATCCGGTCCGCCGTACGGATCATGCCGATCAGCTCGTGCAGGTTCGACCGGTGGCGGGCACCGGCGGAGGAGATGACGTTCTCCTCCAGCATGATCGAGCCGAGGTCGTCCACACCCATGTGCAGGGCCAGCTGACCGACGTCCTTGCCGGTGGTCAGCCAGGAGGCCTGGAGGTGCGGCACGGTCTCGAAGAAGAGCCGGGCCACCGCGATCAGCCGCAGGTACTCCAGCGTGCTCGCCTGCGTACGCCCCTTGAGGTGGTTGTTCTCCGGCTGGTAGGTCCACGGGATGAAGGCCCGGAAGCCGCCGGTGCGGTCCTGCACGTCGCGGATCATCCGCAGGTGCTCGATCCGCTCGGCGTTCGTCTCCCCGGTGCCCATCATCATCGTGGCGGTCGATTCGAGGCCCTGGCGGTGCGCCAGCTCCATGACCTCCAGCCACCGCTCCCCGGACTCCTTCAGCGGGGCGATGGCCTTGCGCGGCCGCTCGGGCAGCATCTCGGCCCCGGCGCCGGCGATCGAGTCGAGCCCGGCCGCC
Source organism: Micromonospora xinjiangensis (assembly GCF_056150165.1). Lineage (NCBI taxonomy): Bacteria > Bacillati > Actinomycetota > Actinomycetes > Micromonosporales > Micromonosporaceae > Micromonospora > Micromonospora xinjiangensis. Next base: position 540,383 of record NZ_JAXCFO010000003.1, on the reverse strand, counting down.
TTGATCCGGGCGATCGCCTCGTCGAGGCTCACCCCGGAGACCTTCGCCATGTGCAGGATCTCGCTCGGCCCGATGGAGTGGATGGCGAGCTGCGGGTACGCCTGCTTGACCGCGGAGAAGAGCTCCTCGTAGTACTCCACGCCGTAGTCCGGGTGGTGCCCGCCCTGGAGCATCACCTGCGTGGCGCCCAGCTCGACGGCCTCACCGCAGCGGCGCAGGATCTCCTCGGTCGGGTGGGTCCAGCCCTCCTTGTGCTTCGGCGCACGGTAGAAGGCGCAGAACTTGCACGCCGTCACGCAGACGTTCGTGTAGTTGATGTTGCGGTCGATCAGGTACGTGACGATGTTGTCCGGGTAGCGCCGCCGGCGTACGGCGTCGGCCGCCTCACCCAGGGCGTGGAAGGGCGCGTCGGTGTAGAGGAGCAGAGCCTCCTCGGGCGTGATCCGCCCGCCGTCCGCGCCGCGCTGCAGGATGTCGTCGATCTCCCGGCTCACCGTCACGCCTCCGAGCCTACGTCGCCCCCGCAGGCGGGGTGGAGAGCGGCCACCCCCGGTGTGACCGCGGCGTCGCCCCGGGGGGACCGGACAGCCGGGGAAAGGGGACGTCGCCGGCGGCCCGCGTCGCCTATCGTGCGTTGGCCTCATGTCACCCCCGATGAAGGAAGTGCAGTGACCTCGTCATCCCCCTCCGCGCCGCCGGCACCTGCCCCGTCCGGCCCCGGCCTCACCTGCCGGTACTGCGGTTCCGTCCCCGCGATCAAGGGGACCCTGCACGGGCACCAGGGCTTTCTCATCTTCATGCGCGTGCTGACGCGGTACGGCCCGTTCTGCCGGTCCTGCGGGATCGCCATCTGCCGGGACATGAGCGCGAAGACCCTCTGGCAGGGCTGGTGGGGGCTGCTCTCGTTGATCATCACGCCGGGCGTACTGATCGGGAACCTCATCACCCGGATGAGGCTCGGTCGACTCGCCGAACCCGTTCCGGGCGCGCCGGGAGTCCCCGCCGTGCCGGGAAAGCCGGTGCTCCGGCGAGCGGCCGCGCTCGGCCTGGTCGCGCCGGTCGTGATCGCTTCCGCGATCGCCTGGGGCGTCTCCCGCGACCCCGCGTACGCCGACGTGGGTGCGTGCATCCACGCCGAAGGCCCGGACACCGACCCCGAGGTCACCGTGGTGGACTGCGGCGACGCGACGGCCACGTACGTCGTCATCGGGAAGGTCGAGGACAGCACGGACAGCGGGGAGTGCGCGACGTTCCCCGGCACCGCCGCCAGCTACACGGAGGAACGGGAGTCGAGCCGGCTCCTGCTCTGCCTCGGCGAGAACACCTGACGTGACCCGCGGGGAACGACGGGTGGCCCCTGCCGTCGTTCCCCGTCAGGCGTCGTAGTCGACGACGAGCTTGTCGGTCACCGGGCTGGACTGGCAGGTCAGCACGTAGCCGGCGGCGACCTCGTCCGGCTCCAGCGCGTAGTTGCGGGCCATCGTGACCTCGCCCTCCACCACCTTCGCCTTGCAGGTCGAGCAGACCCCGCCCTTGCAGGCGTACGGCAGCTCGCCGCGCACCTTCAGGGCCGCGTCCAGCACCCGCTCGTCGCGGCGCATGGTGAGGCTCGACGAGCGGCCGTCCAGCACGAACGTCACCTCGGTCCCGGCGCCGGCCTCCTCGACCGGGCGGCGCGGCGGCTCCGGCGGCGCGTCGACGTGGAACAGCTCGGTGCGCACCGCCGTCTCCGGCACACCCCGGGAGGCGAGCACCTCGCGCACGTCGACCACCATGCCGTACGGGCCACAGAGGAACCACTCCTCGATGCGGTCACCCGGCACGATCGTCTCCAGCAGCCGGCCCAGCCGGTCGGCGTCGATCCGGCCGGAGAGCAGCGGCGACTCGCCCTGCTCCCGGGAGAGCACGTGCACCAGGTGCAGCCTCGTGGGGTAGCGGTCCTTCAGGTCGGCCAGTTCCTCGGCGAACATCACCGTGTTCGCCCGCCGGTTGCCGTACACCAGGGTGAAGGTGCTGGCCGGCTCGACGGCGAGCGCCGTCGCGACCAGCGCGAGCACCGGGGTGATGCCGGAGCCCGCGACCACCGCGCCGTAGTGGCGGGCCCGGGCCGGGTCGAACGCCGTGGTGAAGTGCCCGAGCGGGGGCAGCACCTCGACGGTCTCGCCACCGCGCAGCACGCCGCAGGCGAAGGTCGAGAAGGCGCCGCCGGGCACCTCCCGGACCCCGATCCGCAGCCGCCCGTGCCGGGCCAGGTCGTCCGGCGTGGAGCAGATCGAGTACGACCGGCGCACGTCCGTCCCGTCCTCGGCGACACGCCGGACGGTCAGATGCTGCCCCGCACGGAACGCGAACGTCTCCCGCAGCTCCTCGGGCACGTCGAAGGTGATCGCCACGGCGTCGTCGGTGAGCCGGTCGACGGCGGCTACCGGAAGGGGGTGGAAGACGGGCCGGCGACGGACCGGCCGGGTGATGGTGACAGTCACAGCGCCTTCAGGTGGTCGAAGGGTTCGGAGCAGGAGCGGCACCGCCAGAGCGCCTTGCACGCGGTGGAGCCGAAGCGGCTGAGCTGCTCGGTCTCCGGCGAGCCGCAGCGTGGGCAGCGGACCGAGAGCGTCAGTGGCACGGCACCGGTCGGGCGCACCGCCGGCGGCGGCGCGATGCCGGCCGCGGCCAGCTTGGCCCGGCCGCTCGCGGAGATCCAGTCGGTGCTCCACGCCGGGGAGTGGACGGTACGGATCTCGGCGTCCGCGTGCCCCGCCGCGGCGAGGGCCCGGCGGATGTCGGCACGGATCACGTCCATCGCCGGGCAGCCGGTGTAGGTGGGGGTGATGGTGACGACCACCCGGCCGGTCGCCGGGTCCTCGTCGACCGCCCGCAGGATGCCCAGCTCGTCGATGGTGAGCACCCGGATCTCCGGGTCCACCACCGCCGCCACGGCCTCCCTGGGGTTCACCACGTCGCCCCCGGGTGGGCGCGGTGCAGCACCTGCATCTCGGCGAGGAGGTACGACAGGTGCTCGGTGTGCACGCCGTCCCGCCCGCCGGCCGGGGCCCACGCGGTCTCCGGCCGGGTGAGGGTGGCCTCGGCCAGCACGGCCGCCACGGTGGCGTCGAACTCCCCCCGCAGCGTGGCCGGGTCGACCGGCGCGGCCGGGTCGGGGGCGAACAGCTCCACCGTGTACGGCCACACCTGGTCGACCGCCGCCTGCATCCGCCGGTGCGACTCCTCGGTGCCGTCACCGAGCCGGCGCACCCAGAGCGAGGCGTGGTCCAGGTGGTACGCCGACTCCTTGCGCGCCTTGGCCCCGATCGCGCCCAGCCGCTCGTCGGCGCAGCCGGACAGGGCCGTGTAGAGCGGCAGCTGGTACGCGGAGAGGAAGAGCAACTTGGCCATGGTGACCGCGAAGTCGCCGTTGGGCAGCTCCACCAGGAGGCAGTTGCGGAACTCCCGGTCGTCCCGGAGGTAGGCGAGCGCGTCCTCGTCCCGGCCGGCGCCCTCCAGTTCGCCCGCGTACGTCAGCAGCAGCCGCGCCGCGCCGAGCTGGTCGAGGGCGATGTTGGCCAGCGCGATGTCCTCCTCCATCTCCGGGGCGCGGGTGGTCCACTCGGCCAGCCGCTGCGCGGCGATCAACGCGTCGTCGCCGAGCCGGAGGGTGAACTCGAACGGGCCGTTCACAGGTGCGCCACCCCGTCCGGCACCTCGTAGAAGGTGGGGTGGCGGTAGACCTTGTCGGCCGCGGGGTCGAAGAACGCGTCCTTCTCGTCCGGGCTGGACGCCGTGATGGCGCTCGCCGGCACCACCCAGATCGAGACGCCCTCCTGCCGCCGGGTGTAGAGGTCGCGGGCGTTGCGCAGGGCCAGCTCCGCGTCGGGGGCGTGCAGGCTGCCGACGTGGGTGTGCGACAGCCCGCGCCGGGCCCGGACGAAGACCTCCCACAGCGGGGTGTGGTCACTGCTCACGCTGCCACCTTCTCCTCGTTCTCCGCCGCGGCCCGCTCCGCCGCCCGCTTGGCCGCGTACGCCGCGGCGGCCTCGCGCACCCAGGCGCCGTCGGCGTGGGCCTGCCGCCGGTGCGCCATCCGCTGCCGGTTGCACGGCCCGTCGCCGGAGATCACCCGCATCAGCTCGTCGTAGTCGGGCTGGGTGTAGTCGTACGCCTGCCGCTCGTCGTTCCAGCGCAGGTCCGGGTCGGGAATGGTGAGACCGAGGATCTCGGCCTGCGGCACGCACATGTCGACGAAGCGCTGGCGCAGCTCGTCGTTGGAGAACCGCTTGATCTTCCACGCCATCGACTGGGCGGAGTGCGTGGATTCTCCGTCGGGCGGGCCGAACATCGCCAGTGACGGGTACCACCAGCGGTCCACCGCGTCCTGGGCCATCGCCTTCTGCTCCGGGGTGCCGTGCGACAGGGTGTGGAGGATCTCGTAGCCCTGCCGCTGGTGGAACGACTCCTCCTTGCAGACGCGGATCATGGCCCGCGCGTACGGCCCGTAGGAGCAGCGGCACAGCGGCACCTGGTTGACGATCGCCGCGCCGTCCACGAGCCAGCCGATGGCGCCGACGTCGGCCCAGGTGAGGGTGGGGTAGTTGAAGATCGAGCTGTACTTCTGGCGGCCGCTGAGGAGCAGGTCGACCAGCTCGTCGCGGCTCACGCCGAGGGTCTCGGCGGCGGCGTACAGGTAGAGGCCGTGCCCGGCCTCGTCCTGGACCTTGGCCAGGAGGATCGCCTTGCGCTTGAGCGACGGCGCCCGGCTGATCCAGTTCCCCTCCGGCTGCATGCCGATGATCTCGGAGTGGGCGTGCTGGGCGATCTGCCGGATCAGCGTCTTGCGGTACGCGTCCGGCATCCAGTCCCGTGGCTCGATCTTCTGGTCCGCCTCGACGACCTGGGCGAAGTATCCCGCCAGGTCGTCGTCGGACGCGGGCCCGCCCGCCCGCTGTCGGGCGGCGGCTTCCCGCAGGGCGGCCTCCGCCGCCTCGACCTCGCCGAGCAGGCCGCCGCCGGGTGCGTCCTCCGGGGCGCCGAAGTCGTTGCCATACATGAGCTCAAGTGTTACAGCTCACGACCAAAGAAACCAGAGGGTGTAACAGGAATCCCGGGTACACGTTCCGTACCGGATGCCCGCTTTCCCGAGCCTCTGTTTACGGCGCCCCTACAGACGGTCCGGCTAATCTGACTCAGGCAAGAAAGATGAATGCCCACAGAAGCCGTGTAATAGCACCATTTCCCGCCTTCATCGCAACTTGCCAGGCGCCGCACTCTGGCATCGGGCTGTTGCGGACGTAGACTTTCCGCGTCACACCGATCGGCTACCGAGAATCGCCATCCCGCACGGGCCGGCCGACCCCCCGGCCCCGGCGATCAGCCGCTCAGTCCTGGCAACACAGCCGGTCCCCCCGGCCCTGACCTCTGGAGCTCACCCACTCATGCGTTCCCGCGTGACCATGGTGTTCGCCGTCGTAGCGGTCCTCCTCGGCACCGCCCTGATCGTTCCGGCCGCGTACGCCCGCCTCTCCGGCGACGCCGGCGACAGCAGCGGTGGTGGTGGCGGCGCGGCGAGTGTCGCGGCGCCCGCACCCACCCCGCCCCCGCCGCCGACCCTGGCCGCCGGCCCGGTCTCGGTGAACTTCAAGGACGAGTTCTTCTCCTGGGCCCTCATGGACCGCGCCACCGGCGAGATCTCCGGGTCGAAGAACATGGCCGAGACCAGCTCGACCGAGTCGATGATCAAGGCGTGGATCGTCAGCGACTGGCTACGGCAGCTCGGCGACAAGGAGCCGTCCGCCGCGATGCTGAAGCAGGCCAGCCTCGCCATCCGGGACAGCAACGACGACGCGGCCAACGCGATCAACGCGGCGGCCGGCGGCTCGTACCGGGTCTACCCCAACGGCCAGCCGAGCCCGGTGATCCAGCGGGCGATCAAGATCTGCGGCCTCACCGACACCAAGCGCGGCAACGTGCCGAAGTACGAGGGCTACTGGAGCTTCACCCGGATGTCGCCCCGCGACGCCGTCCGGCTCGGCGACTGCATCGCCGACGGCAAGGCGGCCGGCGAGAAGTGGACCAAGTGGGTCCTCGACGAGATGAGCAAGGTCCGGGGCAGCATCGCGGACCAGCACGACTCGTACGGCGGCGGCAAGTGGGGGATCGTCGACGGCCTGCCGGCCTCGATCAAGGCCCAGGGGCCGGTCAGCATCAAGAACGGCTGGACGCCGCTCGCGTACGACGGCAACTGGCACGTCAACTGCCTGGCCGTCACGGATGACTGGAGTCTCGCCGTCATGACGCGCTACCCCATCAGGCGCGGCCTCTCCTACGGGGCGAAGCTCTGCGCGAGCGTCGCCGCCCAGCTGGTGACCCCGCAGCCCGGCGCCGCCCTCAAGGTGCCGCAGCAGCCGGTCGGGAAGCTCTGATGGCCGGTGGCCGGCGGGGCGGCGAGACCTCCCCGCTACGGCTCATCGCCGTCGCAGTGATCCTCATCGGGCTGGTGCTCGTGTCGCTGCGCCTGCTGCCCGGCTCGCCGTTCCAGTCACAGGCCGCCGCGACCTGGGGTGTGGGGGCCGGCGAGGGCGTCCGCGCGACCGACGCGCCGGGCACCCGCGGCAACCGGCCCTCGGCGGAGCCGAGCCCGAGCCCTTCCCTACCGCCGCTGCCGTTCGAGGCCAAGGATCTCGACCTCGACATCGAGGGCTGGTACTCCTGGGCGGTGCTGGACCGGCGCACCGGCGACATCATCGGCTCGAAGAACATGGACGAGACCAGCACCACGGCGTCGCTGATCAAGTCCTGGATCGTCGCCGACTACCTGCGCCGGGCCGACGAGAAGGACCAGACGCCGAGCGACGCCAAGCTCGCCGACGCGACGATGATCATCCGGGACAGCGACAACACCCGGGCCGAGCAGTTCTACGACAGCGTCGGGCGGTCCGCCTCCATCAAGCGGGCGATCTCGATGTGCGGCCTCGGCGACAGCAGCGTGGCGCCCGACGGCGGCTGGAGCCGGACGGCGCTGTCGCCCCGGGACGTCGCCCGCCTCGGCAACTGCATCGCCGAGGGGAAGGCGGCGGGCCCGAAGTGGACCGACTGGCTGCTCAACGAGATGCGTCAGGTGCGCGGCACCGGCGACTTCGGCATCCGGAAGGCCTTCCCGGCCGCCGAGCGGAAGCAGATCGCGATCAAGAACGGGTGGATCGACCGGACCAGGGAGCAGGAGATGCACATCAACTGCCTGGCCATCGGCGACACGTGGACGATGGGCGTGATGGTCCGCTACCCGATCGACATGGGCTACGACTACGGCATGAAGAACTGCCAGAAGATCACCGCGGCGCTGCTGCGGTCGAACGTCTGACGCCGCCGGCCGGTCGGGGCCGGGATCAGGACGCCCGGCGGCTCGGCCGGGCCGGGCCGGAGCCCCGCCCGGCCGGTCGCTCCGGCGGTCAGCCGAGGAAGAACTGGGGGCCGCCCGCCGGCAGCGCGGGCACCTCACCGACGGCGGCGGCCCGACGCCCGAACTCGCGCAGGCCGGCGACCTGCCGCTCGCCGAGGGAGAAGTCCAGGGTCCGGAAGTACGTGGCGAGGGTCTCCGCGTCGAACGGCTCCCAGCGCGCGCCCGCCTCGGCGACCTGGTCCAGCTCCGACAGGCTGAGGTCGCGCGAGCGCAGGAACGCCTCGTGCACCTCCTTGACGCGGCCGGGATGGGCGGCGGCGAAGTCCCGGCGTACCGCCCAGACGGCGAAGACCATCGGCAACCCGGTCCAGTCGCGCCAGGCCTGCCCCAGGTCGGTGACCTGGAGGCCCCGGCGGGGCGCCTCGTAGAGGGCGCGCAGCGCCACGTCACCGATCACCACGCCGGCGTCCGCCTCCAGCAGCATCTGGGTCAGGTCCGGCGGGCAGCGGAAGTACTCGGGGCGGACGCCGTACTGGTCGGCCAGCAGCAGCTGCGCGAGCAGCACCCCGGTCCGGGAGGTCGAGCCGAGCGCCACGCGGCGCCCGTCCAGCTCGCTCAACGGCCGGGTGGAGACGATGTTGACCGAGAGCACGGGGCCGTCGCTGCCCACCGCGATGTCCGGCAGGAGCAGCAGCTCGTCGGCGTGCCGGAGGTACTCGACCAGGGTGATCGGGCCGATGTCGAGGTCACCGGCGACGAGCGCGGCGCTGAGCTGGTCCGGCGTGTCCTTGTGCAGGTCCACGTCGATCAGCGCCCCGGATCGCATCAGCCCCCAGTAGATCGGCAGGCAGTTCAGGAACTGGATGTGTCCGACCCGGGGACGGGCGATGCGCTCAGCCATGCCCTGACCGTATCCCCGGCCGCCGGAGCCGGCTCAGCGACCCGGCACCGGAGTGGCACACCCCGCATCCGCCCCGATGTCCGGTCTCCCGCCGGCGGGTTCGTCGCGGTCGGCGGCCTCCGGCCGGCCGGCGCGCTCCGCCCGTGCCGCCCGGGAGAGCGGCACGGCCAGCACGGCGACCGCGACCAGCCCGGCGAGCCCGGCGGCCGCGACCAGCGGCCGGGGGCGGAACAGTTCGAGGAGGAACCCGCCGGCCAGGTAGCCCATCATCGACGCGCCCTGGACCGCACCGACGAAGAGCGCGAAGGCGCGACCGCGGGCGGCCTCGGGCACCCGCCGGGCCATCAGCACGTTGCCGAGGACGTTGACGCCGCCGTTGCAGACTCCCCCGACCAGCCAGATCGGGACGATCAGCAGCGCGGTCGGCACCGCCGCCGACACCAGCACCGCCAGGCAGCACCCCGACAGCAGGGCGAGGTCCGCACCGGCCATCGCGCCGTCGCGGCGCCACCGCCGGGCCACGCGGGCGAAGATCCACGCACCGACGAGGACGCCGACCGTCCAGGCGCCGGTGACCAGCCCGTACACGGTCGTGCTGCTGTGCAGCGTCTCGCGGATGAAGAAGACCTCCACCACGTTGATGGCGCCGACCGCGCCGACCACGCCGGCCACCCCGGTCACCGTCGCGAGCAGCAGCGGGTCACGACGCAGGCGCCAGGCCGCCACCGGGCGGCTGCCGTCGGCGGGCGCCGGAGCCGTCCGCCGGCCGCCACCGCGGCGGGTACGGATCAGCAGCCCGGCCGCCACCAGCGCGAGGTAGCTGGCCGCGTCGACGAGCAGCGGCAGGCGGGTGCCGAAGCTCCCCACGAGCACGCCGGCGAGGGCGGAGCCGGCCAGGGCGCCGAGCGTGCCGGCCGACTGCTGGAGCGCACTGGCCCGCGGCAGGTCGGCGGAGCGGACCATCACGGGCACCAGGGCGGCGAGCACCGGCTGGGTCACGGCCAGCCCGACGGCGAGCAGTCCCACGAGGACGATCACGAGCGCCGGGCTCTCGGCGTGCGCCAGCGTGAGGCAGATCGCCGACTGGACGAGGCCGGCGGCGACCAGCAGGGTGCGGCTGTCGACCCGGTCGGCGAGCCGCCCGGTCAGCGGGGCCAGCACCACCAGCGGCAGCGTCGCCGCCAGCAGCAGCCCCGAGACCGCCAGGCCGCCGGCCCCCGCGCTCTGCAGGGCGAGCGTCAGCGCGCTCGCGGCGAGGAAGTCGCCGCAGCTGGAGATGCCCCGGGCGGCGGTGACGAGCCAGACGTCGGCCCAGCGCGACGAACCAGATGTGAAGGACATATTTCGAAAATAATCCTTCACACCTGTCGGTGACAACCCCTGTCAATCCAGCGGCAGCGCCTTGTAGTGGATCGACACGGTGCGCGCACCGGGCGGCGGGTCGGTGCGTCCCCGCTTCCGGTACGGCTCCATGAGCCGGTCCACGGCCTCGTTCAGCTCCGTCAACTCCTCGGCCGTGAGCAGCAGCTGTCCGTCGGAGAGGCGGGCCGCGTCGTACCACTCGACCGGCTCGTCCGGAGCGCGGCGCAACCAGTCGCGACTGCGCTCCAGCTCCCGGGCGAGCCACGCCTCGATCAGGGCGTTCTCCGCCGCGCGGGCCTCGGGAGCGGCGCTGCGGCCAGCGTCCACCGTCCAACTGGAGCTGACGGCCCGCCAGATCCGCTCCCGCGCGTCACCCCGGCTGGGCGCCGGCTCCACCAGGCCGGCCTTGGCCAGCTCGCGCAGGTGGTAGCTGGTGGCGCTCGGTGACTGGCCCACGAACCCGGCGCACTCGGTGGCCGTCGCGCCCTCCGGAAGCGCGCTCAGGTGTTCCATGATCGTGAGTCGGGCCGGGTGGGCCAGTGCCCGCATCACCTGCGGATCGCTGATCCTCACCCCGCGTCGCTCGGCAGGCGGCTCGGTCATTCCTCCATGATCCCGGCCCACCCCCCACCCGTCACCCACCCCGTGGTCCACCGGCGCCTCCAGGTGATCAGGGTTCGCGTCCCCGGTGGGGCGACGTCTGACGCGAATCTCGTGATCATCGGGCCGAGAGGCGGGAGGGGGTGGGGAAATGCGTCGCCTTCCGGCGGGTCGGGGCGTAGGGTGGACGACCGCGCGCGTCGACGCGCGCCTCCTGCCTGCGGGCACAGCCGACACCGCCTCGACGGAGCGCCGGGCGGCCCAGGTCAACCGATCACACGAACGCACCGGAAGGTCGCCTCGGATGACCCTTGCCGCCCACACCTCGCACGACCCCGCCATCGCACCCGCCGGCCCGAACGCCGACGCGGACCTGTCCGGCGACGCGCACCTGCCCGAGCCCGACGCGGCGCGCACACCCGACGCCGACCAGCGCCGCCACCCCGCGCCGGGCACACCCGACGCCGACCGGCCCGACGCCGACCGGCCCGGCCCCGACACGCCGGACGCACTCGACGCCGAGCTGGCCGCCGAACGCGCGCACCTCGACGCGTCCCGGGACGCGCTGCGCCGCATGCGGGAACGGGCCGAGTCCCTCTTCGCCACCGGCGACAAGGTCGCCGGTGACTCGTACACCGCCGAGCAGTTGGGCCGCCACATGGCCCGGCGGGTCAAGGAGCTGGCCGACGACCCGACCACGCCGCTCTTCTTCGGCCGGCTCGACTTCGGCGGGACCGCCGACGGTTCGGAGGGCGGCGACGTCGACCCGGACCACGCCGGGCGCAGCTACCACGTCGGGCGGCGGCACGTCACCGACGAGTCGGGCGAGCCGATGGTGCTCGACTGGCGGGCTCCGGTCTCCCGCTCGTTCTACCGGGCCAGCGCCCGCGACCCCCAGGGCATCGCCGTACGCCGCCGCTTCGGCTTCAGCACCGGGGTCCTGACCAGCTTCGAGGACGAGCACCTGGACCGGGGCGAGGAGCTGGGCACGGCCAGCCGGATCCTGACCGCCGAGATCGAGCGGCCGCGCGTCGGGCCGATGCGGGACATCGTCGCGACCATCCAGCCGGAGCAGGACGAGCTGGTCCGCGCCGACCTCGCCGACTCGATCTGCGTGCAGGGGGCCCCTGGCACCGGTAAGACGGCCGTCGGGCTGCACCGGGCCGCGTACCTGCTCTACCTGCACCGCGAGCGGCTGCACCGCTCCGGCGTGCTGATCGTCGGGCCGAACCGGGCCTTCCTGTCGTACATCGCGGCGGTGCTCCCCGCCCTCGGGGAGGTGGAGGTCGAGCAGTCCACGGTGGAGGACCTGGTCGCCCGGGTGCCCGTCCGCGCCGTCGAGGACCCGGCCACGGCCGCGCTGAAGCACGACGTACGGATGGCCGAGGTGCTGCGTCGCGCCCTCGACGCGCACATCGCGGAGCCGACCGAGCCGATCATGGTGTCCGACGGCTCGTTCCGCTGGCGGATCGGGCTGGAGCCCTTGCACCGCGTCATCGAGGAGACCCGCCGGGAGGGCCTGCCCTACGGCGTGGGGCGGGAACGGGTCCGCGCCCGGGTGGTGAGTCTGCTGCAACGGCAGTCCGAGGCGCGCCGCGCCGAGTCGCCCAGCGACGCCTGGTTGCGCCGGATGGCGAAGTGCCGGCCCGTGACCGACTTCCTCGACGCCGCCTGGCCGGCGGTCACACCCGAGGGCTTGGTGCACCTCCTGCTCGCCGACCCGGCGGCCCTCGCCGCGGCCGCGGACGGGCTGCTCACCGAGGCCGAGCAGGCGCGGCTCACCTGGGCGAAGCCGCCGCGCACACCCAAGGCGGCCCGGTGGACGGCGGCGGACGCGGTGCTCATCGACGAGGCGGCCGGGCTGATCGAGCGTCCGGCGGGCTTCGGCCACGTCGTGATCGACGAGGCGCAGGACCTCTCGCCCATGCAGTGCCGCGCCGTCGCGCGGCGTAGCGAGCATGGATCCATCACCCTCCTCGGCGACCTGGCCCAGGGCACCGCGCCGTGGGCCGCCACCGACTGGCGGGAGTCCCTCACCCATCTGGGCAAGCCGGACGCGACCATCGTGCCGCTGACCGTCGGGTTCCGGGTTCCGGCCGCGGTTGTCGCGTTCGCCAACCGGCTTCTCCCGCTGCTCGCCGTCGACGTGCCCCCGGCCGAGTCGCTGCGCCACGACGGGGGCCTCGACGTGCGTACGGTGGCGGAGCCGACCGCGGCGACGGTGGCCGAGGTGCGGGCGGCGCTCGCGCACGAGGGTTCCATCGGCGTCATCGCCGCCGACGACGCCGTCGAGGAGTTGCGGGCGGCGCTCGACGCCGCGGGCGTCGACACCGGGACGGCCGACGACGTGGAGGCCGCCGCGCGGGTCACCCTGGTGCCCGCGACGCTGGTCAAGGGCCTGGAGTACGACCACGTGGTGGTCGTCGAGCCGGCCGCGATCGTGGCCGCCGAGCCGCGTGGCCTGCACCGGCTGTACGTGGTGCTGACCCGGGCGGTGTCCCGGCTGACGGTGCTGCACCGGGAGCCGCTGCCGGCACCGCTCGCCGGCTGACCGCCCCCGTCACCGCTCGCCGCGCCGGCCCGCGTCCGGCCCGGCGGCGGGGTGCGGTCGGGTGCGGAGGCCGGCTGGGCCCGGGTGCGGCGGCGCGGCTCAGCGGGAGAGTACGGCGGGGCGGCTCAGCGGGAGAGTGCGGCGGCGACCTCGCGCAGCGGCCGGCCGGACTCGGCGATCGGTACGGTGAAGGCGAGCCACGAGCCGTCGGTGAAGTCGATGCGCAGCCGCTTCGGGTTGAGCCGGTGCCAGCCCACCCGCACCGACGCCAGCTCCGACCGTGACGCCGCCCAGGCGACGGTGGTCTCGGCCACCGCCCGCTCCTCGTCCTCCCGTTTGGACAGCAGCTTCACCGGCCCGCTCACGCAGACCAGCAGCCGCCGGTCCGTGGCGACGAGCAGGATGTCCCGCACCGTGACGTCGGGGCGGGGCGGCTGCAACGCGTGGTGCAGCCGGGAGGCGGCCGAACCGGGCGCGCCGCGCCCGGCGATGCCCCAGACGATGCGGTCCACCAGCCGGTCGCCGGGCGCCGAGGTGATCAGCGGCGCGAGCAGGTTGAGCAACGCCGACCCCGGGGTCACCCGGCGGGACACCTGCGCCTCGGCCGCGTCGGGCGGCGCAGGGGGCGTGGCCCCGTTGGCGGCGTCGGCCTTCGCGTACGCCAGCACCCGTTCGCCCGGCTCGGCGAGCTGACCGACCCGGTCGCGGTACCTGGTCTCCTCCATCGGCTCAGTATCGGTCGTAGCCGTCGTCGGAGCGGCGCTGCGGGGCCGGAGCGTCGCTCATGACCTCGCCGACGATCTCCCGGACCCGGGCGGCGGCGGCCTCCTGGGCCCGGTTGGCGGCGGCGGTGAACTCCTCGGCGAGGGTGTACGAGTCGAACCGCATGGCGCGTGCGTTGACCTCGGTGGAGAGGATCTTGCCGTCGGCCGCGGCGGTCACCGTGACGAGACCCGAGTCGCTCACGCCCTCGGCGCTGCTCTGTTCCAGCTCGGACATCCGGTCGGCGAGCTGGCGCTGCCACCCGTCGAGGTTGCGCGCCAGCGCCTCGATCCGGTCCAGTGCGGGGAAGGTCATGGCTGCCTCTCAGTTGACGATCGAGTCGAAGACGTTCTGCACACCGTTGGTGTACGGCCCGAGGTCCTCCCGGTAGGTGCCGTCCACCAGGTAGTTCCGGTCCTTCTGCCCGTCGGAGACGTCGTGCAGGCCGACCCCGGTGTCCAGCAGCGCACCGCCGATGCCCGGGATGTTCACCGGGGACGCCTGGTTGATGGCGAACCTGCCGGGGAAGAGGATCGCCGTCCGCTTGAGCTTGAACTCGAGCGCCTCCCTGGTGTAGCCGGACTTGTTCCAGGCCCGGTACGCCTTCTTGGCCTTGCGCAGCTCCATCACGGTCCGGCGGTACTTCATGAGCAACTCGGCGACCTTCTGCAGCTTGGTCGCCAGCTTGGTGAGGATCTCGGCGAACCGGGCCACGATCTTGACCATGCGGCCGACCGTGGTGGCGAGCCGGGCGAGCACGCGGACCACCGTGGCGGCGAGGGAGACGCCCGCGCTGAGCACGGCGGCCACCGCCGCGATGATGACCTCGGTGAGGAACCAGAGCAGGAACTCCAGGATCAGCTCCACCAGGAGGTTGAAGGCGTCGACCGCCGCGTTCGCCGCGTCGACCAGCACCTCCTTGGTGCCGTCGAGGCCCTTGGCGAGCTCCTCGATCGCCTCCTCGACGGACTCCATCGAGGCGTGGAACTTGTCCGCCGCGTCACCCGTCCAGGCGCCACGCAGTCGGGCCCGGTCGGCGACCTGGTCACCGGCGATCCGCCGGACCGCGTCGCCCGTGGTCAGCGCGAGCTGAGCCGCCTTCATCAGGTCGTCCGGCTCGCCCGCGACCAGCTCCAACAACTGCTCGAACGGCCAGAGCACGGCCTCGGAGAGCGGCTTGAACGGGTCGGGGGTGCCCGACACGATCTGCTCGAAGTAGGTCTTGTTGCGCTGCAGCGCCTCGGTGCTCATCGATCCCCCTCAGGCGCCCGGCGTGAACAGGTCGTTGGTGGCCACGTCCGTCCCGGTGTACGCGTCCGCGGTGTCGGTGATGCCCTCGGCGATGTCGGCCATCATCTCCGCGCCCTCCTCCAGCCCCTGCAGGCAGGCCTCGAACTGCTCGGCGTACGCGGCGGCGAGGCTGAACGACGCCGGCATGATCCCGAACGCGTGCCGGGGCACGTGCCCGTCGTTGAACACCCGTCGCAGCTCGCGGAACCGCTCGGCCCGGTCCCGCGAGGTGGCGGCGAAGGACGTCAACGCCTCCGGTTGGACGTCCAGGTTCCTGCTCGGACTCGTCACGGACCCTCCCCAGTGTCCTGCGGCCACCCGCTCGTCGACCGGCGCCTCGGCCGGCGGGAATACCACAGTAGGCGATGCGCCAGACGGCGCACGCCCCCGTCCCGGGGACAGCGGGAGGTGGCGCCCACCGGGTAGACAGGGAGCCGGCAGTTCCACCCGCACCCACCGGCGAAGGAGACCCGCATGATCCTGGCCCGCGCCGACCAGGTCAGCCGCCGTTACGGCGACGTGCTGGCCCTGGACGGGGTCGACCTGACGGTGCACGCCGGTGAGCTGGTCGGCCTGCTCGGGCCGAACGGGGCCGGCAAGAGCACGCTGATGAACCTGCTCGTCGGGCTGCGCCGACCCACCTCGGGTCGGGTCGAGCTCTTCGGCGGCGATCCCCGCGATCCGGCGTACCGGCGGCAGCTCGGCATGACTCCGCAGGAGACCGGTCTGCCCGGCACGCTGCGCGTCGGTGAGGTCGTCGACTTCGTGGCCGCCCACTACCCCGACCCGCTGCCCCGCGCCGAGCTGCTCGACCGTTTCGGCCTGGCCGACCAGGTCCGGCGGCAGACCGGTGGTCTCTCCGGTGGTCAGCGCCGCCGGCTCGCGGTCGCGCTGGCCTTCGTCGGCCGGCCGAGGCTGGTGCTCCTGGACGAGCCGACGACCGGGCTGGACGTCGAGGCCCGCCGCACGCTCTGGGACGCCATCCGGGCGTTCCACGCCGACGGTGGGACGGTGCTGCTCAGCAGCCACTACCTGGAGGAGGTCGAGGCGCTGGCCCACCGGGTGGTGGTGATCGGGCACGGCCGGGTGCTGGCCGACGACACCGTGGACGCGGTTCGCTCCGTGGTCGGCGTACGCCGGGTCAGCTTCGTCGCCGGCGAGGTGCCGGCGCTGCCCGGTGTGGTGCGGACCGAGCGGATCGACGGCCGGACGCACCTGCTCACCACGGACGCCGACGCACTCGTGCGGAGCCTGGTCACGGCCGGGGTGACCTTCAGCGAGCTGGAGGTGCGCCCGACGTCGCTGGAGGAGGCGTTCCTCGCCATCACGGCCGAGGGCCGCCCCGGCGATGCCGCGCCCTCCGGTGTGGACGCGCCGCCGGGCCAGCCGGGCGGCGCCGACGACCGACCCACCACCGCCGCCGCGGGCGGCCGACCGGCCACCGCCTGAGGAGGCGATCGTGCACCTCGCCCTGGTCCACACCCGTTACCAGCTGCTGGAGATCATCCGGATCCCGGTGGCGATCTTCGGCAGCGCCTTCTTCCCCGCCGCCGCCATGCTCTTCTTCGTGGTCCCGTTCGCCGGCAAGGATCCGCTCGGCGCCACGTACGCCACCGCCTCGATGGTCACCTTCTCGGTGATGAGCGCCAACATCTTCCAGTACGGCATCGGCGTCGCCGAGGACCGCGACCAGCCCTGGAACCCGTACACCAGGACGCTGCCGGCCGGCCCGGCGCCCCGGTTCGCGGGCCGGGTGCTGGCCGGCCTGGTGCTCACCTACGCCTCGCTGATCCCGGTGGTGGTGATCGGCGCGACGCTGACCGCCGCGCAGATCACTCCGGTGGCGTTCCTGCTCGCCGCCGCCACGGTCGCCGTGGTGTCGGTGCCGTTCACGCTGATGGGGCTGGCCATCGGCTACTCGCTGCCCAGCAAGGCGGCGATCGTCGTCGCGCAGCTCGTGTTCTTCCCGCTCGCCTTCGGCGGCGGGCTGCTCTCCGCTCCGGACGAGGCGCCCGGGTTCATCGAGGTGATCGCGCCCTACCTGCCCACCCGTGGCGCGGTCGAGCTGATGTGGGCGGCGGTCGGCGACTATCCGGTGCGGCCGCTCTCGCTGGCCATGCTCGGCGTCTGGGTCGTGGTGCTGGCGACGCTGGCGGGCTGGGCGTACCGGCGGGACGAGGGTCGCCGGTTCAGCTGACGATTCGTCCGTTTTAGCCCCGTACGTCGGCTCGGCGATGCCATATTCGGCAGGAGGGCGGTGGTGGCCGCCCCGAGCCGAGAGGGGTCGACGTGAGCACCGTCCCGCCCGGTACGCCGTGCTGGGCCGACCTCGCCACACCGGGTCTGGCCGACGCGAAGCGGTTCTACCCGGAGCTGTTCGGGTGGACCGGGCGGGTGGCGCCGGAACCGGAGGCGGGCGGTTACACGGTCTTCCTGCTGAACGGGCGGGCGGTGGCCGGCGCCGGTCCGCCCGCCATCCCGGACCAGGTGCCGATCTGGTCGACCTACATCGCCACCGACGACGCCGACCTCGTGGCGGGACGGGTGGAGCGGGCCGGTGGCCAGGTCGTGGTCCCGCCGTTCGAGGTCTTCGACCGCGGGCGGATGGCCGTCTTCAGCGACCCGGCGGGCGCCTCGTTCAGCGTCTGGCAGCCGATGGCCATGCCCGGCGCCGAGGTGTTCAACGTCCCCGGCGCGATGAGCTGGAACGAGCTGGTCACCCCCGACCCCGAGGGGGCCAAGGTCTTCTACGAGCTGGTCTTCGGCTGGCAGCCGGACGACCAGGCCGTCGGGTCGATGACCTACACGGGCTGGCGGCTGGGTGCGCGGATCGTGGCGGGAATGATGCCGCCGTTCGCCGACGACTTCCCGGACGATCTGCCGGCGTACTGGACCGTCTACTTCGCGGTCGCCGACGCGGACGCCGCCGCCGCCCGCGCGGCGGCGCTGGGCGGATCCATCCTGGTGCCGCCGCGGGACATCCCGACGGGCCGCTTCGCGGCGCTCCGCGACCCGCAGGGCGCGCTCTTCTCGGTGATCGACATCGGGACCCCCGCGGAGGAGTGACCGGGCCGGGCTGCCCGCGTGATCGCGCTCGATCCAGGATGTGGTGGCCCCGACGCGACGCGGAGGGCACTACGTCCGGGATCGAGCGCGATCGAGGCCGCGCAGAGCGGGACGCGGCGAGGGTGGGTCAGCGGCGGCGGACCGGGACGACCAGCGGTCCGTGCTCGCCGTCGAGGACCCGGACGCTCGCCCGGTAGTGCTCGGCGAGCAGCGGTTCGGTGAGCACCTCGTGGGGAGTGCCGGCGGCGGCCACCCGACCACCGGACAGCAGCACCATCCGGTCGGCGTACTCGCCCGCGATGGAGAGGTCGTGCATCGTCGCGACCACGGTCAGCCCGTGCTCGCGCCGGAGCTGGTCGACGAGGTCGAGCACCTCCTGCTGGTGGCCGATGTCGAGGGCGCTGGTCGGCTCGTCGAGCAGCAGCAGCGTGGCGCCCTGGGCGAGCGCGCGGGCCAGGAAGACCCGCTGGCGTTCGCCACCGGACAGGGTGGCCAGTTCGCGTCGGACGAAGCCCGCCAGGTCCAGCCGGCCGAGCACCTCGTGCACGGCGGCCAGGTCGGCGGCCGACTCCCGACCGAGCGGCGGGATGTACGGGGTCCGCCCGAGCAGCACGTAGTCCAGCACCGACATGCCCGGCGGCACCACCGGGGACTGGGCCACGGTCGCCACGACCCGGGCCCGCTCGCGACGGCGCAGCGACTCGATCGGCGTACCGAAGAGGGCGACGGCGCCCGGCGCGGGCAGCAGGCCGCCGACGGCGCGCAGCAGGGTCGACTTGCCGGCGCCGTTCGGCCCGATCACCGTGACCCACTCACCGGCGGCCACGGTGAGGTCGACCCCGCCGAGGATCGGGGTGCCGTCCAGGGCGATGTGCAGGTCACGGACCTCGACGGCCGGTGCGGCGCTCACGTCAGCACCCGCCGGGCGGTGCGCAGGACCAGGACGAAGAACGGGCCACCGAGCAGGGCGGTCACCACGCCGATGGGGATCTCGGCGGGCGCCGCGACGGTCCGCGCCACCACGTCGGTGAGCGCCAGGAACGCGCCGCCGAAGAGCAGCGAGAGCGGCAGGATCACCCGGTAGCTCGACCCGGCGAGCAGCCGTACGGTGTGCGGCACGATGATGCCGACGAAGCCGATGAGGCCGGTGGCGGAGACGGCGGCGGCGGTGCCCAGCGAGGCCGCGGCGATCAACAGGTAGCGGGAACGCTGCGGGTGCAGCCCGAGGCTGGTGGCCTCGTCGTCCCCGACGGAGAGCACGTCCAGCTCCCGCCGGTGCAGCAGCACCACCACGGCGGTGATCACGGCGTAGGGCAGCACCAGCAGCACGTCGTGCCAACCGGCGGTGGCCAGCCGGCCGAGCAGCCAGGAGTAGACCGCCTGGATGCTGTCGGCGTTCTGTTGCAGCAGGTAGGTCTGGCCGGCGGAGAGGAACGCGGACACCGCCACCCCGGCCAGGATCAGCATCGCGGGTGAGCGGCTCCGGCCGCCCGCCGCCCCGATGAGGTAGGTCAACGCGACCGCCGCCAACGAGCCGACGAACGCGGCGAGCGGGATGGTCAGCGGAAGGTCGGTGAGGGCACCGCCGGCACCGGCGCCGCCGAGGGCGATCACGGCGGTCACCGCGAGCCCCGCCCCGGGCGCCACGCCGAGCAGGTAGGGGTCGGCCAGTGGGTTGCGGAACGCGCCCTGGTAGCAGCCGCCGGCGAGGGCCAGCGTCCCGCCGACGAGCAGGCCGAGCACCGCCCGGGGCAGCCGCAGCTCGGTCACGATGGCGATCTCCCGCTCGGTGAGCCCGCTCTCCAGGTGCACGCCGGGAAGCAGGTTGAGCAGCTCGGCGGCGACGCTGCCCGGAGGCAGGGTGACCGGGCCGAGCGACACCCCGGCCACCAGCGCGACGAGCATCGCGGCCACCCCGGCGGCCAGCCAGATCGGGCGCAGGCCGACCGGCCGGGACGCGGAGGGCGTCCCGGCCGGCCGGGCGGGCGGCGCCGCGGGGGTCACGGGAAGGACCCTGGTCACCGGCGGCGGTCCGTCACGCGGGCACCTTGGCGACCGCGTCCACGATCGCCCGCAGCAGGTCCACCACGCGCGGCCCCCAGCGCGAGGCGACGCTGTCGTCGAGCGCGACCACCTGGTTGTTCTTCACCGCGGTCAGCCCGGACCAGCCGCTGCGCGCCTTGACCGTGTCGGGGCTCTGCTGGCAGCACTTCGTGTCGGCCAGGAAGATGAAGTCCGGGTCGGCCTTGACGATGACCTCCTGGGAGAGCTGCGGGTAGCCGCCGTTCTTGCCCTCGGCGTCGGCCGGGTCCGCGATGTTCTCCAGTCCGGCCATCGCGTAGAGCGAGCCGATGAAGGTCTTGCTGGTCGCGCTGTACAGCTGCGGATTCAGCTCGTGGTAGAAGGTGAGCTTCTCCGACCGCTGCGGCAGGTCCTTGACCAGCTTGGTGATGTCGTCGCGCATCCGCCGGGTCACGTCGGCCGCCTCGGTGGCATGGCCGGTGAGGGTGCCCAGGTCGGTGATCTGCCGGTACGTGTCGTCGAGGGTGGTCGCCGCGGGGGTCACCAGCACCGGGATCTTCAGCTTGCCGAGCTGGTCGACCACCTTGTTGCGGTCGTCCGAGATCACGACCAGGTCGGGGTTGCGGCCGGCGATGGCCTCCGCGTTCGGCTGGAAGCCGGACAGGTCCGTCTTCGGCGCCTCCGCCGGGTAGTCGGAGTTGTCGTCGACCGCGATGACCTGCGGCCCGGCGCCGATGGCGTACAGCATCTCGGTGGCGCTCGGCGAGAGCGAGACGATCTTCTCGGGGCGCTTGTCGAGGGTGATGTTGCCGACCGTGGCCGGGAAGGCGGCGGTGGGCTGGCCGGTGCCGCCGGCGGCGGGCGAGTCGTCGGCCTTCTCGGCGCAGGCGCCGAGGGCGAGCGCGGCGACCGCGAGGGTCGCGGCGAGCAGCCGGGGGGTACGTCTGGACATCGGTCCTCCTGTCGGTCGAGGAGCGTGGTGCTTCGCCGACAGGGACAGGCGCCCGTCCGCGAGGCGCCCTTCCTCGAGAGCGCGGGTCGCGACCGTCCGCAGGCGACCTGGCTCGTTCACCGCCGGTGGGCCGGCGGGACATCACAGTTGCGGGACAGCGCCGGATTCGCACCGGCTTCGCTGTGGAACGGTCGGTAAGACGGTAGCGCACCCCTCCAGGAGGCTGACTGATCAAGAGGCCGATCGACGGCGGTCGACGGTACGGCCCCGCCGGTCCCGTGCCTGGTTACCGGTATGTCCTGATCGAACCGCGTGGTGGGGCCCCGCCGGGGGCGGGACGGGGCCCCACCGGCTCAGGAGGCGGTGATGGTGATGTTGTCCACAGCCGCCTCGACCAGGCTCGCGCCGGAGGCGTCCGCCGCCTGCACGAGGATCCGCACCGTCTGCCCGGCGTACGGGGTCAGGTTGAGGGTCGAGACCGCCCAGGAGCCGTTGCGGTTGGCCGCTGCGCCGGCCTGGTTGAGCAGCGTGGTGGTGCCGCCGCCGTGCACCACGCTGACGCGGAGGTAGTCGGCCGACGAGGAGTTCGAGCCGTGCGCGAGATACCAGGCCAGTGAGAGGGTCAGCGTGCCGCTCGACGGCAGCGCCACCGCGGGCGACTGCGCGCTGGTCACCCCGCCGTCGAGGTCGTAGTCACCGGCCCCGGTGCCGGCCAGCCGCCCGGTGACCAGGTCGTTGCCGCCGGCGTACGGGGTGAGCTGCTTGGCCCCGCTGGACGTGGTCGCCTGGGCGGCGCCCCGCTCCCAGGCCCCGGCGGTCGCCGTGTCGGTGCCGGACGGGTTGATCGTCCAGCCGGTCGCGGTCTCGAAGGTGTCCGACCACACCGTCGTGCCGCCACCGCCGCCGCAGTACTGCGCCTGCTTGCCGATCGCCCGGTACGGGCAGTCGGCGTACTCGCTGAGCATCAGCACCGCCTCCCGGTTGCGGGAGGTCTGCGCCGGGATCACCTCGTCGGGCGGGTAGAACCCGCCGCCGGAGGCGGAGCCCGGGTACATCTCGAAGGTGTACGCCCAGATGCCGTGCGCCGCCCACATCCAGTCGATGCTGGTGCCATCGGCGATGTAGAGGTCGCTGGACTGCTCGGGGGTGTAGCCGTTGGTGGCCGCCATCTGCTGGCCGATGGTGGCGAAGGTGTTGTACTGGTCGGCGGTCATCCCGCTCGGCGTGTTGGCGGTGGTGTAGCCGAAGGGCCAGAGCACGAGCTGCGAGTACGTGTGGAAGTCGATGTTGGCCTTGATCTGCTGGACGCCGCCGACCACCCGACTGTTCACGAAGTTGCGCAGCGCCTGCGTCTCGGGGGCGGAGAAGGCCGACGGGCCCCGGTAGGTCTCCGACGATGTCGAGCCGGACGAGCCGCCGCAGCAGCCCCACTGGTAGCTCCAGTTGCGGTTGAGGTCGGTGCCGACGTACGACGATCCGCTGTTCGGCTGCCGGTTCTTGCGCCAGGAGCGGTAGGACCCGGTGGCGATGTCGTACTCGCTGCCGTCCGGGTTGACCGTGGGCACGATCCAGATCTCCCGGCCGTTGACGATGTTGGTGATCCGGGAGTCGCTGCCGTAGCCGTCCGTGAAGAGGTTGAGCAGGTAGATCGCCATCTCGACGGTCAGGTGCTCACGGGCGTGCTGCTGGGCGTTGAAGAGGATCTCCGGTTCGTTCTCGTCGGCGGCGACGTTGTCGGAGATCTTCACCGCCATGAGGTCGCGACCCTCGTACGAGCTGCCGATGCTGAGCTTGCGAGCGATGGTCGGGTGGTCCGAGACGACCTGGTTCACGACGGCGGTCAGCTCGGCGTAGTCGTGGTAGTTCGAGTCGGCGGGCGGGAAGGCGAACGTGCCCACGTGACCGTCGCCGTGATCGGTGGACGGCGGTGCGCTGACCCGTTCCAGGCGGAAGCCGAGGCGAGTGATCGCCGCGGCCTCGGCCGTCGTGGCCGAGACGTGCAGCACGCCGTGCTCGCTGTAGTCGATGGCCGCGCCGGTGCGGGCCACCGCGTTGCGGTCGGCGAGGGTACGTGGTCCGAGCACCCGGTACTCGGCGGCGGCCGAAGCGCCGGGCTCCGGGCCGGGTCGGGCGGCGACGTGCCCGGTGGTGACGGTGACGAGGCCCAGCCCGGCGGCGACGGCGAGCGCCAGGGCACGGCGGAGACGGAGGGGTGAACGGAAGGCCATGGACAACCTCCTCGATGGCGGGAGATCCCGCTCGGTGGAGCACACTCCATCACCCGTCGCATGGTCATATCAATATGAATCACTTCCTCTTCCATGCCAGGCGGATCATCATCCCGGCAATGATTTTCCATCCATCTAGATATGGCGAAACTTCCCTGCAAGCGCGACACTGACCGGCGACGATGCCCTACTCCAGACCCGCGGAGCACCCATGGCCAGATCACGCCTGAGCGTGGCCGCCCTCGCCGGCGTCACCGCGCTCACCCTCCTCGGCACCGCCGTACCCGCGTACGCGGCGGCCCCCGTCGCGGTAAACCAGACCACCGCCGGGCCGGTCAGCCACGACGAGCAGATCACGTTCCAGGAGTGGTCCCGCTACCCGGACTGGCGGCGAGGCACCCACACCGGCACCCGGGCCGTGCCCGGCGCCCGCCCCGGGCTGACCCTGGCCCGGCCGGCCGGCACCACGGCCTTCACCGACCCGCACACCGGCACCACCCGCACCTGGGAGTACGCCACCTGGACCTCGCCGGTCACCGCGGTCGGCTTCGACGCCACCGAGCTGGTCGCCTCCTGGAACGCGAAGACGCCCGCCGGCACCTGGATCCAGGTGGAGCTCCAGGGCGCCTACAACACCGGTGACAAGACCCCGTGGTACGTGATGGGGCGCTGGGCCTCCGGCGACGCGGACGTCAAGCGGTCCACCGTCAACCGCCAGGGCGACCCGTGGTCGACGATCTGGACCGACACGTTCAGCATCGACGACGCGGCGGCCGGAGTGCTGCTGCGGTCGTACCAGCTGCGGGTGACCCTCTACCGGGCCCCCGGGCAGCAGGCCGCGCCGGTCGTGCACATGGTCGGCGCCATGAGCTCGAACGTGCCCGACCGGTTCACCGTCACGCCGAGCGCCGGGCACATCGCCTGGGGCGTCGAGCTTCCGGTGCCGCGCTACTCCCAGAACGTGCACGCCGGGCACTACCCCGAGTACGACGGCGGCGGCGAGGCGTGGTGCTCTCCCACCTCCACCGAGATGGTGATCGAGTACTGGGGACGGAAGCCGTCCGCCGCCGACACCGCCTGGGTGGACCCGACCTACCCCGACCCGACGGTCAACCACGCGGCGCGGATGACCTACGACTACGAGTACGACGGCGCGGGCAACTGGCCGTTCAACACCGCGTACGCCGCCAGCTTCCCCGGCCTCGAGGGGCGGGTGACCCGGCTGCACTCGCTGGACGAGGTGGAGCGGTTCATCGCCGCCGGCATCCCCGTCATCACCAGCCAGTCCTTCCTCGCCAGCGAGCTGGACGGCGCGAACTACGGCACCTCCGGCCACCTCTTCGTGATCGTCGGCTTCACCGCCGAGGGTGACGTGATCGTCAACGACCCGGCGTCGTCCAGCAACGACGTGGTGCGCAACGTCTACCAGCGGGAGCAGTTCGAGCAGATCTGGCTGCGGACCAAGCGGATCAACGCGAGCGGCGGCGTCTCCGGCGGCTCGGGCGGCATCGCGTACCTGATCAAGCCCGTCCACAAGCCCTGGCCCCACGTGAAGGGCTCCACCAACTGGTAGCCCCCGGCCTCCCCGGCTGAAGCCGGCTGGTCAAGAGGTTCGCGTCACCCGGAGCCCGTCCGGTGACGCGAACCTCTTGATCACCGGGACTCGTCGGTGGGGGGCGCGGCTGTGGTCTCGTCCTCGCCGGCCAGGGCCGAGCGCAGGCGCTCCTTCTCGGTCCGGCGGCGCTCCGCGGCGCTCGCCATCTCCTCGGCCATCTCGTCCCGCCAGCCCTTGAGCAGGAAGAACGAGAGCGCGGCGGAGAAGACCAGCGCCAGCATCAGCTTCAGGAAGACGTTGATGTCGACCAGCCAGAGGGCCGCCAGCACGAGGACGAACAGCCCGATCCGCCCCAGCGTGTACTTGACCGCCGCGCTCACCCGCACCACTCCGTTCTCCGCCGCCGGTCCGTCCGGCGGCACGTCAGCCCGTCCGCCGGGCCAGCCAGCGGACGCCGGCGAACCACACCACCGCGTACACGACGGTGAAGGTGACCGCCGCCAGCGCTCCCGACAGCAGCCCCGGCAGCCCGGCGGCCAGGCCGGCGACCAGCAGCCCGGCGACCACCGCGACCGCGGCGCCGAACACCCCCGCGATCACCCGGGCGGCGCCGAACTCCCAGGCGCGGAAGTCCTCCCAGAAGAGCCAGGCCGGGAGGATGATCGCCAACCACCCGTTCGCCCGCCCGAAGTCACCCGCGCCGAACGAGGCGAACGCCCAGTCGAACAGCACCAGGGCGAGCACGCCGATCAGCCAGCCGGCGAGGCTCACCCCGAGCAGGTCGCCGAGGAAACGCACCCGCCCCTCGGCGTCACGCCGGGGAAAGCCGCTCTGCTGCTCTGTCATCGCTCTACGAGGGTACGTGCCGGTCAGGCCCAGACCCGCTGCGGCTCGGCGCGCCGCTCGGCCAGCGACGGGGCGTGGTCGTACTCGCGGACCACCTGGTAGCGCGTGTCCCGCTCGACGGGCCGGAAACCGGCGTCCCAGATCAGGTCGAGCAGGTCCTCCCGGTGCATGGTGCTCGGCGTGCCGTACGAGTCGGCGTCGTGCGTGATCTTGTACTCGACGACCGAGCCGTCGAGGTCGTCCACCCCGAAGTTCAGGGAGAGCTGGGCGACCGAGAGGCCGTGCATCACCCAGAAGCACTTCAGGTGGGGCACGTTGTCGAGCATCAGCCGGGAGACCGCGAAGGTCTTCAGCGACTCGGCCGGCGAGGCCATCGTGGTGCGTGCCTGGATCCGGTTACGGATCTTGCCGTCCGCGGAGTCGACGAAGTCGTGCTGGTAGCGCAGCGGGATGAAGACCGCGAAGCCGCCGGTCTCGTCCTGCAACTCGCGCAGCCGCAGCACGTGGTCGACCCGGTGCCGGGGCTCCTCGATGTGGCCGTACAGCATGGTGGCGGGCGTCTTCATGCCCTTGCGGTGCGCCAGGGCGTGGATCCGGGACCAGTCCTCCCAGTGGCACTCGTGGTCGACGATGTGCTGGCGGACCTCCCAGTCGAAGATCTCCGCGCCGCCGCCGGTCAGCGACTCCAGGCCGGCGTCCATCAGCTCGTCGAGGATCTCGTCGGCGCTCAGGCCGCTGATCTTCTCGAACCACTGCACCTCGGTCGCGGTGAAGCACTTGAGCTTCACGTTCGGCAGCGCCGCCTTCAGCTCACGCAGCACCTTCGGGTAGTAGCGCCACGGCAGGGTGGGGTGCAGCCCGTTCACGATGTGCAGTTCGGTGAGCTGCTCGTCCTCCATCTCCTTCGCCTTGCGCACCGCCTCGTCGATGCGCATCGTGTAGGCGTCCTTCTCACCCGGCTTGCGCTGGAAGGAGCAGTACGCGCACGACGCGGAGCAGACGTTGGTCAGGTTCAGGTGCCGGTTGACGTTGAACATCACCCGGTCGCCGTTGAGCTCGGTGCGCCGGTGGTGGGCGAGCCGGCCCAGCCAGGCCAGATCGTCGCTCTCGTAGAGCGCGATCCCGTCCTCCCGGGTCAACCGCTCCCCGGCGTAGACCTTCGCCTCGAGCTCACGCTTGAGTCCGGCGTCCATGGCACGTCCCTTCCACCCGCGGTCCCGGTCGAGCGTACGTCGGGCGGGCCGGCGGGCCGCCGGCACGGTCGCGGACCGACCTGGTTCACCACATTCTCAGGCTTCCGTAACCCGACCACGCATCGACAACGCTGCGCCGCCTGAGGTAAGACAGGTGGGGGGACGACACGCTGGTAGCGTCCCCACCGCCGTCCCCACCCCGGTCGGCGGCTGCACGTGGGACGGGGAGCGGCATGGTGAACAGCGGGAACGGGCGACGGCGGCGACGGCGGAGCCCGGTGGTCTCGCCGGTGCTGCGCCCCCGGCTCTGGTCGGCCCTCCTCGGCGCCATCGCCGCCGCGGTGCTCGCCACCCCGGTCTACGCCGACCCCGCGCCACCCACCACCGTGCCGGACACGGGCGCACGCCCCGCCGTCACCGGCACGCTGCAACTGCCCGGCGGCGCGCCCGTCACCGGCACGCCGAGCCCGGGCGCGCCCGTCGGCAACCTCGGCAACGGGCCATTGGCCAGCCAGATCTACGCCGCCCAGACCCAGGTCGGCACGCTCGGCGAGACACTGCTGCAACTGCGGCAGAGACGCACCGAGGCGGAGGCGCGGCTCGCCGAGGCCGACCGGGAGCTGAGGCTCGCCCGTGACGCGCTGGTCCGGGCCCAGGAGCGGGCCGACCGCGCGGCCGCCGACGCGTTCAAGGCCGCCGCGGCGCTGCCACCCGGCGACTTCGCGGAGGATCTCGAAGGGCTCAGCCGCCTCCAGCGGATCACCCGGGGCGAGAAGGTCGAGGGCTCCACCACCGCCGCCACCGGCGAGCTGGCCCGCGCCCGCGCCGCCGAGCAGGCGGCCTACCAGGCGTACACGACGGCCGACGGCGAGCTGCGTTCCCTCCAGACCGAGTTCACGACGGGCGAGCAGGCGCTGCGCGCCGAGGAGGCGAAGCTCCTCAAGCTGCGGGAGGACAACGCCGCGCAGCTCGTCCAGATCGAGCGCCAGCAGGAGGCCGCGGAACAGCAGCTCGGCGCCGGTTACGTGCAGGGGCAGAGCGCCAACGGCCTGACCGCCCACCCGCGGGCCATGGCCGCCGTACGCTACGCGCTCGCCCAGCTCGGTGACCCGTACCTCTGGGCGGCGGAGGGTCCGAACCGGTTCGACTGCTCCGGTCTCATGTGGGCGGCCTACCGCTCCAAG
Organism: Micromonospora xinjiangensis; assembly: GCF_056150165.1. NCBI lineage: Bacteria > Bacillati > Actinomycetota > Actinomycetes > Micromonosporales > Micromonosporaceae > Micromonospora > Micromonospora xinjiangensis. The sequence continues at coordinate 512,481 of NZ_JAXCFO010000003.1, read as the reverse complement.
GGAGCGGACTACTTCAACCTGCCGCGGGTGTCCCGCGACCAGTACTACGCGACCCGTGGCCGCACCGTCGAGCGCACCGCGCTGCTCCCCGGCGACCTGCTGTTCTTCGCCTCGGGCAGCAGCTGGACGACGATCCACCACGTGGGCATGTACATCGGCAACGGCAAGATGGTGCACGCCCCGACCACCGGCGACGTCGTCAAGATCTCGACCGTGACGTGGTCCCGCCTGTACGCGGCGACCCGGGTGATCGGCGCGGTGCCGTCGCCCACCACGACCCCGAGCCCGAGCACCACCCCGAAGCCGACCACCTCGCCCACCCCGAAGCCCACCGGCTCGCCGACGCCGAGCCCGACGGGCTCGGCCACGCCCAGCCCCACCGGTTCGGCCACCCCGACGCCGACGAAGACGCCGACGAAGACCCCGACCCCGACGCCGAGCGGCAGCACCACGCCGAGCCCGACCGGCACGCCGTCCTCGACGCCGACCAGCAAGCCGCCGTCGAGCTCCCCCGCCTCCACCAGCCCGTCCGCCACCGGCAGCTCGCAGCCGAGCAATACGCCGTCGGCGAGCGGCTCGGTGAGCCCGAGCAGCGACAGCTGAGCCACAAGCTCCGACTCCGGGTGTGCCGTCGGGGGTAAATGTGGCACCGTGACACCCAGGCACGCCCGGCCCCGGCCGGGCGCGGGTGCGAGTGTCGGGCGGAGGGCGGAGATGGCCGACCAGAAGGATCCGGCGGAGGCGGCGGCGCCCGTCGACGGCGCGGCCACGGCATCGACCGCCGAGGCGGCAGCGCCCGTCGACGGCGCGACCGCCGTGGCGAACGCCACCACCGGCGGTGACAGCAGGCCGGACGACCGGCTCGCCGCGCCGACGCCCGGGGCCACCACGGGCGACAGCCGCGAGGAGCGGGGCACCACGGTGCCGACCCCCGAGACCGCGACGGCCACCACCGGTGGCGACTCCCCGGAGGACGGGCCCACCGCCGGCGACACGCCCGACACGCCGTCGAACGGCGACCGGCCGGGCGCGGCCCCCGCGACGGCCCCGACGGTCGGGGCCGCCGACCGCGAGGTGCACCCGTCCAGCCCGGCCGGAGCCCGGTCGTCGGCGGTCCCGGTGCGTGCCCGGGCGAGCGTGCCCGGCACGGGAGGGACGCGGGGTGGGGCGAGCGCCGGCACCACCTACCGGGCGGCCGACTCCGAGAGCCCGCCCGGCGCCGCTGCGGAGCTGCCGGGCCAGCGGGACGGCTCCGCCGTGCCGGCACGGGCCAGCGCCAGCGTCCCGGGCACGAATCCGCTCGCCGGGGACGAGCCGGCCCCGGCCGCCCGGGCCAGCGCCACGGTGCCTTCGTCGGCCCGCACCACGGTCGGCGCGGCGTCGACCCGGGCCAGCGCCAGCGCGCCCACCGCGAGCCGCACCGGCACGGAGCAGGGCGTCCCGCCCCTGCGCGCCAGCGCCGCCGTGCCGTCGACGGGCCGGACCACGGCCGGCGAGGCACCGGTGCCGGGTGCGCCCTCCTCGGGCGCGGCGAGGGTCTACCGGTCGGGTCCGGTGAACCCGGAGCCACCCGAGCCGGCACAGCCGCCGGAGCCGGCGCAGCCGCCCAAGCCCCCGACTCCGGAACCGGAGCCCGCGCCCGCGCCCACGCCGCCGGTGCCCGGGCCGACCCCGCCGTCACCCGCGCCGCCGCTGCCGGAGCCCACCCCGCCGGCGCCCGCTCCACAGCCGCCCGGGCCACGCCCCACGCCGCCGCCCGGGCCACGCCCCACGCCGCCGCCCGGGCCGCGTCCCACGCCGCCGCCCGGGCCCGTGCCGCCGGTACCGGGACCGCCGGCGCCTCCCCCCGGCCCACCGGTGCCTCCGCCACCGCCACCGCCCGGCCCCATGCCGGCGCCACCGTTCCCACCGCCCCCGGCGACCTCCTGGGCGGCGACGTCCGCCCCGGCCAGCGCGCCGGTTGCTCCGCTGGCCCGTACGGCCGCCGGCGGCGTTCCGGTGGGCGGCGCCGGGGCCACCACCCCCGGCGCCCCGCGCGACGGTGGCCGGGACCTGCTCGGGACGGTCTACGGCGGCGACGGCAGCGAGGGCGCGGGCTTCACCACGGTGGCGCTACCGACCAACGCGGTCGAGAATTCCGGTTCGCTGACCGGGCACATCCTGGCCCAGGGCTGGGCGGACACGCCGGCCGAGCAGTCCCGTACGACCCGGGTGGTGATCGTCCTCGCCGCCGCCCTCGGTCTGCTCGTGGTGATCAGCGTGCTGCTCGTGCTGCTCGCCGACGACGCGGTCAGTGGTCTCGTCGGCAACGTGCTCAGCAGCTGATTCATCGAGCCGGGTGATCAAGGCGGCGGCGGCATGATCGACGTAGCCCTCCGATCGGTGGATGCTCCGGTGGCGCCCGCCCACGGGGTGGTCGGAGGTTGCTCACAGGCACGGCCGGGCGAGCGGAGACAGGTGAGCCCGCCCACTACGGTTTCCCGGCCGGGTGGCGACTCGGCGTGGTCGCCGTACACTTGACGTGATCATTCACCCGGCGCGCGTCCTGCGCGCCCATGGGCGGTCTTGCGGGCGATTCGCGCGGCGTCGAGCTGCGGCGGGCCATCGCGAAGATGCGCCCCGCTCGAAAGGCACTTCTTGACCACCTTTGCTGACCCCAGCACGTTCCCGTCCGCTTTCGACGCGAGTCCCGCCGACAGCGCCCCCACCGGGGCCGACGCGGACCGCACCGACCCGGCGGGTGCCGCCACCATCGGCGACCCGGACTTCGCGGCGCTCGGCCTGCCCCAGCCGCTGGTGCGCGCGCTCGCCCGACAGGGCATCACCAGCCCCTTCGAGATCCAGCGCGCCACGGTTCCCGACGCGCTCGCCGGCCGGGACGTGCTCGGCCGTGGGCAGACCGGGTCCGGCAAGACCCTCGCCTTCGGCCTGCCGCTGCTCGCCCGCGTCGCCGCCGGCGAGCGGGCCCGGCCGCTGCACCCGCGTGCCCTGGTCCTCGTCCCGACCCGCGAGTTGGCCATGCAGGTCAACGACGCGCTGCTGCCGCTCGGCAAGGCGGTCGGCGTGTTCCTCAAGACCGCCGTCGGCGGGGTGCCGTACGACCGGCAGATCGACGCGCTGCGCCGTGGTGTGGAGATCGTCGTGGCCACCCCGGGACGGCTCGGCGACCTGATCGAGCGGGGCGTCTGTCACCTCGACGACGTCGAGATCACCGTGCTCGACGAGGCCGACCAGATGGCCGACATGGGCTTCCTCCCCGAGGTCACCGAGCTGCTCGCCAAGACCCCCGCGAACGCTCAGCGGCTGCTCTTCTCGGCCACTCTGGACGGTGACGTCGACACGCTCGTCAAGCGCTTCATGACCGATCCCGTCACGCACTCCACCGCGCCGCCCACCGCGGCGGTCTCCACCATGGACCACCACGTGCTGCTCATCCCGCCGCACGACAAGTTCCCGGTGGCGGCGTCGATCGCGGCTCGCGAGGGCCGGACCATGGTCTTCGCCCGGACCCAGCTCGGCGTCGACCGTCTGGTCAGTCAGCTCGCCGCGGTGGGCGTACGGGCCGGCGGTCTGCACGGTGGCAAGACGCAGCGGATGCGCACCCGCACCCTCGCCGAGTTCCGTGAGGGCCGGATGAACGTGCTGGTCGCCACCGACGTGGCCGCCCGCGGCATCCACGTGGACGGGGTCTCCCTCGTCCTGCACGTCGACCCGCCGAAGGACCCGAAGGACTACCTGCACCGGGCCGGCCGGACGGCGCGCGCCGGTGAGTCCGGGGCGGTGGCCACCCTGGTCCTGCCGAAGCAGCGCCGCACCACGCTCGCCATGCTGGAGAAGGCCGGCGTCGAGCCGGCCGAGACCCGCGTGCGCGCCGGTGACCCGGCGCTCGCGGAGCTGACCGGCGCCCGGGAGCCGAGCGGCGTCCCGGTCCGGGACGAGCCGGAGCAGCCGCGCCGGCACGGTGACCGGCCGGGCGGCCCGCGCCGCTTCGGTGAGCGGGCCGACCGGCGGTACGGCGACCGGCGTGACCGCCCGCGCGAGGAGCGCTCGTTCGGCGGCCGGGACGACCGTCCGGGGCAGCGCGGCGCCGACGGCCCCCGTGGCGACCGCCGCTTCGGCGACCGCGACGAGCGCCGCTTCGGCGACCGCCCGGCGGCCGACCGCCCGTACGCCGGCCGGCGGTTCGGTGACCGTCCGCAGGGCGAGCGCCGCTTCGGCGACCGCGACGAGCGCCGGCACGCCGACCGCCCGGGGGACGAGCGGCGGTACACCGGCCGGGCCGGTGACGGCCGCGGCGACCGGCGGGGCGGCTTCCGTTCCGAGGGCCGGGGCGGCGACGAGCGCCGCGGCTTCGGCGGTCGCACGCCGACCCGCACCCACTGACGCACCGCGTCCGCACGCCCGGACGCCGCCGCCGAGCCCTCGCTCCGCGGCGGCGTCCAGCGCATGTGCTGCCGGCGACGGTCCGGTCGCGTAACGTCCGGCTCATGCCGAGCATGCCGAAGTCGCTCTTCTGGACCCGGACGGACACCGCGGGCGCCGAGCACGCCCTGCTCGACGACGGTCAGGGCCTGGCGGCCCGGGGGACGATGCTCGCCGTCGACCCGATCCCGTGGACCGCTCGCTACCAGCTCGCCACCGGGCCGGACTGGACGACCACCCGGCTCGACGTCGAGGTGGAGGGCGCGGGCTGGCTGCGCAGCGTACGCCTGGAACGCGCGGCCGACCGGTGGCGGGTGACCACCGCCGAGCAGGGTGACCTCGACGGGGCCCTGACGGCGGCGGGGTACGCCCCGGCGGGGCTGCCCGGCACCGACGACCCGGACCGGCTGGCCGACGCGCTCGACGTCGACCTCGGCGGCTCACCGCTGTTCAACGCGCTGCCGGTGCACCGGCTCGGGCTGGCGAACGCGCCGGCCGACAGCGGGCACCGGATCACCGTCGCCTGGGTGCTGGTGCCGAGCCTCGTGGTGGTCCCCGCCCAGCAGGACTACACGTCGCTCGGGCCGGGGCGCGTACGGTTCGCGAGCGACTCGTTCACCGCCGACATCGACCTGGACGCGGAGGGTTACGTGCTGCACTACCCGGGAGTCGGCCAGCGGGTCGGCCCACGCTGACCGGGCCGAGGAGCGCTCGCGGATGGCGTCGTGCCGGGCCCGTCCGACGACCCGTCGGGGCTCCCTCCGGGACCGCCCGGTCCGACCTCAGGCCGGCCAGCAGCCGCCGGCGAGGAAGCGCTCGATGACGGCGAGGTGCGGGGCCAGGTCGAGGCCCTGCGCCGCCACCCAGTCGTCGGAGTAGTACGTGTCGGCGTAGCGGTCGCCGGCGTCGCAGATGAGGGTGGCCACCGAGCCGGTCCGGCCGGCGGCGCGCATCTCGGCGATCAGCCCGAACGCGCCCCACAGGTTGGTGCCGGTCGACCCGCCCACCCGGCGACCGAGCACCGCCGAGCCGGCCCGCATCGCGGCCAGCGAGGCGGCGTCCGGCACCTGCACCATCCGGTCCACCACCGACGGCAGGAACGACGGCTCCACGACCGGCCGGCCGATCCCCTCGATCCGGGAGCCCAGGCCGGTGCGGACCGACCAGTCGGCGGCGCGGTACGCGGGGTAGAACGCCGAGTTCTCCGGGTCGACGACGCAGAGCCTCGTGGGCAGCCGGCGGTAGCGGGTGTAGCGGCCGATGGTCGCGCCGGTGCCGCCGGTGCCGGCCCCCACGACGATCCACTCGGGCACGGCGTGGCGTTCGTGGGAGAGCTGGGCGTAGATCGACTCGGCGATGTTGTTGTTGCCCCGCCAGTCGGTGGCCCGCTCGGCGTACGTGAACTGGTCCATGAAGTGCCCGCCGGTGTCGTCGGCGAGCCACCGGGCCTCCAGACACGCGCGGGCCGGGTCGTCGACGAGATGGCAGCGCCCGCCCTGGAACTCGATCTTGGCGATCTTCTCCGGCGAGGTCGAGGCCGGCATCACCGCGATGAACGGCAGGCCCAGCATCCGCGCGAAGTACGCCTCGGAGACCGCGGTCGAGCCCGAGGACGCCTCCACGATGGTGGTCCGCGGCCCGATCCAGCCGTTGCAGAGCCCGTAGAGGAAGAGCGAACGCGCCAGCCGGTGCTTGAGCGACCCGGTCGGGTGCACCGACTCGTCCTTGAGATAGAGGTCGATGCCCCACTCCCGGGGCAGCGGGAAGGGCAGCAGGTGGGTGTCGGCCGAGCGGTTGGCGTCCGCCTCGACGGCCGCGATCGCCTCGGTCACCCACGCGCGGCCGACCTCGTCACACCGGTCCAGCTGGGGCACGTCGGCAACGTATCAGGGGCCGGTGAGGTGGATCTATCCCTTCGGCCCACCGGAGGCGCCGGATCCACGCTCGTCCCGGCGACGCTGCCGGCGCTGCCCGGCCCGGCCGACCGCCCGGACCACCGGGGTCAGCCCGAGGGCGAGCCGGGGCGCCGCGTCCAGGAGCCGGACCTGCGCGCCGCGCCACCGGGGCAGCGTCACCACCGGGCGCGGTCGCCGGGCCAGCCGGACGGCGCGGGCGGCGACCCGCTCCGGGGTGAGCAGTGCCCCCGTGAACGACGCCAGGGCGCCCGGGTCGTCGAGCCGGTCGTGCAGCATGGGGGTCCAGATGCCGTCCGGACAGAGGCACGAGACGTGCAGGTCACGGTGGCCGGCCATCCGGAGGTCGGCCAGCGTGCCGAGGCTGAACGCGAGCAGGGCGTGCTTGCTGGCCGCGTAGACCGTCTCGCCGGGTGGCGCCACCAGCCCGGCGAGCGAGACGACGTTGAGCACGTGCCCACGCCCCCGGTACCGCATCACGGCCAGGGCGGCGAGCGTGCCGTTCATCGCGCCGTGCGCGTTGACGTCGAGCACCCGACGTCGGGTCGCCGCGTCCTGCTCCCAGGCGGGGCCGGTCACCAGGATCCCGGCGTTGTTCACCCAGAGCCCGAGACCGCCGCGACGCCGCGCCGCCTCGGCGGCCGCGTCCGCGCAGGCGGCCTCGTCGCGGACGTCCAGGGGTCGGGACCACCCGCCCAGGCCGGTCGCGGCGGCGGCCACCGCGTCCGCGTCGAGGTCGGTGAGGAGGACGGACCAGCCGTCGGCGTGCAGCGCCGCGGCGACGGCCCGCCCCAGGCCGCCCGCGGCCCCGGTCACGACGGCCGCGCCGGACGCTGGCGTGATCACCGGCGCACCGTACCGCCGCCGGTTCGACCGGCGCCAGGGGTGCGGAACCCGGCGGTCAGGCGGCGGGCGGGCCGACCGGCTGCGGCCGGTTCTCCCACTTCGTGGAGAGCGCGATGCCCGTGCGGGTCGAGGCGACCCCCGGGGTCCGGTTGAGCCGCACGATGAGCTGCTCCAGCTCCGCGATGGTGCCGACCCGGGCCTTGAGCAGGAACGACTCGACCCCGGCCATGAAGTAGCAGGACTCGATCTCGGGCATGGCCCGGAACGCCGCGAGGACGTCGTCGGTGTCGGCGCCGGAGTCCTCGACGATGCCGATCAGCGCGGTGACGCCGAGGCCGATCGCCTCCGGGGCCACCTCGGCCCGGTAGCCCCGCAGCACCCCACTGGCCTCGAGCTTGCCGACCCGCTCGTGCACCGCCGGTGCGGAGAGGCCCACCTGACGTGCCAGTTCGGCGTACGAGAGGCGGGCGTTGTTGCGCAGCAGCTCCACGAGGCTGAGGTCGATCGCGTCCACGGATGGTGACCCTAGCTCGTGTGGGCGTAACGCCGGGACTCGGGCATCCGTTGCATATGAGAGAAGACCACAGTTCTCGTACACGCCGTCAAGGGAGCCCGACGCCGGTACCATTGACTAACTTCCCACTCAGTGCGTTTTTCGCGTTTGGCGGACAGGCCAGGTCGCTGGTGCTGTAATTGCCATACGTCCCTCATGACGGCTCTGGGCTCGCACCGGCCGGGGGCAGTGTGTTCAGCCGGGGGCTTCGTCGACGCGAGGAGGGGGCTGTGGACACTGGAGATCGCCTGCTGACACCGGGTGAAGTCGCCGCGCTGTTTCGGGTAGACCCGAAGACTGTGACGAGATGGGCGGCGGCGGGTCGGATCGGCAGCATCCGGACTCCAGGCGGGCATCGCCGGTTTCGGGAATCCGAGGTGCGGGCCCTGCTTGAGGGGGAGGGCATGCTGGACGAGACCGATGATGCGGGCAAAGCGCGAAACGCCGGGCCAGCCGCCTCGACCGGCCCCGGTCCGGCGAACGCCGGGATGTACTGAAGTACGGATACGGAGGTCGACACGGGCCGGATGGCGGCGTCCGGTCCGCGTCCTCGACCGGGGCCCTCAGTCCCGAGCCGCGCCCAGTCGACCCGACCAGCGGCGGAACAGCGTGTGCGGCACGCCCAGCGCGTCCAGCACCTTTCCCGCGACGAAGTCGACCAGCTGTTGGGCGGACGCCGACGCACCGGCGCCGTAGAAGCCGGGGCTGGCGGGCAGCACGACCGCACCGGCGTCGTGCAACGCGATCAGGTGCTCCAGGTGGCTGCGCGTCACCGGCGTCTCCCGGGGCACCACGACCACGGGCCGCCGCTCCTTGAGGTTGACCTCCGCGGCCCGTTGCAGCAGGTCCTTGGAGAGGCCGATCGCGATGCCCGCGCACGCCGCGGTGCTCGCCGGCACGACCGCCATCCCGCGCACCCGGTACGAACCGCTGCTCGGCCCGGCGGCCAGATCGCCGGCCGGCCAGTGCCGCACGTCGGCACCGTCGAGGTCCCGGTCGAGCCAGCCGGCGAGGTCCTCGGCCCAGTGCCCGTCGCGGAACGGACGGCCGGTCTCGTCGAGCAGCGTGAGCCGGGCCGCCCGCGAGACGATCAGGTCCACCGACTCACCGGCGTCGAGCAGGCCGCGTACGACGGCCGCCGCGTACGGGGTGCCGGACGCGCCGGAGACACCGACCACCCATGGTTCGCGCATCTGGGCAGCCTGCCTGGTCAGGCCCGCAGGCCGAGCCGGACCACGAGGTCGAGCAGGGCGAACACGAACAGGGCGATACCGACGAACCCGTTGGCGGTGAAGAACGCCCGGTTGACCTTGCTGAGGTCGGTGGGGCTGACGACCAGGTGCTGGTACGCGAAGGCGATCGCGGTCAGCGCCAGGCCGATCCACCAGAGCCACCCGAAGCCGACGAGCGCGCCGAACCACAGGAACAGCGCGAACGTGACCACGTGCGCGACGGTCGAGGCGTGCAGCGCGAAGCGCAGGCCGTACCGGGCCGGGACGCTGTGCACCCCGATCCGCCGGTCGATCTCGATGTCCTGACAGGCGTAGATCAGGTCGAAGCCGCCGATCCAGAGCCCGACGGCCGCGCCGAGCAGCCAGGCCGGCCCGGAGCCGTCGAGCGTCCCGGTCACGCCCAGCCACGCGCCGACCGGCCCGACCGCCTGGGCGATCGCGAGGATCGCGTGCGGCCAGTTGGTGAACCGCTTGCCGTACGGGTAGACGACCAGCGGCACCACGGCGAGCGGGGCGAGCACCAGGCAGAGCGGGTTGAGCAGCGCGGCGGCGGCCAGGAAGACCACGAGTGCGACCACCGCGCCGGTCCAGGCCGTCCGCACGCTGACCGCCCCGGTGACCAGCTCCCGGCCGGCCGTACGCGGGTTCCGCGCGTCGATCCGGCGGTCCAGGATGCGGTTGGCCGCCATGGCGAACGTCCGCGCACCGACCATCGCGACCGTGATGAGCAGCAGGTCCAGCCAGCGCACGTGGCCACCGTTCACCTGCATCGCGGTGAACGCCGAGAGGTACGCGAAGGGCAGCGCGAAGACCGAGTGCTCGATGGTCACCAGGCGCAAGAAGGACTTCACCCGCCCCGGGCGCTCCACCGGCGCGTCGAGAACCGCCATCAGATCCCGTACTCCTTCCAGCGCTTGTCGACCAGCGACACCACCTCGGGCGACATCCGCATCTCCTCCGGCCAACCCCGGGTGTAGCCCTCCTCGGGCAGCTTGCGGGTCGCGTCGATGCCCGCCTTGCCGCCCCAGAACTGCTGGTACGACGAGTGGTCGAGGTGGTCGACCGGCCCCTCGGTGAGCAGCAGGTCCCGGGCGTAGTCGACGTTGCCGAAGGCGCGGAAGGCCACCTCGTTGTAGTCGTGCACGTCGCAGTCCTCGTCGACGATCACGATGAGCTTGGTGAGCGACATGAGGTGGGCACCCCAGATCGCGTTCATGACCTTCTGCGCGTGCTTCGGGTAGCGCTTGCGGATCGAGACGATCGCGCAGTTGTGGAAGACGCCGGCGGCCGGCAGGTCGTAGTCGACGATGTCCGGGATCAGCATCTTGAGCAGCGGCTGGAAGATCCGCTCGGTGGCCTTGCCGAGGCCGTGGTCCTCCTGCGGGGGCTTCGAGGTGATGATCGAGTGGTAGACCGGGTCGCGCTGCATGGTCATGGTCTCGACGTGCAGCACCGGGAACGGTTCGACCGGGGTGTAGAAGCCGGTGTGGTCGCCGAACGGGCCCTCGGGCAGCCGCTCGCCGGGCTCCAGGTAGCCCTCCAGCACCACCTGGGCGTGCGCCGGCACCTGGAGCGGCACGGTGAGGCAGTCCACCATCTCGACCCGCTCGCCGCGCAGGAAGCCCGCGAACAGGTACTCGTCGATGTCGCTGGGCAGCGGCGCGGAGGCCGCGTACGACACCACCGGGTCGCAGCCGATCGCCACCGCGACCGGCAGCCGCTGGCCGAGCCGCTCGGCCACCGCGTGGTGGGCGGTGGAGTCCTTGTGGATCTGCCAGTGCATGCCGAGGGTGTTGCGGGAGTGCTGCTGGAGCCGGTAGAGGCCGAGGTTGCGCTTGCCGGTCTCCGGGTGCTTGGTGTGGGTCAGCCCGAAGTTGTGGAAGACCCCGCCGTCGCCGGGCCACACCTGGAGGCCGGGCAGCCGGTTCAGGTCGACGTCGTCGCCGCGGTAGACCACCTGCTGGCAGGGCGCGGTCTTCACCCTGCGCGGTGGCAGGGACTTGAGCTGCATGACCTTGCCGAGCCCCTCGCGGATGCCCGACCAGCCGACCGGCAGCTCCGGCCTGATCATCTCGCCGATCCGGGCGCCGACCTCGTCGAGCGACTCGACCCCGAGCGCCATGGCCATCCGCTTCTCCGTGCCGAAGAGGTTGATGGCGACCGGCATCTCGCCCCGGGTCGGCCGTTCGAAGAGCAGCGCCGGGCCTCCCGCGCGGACGGTGCGGGTGACGATCTCGCTGATCTCCAGGGTCGGATCGACCGGAACGCTCACCCGCCGCAACTCGCCCGCGCGCTCCAGCGCCGCGAGGAAGTCCTTGAGGTCGGTGTACGGGAAGCCACGAGCCGCCATACCCGCCAGTCTCCCCCACCGCCACCCGGGCCCGACCGTCCGGGTGGGGGTGCGCGCCCCGCCGCGCCCCACCGTGTTGGTCGACGGGTTTGCGGGACGAATCGGATGCCGGTTCCCGCCGACCTCTTGATCGACGTCGACCTCCGGCCCGGGTCGGGGCGTGAGGTGGACCACAGGGGGTGGTCGGTGGCCTGGATCTGTCGGTGGCGGGCGGCAGTATCCGTGGGCCGTCCGCCCAGGCCGAGGAGGTCGCGATGCCCCGCCGCACGTCCGTGAGGATGAACGCCGTCGAGCACGGCACGGGTGTTCCCGTGCTGGCCCTGCACGGTTGGACGCCGGATCACCGGCTGATGCTCGGCTGCCTGGAACCGGTCTTCGCCGGGCTCCCCGGCTACCGGCGGCTGTACCCGGACCTGCCCGGCATGGGCGCGTCGCCGGCACCGCCCGAGATCGCCAGCTCGGACGACGTGCTCGACGCCGTGCAGGACCTCGTCGAGGACCGGATCGGCGACGAGCCCTTCCTGCTCGTCGGTGAGTCCTATGGTGGCTACCTCGCCCGGGCCCTCGCCCGCTCCCGTCCGGATCAGGTGCGGGGCCTGGCGCTGATCTGCCCCATCGGCACCGCCGTGGAGAACGCGGAGCGCCGGGTGCCGCAGCCGCGGGTGCTGCGTCCGGACCCGGCCCTGCTCGCGGCGACCGACCCACGCACGGCCGCGGAGTTCGCGGAGATGGCCGTCGTGCAGACCCCGGAGACGTTGCGCCGCTTCCGCGACGAGATCCTCGTCGGCCTCGAGGTCGCGGACGCCCCGGCGATGGCCCGGATCCGCCGGCGGTGGACGCTCGCGACGGACCCGGAGAGCGGGGAGCCGTTCGCGCGACCGACGCTGATCCTCACCGGCCGCCAGGATCACTCCACCGGCTACCTCGACCAGTTCGCGCTGCTGCCGCACTACCCGCGGGCGACGTTCGCGGTGCTGGACCTCGCCGGCCACAACCTTCAGATCGAGCAGCCGGTGCTGTTCGACGCGCTGCTGCGGGAGTGGGTCGACCGGGTCGCCGCCGAGAGCTGACCGCCCGTCAGGCCGCCGGCTCCCAGGCGTACGCGGCCACGGGCGGGTCGAGCGGGGCACGGGTGAGCCGGTTGGCGAAGGTGGAGATGGTGTACGCCCCGACGCCGAGCACCACGTCGAGGGCGTGCCGGGGCCGGAAGCCGGCGGTGAGGAAGGCGGCCAGGTCCTCCTCCGGCACCGCGCCCCGCCGGTCGAGCACGGCGAGCGTGAAGCGGCGCAGCGCCTCCAGCCGGTCGTCGGGCAGGGGTGTGCCGGCGCGCAGCGCGGCGATCAGCGCGGGGTCCGCCCGGTGCCGGTTCAGGGCCGCGGTGTGCATGGCGACGCAGAGGTGGCACTCGTTGCGCGTCGCCACCGTGAGCACGACCACCTCCCGCTCGACGGCGTCGAGCGCGCAGCGCTCGAAGATGGCGTTCACCGCGAGGAACCCGGTGAGCAGCTCCGGGGACTCGGCCATGAGGCCGACGGCGGCGGGCAGGTGGCCGAACGCGCGCTGTATCCCCTCGATGGCGGCGCGGGCGGCGGCGGGGGCGGTCTCGGCGGTGTGGGGCGTGAAGACGGGCACGGCGGGTCCTCTCCGGGTGGGCGAGGTGATGGGGCGGGACCGGCGGTGACGTACGATCGTCAACGTGGTTGACGAAATAGTAAACGTGGTTGTCGGACATGGCAACGGCTGATCCCGAGCGGCCCGGCTTCCTGCTGCCCCTGCTGCTGCTGGCCGGCTTCCGCACGCTCATCGACGAGCTGCACGCCGAGCTGACCCGGCAGGGGCATCCCGAGCTGCGGCCCCTGCACGGCTTCGTGCTCCAGGCCGTCGGCCCGAACGGCACCACCGCCACCGAGCTGGGACAGCGGCTGGGCGTCTCCAAGCAGGCGGCCGGCAAGACCGTGGACCGGCTGGTCGCCCTGGGCTACCTGGAGCGCGCCGACGACCCCCACGACGCGCGCCGAAAGCTCGTCCGGATGACCGGGCGGGGGCGCGACGGGCTGCGCCGCTCAGCGGTGATCTTCGAACGGCTCCGCCGTCGGTGGGTGGACACGCTCGGCGCGGAGCGGGTCGCCGCCATCGAGGACGACCTCCGCGCGGTGACCCCCGCCGACCTGTTCCGCCTCGACGTGCCCGGCTGGTTCGGCGCCTGACCCCGACTCGCGCCGCGCGCCGCGCGGATCGGCCTGGCCGACGTGCCCGAGGTGGCCTACCAGGTCACCCCGCGGGTCGACGAGCTGCCCACCCGACGCCGGGCGTCAGCTGAGGCCGCCGTACGAGTGCAGGCCCGTGAAGAAGATGTTCACGCCGAACAGGTTCATGAGCATGGTGAGGAAGCCGAGCACGGCGATCCAGGTCGCCACGTTCCGCTTCACGCTCGGGGTGGCCCGGGCGTGCAGGTAACCGGCGTACACCACCCAGGAGATGAACGCCCAGGTCTCCTTCGGGTCCCAGCCCCACGGCCGGCCCCAGGCGGCCTCCGCCCAGATCGCCCCGGCGATCACCGCGAAGGTGAAGATCGGGAACGCGAAGGCGTGCAGCACGAAGGTCAGCCGCTCCAGCGCGGCGGCCGCGGGCAGCCGCTTCGCCAGCGTGTACGGGAAGCTGCGCTTGCCCTCCTCGTAGCCGCGCCGCATCAGGAACGCGATCGCCGGCACCACGCCGAGCAGGAAGATGCCGGAGCTGAACACGATCGTCGAGACGTGGATGATGAACCAGTACGAGTTCAGGGCCGGCACGAGCGGCACCACCGGCACGTAGAGCACCAGCTCCGCGGTCGCCACCAGCAGCACCATCACGAGGGTGAGGAAGAGACCGAGCCGGCGCAGCGAAGGCCGCTTGGCGAGCACCACGAGCCACGCCGACACCCCGATGAAGGTGACCGTGAGCACGAACTCGTACATGTTGCCCCACGGCATCCGGTCGGCCGCGAGGCCGCGGGTGACCAGCGCGGCGAGGTGCAGTAGGGCGGCGACCGCGGTGACCACCACGGCGATCCGGCCGGCCAACCGTGCCCGGCCGGCGGCGCGCTCGTCCGCGACCGTCAACGGCGGCGCCGTCTCGGTCGGCGGCTCGACCACGCCGCCCGGGCCACCGACACCGGCGCCCACCAGCTCGCGGGCCGGCCGCACCGCGGCGACCCGGCGCCGGTCGTTGCCGAGGGCGTACTCGACGGCGTGGCTGATCATCGCGACCAGGTAGGCGAGGATCGCGAACGTCACCAGCTGGTCGGAGAGTGCGGACATCAGTCGGTCCCTTCCCGCGTCCCGGCCCGGTCGCTGCCGTCGCGATCCGTGCCGACCCGATCATCCGGCCGCCCGTCACCGCTCACGGCGGCGACGAGTTGCGCGAACTCGTCGGCGAACCCTGGATAGTCGGTGCGCGGCAACCCACCGGCCTCGACCAAACTACTACCGCTCGTCGGACTTCCGCTCGCGGGGTCCGCATCTCCGGGCGTCGTCACCCGGAAGAAGACGCGCCGCCGGCGGCCGAACAGCGACCCCATCAGCCCGGCGAGCAGGAACCCGCAGCTCACCAGCAGCAGGCCCGAGCCGGGGTCGTGCCGCACCGAGAGCGTCACGTACCGCTTGGTGCCGAGGAACTCGACGGTGGTGCCGTCGTCCAGCTTCCACGACTCGCCCGGCCTGAGCACCTTGTCGCCGATTTGCTTCACCTTGCCGGTACGGATCTGCCGCTCGTCCAGCTCGTAGACCGATCCGGGGATGCCGGCGTCGAGGCCCAGGTTCCCCCGGTAGGCGACGAGATTGAGCGCCGGGTTGCGCTCGGCCGGATACTGCGAGCGCACGTACGGCGGGGCTTCCGGCGCCGTCGGCAGGTAGAGCCCCGTGAAGGCGACCTGGAGGTTCGAGTCCCGCCGGCCGGTCTTCGGGTCGACGTTCGCGTCCGGGAACGCGGCCAGTCCCTCGCCCGTGAGGCCGGCGTCGCCCGTGGTGAGGAAGGGCTCGTCGCTGACCTGGCTCTTGCCGTAGCGGTCGGTGTAGCGGATGACCGGCGCGTACCCGTGGCCGAGCAGGTAGACGTTGGCGCCGTCCAGCCGCAGCGGCGAGTTCACCGAGAAGTCCGCGCTGCGTGGAGCCCTGCCCGGCTCCTCGACGGTCACCGTGGCGTTGAAGTGGTCCGGCTGCCCCGACTCGAGGAACCGGGCCTCGAACCGGTCCAGGACCAGGCAGAACCCCGGCAGGTGGGCGCTGTCCACCCGCGGGCCCAGCTTCGCCTCCGCGTACTGCTGGCGGGTGTTGCAGAAGGCGTTGTCCTCGCCGGCGACCAGCAGCCGGTTGCCGCTCCAGCCGTACCAGTGACCGAGCGCCACACCGGCCAGCACCACGACCATGGAGATGTGGAAGACCAGGTTGCCGGTCTCCTTGAGGTAGCCCTTCTCGGCCGAGACCTCGTTGCCGCGCACCGCGACCCGCCAGCGGCGCCGGCGCAGCGCCTCGGCGATCGCCGACACGCCTCCCTCGGGAAGCGCCAGCACGGCGTGCTGGGGCAGCCGGTCCAGCCGCTTCGGGGCGGCCGGCGGCGTCGACCGCAGCGCCCGGACGTGGTCGCGCAGCCGGGGCGTGATGCAGCCGATCAGCGACGTGAAGAGCAGCAGGTAGATCGCGGAGAACCAGACCGAACCGAAGACCTCGAAGGCGCCGATCCGGTCGAGCCGGGGCGCCAGGTCGGGGTGCTCGGTGAAGTACTCGTTGACCTTCTCCGGGCTGATGTTCCGCTGCGGCAGCACCGAGCCCGGGATGGCCGCGACCGCGAGCAGGAAGAGCAGGACCAGCGCAGTACGCATGCTGGTGAGCTGCCGCCACGAGTTGCGCAACAGCGCCACGAGCCGGTTGGGGCGGCGGCGCGGCGCCTCGGCCGGGGTGGTGGGCCGCTCGTCCACGACGGTCATCAGATGCTCACCTCACCCACCCCGAAGGTGGTCTGCAGCCAGATCACGACGTTCGTCCATCCGCCGCTGACCAGCGCGAGGCCGATCAGGATCAGCAGGGCGCCGCCGACGCGGGTGACCCAGCGGCTGTTGCGGCGGATGGCGCGGAAGACCCCGAGCAGGCGCTGGAAGCCCAGCCCGAAGACGACGAACGGTACCCCCAGCCCGAGGCAGTACGCCACGGCGAGCACCACCGCCCGGTCGATCTGCCCGCTCACCGTGGCCATGCCGGTCACGGCGGCCAGCGTGGGGCCGACACAGGGCACCCAGCTCAGCGCGAAGACCGCGCCGAAGACCGGCGCCCCGAGCAGGCCGGCGGCCGGCAGCCGGTGGATCCGGAACTCGCGCTGCATGCCCGGCACCAGGCCGACGAAGGCCAACCCCAGCACGATGATCAGCGAGCCGATCACGATCTCCAGCGTCCGCTCGTACGTGAAGAAGACCTTCCCCACGCTGGCGAAGAGGATCGCGGTCGCGGTGAAGACCACCGTGAAACCGGCGATGAAGAGCAGCGTCCCGGCGAGCACCCGGCCCTTGACCGCGGCGGCCGCCGTGCGCGTGGCCCGCCGCCGTACCGCGACCGCCACCCCACCGCCGGCCGCGTCCGTCGCGGCCGCCGGCTCCGGCCGCGCCCGGCCCTCCAGGTCGGCGCCGGCCAGGCCGGTGACGTACGAGAGGTAGCCGGGGACCAGCGGGAGCACGCACGGGGACAGGAAGCTCACGAGGCCGGCGAGGGCCGCCGCGCCGATGGCCAGCAGCAGCGGGCCGGAGAGGGCGACCTGCCGGAATGTCTCGCCCATCAGCGTGCACCGGACTGCTCGGCGGCGATCCGCTCGACGATGGGTTGCAGGCCCTCCTGCCGTACGGCGGCCCGGATCACCACGGCGATCCGGCCCTCCCGGTCGAGCACCACCGTCGACGGGATCGTGTTCGGCGGGATGTCCAGGGCGAGCGCCAGCCGGCTGGGCGGGTCGAAGATGCTCGGGTAGGTGACCCGGCCCTCCTCGAACGCGAGCGCCTTGTCCTTGCTGTCCTGCACGTTGATGCCGAGGAACGTGACGCCCGAGCCCTTTGTCGCCTGGTACGTGGCCTCCAGATCGTCCGCCTCCGCCCGGCAGGGCGCGCACCACGAACCCCAGAAGTTGAGGACGACCACCTGCCCGCGGGCCTGCGAGACGTCGTAGTTGCCGCCGGTCAGCAGCTCACCGGCGATCTTCGGCGGCGCGGACCGCTGGTCGGGAGCGCACTCGATCACGCCCTCCGGGGTGGTCGCGCACGTCTTCTCCTGGCTCTTCGACGTGCAACCCGCCAGCGCCACCGCGGCGACGGTGGCGAGCAGGCCGGCGGTCCACCTCCCGGCGCGCATCATCAGGCTCCCTTGGCCGTCCTGGCCGTCGGCGACATGGCGACGAGGTGGGCGGCGGGCTCGGTGTAGCCGATGCCGACCACCTTCGCCCCGTCGAAGTGGAACGAGGTCAGGCTCGCCAGGGAGCACTGGCGCCGGCGCGGGTCGTGCCAGAGCCGCTTGCGCTCGACGTACCGGCGCAGCGTCCAGATCGGCAGCTGGTGCGAGACCAGCACCGCCTCGCGGCCCTCCGCCGCGACCCGGGCGGCGTGCAGCGCCGCGAACATCCGCTCGGCGATGGCCCGGTAGGCCTCGCCCCAGGACGGGGTGACCGGGTCGCGCAGCACCCACCAGTTGCGCGGGTCACGGAACGAGCCGTCCCCCGGGGAGACCCGCTTGCCCTCGAACCAGTTGGCGCTCTCGATGAGCCGCTCGTCCACCCCGACCGGCAGCCCGAACTGCGCGGCGATCGGCTCGGCGGTCTGCTGCGCCCGCTCCAGCGGGCTGGCCACGACGTGCACCACGTCCCGGTCGGCGAGCCCCTGCGCGGCGGCCTTGGCCATCTGCACACCCAGCTCGGAGAGGCGGAAACCCGGCAGCCGCCCGTAGAGGATCTTGTCGGGGTTGTGCACCTCGCCGTGCCGGAGCACGTGAACGACCGTCTTGCTCACCGCGTCTACCCCCCGTGACCCGCCGCTGCCGCTGCCCGCGCCGCCGACGGCAGGGCCGCGGCGATCTGCTCACACGCGGCGTCGTCCAGCGCCGCCGAGACGAACCAGGACTCGAACGCGCTCGGCGGCAGGTAGACCCCGGCGGCGAGCATCGAGTGGAAGAACGCCTTGAACGCCGGCACGTGCTGCGTCCGCGCGCTGTCGTAGTCGACCACGTCGGCGTCGGTGAAGAAGATCGAGAACATGTTGCCCGCGTACGACAGCCGGTGCGGGACGCCCGCGGCGGCCAGCTCGTCGGAGGCGAGCTTGCCCACCACGGCGGCCGTCTCGTCCAGCTTGCGGTAGAGCGCCTCGTCGGCCAGCCGCAGGGTCGCCAGACCCGCGGCGCAGGCCAGCGGGTTACCGGAGAGCGTGCCGGCCTGGTAGACCGGACCGGCCGGGGCGAGCCGGGCCATGACCTCCGCACGGCCGCCGAAGGCCGCGGCCGGCAGGCCACCACCCATGACCTTGCCGTACGTCCACAGGTCGGCGTCCGAGGGGTCGAGGCCGTGCCAGCCGGAGCGGGACACCCGGAACCCGGTCATCACCTCGTCGACGATGAGCAGCGCGCCGTGCGCGTGCGCGATCCGGGCCAGCTCCTGGTTGAAGCCGTCCCGCGGCGCCACCACGCCCATGTTGCCGGCGGCCGCCTCGGTGATGATCGCGGCGATGTGCTGCCCCTCGGCGGCGAACGCCTCCTCCACCGCCCGCAGGTCGTTGTACGGCAGCACGATCGTCTCGCTCGCCGCCGCGCCCGTGACGCCGGGCGAGTCGGGCAAACCGAGGGTGGCCACACCCGAGCCGGCGGCGGCGAGAAGGGCGTCCACGTGCCCGTGGTAGCAACCGGCAAACTTCACGATCTTGGAACGGCCGGTGAAGCCGCGAGCCAGCCGGATCGCCGACATGGTGGCCTCGGTGCCGGAGTTGACCAACCGCACCTGCTCGACCGGGGTGCGGTCGACGATCTCGGCGGCCAGCTCCACCTCACCCGGCGTCGGGGTGCCGAAGCTGGTGCCCCGCGCGGCGGCGGCCTGCACGGCGGCGACCACCTCGGGGTGGGCGTGGCCGAGGATCAACGGCCCCCACGAGCAGACGAGATCGACGTACCGCCGGTCGTCGGCGTCGTAGAGCCAGGGACCCTCCCCCCGGACCATGAATCGCGGGGTGCCGCCGACCGCGCGGAAGGCGCGGACGGGCGAGTTCACCCCGCCCGGCACGATGGTGCGGGCGCGGTCGAACAGGGCCTCGGAGGCCGGCGCGTCGGCCGGGTAACGGCCGGATCCGGCGGAAACGGTATCGGTCACGATGCCGCCATTGTGTCAGCGCCGACGGGAGAACCGGCAGCCACCCCGGCCTGGGGTTACCGGGCTCACCCGCCGGTGGCGGGGCCGGCCGGGCTCCTCGGTCGCGGAAGCCGCGCTCTCGACACGGGGGCTGCGCTCCCCGGCGCGGGGCGCTGCGCTCCTCGACGGGCCGGGTCGGACAGATCGCGTTAGGCTGACCCGGTGGATCGTGCCGAACTGTCCATCACCGTACGCCGGGCCGGCGACGAGGCGGTGCTGCGCCTGGCCGGCGAGATCGACATGCTCACGGCAGCCCAGCTCTCCACCGTCGTGAACGAGGTGCTCACCGATCCGCCCGCCCGGATCGTGCTCGACCTGGCCGGGGTCACCTTCTGCGACTCGCAGGGCCTGGGCACGCTCGTCGTGCTCAGCCGCAAGGCGAGCCACTCCCAGAGCCTGCTGGTCCTGACCAACGTGGGCGATTTCCTGCTCCGCGTCCTGGACATCACGGGCCTCCGCTCGGCCCTGATGATCCGCAACGACCAGCCCGCGGGCTGACCCCGCGACTCGCGCCGGCCCGGTTCAGGCCAGGTTGCCCCAGCGGGCCTGTTCGAGGAGTTCGACGGCGCGGTCGCGGCCGTCCGGGTCGTCGCCGCGGAGCAGGGCCGTCGCCTCGTCGACGGCGTCGGTCAGCATCCGCCACTGCGCCTCCCGCTCGCGCACCAGGTCGGACTGGGCGGCGAGCTGGCGGGTCTTGACCCACAGCTCCACGAAGACGGAGACCTTGGCGCGCAGCACCCACGGGTCGAAGGGCTTGGTCAGGTAGTCGACGGCACCCACCGCGTACCCGCGCAGGGCCAGCTGGGCGTCCCGGTCGGCCGCGGTGAGGAAGATGATCGGCACGTGCCGGGTCCGCTCCCGGCGCTTGATGTGGCTGGCCGTCTCGAAACCGTCCATGTCCGGCATCTGGGCGTCGAGCAGGATCACCGCGAAGTCGTCCACCAACAGTTGCTTGAGCGCCGCCTCGCCGCTCTCCACCGCAACCGACTGGACCGGCAGGCCCTGGAGGATCGCCTCCAGGGCCATCAGGTTCTCCCGGCGGTCGTCGACGAGCAGCGCCTTGGCCATCTGGGTCACGAGTTCTCCTCGGTCCGGCTGCCGCTGATCCAGGACGACATGAGTTCGATCAACTCGTCCAGGTCGACCGGCTTGGTGATGTAGTCGCTGCCCCCGGCAGCGAGCGCGGACTCCCGGTCACCCGGCATCGCCTTCGCGGTCAGGAAGACGATGGGCAGGTCCGCGAAGCGGTGGTTGCGGCGGATCTGGCGCGTGGTCTCGTATCCGTCCTGGTCCGGCATCATGGCGTCCATCAGCACGATGTCCACCTCCGGGTGCTCGGCGAGCAGGCGGACGCCGTCCGCCCCGTTGTCCGAGTACAACACGGTCATCCCGTGCAGTTCCAACGCGCTGGTCAGGGCGAACACGTTCCGGACGTCGTCGTCGACGATCAGCACGGTCGCGCCGTCGAGCTGCCGGCTGGTCGGGCCGGTCGCCGGCTCGGGCACCTCCAGCGGCGGCATGAGCAGGGACGACGGCAGCCCGGCCCGGGCCGGCGACGGCGGCAGCGGGGCGACCACGGCGTCCGGCGCCAGCACGTCCGGGACGAACAGCGTGAAGGTGGAACCCTGCCCCGGCGCGGACGCCACGGTGATCGTGCCGCCGAGCAGCCGGGCCAGGTCACGGCTGATCGACAGACCGAGGCCCGTCCCGCCGTAGCGGCGGCTGGTCGTCCCGTCCGCCTGCTGAAACGCCTCGAAGATGATCGACAGCTTGTCGTCCGAGATGCCGATGCCCGTGTCGATCACCGTGAACGCGATCACCTGCTGGGCGTTGGTCAGCGTCGGCACGTCGAAGACCGCGCTCTCGGCCGCCGGGGCGATCCGCAGCGTGACAGCGCCGTTGTCGGTGAACTTCACCGCGTTGGAGAGCAGGTTGCGCAGGATCTGCTGCAACCGCTGGGCATCGGTGACCAGGGACGGCGGCAGGTCCCTGCTCACCCGCACCTGGAAGTCCAGGCCCTTCTCCTCGGCCTGCGGGGCGAACGCCTGCTCGACGTAGCCGCGGATCTCGGCGAACCGCACCTCGGTCGGCTCCACGTCCATCCGGCCCGCCTCGATCTTGGACAGGTCCAGGATGTCGTCGATCAGCGAGAGCAGGTCGGAGCCGGCGCTGTGGATGGTCCGCGCGAACTCGATCTGCTTCGGGGTGAGGTTCTGCTCCGAGTTCTCGGCCAGCAGCCGGGCCAGCAGGAGCAGCGAGTTCAGCGGCGTACGCAGCTCGTGGCTCATGTTGGCGAGGAACTCCGACTTGTACGCCGACGCCCGCGTGAGCTGCTGCGCCTTCTCCTCCAGGCCCAGCCGGGCCAGCTCGATCTCCCGGTTCTTGGTCTCGATGTTGCCCTTCTGCTCGGAGAGCAGGGTGGCCTTCTCCTCCAGCTCGGCGTTGGTCCGCTGCAGCTCCGCCGACTGCTCCTGGAGCTCGTGCGCCAGCCGCTGCGACTGGGCCAGCAGCTCCTCCGTACGCCGGTTGGCCTGGATGGTGTTGACCGCGATGCCGATGGTGAGCACCAGCCGCTCCAGGAACGACAGGTGCAGCTCGGAGAACGGGACCACGCTGGCGAACTCGATGACGCCGAGCAGCTCCCCCTCGAAGAGCACGGGAAGCACGACGAGGTCGGCCGGGGGCGTGCTGGCCAGGCCCGACCGGAGCGTCAGCGACGAGTCCGGGGCGGCGCTGACCCGGATGGTCCGGCGGGAGAGCGCCGCCTGGCCGACCAACCCCTCGCCGGGGCCGAAGGTGACGTCGTGCCCGCGGGCCACGTAGCCGTAGGAGGCGGTGAGCCGCAGCCGCATGCTGCCCTCGGAGTTGTCCACCAGGAAGAACGCGCCGAGCTGCGCGTCGACGAGCGGGGTCACCTCCACCATGATCATCCGGCAGACCTCGCCGAGGTCGCGCTGGCCCTGGAGGAGACCGCTGATCCGGGCGAGGTTGGAGTCCAGCCAGCCCTGCTCGGCGTTCTTCTTCGTCGTCTCCCGGAGGGTGACGATCATCTGGTTGATGTTGTCCTTCAGCTCGGCGATCTCGCCCTGTGCCTGGACGTTGATCCGCTGGGTCAGGTCGCCGCGGGTGACGGACGTGGAGACCTGGGCGATCGCGCGCAGCTGGGTGGTCAGGGTGGAGGCGAGCTGGTTGACGTTCTCGGTGAGGTCGCGCCAGGTGCCGGAGACGCCCTTCACCTGCGCCTGACCACCGAGCTGCCCCTCGATGCCGACCTCCCGGCCAACCCGGGTCACCTCGTCGGCGAACGACGACAGCTGGTCGACCATCGTGTTGATGGTGTTCTTCAGTTCGAGGATCTCGCCCTGCGCGTCGACCGTGATCTTCTGCGACAGGTCACCCTTGGCGACGGCCGTGGTGACCGAGGCGATGTTGCGCACCTGCGCCGTCAGGTTCGACGCCATCGAGTTCACGTTGTCGGTCAGGTCCCGCCAGGTGCCGGAGACGCCCTTCACCTGCGCCTGACCGCCCAGCTTGCCCTCGGTGCCCACCTCGCGGGCCACCCGGGTCACCTCGTCGGCGAAGGACGACAGCTGGTCCACCATCGTGTTGACCGTCGACTTCAGCTCCAGGATCTCGCCCTGCGCATCGACCGTGATCTTCTGCGACAGGTCGCCCTTCGCCACCGCCGTGGAGACCTGCGCGATGTTGCGCACCTGTGCCGTCAGGTTCGACGCCATCGAGTTCACGTTGTCGGTCAGGTCCCGCCAGGTGCCGGCGACGCCGCGCACCTGGGCCTGACCGCCGAGCTTGCCCTCGGTGCCCACCTCGCGGGCCACCCGGGTCACCTCGTCCGCGAACGACGACAGCTGGTCCACCATCGTGTTGACCGTCGACTTCAGCTCCAGGATCTCGCCCCGGGCGTCCACGGTGATCTTCTGCGACAGGTCACCCTTGGCGACGGCCGTGGTGACCGAGGCGATGTTCCGCACCTGGCTGGTCAGGTTCGACGCCATCGAGTTCACGTTGTCCGTCAGGTCCCGCCAGGTGCCGGAGACCCCCTTCACCTGCGCCTGACCGCCCAGCTTGCCCTCCGTGCCCACCTCGCGGGCCACCCGGGTCACCTCGTCCGCGAACGACGACAGCTGGTCCACCATCGTGTTCACGGTGTTCTTCAGCTCCAGGATCTCGCCCTGCGCGTCGACCGTGATCTTCTGCGACAGGTCGCCCTTCGCCACGGCCGTCGACACCTGCGAGATGTTCCGCACCTGCGCGGTCAGGTTGCCGGCGAGCTGGTTCACGTTCTCCGTGAGGTCCCGCCAGGTGCCGGAGACGCCGCGCACCTGGGCCTGACCGCCCAGCTTCCCCTCGATGCCCACCTCGCGGGCCACCCGGGTCACCTCGTCCGCGAACGACGACAGCTGGTCCACCATCGTGTTCACGGTGTTCTTCAGCTCCAGGATCTCGCCCTGGGCCGCGACGGTGATCTTCTGCGACAGGTCACCGCGGGCCACCGCGGTGGAGACCTGCGCGATGTTCCGCACCTGCGCCGTGAGGTTCGACGCCATCGAGTTGACGCTGTCCGTCAGGTCCTTCCAGGTGCCGGCGACGTTCGGCACGTCCGCCTGACCGCCCAGCTTCCCCTCGGTGCCCACCTCGCGGGCCACCCGGGTCACCTGCTCGGCGAAGAGCCGCAGCGTGTCGGTGAGGGAGTTCATCGTGTCGGCCAGCTCGGCGACCTCGCCCCGCGCCCCGACGGTGATCTTCTGCGACAGGTCGCCCTTGGCCACGGCCCGGGCGACCTGGGAGATCGACCGCACCTGGCCGGTCAGGTTCGACGCCATGGTGTTCACCGAGTCGGTGAGGTCCTTCCAGGTGCCGGCGACGCCCCGGACGTCGGCCTGGCCGCCCAGCTTGCCCTCGGTGCCCACCTCGCGGGCCACCCGGGTCACCTCGTCCGCGAACGACGACAGCTGGTCCACCATCGTGTTCACCGTGCGCCCGATGCGCAGGTACTCACCGCGCAGCGGCCGGCCGTCGATCTCCAGCGCCATGTGCTGGGAGAGGTCGCCGTCGGCGACGGCGACGATCACGCGGGCGATCTCGGTGGTCGGCCGGCCCAGATCGTCGATGAGCGAGTTGACCGCCCGGTGCCCCTCGGCCCAGGAGCCGTCCAGCCCCTCCTCGTCCAGCCGCTCGGTGAGCCGGCCGTCCCGGCCGACGACCCGGCTGATCCGGCGCAGGTCGAGGTACTGCCGTTCCTGGAGCGAGACCACCTCGTTGAAGGCGTCGGCGACCGCCCCGGCCCGACCGGCGCGCCGGGGCAACCGCACCTTCAGGTCGCCGCGGCGCACCCGCCGCAACGCCTCGGTCAGTTCATCGAGGAGTGCCTCGTTGTCGGGCGCGGAGGGATCCGCCACCGACTGCTTCACCGTGGTCATTCTTCCTCGTCTCCGCTCGGGGGGCACCGGCTCGCGCCGGGATGCCGGCCACCTCATATTGTGCCCGCGAGCCCGCCGTTGCCCAGGCTCCGCGCACACGCGCCACGCCTCACCGGTCCCGTTCGGCGGCCCGTTCCGCCAGCGGGTTGGCACCCGCGCCGGTTGCGGTGGAGGATATGCGGGTGTCGGCGGAGACGAGGCCCGCGGCGGCCGGGGGCCCGGACGGGCACCTCCGGCGCGTCCGCCTACCCGCTGACCGGCGTACGCCCGCGGCCGCCCGTGCGCTCGTCCGGTCCGTGCTGGCCGAGGCGCGGCTGGACGAACTGCTCAACGAGGCGCTCCTGCTCACCACCGAGCTCACCACCAACGCGGTGGAGCACGCGGGCACGGACCTGGACATCGAGGTCGTCGCGGACGATGTCGGGCTGACCGTCACCGTCTCCGACTTCGCGTCCGGGCCCGTCGACGAACTGATCGTCGGCGTACGGAACGAGGCCGACGAAATCGCCGAGGTCGCCGAGCGCGGGCGCGGCCTGCTCCTCGTCGACCACTTCGCCAGCCGCTGGGGCACCACCTACCTGCCGAGCGGCAAGGGTGTGTGGTTCCGGCTGGACCGGCACGGGGCGACCACGGCCGGGCCGGGGGCGACGGCCGCCGCCCGCGACACGCCGGGCGCCACGGGAGGCGGCGACGCCGCGCCCGGTGCCAGCTCCGCGCCGAGCGCCGCCGCGGTGAGCGAGCTGATGCAGATCGGCCCCGACCCGTACGCCGAGGATCCGCTGCCCGACCTCGCCACCGGCCTGCTGACCCGGCTGGCCGAGATGGTGGGCGCGGCCGGCGGGCTGATCCGGCTGGACCGGGGCGACGGCACGGGCCCGCAGATCCTGGCCCGCTACGGCCGGCAGCCCCGCTCCGGCAACGAACTGCTCCGGGTGCCCCTGACCGTGCACCGCCCGTACACCGGCGAGCTGGAGCTGGACGCCGCGCCGTCGGCGTACGCCCGGCCGCTGGCCGTGCTCGCGGCCGAGCGGCTCTCCCTGCACCTGGAGAACGACCGGCTCCGCCGGGCGGACGTCCGGCGGCAGGCCTGGCTGACGTTCCTCGCCGAGGCGAGCGAGCTGCTCGCCCAGTCGCTCGACGTCGAGCTGACCATGGCGCTCATCCCGCAGCTGGTGGTGCCCCGCCTCGGCCAGTGGTGCGCGGTGCACACCACCGACGAGTGGGGCCGGCTCCGGCTCGCGGCGGCGAGCCACGCCGACGAGTCGGTCCTGCCGCAGCTGCACAAGGTGCTCGCCGAGACCGGCCCCGACTCGGTCCAGGCCCGCCTGCGGGAGGCGTCGCGCAGCGCCGCGCAGGTGCCGCTCGGCGGGCCGATGGAGGGCTTCGCCGTCCCCCTGATCGCGCGCGGCCAGCGGCTGGGCACGCTGGCCGTCGGGCGGCACCAGCGGCACCGGCACGACCCGGACGAGGTCGCGGTGCTCGAGGACGTGGCGCGCCGGGCCGCGCTGGCGATCGAGAACGCGCGGATCCACGCCGAGCGCCGCCGCGTGGCGCAGACGCTCCAGCAGTCGCTGCTGCCTCCGGTGCTGCCCGTCGTCGAGGGCATCGGCTTCGCCGCCGAGTACGTCCCGACGGGTGGCGACGCCGACGTCGGCGGCGACTTCTACGACGTGATGCCGTTGCCCGACGGGCGCTGGCTGGTGGTGATCGGGGATGTCTCCGGCAAGGGGGTGCAGGCGGCCGCGGTCACCGGGCTGGTCCGCGACGTGATCCGGGTGCTCGTCGGCGACGGCAAGCCGCTGCCCGAGGTGCTGACCCGGCTCAACGAGACGCTGGTGGAGCGGGGCAGCGGCCGGTACTGCACGTTGGCGCTGGCGGCGGTCGGCCCGGGC
The DNA here is from genome assembly GCF_056150165.1 of Micromonospora xinjiangensis. Taxonomy (NCBI): domain Bacteria; kingdom Bacillati; phylum Actinomycetota; class Actinomycetes; order Micromonosporales; family Micromonosporaceae; genus Micromonospora; species Micromonospora xinjiangensis. Next base: position 485,435 of record NZ_JAXCFO010000003.1, on the reverse strand, counting down.
GACGGCGACCGCCTGGACGTGTCCCTGCACCTCGCCGGGCACGACCGGCCACTGCTGCTGCGCGGCCGGGGCGGCGGCGCGTTCGTCGGCACCGGGGGCACGGCGCTCGGCCTGCTCGACGCCATCACCACGCCCACCGCGCAGGTGCCTCTCGCTCCGGGCGACGCGTTGGTCTTCTACACCGACGGGGTGACCGAGCGGCGGCGCGGGCGGGAACTCTTCGGCTCCGACCGGCTCCGCGAGGCGGCCACCCCGCTGGCCGGCTACTCGGCCGACGTGGTCGCCGCGCGGCTGCGCTCCACGGCGCTCAACTTCTCGGTCGAGGCACCCCGCGACGACATCGCGATCCTGGTGCTGCGCAACGACGCCGCCTGAGGTCGGAGCGGCGGGCGGCCGCCGCCGCCCGCAGCACATCGACCACGGCGAGCCGGGCCGGTAGGTTGAGCGAATGTCGACCGCTGTGGATGCCGTCGCCGGAGCGCCCCGCCTGGTGCGTACGGTGCTGGTCACCCAGTTCGCCGTGATCGCCGCCTTCGTGGCGGTGACCACGCTCTACGTCGGCCGGATGCTGACCGCGGGGGTCGGACCGGCCGAGATGGCGACCGGGGCGTACGACCCGAAGGACCTCGTGCCGTTCGGCATGGACGGCGCGAATCCCTTCTTCTGGCTCTACGCCGTCGTCTCGGTCCTCTACCTGATGGGCGTCGTGCTCACCGCGCCGATGGCGGTCTACGCCGTGGCGGTGGCCGCTCGGGATGTCGACCGCCTCTCCCGCCGGAGGCGGACCCTGCTGCTGGTGGGTGCCGGCATCGCCGTGCTCCTCCTGCTGGCCCGGTTCACCCCGGTCGCCGCCGACATGCACCGCTGGTGGCTCGACTGAGCGGGCCCAGCCGTCCCTGACCGCTCCCGCCGGGGGGCGCCGAAGCCGTCGACGAGGATCCGGCCGCGGCGCAAGCGGCGTCGTCGCCCGGCGGGCGACGGGGTTCACCCGCCGCCGGGAAGGCGGCCCGGGGCGAGCCGGTGGTGCGGATCAAGGTGGGCCTTGGCCGCGCGCAGCCGGGGCAGGCCGGTCAACTCGCCCCACAGGTCGACCTCCCGGCGCACCGTCGCGGGCGCGGAGAGGACCACGCACCGGCCCCGACGGGCCAGCAGCACGCCACGGACGGCGGCCAGGATCGAGGCGACCCGGTCGGCGGGCAGTGACCCGGGCAGGGCGGCGTGCACCACGCCCAGGCCGGCGGAGCCGCGCAGCGGCAGCGGGGCTCCGGCCGCGTCACGCAGCGCGTAGACGGCCGCGTGCAGGTCGGTGATCGGGACCTCGATGCGGAGCGCGGTGTCGCCCGGGGCGAACGGGTAGCGCCGCCACCACGTCGGCGGCGAGTGGGTGACGGTCGCCTCCCCGTCGAGAAGCGACACGAGGCGCTCGGCGCGTTCGACGGCATCGGCGGGACCGCCCTCGAGCAGCACCACGAGACTGCCGGCCCGGGACGGGACGCCGGCCCGCCCGGCCATCGACGGATGGCGCGCCCGGGCCCACGCCGCCGGGTCATCCGCACGCAACGGGCGTCGTTGCCGGGGCAGGGCGGGGAGGTCCAGCTCGATCGCGGCCGGGTCGAGCCGCGCGGCGAGGACCGTCCGCACCAGGTCGTGCACCTCCAGCGGCGTCCACACGGGACGAGAGACCCACAACCGGCTGGCCGGCGCGGGCTGCACCCGCAGCGTGGCGGAGACCAGGACGCCGAGCGCGCCCTGCGAGCCGCAGAGCAGCCGGGCCAGATCCAGCCCGGGCGCCCCGCCGCCGGCGCTGACCAGTTCGCCCTCGGCGGTCAGGTAACGGAGGCCGACGAGTTGGTCGCAGGGGGCGCCGTGCCGGTGCCGCAACGGACCGGCCTCGCCCGCGGCGAGCACCCCGCCCACGGTGGCTCCCGGCGAGGGCGCGTCGACGGCGAGTCGCTGCCCGGTGCGCTCCAACGTGGCCTGCACGGCGCGCAGCGGTGTGCCGGCGCCGACCTCGGCCACCGCGGCGCCGACGGGCTGGTGGCCGATCCCGGCCAGCCGGCCGGTGTCGAGCAGGATGTCGACCTGCTCGGGCGCCGCACCCCAATCGATCTTCGTGCCGGCGCCGCGGGGCACGACCGTGAGGTCGTGCCGGGCGGCGAGCCGGAGCACCTCGGCCGCCGCCTGCGGGCTGCCGGGGACGGCGACCCAGCGGGCGGCGCGGCCGGCCACCTCGTCGGCGGGCCCGGCGAACCGCGCGAAGGGCGGGCCGCAGATCTCCGTCAACCGTTGCGTGATCTCGAGGGCCCCTGGTCGATCGGTGGAACGCGCTGCTGCCGCCATGCCGGCCATCGTACACATGTTCGAAAGCGGCGGGAGCGGATTCGCCGACCCCACCTCCGCCCGGAGCACGGCGGAGGTGGGGGCCGGGGCGGGCGCGGACGCGTACAGCAGGCGAGGCGGCACGACCGGTCGGGCGAGCACCGATTGCCTCCGCATCCGGAACGCGCAACCGCAGGGCCGGTAACGTGGCGCCGTGACCACCGAGACTTCCCCGCCCGTCGCCAAGCGGGTGCCCGCCGAGCGCACGCACCACGGCGACACCGTCGTCGACGAGTACGCCTGGCTGGCCACCAAGGACGACCCGGACACGATCGCCTACCTGACCGCCGAGAACGAGTACACCGAGGCGCGCACCGCGCACCTGGCCGAGCTGCGGGAGCGGCTGTTCGAGGAGACCCGCCGCCGCACCCGGGAGACCGACCTGTCGGTGCCCACCCGCAAGGGCGGCCACTGGTACTACACGCGCACGGTCGAGGGGCAGCAGTACGGCGTGCACTGCCGGCGGGCCGTACGCGACGGCGAGACCGAGCCGCCGGTCAGCGTGGACGGCGCCCCGCTCGACGGGGAGGAGGTGCTGCTCGACGGCAACCAGCTCGCCGAGGGGCACGACTTCTTCTCCCTCGGCGCGTTCGACGTGAGCCCCGACGGGCGCTGGCTCGCGTACTCCACCGACTTCTCCGGCGACGAGCGGTTCACCCTGCGGGTCAAGGACCTCACCACCGGGGAGTTGCTCCCCGACGAGGTGCCCGGCACGTTCTACGGCACCGCCTGGTCCGCCGACGCGTCCGTGCTCTTCTACGTCACCGTCGACGAGGCCTGGCGGCCCTACCGGGTGTGGCGACACACCATCGGCACGCCGGCCGGCGACGACGTCGTGGTGCACCAGGAGGACGACGAGCGGTTCTGGGTCGGCGTCGAGCTGACCCGCTCGGAGAAGTTCGTCGTCATCGACATCCACAGCAAGGTCACCAGCGAGGTCCAGGTGATCCCGGCCGGCAACCCGACCGGGGAGCCGGCCGTGATCGCGCCCCGCCGGCAGGGCGTCGAGTACACGGTGGAGCACCACGGCCACCGCTTCCTGATCCTGCACAACGACGGCGCGGAGGACTTCGCGCTCGCGTACACCTCGGCCGACGCGCCGGGCGACTGGGTGCCGCTCATCGACCACTCCCCGGGCACCCGGCTGGAGGCGGTGGACGCGTTCGCCGACCACCTGGTCGTGTCGCTGCGCACCAACGGGCTGACCGGGCTGCGGGTGCTGCCGATCGGCGGCGGCGACCCGTACGACATCGACTTCCCGGAGCCGCTCTACAGCGTGGGGCTGGACGCCAACCCGGAGTACCGGACCGGGCGGATCCGCCTGCGCTACTCGTCGCTGGTCACCCCGGACTCCGTCTACGACTACGACCTGGTGACGCGGCAGATGGTGCTGCGGAAGCAGAAGCCGGTGCTGCCCGGGCCGGACGGGCGGCCGTACGACCCGGAGGCGTACGATCAGCAGCGCGACTGGGCGCTCGCCGACGACGGCACCCGCGTGCCGATCTCACTGGTCTTCCGCAAGGGCACCCCGCAGGACGGCTCCGCGCCCTGCGAGCTCTACGGCTACGGCTCGTACGAGGCCAGCATGGACCCGTGGTTCTCGGTGGCCCGGCTCTCGCTGCTGGACCGGGGCGTGATCTTCGCGGTGGCGCACACCCGCGGCGGCGGTGAGCTGGGCCGGCGCTGGTACGAGCAGGGCAAGCTGCTGGCCAAGAAGAACACCTTCACCGACTTCGTGGCCTGCGCCCGGCACCTGGTCAAGGCCGGCTGGACGGCGAGCGACCGGTTGGTGGCGCGGGGCGCGTCGGCCGGTGGCCTCCTCATGGGCGCGGTGGCGAACATCGCCCCGGACGCCTTCGCCGGGATCGTGGCGCAGGTGCCGTTCGTGGACGCGCTGTCCTCCATCCTCGACCCGTCGCTCCCGCTGACCGTGACCGAGTGGGAGGAGTGGGGCAATCCGCTCGACGACCCCGAGGTGTACGCGTACATGAAGTCGTACACCCCGTACGAGAACGTGACCGCCGCCGACTACCCGGCGATCCTCGCGGTGACCAGCCTCAACGACACGCGGGTGCTCTACCACGAGCCGGCGAAGTGGATCGCGCGGCTGCGGGCGACCGCGCCCGACGGCGACTACCTGCTGAAGACCGAGATGGGCGCCGGCCACGGCGGGCCGAGCGGCCGGTACGACGCCTGGCGGGAGGAGGCGTTCATCAACGCCTGGATCCTGGACCGCCTGGGCCGGGCCTGAGGCCGAGGGAGGCCCCCATCGCCGCCGCACGCGTTCCCCGTCCGGCGGCGCGGGGCCTCCCCCACCCGGCGCTGCTCAGGCCAGCACGCCGGCCAGCACGGACGGCGCCACGTTGCCGCCGCTGAGCACGGCGACCGTCGGCCCCTCGGGCAGCTCGTCGCCCCGGAACAGCCGGGCCGCCACGGCCACCGCGCCGCTCGGCTCGACCACCAGCCGGGCGTCGCGGGCCAGCCGGCCCATCGCGTGGGCGATCTCCTCCTCGGTCACCGTCACGATGCCGTCGAGCCGCTTCCGCAGGTGCGCGAGGGTCAGCTCGGACAGGTGCGTACGCAGGCCGTCGGCGCTCGTCCGGTAGGTCCGCTCCACGTCCCAGACCACCACCTCACCCGCGGCGAGGGAGTCCCGGGCGTCGGCGGCGAGCACGGGCTCCACGCCGATCACCGCGGCGGACGGTCGCAGGGCCTTCACGGCCGTGGCCACCCCGGAGGAGAGCCCTCCGCCACCCACCGGCACCAGCACGACCGCCACCTCGGGCAGGTCGTCGACGATCTCCAGCCCGACGGTGCCCTGCCCGGCGATGACGCGCGGGTGGTCGAACGGCGGCACCAGCGTCGCCCCGCTTCCCGCCGCGATCCGCTCGGCCTCGACGAGCCGCCGCTCCGGTCGGACGAGCACCACCTCGGCGCCGTGGGAACGGATCCGGTCGACCTTGACCGCCGGTGCGCCCTCCGGCACCACCACCGTGCACGGCACGCCGAACGCACGGGCCGCGTACGCCAGCGCCTGCCCGTGGTTGCCCGACGAGTGGGTGACCACGCCGCGGGCGCGGACCTCCGGATCGAGTCGCGCCACGGCGTGGGTCGCGCCGCGCAGCTTGAACGACCCGACGGGTTGCAGACTCTCCGGCTTGAGCCACAGCCGCGCGTCCCACGACGTCGGCAGCAGCGGCGTACGGATCACCGTGCCGGCGATGTCGTCGGCGGCGGCCCGGACGTCCTCGATCGAGATCAGCTCCATGGCACCATGCTGCCCCCGGAGGGTCCGGGGCGTCGCCCCCCGAACGCGCGACCGTCGGGCTGCCGGGCCGCACCCATCCGTCGCCGGCGTGCCCCGGCCGCCCGGCCCCTACACTGCCGGGGTGAGCGAGGCCGACGAGGAGCCGGACGCCGGGGAGGACCGGCCGGGCGACGACGCGCCCCGACGCCGCCCCGCGCTGGTCGTCCTCGCCGTGGTGGTCGCCGCCCTGCTGGTCTGCTGCTGCTCGGCGGTGGTCGGCCTGCTCATCGCCTGGTCCGCGGGCCTCTTCCACCCGCCGGCCTGACGCGGCCGGTATGCCGACGACGACCGGGCCGGGCCGACCTCAGACCGGGCGGCCGGCGGCGACCAGGGCCGCCGCCTCGCCGGTACGGGTCATCCGGTGCCAGCGCAGCCGGTTGCCGATGACCGCGGTGACCACCGACTGGACGACCACCAGATACATCACCTGGCGGTAGACCACTTGCTGCAACGGCAGCGCCCAGAGCGGGCCCAGACGTTCCCCGTCCAGCCGCAGCGCGTAGCCGGCCGTCAACGCCTGGAGCAGCAGCAGCCCACACCAGGCGAGCGCGAGCGCCGACCAGGGCAGGAAGAGCAGGCCGTAGAGCGCGAACACGTCGACCGCCGGCGCGGTGAGCGGCAGCAGGATCTGGAACACCGTGAGGTACGGCAGGCCGCGCCGCCCCAGTTTTCCGCCCGCACCCGGTTCCCGCAGCGCGTGGCGGTGCTTCCACATCGCCTGCATGGTGCCGTAGCACCAGCGGTAGCGCTGCCGCCAGAGCTGCCGCAGCGTCGAGGGCGCCTCGGTCCAGGCGATCGCCGCCTCCTCGTACACCACCCGCCAGCCGGCCCGGAGCACCATCATCGTGAGGTCGGTGTCCTCGGCGAGGGTGTCCCCCGGCACCCCACCCACGCCGAGCAGCACCTGGCGGCGGAACGCGCCGATCGCGCCGGGGATCGTCGGCATGCACTCCAGCACGTCGTACATGCGGCGGTCGAGGTTGAAGCCGATCACGTACTCCAGGTGCTGCCAGCGCCCGAGCAGCCGCCGGCGGTTCGCGACCCGGGTGTTGCCGGAGATGGCGCCGACCGACGCGTCGCCGAAGCCCTGCACCAGCCGGTGGACGGTGTCCGGCTGGAACACGGTGTCCCCGTCGACGAGCACCAGCAGCTCGGCCCGGGCGGCGCGGATACCGGTGTTCAACGCCGCCGGCTTGCCCGCGTTCGGCTGGCGGATGACCCGTACCCCGCGAAGCCGCATCCGCTCCACGATCTCGGCGGTGCCGTCGGTGGACCCGTCGTCCACGACGATCACCTCCAGCGCCGGGTAGTCGCTGTTCACCAACGACCGGACCGTCGCGGCGATGTTCGCGGCCTCGTTGTACGCCGGCACGATCACGGAGACCGGCGTGCGGACCTCGGGACGGTGCCGGGTACGCCGACGTACCCGACGGACGTGCCGCTGGGCGCAGACCACCTGGACCGCCAGCCGCGCCACGCCGAGCACCAGCGCGATGCCGAGCAGGAGATTCATGCCGCCGGCCACCCAGCCCGCACCGAGCTGGGACCAGCGCAGGGCGAGGCCGCTGAGGCGGGTGCCGGTGCTGGCCGGGACGGTCGACTCCGGGGCGCCGATCCCCGCCGACACGGTGGTGAACCGGTACCCCTGCGCTGTCAGGTCCGGCAGCAGCCGGTCCAGGGCGGCGACGGTCTGCTCACGGTCGCCGCCGCCGTCGTGCAGCAGCACCACCGCGCCGCGGCCGGCGCGCGGGGTGGCCGCCTCGACGATCGGGGCGACACCGGGGCGCTGCCAGTCGCGGGTGTCGAGGTCGGCGAGCACGGCGACGTGGCCGGTGCCGGCGGCGGCGCGCAGCGCGTCGTACTCGGGCCCGTTCAGCGCGGACGGCAGGGACGAGAACGGCGGGCGCAGCAGGGTGACCTCGCGCCCGGTCGCCGCGGCAACGGCCTTGCGGGTCAACGACAGCTCCAGGTCGCGCCGCCAGGCGGGCACGGCGGCGAGATCGGTGTGCGTGAACGTGTGGGAGCCGATCTCGTGCCCTTCGGCGAGGATCCGCCGCACCAGCTCGGGGTGCTCGTTGACCCGGGCGCCCACCACGAAGAACGTGGCGTGGGCGCGGTGCCGGCGCAGCACGTCGAGCACCTGCGGCGTCCACCGCGGGTCCGGCCCGTCGTCGAAGGTGAGCGCGATCGTCCGCGCCGGCATGGCCCGGCTGACCGGTTCGCCCCCGTCCAGCCGGAGCACCGGCCCGCCGGCCGTGACCTGCTTCGGGGCGGCGGCAGGGTGCGCGCCGCCCGTGGCGCCGGCGGCCGGGCCGGAGCCACCGCCGATCCCGGTCACCAGTCCGTGCGCGGTGAGCGTGGCGAGCAGCAGCACCAGGCCCAGCAGGAGGAGGAGCCAGTGTGCCCGGGGCTCACGCCGGGCGACGTGACGGGCGGGCGTCACCTCGGCTTGCCCGGGGACCTGCTCGGCTTCGGCGTGGAGCGTCGCTCGTCGCCCTGCCCCGGATGGTCGGTCCGGGCCGGCTGGGCCGTCGAGGGGCTGGCGGGGGCCGTACGGGACGCGGTGGGGCTCACCGACGACGGCGTCGGGGCGGTCGTGGTGCCGCGGGTGACCGGGGTGGGAGCCGTGGAGGGCGAGCTGCCGAGGTCGTGCCGACCGTCCAGCCCCGCCTCCACCGGCTGCGCCGGCCGGGAGTCCGGCCAACCGGGCACCGGAACGGGCGCTTCGAAGAAGAGGCCGGCGAGGATCAGCCCGATGCTGGTGAGCAGGCCCAACCCCATGGCGGTGCCCGCGACCACCGTCAGGCGTCGCCGGCGACCGGTCCGGTCGACGAACACCGGCGGTGACGCGCCCGGCTGGTGATGCATCTGGTGAACTCCCACGCTGGCGTACCAGGGCCCACAGGGTCCTCGGCGGAGACCCGTCCGGGCCCCCGAGGCTCACAGCGCACCGGCCGCCGGCCGCGTTACACCGTTCACCCCGCCCTAAGCTGCTCCGTTCCGACGCTCACCGGGCGCCGTGCCCCGACCGGCACGGCGGGGGCACGGCAGGGCCCGCCGACCGCGCCGGCAACGGCGGCCGACGGGCCCGGTGGGACGGAGGTCAGCGGGTGGCCGACCAGGCGGGGTCGCGGCCGGTGAGGCCGAGCAGCCGGTCCAGGTCGGGCACGGTGGGCCCGGTCGGCACCGGCTCGGCGAAGACGCCCATCTTCCGAGCCGTCGGGCCGAGCTGTTCGGCGAGGTCGTGCAGGGCGGCGGTCGCCTCGGGCGCCGGAGTGTACGGCTGGCCGGTGGCCACGGCGAGGTCCCAGCCGTGCACCGTCAGGTCCAGCAGGGCCATCCCGCCCACGACGGTCTGCGGCATCCCCATGCCCGGCGAGACGCCCTCCAGGCTGGCCGGGTCGGACCAGGCCACGATCAGCCGGCCGGTCTCCTCCTCGAACCGGTCCCGCCAGCCGTCGGTGAGGAAGTCGGGCTTCTCCGCCCACTCCACCGACCGTTTCCCGGCCAGGTCCTGGAAGTTGACCACTACCTGGAAGAGGTGGTTGAGCAGATCGCGGACCGCGTAGTCCTGGCACGGCGTGGTCAGGTGGAGCTGGTCGTCGCCGATGCCACGCACCACCGCGACCGTCGGTGCCGCCGCGGCCGCCAACAGATCGCTAGTCTGAGTAGCCATGGGCCCAGCCTAAGAGGGGGGTCTTGAAAAAATGCGACAGCGACCACGCGCCGACAGTCGGGGCATTCTGGATCCCGGCCGGCTGCGCCGCCAGGTCCGGTTCCGGCGGCACCTGCCGGTCCCGGCGCTGCGTCCGTGGGTCGAGCACTACTGGCTCGTCGACTGGGATCTCCGCGAGCCCTTCGAGCAGCACGTCGTGCCGCACCCGGCGGTGAACGTCGTCTTCCGGCGTGACGGCGACGGCCCGGAGACCGGCGAGGTGGCCGGTGTGGGCCAGGAACTCTTCTCGATCGTCCTCACCGGGTCCGGCCGGGTCAGCGGCGTCCAGTTCCGTCCGGCCGGGTTCCGTCCGTTCTGGCGGCGGTCGGTCGCCGAGCTGACCGGCCGGCGCCTGCCGCTCGCCGACCTCGCCGACCGCTGGCCGCCGGCCCGTGACCACACCGGCGGCGCCTGCGAGGGTACGGACGCCGAACGCTGCCGCGCCCTCGACGACCTGCTCACCGGCTGGAAACCGCAGGCGGACCCGGTGACCGACGAGATGATCCGGCTGGTCGAGGAGATCCGCGCCGACCGCACGGTGCTGCGGGTGGAGGAGTTCGCCCGGCGGCACGGCGTCTCGACTCGCCGGCTGCAACGCCTCTTCCTGGAACGGGTCGGCGTCGGGCCGAAGTGGGTGATCCGCACCTACCGGATCCAGGAGGTCATCGAGCAGGCCGCCGGAGGGTCGCCACCGGACTGGCCCCGGCTCGCCGCCGACCTCGGCTACAGCGACCAGGCGCACCTGATCCGGGAGTTCTCGGCCGTCACCGGCACCACTCCCACCGCGTACGCCCGCTCGCTGACCCGGCCGACGACGAGCCCGGCGGTCCCCGCCGCCCGCTGAGCACCGCCCCGCGGCGACCCGAGCGGCCCGTGCCGCTCAGCGGCGCCGCAGCGCGACCACCGCGACGTCGTCGTTGATCTCCGGGGGCGCGAGCTCCACCAGCAGGCGCTCGCAGAACCGGTCCAGGTTGTCGTCGACCTGCACGGCGGCGGCGGCCAGCGCGCTCAGCCCGTCGTCGATGGTGGCGTCCCGCCGCTCGATCAGGCCGTCGGTGTAGAAGACCAGGGTCGCCCCGGCGGGCAGCACGAACTCCAGATCCTCCGGGCGGTCGGCCCGTACCCCGAGCAGCGGCGCCGCGTGCTGGATGAACTCGACCTTGCCGTCCAGGCTGAGCAGCGGCGGCAGGTGGCCCGCGCTGGCCAGCCGGACCCGACCCGACTGGGGGTGCAGCAGCAGCACGCAGAGGGTCGCCAGCTCGTTCGGGAGCAGCGTCCGCATCAGCTCGTTCACCCGGTGCACGATCGCGCCCGGCTGGTGCCCCTCCACCGCGTACGCCCGCACGGCGTGCCGGAGCTCGGCCATCACCGTCGCCGCGTGCAGCGAGTGGCCCGCCACGTCACCCACCGCCAGCAGCAGGTGCCCGTCGAGCATCACCAGCTCGTAGAAGTCCCCCCCGACCTCGGTGCGGGCGCTCGCCGGCTCGTAGCGCACCGCGAGGTCCAACCCGTTGATCTCCGGGATGCGGCGCGGCAGCAGGCTCCGCTGGAGGGTGACGGCGATGCGGTGCTCCTCGTCGAACGAGCGCTGCGCCTCCACGGCCGCCGCCACCGCCTGCGCGAGCTGCACCAGCACCGGCGTACGCGCGGTCTGGGTGCTGGTCGGCACCACGACGTAGAGCGGCGGCCGGTCCTCGCGCAGCCGGGTCGCGGCCACCGTCACCGTGTCGTCGGCCGGCCAGTCCAGCAGCGCCCACGCGGACGGGTCGGTGACCTGGACCGTCGTGCCGATCGGCACCACCGTCTCGTCGAGCCGCCACGGCACGACTGTGGCCTCCGCGCCGGGGCCGGCGGAGATCCCGGCGAGGCAGTCGCCCTCGGAGGTCTCCGCCACCAGCGCGGCCGGGCTCTTGAAGATCCGCGCCGCGCCGGCCACCGCCGCCTGGAGCATCCCGGTGAACGTCGACGCGGCGTGCACCGCGACCGTGGTGTCGGCGAGCGCGAGCAACCGCTCGGCGAGCAGCTCCGCCCGCTGCCGAGCCTGGTAGTAACGCAGCACCGCGTGCACGGTCGCCACCAGCTCGTCCGGCTCGATCGGCTCCGCCAGGTAGGCGTCCGCGCCCCGGGTGAGCCCCTGTGCCCGGTCCGTCACGTCCACCGCGTGCGCCGACACGTGGATCACCGGCATGGCCGGGTGCGCGTCCTTGATCCGTTCGCAGACCTCGAAGCCGCTCATGTCGGGCAACCGGACGTCGAGCACCACCAGCTCGATCGGGTCCCTGTCGACCCGGGCCAGCGCCTCGGCGCCGCTCTCCGCCTCGACCACCTGGAACCCGGCCCGGGTCAGCCAGCTGACCAGCAGGTACCGCTTGGTGCGACTGTCGTCCACCACCAGCACGGTCGGCTGGGCGGCCACCTCAGGCCCCGTCCACCGGCAGGACGACGGTGAAGGTGCTGCCGCGGCCCGGCTCGCTGCTCAGCTCCAGGTTCCCGCCGAGCAGCGTCACCACCCGCCGCGCGTACGGCAGGCCGAGGCCCGTGCCGCCCACCCGGGTCGTCCCCGGCACCTGGTAGAACTCCTCGAAGATCCGCTCGTGCAGCTCGGGCGCGATGCCCGGGCCGGTGTCCGTGACGGTCAGCGCCCAGTGGCCGTCCCGCCGCTGCGCGCGCAGCCGCACCTGCCCCTGCTCGGTGAACTTCAGCCCGTTGTGCAGCAGGTTGCGCAGCACCTGGCCGAGCAGCACCTCGTCGGTGCGTACGGTGGCCGGGCTCGGCGGCTCCTCCACCACGAGCTCCACACCCGGGCGGGTGGCCAGCGCGCGCAGGGTGCCCCGCAGCTGCCCGAAGATCGGCCGGAGGTCCACCTCCGCCCACTTCGGCTCGATCCGGCCCGACTCGGCCTTCGCCAGGTCGAGCAGCTCGTTCACCAGGTTGAGCAGGTCCGCCGCGGAGGAGCGGATCAGTTCCACCTGCTCGGCCTGCTCGGCGGTGAGCGGATCGGACGAGGAGTCGGCGAGCAGCCGACCGAGCCCGATGATCGCCGTCACGGGGGCCCGCAGCTCGTGGCTGACATTCGCCAGGAAGCGGCTCTTCGACTCGCTGGCCGCCCGCAACTGGGCCGACTTCTCGTCCAACTCGGCGTAGAGCGCCACGACGCCGCGGTTGGTCTCCTCCAACTCCTCCGACAGCTGCCCGTAGAGCGCCAGCACTCCCCGGTTGGTCTCCTGGAGCTCCGCGTTCAGCACGGCCAGCTCGTCGCGCTGGCTGCGCACCTCGTCGAGGGCGGCGATCAGCTGCTGGTTCTGTGCCGCCAACTCGTCCAGGGCGCTGCCCGGGGCGCTCTCGCCCAGCTCGGCACGGAGCTCGGCGAGACGCTCCGGGGTCAGCGCCTGCGCGGTGACCGGGACGCGTCGGGACATCCTCACGACCGTATCCCGCCCGGCACCGGCCACACCCAGCCTGTCGACGAGCCGCGCCACCGCGCCGGACTCCGGCTCGTACCGCCCGTCCGGCAGCGGCCGGACCGGGACGAGGTCCACCCGCAGGTGGAAGCGGCCGTCGGCGCCGCTGTCGACGTGGAAGGCGACGTCCGCGCCGGCGACCAGGCGCAGCAGGTCCCGGGCCACCTCGCTGAGCGCCGTGGCGAGCCGCACCTGGTCCTGGTGCTCCAGGCCCACCGCGGCGGCGACCTCCCGGCCCCGCTGGCGCACCACGAAGATGTCGTGCTCGACCCGCAGCGCCATCCGGAGCAGCGGCGAGCGGTCGGGCACGGTGGTCATACCGCCCTCGCCACCAGCACGCAGGCGTCGTCACGCCGGGTGCCGGCGTCCCGCAGCACCGTCGCGGCCACCACCAGCGGGGAGCGCTCGGCCAGGCCCGGATAGTCGTCGAACTGCCACCGGTCCACCACACCGTCGCTGTGCATCACGAGCAGGTCGCCCGGCTCGAAGGGGTAGTCGTACTCGCGTACCGTCGGGCGCTGGTGCCCGGCGATCCCCGGCAGCGACACCAGTCCCCGGCGCCGCCCGTGTGGGGTGACCACCTGCGCGGCGATGTTGCCCAGGCCCGCGTACCGCAGCACGCCGGCCCGCGGGTCCAGCTCCGCCACCGCGAGAGCGGCACCCCGGGTGTGCGACATGGCGCGGTGCAGGTGCTCGACCACCGTCGACGGTGACGCGGCCGGCGCGGCGTGGAACGCGGTGATCGCCGCGTCGCTGGCGGCGGAGGCCAGCGGGCCGTGCCCCAGGCCGTCGCTGACCAGCACCTGCCGGCGGCCCTCCGCCACCCGGACGGCGTACCCGTCGCCGCTGACCGCCTCGCCGCTCAACGGACGGGTCAGCCCGCCGACCCACGGCTCCTCCGCCGCCTCCGACGGCCAGACCTGCACGGCGAGGACCGTGCCCCGGCCCGGCAGCGAGTACCCGTCGAACCAGCTGGCCTGCCGGACGATCGCGCCGAGGCCGATGCCCAGGGTGCCGACGGTGGAGTGCCCGTCCCGGGAGGAGACAGACAGGTCGGCCATCCCCGGCCCCGAGTCGACGGCCACCAGCTCCACGCCCGCCTCGCGCTCGCGGCGCACCGGGCGGAGCAGCAGCACCCCGTCCTCGGCGTGCTTCGCGAGGTTGCTGGTCAGCTCGGCGACGACGATGGCCAGGTCCGCCCGGCGCGCCTCGCCCAGCTCCAGCTGGTCGCCGAGTCGCTCGGCGGCCCGGCGTACGACGCTGCCCGTGCTTCCAGCCTCCATCCGGAACCAGACGCCACGGTCGGCCACGCGGTCCTCATTCACCGGGCCCACTTGGTGACCGTAACCCGGGTGCCCTTGCCCGGTCCGGTGTCGATGTCGAACTCGTCGACCAGCCGGCGGGCGCCGCTCAACCCCAACCCGAGGCCGCCACCGGTGGTGTAGCCGTCGGTGAGCGCCAGGTCGAGATCGGCGATCCCCGGGCCGGAGTCGGCGAAGACGATCCGCACCCCCCGGCGGAGCCCGTTGTCCACGGTCGCCACCTCGACGAGGCCGCCCCCGCCGTAGACCAGGGTGTTGCGGGCCAGCTCACTGGCCGCGGTGACCAGCTTCGTCTGGTCGACCAGCGACAGCTTCGCGGCCACCGCCACCGTACGCACCAGCTGCCGGACGCGCACGACGTCCTCGTCGCTGCGGATCGCCTGCGCCTGCGGTTGGCCCAGGTCGATGCTGGCGGTCATGGTGACGCCGTCGTCTCGGCGTCGCCCTCGTCGTCGGACTCGCCGTCCGCTTCACGATCGTCGGCCCGCGCGGCGGCGATCAGCTCCATGCCCCGCTCCACGTTCAGCGCGGTCCGGATGCCGTTGAGCGACAGGCCCAGCTCGACCAGGGTGATGGCCACGGCCGGGCGCATGCCGACCACGACGGTCTCGGCGTCGAGCACCTTGGAGATCGAGGCGATGGTCGAGAGCATCCGCCCGACGAACGAGTCGACGATGTCGAGCGCCGTGATGTCGATGATCACGCCGTGGCTGCCGGTCGCCACGATCCGCTCGGCCAGGTCCTCCTGGAGCTGGAGCGCCGTCTGGTCGGACATGTCGACCTGGATCGAGACCAGCAGGATGTCGCCGATCTTGAGGATCGGCACGCGTTCCATCAGGACTCCCGGCGCGACTGGCGCCGCGTCGTCTCGACACCCGAGAGACGCAGCACGTGACGCAGCGCGTCCGCGAGGCTCGCCTTGGTGGCGATGTCGCCGAACTCGATGCCGAGCGCCACGATGGTCTGCGCGATCTGCGGTCGGATGCCGGAGATGATGCAGTCGGCGCCCATCAGCCGGGCGGCCACCACGGTCTTCAGGATGTGCTGGGCGACCTGGGTGTCCACCGCCGGCACGCCGGTGATGTCGATGATCGCGTACGGGGAGCTGGTGTCGACCAGCGTCTGGAGCAGCCGCTCCATCACCACCTGGGCCCGCGCCGAGTCGAGGGTGCCGACCAGCGGCACGGCGACGACGCCCTCCCAGAGCTTGACCACCGGCGTGGAGAGCTCCAACAGCTGCTCGGCCTGGTCGGCGATCAGGCTCTCGCGGGTGCGGACGTAGCTCTCGAAGGTGAACAGGCCCATCTGGTCGACCAGGCCGGAGAACGCGACGTAGTCGCGGAGGGTGCCCTCCCCACCCTGCTTCTCCAGCAGCTCCAGGAGCACGTCCTTGAGGGCGAAGACGCTGATCGCCGTCTCGGTGGCGGAGAAGCCCTGGCGGGCACGGCCGCGGGACAGCTCGGCGAGCACCGCGCGCAGCTCGGCGGCGTGCTCGGCCTCGAAGTCGATGGCGCCCTGCTCGCCCGCGGTGACCAGGGCCCGGTGCAGTTCCTGGAGCTGACGCCGCAGCTCGGCCTGGCTCAGGCGGCCACGCAGGGACGCCGCGACGGCCTCGGTCCAGCGCTTCGTGACCTGCTCGGCGTGATCGCTCAGCAGGGCCGCGAACCGGCCGCTCTCCTCGGCGCTCAACGCCATCTCCGAACCCCCCTCGACCTGGACGGGGCGGACTCTATCACCGGGTACCCGTCAACTACTTGCCACGGAGCAACGGAAATGACGAGGACCACCGGATGACCGCTCCCGTTCTGCGTACGAGCCGGATCGTGGGATACCGTTCCACCGATAACAGGAGGTCTGGCGAATGTCCTTGACGGTGCACACGGAACAACGCGGCGACATGGTCGTCGTGTCGGTCGCGGGCGAGCTGGACATGGCGACCGCACCGCAGCTCCAGGACCAGATCACCGACCTGCTCGACAAGGGGCGCAGCCGCCTGGTGTTCGACCTGGCGGAGGTCTCGTTCTGCGACTCCACCGGGCTGTCGGTGTTCGTACGGGCCAAGAACAGCTGCGACGAGGCGGGTGGCGTGGTGCGGCTGGCCGCGCCGCAGCGGGGTGTCCTGCGGATCCTCGAGGTCAGCGGCCTGGTCGAGGTGCTCCAGACGTACCCGACGGTCGAGCAGGCGGTCGCCGGCGACCCGACTCCCGCCTCCTCCTGACCGTCTCCGATCACTGCTCGTCCTCGATGTGGCGGGGACGAGCGATCACCATGCCCGAGGCCGTCTGCGCGGCGAGCGCGACCGCCAGGAAGCCGATCGGCACCGTCCAGCCACCGGTCGCCTGGTAGAGCACGCCGACCAGCAGCGGCCCGATGGCCGCGATCAGGTAGCCGGTGCTCTGGGTGAACGCGGAGAGCGCCACCGTCCCCTCCGTCGTGCGGGCCCGCAGCCCGATGACCGCCAGCGCGAGCGGGAACGCGCTCTGCCCGATGGCGAGCAGCACCACCCACAGCACGGCCCCACGGTGCGGCGCCAGTGCCACCCCGAGGTAGGCGATCGCCATCGCGGCGGAGAGCGTCAGCACGAGCGGCTGTAGCGAGCGCAGCCGGGCGGCGAAGGTCGGCATGAGCAGCGCGATCGGCACGCCCAGGGCGGTCACACCGGCGAGCAGCAGCCCGGCCTCCTGCGGGTGGAAGCCGGCGTCGCGGAAGAGCTGGGCCAGCCAGCCCATGATCGCGTACGCGCTCAGCGACTGGGTGCCGAAGTAGATCGCCATGGCCCAGCCGAGCCGCGTGCGCCCCGGACGGATCCGCGCCCCGGCGGCTCCGGTCGCCGCCGCAGTCGTGGTGGCGGCCCGCCGGGCCGCGCGGTCCCGCAGTGCCAGCGGCAGCCACGGGAGTACGGCCAGCGCGGCCAGCCCGGCCCAGACGGCGAGCCCGGCCCGCCAGGAGCCGAGCAGGTGGGCGATCGGCACGGTCGTCGCGGCGGCGGTCGCCGCACCGGTGGTGAGCGTCATCGAGTACGCGCCGGTGACCAGCCCGATCCGGTGCGGGAAGTACTGCTTCACGAGCAGCGGCAGCAGCACGTTCGCCACCGCGACCCCGGCCAGGGCGAGGGCGCTGCCGATGAGGAAGACCGCCGTGGAGGCGGTGCCGACCCGGACCAGTTGCCCGGCGGCGAGCAGGCCCATCGCGGCGACGAGGAGCCGGGCGGGCGGGTGTCGCCGGACCAGCCGGGGGGTGAGCGCGCCGAAGACGCCGAAGGCGACGGCGGGCAGGGTGGTGACGACGCCGGCCATCGCCCCGGAGAGCCCCATGCCGTCGCGGACCTCGTCGAGCAGGGCGCCGAGGCTGGTGATCGCGGCGCGCAGGTTGAGCGCCACGAGCAGCATCCCGACCAGCACCAGGGCGGCGCCGGCGACCGGGCGGGTCGGGGCGGCCGGAGCCTCGCCGGGGCCGATCGCCGGGCTGGCGGCGGGAGCGAGGGTCGGGCCAGCGGTGCCCGTCGGTGGCGGAGTCATGCCCTCGAACCTACAATCATGGGATGAATTCTGGACCGGTGTTGTAACCAGTGCCACGGTCAGCAGATTCCCCGGCCGTGCCCCCGCGCGGGCAGCGGATCCGGGAGACGATCACCCAGCTCAGGGGGCGGATCCTCGCGGGTGAGTGGCCGGTCGGCAGCCGGATCCCCACCGAGCCGCAACTGGTCGCGGCGCTCGGCGTCGGCCGCAACACGGTCCGGGAGGCGGTCCGGGCGCTGCAGCACGCCGGGGTGCTGGAGTGCCGGCAGGGCTCCGGGACGTACGTGATCTCCACCGACGAGCTCGCCCCCGTGGTGGCCCGCCGGCTCACCGACGACCGCATGGCCGAGGTGATCGAGGTGCGCCGCGCCTTCGAGGTGGAGGCGGCCCGGCTCGCCGCGTTGAGGCGTACGCCCGCGGACCTGACGGCCCTCGACGGCGCGCTCGCCGACCGCGAGGCGGCGTGGCGGGGTGGCCGGTCCGAGGAGTTCGTGGAGGCCGACGCGGCGCTCCACACGACGATCGTGGCGGCGGCGCACAACGCGATGCTCGCCGAGCTGTACGCCTCGGTGGGCACCGCGATGCGCAGCGCCCTCGCGCAGGCGACGGAGGGGATGGCGCCGGAGCGCTACATCGACCACTCCCGACTCGTGGACGCGATCCGGGCAGGTGATCCGGAGCGGGCGGCCCGCGAGGCCGGGGCTTTTCTGGAGCTCCAGCCCGGGGCATAGGTTGTCCCGGACGGAAAACCGGACAGCACGGGAGTGCGAATGCTCAAGGGCTTCAAAGACTTCATCATGCGCGGCAACGTCGTCGACCTGGCGGTCGGCGTCGTCATCGGTGCCGCGTTCACGGGCGTGGTCACCGCTTTCACGAACTCGTTCCTCCAGCCGCTGATCAAGCTGGTCGGCGCAAGCCCGGCGGGCCCCGGCGCCCGGGTGAAGCTGGGCACGCAGAACTACATCGAGTGGGGGCAGTTCCTCAACGCCCTGATCACGTTCCTGCTGACTGCTGCGGTCCTCTACTTCCTCGTCGTCTACCCGATGAACAAGCTGGCCGAGCGGCGGCGCCGGGGCGAGGAGCCGCCGCCAGCGGCGCCCAGCGAGGAGGTCAAGCTGCTCACCGAGATCCGCGACGCGCTCGTGGCGGCGGGTCACCGGACGCCGGCGCAGCAGCGCGGCGCGCTCAACGACGTGCTCGGCCGGAACGAACCGCCCACCGCGCGCTGAACCCGGCACCGGCACATCGGCCCCTGTGGGAATCCCGCAGGGGCCGCACATTCTCGTACGTGTGTTCGATAGAGTCCGCGCATGGAGCAGCGGAAGCACTGGTGGAACGGGAAATGGGGGCGGCTTGCGCGGCGGGACGTGTTCCTCCGCGTGGACGGCGACCGGTGGCACGTCGAGCAGCGGGCCGGTGGCGCCGAGGGAATCTCCCGTTTCTACGAGTACGACAGTGTCGACGAGGCCGAGGACACGGTCCGGGCGCTGCTCGAGGGCACGGAGCGCTGGCGCGAGCTGTCGCCGCGACCGCCGAGCGCCTGGCGCCCGTCGGGCGAGTGACCATGCGCCTGGCGCCCCCGCCCGGCGAGTGACCGTGCCGCGGGCGCCCGCTGGGAGAGTGGCCGTGCGCGCGGCGCCCGCTGGGCGAGTGACCGTGCGGCGGGCGCCCGCCGGACGAGTGACCGTGCGGCGGGCGCCCGCTGGACGGGTGGTCCGGGGCGGGAGGCGTTTAGCGGCGCGCCGCCCCGGGAACCGCGACGGAATGAGTCACCAGGGCGGCCAGCAGACCATTTCGCGGATCACCACGGGGATGCCGGTGTTCGACGCCGACGGCATCGAGGTCGGCACGGTGGATCTCGTCCAGCGGGGTGACCCGAACGCCGTCACGGTCGAGGCGCCCAACGCCGATCCGGGCAGCAGCCTGGACGAGCTGATCGAGTCGACCGCCGTCGAGGAGCCGGACGTCCCGGCCGACCTGGCGGCCCGCCTGCTCCACTCCGGCTACCTGAAGGTCAGCACGGAGCTCACCGCCACCGGCGCGGTCTACGTGCCCGCCGACTGGATCGCCACCGTCACCGACGGCCGGGTACGCCTCGACGTGCCCGCCGCCGACCTGCCCTCGGAGGAGTAGGAGCGGCGCCGCACCCGTGTCGCGGAGGCCGTCGACCTGGCACTCAAAGGGCGGCGCCACACCCCTGTCCCGGATGCCGCCGACCTGCCCTCGGAGGAGTAGGAGCGGCACCGCACCCGTGTCGCGGAGACCGTCGACCGACCTGGCCCGCAAAGGGCGGCGCCACACCCTGTCGCAGAGGCCGTCGACCTGGCCCTCAGAAAGCGGCGCCACAGCCCTGGCGCGGAGGCTGTCGAGCTGCCCCAGAAATGGGGCGCTGCGACTCGCGGGACAGGCCGACTCGCGGGACAGGCCGCCGGGCGACCCGCACGCCCGCCCGGCACCGCAGGTCGGCGGATCAGCCCGCCCCAGATCTGGGGCAGCTCGACAGGGCCCACAGCACCATCCCAGACCGGCGCGGATGCCGGCGCAGCGCGGCGCCTGGGCCCCGGCCTCTTCACCGCGCCGGGTGCCGGACTGCGGCCGGCTCACGCCCAGGCTCGCGCGCCGGCCCGGGTTCCGGCTCGCGCGCCGGCTCGGGTTCCGGCTCGGGCTCCGGCTCACGCCCCGGCTCGCGCGCTGACGCGCCCAGAGGCCCCGAGTCCGGCGTCGGGGCGGGTGTGCCGCGCCGGCGCTGGCGCAGGAGCAGCAGCATCAGGCAGCCGGCGACCAGGCCCCAGAAGGCGCCGCCCACGCCCACCAGGGTGACGCCGGAGGCGGTGACCACGAACGTGACCACGGCGGCCTCACGGCCCTCGGGCTCGGCCACCGCCGAGCTGAGCGCCGTGGCCAGCGCGCCGAGCAACGCGAGCCCGGCGACCGCCTCGATCAGCACCGGCGGCGCGATCGCCACCAGCGCGGTGGCCGCTCCGGCGCCCAGCCCGAGCAGGGCGAGCCCCGCCCCGGCGGTCACCGAGGCGATCCACCGGCGCTCCGGATCGGGGTGGGCGTCCGGGCCGGCGGCCAGCGCCGCGGTGATCGCGGCGAGGTTCACCGCGTGCCCACCCGCCGGGGCGGCCAGCAGGCCGGCCATGCCGGTGGCCCGCAGCGCCGCGGTGAACGGCGGCCGGTAGCCGTAGCCGACGAGCACCGCCATCCCGGGCACGTTCTGCGCGGCCATGGTGACCAGGAAGAGGGGCAGCGCGAGTCCGATCAGGACCGACGCGTTCCAGCTCGGCGGCGTCAGCTCGAACACCGGACGCAGCCCCACCGTCCCGAGCCCGGCGCCGGCGGAGGTCGACGCGA
Organism: Micromonospora xinjiangensis; assembly: GCF_056150165.1. Classification (NCBI taxonomy): domain Bacteria; kingdom Bacillati; phylum Actinomycetota; class Actinomycetes; order Micromonosporales; family Micromonosporaceae; genus Micromonospora; species Micromonospora xinjiangensis. The sequence goes on along the minus strand of NZ_JAXCFO010000003.1, from coordinate 464,376 downwards.
GCGCCACCACCGCGACCACCAGCGCACCGGGCACCGCCCACGCGCGGGCGAACCGGTACAGCAGCAGCCAGGCGACCACCACCGGCCCGGCCAGCCGGGGCACCTCGACCAGGGCGCGCACCGGCGCGACGCAGAGCGGCAGCAGCACACCCGCGAGCATCGCGCCGGCGACCGGCTTCGGGATGGCCGCCACCGCCCGCCCCAGCGGCGGGACCAGACCGGCCGCCACGATCAGCAGCCCGGAGACGAGGAACGCGCCCACGGCCGCGGGCCAGCCTCCCGGCACCGGCCCCGTCGCCACCAGCAGCGCCGCCCCCGGGGTCGACCAGGCGACGCTCATCGGCAGCCGGTACCGCAACCCCAGCCAGGCGGCGGCGAGGCCCGACGCCACGCAGAGCGCGAGCAGCCCGGAGGCCGCCTGCGTCGGGTCGGCGCCGACCGCCCGCAGGCCGGCCAGCACCACCGTGAACGAACTGGCGAAGCCGACGAGCGCGGTCACCACACCCGCCAGCACCGGTTGGAGCCGTCCCGCCATGCCGAGCCTCCCGAGGTGTTCCGTTTACGGAACGATGGTCTGTAGCACCATAGCGGGGTGTCCCAGCCATCACCAGGCCGCCGCCCCCTCGACGCCGACCCGAGCGTGATCGGCGCCCGCGTCCGCGCGCTGCGCGAGGAGCGGGGCATCTCGCTCTCCGCCCTGGCCCGGCTCGCGAACGTCGGCAAGGCGACCCTCTCCGGCCTGGAGAACGGCACCCGCAACCCGACGCTGGAGACGCTCTACGCCGTCACCGCCCACCTCGGCGTGCCGCTGACCGCCGTGCTCGCCGAGCCGGCCGCGTCGCCCACCGTGCGCGGTGCCGCGGTGCGCGCCACCGTGCTCGAGGTGTTCACCGACTCCGACGCGACCTACGAGCTGTACCGGATGCGGGTCAGTCCCGGTCCGGGGCAGCTCTCACCGGCTCACCAGCCCGGCGTCACCGAGCACGTCACGGTCTTCTCGGGAGTGCTGCGCGCCGGCCCGGTGGACGCGCCGCTCACCGCCGCGGCCGGCGGTTACCTGCGCTGGGTCTCCGACGTGCCGCACAGCTACGCGGCGGTCGGCGACGAGGAGGTGACCGCCAGCCTGCTGCTGCGCTACCCGCGTCGCTGACCGACCCCATCAACCACCCGCACACGGCGCACCGCCCGGCGAACACACCCCGCGCGGCCGGACGCAGCCGTGTCAGCCCTCGACGGGGGCGGGCACGGGGAGCCGCTGCTGCACGGCCCAGAGCGCGACCTCGGTCCGGGACGCCGCCCCGGTCTTCCGCAGCAGGTTGGACACGTGCACGGTGACCGTACGCACCGAGATGCCGAGCGCCTTCGCGACCTGCTTGTTCGACATCCCCGCGACGAGGCAGCCGAGCACCTCGATCTCCCGGGCGGTCAGCTCCGCCTCGTCGGTGTTCGGCGGGCCCGCCGGGCGGGGTGCGCGGGAGGGACGACGGGACGCCGTGGCACGGGCCGGCAGGCGCGCACCGGGAGGCGCCGGCACCGGCCGCACCAGTGCCTCCGGCGGTTGGCCGGTGTGCGCGGCGAGCAGCTCGGTGAGCGCGAACGGGTTGCCGCCCGTACGCCGCCAGACGGCGGTCACGAGGCGGCCCGAAGGGCGCGACCCGGCGTACACCTGGGTCAGCACCTCGGCGACCTCGGCCGGCCGCAGCGGCCCGAGGTGCTGGCGGACCGCGCCGCGTACGCCGCAGAGCCGGGACAGCGCGCGGACCGCGAGGTCCGGCGCCAGCGCCTCCTCGGCGGGGCGGGTGGCCACCACCAGCAGGACGGGCAGCTCGGCGGCGGTGGCCAGCTCGCCGACCAGATTGAGGCTCGCCGGGTCGAGCGCGTGCAGGTCCTCCACCACGAGCACGGCGGGGCCGCCGCCGACCAGGAGGCGGACCGTCCGCACGGCGAGGCGCAGCAGGGCACCCGGCGCGTACCGCTCGCGCGGCGCGGTGGGGTGCTGGGCCAACCAGGCCAGCGCGTCGGGCGGCAGGTCGAGGTGGCTGGTGTCCCGATCGCTGAGCACCGCGGCGAGCCAGTCGTAGGGAGCGGGGCTGTGCACCCGGGCCGTGCCGGAGAGGACCACCGCCGGGCGCGGCGTGAAGGCGTCCAGGGCGGCGGAGACCAGCAGGCTCTTGCCCACGCCGGCGCCGCCGCTGATCACCACGACGCTCGGCGCCGCCCGCCGACCGCTCACCACGGTGGACCACGCCCGGTCGAGCTCCGCCAGCTCAGGGGCGCGCCCGACCATGGACACCGGCATCATTCTCCAACCCTACGCAGTAGTGCGTAGAGACGCGGGTGGGGTCTTCTTGGCAAGCTAAGGTCATGACGCTGATCCTCCGCTCGGCCATCCTCAACGACATCGGTCTGGTCCGGACCAACAACGAGGACTCCGCCCTCGCCGGTGACCGGCTCGTCGCCGTCGCGGACGGCATGGGCGGCCTGCCCGCGGGGGAGGTGGCGAGCGAGATCGTCATCCGGATCCTGGACGAGCTGGTGCCGCCGACCGAGCCGGAGGCCGCCGCGGACGCGCTGCGGGCCGTGGTGAGCACCGCCAACCAGCGCATCCACGCCGCCATCACCGTCGACCCGGCCCGCGACGGCATGGGTACGACGCTGACCGCCGCGCTGCTGGCCGGCGAGACGCTGGTGCTGGCCCAGGTCGGTGACTCACGCTGCTACCTGCTGCGCGACAACAAGCTGATGCAGCTCACCCGGGACGACACGTTCGTGCAGGCGCTGGTCGACCAGGGGGCGCTCTCCGCCGAGCAGGCCCGGCACCACCCGCAGCGGTCCCTGGTGACCCGGGCGGTGCAGGGCGGTGACAGCCAGCCGACGATCGGCACCCTCACCGTCCGCGCGGGCGACCGGCTGCTGTTGTGCAGCGACGGGCTCTCCGACTACGTGGAGGACGAGGCGATCGCGGTGGCGCTCGGCGCGTACGGCGATCGTCAGCTCTGCGGCGAGCAGCTCGTGAAGCTCGCCCACCAGGCCGGCGCCCCGGACAACGTGACCGTGGTGGTCTCCGACGTCACCCTGGTCGCCTGATGGCGACCGTCCGCCGGGTCAGCTCGGAGGAGCGCCTGACGACGAGCTTCGCGCTGGGTGCGTACGCCTTCGAGGCGTCGCCGCGCAGCGCGCGCCGGGCCGAGGAGTTCCGCGGCTACCTGCCGTACCACGAGGGCAACCGCACCCTGATCGTCGAGGAGGACGGTGAAGCCCTCGCCGCCGCCACGGCCATCCCGATGCAGCAGAACCTGCGGGGCCGGGTGCTGCCGATGGCCGGCGTGGCCGGGGTGTCCAGCCATCCGCTGGCCCGCCGGCAGGGGTACGTCCGGACGCTGCTGCACCAGCTCCTCGACGAGATGCGCGACGAGGGGCACCCGCTGACCGCGCTCTACCCGTTCCGGCCCAGCTTCTACGAGCGGTTCGGCTACGTGGGGCTACCGAAGCCGCGGACGGCCACCTTCTCCCCCGCCGACCTGCACGCGCTGCTCCGCGCCGAGCTGCCCGGGGAGGTGCGCTGGGAGCGCATCGGCGCCGGCTACCCGGCCTGGCGCGGGTTCACCGAGCGCTGCCTGCGCGAGCGGCACGGGTTCGCGATCTTCCCCGACTACCGGGACGTCGGGCTGCGCGACCGGGACGAGCGGTGGCTGCTCACCGCCCGGGTCGACGGGGTGGTGACCGGCGCGGTGACGTACCGGATCGACGACCACGGCGGCGAGCTGGCCGCCGACGACCTGCTGGTCACCGACCCGCACGCCCGGGCGCTGCTGTTGCAGTTCTTCGCCCGGCACGTCGACCAGGTGGAGCGGGTGAGCGTCCAGCTGGCCGCCGACGAGCTGCCCGAGCTGTGGCTCACCGACCTGGCCGTGCACGTCGAGGCGCGGGTGGCCCGGCCGGGCGCGTCGGCGCCGATGGCCCGCCTGCTCACGCTGGACGCGCTGGCGGGGCTGCCCGCCGGTCCGGGGCGCGTACGGGTCGAGCTGACCGGTGACCGCTGGCTGGCGGGGGCGCACCTGCTCGACGGCACGACCGGCTCGCTGGAGCTGCTGGACGGCGCGACCGCCGCACCGGTGCCGGCGGCCACCCTCACGGCGGCGGGGCTGTCCGCGCTGGCGTACGGGGTGCTGGACCCGGTGGAGGTGCAGCTGCGCGGGCTCGGGGAGGTGCCGGCGGACGCGGCGGCCGAGCTGCGGCGGATCTTCCCGCGGCGGGTGCCGTACCTCTTCGCGGACTTCTAGGGCGCCTAGCATGCGGGGGTGCGCGCCAAGCCTGCCCTCGTGCTCCTCGCCGCCTGCCTCGTCGCCCTGCCCGGCTGCGGCTCGTCCGAGCCGGGCACGGCGGCCTCCGCACCCGCGTCCGCGTCGGCGCTGCCCAGCGGGGCGGACCAGCCGGCACCGACGGCCCGGGCCGGGCTCGGTGGCCCGGGTGCGAGCCCGTCGCCGTCCCGCCGGCCGGTGACGCTGCGGGCCGGCAACCCGAAGGGTGACGCGCCGGTGCCCGCCGAGGCGCGGGCGGTCGACACCTCCCGGCCGACCCGCACGATCGGCACCGGCACCCCGGCGAGCTGCACGTCGGCCGCGGTGGTGAAGGCGGTGGCGGCGGGCGGTGTCATCACGTTCGACTGCGGGCCGGAGCCGGTGACGATCCGGATGGCCGCCACGGCGAAGGTGCGCAACGCGAACGGGCCGAAGGTGGTGCTGGACGGCGGCGGCAAGGTCACCCTGAGCGGGCAGGGCCGGCGGCGGATCCTCTACATGAACACGTGTGACGCCGCGCAGGGCTGGACGACCTCGCACTGCCAGAACCAGGACCACCCGCAGCTCACCGTCCAGAACATCACCTTCGCCGACGGCAACTCGACGGGTGAGGAGGCCGAGGGGGGCGGCGGTGGGGCGATCTTCGTACGGGGTGGGCGGGTGAAGGTGGTCAACGCCCGCTTCGTGGGCAACCGCTGCGACCGGACCGGCCCCGACCTGGGTGGCGCCGCGCTGCGGGTGCTGAGCCAGTACGAGAACAGGCCGGTGTACGTGGTGAACAGCACCTTCGAGAGCGGCTCCTGCGCGAACGGCGGCGCGTTGAGCAGCATCGGCGTGTCGTGGACGGTGCTCAACAGTGTCTTCACCGGCAACTCGGCGGTCGGCAGGGGCGCCAACCCGGCGAAGGCCGGCACGCCGGGCGGCGGCAGCGGCGGGGCGATCTACTGCGACGGCAACACGTTCACCGTCCGGATCGCGGGCACGGTGATCGAGGGGAACCGGGCCAACGAGGGCGGCGGAGCGATCTTCTTCGTCAGCAACGACCGGACGGGCACGATGACGATCGAGGATTCGACGCTGCGCCGCAACCCGAGCGGCCAGTTCGAGACGCGCGGCTTTCCGGGGATCTTCTTCCTCGGCGCCCGTGACCCGTCCACTCCCGGCTCCCGCCTGAGCTGACCGCCCGGTCGTGGTCAGTAGGGGTTGGGGTGGCCGGTGAGGCGGCCCTTGAGCAGGCCGGCGGGGCGGCCGGGGAGGTCGGCGGCGCCGGACAGGGGCGGGCTGTCGGTGTGGGCGCGCGCGGCCATCCCCTCGAACAGCTCCCGCAGCGCCGTGACGGCGTCCACCTTCGGCTGCCAGCCCAGCTCCGTCTCGGCGCGTTCACTCGACAGCAGCGGCACGCTCAGCGCCAGCTGCACCCATCCGGCGTCGACGGGTTGCAGGCGCGCGTACCAGGTGAGTTTCGCCGCGACGCGCAGCAGCGGGGCGGCGACGGGCACGGTCCAGCCGTGGAAGTGCCGGGCCACCAGCTCCGGGGTCAGCACCGGGTCCGCGGCCAGGTTGAAGGCGCCGCGCGCGTCGCCCAGGACCGCCCGGGCGTACGCCTCGGCGACGTCGTCGGTGTGCACGGCCTGCATCCGCAGCCGGGGGTGGGTGGGCACGAGCGGGATCCGGCCGTAGCGGAGGAGTTGGACGGGCACCAGCGGCCCGAGGAAGTAGCGGCTGATCTCGGTGGCGGCGGCGCGCTGGAAGTTCAGGCCGGGCCGCATCCGCACCACCCGCAGCTGCGGGTGTTCGCGTTCGGCCCGGTCGAGCAGCTCCTCCACCTCGGCCTTGTCCCGGCTGTACGACGACTCGGGCACCCCGGTCGCCGGCCAGCGCTCGCTCACGGGGTGGTCCTTGGGGCCGGCCGCGTACGTGCCGACGGACGACGCGTACACCAGGGCCGGCACCTTGGCCCGGACCACCGCGTCGATCACGGCGCGGCTGCCGCCGACGTTGGTGCGGTGCAGGACCCGCTGGTCGTGGCTGGGCTGGATCTGCCAGGCCAGGTGCACGACCGCCCCGGCGCCGGCGAAGACCTCGGCGAGCTGGTCGGCCGCGCCCGGCAGGCCGACGTCGCAGGAGTGCCACTCCACCTGGTCGTACGGCTCCCCCGCGTCCGGGCCGGGCAGCCGGCGGGCCACCCCGGCCAGCTCCACGCCCCGCTCGCGCCGCAGCCGGCGCAACAGGGCCGTTCCGGCGTTGCCGCTCGCCCCGACCACCACGATCCGCATGCCGTGCCCGTACCCGCCCAGACCGCCCCTATACGTGCCGCCGCGTCCGGGGCGCGTGGCGTGCGAGGGGGGCCGGTCGGGTGATCCGGGTCAGGGCCGCGGGGCGTGCCGCACCCAGCCGTGCTTCTCGTCGCGGCGCCGGCCCTGGGTGGCGGCGAGGCAGCGCGGGCAGATCCACCGGACCGGGTCGGCCTCGGTGAGCACGTCGGTCGAGGAGTAGTCGAACCGTACGTGCGGGAAGCGGCGCAGCCGGGTGCGGCTCAGTTGCAGCCCGCACACGGTCTGGTTCTGCCCGGGCAGCCAGGCGTGCACCTCGCCGCCGGGCTCCCGTACGCCGTCGGGGCCGGTCTCCTCGCCGGAGGCCGCGACCGCCGGTGTGCTGCTCGCCCGCATGCCGGACCAGTTCCCCGGGCCGGTCGGTCCATGCCTGGCCGTGGGACGGGGCCCGCCCCGGCGGCCACGGGGGAAGCCGGTCCGGGGCGGGCGGCCAGGGGCGACCGGCGCGGGCGTCACGGGTCGCTGGTCCGGGCGGGGTGGCCCCCCGCGCCCGGATCACGAGCGCACGCCTTGAACGTCAGAGGATCCTCGACGGCGAGCACCGGCCGCAGGTGGTGGCGGTCCTCGATGAACCGGCGCTCCGGCGAACGGGTGGCGGATTCAGCGGCATCACGGCCGAACAGGTCGGGCATCTGATCGCGATGGCGGAGCTGCCCACCGTTCACGTGCATGTGAATCCCGAGGCGACCGGGCTGCACATCGGCCTGTCCGGCACCTTCGCGCTGGCTCGCTCACCGACGGCGGATGCGTCGGGCACCTGGTGAATCAGCTGGGCGGAGTTGTCGTCGACAGCAAGGATGATGTGGCTAGTCTGCTCCCGAAGTGGGGAGGGTGTGGGGAACTAAGCGCTCCCGCGTCGGCAGTCCGTCGACCTGATGAAGGAAGTGCAGAGCCAGCATGGACCTCAGTAACGCCACGTGGCGCAAGTCGAGCCGCAGCGGGTCGAGCGGTGGCAACTGCGTCGAGGTGGCCGACAGCCTGCCCGGAATCGTGGCCGTACGCGACTCGAAGGACCCGTCCGGCCCGGCCCTCACCTTCCCCGCCGCGGCCTGGCGCGCGTTCGTGGCCCAGGTCGCCGACCGGCCGTAGCCCCTCGCTCGTCCCGCCCGATGCTCCGCCGCCGGCCGCTCGTCGGCGGGGCCGAGGACGGAGGGCGACGCGGAAGCCAGGAGCCGCGCCGGGGCGAGGTCCGGTAACCTGGGCGCGCGGGCCGCTAGCTCAATGGCAGAGCTGTGGACTTTTAATCCATAGGTTCAGGGTTCGAGTCCCTGGCGGCCCACTCTCACCGCCGATGAGCTGCGGCAACGCCGAGAAAAGGTCAACGGGCACAACCAGGGCACAAACTAGCGCTGAACTTCGCTCGCGGGAGTGCCGTGCCGCTTGTTGTCGGCCTGCCGGAGAAGGGCGCCCACCACGCCGCGCGTCCGGTCCTTCGTGGGCAATTAGTGGACGTAAATCTCCAGGGTGATCCACAGCTAGGCGTGCCGCAGCGCCTTCTACACGTCCCGGGGCTCGAAGCCGTTGCTCATGAGCGTCGTGGCGAAGAAGCGGCGCAGGGAGTGGAAGGTGCCTTCCTTCGGCCAGCCGGTGGCCTCGCGCCAGCCTGCCCACAGTTCCGCCCAGTAGCGATCGTTAAGCAGCTTCCCCGGCTGCGAGGTGACCAGGACCGCCACGGCACGGATCATCCGCTCGCCGGCGGTGATGTCCGGCAGCTCGAACTCGACGGGTCCGATGTCGTCGAGGTGGGCGGCCAGCTTGTCGGCGACGACCTGATCCAGGTCGACGGTGCCACCCGACCCGCTTTTCCGGGAACAATGCGCCCCTGTCGCGGTCGGAGTAACGTCAGGTCTCGCTACGCTGCGCACGTGGCTGATTTGCCAGAGACGTGGTGCGTTCCGGTCGTACGTGCGGACTTCAGCGATGACGGTGTGTGGGAGCAGCTCAAGGACGAGATTGTCAGCCCCACGGAAGAGGGCTTCGTGGCCGGTGTCGAGTTCGTCGAGGACCGAGCACTGGTTGGAATCAGCGAGACGGCAATCGCAGCTGGCTATCCTCGCGCCTACCCCCGTCGGTACCGGCACCCGGTCGTGTTCGTCGTCGACACCGCCGCAGTCTCGCTGCCGGAGCATCCCGTGCTCGTCGTCAATCTGAACGAAAGGGACGAGACAGGTCCGTTCAGGACCCTGCCACGGCAGGTCCAGGCGATCGAGAACAACCTGTCGATCGCGAATATGGACTTCTTTGAGTTCGCGCGGTCGGCAGGTCCGGACGGCGTCTTCCGGGGCTTCTAAGCGCAACGCAGGCCGGCATATCGCCCGCGCTCAAGAGCACTGATCTATCGCGAGTCGCGTGGTTGCCGGCTCGCGGGCATGTCTAGCGCCTTCCGAGGCCACGACGTCAAGCATCACCCGCCGCAGGACCCCGGCCGGCAGCCGGCGTGCCTGGTCTGAGTACCTGCGTGACACATCAGTCTCGGGACGTGGGTGACACTTCCGGCTAGACGATCTTGATTCTCTGCCCCTGTTGTTCGGTCTGACTCGTATAGATGCTGCTCAAGGTCGTGGAGATGTCGTAGAACTCGGTCTTTGGCCGGGTGGTGTTTCGGGTGCGCCTTTCCAGGTGACGTGGATGAGTGCCCACCGCCCGCCTGGAAGTTCGACGACGATGTCGTCCGAGGCCTCGGACTGCGATGCGACGGCGCCCAGCGTCGGGCGATCTCCGCGAGACGGGCGACCCCGCGGGGCTCACGCGGCGACTAATGTATCGACATGAACGAAGCGTCCGGGAGCGACGGGTACGAGGCCGAGGACAGGCCGGTGCGGCCCTGGCCGGAGGCGACCGTCGCGGGAGACTGGTCCGTCCTCGCCGCGATCGCGGCCGCTGTCGCAGGTCTGCTCATCTGGCGTCGACGGAGGCGACGCGGCTAGCAGCGGGACGGCGGCTTCCTTCCGAGAGGCCACCTGTCGGCCCCGATGTTGCGTACGCCGGCCCGTCACGGCGGGCGGGGAGAAGAGAAACCGTCCGCCCGGCCATGCCGCTTTCGCTGGAGAACCGGTATCCGCCTCGCGATGAGGACGCGCCCGTCCGGCTCGACCATCGGCCGTCGTCGGAGATGCCACGGGTCGACGACGCGTACCGGTGTTGACACCGACAGCCGAAGGCCGGGGTCGGCAGCGCCGGCGGCCGGAGTAACGGAGATCAGGGTGTGTAGCCGGGCGCGGCGACGGTCTCGGCGATGCGGGTCAGCCAGTGCAGGTCGTTGGCGCGGGATTCCGGACTGGCCTCGGGGTCGAGGATGCCGCCCAGGAACGCGGCCACGTCGTCGAGGTGCCACTCGCTGCGGTAGTAGCTCAGCAGGGCCTGGTCCGGTTCCGGCGGCCCGTAGCCGCGACGGAAGAGCGCGGCGCGGTGCGCGTCGATCGGGTGGTCGCCGAAGTCACGGCTGTAGACGAACATCAGGTCCCGCTCGCGCGGCGCGAGGATCGGCGCGTCCCAATCCACGACGTGCAGGGGGCCGTCGCCGTCGGCGATCAGGTTGCCGGGGTGGATGTCGGCGTGGCAGATGACGTGGGGCGCCTGCGTCACGCGGGAGGCGAGGTCGTCGACCGTCTCCGACAGCCGGTGCAGGGCGGCTCCGTACCTGCTCCAGAACGCGCCGAGCACGTCGCTCACCGCGGCCTGTCCGCCGAGGGTACGCAGCCGCGCGCCCGCGTTCGACCGGTAGGTCTCGAACCTGTGGCCGGCTCCCCCGTCCGGCGGGTCGATGGGCGCCCCCGGCGGGCCACGCGCGGGCCCGGCGGCGACGGGGCCTGGGGCGTGCACATCGCGTCCCCCTCGATTGCTCCTTTGGGATAGCGTGTCGTCCGCCTGTCTGGGGGCGGTCCCAGAGTCCTTCATGGAAAGAAGCTGTCGCGTGTCAGTTTGGAAGAGGACCACGATCGTGGCGGTCGGCGCGCTCACCGCGATCACGGTGAGCGCCTGCGGCTCCCAGCCCGGGTCGTCGCAGGAGCCGAAGCAGCCCACGGTGCTGGAGCTGCTCGCCAGCGACCTGAAGGGCTCGCTGCAGAAGACGGTCGACGCCACCGCCAGGAGCGAATCGGCGACCGTGGCGGTGCAGGGCACGACGGCCGGCCAGAAGCTCTCGATGCAGGGTGTGCTGGACCTGGGTGACCCGTTCAAGGCCGAGATGGCGGGCACCGGCCCAGGCGGCACCCCGATCACCATGCGGATCGTCGGCAGCGCCGTCTACGCGGAGATCCCGGAGGCGGACCGCGCCGGCGTCGGCGGCAAGCGCTGGATGAAGCTCGACCTGTCCACCGTCGGCGCGGCGGCGGGGATGGACTTCTCCAAGCAGTTCGAGGACGTCGACCCTGCCAAGCAGGTCAAGATGCTGCTCGACACCGAGGGGGTCCGGGTCGTCGGCGAGGAGACGGTCAACGGGGCGCCGACCGTGCACTACACGCTGACCACGCCCGTGCAGACCTACCTCGGGCAGGTCGACGCCGAGATGCGGGCCCAGGTCGAGCAGCAGCTGGCGAAGCAGGGCGTCACGGAGGTCACGATCGACCTGTGGGTCGACGAGCAGTACCGCCCGCGCCGCATGCACATGGTCATGGGCACGATGAGCGACCTGACGGTCGACTACACCGACTACGGCAAGGCGGTGACCATCGAGACCCCGCCCGCCGCGGAGACCGCCGACCTGGGCGAGATGTTGCAGGGCCTGGGGGATCTGACGGCAGGCGTCTGATCGGGGCCGTTCCCGCCCGGCCGGTGGCGCCCGCCGCCGGCCGGGCCGGGCTCCGGCGCACCCGCGGTCAGGCGGTCCACACCGGCTGGGCGGCGGCGAGCGCGGCGGCCTGGTAGGGCGTCAGCTCGGCGCCGTCGGCGACCACTTCCACCTGCCACTTCTCCCGCAGCGTGCTCCACAGCTTGGCGGTCAGGCCCGAGTGCGTCTTCAGCTCGTCCGCGCCCTCGGCGACGCGTACCACATACACCCAGGTCGGCCCGTCCGGCGCCCAGTCGAGCGGGCTTCGCCAGGCGCGGTGCAGGCGGTGGCCGCCGTGGCGCGGCGCCTCGCCGGCGAGCAGGCTGTCCGCCCGGCCGGGGTCGGGGGCGTCCGCCGGGCCGGTCCGGCTGAACTGGTACGCCGTGGCCGGCACCTCGTCGATGATGGGCACGTCGAGCAGGTCCGGGTTGTCCGGGTCGCTGAGGAAGGAGCGGATCAGCTCCTGCTCCTCGCGGGTGATGCCGACGTGCTGGAACGCCAGGCTGAGCAGGAGCGTGTCGTCGCCGATGGCCCACTCACCCGCGGCGTACTGGTCCCGCAGGGCGCTCAGCGGGTCGTCGGGCAGCCGCCCCGCGAGCCGGGCGCACACCTCGGTGATCGCCGCGTAGGTCTTCGCATCCATGACGCTCACTTCTTCTTGTAGTCGCCCAGCTCGGTCACCGTGACGTGCCCGTGCGCGTCCTGGACCACTCTGACGATCTTATTGCCCTTCGGACCCTCCCACGTCCAGCTGCCGTCGCCGCCGACGTCCGGGTGGCTGTAGCGGGGGGCGACGCCCACCGGCGTGCCCTTCGGGGCCGGGTTCGGCGCGGTCGGGTTGCTGATGACTCCCGGGTCGGACGGGTCGTTGGGGAAGGCGGTGCGGATCTCACCGTTGGCCAGCACGATCGTCTTGACCTCGACACCGTCGACCCGGCCCGTGTAGTCGTAGGCCCAGGTCGGATTGCCGTCGGCGTCCTTCGCCGGGTACGGGCCCTTCGCCGGCGGGCCCTGCTGGGTCACCTGGTGCGCGGCGTCGAGGATCTTCGCGTCGTCCCAGTCCTTCGGGAACTCCGTCTTCTTCGAGAAGCCGGTGCCCGCGCGGTGGCCGCCCTGTTTGCCGCCGTCGCCGTCGAGGATGTGCTCCCGGGACGCGTCGGTGTGGCGGATGTCGTCGGCCTTCGGCGGCGTCTTCGGGGCGCTGGACGGATCCAGCTTCTGGGGCTTCTTCGGGTTGGCGCTTCCCGGCCCGCCACCGCCGGGGCGGCCCTGTTGCGCCTGCGCCGCCACGGTCGCCTGGGCGGCACTGATGTTCGTCGGTACGTTGGTGGTGCCGCGCGGTCGCCCGGACGACCCGTTGCCGCCGTCACCGTCCCCGTGCGGGTGCGACGAGTTCCCGCCGCCGGGCGGGTTCTTGGGTTTCGCCATCGTCGGACTAGCCGTCCAGGAGTTTGGTGAGGTTGGTCAGGCTCGTGATCAGGGACATGACGTAGGTCAGGATGCGGCCGGCCCACTTCACGACGGCCGCGGCGATCTGTGCGGCGATCACCGGGATGGTGACCACGAAGATCGCCTCGACCGCCCACACGACGACGCGGGCGACCAGGTCGGCGATGAGGTCGCGCACGATGTCGCGGGTGAACATCACCAGGTTCCCGGCGGCCTGGGTGGCGGCGGCCATCGCGGCGGAGATCCCGCCGAGGCCGTTGATCGCCTCCACGTTGTGCTCCATGAGGCCGTGGTAGGCGTCCGCCGCCCGTCCCTGCCAGTGCGGCGTGTCCCCGTTGACGTACGACCGGAGGTCGGCGGCCATGCTCTGCAGCTCGACGGCCATGTTGTCCCAGGTGGCCGCGTGCGAGGCCACCACGTCCGGCATGCCGGTGAGCTCGTCGAGGATCTGTCGCAGCGGCTCGAAGTACTCCATGGCCCAGCCGAGCCCGTTGGCCAGCAGCGCGCTGAACGGATCCATCACGCTGGCCGCGGCCTCGACGCCGAAGGCGCCGCCCGCGATGAGGTCGTCGACCCAGCCCTCGCTGTGGATGGCGTCGACCAGGCCCTGGAAGCTGTCGGCCAGGGCCGCGCCGGTCCAGGGCTTGCGGGTCGACACGACGTCGGCGACCAGCGACGTGTCGGTCACGACGCTGCTCCCGCGAGCCCCCCGCCGGCCTTGCGGATCTCGGTGTCGGCGTCGGCGTCGGCGTTGTCGTAGTTGTCGGCGGTCGTCCGCAGCCCGGCGGCCACGAGCGACAGGTTCTCCTCCACGTACGCGATCAGCTCGTCCTGCCGCGTGTGCCGACCCTCCAGGATCGCGGGCATCCAGCTGCAGAGCAGCCCGTACGCCTCGTCGTTCCGGACGATGTGCGCGCTGGCGGCCTTGACCGCGTCGAACCGCCCCCGCAGGGCGTCGACGTTGCGGGCGTGCGCGCGGATCTGCTCCGCGTCGACCGCGAAACCGTCGGTCACCCGCGTCACCACCGGCCGTACTGGTCGTCGGAGCCGTCCCCGGCGGAGCCGGCGTCGCGCAGCTGCTGCCCGACACGCTCGGCGATCGCCCGTCCCGCGGCCGATTCGGTGCCCACCGTGTCGGCGATGATCTCCTGCGAGCGCTCGGCCAACTGCCGTTTCGCCTCGCGGATCGTCTCCATGATCGTCCTCGCCACGACGTCGGGCGCGAGCCGCTGGGTCCGCTGACTTAGCCGCAGGTCGACCAACCCGCCGGTGAAGTCGACCGTGACCTCCGCCAGCCCGTTGCCGTCGGCGACCGTGACGCGAAGCTCCTGGAGACGGTCGCTCATCGCCCTGGTGTCAGCCGCGAGCTGGTCGATCCGGCCCTTCCACGCCGCCAGACGGTCCACCGCGCCGTCCGGATCCAGCAAGCCTCCCGTGTCGGAAACGGCGGCCCCCATGTGTCCCCCGGTCGCTCACCATGATCATGCTCAGCCCGGGAAGACTAGCACCGCGTCCACGCCCACGACTACGCCCGACCGCCCCTCGGAGATCGACCGGGGCGAGTCTCGTCGGGCTCGACGCCCTGATCCCCGGATGAGCCGGCCCGCCGGGTCGCGCGTTCGTGACCCGCCACCAGCAGCAGGAACGCGGTGACCAGGCCGAGCGCGGCCAGGGCCGGCAGGAGGCGTCCCACCGGCAGCAGGAGCAGAGCGACGGCGACCGCGGCGAGCTGCGCCCGCGGCACCGATCGGACGGCGATCCAAAGGAAGAGCGGCCGGCCGGCCAGGTAGAGGGCGGCGCCGCCGTAGAGGGCGACCGTGGACACCCAGCTCAACGGTTCGCCGGCGAACCGGTCGGGCCCCTCGGCGGCCAGGTCCGCGACGACCTGTTCGACGCCGAGCGCCAGGTAGATGATGCCGACGATCAACAGCAGGTACGTCAGACCGTAGCCGTCGGAGGCGATCTGGTCGCGCTGTCGCGGCGCCGCCTGCTCGAAGGTACGGGCGGCGGCGGGCGCGACGTGCTCGAAGTACAGCCGCCAGAGGCACACCGTCGCGACGAACGCCAGCAGCGCCGCCACCAGCACCGGCGGGCGCGTGACCGCCGTCCCGGCGCCCACCCCCACGGAGATCAACGACTCGCCGAGGGCGATGATCAGCGCCAGGTTGTGCCGCTCGCTGAAGTGACTGGGGCTGCGCAGCCGCCAGCCACCGGCGAGGGCGAGCAGGGTCCGCTGGCCGCCGACGTCGACGATCAGCGACACCGTCCAGAGCAGGGTCTGCGTGTGCCCGCCGTACACCGCGCCGAGGACCAGCGGGATCCACGCGAGGACGATCGGTATCGCGAGCAGCCGCAGCCCGAGACGCACCTCCGGGTCGTGCCGGGCCACCCGGTAGTAGACGACGAGCTGCACCGCCCGCAGCACGATGTAGGCGGCGACCAGGATCAGCGGCGCCGCCATGGTGTCGGCGGGGGTGCGCCACGCGGCCGGGAGCACCAGCGCGGCCACGAAGAGTGCGGCCATCGCGAGCAGAGTGCCGCTGCGGACCAGCCCGACGTCGGCCCGCGCCTGGTTGCTCAACCAGGTGTACGACGCCCAGGCGAACCAGAGCAACAGGAGGAGGAGCAGACCTCGCCCCATGCTGGTGAACGTGGGCGGGTGCCCCATGAAGGCGATGATCCGGGTCAGCGCGAAGACGAAGACGAGATCGAAGAAGATCTCGAAGACGGTGGCGCGTTCGGTGCCGGCTCTGGTCGGTTCCGTCCGGGAGCGAAGGAAGCCCCGGACGGCCCGCCACCGGGGCGACGCCGACACCCGCGGATCCGGCGGTCAGGGGCAGCCGGCGGTGCCGGCCGCCGGGAGACGCTCGGTCATGGCCGTCGCCGTTCCCGCTCGACGGCGGGCCAAACCCGGCCCGGCCGGCACCGGCCCGGTGCTGCCGGTCCTCACGGTTGCGGGCCGTCGGCGCCCTGTTCCGTCCCGACGCGGTCCCGGCTGCGGCCGAGGGCGTCGATGGTGCCCCAGCGACCGGGGATGTCGAGCAGTTCGATGCGGCCCATCCCGGCCGGCACGTGGGGGTCGATGATGAGGTGCCCGTCGTGCGGTCGCAGCCCGAGCAGGACTCTGAGCAGCAGCAGGGGCGCCCCGGCCGACCACGCCTGGGGGCTGCACGCCGTGGGGTACTCGACGGGATAGTTGGTCTGGTCGCGCGGGAACCCGGCGAACGCCTCGGGGAGGCGGCCGTTGAAGTGCCGGGCGGCGGCGATGATCCCGGTCGCGATCCGGCCCGCCTCGTCGCGGAAGCCGTAGCGGGCCAACCCCCACGCGATGATGGAGTTGTCGAAGGGCCAGACGGTGCCGACGTGGTATCCGATCGGGTTGTACCTGCCCTCGGTGGTGGCGAGGGTGCGTACGCCCCAGCCGGAGAAGAGCGCCGGCCCCAGCAGGTGCCGCGCGACGGCGGGGGCGCGGGCCTCGTCGACTATGCCGCTCCACAGCAGGTGCCCGATGTTGGACGACAACGAGTCGACGTGGTTGCCGTCGCGGTCCAGGGCGAGGGCGTAGTACTCGTGCCGGGCTATCCAGAAGTCGCGGTTGAACCGTTCCTTCAGATCGGCGGCCTCGCGCTCCAGCCGGCCGGCGTAGCCGGGGTCCTGCCAGACCTGCCGGGCGAGCCGGGCGGCGCGCATCTTCGCGTCGTACGCGTAGCCCTGGAGTTCGCAGGTGGCCAGGGGATAACCGGGCAGCCGCCCGTCGTGGTAGGAGATGGCGTCGGGCGAGTCCTTCCAGCACTGGTTGAGCAGACCGGTCTTCGGGTTGCGCGTCTGGTAGTAGGTGTAGCCCGTGCCGAGCATGTTGCCGTAGATGTCGATCCAGTCGAGTGCCGCGCGGACCGGCACCTCCAGTTGCCGGACGAGGTCGACGTCGCCGGTCCAGCGTTCGTACTCGTCGAGCAGGATGACGAACAACGCGGTGGAGTCGGCGGAGCCGTAGTAGGGGGAGTGCGGTTGCTCCTCGAAACCGGCGAGCTCGCCGTAGCGCAGCTCGTGCAGGATCTTGCCGGGTTCCTCGTCGCGGAAGTCGTCCAACCGGCTGCCCTGGAGCGCGGCGAGCATCATGATGGTCGGCTTCACCACCCCCGGGATGAACGGCAGCGCCTGTAGGCAGGTGAAGATGCTGTCGCGGCCGAACAGCGTCATGAACCAGGGCAGGCCGGCGGCGACGAGCCGCATGCCCAGCGTGATCGACTCGTACCGGAGGGCCGCGAGGTCCCGGATGCCCTTCTGGTAGGCCAGGGACAGGGCTTCGCTGTCGCACCGCAGGCTGGGTGCCGAGGCCATGAACTGGCGTCGTTCGTCACGGATCTCCGGCACGGGCCGGTCGGGCCCGAGCGGCACGCTCTCGCGGAAGTCCCGGCCGTTGGCGCCGACGATCCGGGCCTTGGCCCGCAGCTGGGTCTGCCACTCGCCGTGCGGTTCGATGCGGACCGAGAACGCCATCCCCTCCTCGTCCACCTGGGCCTCGGCACTGGAGGTGATCACCACCTCGCGGAGGAACCGGTCGCGCCGGTAGCTGAAGCAGAGGGCTCCGCCGTCGGTGTCGACAGTCACGCCACCCCGCTTCCGCTGGGCGTTCTTGATCTCGAACAGGTCCGCGAAGTCGGCGCGCACCTCCACGCGTACGGTGATGTCGGCGGCTTCCGTGCTGTGGTTGAGCACGGTGAGGATCTCCTCGAAGCTGCCGTTGATGACCCGGTGCCGTTGGACGGAGATCTTCGCGTCCACGTAGTGGCTGGGCGCTCCCGGCACGAGGAAGTACGTCGTGCCGTAGGAACTCTCCTCGTCGACCGACAGGGCGTGCAACCGCTGCCCGTCGACGGTCAGGATCCAGGTGGAGAGGAAACGGGTGTCGAACGAGAACAACCCCATCGGGTATTCGAACGACTCCTCGATGTCGCCCCGGCCGTCGGAGACGACGAAGGTGTTCCCGTCCAGGATGCTGATCAGGTCCGGCACGGCCGGTCACTTCCGCCGTCGACCGATTCCCGGCCGACCGTGCGCGGGTCGCGAGCCCCCTCGGTGTCGGGGAAGAACCGCCGGAAGGCCAGGAACAACGCGACCTCGCCACTGACGGTCGCCTCGTTGCGCAGCACCGCCGCGATGCCCTGCGAGCGCCCGGCGACCAGGTCCACGAACAGGTCCAGATCGCTCTTCCACACGGCATCGGCTTCGGTGTTCTCCCGGGTGACCGCCACGGCTCCCGGCGCCATGGTCACGAGCCAGTGCTCGGTGGAGTGGCCGACGTCGAGGTCGATCCGCAGGGTGCCCCGCACCGGCCCGCGCAGGACCGTGGCGGCCTGGGACGGCAGCCGGTCGAAGAACCGGTCAATCGACTCGGACACAGGCAAATGGTATGTGTGCGAACCGCACCCTGGGCCGGAACCACCCGATGCGGCGTCAGGGCCCGTCGCAGGGCACACCCACACCCAGCCGCACCCGGGTCTCCTGACCGGACGACCGGATCACGAGCGGTACGCAGGCCGGCCGGGCCACCCAGGTGCCGCCCACGAACGAGCGCCAGGCGGTCCGCCCGACGTCCGACGGGCAGGCGTGCACCCGGGCGCGGACGGCCGGGGCGGCCGGGATGCCCCACCCGATGCGTGCCGCGTCCTCCGAGCCGGGTGCGACCCGGAGGTCCGCCACCACGCCGGCGCGCACGACCAGTCCCCACTTGGCGAAGAGGCGAGCCGCCGGGTCGGCCTCCCCGGACTCGGCCGCCTGGAGCACGGCGCGCGCCGGCACCGCCACGTCGTCGCCCGCGAGCCGGTAGCCGCTGGGCGGCTCCGGCAGCAGGTCGATGGACTGGGTGCACGGCGGTCGACCGTCGGTCGCGGGGGCCGAGGCGCCGTCGGCCGCCCGCGGCGAGGAGCCGGAGGGCGCGGGTGCGGCCGTTTCCCGCCCGCCGGAGCCGGGGGTGCAGGCCGACACGACGGCGAGGCAGACGATCAGCGGCGTCCACCGAAGGCTTCGAGCGTTCCGCACGTCGCACCTCCTGCCCCGGGGTCTCCGGACCGTAAGGGAGCGGCGGGCGAGGCGTCAATTGGCCTACGCCCGGCCGGCCCGGTCCGGCGACAGCGGGGCGGTGAGGAACGCGGCGATGGGGTCGACCAGTCGTGGGCGCGCGACGGCGATCGCGTCGTGGCGGCTGCGGGGGACCCGGAGCGTGCGGGCTCGGGGCAGGACGCGGACGAGCGCCTCGTTGTGCGCGGCGAAGTAGGGCGGAGCGTTGGCGCCGCAGGCCAGCAGGACCTCGGCGGTGACGTCGGCGTACTGCGCGGCCGGACCGTCGTGTGCCACGACCTGCCGTGTCTCGCACAACGTCATCGGCAGCAGGTCGCCCATCGTGCGCCCGATCGGCGTACGCAGGAACGCCCGGCAGACGGCGGTGCGCAGGCCGAGCGGAAGCCTCGCCGCCCGGGAGTGGCTGTTGACCCCGGCGCCCACGATCGCCAGCGCCCGGGCGATGTCACCCGCCCGGATCGCCTCGTCGGCGGCGTCGAGGTAGTCGAACGGGGGCGTGCCGTCGATGCGGAACGCCGCGTCGTAGAGGGCGAGCCGGTCGATCGGCAGGCGCCGCGCGGCGGCCCGCAGGGCGATGAAGCCCCCGTAGCTGTGGCCAATGACGTGGCGCGCGCCCGTGTGCGCCAGCACGGCGCCGAGATCCTCGATCTCCTGCTCGACGGTGTACGGCTCGCGCCGGGCGGGAGCGTCCGCCCGGCCGCGTCGGTTGTAGGCGTGGACGGTGAAGCGCCCGGCGAGCCGGGCGACGAGTCGGTGGTATTCGGCGAGGGTGATGCCGCCGCCGTGCACCAGGACCACGGCGGGGCCGGTGCCGGTGGTGTGCAGGACGATGTGGGCGCCGTCGGGTGCGGTGATCCGCTCCATGGCCGCTCTCCTCTGATCCACCTAAACCGCGAACGATGTTTGCAGTTTACCGGCGGACGTCGACGAGGGCCACGGTCGCAGGGGTCGGGTGTTCAGCCGTTCGGCGTCTGGCCCCGCCGCCACACCTCGCCCTGGACGGCGTGCCGCTCCGCCGCGTACCGCTCCTGGGTGGCCGCGGCGTCGCGGGCGGCGGCCGAGTCGTCGGGCGAGGACCCGCGCCTCCGGTCCCGCCACCCCACGAAGGCGGCGACCAGCAGGACAGCCACCACGATGAGGGACACCGCCAGCAGGGTCGTCATGCCGTCGACGGTACGGCCCGCCGGCCACCGTCCCCAGTGGTCGCACGGGCCGACGCCGCTACCTGCTCCGCCGGACGGCTCGTACGCCGAACACGATCGCGCCGACGACGAGGACCGCACCCAGGAGCTGGAGGCCCGGCGAGTCGTCGGCCTCTCCGTACACGACGCCGGCGACCCCGAGCGCGATGACGAGGACCGCGGCGACGGCGAGGACGTACTTCATCGGGACTCCTCCACTTCGGCGGCGACGGCGCGGGTCACTCGTCGACCCACTCGAGCAGGTCGCCGGGCTGGCAGTCGAGCACCCGGCACATGGCTTCCAGGGTGCTGAAGCGGACGGCCTTGGCCCGGCCGTTCTTCAGCACGGCGACGTTGGCCGGGGTGAGCCCGACCCGTTCGGCGAACTCACCGACGCTCATCTTGCGTTTGGCCAGCTCGACGTCGATGCGGACGACGATCGGCATCAGATCACCGCTTCCATGTCGGTGCGCAGCGTGGTGGCCTGCCGCAGCAGCGCGCGCATCACCACCATGAGCAGCCCCAGGACGGCGACACCGACCAGCAGCAGGAAGAGCAGCAGCGGCAGCCCGGGGTCGTCGGCGCGGAAACCGACGTAGAGGAACACGCCCAGCAGCACCACCCACGCGGCGACGATCGCCCACACGATCGCGTCGACCCAGCCCAGCGCGGCCTGGGTGAAGATCCGGTCACGTTTGACCAGGGTGAGCAGCTTCCAGGTCGCCACGATCACCACCTGGACGCAGAGCACCCAGAAGACCGTGACGGCGGTCAGCGGCCACCGGAGGTAGGCGGCGTCCGGGGACTCCTTGGCCATGTGCGCGAACTGACCGGGCAGCGACATGGTCTGGAAGACGACCAGGATCCCGAACAGCAGCACGAGGAAGACTCTGAGCGGGCCGACCGCTCGATGTTCGGCGAGCATGCATCGACTATCACTCGCTACCTATCGAAAGTCAATAGGTTCGGCGGGTTTGCCGGGGTCGGCCGGGTTCTCGGTCAGTGCTGGTCGAGCCAGACCACGATCCCGGTCAGGTCGTTGAGCACGGCCGCCACGCCCGCCCGGATCGCCGCCGCGCACCGCTCAGGTGTGAAGGACGCCGGGTCGTACGTCGACGACATGCCCAGCCCCTCGCCCCGGAACGACGCGCCGGACCAGTCGGCCGCCGTGACGTTGTGCGTGGGCTCGGCGAGTTCGGCGCCGACGACGAGGAACTGCTGCGAGAGGTGGCTCGCGGTCACCATCGCGAGCGGATCGATCAGGTCGTTGCCCGCGCTGACGATCAGGTCCGGTCGCATCCTGACGGCCCGGTCGATGCTGCCCACGTAGTCGTGCGCGTCCTTCGGCACCACCGTCCGGAGGTCGACGTCCTCCTCCTCGGCCCAGCCCTTCACCGCCGTCACGAGCGCCCTGGTCGGGGCGTCGTCGCCCGCGGTGATCAACACCACCCGGTAGTCCTCCGGCGGGTGGACCGCCGTCCACGACCCGGGCCGGGGCGTGACGGTCCCCTCGGGCTTGGGCGGGTCGGACGGGTCGACGAACCCTGGGCCGAGAGCGCCGACGGGACTCGGCTTGGGGCGCGGCTGCGACCAGTCGTCGCCGGAGCCACAGCCGGTGAGCAGGGCGGCGACCGCGGCCAGCGTCGCGACAGCCCGGAGGGCGGCACGCACGTGATGGTCCTCTCGAAGGCGTACGGAAAATGCGTGCTCCTTCCTATCCCACAGGCCCCCGGATACCCGCCGCCCGGCCCTTGACCTGGGCCTTTGTTTGCCAACGGTTCGTCGGTCGACCGGTTGCCGTTCATCCGCGACATGCACCGTGCACTCGGCCGACCAAAGGAAAGAGCATGTCGCAACGCATTCGCAGAAGCATCGCCGTCACCGTCGTCGGGCTCGCCGCGGCGGTGATCACCTTTCTGACCGCCGGGCCGGCCCTGGCCCACGGGTTCACGTCGACCGTCTACGGCGACGTCACCGCGGGCGACGACGGCCACGTACGGACGAAGCTGGAACTCGAGTACGACCTCTTCCTCGTCTCCGCCGCCGACGGCGAGGACGACGACCCGCTCTTCCAGCAGGGGCAACCCGCGTTCGAGGACCGCGACGGCGAGGCCATGGCCGCCGCCCTCAACGCCCATCAGCGCTCCGCGGTCGGGTATGTCACCAAGCGCTTCTCCGTCGCCTCCGGCGGCGCGGACTGCACGCCTTCGCAGGTCGGCCCGTTCACGATGGGCGTCCGGGAGGGGGTGCCGTACGCCACCCTGCTGCTCGACTGGAACTGCCCCGAGCGGGGCGACGCGCACGAGGTACGCAGCGGGCTGTTCCCGGACGACGAGGGTTACGTCAAGGGAACCAAGACGATCGTCACGTACGAGATCGACGGCACCTCGGGCAGCGCGGCCATCGACGCCGGGCACCCGTCGTTCTCCACGGCCCAGTCGTGGTACGAGCGGTTCTGGAAGTTCCTGCGGCTGGGCGCGGAGCACCTGCTGACCGGGCTCGACCACATCCTGTTCCTGCTCGCGCTCATCGCCGGCTCCCGTCGCCTGCGCGAGATCGTGCTCGCCGCGACGAGCTTCACGCTGGCCCACTCGGTGACGTTCATGCTGGCCGCGCTCGGCCTGGTCGAGGTGCCCGCGAGAATCGTGGAGCCGATCATCGCCCTCTCGATCGCCGTGGTGGCCGGCTGGCACCTGTGGCGGATCGGGCGTCGCGGCGACCACGCCACGGACCTGGAGACCGCCGGACGCGGACACTTCACTCTGGACCGTTCGGGCTGGATCCGGCTCGGCGTCGTGTTCTGCTTCGGGCTCGTGCACGGTCTGGGCTTCGCGGGCGCGCTGGGCATCGACGAGGCCTGGTCGTGGCAGCTGCTCTGGTCCCTGCTGGTCTTCAACGTCGGCATCGAGGTCGTTCAACTCGCCATCATCGCCGTCGTGTTCCCGCTGCTCGCGCTGCTGCGGCGGCGCTCGCCGACGGCCGGGCTCTGGGCCACCGGGGTGGTTTCCGGGGCCGTGACCGTTATGGGGCTGTTCTGGTTCGTGCAGCGGGTAACCGGATCTTGAGAAACCTGGGGTCTTCCTGGGAGCGATACCGCACCGCCGGGCCCAATTCATGATCGGTTCACCGACCGGGACCACGTTGAGGCTGCTCTCGCAAGAATTCTCATCCGGAAAAGGACGGAAATCGATGAGATTGAGCACCAAGGCGCAGGCCGCTCGGCTTGCGCGGCGTCGGCTGGCCACGGGGGCTGCCGCCGCCATCTTCGGCCTCGGCGTGGCCCTCAGCGGTGGTCTGACGACCGCCGCGAGCGCCGCCGAGACCTCCACCTACAGCGGCATCGTCCTCGGGGTGGGCGCCAACGAGACCCAGCGCATCGTGACCTGGTACTCGTCCGCCGACACCGCCCAGAAGGTCCAGCTCGCGCCGACGAGCTCGATCGTCAACGGCGAGTTCCCGGCCGACGCCCTCAGCTTCGACGCCGTCGGTGCGGCCAACACCTCCACCACCGGCTACAACCGGCACGCCACGATCGCCAACCTGAAGGAGAACACCGGGTACTCGTACCGGGTCGGCTCCGAGGGCAACTGGTCGCCGGCGTACGCCTTCAAGACGCAGGACTTCGAGGGCGACTACGACTTCCTGTTCTTCGGCGACCCGCAGATCGGCTCCTCCGGTGACATCGCCAAGGACCAGGCCGGCTGGGAGGAGACCCTGCGGTACGCCACCACGGCGAACCCGGACATCGAACTGCTGGTCTCCGGTGGTGACCACGTCGAGTCCGCCAACAACGAGGCGCAGTGGAGCGCGTTCCTCGCCCCCGACCAGCTGCGGCAGTACCCCGTCGCGGCCACCATCGGCAACCACGACGTCGGCGGCAAGTCCTGGGAGCAGCACCACTTCACCCCCAACACGGACCGGTCGAGCCAGTACTACAACGGTGACTCGGCGACCCGCTCCGGCGGCGACTTCTGGTACATCTACAAGGACGTGCTGTTCATCGACCTGAACAGCAACAGCTACGTCAACCCGGCCGACGGCTCGCTGGGCGGCGACGCGGCGCACGTCGCGTACGTCACCGACGTCATCAAGAAGCACGGCTCCGAGGCGAAGTGGAAGGTGCTGGTCTACCACCACGCCATCTACTCGCCGGCGAGCCACGCCACCGACGGCGACAACGTGCAGCGGCGCAAGGACTTCACGACCGCCTTCTCCGACCTCGGCGTCGACATGGTGCTGCAGGGGCACGACCACAGCTACTCCCGCAGCTACTCCATCAAGAACGGCGAGAAGGAGAACCCGGCCGAGCAGCCGGGCGCGACCGACGTCTTCCCCGGCCCCGGCGGCGTCATCTACGTGACGGCGAACTCGGCCTCCGGCTCGAAGTACTACGACATCAAGAAGCCGAACCCGGCCGAGGCGGGTAAGCCGCACGGCAACGGTCCGGACCCGCTGGACCCGGACAAGTACTGGTACAACTCGGTGCAGAACCAGGAGCACGTCCGCAGCTACGTCAAGGTCGGGGTCAAGGCCGACAAGCTCGTCGTGGAGAACATCCGCAGCGGCACCTGCGCGGCGCCGAACGCGGCGGTGGAGCTCAAGAAGGTCAACTGCACCAACACGCCGGAGGGCGAGCCGGTCGGCTCGATCGTCGACAAGGTGACGATCCACCCGTACCACGGCAACGGCCAGGACATCCAGGTCAACGTGCCCACCGCCGCCGGTGAGTTCGGCTGGACGATCGACGGCTACAACGGCCTCGTGAACCTGGGCACCGCCCAGGAGCGCGACGGCTGGTACTTCGAGGCGACCGGCAAGATCAACCCGATCGTCGTGTCGGACAGCCGCTTCTCGCTCGCCACGTGGTCGATCTCGGCCAACGTGAGCGACTTCAAGGACGGCGACAAGACC
The DNA here is from genome assembly GCF_056150165.1 of Micromonospora xinjiangensis. Lineage (NCBI taxonomy): Bacteria > Bacillati > Actinomycetota > Actinomycetes > Micromonosporales > Micromonosporaceae > Micromonospora > Micromonospora xinjiangensis. The sequence continues at coordinate 439,352 of NZ_JAXCFO010000003.1, read as the reverse complement.
ATCGCCGGCTCGTACCTCGGTTGGTCGCCGAAGGTCATCTCGGCCGGGGCCGGCGCCCAGGCCGGGTCGGCCGTGGCCTCCGGCTACGACGACCAGGGCCAGGGCCTCGCGGTCTCGCGCGGCCTCGGCGCCGCCGACCAGGGCCACGACCGTGGCAAGGCCACGCTCGGCGCCGACCTCGACCTCAAGTTCCCGAACGAGGTCGCGAAGGGCAGCTACCGCGCCACCCTCACGATCACCGCCCTGAGCAGCTGATCGCACGGTTCCACCGGGCGGGGTAGGCACCTTCGGGCGCCTACCCCGCCACCCGTTTCACGCCTCTCCAAGATCACACCAAGGACCAGAGATGCACGCGCCCACCACGCGCTGGACGACCCGGACCGCCACGCTCCTCCGTACGACCGCCCTGTCCCTGCTCGCCGCCGTCGCGGCCGCCGGCCTCGGTGCCGGCCCCGCCCTGGCAGCGGACGGCGACGTCGCCTGGACGGTCCGCACGGCCTCCAACAGCTACGGTGCGACCCGGTCCAGCTTCAGCTACAACGTCAATCCCGGCGGCACCCTCGAGGACGCCATGGTCGTGGCCAACCGCGGCCCGGTACCGCTGAACCTCACCGTGTACGCCGCCGACGGCTTCACGACCGGCGGCGGCCAGCTCGACCTGCTCACCCGCGACAAGAAGTCCGTCGCGGTCGGGGCGTGGGTGCACGCCGCCGCGGCCAGCATCGCGATCAAGCCGGGGAAGACCGCCACCGTCCCGTTCACGGTCAAGGTCCCCGACAACGCCACCCCCGGCGACTACGTCGGCGGCATCCTCACCTCCCTGACCCAGCCCGACCAGGCCGAGGGCATCAACGTGGACCGGCGCCTCGGCATCCGGATCAAGCTGCGGGTCGGCGGCGAGCTGAAGCCGAGCCTCGCGATCGAGGACCTCCACGTCGACTACGCCGGCACGGTCAATCCGTTCGGTCGGGGCGACGCCACCGTCACGTACAAGATCCACAACACCGGCAACGCCGCGCTGTCGAGCCAGCAGGCCGCCTCGGTCAGCGGCCCGTTCGGGTTGCTGCGGACCGGCGCCGGCACCCTTCCGAGGTCGCCGGAGCTGCTGCCCGGTGAGAGCTGGGACGTGACGGTGCCCGTCAAGGACGTGAGTCCCGCGTTCCTGCTCACCGCGACCGCCACCCTCACCCCGCTGCTCACCGACGCGTCCGGGTCGGTCACCCCGCTCCCGACGGTCACCGGGACGACCCACGGCTGGGTCGTCCCGTGGGCCCTGCTGGTGCTGGTCATCGTGCTGATCGCGGCGGTCTTCGTGGCGCTGCGCCTCACCCGTCGCCACCGCGCCCGGCGCAGGCAGCGCGAGGACGCCCGCGTGCAGGAGGCCGTCGAGCAGGCGCTGCGCGGGCAGCAGGCGTAGCCGGCCCGTTCAGACCGACTGGCGCGCGGTGAAGAGCCCCGCCCGGTCCACCACGGCCACCACGGCGAGGATCACCGTGGTGGCCGCGGTCGCGACGAGCAGGGGCAGGCCCGCGGTGACCACACCGACCACGGCCAGCACGGGCACCCCGGTCAGCCGGGGCCAGGAGACCCGGCGGTGGATGGCGGCGGAGAGCAGCAACCGCCCGGTGAGGAAGAGCGCCGGCCCGGCCACGACGAACGCCACGGCCCCCGCCTCGTCCGGGTGGGCGATGACCAGCTCGGCACCGGCGGCCGTGGCCACCACCCCGCCGATGATCACGAGGTGCAGGTACGCGGAGGTCGCGCCGAGCCGCGTCGGGTCGGCACGTTCGATGGCCGGGGCGAGCTGCCGCCCGGCCGGCGTCACGTAGAGCAGACCCAGCAGCACCGCCATGGCGAAGACCAGCAGGAACGCGACGGTGTGGGCCAGCCCGGTGCCGGCACGGCTGTAGACCAGACCGGCCGTCAGGATCAGCTCGCCGAGCGAGATGACGAAGACCTGCTGGAAGCGTTCGGCGAGGTGACCGCCGGTGAGGCGGAGCTCCTCGGCGGTGGCGCGGCCGAGCCCGGGCACCGGCCAGCCCAGGCTCGGCCCGGTGTAGTCGACCGCCAGCGCGAGCACCCAGAGCGGAACGCGCGCCGCCGGCACGAGGACCCCGGCCGTCCACAGCGCGCCGCTCACGACGAACCAGCACAGGATCCGCAGGGTGCGCCGGCGGCGCGGATGGTTGCGCAGCACCAGCAGGCCGAGCAGGGCCCGGCCCAGTTCGGTCACGACCAGGGCGCCGGCGAAGAGCTCGGCCCGCTCACCCAGGGCGGCCGGCGCGGCCGCCCCCATGAGCAGGCCACCCAGCGCGGCGCCGACCAGGACCACCCGCAGGATCAGCGTTCCCGGGGCGTACCAGTCGGCCGACCAGGCGGTCGTCACCCACAGCCACCAGAGCGCGGCGAGCAGGAGAGTGGTGCGCAACGCCGCCGCGACGCCCACGTCGGCCAGCAGGACGGTGGTCAGCTGGTTGAGCGCGAACACGAACGCGAGGTCGAAGAAGAGCTCCAGGAAGGTGGCGCTCACCGGGTCCTCGCGGTGCCGCAGCAGCCGCTCCGGCCTGCTCACCATCTGCGCTCCTCCGGCCGCCTCCCGCTGCTGTCGTACCACCGGTCGGGCGGCCGGCGTGGCGAAAGCGGGGAGACGGCCGCCCGGTCCGCGTCCGTCCCCGCCGCGCCCGCACACGTCGGCCTCGGCCCGCGCCGCCAGGCGACACCCGTGCAGAACGCGCACCCCGTGGTCACGGTGACGTCGGCCGCCGCCGGGCCTCCCGAGCGACGGTCGACGGTGCGGGGGCGACCCGGCGGGACGTCCTGTCGTTGATCCGGCTGCACCCCACGGCCCGCGCCGACCACGGTGGGGGCACCGACCGTCGAGGAGGACGCCGATGACCAGCCAGCGGGAGACCGTCCAGGTCGAACCGGACCTGTTCCGAGCCGTCTACGACTCGCCCGCCGCGCTGCCCGGCCGGCATCGCTGGACGACCCCGGAGGCGGACGTACGCCGGCTGGAGAAGCTGCTCGGCATCCCGCCGCGCAGCATCGGCGCTCCGCTCTGGGTCAGCGGCGACGAACCGGACTGCCCGAAGTGCGGCCGGCGGCTGACCTGGTACGACATCGTCTCCTCCGCGCTCGACGGCGTCCACGACCGGATGATGATCGCCACGGTGATCCTCGGCGACCGCAAGTACGTCAACACCGAGGTGCCCGACGCCATCCCCGGCGTGCGCTGCGCCGACTGCCACACCGCCATCGACGGGCTGCGCAGCTTCAAGTGCCACAACTGGGCGTACGCCTTTGAGGCGCTGGAGAAGGTCCGGGAGCGGATGACCGGCGGGCTCGTGGCCGAGTGAGCCTCAGCCGGCGGCGCGGCGCGGCGGTCGCCGACCGGGCGGGCAGGGCGGCTCCGGCCCCGGGTCGGGCACCGGCGGCATCGGCCGGCTGACCGGGGCGTCCGCGCCCACGCGGAGCCGCTCGCCGTGGTGCCACACCTCGATGACGGCGTCCGGGCCGGCGTCGGGCAGCTCGTAACGCGCCTCGCCCGGCGTGAGCGTGACCCGCAGCCGGTGACCGTGCCAGAGCAGGTGGAACGCCAACCGCTCGATCCGCCCGGGCAGCCGGGGATCGAAGGAGAGCACGCCCCGGTCGTCGCGCAGCCCGCCGAAGCCCTGCACCAGCGCGAGCCACGCCCCGGCCAGCGAGGCGAGGTGCAGCCCGTCGGCGGTCTTGTCGCCCAGGTCGGCCAGGTCCTGGAGGGCCGACTCGGCGAACAGGTCGTACGCCAGGTCGAGGTGCCCGACCTCGGCGGCGAGCACCGCCTGCGGCGCGGCCGACAGCGACGAGTCGCGGACCGTGCGGGGCTGGTAGTACGCCAGGTTGCGCGCCTTCTGCTCCGCCGTGAACTCGCCCGGGCAGCACAGCATGGCCAGCACCAGGTCGGCCTGCTTGACCACCTGCCGGCGGTAGAGCTCCAGGTAGGGGTGGTGCAACAGGAGTGGGTAGTCGTCCCCGTAGGTGCCGGCGAAGTCCCACTCGGGGCGGCTGGTGAAGCCGGCCGACTGCTGGTGCACCCCGCGCTCGTGGTCGTACGGGACGGCCATCGCGTCCGCCGCGGCCCGCCAGCGCGCCACCTCGGCCGCGTCGACACCGAGCCGCTCCGCCTGCTCGGGGAGGCGCTCGGCGGCGTCCGCCGCGCCGTACAGGTTGCGCCGGGCCATCAGGTTCGTGAAGACGTTGTCGTCGACGAGCGCGCTGTACTCGTCGGGGCCGGTCACGCCGTACAGGTGGAAGGCGCCGTCGTCGCCGTGGTGGCCGAAGCCGTGCCAGAGCCGCGCCGTCCCGACCAGCAGCTCCAGCCCCGACTCGCGCAGGAAGCCGCCATCGCCGGTGGCCGCCACGTAGCGCAGCACCGCGTCGGCGATGTCGGCGTTCACGTGTAAACCGGCGGTGCCGGCCGGCCAGTAACCGCTGCACTCGCGACCGCCGATGGTCCGCCACGGGAAGGTGACGCCCGGCAGCCGCAGCTCCTCGGCCCGCTCCCGGGCCTCCGGCAGGTGCGCGTGACGCCAGCGCAGCGCGTTGCGGGCCACGGCCGGGGCGAGGTAGGTGAGCACCGGCAGCACGTAGCTCTCGGTGTCCCAGAGCACGTGCCCGTCGTAGCCGTTGCCGGTCAGCCCCTTCGCCGGGATCGTCCGGTCGCCGTCCGGACGGCCGGCCTGGAGCAGGTGGAACATCGCGAACCGGACGGCCTGCTGGAGCTCCGGATCGCCCTCCAGCTCCACGTCGGCGGTGCGCCACGCGGCGTCCCACGCGGCCCGCTGCCCGGCGAGCAGCGTGTCGAAGCCGTCGGCGCGCGCCGCCTCGGCCTCGGCGACCACCAGGTCGGCCAGCTCGTCCGGAGGCGTGCCGTCCGCCGGCTCGCACTCGTATGCGGCGAACTTGGTCAGCCGCAGCCGCTCGCCGGGGGCGAGCGGACCGGTGAGGGTGACCCGCAGGCGGTCCGGGGTGCAGTCGCTCTCCGCCGCGACGGTCTGCGGCGCGTCCACCAGGTGGGCGACCGCCACCGCGACCCGCTGCGCGCTGCGATCGGTGCGGTGCACCAGCACGCCGTCCAGGCCGCTCGCGCGGCGGGCCTCCGCGGTCAGCGGATCGGTCACCACGGCGGCGGCGCGCGGGTCGTCGGAGCGTTCGGGCACCCGCTCGTTGGCCAGCAGATCCGAGCAGACGCGCACCTCGACGGTCGCGTCGAGCGGCTCCACCTCGTAGCGGACGGCGGCGATCGGCCGCCGGGGCAGGGAGACCAGGCGGGTGCTGCGGATCCGCACGCCGTGACCGCCCGGCGAGATCCACTCGGTCTCCCGGCGCAGCACCCCGGCCCGCAGGTCGAGGACCCGCTCGTGGGTACGCAGGGTGCCGGTGCGGATGTCCAGCGGCTCGCCGTTGACCCAGAGCCGGATCAGGGCGGCGTTCGGCGCGCTGACCACGGTGTCACTGAGCTGCGGAAACCCGTAGCCGTCCTCCGGGTAGTCGACCTTGCGCGCCTCGTAGAAGCCGTTGAGGTAGCTGCCCGGCATCCCGTACGGCTCGCCCTCGTCGAGGGTGCCCCGCCAGCCGACCCAGCCGTTGGCCAACGCGAAGATCGATTCGGTCTCGGCGAGCCGGTCGAGGTCGGCCGCCGTACGCCGGATCCGCCAGCTCCCGTCGTCCTCACCCGACGCGCGCGCCACCGGTTCGGCGGTGGTGGCGGTGCTGTGCACGGAGCCTCCCGTGGTCGCGTCGTTCCCGGATCGTGCCGGACCCGGCTGTGAGGTCCCTGAGACGAAGGTCAGATCCCTGCCCTGGCCTTGGTTCACTGCGGTGAACTGTTGGTTATCCGTACCTTTCTCCAAGGTGAACGGGGTATGAACGAGACCGTGAGGTGAGTCATGGTGCAGACCGGCATGACCGACGTACCGGAAATCAGCGCGGACTGGTACCAGGACATCGTCGACGCGGCGGCCGACACCCCGCAACCCGTGCAGTGGTTCGCCGGGCACTTCACCGAGGCGTCGATCGTGCTGCTCGGCCTCCTGCTGCTGGCCGCGGCGCTCACCCGCCTCGGTGGCAGCCCACGGGAACGCGCGCTCGCCCTGGTGGCGCCGGTCCCGGTCGTCCTGGCGTACGGGTGCAGCGAGTGGCTCAAGACGATCGTGGACGAGGACCGTCCGTGCCGGGCGATGACCCGGGCGATCATCGCCGGCACCTGCCCACCACCGGGCGACTGGTCGTTCCCGAGCAATCACAGCACGATCGCCGGCGCGCTGGCCGTCGCCACGCTGCTGCTCTCCCGCCGGATCGGTCTGGTGGCGCTGCCCCTGGCCGCGCTCGCCGCGTTCTCCCGGACCTTCGTCGGGGTCCACTACCCGCACGACGTGGCCGCCGGGGTGCTGCTGGGCGCCGTCGTCGTGCTGGCGCTCGTCCCGTTGCTGGTCCGCCCGGTCGCCCGGGTGCTCCGCCGCCGGTCGACCGCGGAGGCGCCGGTGGCCGACACGGTGGGCGGCCCCACCCGCCGCTGAGAGCGCCGGGCCACGCGGCGACCCCTACACGGCCGTCAGCAGCAGCGCGGCCACCGTGCCGAGCACCAGGAACGGCCCGAACGGGACGTGACTGGACCAGCGGGCCCGGCGGGCCAGCAGCAGGCCGAGGCTGACCAGCGCGGAGAGCCCGAGGGCGAGCAGCAGCCCGGCCACCACGACGGGCCAGCCGTGCCAGCCGAGCAGCGCGCCGACGCCGAGCGCCAGCTTGGCGTCACCCAGCCCGAAACCGCGCGCGCCGAGCAGCAGGGTGGTGGTGGCGAAGAAGAGCGCGAGCCCGGCCCCGGCCAGCCCGGCGCGGAGAAAGGCGCCCGCGCCGGGCCCGGTCAAAGCGGCCAGCCCGAGCAGCGCCCAGACCCCGGCCGCGGCGGGCCAGGTGAGCCGGTCCGGGAGGCGGTGCACCGCCACGTCGACGAAGCAGAGCGGCACCGCCCAGCCGAGCCACCAGGCCACGGCCGCCAGCGCCGCCGCGCCGGCCAGCCCGGCCGAGGGTGGGCCGAGCAGCGCCACCACAGCCGCCGCCGCGAGCGCCGTGACCTCGATGGTGGCCGGTGGCGGCCCGACCCGGGCCCGGCAGCGCGCGCAGCGGGCGACCGGGCCCAGCGCCGGCCAGGGACGCCGCAGGTCGATCGGGCCGCCGCACGCCGGGCAGCCGGCCCGGTGCGCCGCCCCCGGGGGTACGGCGTGCCGCAGCACCGCCAGCCGCAGCAGTGGGGTGAGCGCGAGTGCGGCCGGCGCGGCGCGGCCGGTGCGCGGCCGGACGGTGGTGTCGGGTCCGGACGCGACGGCCGCCTCGCCGGCCTCCGGCGGGATGGGCGGACGGCCGCTCAGCGCCATGACCGCTCCCCGACCCCGTCACGGCGACCGCCGAACGCGAACACGCAGCGTAACTTAACGATCGCTTTGGTGTGGCGGATGGCGCGGAAAGCGACCCGGCGAGGGGGCCGCGCGAGGTCGCACCGGGCCCGGCGGGCCGCGACGACGCGGCGGTCCGGTCCGGGCCGGCGACGGGGGGACGGATCGGGCGAGATGCCGCGAGCGGGTCGACTCCTCTCCACCGTCCGGCCGGCGCGACCCCCGACCGCCGTCGGCGGGCGCCGCCGTTCGGCGCCCTTCCCGCCCCGCCCGCACCCGATCGCGCCGAATGCCCTGGCCGCCACCCGCCACCACCACCTGTCATCACACAGAGTATTCGCTTGAATTGCCTCTGTTGCATCGGCGGACGTCAGCCTATGCTCGCCCCTTGGGTGTGACGCAAGCCTCACCGACACGATGGGACGGCATCGAACTTCGCTTTTGTAAAAGATCTGTAACGGTAAATGCGGCAGCGAATTCCACGGCCCTGGATGCCAGCATTCGGGCGCGCTTCCGCATGCCCGGGGGCGACGAGGACGTCGCCACCGGGTCGCCACCGAGGAGGCACGGCGGTGCGAGGACGGCAGCTCAGCCGAGCGGCAATCTGCCTGATCACGGTCACGGTGACGACCTCCGTCACGGCCTGCGGAGCCGGGCGGGAGGCGGCCGTGCGGCCACCGGAGGCCCCGGCCGCGCAGGCCGCGGCGGCTGCGGACACCAGTGAACAGGCCGCGAGAAAAGCCGCACTCGACGCGTATTCCGGCTATCTCGACGCGTCTCGCACGGCGAGTCGACGAAGCGATCCGCACGCGCCGGAACTGTCCCGGTTCCTCGCGGATCCGCTGTTGACCCGGGTCCGATTGGCAATTCGCGAGGCGAAGGAGCACGGCGCGATGCGTACCGGAACGTTGAAGTCCGACCCCACCGTGACGGCGGTCAGTCTGGACTCCGTACCGGCCACCGTGGAGATCCAGGACTGTCTCGACGCGACCGGATACCGGCTGGTCTACGTCAAGGACCGTCGCACGGTGCCGGGCAGCGGCGGGAAGCGGTACCTGGCCACCGCCACCGCCACCCGGTACCCCGACGGCCGCTGGCTAATCAGCTCCGGCGCCGCCCACCAGGACCAGCCGTGCTGACCTGGGGAGGAAGGGGCGCCCCGGCCCGACCCCCGCGGGCCGGGGCACCCCGCCGGGCGCGGACGCTCCGGCGTACCGCCGCCCGGGTCGCGGGTCTCGGCCTGGCGGCCGCGCTGGCGGCCGGCGGCATGGGGCCGGCGACCGCCGCCCAGCGCGCCGACCCGGGCGTCGACTGCCCGCCGGAGCAGCACGACTGCAGCGTCTGGGACGACGACCCGGGCACGCCCGGCGGTGGCGGGGACGGCGGCGACAGCGGCGGGGGCGGCGACTCGGGCGGAGGCGGCGGAGCCGGCAAGTGCCAGTGGAACGGCCGCACCGTGAAGTGCTACGACGACGTCCTCGGCTGGTTCAACAACGCCGACGGCTGCTACTACAAGCTGGAGAGCCCACAGCGCCCCGGCACGCCCGAGGGCAAGCAGTGGTACCTGCTCACCTGCAACGGCGGTGACCAGGGCGCCCAGCGCGCGGAGCTGCTCGACGGCCCCCCACCCGGCTTCGGCGCCCCGCCCGACCCGGAGGAGCTGGCCCGCCGGGCGCTCGCCTCGATCCGGCTGCTGCCACCCCGCATCGGGGTCGCACCGCGCCGCGCCAACGGGCCGGGCCTGGTCGGTCTGCCCGTCTGGATGTGGGCCCAGCGCGACCCGGCCGGCGGCGAGAAGCACTTCTTCGGCCCCCTCCGCGCCTCGGCCAGCGATCGCGGGCTCACCGTCTCCATCGAGGCGACGGTGGACCGCGTCGTGTGGGACATGGACAACGGCGAGCGGATCACCTGCACCGGGCCGGGGACGCCGTACACGGTGACCGGCCGGTACGCCGGCCGCCCGTCACCCGACTGCGGCTACGACAGCGGATACCCGAAGGCCGGCACCTACGACGTCAGCGCCACCACGCACTGGACGGTGCGGTGGTGGACCGACGGCGGGGTCGAGGGCGATCCGATCACGCAGACCCGGACCAGCGGCACGGCCTCGATCCGGATCAACGAACTCCAGGTGGTGACGCGATGAGCGAGAACGATGAGCCGACCGGAACGGCGGTGCCCCGGTGAGTCTGGCGACCCGCAACGGAACCGACCCGGTCGAGGCCCCGGTCAACCCGCCCCGGGTGGTCCGGCAGCGCCGGATACGCCCCGGGCTGCTCGGCCTCGCCGTGCTGCTCATCGCCCTCGGCGGCCTGGGCGCCGCGTTCGCGGTGACCTCCGTACGCGCCACCGGCAGCTACCTGGCGGTGGCCCGACCGGTGGAGGTGGGCCGGCAGCTCAGCGCGGACGACCTCAGGCCGGTGCAGGTGGCGGGCGGTCAGGGGCTCGACCCCGTGCCCGCCGACCGGCTCGACGAGGTGATCGGAAAGCGGGCCGCGGTGTCGCTGACCCCGGGCACCCTGCTGAGCCCGGCGCAGCTGACCGACGACCCGCTGCTCGGGCCCGGTCAGCAGCAGATCGCGCTGGGCCTCGACCCCGCCGAGGTGCCCGCCCGCCAACTGCACCCGGGAGACAAGGTGCTGCTGGTCAGCACGCCGGACGACGACGCGGCCGGCACGGCCGCCGCCGGCACCCGCTTCCCGGCCACCGTCATCGACACCCGCGCCTCGGACACCGACGACGAGATCGTGGTCTACCTGGCGCTCACCGTGCGGGACGTCCCGGCCGTGGTGGCGCTCAACGCGCAGGAGCGGATCGCGGTCGTGCTCACCGAGGCGGCCTGATGGCGATCATCGCGCTGGTCTCCGCCAAGGGCTCGCCGGGCGTCACCACCTCGGCGCTGGCCGCCGCGCTGACCTGGCACCGCCGCCTGGTCCTCGCCGAGTGCGACCCGGCCGGCGGCTCGATCCTCGCCGGCTTCCTGGGCGGCGCGCTCGACGGCCCACGCGGGATCGGTGAGCTGGCCGTCGGTGAACTGCGCGACGGCAACCTGGAGACCGCCTTCTGGTCGCAACTCGTCGACCTGGACGCACCCCGGCGGGAGCGGCTCCTCCTGCCCGGCGTCGTCGACCCGGCCCAGTCCGGCAGCGTCACCCCGCTGTGGCAGCGCTTCGCCGACTTCTTCACCGGCCTGGAGCGCGGCACACCCCCGTACGACGTGCTGGTCGACTGCGGTCGGCTGCACGTGGCCAACCCGCCCTGGCCGCTGCTGCGGGCCGCCTCGGTGGTGCTCGTGGTGGCCCGGGCCGAGCTACCCGACCTCTCCGGAGCCCAGGCCATGGTCAGGGCGATCGAGCGGGACTTCGCCGAACACCGGGTGCCGCCGGGCAACCTGCGGCTGTTGCTGGTGGGCGACGGGCACGGGCGCGCCGAGATCAGCCGGGCGCTGCGCCTGCCGGTGATCGCCCGGCTCCCGCACGACCCGCGTACCGCCCGGGTGCTCACCCTCGGCGGGACGGTACGGGCCGCACGGCCCCTGATGCGCGCGGCGGCCGCCCTGGAGGTGCCGGTCGGGGCGCTTCTCGACCGGCGCCGGGCGCGGCTCGGCTGGCCCGTCCAGCAGGGGGTGCCGGGTGCGCTTTGAACCGGTCTCCGCCGACCCCCGGCAGCACCCGCCGACGGCCACCTCGACCGCGCCGCCGCTCGCCCCGCCGAACGGCCGCCATCAGGCGCCGCCGCGCCCGACGGCCGGGGACGCGCCGACCCCGCCACCGCCGCGACCGCGGGTGGACTTCCCGGTGGTCCGGGAGCTGCGCCGGCAGCTCACCGAACGGCTCACGCTGTGGCAGCGCGGGCGGGAGTTCAGCCCCGACGAGGAGGACACCGAACGGGCCCGGCTCGCCGTGGCGGTGGTCGCCGAGTACGCCGACTCGGTCCGCCGGGCGGGCACACCGATGCCCGCCGACGAGGAGCGGCTCCTGCTCGACCAGGTGACCGCGGAGCTGGTCGGCCTCGGCCGACTGCAGACCCTCCTGGTCGACGAGACGATCGAGGAGGTGCACATCCTCGGCTGCGACCAGGTGCGCATCACCCGACACGGCGGCGGCGTCGACTGGGGCGAACCCATCGCCGACAGCGACGCGGAGTTCGTGGAGATCCTCCAGGCGGCGGCCCGCCGGGCCGGAGCGACCGAACGCTCCCTCTCCACCTCGAAACCCACCCTCGACCTGCAACTGCCCGACGGCAGCCGCCTCGCCGCGGTCTTCCTGGTCACCCACCGCCCGTACGCGGTGATCCGCAAGCACAACACGCTCGACGTGAGCCTCGACGACATCGCCGGTTCCCGGCCGGGTCTCGACGAGATGATCGACCCGCTGCTGCGGGACTTCCTCCGCGCGTCCATGCGCGCCGGGCTCAACATCATGATCGCGGGGCTCGCCGGCGCCGGGAAGACCACAGTCGTCCGGGCGCTGATGAACGAGATCCCGCCCGACGAGCCGTACGTGCTGCTCGAGGAGAGCCGGGAGCTGCTCCCGGCCCGCCGGCAGCAGCGGCACCGGGCGGTGATGAGCTTCGAGGCCCGCGAGGGGCACGGCGAACGGGGGCTGGACGGGCGGCCGGCCGGCGAGGTGACCATCGCCGACCTGATCCCCGTCTCGCTGCGGATGGGGGTGCTGCGGATCATCGTGGGCGAGGTCCGGTCCCGGGAGATCGTCCCCATGCTTCAGGCGATGACGACCAGCCGGGGCTCGATGTGCACCATCCACGCCCGTACGCCCGCCGGCGTCGGTGAGCGGATCGTCGAGCTGGCGCTGGCGCACGGCCGGGAGATGACCGTCGACCAGGCCCGCCGGATGGCCGGCAACGCGCTCGACCTGATCGTCTACGTGACGGTCGAGGACGAGACCGCGATCGGTGGGCGCAAGCACCGGTTCGTCTCGCACGTCGAGGAGGTGATCGGCGCCGGGGACAGCGGGCGGATCACCACCACGACGGTGTTCGGCCCCGGGCCGGACGGCCGGGCGGTGCCCCGACACCTGCCGGAACGCGTCCGCGACCAGCTGCTCCGGGTCGGCTACGACGCCCGGCTGCTCAGCCGATGGATCGAGGCCGGCACCGGTGCGTGGCGGCGGCCCCGGCAGACCCGACTGGCCCGGCGGTGACGGCGTGCGTGACGACATCGAGCTGATCGCGGTGGTCTCCGGGGCCGCCTGCGTGGCCGGCCTCGTGCTGGCGGTCGTCGCCCTGGTCGGCACCCGCCGGCCACCCGGCCCCACGCCCGGCGCCGGGCCCGGCCTGACTCGCCTCTGGTACGGCTCCGGCAACACGCCCCGCGAGCGCCGCAACCACCAGACCCTGCTGGTCGGCGCGCTCGTGGCCGGGGCGGTGGCCTTCCTGCTCACCGGCCTGCCGGTGGTCGGCCTGCTGGTCGCGGCGGCGGTCCCCGGCACCCCCTGGCTGTTCACCGTGGGGCGGGCCGAGCAGCGGGCGATCGCCCGGATCGAGGCGGTCGGCGAGTGGACCCGCCGGCTCAAGGACGTCTCCGCCACCGGGCAGGGGCTCCAGCAGGCGATCATCCACACCGTCGGCACCGCACCGGAGGAGATCGAGGAGGAGGTGCGGCTGCTCGCCGCCCGGCTCCAGGCCGGCTGGCTCGCCCGCTCCGCCCTGCTCGCGTTCGCCGACGAGATCGGCGACCCGGTCTGCGACCAGGTGGTGGCCGCGCTGATCCTGCACCTGACCGACCGGGGCGACCGCCTCGGCGACGTGCTCGGCGCGATCGCCGCCGCCGCGGCCGCCGAGGTCGCCACCCGGCGGGAGGTCGAGGCGAAGCGCACCCAGCCCCGGTTCGCGGTGCGCTTCCTCACCGGGATGACCCTCGCCACCCTCGTCTACGGGCTGCTCAACACCGAGTACATCCGCCCGTACGGCACGCCGTTCGGGCAGCTCGTGATGGCGACCCTGGGTGTCGCGTTCATCGGCCTGCTGGCCTGGGTGCGGTCGATGAGCCAGCCCCGGCGACCGGCCCGCTTCCTCCCCGCCCCCGACCCGGAGGAGGCGATCGCGTGAGCGAGCACGTGAGCCCCGGCGGCATCCGGAAGGGGTGGCGGCGGTGATCCCGTACCTCAACTGGCAGCTCGGGATCGCGGTCGGCGGCGGCGCGGCCGTCGGCCTCGGCCTCTACCTGGTGGTCCGCGAGCTGGTGCCGGCGACGCCCGCGCTCGGGCCGGCGCTGCGCCGGCTGCACCAGCCGGCGGGCACCAGCCCGCTCGGCGCCCCGGCCGGGCGACGCCTGGAGTGGCTCACCGGGCTCTCCCGGTGGCTGCGCCCGCCGCACCGGCAGCTCGCGCTGATCGACCAGACCCCGGAGCAGTACGCCCTGTCGGTGCTGCTCTCCGCGCTCATCGGGCTGGCCATGCCGACCCTGCTCGGGGTGGCCTGCTTCGTGCTGGGCATCTCACTGCCGCTGGCCGTGCCGGTGCTGGGCGGTCTCGGGGCGGCCCTGGTCGCCGCGCTGATCGCCCACCGGTCCGTACTGGCCCGGGCCGCGAAGGCCCGCGACGAGTTCCGCCAGGCGGTCTGCACCTATCTGGACCTGGTGGCGTTGCAGCTCTCCGCGGCACACGGGCCGGTGCAGTCCCTGGAGCGGGCGGCGGCGGTCTGCGACGGCTGGGTCTTCGACCGGATCGCCGAGGCGTTGCGGATCGCCCAGATGCAGATGCACTCGCCCTGGGACGAGCTGCGCGACCTGGCCGACCGTATCGGCATCCCCGAGCTGGGCGACGTCGGCGCCATCATGCGCTCCTCCGGCAGCGAGGGCGCGCAGGTGCACGAGACGCTGCGCAGCCGCGCCGACTCGCTGCGCGACCAGATTCGCACCGACAACCTCGCCCGGGCCGAGGGGGTGACCAGTCGCCTCGACATCCCGGGCGCGCTGCTCGTCTTCGTCCTGCTCGGCTTCGTCGTCTACCCGTTCATCGCCCGCGTGTGACCCCGACCCCCGAAGGAGCGCCTGATGTCCGTCCTCACCTACCTGCACGTCGCGCTGACGACACGCCTGGCCGAACTGCGCCGCGCCGGCGAGCGCGGTGACAGCCCCGTGCCGACCGCGGTGATCATCTTCGGCCTGGTCTTCGTGGCGACGATCGTGACCGGCCTGGCCCTCACCAAGGCCCGGGACTGGATGAACGCGATCCCGAACCACACCAACCCGAAGTAGTCGCATGCGTCGCGCCGCCGCCCGCCGGGTGCGCCGGACGGTCCACACCGTCCGGCGACCCCGCGTGCCCGCCGCCGCCCGGGCCGGCGGCGGCACCGGCCGCCGGGTCGCCGGCCCTCTCGTGGTGCGGCCGGCGGCGTGGCGCCTCGCCCGCGCGGCCGCACGACGCCTGGCGGCCGGCGGCCGCGACCGCGGCGCCAACCCGGTGGAGCTGGCCGTGGTGATGCCGCTGATCCTCGTGCTGCTCTTCGCGTCCGTGCAGGTCGCCGTCTGGTTCGTGGCCCGCTCGACCGCCCTGAACGCGGCGCAGAGCGCGGTCAACGCGCAGCGGGTGCACGAGGCGCCCCCGAACGCCGGCGCGCAGCGGGCCATCCGCTTCCTCCGCGCCTCCGGCGACTGGCTCGTCGGCTGGGAACAGCCCGGGCCGGCCTGCCAGACCAACGCCGCGGACACCGAGGTCACGTGCACGGTGCGCGGCCGTTCCCTGTCGGTGATCCCGCTGGTCAGCTTCCCGGTGGCGCAGAGCGCGCACGGGACGGTGGAACAGTGGACCACGCCGTGAGGCGGGACGCGGGTTCGGTCTCCATCGAGGTCGCGGTGCTCGCCCCCGCCTTCATCGCGTTGATCGTGCTCGCCGGGGTGGCGGGGCGGGCGGCGGTCGCGGCCGAGGCCCTGGACGCCGCGGCGCACGACGCGGCCCGGGCCGCCTCGATCTCCCGGAACGCCGCGACCGCGAGCAGCGCCGCCCGCAACGCCGCCGTCGCGCAGCTGGGCTGGCGGGGGCTGGCCTGCACCGACGCCCCCGCGCTCTCCTTCTCCGGCTCGGTCGGCGGCCGGCCGACCGACTTCGAGGCGGCCTTCCAGAGCCCGCCCGGGCAGGATGCCTCGGTCACCGTGGAGATCACCTGCACCGTGTCCTACCGGGACCTGCACCTGTCCGTCCTGCCCGGGATGCCGGACGGCAACCGGGTCACGGCGAGCTTCACCTCTCCGGTGGACCGGTACCGGAGTCGCGGATGAGCGCCGCTAGGCACCGGGACTCGGGTCGGGTGAGCGTCTTCCTCGCGGTCGCGATGGTCGGGGTGCTCGCGATCATCGGGCTCTCGTACGACGGCGCGGGCCAGCTGCGCACCCGGCAACGCGCCGACAACCTCGCGGCCGAGGCCGCCCGGGCGGGCGGACAGGCGATCGACCGGGCCACCGCGATCGCCGGGGGGCCGAAGCGGATCGACAAGGGGCAGGCCCGTACGACGGTCGCCGACTACCTGACCGCCGCCGAGGCCGCCGGCCACTCGGTGGACTTCCCGGTGGTCGACGGCGAGACGCTGATCCGGGTGCGGGTCACCGTCCGGTACGACCGCACGATGCTCGGCTTCTTCGGCTTCGACGACACCGTCACCGTCACCGGTGAGGCGACCGCCCGCGCCCTCACCGGGGGACCGTAGGGAAGGGAATCGGCAATGGTTCGTTCCGCCGTACGCCGGACCGGACGCGTCCTCACCGGGCTGGGCGCGCTGATCGTGCTCTGTTCCGTGGTGGTCGGCGCTCCGGTGGCGCTGCTCGCCCTCGCCGGTAACCCGCTCCCCGACCACGTGCCCACCCTGGCCGAGGTCGGCACCGCGTTGACCAGCCGCGACGACGGGCGACTCTTCCTGCGGGCGTTGGCGCTCGTGGGGTGGTTCGGCTGGGCCACGTTCACGCTCTCGGTGCTCGTCGAACTCGCCGCGCAGGCACTGCGCCGCCCGGCGCCCCGGCTGCCCGGCATGAGCCGGCAGCAGCGGGCCGCCGCGGCCCTCGTCGGCTCGGTCGCGCTGATCGTCGCCGCCGCACCGGCGGCCAGCGCCGCCGCGGTGAGCACGCAGGCGTACGCCGGCCCGGCCGCGACGGTCACGACGGCCAGCGCACCGCACCAACCGACCCCGCCGGCGGTCGCCGTGCTTGCGGCACCGGGCTCGCCCACCTCCGGGCCGGTCCCGGCGGCGGCTCCGACCGTCCGCGACGCCCCGGCCCGCGACCTGCCCGTCTATCGCGTCGCGAAGGGCGACTACCTCGGCGCGGTCGCCCAGCGCTACCTCGACGACTTCGCCGACTACCGGGAGGTGGCCCGGCTCAACCGGCTCGCCGACCCGGACCGGATCCGTCCCGGCCAGTTGCTGAAGCTCCCGGAGCAGGCCACCGACCGGGGTGTCCGTCCACACGCCACCGGTCGCCTCGTCGCACGCCCGGCACCGGTCCGTCCCGCGCCGGAGCCGGAGCGGGTCGCGCCGGCGCACGGCACCCGCGAGCTGCCCACCGAGAAGGCGGGCGGGGCGTCCGGCGGCGAGGCGCCCGCGATGGCCGTCGGCGCGGCCCGGGCAGGTGCGCCGGACCGGGTGAACCGCCCGCTGGCGGTCTCCGCCGTGCTCGCCGTGGCCAGCATCGTCGGCGCGCAGATCGGCGCCGTGCTCGGCCTGCGGCGCCGCCCGGCCGCCGTCGGCGCGCGGTCCGGGCGGGGTGGTGCGGCGGCGGGCGGCCGGACGCGATCGGCCGGCGCGGGACGGGCGACGTCGTCCGCGGCGGCCCCTCCGCTCCGGGCACTGCCCAGCGGCCAGGCCGGCGCGCACGCGCGGGCGGCCGGGGAGCTTCCGGTCGGGCGACACCGGAGGGACTGACCGCCCTCAGGGCAGCCGGGCCTCCAGCACGCCGTTGCGGATCCGGGTCGGCAGCACCTGCCCGTCGTTGCCGGACGGGCCGTGCACCACCTCGCCGCCGTTGAGCCGGAAGGTACTGCCGTGCCAGGGGCACACCACGCAGTCGTGCCCGTCGACCTGCTGCACCTCGCCCTGGCCCAGCGGGCCGCTCTGGTGCGGGCAGCGCTCCAGCATGACGGTGACGTCGTCGCCGTGCCGGTAGAGGATCACCGACACGTCGTCGATCTCCCGGGTGATCAGCTCCCGCTGCGGCAGGCTCGCCATGTCGCCCAGCTGATGCCAGCCCTGGCTGATCAGGTGCATCTCCGAGATGCTCTGGTTGACCTGCGCCCCCTGCTTGTACGCGAGGTGCCCGCCGATGTAGGCGCCCATGCTGGCGGCGCTGAGGCCCGCCATGCCGAGCGCACGCCCGAGGCGGTGCCGGCCGGAGAAGCGCGCGACCAGCGACCCCGTGTAGCAGGCCAGCGCGACGCTGTTGGCGGCGGCGTGCACGAGGCCGACCCGGCGCTGGTCGGGTGCCAGCGCGGCCCAGTCGTTCAGCCCGGCCACCGCGGCGGGCACGGCGCTCACCGTGCCGACCGCGGTCAGCGTCGTGGCCGCCCGTTGCTGGCCCGGCATCACGTCGAGGATCGCGGCGCTGATCCAGGACCCGACCGGCACCTGCACCATCGCCGGGTGCAGGGGGTGGCCCAGCGGGACGCCGTGCAGCAGGTCCCGGACCCGCTGCGGCCGCAGGACCGTCTGGACGGCCCGCTGCAACCGGTCACCCACCCGGTCCAGCCCGGTGTTCTGCTCGATCTTCGTCAAGAGTGCTCGCACGGGTACCGACTTCCCGGCGCTCGCGGTCGTAAACCGGTCGCGGGGAACATATGTCGCGGTGCGTGACGACACCCTGACCGAGGGGTGAACGGTGCTCGCGTCAGGCCCGCCGCGGCCGCCACCGGTCCGGGTGGATCGCCTCGGCCAGCGGCCGCTTCTGCCGCCAGCCGTGCCGGGCGAGGTCGGGCACGGCCTCCAGGCGGGTCACGGGCCCGACGCAGAGCCAGGCCACCGGGCGGATGCCGGCCGGGATGCCGAGCAGGTCGGCCACCCACGGCTCCCGGTAGAAGGAGACCCAGCCGACGCCGAGCCCCTCGGCGGTGGCCGCCAGCCAGAGGTTCTGGATGGCGAGGCAGACCGAGTAGAGCCCGGTGTCGGCGATCGCGTGCCGGCCGAGCACGGCGGGCCCGCCCCGGGCCGGGTCGTAGGTGACGACGATCGACAGGCTGGACTCGCGTACGCCATCGATCTTGATGCGCGCGAACCGCTCGGCCGCCTCCCCCGTCAGGGTGGCGGCGAAGGTGTCCCGCTCGGCGGTGACGTGGGCGTGGAAGCGGTGCCGGGTCTCCGGGTCCCGGACCACGATGAAGTCCCAGGGCTGGGAGTATCCGACGCTCGGCGCGGCGTGTGCCGCGGCGAGGATCCGGTGCAGCGTGTCGTCGGGCACCGGCGCCCCGGTGAACTGGGCGCGCACGTCCCGGCGGCGGTGGATGACGTCGTACAGGTCGGTGTTCAGGGCAGGCTCCCGCTGCGCTCGGCCCACGACGGCGCGTGGGCACCGTGGCGAGGCCGGTCTTCGGACTCCCGGATCGACGCCTGGCCGTCCGCCTTCCCGGCCGTTCGGCCAGTGGCTGCGCGTGCGCGTGGACGGTGGCTCCCCGGTCACCGCGGCGGGCCCGTGCCGGATTTCCACCGGCTTCCCGATTCTCCCCGCTCGCGCGGGGCACCTCGCGTGATCGTGCCGCCGGCATGGTAGCCCCTGGCGTGCCGGCGGCGTCGAGGGCATGCTGTGCCGATGGGCGTACGGATCGAGCGGGCGGGGCCGGTGACCACGGTGATCCTGGACCGGCCGGCCGCGCGCAACGCCGTGGACGGGCCGACCGCCCGGGCACTCGCCGACGCGTTCCGGGCCTTCGACGCCGACCCGGAGGCCTCGGTCGCCGTGCTCTGGGGCGCCGGCGGCACGTTCTGCGCCGGCGCCGACCTGAAGGCGATCGGCACGCCGAGCGGCAACCGGGTCGAGCCGGACGGCGACGGCCCCATGGGCCCGACCCGGATGACCCTGGCCAAGCCGGTGATCGCGGCGATCTCCGGCTACGCGGTCGCGGGCGGCCTGGAGCTGGCGCTCTGGTGTGACCTGCGGGTCGCCGAGTCCGATGCCGTGCTCGGTGTCTTCTGCCGTCGGTGGGGTGTGCCGTTGATCGACGGGGGCACCGTCCGGCTGCCCCGGCTGATCGGGGAGAGCCGGGCCATGGACCTGATCCTCACCGGCCGGCCGGTGCCGGCGCGGGAGGCGTACGCCATGGGTCTGGTCAACCGGCTGGTCGAGCCGGGCACGGCGCGGGCGGTGGCCGAGGGGCTGGCGGCGGAGCTGGCGCGCCACCCGCAGACCTGCCTGCGCAACGACCGGGCGGCGGTGCTCGCCGGCGCCGGGCTGCCCGAGGCGGCGGCCATGGCGACCGAGCTGGCGTACGGGACGGAGTCGCTGGCCGTGGACGCGGCGGCCGGCGCGGCACGGTTCGCGGCCGGGGCGGGCCGGCACGGCGCCCCGGCCACCTGACCCGGCCGCGGCCCGCCGCGACGGCGGACGCCGCCGGGAGGGTGGGTCCTCCCGACGGCGTCCGGGTGCGGAGGGTCAGTTGCGGATGATGGTGAAGGTCGAGGTCGTGTTCCTGATGTCGACGTCGTTGTCGGTCAGGCGGAGGTTGTTGAAGGTCGCCGACCCGACGGCCGGGCCCTGACCCGGCTCGGGCATCTCGTTCACCCAGATGGCGAAGCCGGACTTGTGGTCGAAGGCGTCACCGCTGCGCCGCGCCCCGGAGATCGAGACGTTGGTGAAGACGGTGTCGGTGACCGGGTTCTCCGGCTGGCTGCCGTTGTACTTGGTCTGGAACATGATCCCGGAGTACGTCGGGTCCACGATGTCCACGTCCGAGACGCGGATGCCGCGGAACTCCTTCGACGCCGAGAAGACCCAGATCGCCGGGAAGGTCTGCGCGCCCCAGAAGTGGCCGCCGGACCGGATCAGCGAGATGTTCTCGAACCGGGTCGGCGGGCTGGCGCCGAACCCGATGAACGGGTAGCCGAAGTCCAGCGAGCTGATCGTGATGCCGGAGTACGTCAACTGGTCCGCGATGTAGAGGTTGCGGAACACGTTGTCGTAGCCGCCGTACACGGCGATGCCCGCCGCCCGCCAGGTCAGCGTGGCGGTCAGGTTCTCGAACACGTTGCCGTGGTTGCCGGTCGACGCGCCCTGGTCGGTCGCGGAGAAGAGCGCGAACGCGTCGTCACCGTTGGAGCGCCCCTCCGAGTTGGCGACCCGGTTGTCGGTGCTGCCGTTGGTCATGTTGACCGCGTCGGCGAAGGTGTTGCGGAACCGGCTGTTCGTGATGGTGAGGCCGCTGACGCTGACGCCCCAGTACGCGCAGACGGTGTGCTCGACCCAGACGTTGTCCAGGGTCATGTTGTCGACGTCCTTCAGCTCACCCCAGACCTTCCCCGGCCCGTCGATCCGGTTGGTGTAGTTGCCGAAGAAGGCGAGGTGCTCGAAGGAGGAGCCGCTGGCCGAGGGCTCGACGCGGAAGCCCGCGTCGGTGTTCTGCTGGGAGGCCGGCGTCTGGAAGCGGGTGTACCACATGCCCGCGCCGACCACCTTGACCGCCTTGCCGTAGACCTGGAACTTCTGGGAGGTCTCGTACGTGCCGGCCGGCAGGTACACGCCGATCAGGTTGCCCGTGGTGTCCATCCGGACGGCGTCCAGGGCGTTCTGCACGTCGGCGTGGCTGAACCCGTTCGGCACCCGGTAGCGGGCCGGGTCCGGGTTGGCCCGCGGCGCCACCTGCTCCAGGTTGATGAAGTCGATGGCGTACGTGGTGCTGTTGGCCGGGTCCTTCTGGAGCCGGATCCGGCTGCCCGCCGGGATCGTGGAGTCCAGCAGGACGTTCGCCTCGTCGTAGATGTGCCGGGGCGGGCCCGCGCTCGGCGAGTCGCTCGGGGCGGCCTCCGCGCCGTACAGCCAGATGTGCTTGGAGGTGAGGCTGATCGGCTTGTGCAGGACGCCGTTGACGTAGATGTTCAGCGTCGAGTTGATGCCCCCGCCGCCCGGCGCGTCCGGGATGGAGAAGCGGGTCACGAGGGCGTTGGCCGGGGCCTTGGTGGTCCACTCGACGTACGCGCCGTTGGTGTTGAGGGTGACCGCCCGCCGGCCGGACGCCTCACCGGCCAGGTCGCCGATGGTCCGGTTGGGCCCGACGACCTGCGCCCCGCCGCCGACCGAGCCCTCCTCGGCCTCGTACATGTCGTAGGGCAGGTTCGCCCCACGGCCGACGAAGAGGGGCCGCTCGCTGGTGTTGTTCTGCCGCTTGACCGGCAGCTCGTTGGCGTCGTCGGCGAGCACCACCCGGACGGTGTACCGGCCGTTGGCCGCCGTCCAGCTGCCGAGGTTGACCGGCCCGGCGGTCGCCCCGGCGGCGATGGTGCCGGTGTACGAGCCGGTGAGCGTGCGCACCACGGCACCGGTGTCGTTGACGACGGTCAGCGTGATCCCGTGCGCGCCGCCCGCCGAGGCCACCGTGCCCTGGTTGCGGAGGGTCACCGCGAAGGTGACGGTGGCGCCCGCGCTCGGCGTGCCCGGCGACCAGGTCACCGCCGAGGCCACCAGGTCGGAGCTGGCCACCGGGCTGACGGTCAGCGCCGTCGGGCTGGTGTAGGTGTTGTTGCCCTCGTTCTGCTCGATCACCGTGTTCGCCTCGTCGACCTTGGCGACCAGCTCGTAGCTGCCGGCGTCGCGCGGGCCGATGTTCGCCGACACGGTGGTGGAGGCGCCGGCGGCCAGCGCGCCGACGTTCGCCGTGCCCACCTTCGTCGTACCCAGGTAGAGGCCGACGGCGGTGGCCGCGGAGCCGGCGGTGCCGGCGTTGCGGACCGTGGCGGAGAGGGTGATCGCGTCGGTCTCCACCGGCGACGCGGGCGACGCGGTGAGGCCGGTGACGGTGAGGTCCGGGTTCGGGGCCGGTACCCCGATCACCTGGAGTTCGGCGACCTGCCCGTTGGACGAGCCGGAGTTCGCCGTGAACTGGAGCCGGACGTCGGCGGCGGTCGCCGAGACCGGGATGGTCACCGTGTTGCCGCTCGCGGGGCTGAACGAGTAGGTCGCCGACCCGACCAGCGTGGTGAACCCGGAGGCGGACTGCTCCCGGCCGAGCACCTGGAACGTCTGCGTACGCGGCCCCCAGACCGGGTCGGGGTTGAGCTTCACCACCAGCGAGCTGATGGTCGCGTTCGCGCCCAGCGCCACGGTCAGCGTGCTCGGGTACGCCCCGGGCGCGCCCTCCCAGTAGGTGGTGACGTCGTCGTCGTTGGCGTTGACCGCGTTGAAGATGTGGACCACCGACGAGGCGGTGATCGGCTTGTCGACGGCCAGGTTCGTGCCGCCCGGCGTGCTGCCGGTACGGGTCACCGTGTTGCTGTTCGCCGACACGTTGCCCGCCGCGTCCCGCGCCCGGACGAAGTAGGAGACGGTCGCCGAGGCCGGCTGGGTGTCGGTGTAGGTGAGGGTGGACCCGTTCACGCTGCCGCGCAGCGCGCCGTTGGCGTAGACGTCGTAGCCGGTGACGCCCACGTTGTCGGTCGACGCCGTCCACGTCAACCGGATCTGCCCGGTCGTCGGTTGGGTGTAGGCGAGGTTGCCGGGCGCGGTCGGCGCCGCGGTGTCACCGGTGTTGCCGGCGCGGGTCACCGAGTTGCTGTTGCCCGACACGTTGCCCGCGGCGTCCCGTGCCCGGACGAAGTAGGTCACCGTCGCGCCGGCCGGCTGGGTGTCGGTGTAGGTGAGCGTCGAGCCGCCGACGCTGGTGCGGAGCACGCCGTTGGCGTAGACGTCGTAGCCGGTGACCCCCACGTTGTCGCTCGACGCCGCCCAGGTCAACCGGACCTGGTCGGGCGCCGGCTCGGTGAAGGCGAGGTTGCCGGGCGCCGAGGGCGCCTGGGTGTCACCGGTGGCGGGGCCGTAGACCTCCAGCTCGGAGAGCTGCCCGGCCGGCCAGCCGGTGTTCGCGGTGAAGAGCAGCCGGAGGTACCGGGTGGCGGTGCTGGGCACCGTGACGGTGACCGAGTTGCCGGAGCCGGGGTTGAAGGCGTACGACGCCGAGGCGACCAGCGTGCTGAAGCTCGACCCGTTGGTGCTGCCCTGCACGGTGAGCGTCTGGTTGCGCGCACCCCACCCGCCGGGGAGCTTGAGCACCAGCCGATTCACGGTGACGGTGGCCGCCAGGTCGACCTGGATCCACTGCGGGAAGGCGTTGTTGGGGCTCTCCCAGTAGGTGGCCGCGTTGCCGTCGTTGGCGTTGGCGGCGCCGTAGACGTCGGCGTGGCCGCTCTCCGCCATCGCCTTGCCGAGCGCCAGGTTGGCCGACGAGGTGGCCGCGCCGTACACCTCCAGCTCGGCGAGCTGGGCGGCCGGCCAGCCGGTGTTCGCGGTGACGGCGACGCGGACGAACCGGGTGCTGGTGGCCGGGAAGTTGATGGTCACGGCGTTGCCGGAGGCCGGGCTGAACGACCGGCCGGCGGAGGACACGATCGTGGTGAAGCCGCTGCCGTCGGCGCTGCCCTGCACGGAGAGCGTCTGGGTGCGCGCCTCCCAGCTGCCGGGGAGCTTCAGGACCACCTGGTCGATCGACTGGCTGGAGCCGAGGTCGACCTGGGCCCACTGTGGGAGGGCGCCGCTGCTCTCCCAGTAGCTGCCCTGGTTGCCGTCGGTGAGGTTGGCGGCGGCGTACGGGCCGTTGACGCTGCTGGCCGAGGCGCTCCGGCCGGCGGCGAGGTTCGGGCCGCCGGCCGCGGCGGCCGGCGGCGCCGGGGCCGCGGTGACGGCCAGGCCGATCGCGGCGAGCACCGCGATCAGTCGGGTACGGAATCTGGACATGGTTGCGGACACCTTCTTCCCGGGGGACGTGGAGAGGCGTGTGCGGTGGTGCGGTGTGGTGCGGGGGGTGTTGCGGGTGCGCCGGTGGGGCCCATGTCGGCGGTAGGGCCCCACCGGCGCACGTCAGGTGGCGTAGACCTCGAACTCGGCGAGCTGGCCCGCCGGCCAGCCCGTGTTGCCGGTGAAGGTCAGCCGTACGAACCGGCGGTCGCCGGCCGGGAGGGGGATCGAGACGGTGTTGCCGGTGGCGGGGTTGAACGTGTAGCCGGCCGAGGCCTTCAGCGTGCCGAAGGAGGAACCATCGGTGGAGCCGAGCACGGTCAGCGTCTGCGTACGCGTCTGCCAGGCGGCCGCCGGCGGCAGCTTGAGGACGAGCCGGGCCACCGGACGGGCGCTGCCCAGGTCGACGGTCAGCGACTGGGGGAAGGCGTTGTTGGCGCTCTCCCAGTAGGTGTTCGCGGTGCCGTCGACGGTGTTGCCGGCCACGTACACGTCCGCGTGGCTGGTCGCTGTGACCGGCCGCCCGGCCGCCAGGTTCCCGCTCGGCGGCGGGGTGGTGGGCGGCGGGTCGGTCGGGGGCGGGGTGCCGCCGTCGCCGTACACCTCGAATTCGGCGAGCTGGCCCGCCGGCCACCCGGTGTTGGCCGTGAAGGCCAGCCGGACGAACCGGCGGTCACCGGCCGGCACGGCGATCGACACGCTGTTGCCGGCGGCCGGGTCGAACGTGCGGCCGGCCGAGCCGGCGAGCGTGCTCCACGACGACCCGTCGGTCGACCCGAGCACCGACAGCGTCTGCGTACGCCGTTCCCAGCCGGCCGGCAGCTTCAGCACCACCCGGCCGACGGCCCGCGCCGCGCCCAGGTCGACGGTGAGCGACTGGGGGAAGCTGTTGTTGGCGCTCTCCCAGTAGCTGCCGGCGTTGCCGTCCACGGCGTTGGCCGCCACGTAGCTCTGGGTGGTGCTGGTCGCGGTGACCGGGCGGCCCAGGGCCAGGTTTCCGCCGGTGGGCGGCGGGTCGGTGGGCGGCGGGTCGGTCGGCGGTGGGTCGGTGGGGCCGCCGCCCCACTGCGGCTCCGGCCACGGGCCGCAGTACGGCGTGGGCGTGTACCAGCCGGAGTTGCCGGGCCCCTGGGTGATCTGGAAACCGCTGCCGACGCAGTTGTGGATCGGGTTGGCCTGCGCGATGCCCGTGGCGCGGACGTTGGTGAACGAGACCTGGCTGGGTGCCTGCACCTGGAGGGCGTAGGTGCCGGCGCCCTCGATACGGACGTTGGTGAAGCTGATCCCGCTGGTGGCGCCCTCGATCCAGTGCAGCGCCGCGTAGGAGCTGTCGAGGATGTCGGTGTCGGTGACGGTGATCGCCGCGTTCTGGATCGGCTCGTTGAGGGCGGAGAACCAGATCGCGCCGACCCCGAACCGCCAGTTGTAGTCGGAGTTGCCGTTGCGGATCAGCGTGTTCCGGGCCACGGTGATCGTCCCGGAGACGGCGGTGGCCCCGTTCACGCCCGGATAGCGGTTGGCGACGTGGATGCCACCACCGTTGGTGACCGAGTCGGCGGTCACGTTGTCGGTGATCCTGATGTCCCGCCCGCCGTACGTGACCAGGTGGTTGGCGAGGATCGTCACGCCGATGGTGTTGAACGTGAACGAGTTGCCGACGTTCGGCACGTTCTGCGCCCACATGGCCAGCGCGTCGTCACCGGTGTTCCGGACGAACGTGTTGGTCACCGTGGAGTTGGTGACCCCCCAGTGGAAGTTCACGCCGTCGGCCGTCTGGTCCAGGATCCGGCTGTTGCGGATCGTGAAGTTGTTCATCGGGCCGTCCATCCAGGCCCCGACCTTGGTGTGCTGCATCCAGACGTTGTCCACCACCGAGTCGGACATGGCGCCGCCGATGGCGTTGACCTGGTGCTCGTCCACCCGCTCGCGGATGTCGCCGATGATGGCGAAGTCCCGCAGGGTCACGTTGCGGCTCGGGCCGCCCGCCTCGTGCGGGCGGATCTCGCCGCTGTAGCCGCCGCCCGGGACGTACTTGCCGTAGATGCCGGCGGCGCGTTTGCGGTCGGTGGGGTGCCGGCCGCCCAGCACCGAGTACCAGGGCCCGGCGCCACGCAGGGTCACCCCGTCCACGACCACGTGGTCCCAGAGGGTGAAGGTGCCGGACGGGATCCACACGGCCCGTCCCTGCGCCCGGCCCGCGTCCACCGCAGCCTGGAACTTCGCGGTCGAGTCGGTCGCCCCGGTCGGGTCGGCACCGAAGTCGGCGACCACGTCCAGCACACCGGCGGGCTTGTTGATCGGCGGGCCGACCAGCTCGAAGTCGGCCAGGTCGATGGTGAAGCTGGGCGACTGCGCGGTCGAGGAGACCTGGAGGCGGATCTTCGTGCCGGCCGGGTAGGTGGTCCCGAACATCGTCCGGGTCTCGTCGTAGAAGTGGTGCGGGTTGGTGTCGCCCGGGTTGTTGTTGAACGGGTAGCCGCCGTAGTACCAGCCGTACCGCGAGGTGACCGGGACGGCCTTGACCAGGGTGCCGTTGGCCCGCAGGTCGATGCTCGCATCCCGGCCGGTGCCGGCGGCGTTGTCGGGGATGCTGTAGCGGAAGGTGACCGCGTTGGCCGGCGCGGTCAGGGTGAACTCGACGTACTCGCCGACCGCGTCCAGGGTCACCGCCTCGCGGCCGGACGCCTCGGACGGCAGCGTGCCGTAGTGCCGGTCGGGTCCGATCTTCGTGCCGGTGTGCGCGACCTCCTCCGCCTCGTGCTCGACGAAGGGGACCGTGGCACCCCGACCCGGGATGTCGAACGGGGACAGGCCGGCCGCCCGGGCGGGCGTGGCGGTGCTGGTCACGGCGATGACGGTGAGCGAGGTCGCGGTGAGGGCGACGCCGGCGAGGGCGGCCAGCCCCGCGCGGGTCCGGGCTCTTCGGGGTGGGGTGGTGGCGTGGTCGGGCATGAGCGGAGCTCTCCCTCTCGTCGGTGGTCCGGATCCCCCCGTACGTTGCGGTTCCCCCGTGCTCTGTGCTCCCCCCGGCGTTCGTGCTGGGCGGGTACCTCCGTCTCGGTCTCGGGGCCGGCGGGGCCGGCGGCGGGTGCGGGACCCGGGCGTCGCCGCCGGGTCGGGTGCGGTGCCGGCGGCGGGACGGCCGCCGGCACCGCGTGGTCAGGCCCGGTCGGGGGCGGTCGGGGTCTCCTCGGCGGTACGCAGCCAGACGGCGGTGTCCGGCGGCAGCAGGTCGTCCTCGAGTGGGCCGCTGGCGAGCAGCCGCTCGGTGTGCGGCGGTAGCGGCACCGGGGTGCCGGAGAGGTTGACCAGGCAGACGAAGCTCGGCGAGCGGCGGTAGGCGAGCACGTCGTCCGGGGCCGGCAGCCAGCTCATCTCGCCGTCACCGAGCGCGGGTTCGGCCCGGCGCACGGCGATGGCCGACCGGTACAGCTCCAGCATCGAGCGCTCGTCACCCGCCTGCGCCTCGGCCGTACGGTCCTTCCAGTCGGCCGGCTGCGGCAGCCAGGGCGCTCCGCTCGCGTTCTCCGGGCTGAAACCGAACGGCGGTGTCTCGCCGGACCAGGGCAGCGGCACGCGGCAGCCGTCCCGGCCGGGGTCGACACCGCCGGACCGGAAGTGCATCGGGTCCTGGCGCAGCTCCCGAGGGATGTCCTCGACCTCCCACAGGCCCAGCTCCTCACCCTGGTAGACGTAGGCGGCACCGGGCAGGGAGAGGGAGAGCAGCGCCGCCGCCCGGGCCCGGCGGGTGCCGAGTTCCAGGTCGCTCGGGACCCCCTCACGCTTGGCCGCGAAGCTGAACGTGGTGTCCTCCCGGCCGTACCGGGTGACGTGCCGGGTGACGTCGTGGTTGGAGAGCACCCAGGTCGCCGGGGCGTCGACCGGGGCGTGCGCGGCCAGCGTGGTGTCGATGCAGGTGCGCAGCGCCGCCGCGTCCCAGGCGCAGCCGAGGAAGTCGAAGTTGAACGCCGCGTGCAGCTCGTCCGGGCGCAGGTAGTTGGCGAACCGCTGGTGGTCGGGGAGCCAGACCTCGCCGATCAGGGCCCGGCCACCCGGGTACTGGTCGGCGACGCGCCGCCAGCTCCGGTAGATCTCGTGCACCGCGTCCAGGTCGATGAAGGGGCTCGGACCGTCCGGCGGCGCCTCCGGCAGCGCCGGGTCCTTCGCGAGCATCGCCGCCGAGTCGATGCGGATGCCGTCCACGCCCCGGTCGAGCCAGAACCGCAGGATGTCCTCGAATTCGGCCCGCACCCGCGGGTGGTCCCAGTTGAAGTCCGGCTGCTCGGGCGCGAAGAGGTGCAGGTACCAGTCGCCCGGCGTGCCGTCGGGGTTGGTGGTGCGCGTCCAGGTGTCGCCGCCGAACGGGGAGACCCAGTCGGTGGGCTTCCGCGAGCCGTCCGGCCCGCGCCCGGGGTGGAACCAGAACAGCTCCCGCTCCGGGGCGTCCGGGCTGGCCAGCGCGGCCTGGAACCACGGGTGGGCGTCCGAACAGTGGTTCGGCACCACGTCGATGATCACCCGGAGGCCCAGCCGGTGCGCCTCGGCGATCAGGGCCTCGGCCTCCGCGAGCGTGCCGAAGACGGGGTCGATGTCCCGGTAGTCGGAGACGTCGTAGCCGGCGTCGGCCATCGGCGACGGGTACCAGGGGCTGAACCAGATGGCGTCGACGCCGAGGTCGGCGAGGTATGCCAGGCGCTGCCGGATACCCGCGAGGTCACCGATCCCGTCGCCGTTGGCGTCGGCGAAGCTGCGCGGGTAGATCTGGTAGATCAGCGCGCTGCGCCACCACCGCGGGTCGTCTGCTGTGGACACGGACACCTGCTTTCTGCGTCGGTACGTCGGCGGGTTCGCCGGACCTGAGGGTGGATCGGGCGAACGGTCGTTGTTCGCCGCGGGGTGCGCGGGTGGTGTGCCGGTGCGGTCGGCCCCGCCGGCCCCGCGAGTGCGTCGCGCGGCCGGGCCGTCGTCGGGCTATCCCTTGAGGCTGCCTGTGGTCAGGCCGGACATGATGTTCCGTTGGAAGATCAGGAAGATGATGACGGTCGGGATCGCGGCGATGACCGACGCGGCGACCACCACGTTCATGGGCGTCCCGCCCGAGAAGGCGTAGATGCCGACGCTGACCGTCCGCGTCTCCGGGTGCGGCATGACCAGCTTCGGCCAGAGGAAGTCCTTCCAGACCGCGGTCACCGCGAAGATCGAGACCACGCCGAGGATGGGGCGCGACATCGGCAGGATGATCGACCAGAGCGTCCGCAGCGGTGTGGCCCCGTCGACGAGGGCCGCGGCCATCAGGTCCTCCGGGATGGAGTCGAAGAACCGCTTCAGCAGGAAGATGTTGAACGCGTTCGCGACGAGGGGGAGCCAGATCGCGAACGGCGAGTCGAGCAGGTTGACGTGCAGGATCGGCAGGTCGATCACCGTCACGTACTGCGGGACGATGAGGACCATCGTCGGGATCATGAGCGTCGCCAGCATCAGACCGAGGATCACGTTGCCGAGGACGGGGCGCAGCTTCGACAGGGAGTACGCCGCGGCGGTGTCGAGGACCAGTTGGAACAGCACCGCGCCGGCCGCGTAGTAGAAGGTGTTGAAGAGCAGCTTGGCGAGGTCCAGGTTGTTCCACGCGTCGATGTAGTTCTGCGGCTGGGGATCCTTCGGAAACAGCGTCGGTGGGGTCTGCGCGATCTCCTGGCCGGACTTGAGCGCGCCGGTGACCATCCAGTAGAGCGGCCCGAGGAAGACGAGCGTGAACACCACGACGACGACGGTCAGCAGCGTCCAGTAGACGAGCCTGCCGCGCCCCCGCCGGAGCTGGGCGTGGGAGATGAGGGTCCGGGTCCCGCTGTCCTGTGCCATTTCTCGTCCGTCCTAGTCCTGCTTCGCCGTCAACCGCGCGTAGACGGCGGAGAAGCCGGCGAGCACCACGAGCATGATCACGCCGAGTGCCGCGGCGCCGTTGAGGTCGTTCTGGAAGAACCCGTGCTGGTAGATGAGGTACGCGACCGAGGTCGCCGAGTCCTCGGCACCCGCGCCGTTGGCGAGGATCAGTGGTTCGATGAAGAGCTGCATCGTGGCGACGATCTGCATCATCGCCAGGAGCAGGAGGATGAGCCGGGTCTGCGGGATGGTCACGTTGACGATCCGCCGCCAGATCCCGGCCCCGTCGAGCTCGGCCGCCTCGTAGAGCTCGCCGGGGATGTTCTGCAACGCCGCCAGGTAGATCAGTACCGCGCTGCCCATGTTCATCCAGGTCGACGCGAGCACCATGGCCGGCATCGTCATCTCGGGGGACTGCATCCACTGCGAGGTCGGTAGGTGCAGCGCCTTGAGGATCGCGTTGAACAGTCCCGCGTCGCTGGGGTCGTACGCGTAGAACTTGAACAGGAAGAGCGCCGAGGCCGGCGGGAGCATCACCGGCAGGTAGACGAGGATCCGCAGATAGCCCTTGGCGTGGCGGAACTCGTTGAGCACGACCGCCACGAAGAACGGCACCGCGTAGCCGACGACGAGAGCCAGCACCGTGAAGTAGAGGGTGTTCTTCCAGGCGGTCCAGAAGCTCGGGTCGTCGAGGATCCGGATGTAGTTGTCCCAGCCCACCCAGGTCGTCTCGCCGCGCCGGGTGCGCTGGAAGCTCATCACGATGCCGCGGAGCATCGGGTACCAGGAGAAGACGGCGAAGCAGAGCAGGGCGCCGATCAGGAACGCGTGCCCGGTGAGATTGTCCCGTACCTTCCGGCCGAGGCCCGTACGCCGGGGCGCCGCGGGGGACGTGGGGCGCGGTGCTTCTCGGACGCTCCCCGGGGCGGTGGTGATCGCCAAGGCAACTCCTGGTGGGTGGGTGACCGGACGGCGGGGCGGAGGGGGTGGGGGCCGGCGGGCCGGCCCCCACCCGAGCGGGTCAGCTCTCCGCGGCGAGGATCTGGTTGACCTTCTCCTCGGCGGTCTTGAGCAGCGCGTCGATGTTGGCGTTCGGGTTCGTCAGCACACCGGACATCGCCGCGTCGAGCACCGCGTAGATCGCCTGGGCGTTCCGCGGCTCGCCCTTGATCGGGACCGGGTTCGCCTCGAAGAGCGCGAAGTTCGCCGTGTCGACGTTCGCGTTCGCCTTGCGCAGCTCCAGCTCCTGCTTCTGCGCGTCGCTGCCGTTGGCGAAGAGCAGCGGCTGCGGCAGGCCGACCGGGTAGTTCTGCGGCTTGGCCCGCACGTAGTCGAACTGCCCCTTGCCCGGCGTCAGCTTCTGGTAGGCGATCCACTTGAGACCGGCCTTGACCTGCTCCGGAGTGAGGCCCTTCTTGAAGAAGTAGCCCTCACCGCCGCCGAGGGTCCCCTTGGCCGGGCCGTCCTGGCCGGGCAGCGGGCCCATCGCCCAGTCCTGGAACTTGCCCTGGAACTGGCTGACGATCGCCTGGGTGGTGTCGGGCGCCCCGATGAACATGCCGACCTTGCCGGCTGCCGCGTTGGTGAGCAGGTCACCCCACTGGAGCAGCTGGCGACTGCCCATGCTGTTGTCGCCGTACCGCATGTCCTTGAGGTTCTGGAGGACCTGCTTACCCATCGCGTTGTTGAAGTCGGCCTTCTTGCCGTCCGGCGTCAGCACCTGGCCGCCCTGCGAGTAGAGCAGCGAGGTGAAGTGCCAGCCGCCCGTGTTGCCGGCGCTGTACTCGGCGTAGCCGGCGATGCCGTTGCCGAGCGCGGCGATCTTCTTTGCGGCCTCCCGGACCTCGGGCCACGTCTTCGGGGGGTTGTTGACGTCGAGCCCCGCCTGCTGGAACAGGACCTTGTTGTAGACGAGGCCCATCGAGTAGTTCTTCACCGGGACGGCGTAGAGCTTGCCCCCGTCGCTGAAGACCTCCTTGAGCGCCGGGTCGACGCTGTCCCAGGTCGGGATCGTGTCCTTGTTGGCGTACTCGGTGATGTCCATCGCCTGACCGGAGTCCAGCACCTGCTGGAGGTCGGTCATGTATCCGTAGAACACGTCGGTCACCGTGCCGCCGGCCAGGCGGGCGGTGAAGTCCGGCGGGTTGTTGCACTGCTCGCCGACGCTCACGCTCTTGATGATGATGTCCGGGTTCTGCCGCTGGAACTCGGCGACATCGGCGTTCCAGTTCTGCAACAGCTCCTTCTGGGAGCCGACCGGCTGACAGTCGACCGTGATGGTGACCTTGCCGCCTGCGTTCGATTCGTCGTCGTCGCTCTTCGTGGAGCATGCCGTGAGGCTGAGCCCGAGGCCGGCCACGAGCGCTAGCGCCGCAGCCTTCCGGTACTGCGGTACGGACATCTGTCCATCCCTTCGGGAACGGGAGTCTCCATGACCTTCGTCGACCTGCGGTGATCGGTCACCGCGGCGATGCCCTGCTGAGGTGTGTTCCGCCTACGACCTGACCCGCGGTAGCCGGACCAGGGCCAGGTGTGAGTGGAGTCACTGTAACGAGGGGTACACATTTCAGCAAGGTGTCGATCCAGTTTTGAAAAGACACGACTTGGTGACGAGAGATCTCGACAGGATCTTGAAAGACGATCGGAATGCGGGCTTCCGTCCCGTTTTAACCCTCCAAGCGAGCCGCGTCGGCGCGACCAGGGATCCCACCTGGAGGACGCAACAACGAAACGGCCGCCGACCGCGGTGAGCGGTCGACGGCCGGAAGCGTCGGTGAGCGTCCCGGGTCGTGGCCCGGGGCCGGGCGGGTGGTGGGTGGGGGCAGCGCGTCGGCGGCGACGGAAGGCGGTGGACGGGCCGGGTCAGCGGCCCGGCACGGGCGCGGTGGAGCCGCGGACCACCAGCTCGGGCTCGAACAGCAGCTCGTCGTGGAGCACGCCCGCGCCCTCGATCTGGGTGACCAACAGGTCCACCGCCGCCTGCCCCATCGTCTCGATCGGCTGACGCACGGTCGTGAGCGGCGGGTCGGTGCAGGTCATGAACGCCGAGTCGTCGTAGCCCACGACCGACACGTCGCCCGGCACCGAGAGGCCGAGCCGGCGTACGGCCCGGATCGCGCCCAGCGCGAGCACGTCGCTCGCGCAGATCACCCCGGTCACGCCCCGGTCCACCAGCTTGCTGGCGGCGACCCGGGCGCCCTCCATGGAGAAGCTGGAACGCTCGACCCACTCGGCCGGGTCGATCCAGCCGGCGATCCGTGCCACCGCGGCGAGCTTGCGCCGGGACGGGACATGCCCCTCGGGCCCCAACACCATCCCGATCCGCTCGTGCCCGAGCGAACGCAGGTGCCCGTACGCCTGCTCGACCGCGACCGCGTCGTCGGTGGAGACGCGGGGGAAGCCCAGCTCGTCGACGCCCGCGTTCACCAGCACCACCGGCAGCCCGCGATCGGTCAACCGCCGGTAGTGGTCGTGCGGCGCGTCGGTCAGCGCGTACGACCCACCGGCGAAGATCACGCCCGAGACCTGGTGGTCGAGCAGCATCTCGACGTAGTCCGCCTCGGAGACGCCCCCGATCGTGCGGGCGCAGAGGGCGGGCGTGAACCCCCGTTGCGCCAGCGAGCCGGTCACCACCTCGGCGAGCGCCGGGAAGATCGGGTTCTGCAGCTCGGGGAGGACCAGGCCGACCAGCCGGGCGCGTTCGCCCCGCAGCTTGGTCGGCCGCTCGTAGCCGAGCACGTCGAGTGCGGTGAGGACGGCGGTGCGGGTCGACTCGGAGACACCACCGCGTCCGTTGAGCACCCGGCTCACGGTGGCCTCGCTGACGCCCGCCTTCCGCGCTACCTCGGTCAGCCGTTTCGTCACGGCCGCAATCCTATGTCAGGCCGTTGCAAGAATTGAACAGCCGGATGCCGTCAAGCGTCAGGAGGCGACAGTCACCGGAGGTTGCGCAGCGCGTCCTCGATGGCACGGTGGAACGTCGGGTACGCGTAGATCATGTGCCGGAGCTGGCTGACCGGCACCGCCGCGTGGATCGCGACCACGAGACCGGAGAGCACCTCGCCGCCGGCCGGCCCCGCGGAGGTCGCCCCGATCAGCACACCCTGGTCAGCGTCCGCGACCACCTTGATGAAGCCCTCGTCGCCGACCCGGTGGATCCAGCCGCGCGTCGAGTTGCCCAGCTTGCTGAAGCCCACCTGCACGTTGATGCCCCGGGCCCGCGCCTGCTGCTCGGTCAGGCCGACCGCGCCGATCTCGGGATCGGTGAAGGTGACCCGGGGCAGCGCCCGGTAGTCGGCGCGGGGCACCGTGCCGGCCGACCCGCTGGACCCACTGGCGCCGAGCGCGCTAGCCGCGCCCATCGCACCCCCGACCACGCTCGCCGTGCCGCTGGGATCGGCGCCGGCGCGGGCGTGCCGGGCACGGTCGAGCAGGTCCGCGATCACGATCGCCGCCTGGTACATCGCGATGTGGGTGAACGCGCCCTCGCCGGTCACGTCGCCAACCGCCCAGATGCCGTCGGTGACCTGCATCCGGTCGTCGACGGGCAGGAAGCGCCGCCCGGCGTCCACGCCCACGGTGTCCAACCCCAGCTCCTCCAGGTGAGCGCGACGGCCGGTGACGACCAGCAGCCGCTCTGCCGTGAACTCGGCCCCACCCGTGGCGCGCAGCGTGAACCGCTCGCCGTCGTGCTCCACCCGCTCGGCCCGTACGCCGGTGTGGATCTGGACGCCGTCCGCGCGCAGCGCGGACTCGGCCACCTCGGACGCCTCCGGCTCCTCCACGGCGAGCACCCGGTCCAGCGCCTCGATCACGGTGACCCGGACCCCGAACCGGGCGAAGACCTGGGACAGCTCCAGCCCGATGGCCCCGCCGCCGAGGACCAGCAGCGAGCCCGGAAGCTCCTCGACCTCGATGGCCTGGTGGTTCGTCCAGTAGGGCGTGTCGGCCAGCCCGTCGATCGGGGGGATCGCGGGACGCGTCCCGGTGCCGACCACGACGCCGTACCGGGCCTGGAACACCTGGTCGCCGACCCGCACCCGGCCCGGCCCGGCCAGCCGGCCACTGCCCCGGACGAACCGGCCGCCCCGACCGACGAACCGCTCGACCGCCGCCCGGTCGTCCCAGGTGTCGGTCGCCTCCTCGCGGATCCGCTTCGCCACCGGCGCCCAGTCCGGCCGCACGTCGGCGCTGCCCGCCAGCCCGTCGACACGACGCGCCTCGGCGAGCGCGTTCGCCGCCCGGATCATCATCTTGCTCGGGATGCAGCCCCAGTACGGGCACTCCCCGCCGACCAGGTCGCGCTCGATGCCGACGACGTTCAGGCCGGCCTCGGCGAGCCGCCCGGCCACCTCCTCGCCGCCGACGCCCAGCCCGACCACGACCACGTCCACCTGCTCCGGCTCCCCCACCCGGACAGCATCCCCCAGCCGGTCGCCCCGGTCCACCGGGCTGCGACAAAGTCACGCCCGGGCCCCGGTCACCGCACGGGGCGGCGTCCAGGGCCTACCGTGACCCGATGCACGACGCACGCTTCGCCGCCGTCCACGACTGCTTCCGGGACCTCCTCGCGCGGGGGCGGGAGACCGGCGCCGGCCTCGCCGTCTGGTACGACGGCGCACCCGTCGTCGACGTCGTGGGTGGCGAGCGGTCGCCGGGCCGGCCGTGGACGCCGGACACGCTGGTGAACGTCTACTCGGTGGGCAAGCCCGTCGTGGCGCTCTGCCTGCTGCTGCTCGTCGACCGCGGCCGGCTCGACCTGGACGACCCGGTCGCCGACCACTGGCCCGGGTTCCGCGCCCCGGCCACCGTCCGGCAGGTGCTCGCCCACACGGCCGGGCTGCCGGCGTTCCCGGTGCCCCGCCCGGCGAGCGCGATCGCCGACTGGGACCTGCTCTGCGCGGACCTGGCCGCCGCCGAGCCGGAATGGACGCCGGGCACCCTCGCCGGCGAGCACGCCTGGACGTACGGGCACCTGGTGGGCGAACTGGTCCGGCGGCTGGACGGCCGGCCGGTGGGCCGGTTCCTGGCCGAGGAGATCGCCGGTCCGTGGCGGCTCGACCTGGGCTTCGGTCTCGACGCGCCGGACCAGCGGCGCTGCGCGGACCTGTCCTACGGCGATCCGGCCTGGCCGGTCCGCACGGCGGGTGAGCCCGGGTCGCTGCGCCACCGCGCGGTCACCAACCCGGCGGGTGGGCTCGACCTCGCGGTGCTCAACAGCCCGCTCTGGCGCGGCGCCGAGGTGCCGGCGGTGAATCTGCACGCCACCGCGGCCGGCCTGGCCCGGCTCTACGCCGGGCTGCTCGCCGGCGGCACGCTGGACGGCGTTCGCCTGTTCAACCCGGACCTGATCGCCGAGGCGACGCGGGTCCAGCACGACGGCGAGGACCTGCTGCTCGCCCGCCGCACCCGGTGGACGTTGGGGATGCAGTGGGAGGAGGACGGGAGCTGGGGCATGGGTGGCCTCGGCGGCAGCTCCGCCTGGGCCGACCCGGAGCGCGGCTACACCTTCGCGTACGCCACGTCCCACCTCGCCGACCACGACCGGGTCGACGACCTGGTCGAGGTGCTGCACGACTGCCTCTGAGCGGCCCGCCCGCTCGCGGCGCGGCGACCGCCCGGTGCGCCGCTCAGGGCGCGACGGCCCGGTCCGCCGCTCAGGGTGCGGTGGGCCGGGCCAGCGAAGGCGCGGTCGGCGCGGCGCGGGGCACCGGCGGCCCGGGCACGACCACCGGCGTGCCGGTCGGGGTGAGCAGGGACCGGGCCGCCACGGCGAGGCGTCGCCGCCGTGGCACCACCGCCCGGCGGGCGAAGACGTCGAAGTCCTGCGCGGCGACCTCGTCGAGGATGCCCCCGTAGAGGGCGTACGCCGTGCGCATGCAGGCCTGCGAGGCCGGGGCGAGCAGGGTGATGCCCGGCGCCGCGGCGGCGTAGTGCGCCTGCGCCCGGGTCACCTCGTACGCGACGAGGGCCCGGATGGGCGGTGTGGCCCGGCCGGCCGCGCGGGCCTCGACCAGGTCGTGGCGGGTGACCCCGAAGCGGTTCAGGTCCTCGTCGGGGAGGTAGGTCCGCCCCCGGTCCAGGTCCTCGGCCACGTCGCGGACGAAGTTGGTGAGCTGGAAGGCCAGGCCGAGCTGCCGGGCCGGCTCCCGGGCCGCGACCGGGTCGGAGCTCTCCAGGATCGGCAGCATCATCGTGCCGATGACCGCGGCCGAGCCCTCCATGTAGTCGAGCAGGTGCTGGTAGCTGGGGTACGAGCTGACGGTCAGGTCCATCGCCATGCTCTTGAGGAACGCCGCGAAGTCCTCGCGGTCGAGGTCGAAGACGGCGATGGTGTGCAGCACGGCGGGCAGCAGCGGGTCGTCGACCTTCTCACCGTGCAGGCCGGCGAGGAAGCGGCCGGCCCAGTCGTCGAGCCGGGCGGCGCGTTCGGCGGCGGGGAGGGCGTCCGTGCGGTCGACGATCTCGTCCGCGTACCGGGTGAAGCCGTAGAGGGCGTGCACGTGTCGCCGTTTCCACGCGGGAAGCAGCCGAGTGGCGAGATAGTAGGTGCGGCCGTGGCGTCTGTGCAGCTCACGACATCGGTCGTAGGCAGCGGCGAGATCCGTGTCCACCGGCCCTCCTCCGTTTATCGACGCAGCAATCGACGCAACTCGTAACTCTAGGGTACCCTCGGCCGCAGGGCCAACCGCAGCGGTTCCGATCCCGCAGGGGCGTCGGCACGGGCCGTGGCCGGGCCGGACGGCAGGCATGATGGACGCTCGCGCACGAGGAGGTGGTGCGGTGCGGACGGTGAAGGGGCGCACCGATCGGGTGGTCGTCGTCGGCGCCGGCCTCGGCGGCCTGGCCTGCGCGCTGCACCTGGCCGGCAGCGGGCGGCAGGTGACCGTCCTGGAGCGCGATCCGGCGCCCGGCGGCCGGGCGGGTCGTCTCGGCGTCGACGGCTACGAGTTCGACACCGGCCCGACCGTGCTCACCATGCCGGAGCTGATCGCCGAGGCGCTCGCCGCGGTCGGCGAGGAGCTGGACGACTGGCTCGACCTGACCCCGCTCGACCCGGCCTACCGGGCCTACTACCCCGACGGCTCCACGCTCGACGTGATCACCGACACCACCCGGATGGCGGCCGAGGTCGCCCGCGTCTGCGGCCCCCGCGAGGCCGACGGCTACCTGCGTTTCGTCGACTACGCCCGCCGGCTCTGGCAGCTCGAACGCGCCGACTTCATCGAGCGCAACCTGGACGCGCCGACCGACCTGCTCACCGGCAACCTGCTGCGGCTGCTGGCCGGCGGCGCCTTCCGCCGGCTCCACACCAAGATCGGGCAGTTCTTCCGCGACCCGCGCACCCAGCGGATCTTCTCCTTCCAGGCCATGTACGCCGGGCTCGCCCCGCACGACGCCCTGGCCATCTACACGGTCATCGCGTACCTCGACTCGGTCGCCGGGGTGTGGTTCCCGCGCGGCGGCGTGCACAGCGTCGCCCGGGCGATGGCCGGCGCGGCCGAGAAACACGGCGTGCAGATCCGCTACGACACCACGGTGAGCCGGGTGGAGGCCGTGAACGGCCGGGCCACCGGGGTGCTGACCGCCGACGGGGAGCGCGTCCCCGCCGACGTGGTGGTGCTCAACCCCGACCTGCCGGTCGCCTACCGCGACCTCCTGCCCACCACCCCCCGGCGCCGGCTGACCTACTCGCCGTCCTGCGTCGTGCTGCACATCGGTTCGAAACAGGAATATCGGAAGATCGCCCACCACAACGTCCACTTCGGGCGGTCATGGAAGGGCACCTTCGACGAGGTCATCCGACGGGGCGAGCTGATGTCCGACCCGTCCCTGCTGGTCACCAACCCGAGCCGGACCGACCCGTCGGTGGCGCCCCCCGGCCGGCACACGTACTACGTGCTCGCGCCGGCACCCAACCTCGACCGCGCTCCCCTCGACTGGCGGGGCGGCCTCGCCGACCGGTACGCCGACCAGCTCGTCGCCACCCTGGAGGAGCGCGGCTACGTCGGGTTCGGCGCGGGCGTGGAGGTGCGGCGCACTGTCACTCCCGTCGACTGGGCCGCGCAGGGCATGGCCTCCGGCACCCCGTTCGCGGCCGCCCACACCTTCCTCCAGACCGGGCCGTTCCGCCCGACCAACCTGCACCGGACGCTCTCCAACGTGGTCTTCGTCGGCTCCGGCACCCAGCCCGGAGTCGGGGTGCCGATGGTGCTGATCTCCGGCAAGCTCGCCGCCGGCCGTGTCACGGGAGGCATCGCATGAGCGACCGCAGGGAGCGAATCGTCGGCCACAGCGTGGTGGAGCCTCATGACGGCGCCGACCGCAGGGAGGTGCCGGCATGAGCGACCGCAGGGAGCGAATCGTCGGCCACAGCGCGGTGGAGCCTCATGACGGCGCCGACCGCAGGGAGGTGCCGGCATGAGCGACCGCAGGGAGCGAATCGTCGAGGAGAGGGTGCCGGCATGAGCGAGCGTGAGGCGCACCTGGTGGAGCTGGTCGACGAGGACGGGCGGGCCAGCGGCGAGATGACGGTCGCAGCCGCCCACCAGCCACCCGGCCGGCTGCACCGGGCCTTCTCCGTCATGCTGGTGGCGCCGGACGGCCAGGTGCTGCTCCAGCGCCGCGCCGCCGTCAAGACCCGCTTCCCGATGCGCTGGGCCAACTCGTGCTGCGGGCATCCCCTGCCCGGGGAGTCGCTCGCGGAGGCCGCCAACCGGCGGCTCCGCGAGGAGTTGGGCGCCGGGCCGGTCGAGCTGACCGAGGTCGGCGTCTACCTCTACCGCGCCGACGACCCCGCCACCGGGCGGGTCGAGTTCGAGTACGACCACGTCCTGCGGGGCGAGTTCCTTCCCGGCGCGCCGCTGCTGCCCGACCCGGCCGAGGTCGCCGAGCTGCGCTGGGTGGAGCCGACCGCGCTGGAGAACGACCTCGCCGCCGACCCCCGGGCGTACGCTCCCTGGCTCGGCGGCGTGGTGAGCCGGCTGCTCCGTCCCGCCGACCCCGCCGGCCCCGCCGCCGTGCCGTCGGGCGCAGCGCGCGACGAGGCGCCGGAGCGGCCGGGTGGTCGATGAGGCGCTGAGCGCGGGGGCCGTCGCCCGCCGGCTCGGGGTCGCGGTGACCACGCTGCGCACCTGGCACCAGCGTTACGGGCTCGGGCCCAGCCAGCACACACCGGGCCAGCACCGCCGCTACACGACGGCGGATCTGGCCCGGCTCGAGGTCATGCGGCGGCTCACCGCCGAGGGGGTCAGCCCCGCGGAGGCGGCCCGTTGGGCACGCCGGGCCCCTGAGACGGTACGCGTCGAGGAGCTGGCCCACGCCCGCCGGAGCGGCCGCGACGGAGGCGGCCAGACGATCCCGGTGGGCCGCGCCGGGCCGGCCGCCCGGGGGCTGGCCCGCGCCGCCATGCGGTTGGACTCGGTGGCGATCGGCGCGGCGATCAGCCGGAGCCTGGCCCGCGACGGTGTGGTCGCCACCTGGGACAAGCTGCTCCGGCCGGTGCTGGCCGGCATCGGTGAGCGGCACGCGGCCACGTCCGCCCTGGTCGAGGTGGAGCACCTGATGTCCCGCTGCGTCTCCGAGACGCTCGCCGCCGTCAGCCGGTCGGCGGCGCCGGACGGGCCGCAGCCCGTGCTGCTCTCCTGCGCCGACGAGGAGCAGCACACGTTACCGCTGGAGGCGCTCGCCGCCGCGCTCGCGGAGGCCAGGGTCGGCTACCGGATGCTCGGCGCCCGGGTGCCCCTGGGCGCGCTGCTGGAAGTGGTCGACCGGACCGGGCCGGCCGCCGTGGTCCTCTGGTCACACACCCCCGCCACCGCCGACCCGGCCCAGCTCACCGCAGTGCTCGCGGCGCACCAGAGGCCCCTGCTGGTGCTGGCCGCCGGCCCCGGCTGGTCGGCGGAGACACTGCCCGCCGGAGTGGTGCGCCCCACCGGGCTCGCCGAGGCGCTCGCGCTGGTCGTGGCGGTGCGGGACGCGCTGGGGCCGCCGGCCGGCCACTGATCCGGGGTGTCACCGGCGCAACTCGTCCACTAGCGTCGGGTGGTCCGCGAACCCCGACCCCCTGCGGGAGCGAACAGATGCAAGCCCGTGCCGTGCTCGCGTGCGCCCTGGGCCTGGTGCTGGCCCTCACCGGGTGCGCCCAGGCCGGCGATCACACCGCCGGCGGACCCACCCCGGCCGCCTCGACCGCCCCTACGCCGAGCCCCGAGCCCACGGTCGCGCCGAAGCCGAGCCGAACCGCCCCGACCAAGCGCCCGCTCCGGCCGCGGCCGACCACGCTGCCGGCTGGCCTGCGCCGCACCACCGGCGTACGTCCCGTGGCGCTGACCTTCGATGACGGCCCGAGCCCGGCGTGGACGCCGAAGATCCTCGAGCGGCTCCGGGCGGCCAAGGTCACCGCCACCTTCTGCCTGGTGGGGCGGGAGGTCCAGCGGCACCCGGAGCTGGTCCGCCGTATCGTCCGCGAGGGACACCAGCTCTGCAACCACAGCTGGCGGCACGACATCGACCTCGGCCGGCGACCCGTCGCGGAGATCCGGGCCGACCTGGAGCGCACGAACAAGGCCATCCGGGCGGCCGTACCCGACGCCAAGATCGCCTTCTACCGGCAGCCCGGCGGGGCGTGGACCCCGGAGGTGGTGGCGGTGGCCAAGCAGCTCGGCATGCGTCCGCTGCACTGGAGCGTCGACCCGCAGGACTGGCGGAAGCAGCCGGCGAAGTCGATCAGCAAGCGGGTCCTGGGCGCGGTGCGGCCCGGTTCCATCGTGCTGCTGCACGACGGGGGCGGAAATCGGGCCGCCACGTTCGCCGCCTGCTCCGGCGTGATCAGCGAGCTGAAGCGGCGCTACGGGATCACCCGCCTCAAATAGAAGCCTCCTGACCTGCGGTTTCTCGCGCGGGCACGGATAGAGCCATACCGGTTTGGCCGAGCGCCGGGGCATCACGTATGCTTTCCAAGCCTCCGGCGGGGCCGGATGGGAGCAAGTCCGCTTGACGTTGCGAATGTGCAATGATGGCGGGGCCGCCCTCATCGTCTAGCGGCCCAGGACGCCGCCCTTTCAAGGCGGTAGCACGGGTTCGAATCCCGTTGGGGGCACGACCGGCGCAAGCCGGTGCAACAGAGCTAGGTCCTGTGGAGCAGTCGGAGTGCTCGCCGCCCTGTCAAGGCGGAGGTCGCGGGTTCAAGTCCCGTCAGGACCGCAGCGCTGACGCCGCGCGAATTCTGCGCGGCGTTCTGCGTATCGGACCGGGTGCCCTACCGGCGGTTGATCCGCCATCCGGGTAGCATGGTCCGAGCGACCGGGCCAGGTAGCTCAGTTGGTACGAGCGTCCGACTGAAAATCGGAAGGTCGGCGGTTCGACCCCGCCCCTGGCCACAAAGCCTTTCGCCGGGCTTACAAGATCCCCACCAGCGGACACGCCGGTGGGGATCTTGCTGTGTGGGCCTCGTTCGCTACCGCCGCTGAGCCTTCGACGCCGTGATCACCGTCCTGCGTCGCACGCCCCCACGCCGACGCGCCCGCCCTTCGTCGAGGACGGGCGCGTAGCTCACCGGTCAGCAGCAGCGTCCGGCCGCGCCGACCGTGGCCGACTCCTTCTCGATGGCCGGAGTGCAGCAGGCGCTCTCGCTGCCCTTCTCCAACTGCGGCGAGTCGGCCTTGACGGTGTAGACCTCCCAGGGCTCGCCGCCCGGGCCGCGGACCCAGACCTTGTCCTGGAGGGCGTAGCAGCACTCGGTGTTGTTCTCCTCGAGCGTGATGAGACCGGAGTCGGTGAGTCGCTTGGTCGCGGCGGTGACCTCGTCCGTGCTGAACACCTCGACGCCCAGGTGGTCCATGACGGTGGGCTGGTCGGCCGCACCCTCCAGGAGCACGAGCTTCAGCGGTGGGTTCTCGATGGCGAAGTTGGCGTAGCCGGGGCGGCGCTTCGCCGGCTCCGCACCGAACAGCTTCGAGTAGAAGGCCACGGAGCCTTCGAGGTCGGACACGCGCAGGGCGAGCTGGATGCGGGACATGGTCGTTCCTCCTGTCGGGTTCAGCGGACGTGATGGGTGAGCGCGGCGGTGCGGTGGTGCTCGTAGCGCGCGTCGGCGCGGCACGCCGGGGTGCACACCTGACCGCAGGGCTCACAGAACGTCACAGCCTGGCTGTGGGCGCTACGGCGGGTGCGGAACTGCTTGAACATCGCCTCGTCCTTGTCTAGATGTTTTTCGAAGCAGGGCCTACGTTGCACCCTGTTTCGAGATCTGTCAAGCTAGAGATATGTCGAAACAACAGCTGCCGGTGGTGGACCTGAACGCGGTAGCCTGCTGCGCCCCGATCGCGGTCCGCCCCATGGACCCCGAGCAGGCGGCGGTGGTCGCCCCGCTCTTCAAGGCCCTGGGTGACCCGGTCCGGCTGCGGTTGATGTCGATGATCGCGTCGGTGCCGGAGATGTGCGTCTGCGACCTGACTCCAGCGTTCGACCTGTCCGGGCCGACCATCTCCCACCACCTGAAGGTGCTGCGGGAAGCGGGCCTGGTCGACTCCGAGCGTCGGGGCACCTGGGTCTGGTACCGGGTGAAGCCGGAGGCGTTCCGCCAGCTCGGCGCGCTCCTGGATGTCTCCGCCGCCCCGGCCGCCAGCACCGCGGCGTGAGCCTCGCCCTGACCCGGCGGGCATCGGCGGAGTTCGCCGGCACCGCCCTGCTGGTCACCGCCGTGGTCGGCTCCGGGATCGCCGCGGCTCGGCTCTCCCCCACCGACGTCGGTCTCCAGCTGCTGGAGAACGCGATCGCCACGGCCCTGGCCCTGGGCGCGCTGATCCTGACCTTCGGCCCGGTGTCCGGGGCGCACTTCAACCCGGTCGTCTCGGCTGTCGACTGGTGGCTCGGCCGCCGCGCGGGCACCGGCCTGACCGCCCGGCACCTCGCTGCATACACCGCCGCCCAGACCGGTGGGGCCATCACGGGCGCGGTGCTCGCCAACCTGATGTTCGACCTTCCGGCTGTCGCCTGGTCCCAGACCGAACGGACCGGGGCGAACCTGTGGCTGGCTGAGGTGTTCGCCACCGCCGGCCTGGTCGTTCTGGTCTTCGCCCTCGCCCGCTCCGGCCGCACCGCCGCTGCTCCGGCCGCCGTGGGCGCCTACATCGGCGCGGCGTACTGGTTCACCTCGTCGACCTCGTTCGCG
Organism: Micromonospora xinjiangensis; assembly: GCF_056150165.1. NCBI lineage: Bacteria > Bacillati > Actinomycetota > Actinomycetes > Micromonosporales > Micromonosporaceae > Micromonospora > Micromonospora xinjiangensis. The sequence goes on along the minus strand of NZ_JAXCFO010000003.1, from coordinate 394,999 downwards.
AATCCCGCCGTCACCATCGGCCGGGCCTTCACCCACACCTTCGCCGGCATCGCGCCCTCGTCGGTTCCGGGCTTCGTCGCCGCCCAGCTCGTCGGCGGCCTGGTCGCCGTCGCCGCCGTCGCCGCCTGGTACCCGCACGCCGCCGACACTGCTGACGCGGTGGTCGTGCCCCCGCTTGCAGAGGAGCACCGGTGACCGCCGCCACCGGCGGCGTCACCATCACCGCCATGGACGAGCGGCACGCCGACGCCGTGTCCGACACCTACCGGCTCGGCATGCCTGCGGATTCGGCACCACCGGCACCCGCGAACGCGTCGGCCGCCACCACGGCACCCGGCGGGACGTCACCCTCATCGCACGCCGCAGCCCCTCCATCACCTGACAGGAACCCCCCGATGAGCGACAAGCCAACCGTCCTGTTCGTATGCGTCCACAACGCCGGCCGCTCCCAGATGGCCGCCGGCTGGCTGCGCCACCTCGCCGGCGACACCATCGAAGTCCGCTCCGCCGGCTCCGAACCCGCCGACCAGATCAACCCCGTGGCCGTCGAAGCCATGCGCGAGGTCGGCATCGACATCACCGGCCAGACCCCCGCCAGGCTCACCTGGGACGCGGCCGAAGCCAGCGACGTCATCGTCACCATGGGCTGCGGCGACGCCTGCCCCGTCTTCCCCGGCAAACGCTACGAGGACTGGAAACTCACCGACCCCGCCGGCCAGACCATCGACGTCGTCCGCCAGGTCCGGGACGACATCAAGCAGCGTGTGGTCGATCTGCTCGCCGAGCTTGAACGGGCCGCCTGACCGTGTCAGCGGAGCGGGTTCCGTCCTTCTGCCGAGTGCCGAATCCGCGAGCCAGATGAACGTGCCAGATTCCGTGGTACGCGGCTGGCCGGGCCACGATCCCGGCCAGCCGGTGCCCGTCGGTTGATTTCGCCGCCGAGCACGGAGCCCCGGCGACGTGGACGGGCTACTCCGCGTACGGCTGGTCGGTGCCGTGTCCGCTGTAGCCGAGACTCCAGATGTAGCCGTCGGGGTCGGCGAAGGAGCCACCGTACCCGCCCCACGGCAGGGCGCCGGCGGGCTTGAGGATCGTGGCCCCGGCCTTCGCGGCCTCCGCCATGATCTCGTCGACCCGTGCCTCGCTGCGCACGACGTAGGTGAGGACCAGGCCGCTGAACCCGCTGCCCTCCGGGCTCGTGCCCACCTGGTCGGCGAGGCCTTCGCGGCCGTAGAAGCCGACGAGCGAGCCGCCCTCCGACTCGAAGAACACGGAGACGCCGTAGTCGTCCTTGACCTTCCAGCCGAGCCCGTCGACGTAGAACCGCCGGGACCGGGCCAGGTCTCGGACGCCGAGGAGGATGGAGCTGACGTGGGCCTTCATGGCTTGTCTCCCTTGTGCGTGAGGAATGATGCACACGAGAGGCACGCTACGAACGGCCCCCGACCCGGCGCTTCTCGATTCGTGACCGGTTGTCCGTCCGGCCTGCGGGCGGACTATTCGGTTGAGGCCCGAGCGGTCGCGGTGCGACCCTGCGGCATGCGTGTCGTCGACCAGCTCCTGATCTTCCTGCCGGCCGCGTTGCTCGTCTCGCTGTCGCCCGGGCCCAACAACCTGCTCGCGTTCCGCAACGGCATGCGGACGCGGACCCGCAGCGCGGTCGCGGCCGTCGCCGGCCGCCTGCTCGCCTTCGCGGGCATGCTCACCCTCGTGGTCGTCGGGCTCAGCGCCGTCCTCACCACCTCGCGGGTCGTCTTCGAGATCCTGAAGTGGGCCGGCGCGGCCTACCTCGTCGGCATCGGGCTGCACACGATCTGGACCAACCGCCGCACCGCGCACGCGACGGCGGCCGGCCCCGGACGCGACGCCGGGGCGGCCGTCGGGGCACGCCGGCTGGCGACGCACGAGTTCGTCACCGCCGCCGCCAACCCCAAGGCGCTGCTCGTCTTCACCGCGTTCCTGCCGCAGTTCGTGGACCCCGGCGCCGGGCACACGCCCGCCCAACTCGCCGCCCTGGGCGTGATCTACCTCGCCGTCGAGACCGCGGCGGCGACCGTGTGGATCGTCGGTGGCCGTTGGCTGGCCCGCCGCAGCCTCGGCCGCGACGCCATGCGTCGCGTCAACCTCGGCTTCGGCGCGGTCTTCCTCGCTCTCGGCGGCGGCCTGGCCCTGTCCACCCCCGAGCCGGCCGGCGCCCGGTAGCGGAGCGACCAGCCGTCGTCAGCGCCGGCGCCCAGAGCCCTGCGGAGGCACGCGGGGCCGGGACGGCCGCTCAGCCCTTGGACTCGGGCGGGTGCTGGGCCATCCCGGCCCGGATCGCGTCCCAGACACTGCGCCCCACCTGTCGCAGCGCCTCGCCCGCCTGCCCCGCGAGGTCACCGGCCTGCCCGGCGATGTCACCCGGGCCAGGCGCCGGGCGCCCACCCCCAGCGGGCCCCTCACCCGGCCGCTCGGCTCCGCCCGCCGGCTTCGCCGCGCCGCCCGGCCCGGCGGGTCGCGGCCGCTCCCCACCCTGGGCCGGCCGCTCCCGGCCACCGCTCGGCTGCCCCTGCCCGGCCTGGCCCAGCCCGCCCGGGCCGGGCTGCCGCTCACGCGGCTCCCCGCCCGCACCGGCGGTGCCGGGTCGGCCCGCCTGCCCACCCCGGGACGGCTGGCCCCCCTCGGTGCCCGGCTGGGCGACCTCCCGGGCGACCGGTCCTTCCCCGGTCCACTCGGCCCGCGCGGTGATGGAGCCGATCTCGCGCCCGAGCCGGTCCGTCACCTTGTCGAGCTTCTCGGTGCTGCCGGACATCTGCCGGGCGGCCCGGCCGGCGTCGTCGAGGGCCGCGTGCGCGGACTTCGCCACCGCCTCGATGAGCTGCGGGTTGCGGTCGAGCGTGGTGAGCGCCCGGTCGAGGATCTCCATGAGCCGCTCCAGCCGCACCTTGAGCAGCACCTCGGCCCGCACGTCCTTGATGTCCAGCTCCACCGCGTCCAGGCGCACCCGCACACCGGCGTCCAGCTGGAGGAGGTTGGCCAGACGCGCCCGGAGGGACAGGTCCGCGTCCAGCCCGTCGACGGCGAGACACAGCTCACCGACCCGCAGCTCCGGCACGTCCAGCAGGACGTCCGGCTCCCCGTACCGGCCGGTCCGCCGCCCCTCCTCGCCCGGCCAGTTCCCCTCCCGTACGTGCCGCTCCGGCGTGCCCTGCGCCGAACCACCCTGGTCCTGCCCCGGCTGCGTCAGACCCTGCTCGGCCTGGCCGTGCTCGCTCCCGCTGCCCATTCGTCCCGCTCCCGACTAGGGCCGGCCCGGCACGCGTCCGGGCCCCGACCGGCCGGGCTTACCCACTTGGCCCCGCACCATCCCTGGCCGCCACGCATCGGGCGGCGGCCCGCGTCCCGCGCTGGGCCGGCGAGCGGCCCGACGACCGTGCCGTACCGGCGGTGTGCGCGGAAGCTGTCCGCAACCAGGCAGCTCCGCTCCGCTGCACTCCCGGGCATCAGCCGGTATGGTCCGGGCCTATGGGACAGGAGATGGCGGACCCGGCCGACATCCAACAGGAGGTGGACCGGTTCTCGCTGCGGTGCGGTTTCCTGGTGGCCGCCTCCGCGGAGCGGGCCTTCACCATCTTCACCGGCGCGCTGACCGAATGGTGGGTCGTCGAATACACCTGGTCCGGGCCGGAGGCGCTCGCCGAGCTGGGGATGGAGCCACGGGCGGGCGGCATGCTCTACGAGATCGGTCCCTACGGCTTCCGCGCCGACTGGGGCCGGGTCCTCACCTGGGATCCGCCCCGCCGGCTGGTCTTCACGTGGCAGCTCGGGCCGGACCGCGTGCCCGTGCCGGATCCGGCCCGGGCGAGCGAGGTGGAGGTCGTCTTCCACGCCGAGGCGCCCGAGCAGACCCGGGTGGAGCTCGAACACCGCAACTTCGACCGGCACGGCGAGGCGGCCGAGGGCTACCGGCAGGCGCTCACGGCCGGCTGGCACGAGCTGCTCTCCCGCTACGTCGCCGCGGTCGGCGGCCAGCGCCCGCCGCACTGACCCGAGCGGGTGTCGCGCGGCCACCGACCCGAGCGGGGGTCGCAGGGGGCACCGACCGGCGCCGCTGCCGCCCGCAGCCGCTCGCCGCGCGCGGCTCACCGACCCAGGCGCCGCTCCGGTCCGGGGCCGGTGACCACCTCCCGGCCGCCCAGGTCGGCCCGCCGCCCGGCGTCCGCTCCGGAAGCGAACCCGGAGCCGGCCAATCGTCGCCGGGGGGCCGTGCGTAGGCGCGGATACACCTCGGCGATCCGCCGTTGCACCCGGTCGGAGCGGTCGGCCAGCACCAGCGCGACGCCGGGCACGCCCGAGCCGCTCGCCGCCTCCGCCTCGGCCACCCGCAGGCGGGCGCCGATCACCTGCGCGAACCCGGCGAGCCACGAGCGGCGGAACGCGGCCACCTGCTCACCCGGCGGAACGGGGGTGCCGGCCAGCCCGTGCGCGGCCTGCACCAGCAGCGAGGTGAACAGCAGCTCGACGCGTTCCAGGTCGCTGGCGAAGCCGAACAGGTGCATCGCGAAGCCGCTGCCGTGCCGGCGGCGCACGCAGCGGCAGCGCAGCGGGTCCGCGACCGCCGCGAGCAGACCGGCCTTGTCCCGGGCGTACGGGGCGACCACCTCGACCACCCGGTCACCGACCGGGTCGGTGGCCGGGTCGCGTGCGGCGAGCAGCGCCCGGTCGACGCCGTAGCGGGCGATCAGCTCCGTCGCCTTGGCCATGAAGGCCGCCGACTCGGCCGGGGTGCAGGCCGGGTCCTCGGCCTGGGCGAGCAGCTTGCGGACCTTGCTGAGCATGGCGTCGGGCATGCCCCAGAGCTATCACACGTGACCTTCGAGCGGCCGTGTCAGCGGTCCCGGCTGCGCAGTGTGGCCACGGTCGAGCCGGCGAGGGTGAGCAGGCAGTCCGGTAGTAGCCCGTCGGCCATCGCCGCCCCGAAGAGCGCCTGCCCGGTGTCGGCGTCGCGGTTGGCGTACGCGCTCACGAAGCGCGCCACCCACCGCGTGTCGTAGCCGGCCTCGTCGATACCGGGGAAGTCCAGGGCGCACGAGCCTGCCGGGCCCGGATCGCCCACCATCGTGGCGGCGAGGCACCACGCCACCCCGTACGCCCCGGCGAGGCCGGACCGGTCGACGACGTCGTCGAACGCGCACACGACGGCGTCACCGTCCCCGGCCAGGGCCGAGCGGAGCACGGCGGTGGCATCGTCGAGCGTCTGCTGTGGCAGGTCCGTCACGCAGGGCACAGTAGGCGGCCGGGTCAAGGAGCGACGGCGAGCCCCGTCGATCGCTACTCTCCGTGTCCGGCGCGGGCGACCTGCGGTAAGACCGCCCTCCACGGTCCCGCCTCCGGCATCGGCACGCTAATGTGCGCAGCGGACCTTCGCCGATGGAAGGACGACCATGCTCGTATCGCGCGGCTCGCGGATGGCCACACTGGCTGCCTGCGCCACGTTCCTGCTCGCCACCAGCGCCTGCGGGACTGACAAGCCCGAGGAGGCGACGACCCACCAGGCGCGCCTCTACGGGACCGACGGCAACATGCTCAACTCCTTCCCGGCGGAGTTGAAGGATCGCGCCGACCTCGTCGACGGCATGAAGGGCACCACGCCGCTGACGCCGCTCCCCGAAGACTTCAAGAATCGGCTACGGTCCGTCGATCCGAAGTTGACCGACTACCTCTACTCCGCGGAGACGTACGACGCGGTCATGATCAGCGCGCTCGCCGCGCAGCTGGCCGGCAGCACGGACCCCGCGCAGATCGCCCAGCAGATCGTCGGCGTGACCAACGGCGGGCAGCGCTGCGAGGACGCGGCCACCTGCCTGGAACTGGCCCGGAAGGGGCAGGACATCGAGTACCGCAGCGTCTCGCTGACCCGCGCGGGCTTCACCGACGCCGGTGAGCCGTCCACCGCGAGCTACGCCACGCTGCACTTCGACGGTCAGCAGATCAACGACGCCAAGACGGAGTTCGTGGGCGCCGGGGACGAGTCGGGGGCCAGCACCAAGGCGCCGCCGAAGGCGAAGAAGCAGCGCGAGGGCGCCAAGGGCGACCCGCTGCTCATCGGCGGCCTGCTGCCCAAGACCGGTGACCTGGCCCTGGCCTACCCGCCGATGGCCGCGGGCGCCGCGCTCGCCATCCGTGAGATCAACGCTGCCGGCGGCGTGCTCGGCGAGGACGTCACGTGGGTCGACGGCGACGACGGCACCAGCCCCGCGGTGGCGAAGGCCACGGTGGCGAAGCACGTCCAGGCGGGCGTGCCCGTCATCATCGGCGCCGGTGGCTCGGGCATCTCGCTGGAGGTGCTGCCGGACGTGGTGAACGCCGGCCGGATCCTCTTCTCCCCGTCGAACACCGACGCTGGGCTGACCACCGCCGAGGACAAGGGGCTCTACTTCCGTACCGCCCCCTCCGACAGCCTCCAGGGCCGGGCGCTCGCCGACGTGATCCTCCGTGACGGCTCCCAGCGGATCGCGATCGTCGCCCGTAAGGACTCCTACGGCGAGGGCCTCCAGACCGTGGTGAAGACGGAGTTGGAGAGCGCCGGCATCACGGCCGACCGGCTCAAGCTGCTGACGTACGAGCCGCCCGCCGCCGCGTCGGACCCGGTGGACTTCGGCGCCGGGGCGACGGAGGTCAAGGACTTCGGCGCGGACGCGGTGCTGGTGATCGGCTTCGGTGAGTCGGCTCAGGTGATCCGGGCGTTGGCCGACGCCGGCGTGCAGATCCGCCACTGAGCACGGTCCGCGACGGGGAACGGCCGCACCGGGACATTCCGGTGCGGCCGTTCCATGTCCGGCCTCTTCCGGCGGCCGGTCGGCGCGTCGAGCGTCAGCGGGCGCGCCGCCGCTCCAGGAACTCCGTCATGCGGCGGTGCTTCTCCTCGTCCTCGAAGAGCACCGCCTGACTCACCAGGTCCAGCTGCGGGTGGGCGGCGGCCGGCGCGTCCACGGCGAGCTTGGTCAGCCGCAGGGCCAGCGCGGAGCCCTTGGCCATCTCGTCGAGCAGGCCGTGCGCGACCGGCAGCAGCTCGTCGGGTTCGGTCACCACCCGGTTGACCAGGCCGATCCGCAGCGCCTCCGCCGCGTCCACGCGGCGCCCGGTGAAGAGCAGTTCCTTCGCCCGTGCCTCGCCGACCAGCGCGGGGAGCCGGTGGGTCGCGCCGGCACCGGCCAGGATGCCCAGCCGCACCTCGGGCTGGCCGAACACCGCGCGCTCGGTGCAGACCCGCAGGTCACAGGCGTACGCCAGCTCGGCGCCGCCGCCCAGCGCGGGCCCGTCCACGGCGGCGACGGTGGGCATGGGCAGCGCCCGGATCCGGGCGAAGGCGGCCGAGTTGATCGCGGCGAGGGCGTCCAGCCGCCCCCGCTCGCGCAGCTGGCCGATGTCGGCGCCGCCCGCGAAGATGCCCTCCGTCCCGCCCGTGAGCAGCAGCAGTCGGGGGCGGACCTCCAGCTCCGCGCAGACCGCGTGCAGCTCGGCGATGAGGTCGGCGTCGATGGCGTTGCGCTTCTCCGGCCGGTCCAGCGTCACCACCAGCCGGTCCGGGTGCTCCTCGATGCGCAGCCCACTCATCGCGTCGGCCTTCCGCTCGCGCCTGCGGGGCTCGCACCCTCACTCCTCGCGCTCACCGCTTCACGCCGCCTTCCCAGGTGTAGAAGCCCTGCCCCGACTTCTTGCCCAGCCGACCGGCGGCCACCATCTCCTCCAGCAGCGGGGGCGGCGCGAAGCGGTCCCCGTAGGCGGCCTGGAGGGTCCGGGCGATGTCGAGCCGGACGTCCAGCCCGACCAGGTCGGTGAGCTCCAGCGGCCCCACCGGGTGCCGGTAGCCGAGCACCATGGCCTTGTCGATGTCGGCGGGGCTGGCCACCCCGTCGGCGACCATCCGGATCGCCTCCAAGCCCAGCGCGACGCCGAGCCGCGATGTGGCGAATCCCGGCATGTCGCGTACGACGACGGGGTCCTTCCCCAACCGTCCGGCGAGCGCGACCGCCGCCGTGGTGCTCTCCTCGGAGGTGGCCGGGCCAACCACGATCTCGAGCAGTGGCATCGCCCAGACCGGGTTGAAGAAGTGCAGCCCGAGGAAGCGCTCCGGCCGTGCCAGCCCGGCGGCCAGCTCGCCGATGGCGATGCTTGACGTGTTGCTGCCGAGCAGCGCCGGGCGCAGCGCCTCGGCGTCGCGCAGCACGTCACGCTTCAGGTGGAGCCGCTCCGGCACCGCCTCCACCACCACGTCCGGCTCCTCGGCGACCTCCGCGAGGGCGGCGCGGAGAGTGACCCGCGCCCGGCCCGCCGCCGACTCGTCGACGGTCATCCTGCCCCGCTGCACGGCCCGTTCCCACAGCTCGCCGAGCCGGGCCACCGCCGCCGCGCCCCGGTCGGGGTCGACCTCCACCAGCTCCACGGCGTGCCCGGCGCCCGCCGCCACGTACGCGATGCCGAGCCCCATCGTGCCGGCCCCGACCACCACGAACCGATCGCTCACCACGCCTCCCCGCTGCGGCCGGCGGCGACGCGGGGATCGCCCACGGCCGACGGCTCGCTCCACTCGCTCATGGTGCGACCCTAAAGAGCCCCGACCGCGACGCCCCGCGTGGGGGCGCGGCGGATCGGGTACGACAGGGCCGTCAACTTCACGGAAGGACCAGCCGATGACTGAGGCAACGGAGGACGTCGCGGGTACGGAGGCCGCCGGCACGGTGGAGACCCGCGGGGACGAGCGGGTGGACCTGCTGCGCGCGGACACCAACAACGACGGCCGGACCGACGTGTGGGTGGCGGACACCGACGGCGACGGCAAGGCCGACCTGTTCCAGTTCGACACCGACCACGATGGCGCGGTGGACATCACCATGGTGGATCTCGACGAGGACGGCACGCCCGACGAGGTGGTCGACGGTGACGGGGGGCTACCGCCGGAGCAGCTGCCCCCGACCGTCCAGGTCTGAGTCGCGAGGCAGGACTCCCGGAGGACGGGTCGTCCACATCGGCCGACCGCCGGGAGTCCCGCCGCAGCTCAGCGGCCATGCGCCGGCGGGCGGCACGCCGTCACGCGGTTCGCGCTATCCGGCCGGTCAGTCAGCCGTGCGGCCGTATTCTTTCGGCGTGGACACCCTGGACCGCCTGTCGGCGGAGAAGTACATCCTGCTGACGACCTTCCGCAAGGACGGTCGGGCGGTGCCGACGCCGGTCTGGTCGGTCCGGGACGGCGACGGGCTCGCGGTGTGGACGGCCGCCGACTCCGGCAAGGTGAAGCGGATCCGCAACAACGGCGCGGTCACCGTCGCCCCGTGCGACGTGCGGGGCCGGCCGCACGGCGGAGCCGTGCCGGCGCACGCCGCGCTCTACGACCCGGCCGGAAGCCGGCGGATCCGTGGGCTGATCAAACAGAAGTACCGGCTGCTCGGGCGACTCACGCTGCTCGGGAGCCGGCTGCGCCGGGGTGAGGGCGGCACGGTGGGCATCCGCATCACCCTCACCGAGGGGTGAACACGGATCAGGGCGGCGGACCGGAGTCCACCGCCCTGATCCACGTACGTGGTGCCGGCTCAGTCGCCCTGACGCTGCTGAGGAATCTGCCCCTGCAGCAGGGCCCTGACCTCCGACTCGCGGTACCGACGGTGACCGCCGAGGGTACGGATGGCGGAGAGCTTGCCCGCCTTGGCCCACCGGGTCACGGTCTTCGGGTCGACACGGAACATCGACGCCACCTCGGCCGGCGTGAGTAGCGGCTCTGGTTCGTGCGTTCGCGATGCCATCGGTCACTCCTCCACATGTATAGACATCGGCCGGGGTCCCGCCGGCCGACGCGTCTCCCATGGTCCGGCTAGTCCCCGATGTCCGACATGGGCCGAACGGCCGAACGTCCCTAGACGGACGGATGAACCATGCCCGATTTATGCGACTTTTATGCGGCAGAAAGTACCTTATTCGGACTCATGATCACGGTTCGTGATGCGTCAACTACGAGCACCCCTCGACTTGGGAGCGCTCACTGGGCGGAATGTCCCTAGTTGCACCGCTCCAGCAGCTGCACCGCCCGCCAGCGGGCCACGAGCTTGTCGTACGCCGCGGAGGCCTCCTCCGCCTCGCCCCGGGAGAGCCCCGCGAGACCGGCCGCCACCAGCTCGGGCGAGTCGTCGGCCGCGAGCGTCTCGTCCGGCAGCAGCTCGACCAGGCCGCCGTAGTCGAGCTCGACGACCGACCGCGGGTGGAACTCCTCCAGCCAGCGGGCTGCCTCCTCGACCGCCTCGGTGATCGGCGCCTCACCCACCGACTTGCGCAGCACCGACAGCGCCCGGGACGACCGCCGCCGGGCCTTGGAGATCTCCGTGCGGTAGCGCAGCGCCCGCCGCTGCGACCCGGTGACCAGGTGCCGCTCCTCCGGATCGAAGAGCACGAACCAGCGCAGCGGCACACCCCAGGTGGCGATCTGCTCGTGCACCCGCGGCACCCCGTGCTCCAGCACCCGGGCGCCGCTGCGCCAGTCCTCCACGACCGCCTTGGCCTGGCCGGCGAGCACCGGGGGCACGAACGCGTCGGCGAGCACCGAGGGCACTCCGTCCCGGGCGCTCAGCGCCGCCTCGGCGACCCGGATCCGCAGGTTCCAGGGGCAGACCAGCAGCGTGTCCTCGACCTCCAGGACGTACGCCTCCTCGGGCAGATCCGGCAGGCGCGTCCAGCCGGCGCCGAGCGCCTCGATCACCGCCGTCCGCTGTCTGCCCGGCCCCTCCACGGGGGCGACCGCCCGCCCCTCGGACACGTAACGCCGCCAGTACGACTGGCGCTCGCGGTCGAAGGCGGTCAACGGCTCGTACACGCGCAGGTAAGAAGCGAAGAGCGACGGCACGGCGCGATCCTCCCACGAACCCCGCCCGGTCCGCCGCCAGCGCCCGCCAGGACACGTGCCGCGGTCTCCGGCGCGGCGGCGGGCGCTATTAGGCTCAACTCACCGGCAGCATCCCCGCCGGCGTCCGTCAGGTCCACGTCCCACAAGGACACACCGACACCAGGAGCCAGTCATGGGCGTATTCGCCAGCACCGACGACCCGGTATCGACCGGCCACGAACAAGTGGTCTTCTGCCAGGACAAGCAGACCGGCCTCAAGGCGATCATCGGGATCTACTCCACCGCGCTGGGGCCCGCGCTCGGCGGCACCCGCTTCTACCCGTACGACAGCGAGGAGTCGGCCCTCGCCGACGTGCTCGACCTGTCCCGCGGCATGGCGTACAAGAACGCGCTGGCCGGGCTGGACCTGGGCGGCGGCAAGGCGGTCATCTGGGGCGACCCGGAGCAGATCAAGACCGAGGCCCTCCTGCGGGCGTACGGCCGCTTCGTGGAGTCGCTGGGTGGCCGCTACTACACGGCCTGCGACGTCGGCACCTACGTCGCCGACATGGACGTGGTGGCCCGGGAGACCCGCTACGTCACGGGGCGCAGCGTGGAGCACGGTGGCGCCGGCGACTCCTCGATCCTGACCGCGTGGGGCGTCTTCCAGGGGATGCGGGCCGCCGCCGAGCACGTCTGGGGCGTCCCGACGCTGCACGGCAAGCGGGTCGGCGTGGCCGGCCTCGGCAAGGTCGGCAAGTACCTCGTGGGGCACCTGCTCGACGACGGCGCCGAGGTGGTGGCCACCGACGTCAACCCGCGGGCGCTGGAGTGGGCCCGGACGACCCACCCGCAGGTCACCCTGGTGGACGACGTCGCGCTCCTGGTCGGTGCGGACATCGACGTGTACGCCCCGTGCGCCCTCGGCGGCGCGCTCAACGACGAGACCGTGCCCGCGCTGCGGGCGAAGGTCGTCGCCGGCGCGGCCAACAACCAGCTCGCCCACTCCGGCATCGAGAAGCTGCTCGCCGATCGCGGCATCCTCTACGCGCCGGACTACGTGGTCAACGCCGGCGGTGTGATCCAGGTCGCCGACGAGATCGAGGGCTTCAACTTCGACCGGGCCAAGCTGCGGGCCACCCGGATCTACGACACCACCCGCGAGATCCTCCAGCTCGCCGACGCCGAGGGCGTGCCGCCGGCGGTGGCGGCGGACCGGCTCGCCGAACGGCGGATGGCCGAGGTGGGCCGCCTGCGCACGATCCACCTGCCCTGACGCGCTGCTCCGGGAGCGGATCGCGCGGATCCGCTCCCGGGCCCGGCGCCGGGCCCGGTGGACCGTTAAGCTGGATGTGGGGGCAATTCGTGCCGTTCTGTCCGGTGTCACGGGCGCTCACCGCAGCGGTCCTTACCGGGTACACTGGGTGACGGCCGGATAACCGCGACGCGCAGTGCCGGCTGACGGTAACCCGAGGTGCCGAACGGTGGCATCCCCATGTACCGTAAGAGCCACGAGAGATGCCTGACGTCATCGGGGCCCGCCTTCGGGCTGCCCCGCATTCTGTGCGAGGGGGTCGAGCCATGGGGCGCGGCCGTGCTAAGGCCAAGCAGACAAAGGTGGCCCGGGAGTTGAAGTACCACTCCCCGAACACCGACCTCGCCGCCTTGCAGCGAGAACTCGGCGGCAGCGGCAAGTCGAACCGCGACTTCGACGACGACTACAAAGAGTATGTCGACGACGATGACGAGGACCACGCGGACGACGACCCCGACACCTGGGTCCGTCCGACCCGCTGACCCCCGGTCACATCTGAGCACGCGGTGAGCCCCGCGTGCTCACGCATGTGCTCCCTGGAAGCGGCGTGCCGACGATGATCAGGGGCCTGCCGAGCGCGATGCGCAGGACGGGCCCCTGATCCCGGTGCCGTGCCCTCAGCGCGGCCGGTTGTTCCAGTTGTAGAACGTCGGGATGTTCTCGAAGTGGTTCCAGGCGCAGACGGCGCCCTCGCCACTCGTGCCCGCCACCTCCGCCCGCAGCCGGCGCGCGGCTTCGGCCTCGCGGAGCAGAGCGACGAGGCCGGGGGCGGCATCCCGCACCCGCTCGGCGACCCCGGTCGGGGCCACACCCGCCGCACCATCAAGCTGCCGGTGACTGGTGGTCTCGGGCATGCTCCAACACTCCCTCCAGTAGGCGGATCTTGCTGTTACGGCAGTGGTCGGTCTCCGTGCCGTCAAAACGCCCCAGCTCGAAGTAGCGGTTCGCGGCGTGGCCGCCGCCACAGAAGCCGAAGTAGGGGCACGTGGAGCGGCACGCCTCCACGCCCGCGAGGAACTCACCGACCCACGGCGTGCGCTCCGCGCCCGCCAGGATCTCGGCCAGCGGGGTCTCCAGGACGTTGCCGCTGCTGAAGTCGCCGTACCTCGGGTCGGTGAAGCCCGCCAGCTCCGGCGAGAGCACGATGACCGAGCCGTCGTGCCCGACCGTGGGAATCGGGTCCAGCTGCCGGGGTAGCACGTCGTCCGCCACGCCGTCCAGGACCGCGGCGGCGTACCGCAGCGACCACTCGACCTCGCGCAGGTGGATCCGGGGGTCCCGGCGCCACGCGGCCACCAGCTCCGCCCAGAAGGCGGTCACAGCCGCCCTGTCGTGGGCGTTGCCGCGGGTGTTGACCCCCTCGGTCTCCTCGATGTTGACGCCGAGAACGTCGCAGCCGAGGTCGAGGAAGTAGCCGTACAGCTCGGTGGCGAGCCCCGGGTCCGGCCGGGAGACGACGGCGAGCGCGGAGAACGGCAGCCCGTGCCGACGCAGCGCCTCCACACCGCGCACGATCCGGTCGTACGCCGGCCGCCCGCCCCGGGTGACCCGGTCGCCGTTGCGCTCCCGCGGCCCGTCGACGCTCACGCTGACCCGCATCCCGTGGGTGGCGAAGAACTCGCACCAGGCGTCGTCGATGAGCGTGGCGTTGGTCTGCACATGGTGCTCGACCTCGGACCCGAACGGCGCGAGCAGGGCGGCCAGGTGCTCCCGGCCGGCGGCCAGGGGCTCGCCGCCGTGCCACACCACCGAGAACCGGCCGGCCGCCGCCCACGGGTTGACCGAGTCGGCCACCGCCGCGGCGACCGACACCGGCATCCGCCGGTCGGCGGCGCGGAACGGGAGATAGCAGTACGCGCAGTCCAGGTTGCAGAGGGTGGTCGGCTGCATCACGACGTACGACGGAACGGCGGCCACACCACGCATTCCGCTGAACGACTGTCCCCGAGCAGCCATCGCCCTCCCTTGCCTGGCCTGAGGGTGCCCTTCAGGCTAGGCGGCGATGGCTACTCGGGTGAACCCCTGATCAGGTGCTCGTATGATCAGCGGAGCGTGATCAGCCGCGGGTGTGCTGCCCGATCATCTGAACGTTCCCGGAACCCTCGATGATCTCGCCGGCCTGCCACGCCTCGACCCCACGGCCGGTGAGCGTGGCCAGCGCGCGGTCCGCGTCCTCGGCCGAGACGATGGCGAACATGCCGACGCCCATGTTGAACGTCGCCTCCATCTCCGGGTCCTCGATCCGACCCTTCGACTGGATCAGGTCGAAGACCGGCTGCGGCCGCCAGGTGGAGCGGTTGACCACCGCGTCCACGTTCTCCGGCAGGACGCGGACGAGGTTACCCGGGATCCCACCGCCGGTGACGTGGGCCAGCGCCCGCACCTCGGCCTCGGCGATCAGCTTCAGGCAGTCCTGAGCGTAGATCTTGGTGGGGGTGAGCAGCTCCTCGCCGAGGGTCCGCTGGCGGCCGAAGTCGTCGATCACCACGTCGAGCCGCATCCGGCCCGCGCCGAGCAGCACGTGCCGCACCAGTGAGTAGCCGTTGGAGTGCAGACCCGAGGAGCGCATGGCGATGACGACGTCGCCGACCTCGACCCGCTCCGAGCTGAGGATCTCGCTCTCCTCGACGACGCCGACGCCCGTGGCGGAGATGTCGTACTCGTCGGGACGCAGCACGCCCGGGTGCTCGGCCGTCTCACCGCCGAGCAGGGCGCAGCCGGCGTACCGGCAGCCGTCCGCGATGCCGGCGCCGATCTCGGCCACCTTGTCGGGCACGACCTCGCCGGTCGCGATGTAGTCCAGCAGGAAGAGCGGCTCCGCGCCGCAGGCCACCAGGTCGTCGACGACCATCGCGACGAGGTCGATGCCGACCGTGTCGTGGATGTCCATCTGCTGGGCGATCACCAGCTTGGTGCCGACGCCGTCGGTCGACGAGGCGAGGATCGGGTTCTTGTACTTCTTGGTGTCCAGCCGGAACAGGCCGGCGAAGCCACCCAGGTCGCCGAGCACCTCCGGCCGGCGGGTCTGCCGCACCTTCGACTTCAGCAGTTCGACCGCGCGGTCGCCCGCCTCGATCGACACACCGGCGTCGGCGTACGAGACCGAGCGTTTGCGCGCCTGGCGACCGGTGCCGCCCGTCCAGGGCTGGCGGTCGCCGCCGGCGCCGGTCGGGCTGGTTCCTGCGCCGCTGCGCTCGGACACGTGCGTCACGGTTCTCCCCTTTGTGGTTCTCGGGTGCGGCGCCGGAGGTGGCCGGGCCGCCCCGGACGGTGCTACGGGCGGTGGACGGTTGCGCCGCCCGGAGTGGCGACGAGCGGAGGGGTGGTGTGCTCGGGGGCGTCCGGGGTGCTCGCGGCCACCCGCCGACCCACCCCCTCGAGCACGTGCTTGCCGATCAGGTTGCCCGCCGGCAGCTCGATGGGGTACTCCCCATCGAAGCACGCCCGGCAGAGTCGGGTCTTCGGCTGCTCGGTCGCCGCGATCAGGCCGGCCAGCGAGACGTACCCCAGCGTGTCGGCGCCGATCGAGCGCCGGATGCCCTCGTTGTCCAGCCCGTTGGCGAGCAGCTCCGCCCGCGTGGCGAAGTCGATGCCGTAGAAGCACGGCCACCGCACCGGCGGCGAGGAGATCCGCACGTGCACCTCCAGCGCGCCCGCCTCGCGCAGCATCCGCACGATGGCCCGCTGGGTGTTGCCGCGCACGATCGAGTCGTCGACCACGACGATCCGCTTGCCCCGCACGTTCTCGCGCAGCGGGTTGAGCTTGAGCCGGATGCCGAGCTGACGCAGGGTCTGCGACGGCTGGATGAACGTCCGCCCCACGTACGGGTTCTTCATCAGGCCCTGGCCGTAGGTGATCCCGGACTCCTCCGCGTAGCCGATCGCGGCCGGCGTGCCGGACTCGGGCACCGGGATGACCAGGTCCGCCTCGACGGGGTGCTCCTTGGCCAGCTGGCGGCCGATCTGCACCCGGGCGGAGTGGACGTTCCGCCCCGCGATGGTGGCGTCCGGGCGGGCGACGTAGACGTACTCGAAGAGGCAGCCCTTCGGCTCCGGCACCGCGAACCGGGTGGAGCGCAGGCCGTCCTCGTCGATCGCGATCAGCTCGCCCGGCTCGACCTCGCGGACCACGCTCGCACCCACGATGTCGAGCGCGGCGGTCTCGCTGGCCACCACCCAGCCGCGCTCCAACCTGCCGAGCACCAGCGGGCGGACGCCGTGCGGGTCGCGGGCCGCGTAGAGCGTCGACTCGTCCATGAAGACGAAGCTGAACGCGCCGCGCAGCTGCGGCAGCACCTCCAGCGCGGCCGCCTCGACCGAGAGATCCGGCCGGCTGGCCAGCAGCATGGTCACGAGGGACGTGTCGTTGGTCGAGCCGTCGGCGGAGAGACCGCGGTCGGCGACCTCGCGCTGCAGCTCGGCCGTGTTGACCAGGTTGCCGTTGTGGGCGAGCGCGATGGTGGTGCCGGCGCTCGTCGACCGCAGGGTCGGCTGGGCGTTCTCCCAGGTCGAACCGCCGGTGGTGGAGTAGCGGGCGTGCCCGATGGCGACGTGCCCGCGCAGGCTGGCGAGAGTGGGCTCGTCGAAGACCTGGGCGACCAGGCCGAGGTCCTTGTAGACCACCACGCCCGAGCCGTCGCTCACCGCGATGCCGGCCGCCTCCTGGCCGCGGTGCTGGAGGGCGTAGAGCCCGAAGTAGGTCAGGTTGGCGACCTCCTCCCCCGGGGCCCAGACCCCGAAGACGCCGCACGCGTCCTGGGGGCCGGGTCGCTGGGGGTCAAGGTCGTGGCTCAGCCGGCCGTCGCCTCGGGGCACCTGCCGCTCCCTCATGCTGGGTCTGTGCGGGCCTGGCGGGATCACGGGATCTGATCCGCACTCCTCGGCCGGGACCACTGGTGTCGCCTGACAGTGTACGCGAATCGCCGTCAATACAGAAAGTCACGATCCGCGTGCGGGTAGTTACCCGGATCTGGACAGGCGCGCAGCTAGAGCGGCAGGTGGGCGGAGAGGTCGGCGCGAGTCCCACTCACGTGCACACGACCCAGAGTGACCGCCTCCGCCCAGTCCAGGCGGCCCGTGGCCACCGACAACCAGGTCTCCGGATCCATCTCCACCACGTTCGGCGGCGTGCCGCGGGTGTGTCGGGGACCGGGTAGGCACTGGATCGCACCGTATGGTGGGACACGCACCTCCACCGATCGGCCGGGCGCACGCTCCGCAAGGGCGGCCAACAGGGCCCGGACCGCGTCCCGGAGGACGGGCCGTTCGGCGGTACGCCCCTCGTCGAGCGCCGACAACGCCGCCGCCACAGCGGCGGACTTAATGTGCGGAGAGGACACGACGGGACGATACGACCCGAGCCGGCGAGAGTCGACGCTGGCCCTGGGTCGCGCCGGGACAGCCAGACAAGGCATAGTGGCCGACGGCGTATTCGAACCGTGATGTTCCCGGCCCGGCGCCCGCCGGTCGGGGAAGTCAGTCCGGAAGGCGGTGGACGTGTCAACACACCGACGTGCCTGGAAGCAGCGGGCCGGTGTGGTCGCAGCGCTGGTTGCCGGCGCCCTGCTCGCCCTCCCCGCCACACCAGCCCTGGCCGCGAAGATCACTTCGGCGGGCGACTCGGTCACCATCGACGCGGGCCGTAGCGGCTCCGTGCAGGTCGAGGTCACGCCCGACGGTAACGAAGAGAGCGCGCAGATCAGCGTCACCGGGCTTCCGCAGGGAGTCAGCTGCACCGGAGGCTGCGGCAGCATCGAGTTCGAGGGCGGCCTGGGCGGCGCGAGGCCGGAGCGGGTCACGTTGACCCTCACGGCGGCCGGCAACGCCCCGGCGGCGAACGGCACGCAGGCGACGATCCGGGTGGAGGGCAGCTCCTCCGACTCCAGGAACCTTCGGGTGACCGTCAAGGCGGCCGCTCCGCCGGAGGTGCAGACGGTCCGTTCGGTCGCCGGCAAGGTGGTCATCCAGGCCAACGGCAACCCGGTGCCGAGCGCGTACGTGATCCTCCAGGACAGCGGCGGCCACAGCTACGAGACGACCACCGACGGCAACGGCAACTTCCGCTTCACCGGCACCAGCTCGAAGCCGATCACCCCCGGCCGGATCGACATCGGGGCCAGCTTCGACGACGTCCGGCAGTTCAAGAGCCTCACCGCCAGCGCCGGACAGGCGATCACCGGTCAGCGGATCAACCTGCCGATCAAGGTGGAGGTGACCCCGAGCGCGACGCCGTCGGCCACCGCCGAGCCGACCGAGGCGCCGACCGAAGAGGTCACCGAGGAAGCCACCGAGGAGACTCCGGAGGCGACCGAGGGCGCGACCGCGAACGCCGCCAACGAGGACTCGGGCGGTGGCTTCGGCTCGTACCTCGTCATCCTGCTCGGCGGCCTGCTCGTGGCCGCCGGCGTCGGCACGATCGTGCTGCTCTGGATGAAGCGCAAGGAGAACCCGGACACCGACGACGACGCTCCGGCCGGTGCCGGCGCGGCCGGGGCCGTGCCCGCGGCGCGTGGCGCGTTCCGCGGCGCCGACGACCAGACCCGCGTGGTGAACCGGGTCGGCGGCGGCGGACCCGACCCGACGATGGTCGCCGGTGGCGCCGCGCTGAGCGAGGCGCCGACGATGATGCACCGCCCGGTGGTCGACGACGTTCCGCCGGACCCGTACGGCGCGCCCCCCGCGCAGCCCTACGGCGGCGCCGGCGGCCCGGGCTGGGCCGGTGGTGGCTACGGCGACGAGCCCGCCGGTTACGGCGCCGGCGGTTACGGTGCCGGTGCCGACGGGGGCTACGGCAACGCCCCGGGCTCTGGCGGCGGCTACGGCGCCGGCGATGGCGCCTACGGCAACGCCCCCTCCTCCGGTGAGGGCTACGGCGCACCTTCGTCGGGCGGCGGCTACGGCAGCCGTGACTACGGTGGCCCATCCGGTACGGCGGCCTTCCCGCCCGCGCCGGGCGGGGCCGGCTACGGCGAGCAGCGCTACGACGAACCGACCGGCCGCTACACGGGCGAGAGCACCCAGTACCCGGCCCCGGCGGACCCGTACGCCACCGGCCTGTACGAGCAGGGGCAGGGCTACGGCCAACCGGAGCCCGCGCCCTACGGCCGGGGTGCGGAGCCGGCCGGGGGCTACGACCAGCGCGGCGGCTACGACGACCGGGGCGGCTACGACCAGGGCGGATACGGCCAGGGCGGCGGCTACGGCCAGGAGCCCCCGACCCAGCGCGGCGGCTACGACGACCGCGGTGGCTACGACCAGGGCGGATACGGCCAGGGCGGCGGCTACGGCCAGGAGCCCCCGACCCAGCGCGGCGGCTACGACGACCGTGGTGGCTACGACCAGGGCGGGTACGGCCAGGGCGGCGGCTACGGCGACCAGGGCGGCCAGGGCGGCCGGGGCCGTGACGGCGCCGACCGGGGTGGTCGCCGGCTGGACTGGCTGGACGACTGACCGAGGGGCCACCGGCCCGGCAGTGCGGGAAACGACAGGGGCCGCCCGGATGTGATCCGGGCGGCCCCTACGCGTGAACGGGTTCAGGCGGCGGAGAAGACACCCTGGCGGAGCACCGGCACGACGTCCGACACGTCGACCTGCACGGCGACCTCCACATCTCCGGCGAAGCCGCTCTCGGCGAGTTCCCGGCCGGAGACGCAACCACGGACCGCCGCCGGGACATCCGGGGTGCTGGCCAGCGCGGCGAGCGCCATGGCCGCCTCGACGGAGAGCCCACCCGGTACGCCGGAGAGCGCGTCCAGCACGCTCGCCGCACCGAGCTGGTCCTCCACGCCGGGGCGCAACGAGCCGTCCGGCCAGCGCTCGCCCGCGGCGATCACCCCGATCGGGGCGTCCGCCGTGCCGTACCCCTGGCGGCGCAGCCAACCACCGACAGCGCGGGCGTTACGCAGGCAGGCCGCCACCACCGGCAGGCCGGTGGCGCTGGCCGCCGCGCTGATCGCCGAGCCGTTGGGCGAGGGCAGCACCAGGTCGGCGACGGCCGGGGCGGCGCTGAGCGCCGCGGGCGACAGCGACCACGGCTGCTCCGGGGTGACCTGCCGGCGGCCCACCGCCACGGTGGCCCCGACCCGGCGCGCGTACTCGGCGGCCTGCTCGCCCCAGGGGAACGGGTGCACCCGCGTCCCCCGGGCGACGGCCACCTCGACGGCGGTGGTGAACGAGAGGACGTCCACCACCACCAGCGCGGCGCAGACCCGGCTCAACTCCGCCGCGCCCGCCAGGCCCCACTCGAAGCGGGCGCCGGCACCGGGCTGGGCGAAGACCGCCAGGGCCATCGCCTCAGCGCTCGTCAGGCGTCGGCGGCTGCTCGGTGTCACCGGTGTCGGACCCGGCGTCGCCGCCGTCGCTCGACGCGTCCGCCGTGGCCGACTCCGTCGGAGCCGGGGACACGTCCGCCACCGGGGCGACCGGGCCGGCCGAGGCGATCGGCTCCGACTCGACGCTCTCCGGGTCCACGGGCGCGACCTCGGCGGCCGGGTCGGTGACGGGCAGCGGAACCGCCTCCACGGCACCGGCCACGCCGGTCGCGGGCGCCGGCACCTCGACCAGCTCCGCGCCGCCGAAGAGCCGCGGCAGGGTGGCGGTGTGCGCGGCGCGCAGCTCGTCCAGGCCGATCCGGAACTGGCCGTGCACCTCCAGCGCACCACCGGCCGTGTCGGTGACACCGATCAGTTCGACGGGCACGCCGTGCTCCGCGCAGAGCGCGGTGAACGCCTTCTCGTGCCCCCGCGGCACGGACACCAGCGCCCGGCCGGCGGACTCGCTGAACAGGTAGACGAACGGCATCGAACCGCCCGCGAACTGCTCCGGGACGGCGATCCGCGCGCCGACGCCGCGTCGCAGGCAGGACTCGACCAGGCTCTGCGCGAGACCACCGTCGGAGAGGTCGTGCGCCGAGCTGAGGTGACCGACCCGGGCCGCTGCCGCCAGCAGGTCGGCCAGCGCCTTCTCCCGCGCGAGGTCGACCTGCGGCGGGATGCCGCCGAGGTGCTCGTGGGTCACCCAGGCCCACTCCGAACCGGAGAGCTCGACGTGCGTCTCACCGAGCAGGAAGAGCTGGTCGTGGTCACCGCCGGGACGCGGCACGAAGCCCATCGGCACCCGGTCGGCCACGTTCTCCAGCACGCCCAGCACGCCGACCACCGGGGTCGGGTGGATCGCCGCGGCACCGGTCTGGTTGTAGAAGCTGACGTTGCCGCCGGTCACCGGAATGCCGAGTTCGGCGCAGCCGTCCGCCAGGCCGCGCACGGCCTCGGCGAACTGCCACATCACCGCCGGGTCCTCCGGGGAGCCGAAGTTCAGGCAGTTGGTCACGGCGATCGGGGTCGCACCGGTCACGGCGACGTTCCGGTACGCCTCGGCCAGGGCGAGCTTCGTGCCGTGGTAGGGGTCGAGCCGCGCGTAGCGGCCGTTGCCGTCCACGGACAGCGCCACGCCGAGCCCGGTCCGCTCGTCGATCCGAATGACGCCCGAGTCCTCCGGCTGGGCGAGCACCGTGTTGCCCAGCACGTACCGGTCGTACTGCTCGGTGACCCAGGTCTTGTCGGCGAGGTTCGGCGACGCGATCATGCGCAGCACGGTCTCCCGCAGCGCCTCCGGGTCGGCCGGGCGGGCCAGGGTCTCCGCGCGGTCGGCCTGGAGCAGGATCAGGTCGGCCGGCTCCCGCATCGGGCGGGCGTAGACCGGGCCGTCGTCGACCAGCGAGCCGGGCGGCACGTCGACCACGAGGTGGTCCCGCCAGGTGATCACGAGGCGGCCGGGCTGGCCGTCCTGCGCCGGGGCGGTGACCTCGCCGATCGCGGTGGCGAGCACACCCCACTTCTCGGCGGTCTTGAGCACCGCCTCGAGCTTGTCCGGGGCGACGACCAGCAGCATCCGCTCCTGCGACTCGCTGGCCAGGATCTCGTGCGGCTCCATCGAAGGCTCGCGCAGCGGCACCCGCTCCAGCCAGACCCGCATGCCGGTGCCGGCCGCGGCGGCGGTCTCGGTGAGCGCGCAGGTCAGACCGGCTCCGCCGAGGTCCTGGATGCCGACGACCAGCTCGGCGTCGTACAGCTCGAGGCAGGCTTCGATGAGCAGCTTCTCGGTGAACGGGTCGCCCACCTGCACCGACGGGCGGCGCTGCTCGCTGCCCTCGTCGAAGGTGGCGCTGGCCAGCACCGACACACCGCCGATGCCGTCCCGGCCCGTCTTGGCGCCCATCAGCACCACGACGTTGCCGGGGCCGGCGGCCTCCTTCTTCTGCAGCCGGTCGACCGGCAGCACACCGAGGCACAGGGCGTTGACCAGGGGGTTGCCCTGGTAGGTGGGGTCGAAGACGACCTCGCCACCGATGTTCGGCAGGCCGAGGCAGTTGCCGTAGCCACCGACGCCGGCCACCACGCCGGGCAGCACCCGGGCGGTGTCGGGGTGGTCCGCGGCGCCGAAACGCAGCGGGTCCATGACCGCGACCGGGCGGGCGCCCATGGCGAGGATGTCCCGGACGATGCCGCCGACGCCGGTCGCCGCGCCCTGGTAGGGCTCGACGAAGCTCGGGTGGTTGTGCGACTCGACCTTGAAGGTCACCGCCAACTCGTCGGAGACCTGCACCACGCCCGCGTTCTCGCCGATGCCGGCGAGCAGCCGGTCGCTCGGCGGCGCCTTCTCGCCGAACTGGCGCAGGTGGACCTTGCTCGACTTGTAGGAGCAGTGCTCGCTCCACATGATCGAGTACATGGCCAGCTCGGCCTGGGTGGGGCGGCGGCCGAGGATCTGCCGGATCCGGTCGTACTCGTCGTCCTTGAGACCGAGTTCGGCGTACGGCTGGAGCTCGGCCGGCGTGCCGCTCGCGCGCGGCACGGTGTCCACGCCGTCGGTCCACGCCTCGGGGGCCGGGTGGGCCGGAGCGGCCGGCGGCACGACGGCGGCCGAGCCCGGCTCCGCCGCCTGCGGCGGAGCGGCCGGGAAGGCCTCCGGTGTCTCCCGTACCGGGTCCGGGTGGGTGGTCATGACCTCTCCTCGCTGCGCTCGTGGCCGCCCGCCGGGCGGATGAGCTGACCGATGATCCTGCCGCCGGCGGTCACGCCGGCGCCCCTACCAGGTGCTTGAGGACCGACGTGAAGAAGCCGAGGCCGTCCAGCGAGGGGCCGGTGAGCTCCTCCACCGCGTGCTCGGGGTGGGGCATGATGCCGACCACGTTCCCGGCCTCGTTGCTGATCGCGGCGATGTCACGCTGCGAGCCGTTCGGGTTGCCGCCGATGTAGCGGGCCACCACACGCCCCTCGGCCTCCAGCTGGTCCAGCGTCGCGGGGTCGGCGACGTAGCAGCCCTCGCCGTTCTTGACCGGGATCAGCACCTCCTGGCCGGGCTGGAACGCGTTGGTCCAGGCCGTGCCGGCCGTCTCGATGCGCAGGAACTGGTCCCGGTTGCGGAAGTGCAGGTGCTGGTTGCGGGTGAGCGCGCCGGGCAGGAGGTGCGCCTCGCAGAGGATCTGGAAACCGTTGCAGATGCCGAGCACGGGCAGGCCACCGCTTGCGGCGTCGACGATCGACTCCATCACCGGAGCGAACCGGGCGATGGCCCCGCAGCGCAGGTAGTCGCCGTAGGAGAAGCCGCCGGGGAGGACGACCGCGTCCACCCCGTGCAGCGCCGGGTCACCGTGCCAGAGACGGACGGGCTCGGCGCCGGCGATCCGCACGGCCCGGGCGGCGTCCCCGTCGTCGAGCGAGCC
The DNA here is from genome assembly GCF_056150165.1 of Micromonospora xinjiangensis. Taxonomy (NCBI): domain Bacteria; kingdom Bacillati; phylum Actinomycetota; class Actinomycetes; order Micromonosporales; family Micromonosporaceae; genus Micromonospora; species Micromonospora xinjiangensis. Next base: position 371,113 of record NZ_JAXCFO010000003.1, on the reverse strand, counting down.
GGGGAACGTGACGACTCCGACCCGCGCGGTCACGACCGGGCGCCCGCGGTCTCGTCGGCCTCGACCAGGCGGACGGTGAAGTCCTCGATGACCGGGTTGGCGAGCAGCTTGTCGGCGATCTCCCGGGCCCGGTCCAGGTCCGGTTCACCGGTGAACTCGATCTCGATCCGCCTGCCGATCCGGACCGAGGCGACGTCACTGACGCCGAGCCGCGGCAGCGCGTTTGCGACGGCCTGGCCCTGCGGATCGAGGATCTCGGGCTTGAGCATGACGTCGACGACGACGCGAGGCACTGGGCACTCCTGACTGTGTACGCAGTTGGGTGCCGACCCACAACGGGCGAGCGCAGCCAGCCTACCTGGCAGATGGCACCACGCCCGCACCGGCCGGCGCCCGGCCCGGCAACGAAACGGACAACCTTCCGTCGACCGGGCCGGTGACCCTTGCGAATGGGGTGACATGGCCCGCCACCAGCGCAAACAACGCGCAGGCGTAGGCCGAATCGTTACGGTACGGAATCCCAAAGGAAATCTTGAAAATGTGCGCGGCTGCCCCTAGCCTACATCGACAGAGTTCGATGACCCGGCGATGGGTGACCCTCGTCGCCGGGTGCCCCCGCCCGGCGACCCCGGGCACCACCACCCTCAAGGAGTCCAGCCCATGCGCATCCGCTCCCTGCTCGTGGCGATCAGCACCGCCATGATCGGCGTCGTCGGCGCCGCCTCCGGGGCCACCGCGGCCCCCGCCGGCCCGCAGCCGATCATCGGCGGCGGCACCGTCTCCTCCGCCCCGTGGGCCGCCGCGGTGTTCAGCAACGGCTCGTTCACCTGCTCCGGCAGCGTGATCGCCTCGCAGTGGGTGCTCACCGCCCGGCACTGCATCAGCGGCACGATGTCGGTGCGGATCGGCAGCGTCAACCGCACCTCGGGCGGCGTGACCCGCACCGTCTCCGCCACCTACACCCGCTACGACCTGGCGCTCATGCGCCTCTCCAGCGCGGTGACCACCTCCACGGTGACGCTGGCCACCAGCAACCCGCCGATCGGCTCCACCAACTCGATCTACGGCTGGGGCATGACCTGCTACAGCGGCTGCTCCGCGTCGACCACGCTGAAGACCGCGAACGTCCAGGTCACCAGCAACAGCGCCACCGACGCGTACGGCGGCCAGGCGATCCGCAGCACCCGGATCAACGGCAACGCGTGGCGGGGCGACTCGGGCGGCCCGCAGTTCTACAACGGCCGGCAGGTCGGGGTGGCCTCGACGGCCGACGGCGTCAACATCCAGAACTACGGCAGCGTCGCGTACAACCGGGCCTGGATCACCTCGGTGGCCGGTGTCTGACGGTTAGCGCCCGCAGCGGCGCGGATGGTCGGCCGAGCGCCGGGCGTCCGCGCCGCGCGGTTTTTCAGCATCCGATCAGGTGAACAATGCTCACGATCGGGTGCCGCCCACCCTGACAGCATCGGAACCGTGCTGGTCGTGACGACGGACGAACTGCCCGGCTACGAGATCCGCCAGATCCTCGGCGAGGTGGTCTCCTCGATGGCCAGGACGAGAAACCCGTACCGCGAGGGCGTCAAGAACCTTCGCGGTGGGGCGTACGACCCGATGGCCCCGGACAACCTCACCCGGTGGCGTACCGACTCGGTGGCCCGGCTCGGCGAGGAGGCCCGCCGCCTCGGCGCGAACGCGGTGATCGGCATGCGCTTCGACAGCCGCGACTGCGGCGAGATGTGGATGGAGATCTGCGCGTACGGCACGGCGGTGATCGTCGTACCCAAGGTGCCGGACGTCATGCCGCCCGACCAGCCGCTGGTCGCCGCGGAGACCGCCCACGACGCGGAGATCGCGTCGGCCCCCAGCGGCATCGCCGAGCCGGCCAGCGCACCGAACCTCCGCACCGCCGCCGAAACCCCCACCCGGGAAGGCTGACCCCTCCCCGCCCCCGCCCGCCCTCGTGATCAAGAGGTGCGCGTCACGTTCGATCGCCACCGTGACGCAGCCCTCATGATCACCCGCGAGAGGCCGGGAGCGGGAGGGGATCAGAGGATCGGGGGCGGGCTGTAGGCGGCGGCGTCGGGGTGGGTCTCCACGACCTTCGCGATGCGGCGGGTGACCGCCTGGACCTGGGCGGGCGCCGCGCCCACGAAGGCGGCCCGGTCGGCCACCAACTCGTCGATCTCGGCCCGGCTGAGGCCCAACCGGCCGTCGGCGGCGAGCCGGTCGAAGAGGTCGTTCTCCAACGCGCCCTTCTCCCGCATGCCGAGCGCCACGGCCACCGCGTGCTCCTTGATCACCTCGTGCGCGACCTCGCGGCCGACACCCCGGCGAACCGCCGCCACCAGGATCTTCGTGGTGGCGAGGAACGGCAGGAAGCGCTCCAGCTCCCGGCTGATCACCGCCGGGTACGCCCCGAACTCGTCGAGCACGGTGAGGAACGTCTGGAACAGCCCGTCGGCGGCGAAGAACGCGTCGGGCAGGGCCACCCGGCGCACCACGGAGCAGGAGACGTCCCCCTCGTTCCACTGGTCGCCGGCCAGCTCGCCGACCATCGACAGGTAACCCCGGATGATCACCGCGAAGCCGTTCACCCGCTCGCTGGAGCGGGTGTTCATCTTGTGCGGCATCGCGCTGGAGCCCACCTGACCGGGCTTGAAGCCCTCGGTCACCAGTTCCTGGCCGACCATCAACCGGATCGTGGTGGCCAGCGAGGAGGGCCCGGCGGCGACCTGGGCCAGCGCGGAGAGCACGTCGAAGTCGAGCGAGCGCGGGTAGACCTGGCCGACGCTGTCCAGCACCCGCGAGAAGCCCAGGTGCCCCGCCACCCGCCGCTCCAGCTCCGCCACCTTCTCCGCGTCGCCGTCGAAGAGGTCGAGCTGGTCGGCCGCGGTGCCGACCGGCCCCTTGATCCCGCGCAGCGGGTAGCGGGCGATCAGCTCCTCCAGCCGCTCGTACGCGATGAGCAGCTCCTCCGCCGCCGACGCGAACCGCTTGCCCAGCGTGGTGGCCTGCGCCGCCACGTTGTGCGAGCGGCCGGCCATCACGACGCCGGAATATTCGTGGGCGTGCCACGCCAGCCGGACCAGCGTGGCGACCACGCGATCTCGGATCAGCTCCAGCGAGCGGCGCACCTGCAACTGTTCGATGTTCTCGGTCAGGTCCCGGGAGGTCATCCCCTTGTGCACGTGCTCGTGCCCGGCGAGCGCACTGAACTCCTCGATCCGGGCCTTCACATCGTGGCGGGTGACCCGCTCCCGCGCCGCGATCGACGCCAGGTCGACGTCGTCCACCACCCGCTCGTACGCCTCGACGACCCCGTCCGGGACCGGCACCCCGAGGTCGCGCTGCGCCCGCAGCACGGCGATCCAGAGCCGCCGCTCCATGCGGATCTTCTCCTCCGGGGACCAGAGGGCGACCAGTTCGGGAGAGGCGTACCGGTTGGCGAGCACGTTCGGGATCGTCACGGAGCTCATTCTCGCGTACGCGGTGTCCGTCCCCTGCGGGGGTCTGCCCGTTATGTCGCCGGGGGCGGTGGGATATCAGCGGTTCGGGGAGGATGATCTTCATCTGACCTCCGGCCATGGCCGGACTTCCTCCTCGCCTGAGGACACGAATGCGAACAATCCCCCTCGCCACCGTCACCGTGCTCACGGTCACGGCCGGCGCCCTGCTCGGCGTCCCGGCCCAGGCCGCGGCGCCCGACACCCTCTACGTCAGGAACGGCTCGGCCGCCTGCTCGGACGCCGGCCCCGGAACCCTGGAAGAGCCCTTCTGCACCATCGGCAAGGCCGCCGCAGTGGCCACCGCGGGTCAGACGGTCGATTTCCAGGGCTTGTACCAGGAGCGGGTCAGCGTGGCGAACTCCGGCACCCCGGAACAGCCGATCACCTTCCGCGGCAGCGACAATTCCCTGCTCTCCGGGCCGACAGCCGGCTTCGTCATCGACGGCCAGCACGACGTCGTCCTCGAGAATCTGAACGTGAGTCTAGTGACCGCGGCGCCCGCCCTGGAGCTCCGCGACGCCTCGGCCATCGCGGTGAAGTGGGCTCAGATCTCCCCGGGGTCCGGCGCGACGTCGCCCGCCGTACGGCTCGCCGGGGTCACCCGATCACACCTCGACGGCCTCAACCTCACCGGATCAGGGGTCGCCGGGCTGACCATGGACGCCGCGACCCACGACGTACTCGTCTCGTCGGCGCGACTGGAGAGCCAGGTCTCGGCCAAGGCGGGCGAACCGGGCGCCGGCATCCGGGTCGAGGGGCCCGGCAACCGCATCGTCGCCAACTACGTCCGAGGCTTCAACGGCCCGGCCATCGCCGTCGGGCCAGGCGCAGCCGACGTGGTGGTGGCGAACAACGACATCACCGCCGGCCCGGGTCTCGGCATCCACGTCCGCGGCGCCTCCGACACGGCGATCACCAACAACACCGTCGCGGGGCGCTGCGGGGAGGGCATCCGGGTAGACGGCGCCTCGTCCGGCGTGTCCGTGCAGAACAACGTGCTGACTCGCAACGGCGAAAGCGGCACCTCCTGCTACGGGTCACCCGTCGGAGGCGTCGAGATCGGCGTCTACGACGGCGCGACCGGGAACACCGTCGTCGACTACAACAACACGTACCACTCCGACTCGCCGTCGCCGCGGAGCTACGCCTGGGGCGGGGCTGGGATGACCCTCGCCGCGTTCCGGACCGCCTCCGGTCAGGCCGCTCACGACCAGGAGGCCCTCTACCCGGCGGGCGTCTACGACTCGGCGAACTCGGCCGCGCCGGGCTACCAGATCACCGACCGATTCGGACGGCCACGCGTCGACGACCCGGGAGTGGCCAACACCGGCGCCGGCCCGGTCACCCACGCCGACCGGGGCGCCCGCGAGACCATTCGCAACCCCGTGGCCCGCTCCGACGTCAAGCTGGATCTACGCGCGACTTCCGTGACGGTGGACGCCTCGGCGTCCGTGCCCGGCACCTTCCCCATCGCCCGCTACGAGTTCGACTTCGGGGACGGCACGTTAGTGAACCAGTCGTCGCCGATCGCCTCCCACCGCTACGAGAAGCCGGGGCAGTACAGCGTGACGATCAAGGTCATCGGTACCGACAACGGGTCCGGCAGCCAGCGGAAGTACGTCAACGTGCTCCGGTGGACCGGAACTGTCGGCCTCCTCTCGCTGCACAACCTGCGTTACCTCGGTCCGGCTTCCGGCAACACGATCGGGGCGAACCAGACCAGCGTGGCGGCCTCCGCGCAGTTCGACCTCGCCGACGCGGGCTTCGGGGGCATCGCCCTCGTCCGCCGTGCCACCGGCAAGTACGTCTCGGCCCTCGATCCGAAGGGTCCGCTGACTACGACGCGCGTCGACGCCAGCGTGCGGGAGCGGTTCACCCTCGTGCGCAACGCCGATGGCAGCATCAGCCTTCGGTCGGCCTTCAACGAACGCTACGTCGGCGCCCAGTCGAGCACGTCCCCGACCCTGACCGCGAACCACGACAGCATCGGGCCGTCCCAGAAGTTCCACCAGGTGACGGTCGCCGATGCCGGCCGGTCCATCAAGGCCCAGGCCAACGGGCGGTACGTCACCGCCGAGAGCGCCGGCGCCCAAGCCCTGATCGCCAAGCGCACCACGGTCGGCGGCTGGGAACGATTCGACGTGGTCGACCTCGGCAACGGACAGGTGGCCCTATTCGCACACGCGAACAAGCAGTTCGTCGCCGCGGACCGGGCCGGCGCCCTACCGCTGATCGCCAAGCGGAGCGCTGTCGGCCTCTGGGAACGCTTCACCCTCGAACGCAACAGCGACGGCACGGTGAGCTTCACGTCCGCCGCCAACGGCCGCTACGTCACCGCGGAGAGCGCCGGAGCGAAACCGCTCATCGCCAACCGCACGGCGATTGGCCCGTGGGAGAAGTTCACCCTCGGCTGAGCCACGCGTCCGGCGCCTGCCGGAAGTTCCACCTGTCGGGCGCCGGACGCACGAGGGTGACGGGACCGGGCTGGTGCCGGCGGGTTCCCGCCGGCACCGACGAGCCGACTACCTGTCGGTCCTACCGGACGGGACCGACCGCCATGCGTTTAGGTCCACGAGTACCACCGTCTCGCCCCCGCGGCCCGCCCAGGTGCGGCAGGCGCGGGCGTGGGACTCGCAGTCACCGGGGCCCGTCGTCCCACCGGGCTTGGGGCGGCCGACGTTGATGGAGAGGTAGGAGCGGACGTCGGCGCTGGCGGCGACGTCCGCTCCTACCTCTCCATCCGTCCGACTCCGCCCAGGCGTACGGCGCCACGGACCACTCCAGGGCCGCCGTGGTGGGGGCGTCACTGGTCGCCGTTCCGTCACGTCCTGGCCAGGGGACGGAGCGCAAGGCGTCCGAGGTTGCCCGACGCGCGCACCGGGCGGGCCCGTCCGTTCGCCGGGCCGGCCGCTCCGTTCGTCAAGAGAACGCGGGAGGAGCCGGGTGTCGCGGCCACCACCGGATCGGACGGTGGAAGAACGCGGGCGTCGCCCGGCGGCGCGACGGTCAGCGGGCCCTCGCCAGTCGGCCCGTCTCCGCGCCTTCGGCGTCGAGGAGCACCAGCACGTCGCCGTCCAGCCCGGCCCGGGACGCCCGGGACAGCCACACCGCCAGCGGCACGTTCTCGCAGCCGATCAGGGTGCTGGGCCCGGCGGTGGCGAGCAGCGCGCCCTCCGGTCCGGCGACCCACCGCCCGCGCTGGCCGTTGCAGCCGTCAGAGCCCCGCCATTCGCCGTCGGCGAGTAGCTCCACGTACGCCTGCCTCACCCCGGCCCACCGGCCGACGGCGGGCACCCACCGGCCGAGCAGGGTGTCCCGCCGCGCGGGTGTCAGGCCCGCCGGCAGTGGCGCCGCCGGCGCGAGGGCCTGCCGCACCTCCGCGGTGACCACGGGCGGATCGGCCAGCGACGGCAGCAGGTCCGGCCCGGGGGTGGGCTTCGCACCGGGCAGCAGCCGGGCGACCTGCCGCCCCTGCTGGTCGAGCAGCACCCGACTGTCGCGCTCGACCCGGAAGCCGGCCGCCCGGTGCAGCCAGGTGGGGCTGGGCCGGCACTCCGGGGAGTCGGCGTTCGAGCGTTCCGAGACGTCGGCGGTGAACAGGCCGTTGGTGTCGGCACGCCACGACCCCATCGACGCCCCGCAGCGGCCGAACCACAGCAGGCCACCCTGGTCCGCGGGCGCCAGCCGCAGGATTCCGGCCGGGCCGGCCTCGACCTCCGTCACCGCCCAGGAACCGATGAGGTCGACCGGGTCCTCGGGCTCTAGCACCGCGGCGGTCGGGCCGACGCCCGCCGGTGGCGAACCGGTGGGGGCCACTCCGACACCTGCCGCGTCGGCGCAGCCCGCCAGCAGCGCACCCACCGCGACCACCGCCACGAGGTAACCGTTCCGCCTCATCGCCGCTCCCCGTCCACCGGCCCGACCCTTCGCCGTCAGGCGTACGGGAGGTTGGACGGCACCGTGCCGGAGATGGTTCCGTCTCCGGTCAGCGCTCCAGGATCGCCGTCACGCCCTGGCCGCCAGCGGCGCAGATCGAGATCAACCCGCGACCGCTGCCCTTCTCGGCGAGCAGCTTCGCCAGCGTCGCCACGATCCGGCCGCCGGTCGCCGCGAACGGGTGCCCCGCGGCCAGCGAGGAGCCGTTGACGTTGAGCTTCTCCCGGTCGATGGCGCCGAGCGGGGCGTCCAGGCCGAGCCGGTCCTTGCAGAACTCGGGCGACTCCCAGGCGGCGAGGGTGGCCAGCACCTGCGAGGCGAACGCCTCGTGGATCTCGTAGTAGTCGAAGTCCTGAAGGGTCAGCCCGGCGCGGGACAGCATCCGGGGCACCGCGTACGCGGGGGCCATGAGCAGCCCCTCGTCGCCGTGCACGAAGTCCACGGCGGCCGTCTCCGACCAGGTGAACCAGGCGAGCACCGGCAGGCTGTGCTCGCGTGCCCACTCCTCGGAGGCGAGCAGCACGGTGGACGCGCCGTCGGTGAGCGGCGAGGAGTTCCCGGCGGTCATGGTGGCCTGGTCGGCGTCCGGGCCCTTGGCACCGAAGACCGGCTTCAGCGAACCCAGCTTCTCCAGGCTGGTGTCCGGGCGCAGGTTCTGGTCCCGGGTCAGCCCGAGGTAGGGGGTCATCAGGTCGTCGAAGAAGCCCCGGTCGTACGCGCCGGCGAGCCGCTGGTGCGAGCGGAGCGCCAGCTCGTCCTGGGACCGTCGGTCGATGTTCCAGCGCAGCGCGGTGCGGGCCGCGTGCTCCCCCATCGACAGGCCGGTGCGCGGCTCGGCGTTGCGCGGGATCTCCGGCTTGAACGGCTGGAGCGGGCGTAGCTTCGCCGCCACCTTGAGCCGCTCGCCGAGGGTGCGCGCGCTGTTGAGCCGCAGCAGCGTGCGGCGCAGATCCTCGTTGACGGCCAGTGGCGCGTCGGAGGTGGTGTCGACCCCGCCGGCGATGCCGACGTCGATCTGGCCGAGGGCGACCTTGTTGGCGACCAGGATCGCGGCCTCCAGGCCGGTGCCGCACGCCTGCTGGATGTCGTACGCGGGGGTGCGCGGGTCGAGGCGGGAACCGAGCACCACCTCGCGCGTGAGGTTGAAGTCCCGGGAGTGCTTCAGGACCGCCCCGGCGACCACCTCGCCCACCCGCTGGCCGGAGAGGCCGTAGCGGGCCACGAGGCCGTCCAGCGCGGCGCCGAGCATGTCCGCGTTGGACGCGCTCGCGTAGCGCGAGTTGGAGCGGGCGAAGGGGATGCGGTTGCCGCCGATGACCGCCACCCGCCGGATGCTCTGCACGATCCGCCTCCTCTGGAGTGTTGCCCCTACCCTACTCGCCAGTAGGCTACGCCTATGACCGACAGGTACGCGAGCTTCGTCCAATCGGGGGCCGGCCGCGCGCTGGTCAAGCGCCTCGGGCTGCCCGACCCGCCGCGACTGCGCCGGCACCGCCCCGGCGATCCGCTCCTCTCCGGGCCCGCCCTGCTCGGCGCGGCCACCGGCGGCCGGCTCGTCGAGCCGGTCGGCAAGCTGCTCACCGCCGCCGGGGTCGAGTTGCGCGACCCGGCCACCGCCACCGCCGGGGACGGCGCCGGGCGGTACGGCGCGCTCGTCTACGACGCCACCGGCATCACCGACTCGACCGGGCTGCGGCAGCTCTACGACTTCTTCCACCCGCCGGCCCGCTCGGTGGCGCCGAGCGGACGGGTGATCGTGCTGGGCACTCCGCCGGACGAGTGCGACTCGCCCCGCGAGGCCACCGCCCAGCGTGCCCTGGAGGGGCTGACCCGCAGCATTGGGAAGGAGTTCGGCCGGGGCGTCACCGCCCAGCTCGTGTACGTCACCCGCGAGGCCGACGAGGGCACCCCGGTCAGCCTCGAGGCCACCCTCCGCTTCCTCCTCTCCGGCCGGTCCGCGTACGTCTCCGGGCAGGTGGTCCGGGTCGGCGCGGGCCAGGCGGTCGCGCCGGCCGACTGGGACCGACCGCTCGACGGTCAGGTGGTCCTGGTCACCGGGGCGGCCCGGGGCATCGGCGCGGCGCTCGCCCGGGTGCTCGCCCGCGACGGCGCACAGGTGGTGGCGCTCGACGTGCCGGCCGCCGGTGACGCGCTGGCCGCCGTGGCGAACGAGATCGGCGGCAGCGCCGTCCAGCTCGACCTGACCGCGCCGGACGCCCCGACCCGGCTCGCCGAGCACCTGGCCGCCCGGCACGGCCGCGTCGACGTCGTGGTGCACAACGCCGGCATCACCCGGGACAAGACGCTCGGCCGGATGGACGCCGACCGGTGGGACCAGGTGATCGACGTGAACCTCTCCAGCCAGGAGCGGATCAACGACGTGCTCCTGGAGCGCGACCTGATCCCGGCCGGCGGCCGGATCGTCTCCGTCTCGTCGATCGCCGGTATCGCCGGCAACCGGGGCCAGACCAACTACGCCACCAGCAAGGCCGGGGTGATCGGCCTGGTGGACTCCCTCGCCCCGGCGCTGCGGCAGCGCGGGATCAGCGTGAACGCCGTCGCGCCCGGGTTCATCGAGACCCGGCTGACCGCCCGGATCCCGCTCGTCATCCGCGAGGCGGGCCGCCGGATGAACAGCATGGCCCAGGGCGGGCTCCCGGTGGACGTCGCCGAGACGATCGGCTGGCTCGCCTGGCCGGCCAGCGGCGCGGTCAGCGGCAACGTGGTCCGGGTCTGCGGCCAGAGCCTGCTGGGGGCGTGATGACCGGCCCCGAGGACGTGACCACGACCGAGCCGGGCGCCGGAGACGGGCGCACCACCGTCGAGCTGCCCCGGATGCCGGCGGCCGGAGCGCTCTACCGACGGGCGCTCGCCGGGGCGCTTCCCGGCCTCGGCGGCCGGCGGTCGGCGCAGCCACCGGCGGTCCGGCTCACCGTCGCCGGGGTGCGGGTCGACGTCGATCACCTGGCGGAGTACGACCGGGTCTGCGGGTTCCGGCTCACCGACCGGTTGCCGGCGACGTACCCGCACGTACTGGGTTTCCCGCTGGCGTTGCGGCTGATGACCTCGCCCGGCTTCCCGGTGCCGTTGACCGGCGTGGTGCACGTGGCGAACCGGATCACCGCGCACCGACCGATCCACGCCGGGGAGGCGCTGGACTTCGCGGCGTACGCGGAGAACCTGCGGCCGCACGACCGGGGGCGGCAGCTCGACGTGGTGCTCGTCGGGTCCGTCGGCGGCGAGGAGGTCTGGCGGGGCGTCTCGACGTACCTCAGCCGGGAGCGGCGCGCCGGCGGGGGCGAGCGGCGCGACCGGACCGCCCGGCCCGCCGCGCCGGCCGCCTCGGCGACCTGGCGGCTGGCCCCGCGCGTCGGCACCGACTACGCGCGGGTCTCCGGCGACCACAACCCCATCCACACCTCCCGGCTCGGGGCGCGGCTGTTCGGCTTCCCGCGCCCGATCGCGCACGGCATGTGGAGCAAGGCCCGCTGTCTCGCCGCACTGGACAACCGGCTGCCGGACGCGTTCACGGTGGCGGTCTCGTTCAAGCTGCCGGTGCCGCTGCCCGGCACGGTGGCGTTCCACGCCGCCGCGGCGGAGACGGGTTGGGACTTCGCCCTGCACGACGCGCGTACGCCCCGCCCCCACCTGAACGGGACGGTGCGCTGAACCGGTAAGGGCTTTTTGTCCGGGAAGAGGCACTTCGCCGCAGTCCGCCCAGCAGCATGAGGGCATGGACGCCGTGCTCGACCTGCTCCGGGAGACGGTCACCTCGCCGTGGGTCTACCTGCTGCTCTTCGGGGCGACCGCGGTCGACGCGTTCTTCCCCGTCGTGCCGGGTGAGGCCGCGGTGATCACCGCCGCGGTCCTGTCCGCCGCCGAACACCACCCCAACGTCGTCGTGGTGATCGTGGTGGCCGCCCTCGGCGCGCTGGTCGGCGACCACGTCTCGTACGCGATCGGGCGCGGCGGCGGGGGGCGCCGGCTGGCCCGCCTGCCCCAGAGCAGCCGGCGCCGGGCCGGGTCGGAGTGGGCCCGCCGTGCGCTGAGCCGGCGCGGCGGGCTGATCCTGACCACGGCCCGGTACATTCCCGGCGGCCGGACGGCGGTCACCCTCACCATGGGCGCGGTGCGCTACCCGCGCGGCCGCTTCCTCCTCTTCGACGCGATCGCGACCTCCACCTGGGCGCTCTACTGCGGCCTGCTCGGCTACTTCGGCGGGCTCGCCTTCGAACGCGACCCGATCAAGGGGGTCATCGCCGGGATCGCCGTCGCCCTCGCCATCACGTTCGCGCTGGAGGGGGTCCGCCGGCTGCGCCGCCGGGCGCAGCGCCGCCACTGACCGCCCTCACAGCAGGTCCGCGTCGTGCACCAGGATCGCCACCTGCACCCGGTTGGCCAGGTGGAGCTTCGCCAGGGCCCGGCTCACGTACGCCTTCACGGTCGCCTCACTCATCGCGAGCCGCCGGGCGATCTCCCCGTTGCCGTGACCCCGGGCCACCTCCCGGACGATCTCCAGCTCCCGGGCGGTGAGCAGGTCGAGCTGCCGCCGGGCGGCGTCCCGCCGTGTCGGGCCGCGTTCGGCGAAGGAGCTGATGAGGCGCCGGGTCACCGTCGGGGCGAGCATGGCGTTCCCCGCCGCCACCGTCCGGACCGCGGCGGCCAGCTCCCGGGGCGGGGTGTCCTTCAGCAGGAAACCGACCGCTCCCGCGCGCAGCGCCTGGTGCACGTACTCGTCGAGGTCGAACGTCGTCAGCATGATCAGCTTCGGCCCGGCGGCCACCACCTCCGGCGCGACGGTCAGCCCGTCGGCGCCCGGCATCCGCACGTCGAGCAGCACCACGTCGGGACGGAGCCGGCGCGTCTCCGCCAGCGCCGCGGCGCCGTCCGCCGCCTCGCCGACGACCGTGATGTCCGGCGCCGCCTCCAGGATGAGCCGCAGGCCCGAGCGCACGAGCTGCTCGTCGTCGACGACCAGGACGCGGATCATGGCGCCTCCGGCGCGGGAATCAGCGCCCGGACCAGGAAGCCGCCGTCGACCGGCCCCGCCTCCAGGCGCCCGCCGAGCAGCTCGACCCGCTCCCGCAGGCCGAGCAGGCCGAGGCCGGCACCGGGCATGCCCAGGCCCGGTCGGGACGGCTCCTCGGCGGCACCGCCGCTGTGCACGACCACCTCGATCCCGTCCGGCAGGTGCCGCAGGTGGACGGCCGTCTCCGCCTCCGGCGCGTGCTTGCGTACGTTGGTCAGCGCCTCCTGGACCACGCGGTGCACCGCACGGCCCACGGTCGCCGGCAGCGGCCGGGCGTCCCCCTCGTCCCGCCGGCGGACGACCAGCCCGGCCGCCCGGGACTCGTGGATCAGCTCGTCCAGCCCGCCGAGCGGGTCCTCGCCCGGGCTCGGCACGGCGAGCCGGGCCGGAGTGGGCTGCCGGAGCACGCCCAGCACCTCCCGCAGGTCGGTGAGCGCCTGCCGGCCGGTGGACCGGATCAGCGCGGCCGCCGCGACGGTCGCCGGTTCGGTGGCCGTCACCTCCAGCGCGCCGGCGTGCACCACCATCAGCGACACCCGGTGCGCCACCACGTCGTGCATCTCCCGCGCGATGCGGGCCCGCTCCTCCGCCCGCACCCGCTCGGCGCGCTCCTCCTGCTCCCGTTCCAGCCGCTCGGCGCGGTCCCGAAGCGCGGCGAGCACGTCCCGCCGGGACCGCACCAGAAGCCCGGCGACCAGCGGGAACGCGACCAACCACGCGGCCATGGCGGCGGCGTTGGCCGGGGTGGCGGTGGTGACCCGCCGCAGACCGCCGACGGCCAGCCCGATCAGCACCCCGGCCGCCAGCACCGACGCGGCACCGGCGAGGTACCAGGCCAACCGCCGCCGCTCCGCCAACCGGAGGCCCGCCTGGTACGAGGCGACCACCCCGGCCGGCCAGGCCGCCAGCACCAGCCACCCGACGGCGGCGGCCAGGAACAGCGGCCAGCGCCGGACCCGGACGACCGCCACCGCCCAGCCGGACGCCACGGCGATCAGGACGACCACGACGCCGGGCAGCGGCGAGCGGACGCCGACGGCGCCGCTGCCGGAGGCCCACACGGCCGCGGCCACGAGCACGGCGAACAGCGGTGGCGCGTACCGGCCGACGACCCGCCCGAGCACGACACCGAAGGCCACGGGAAGGAGCCTACGGCCCGTCCGCCGGCGTGGGCAGGGGCGAGCGGAGGGACCGGGGACGGCTGGGGGAAGCCCCCGACCCGCCCTCCGGGGCGACCGCTACTTAAGTGATGTCTCCGGGCTCACTCCTGGCCGATGGCGGGGACGGCCGCCGGGACCAGCATCGGGACCATGGATCTCCTCGACCTGCTGCACCAGACCATGTCGTCGCCCTGGGTCTACCTCGCGATCTTCGCGATCGCGGTCCTCGACGGGTTCTTCCCGGTCGTGCCGAGCGAGACCGCGGTGATCACCGCGGGGGTATTCGCCGCGTCCGGCGCGCCGTACCTGCCGGGGATGATCGTCGTGGCCGCGGCGGGCGCGCTCGTCGGGGACCACGTCTCGTACGCCATCGGCCGCACCGGCGGCGCGCGGCTGCTCGACCGGCTGCCGGCCGGTGGGCGCCGGCGGGCCGGCGTCGAGTGGGCCCGGCGCGGCGTCGCCGTCCGGGGTGGGCTGATCCTCACGGTCGCCCGCTACATCCCCGGTGGACGGACCGCCGTCACGCTGACCATGGGAGCGGTCGGCTTCCCCCGCCGGCGGTTCTTCGCGTTCGACGCGCTCGCGGCCGCCTCCTGGGGGCTCTACTCGGCGCTGGTCGGCTACGTGGGCGGGCTCGCCTTCGAGCAGGATCCGCTGCGCGGGCTGCTGCTCGGGCTCGGTCTGGCGCTCACCGTGACGGTGATCGTGGAGGGCGTACGCGCGCTTCGCCGCACCCGCCCGCGGCCCGCCGCGACGAGCGCGCCGGCTCTGCCACGGAAGCGGTGAGGGGAGCTACCGCTCGGGCGGGCGCCAGGTCACGCCGTGCAGCAGCTGCCCGGCGCCGAGCCAGGCCACGTTCATCATCCGGGTCGCGGTCTTCTCCGGATCGGCTTCCGGGTGGTCGGCGAGCCAGTCGGCCAACGACTCGCTCGCGCCGACCAGGGCGTACGCGACCACCTCGAGATCGACCGCGGCGACCTCCCGCCCCTCGGCGCGCAGCGCGTGGTCGAGCATGCCCGCGACGACCTCGACCAGCCGGGCGCGCATCGTGGCCAGCTCACCGGCGAACGGCTGCTCCCCCCGGGCCTGCCGGTAGAGCACGGCCCACCCGTCGCGGTGCGCCCCCACGAACCCGAAGAACGCCCGCAGGCCCCGCCAGAGCCGCTCGTCGGCGGGGAGGTCGGGCGCGGCGGCCCCGGCGATCGCCTCCATCATCCGCGTCCCCTCCCGGTGCAGGCAGGCGACGAAGAGCTCCTCCTTGGTGCCCAGGTACGCGTAGACCATGGGCTTGGAGATGCCGGCTTCGTCGGCGATCTCGTCCATGCTCGCGGCGTGGAAGCCGCGCCGGGAGAAGACGCGCACGGCCGCGTCGAGCATCTGCTGCTCGCGAACGGCGCGGGGAAGGCGCTTGAAGGTGGGTGCGCTGGACACTCTTGCGAGCATACCTACTCGTGCGTAAGGTTACGCCAGAGTAACCAAGACGGCCCGCCCGGAAGGTGTTTCCCCCATGACTGACTTCGACCCGGCCAACTTCGCCAACGTGAGCCCGAAGGAGTTCGCCCAGCTGGTCAAGTCGACCCCGGACGACAAGATCGCCGAGGTGATGTCCGGCGACATGCGCGGCAAGATCCTCGGCGAGGTGTTCGGCCGGATGCCGTCGCTCTTCCGCGCCGACCGGGCCGGCTCCACCAACGCGGTCATCCACTGGACCATCACCGGGCGCCCCGACGGTGGCAGCGACACCTACGAGGTCGTCATCGAGAACGGCGCCTGCACCGTCTCGGACGCCCCGCAGCGCGACCCGAAGCTGACCCTCACCATGGGCCCGGTCGAGTTCCTCAAGATCGTCTCCGGTGGCGCGAACCCGGTCATGATGTTCATGACCGGCAAGCTGAAGGCCAAGGGCGACCTGGGCCTCGCCGCCAACATCGCGAACCTGTTCGACATCCCGAAGGCCTGACCATGGCAGAGTTCTCGCTCGACCTGTCCGAGGAACAGCGGGATCTCCGCGACTGGGTGCACGGCTTCGCCGCCGAGGTCGTGCGCCCGGCCGCGGCCGAGTGGGACGCGCGCGAGGAGACTCCCTGGCCGGTCATCCAGGAGGCCGCGAAGGTCGGCCTCTACGGATTCGAGTTCCTCGCGACCTGCTGGGCCGACCCCACCGGGCTCTCGCTCCCGATCGCCAACGAGGAACTCTTCTGGGGTGACGCGGGCATCGGCCTGAGCATCTTCGGCACCTCGCTCGCGGTGGCCGCCATCTACGGCACCGGCACGCCCGACCAGCTCGTCGAGTGGGTGCCGCAGTGCTTCGGCTCCGTCGACGAGCCGGCCGTGGCCGCGTTCTGCACCACCGAGCCGGAGGCCGGCTCCGACGTGGGCGCGATGCGCACGCGCGCCGTCTACGACGAGGCCGCTGACGAGTGGGTGCTGACCGGGCAGAAGGCGTACGCCACCAACGGCGGCATCGCCACCGTGCACGTCGTCACCGCCTCGGTCGACCCCGAGCTGGGCTCCCGCGGCCAGGCCGCGTTCGTCGTACCGCCCGGCACGGCGGGCCTCACCGCCACCCGGAAGCTGCGCAAGCTGGGGCTGCGCGCCTCGCACACCGCCGACGTCTTCCTCGACGACGTGCGGGTGCCGGGGAGCTGCCTGCTCGGCGGCAAGGACACCCTGGACGAGCGGTTGGCCCGCGCCCGCTCCGGGCAGCGCGCGTCCGGGCAGGCCGCCATGCGCACGTTCGAGCTGTCCCGCCCCACCGTCGGCGCGCAGGCGCTCGGCGTGGCCCGGGCCGCGTACGAGTACGCCCTGGACTACGCCAAGGAGCGGGTCCAGTTCGGACGCCCGATCATCGAGAACCAGGCGGTCGCGTTCGCGCTGGCCGACATGAAGATGGAGATCGACGCGGCGCGGCTGCTCGTCTGGCGGGCGTCGTGGATGGGGCGCAACAACCGGCCGTTCACCGCCGGGGAGGGCTCCATGTCCAAGCTGAAGGCCGGCGAGGTCGCCGTCTCCGTCACCGAGAAGGCGGTGCAGCTCCTCGGTGGGGCCGGCTTCCTGCGGGACCACCCGGTCGAGCGCTGGTACCGGGACGCGAAGATCTACACCATCTTCGAAGGCACCTCCGAGATCCAACGGCTGGTCATCTCGCGCTCCATCTCCGGGATGCAGATCCGCTGACCGGTCGACGGACGACGGTGCCGGCCCGGGGCGGCTCTCCGGGCCGGCACCGTCCCCGGCCGGCAGCTCGTCCGTCCACTCCGGTGTCATCACCACCCGCGGCGCCCCGCCTTGCTCGGACCTTCCGTGCCGTCTTCGTCACCCCGCGCCGCCGCCGGGTGGGCCGGACGCGCCCACCCGGGCATGATCAGGGCAGACACCCGGGCGGTTTCCCCTCGACACCGTCCGGCCACCACCCCTAGGAGGTCTGCGGCATGGACCTGCCCTTCGTCGTCGCCACGCTGACCCGTCGCGGGCTGCTCACCCCCGGCCGGCCGATCCGGGTCGCCTCGCAGCTCAGCGCCCTGCGTCGCTGGGGCTGGAGCCTGGCCGGTGAACTGCGCCAGGCCGCGGCCCGTGACCCGGGCCGTACGGCGATCATCGACGAGCACGGCGGCGAACTGACCTACCAGGAACTGCTCGACCGGGCCGAGCGGATGGCCCGGTCACTGCGCGCCGGGCACGGCGTCCAGGTCGGCGACCGGATCGGCGTGCTCTGCCGCAACCACCACGGACTGATCGAGACGATCGTGGCCGCCACCCTGCTCGGCGTCGACGCGGTGCTCGTCAACACCGGGCTCTCCGCGGCCCAACTGGCCACCGTGGCCGAGGAGCAGCGGCTACGGGTGCTGGTGCACGACGACGAGTTCGCCGAGCGGGTCCTGAACCTCCCGGCGGACCTGCCCCGCCTCGACGAACGCGCCCGCGAGGAGCTCGTCTCCGTGGCGCTGCCCGGCGAGCTGCACCCGCCGGAGCGGGACGGGCGGATCATCGTGCTCACCTCCGGCACCACCGGCACGCCGAAGGGCGCCCGCCGGCCCACCCCGAGTGGATTCGGCCCGCTGGTGTCCATCATCGACCGGATCCCGCTGCACACCCGTGACCGCGTGATGATCGCCGCACCGATCTTCCACACCTGGGGCTTCGCCGCCCTCCAGGTCTGCTTCGCGCTGCGCGCCACCATCGTGCTGCACCGCCGCTTCGACCCGGCCGCCACCCTCGCCGCGCTCGTGGAGCACCGGTGCGACGCGCTCTTCGCCGTGCCGGTGATGGTGCAGCGCCTCATGGAGGTGCCGCCGCCGGACCCGCGGCCGCCACTGAAGATCGTGGCGGTGAGTGGCTCCGCCCTGCCCGGTGGGCTCGCCCCACGATTCATGGACGTCTACGGCGACGTCCTCTACAACCTGTACGGCTCCACCGAGGTCTCCTGGGCGTCCATCGCCAGCCCCGCCGACCTGCGGGCCGCGCCCACCACCTCCGGCCGGCCGCCGCACGGCACCCGGCTGCGGATCCTCGACGCCGCCGGGCAGCCGGTGCCGGACGGGCAGGTGGGCCGCATCTTCGTGGGCAACGAGATGCTCTTCGAGGGCTACACCTCCGGCGCGGGCCGGGAGAGCCAGGACGGGCTCCTCGACACCGGCGACCTCGGACGGCTCACCGCCGACGGCCTGCTCTTCGTCGACGGCCGGGCCGACGACATGATCGTCTCCGGCGGCGAGAACGTCTTCCCGTCCGAGGTGGAGAACCTGCTCGCCCAGCTGCCCCAGGTGCGTGAGGCGGCCGTGATCGGCGTACCCGACGCGGAGTTCGGTCAACGCCTCGCCGCGTTCCTCGCCCTGCACCCGGGCGAGACGCTCGACCCGGAGGCCGTCCGCGAGTACGTCCGGCACTACCTCGCCCGCTTCTCCGTGCCGCGGGACGTGGTGTTCGTGAAGTACCTGCCCCGCAACGCCACCGGCAAGGTGCTGACCCGGGAGCTGCGCCGCTACTACGGCTGACGCCCGCGTTCGACCGGCCCGCCGGGGGCGAGCCGTGCCTCCGAAGGCCGGCCGGGGTCGGGCCGCGCCGGGCCGGTGCGGCCGGGAATCCGGCCGAACACGGACCGGGCGGAGCCGGCGTCAGCCGTACGCCCGGAACCGGGTGTCCGCCATCAGCCGGGGATGTGGATCCGGCCGTCGACGGCGGCGGCCGCGATGTCGGTGCGGTGCTGGGAGCCGGCCAGGCCGATTCCGCGTACCAGCTCGTAGGCGGCGTCCCGCGCGGCGGCCAGGTCCGGGCCGGTGGCCGTACCGCAGACGACCCGGCCGCCGGCGGAGAGCAGCGCGCCGTCGTCGGCCCGGCGGGCGGTGCCGGCGTGGATGACGCCCGGGCGGTCCGCGCCGGTGATCACGTCGCCGGTGCGGGAGGCGGCGGGGTAGCCCTCGGACGCCACCACGACGGTCACGGCGGCGCCGGCCCGCCAGCGCAGCGGCGGGTGTGCGGCGAGCGTGCCGGTGGCCGCGGCGTGCAGCAGCCCGGCGAGCGGCGTCTCCAGCAGCGCGAGCACCACCTGCGTCTCCGGGTCGCCGAAGCGCGCGTTGAACTCGATGACGCGGGGGCCGGTCGCGGTGATCGCCAGCCCGACGTAGAGCAGGCCGGAGAACGGGGTGCCCCGGCGGCGCAGCTCCGCCAGGGTCGGGTGGACCACGTCCCGCATGACCTCGTCGACGAGGCCGGGCGGGGCCCAGGGCAGCGGCGCGTACGCCCCCATGCCACCGGTGTTCGGGCCGCTGTCGCCGTCACCGAGGCGCTTGAAGTCCTGCGCCGGCAGCAGCGGCACCGCCGCCTCGCCGTCGGTGACCACGAAGAGCGAGACCTCGGGGCCGGCCAGGTACTCCTCGATCACCACCCGGCCGCAGTCGCGCGCGTGCTCCTCGGCGCGCGCCCGGTCATCGGTGACCACGACGCCCTTGCCGGCGGCGAGCCCGTCGTTCTTCACGACGTACGGCGCGCCGAACTCGTCGAGGGCGCGGCCGACGCTCTCCGGGTCGGTGCAGGTGTACGCCCGGGCGGTCGGCACGCCGGCCGCCGTCATCACGTCCTTCGCGAACGCCTTGGAGCCCTCCAGGCGGGCCGCCTCGGCGGACGGGCCGAACACGGCGATGCCCTTCGCCCGCACGGCGTCGGCCACCCCGGCGACCAGCGGCGCCTCCGGCCCGATCACCACGAGGTCGACGCCGGTCTCGACCGCCAGCGCGGCCACCGCGGCGGGATCGTTCGCGTCGACCGTCCGCAGCTCGGCGACCTCCGCGATCCCCGGATTGCCCGGGGCCGCGATCAGCCGCTCGACCGAAGGATCGGACGCCAGTCCGAGCGCGAGGGCGTGCTCACGCCCCCCACCACCCACCAGAAGTACCCGCACAGAACGGCATCCTACTGACCCCGCCCCCCACCCCTGCCTCCCCGCTCGCCCCGAGGCGCTGATCAAGAGCTTCGCGCCACGCCCGAGCCGAATCCCGACGCGGGGCGTGTGATCACCGGGGGGAGACGCCGACGCGGGGCCGGGGTGCGCGGGGCTACGGCAGGAGGGGGTGTTGGACCACGTTCTCGTCTCGGCCGGGGCCGACGCCGATGACGCTGACCTTCGTGTGGCAGAGCTCCTCGATCCGCGCGATGTAGCGGCGGGCGTTCTCCGGCAGCTCGTCGACGCTGCGCGCCTTGGTGATGTCCTCCCACCAGCCGTCCATCTCCTCGTAGACGGGGGTGGCGTGGTGGAAGTCGGTCTGGGTCATCGGCATGTCGTCGACCCGCTCGCCGTTGATCTCGTACCCGACGCAGATCGGCACCTTCGGCAGGCCGGTGAGCACGTCCAGCTTGGTGATCACCAGGTCGGTGACGCCGTTGAGACGGCAGGCGTACCGGGCCACGACCGCGTCGAACCAGCCGCACCGGCGCTCGCGGCCGGTCGTGGTGCCGTACTCGTGGCCGATCTTGCGCAGGTGCTGCCCGTTGTCGTCGAACAGCTCGGTGGGGAACGGCCCCGAGCCGACCCTCGTGGTGTACGCCTTGCTGACCGCGATCACCTTCGTGATGGCGGTCGGCGGGATGCCCGCGCCCACGCAGGCACCGCCGGCCGTCGGGTTGGACGAGGTCACGAAGGGGTACGTGCCGTGGTCCATGTCGAGCATCGTGGCCTGGGCGCCCTCGAGCAGGACCGTGTCGCCCCGGTCCAGCGCGTCCCAGAGCAGCCCCCGGGTCTCCGCGATGTACGGCTTCAGCCGCTCCGCGTACGCCAGGTACTCCTCGACGGTCGCGTCGACGTCGATCGCCTTGCGGTTGTAGACCTTGAACAGGATCTGGTTCTTCTCGCGCAGCGCGAGTTCCAGCTTCTTGCGCAGGATGCCCGGGTCGAGCAGGTCCTGCACCCGGATGCCCATGCGGGCGACCTTGTCGCCGTACGCGGGGCCGATGCCCCGGCCGGTGGTGCCGATCCGGGACGAGCCGAGGTAGCGCTCGACCACCCGGTCCAACGCCCGGTGGTGCGGCATGATCAGGTGCGCGTCGCCGGAGATCCGCAGCCGGGAGACGTCCACACCGCGCTCGGCCAGGCCGTCGATCTCGGCGAGCAGGACCTTGGGGTCGACCACCACACCGTTGCCGATGACGATCTTCGCGTTCGGGGAGAGCGCACCGGAGGGCATCAGGTGCAGCGCGTACTTCTGGCCGTCCGGGGTGATCACCGTGTGGCCGGCGTTGTTGCCGCCTGAGTAGCGCACCACGTAGTCGACCCGCTCACCCAGCAGGTCGGTAACCTTGCCCTTGCCCTCGTCGCCCCACTGAGCGCCGATGAGCACGATCGCTGGCATCTTCTCCGCCTCCAGAAGGCTCGGGTGCCAGGTGGCGACCGGTTGGCGAGCCCGGGGTGTCAGGCTAACAAGAGGTTACGGCGGGGCCGGCAGGGGTCGCGTCGAGAGTCAGGAGGCTCCTTCCGGTGTACGACGTGGTGCTGCTCACCCTCGGCTCGGAGCGGGATGCTGCCGGGGGCTGCGGCGGTGGCGGAGCCTGCTGCGGTGGCGCGGAAGAGGCCGCCGGAGCGAGGCAGGAGCGGTGCGAGACGCCGCGGGTGCCGGTGCTGGCCTGTGCGGACGAGCTGACCGCCCGGGGCGCCCGGGTGGAGACGGTCACGGCCCGCTCCGACGCGGAGATCGACGAGGTGCTGGCCCGCCTCGACGGCCCGCCCCGCCCGGACGGGCTCACCTGGCCCGACCCGGACTCGAAGACCCGGCTCGTCGTCGCCACGGCCACCGACGCGCAGTTGCGCGCCGTGCTGCGCCGGCTCGTCCGGCGGTACGCCCCACCGCCGAGCCGCCGTCCGGAGGACCTGCCCGGCAATCGCACGGTGCCCGACCTGCCGCCGATCGGCGTACTGCCGCTCGACCCGGCCCGCAGCAGCGGGCACCGTGACCTGGCCGCGCAGCTGGGACTGCCGCGCGACCCGGCGGCGGTGGCCGCCGCCGTGCTGGACGGCACCCCCCGCCGGCTCGACCTGCTCCGCACCGACGGCGGTTCGGTGACCCTGGACGGCGCGCTGCTCGGCGCCGCCGACGACGCCGGCCGGCCGCTGCACTGGCGGGGCCGGGTCGAGGTGGACGACGCCCTCCTCTCCGACGGCGACGACCCGCTGATGGCGTGCGCGATCGGCAACGGCGGCGGGTACGCGGCGCTCGACGACGTGACCCTGCTGGGCCGGCCGGACCCGACGGACGGACTGGTCGAGGTCGCCGTGGCGGTGCCGGTGGTGACGCGTTCCGCGTTCGGCCGCAAGCGGGTACGCCTCGAGGTGCGCCGGGCCCGCGGCCGGGCCGTGTCGGTGCTGCCCCGGGACGAGAAGGTGCCGTTCCTCGATGACGGTGTCGAGGGCGAGCTGAGCCGCAAGCGGTCCTGGTGGACGGAGCCGGGCGCCTGGGCGGTCTGGGCCGCCTGACCCCGGCACCCCCGGCTCGCCGACCAGCCGCCGTCTGCCCGGGGGCCTATCCTCGGCAGGAGGAACGGGGAGGAACCGTGATGGACGAGAACGCCGACCGGGTACGCGTACCCGGCCAGCAGCCGGAGCCGGAGCGGGACATCGAGCCACTCTGGCCCCCGGACTCCGCTGACGCCGGCACGGCGGCCCCGCCGTGGGCCTCCGTGGCCGCCCCACCCGCCGTCCCCGCGACGCCCGACCCGGGCGCGCCCGCCGCGCCACCGCCCGGGCCACGCGTGCCGGGGCAGCCCACCGCCGCCGCGCCCGTCTCACCGTCGGCCGGCACCGCCGCGAGCGACTATCCCTCGCTCACCGGGGCGCTGCCGCCGCCGGGCGGCTGGGCACCTCCACCACCGGGCGCCGCCGCCTGGGCGCCACCGCCGTCCCAGGCCGGCCGGGCCCCGACGCCTGGGCATCCCGGCGTCGGCCGGGTCGACCTGAACCTGCCGTTCTCCCTCGACCAGCCACCCGGGACGCACGACGGCCGGGCCACCATCGACCAGCCGCACAGCCCGCTTCCGGTTGGGTCCGGGCCAGGCCAGCCGGCCGCGCCCGCGCAGGCGGCGGTCCCCGCCGCGCCGCCCGACACGACCGGGCCAACCGCGCCCGCACCGAACACCCCACCGACTGCCACCACCGCCCCGACCCCGCCGTCCGCTCCCGCACCGACCACGCCACCGGCCGCCCCGGACGGCGCCCCGCCGGCTTCCGCAGACACGCCACCGCCGGCCCCCTCGGCCAGCGGTTCGCCCGGGCCCGCGCGGACGGGTGAGTCTCCGTGGGCCTACCCGCCCCAGCGGGTGACCGCCGAGACGCCGCCGGCCGAGGGCCGGACCGGGCCGGAGGACAGCGGAGCGAGCGCCGACACCGGCGAGCCGGCGGCGACCCCGCCCGGCGCACCCGAGCAAGGGACGACCCACGGGCCGCCGCCCGGCGCGCACGAGCAAGGGGCGAGCGACGGGCCGCCGCCCGCCACGACCGGTGGTGGCGTACCGCCACCTCCGGCCACGCCACCCTGGCCCGGCGCGGCACCACCGCCACCGGCGACCCCGCTCACGGGTCCGCCCGTCGCGGCACCGATGCCGTCGCCGGCCGCCCCGGTCGCGCCGCCGCCCGGCCCGGTCCCCCCGCCCCCGGCGGGCGACCCGGCGCCGCCGGCCCCGCCGCCCGGTCCGTTCCCGCCCGGCTGGAACCCTCCACCCTGGCAGCAGGCCGATGCCGCAGCCCCGGCGCAGCCGTACCAGCCGCAGGTCTCCGGCGGGACACCCACCGGTTACCCGCCCGTGCCGGCCGCCGGCGTGGCAGAGCCCGGCCCCGCGCCGACGGCCGAGGACTTCGCCCGCCGCCGGCAGGTACGCCCGGCCGAACCCGTGGCCACGATGGGCGTACGGGCGGTGGTCAACAAGATCGGCCTCCGCCTGCCGCCCGGGCGGCACGAGCAGGAGCTGAAATGGGACATCGAGACGGTCCGCCGCAACTTCGGCGGGCTGCGCCAGGTGACCGTGGTCAACCCGAAGGGCGGCGCCGGCAAGACGGTGGCCATCCTGCTGCTCGCCATGACGTTCGGGCAGAAGCGCGGCGGCTACGTGCTGGCCTGGGACAACAACGAGACCCAGGGCACCCTCGGCATGCGTGCGCAGCAGGACTTCCACTCCCGCACGGTGCGGGATCTGCTGCGCGACCTCGGCCAGTTCCAGGGCGCGCACGGGCGGGTCGGCGACCTGTCGCAGTACGTCCGCTCACAGGGCGAGGGGATGTTCGACGTGCTCGCCTCGGACGAGTCGGCGACCGGTGGCGAGATGCTCACCGCGGCCGCGTTCGCCGAGCTCCGCGAGGTGGTCAGCCGCTTCTACAAGCTGATCTTCGTGGACACGGGCAACAACGTGCGGGCGCAGAACTGGCAGGCGGCGATGGACGCCACCGACCAGCTCGTGGTGACCATGTCGGCCCGGAACGACTCGGCCGAGACGGCCGCCCGGATGCTCGACCATCTGGAGCAGAGCGGCCGGCAGCGGCTCGTGCGGCAGGCGGTCACCGTGGTGTCGATGCCACCGTCGCGCAAGGACATCGACCTGCCCGCGATCCAGGAGCACTTCGCGGCCCGCACCCGGTCGGTGCTGCTGGCGCCGTACGAGAGGCTCATCGACAGCGGCGAGCCGATCCGCTACGCGGCCCTCTCCTCCGCCACTCGCGAAGCGTGGCTGAAGATCGCCGCGGCCGTGGCCGAGGGCCTCTAGGCCGACGCGCCCCCACGGCCGGCCCGGTGAACCGGGCCGGCCGTGACCTGCGTCAGTTGCTGGCGAGCGCGTCAGCGGCGGCCGGGTCGCAGTCGCGGAGGAACTGGGCACACCGGGCCGCCTCGTCCGCCTCGCCGATCTCGTCGGCGGCCCGGGACAGCACGTAGAGGCAGCGGAGGAAGCCCTGGTTCGGCTCGTGCGACCAGGGCACCGGACCGTGCCCCTTCCAGCCGTTGCGGCGCAGTTGGTCGAGCCCGCGGTGGTAGCCGGTACGGGCGTACGCGTACGCCGGAACGGCCTGGCCCGCCGCGAGCGCCCGGGCGGCAAGTGCCCCCCACGCCGCGCTGTACGTCGGGTAGCGCGCCGCGACCCCGGCGAGCGCCTCCTCGCCGCCGTCCTGTTCGGCGGCGCTCAAGGCGTCGTCGGCCTCGTCGTACGCGGGAAGCAGGGTGGCCGGTGGCTCCGGCAAGAGGTTCTGCATCGCCCCATTCAACCCGCTTCGCGCGGCGTCCCGCGAGAGGGTCGGCCAAGCTCGCTGGCTGAACGGCTGAGGAGTTGGTCACGCCTGCGGCCTATGCCAACGGAAGGTGTTTTCCGTTACAACTATTGGTCCGGAGCCTCCCCAGGACCCGGTTACGCAGGAGCCCGACGGCCGCGGCCGTCGGGCTCCTGTCGTTCCGGCGCCGGTCGGGCGCGAGGGGAGCACGCCGACAGGACACCGCCCCCGGGTGTGCGGGTGGACCGGCGGGGGCAGGATTGCCGGGTGCCCACCCCGCCTCCGGCCGACGTCATCGAGCCGCACCCCACGAACGAGATCGAGACCCGCGCCGAGTTCGACCGGCGGCTGGCCGGGGGCGATCTCACCGGCCTCACCGTGCAGGGGCTCCGTCTCGACCTCGACCCGGTGCCCGACCTCACCACCGTCACGGTGACCGGGACGCTCTTCGTCGGCTGCCGGTTCGCCTCCCGGGAGGTCGGGGCCGACCTGGTCCGCCGCGGCGCGAACGTGGTGCCGCCGTTCTCGGGGCTGCCGTACCCCACGCAACCGAGCCACCTCTACACCCCGGAGGACCTGTCGGCCGGCTTCGTCGAGGCGGGCTACGAGGGGATGTACGACACGCGGGTGTACGCGCACTTCCGGGCGCACGGCGGCGCGCTGCCCGACGTGCGGGAGGCCCTCGGCCAGCGGCTGCACGACCACGGCGTGGACAACGCGCTGGCCGACGCCACGCGCGCCTGGCTGGCCGCGTACGGGCCGCAGTCGGTCGTCGGCGTCATGGGCGGGCACGCGGTGCCGCGCGGCAGCCTGCCGTACCGGATGGCCGCGGTGCTCGGCTGGGAGCTGGCGCGCGCCGACCGGCTGGTGGTGACGGGCGGTGGGCCGGGGGTGATGGAGGCCGCCAACCTCGGTGCGTACCTGGCCGGCCGTCCGACGGAGGAGCTGACCGAAGCGATCGACCTGCTCGCGACGGCGCCCGACTTCACCGACCACGACCGTTACACGGCGGCGGCCCTGCGGGTACGCGAGCGGTACGCCCCGCCGCCGGTGCCGCCACGGCGCGGCGTCGACCTGGCCTGGGCGCGGGCGGGAGGTCTGGCCATCCCGACCTGGTTGTACGGGCACGAGCCCGCGAACCTCTTCGCCGGCCGGATCGCCAAGTACTTCTCGAACGCGATCCGCGAGGACACCATCCTGCGGCTCGCCCGGGGCGGGATCGTGTTCGCGCCGGGTCGGGCGGGCACGGTCCAGGAGGTGTTCCAGGCGGCGACGAAGACGTTCTACGGCACCGACGGCGCCAGTGGCGCGTACGTCTTCCTCGACCGCGCCTACTGGACGACGGAGTTGCCGGTCGAGGCGCTGCTGCGCCCGCTGCTGGCCGGGTCCCCGTTCGGCGACCTGTCGTCGACGATCCACCTCACCGACGACGTCCGCGAGGCCATCCGCGTGTTGACTGCGGCACACGCACCTGCCGACCGTCCGCACGCGCCGGCCCCCGCCGCACGAGCCGGCTGAGCACCCCGGACCGGGGACGACCACGGCGCGGGAACGACGACGGCCGGCTCCTGCGGGGGAGCCGGCCGTTCGCGGTGGTGTCCTACTTGCTCATCTTGGTGCCGGTCGAGCGAAGCGCCTCGCAGGCCTCGACGACGCGGGCGGCCATGCCGGCCTCGGCGGCCTTGCCCCAGACGCGCGGGTCGTACATCTTCTTGTTGCCGACCTCGCCGTCAACCTTCAGCACGCCGTCGTAGTTGCGGAACATGTGGTCCGCGACCGGGCGGGAGAAGGCGTACTGGGTGTCGGTGTCGATGTTCATCTTCACCACGCCGTAGTCGAGCGCCTCACGGATCTCGGACAGCAGCGAGCCGGAGCCACCGTGGAAGACCAGGCTGAGCGGCTTCTCCTTGTTGTACTTGGCGCCGACCGCCATCTGGATGTGGTTGAGCACCTCCGGACGGAGCTTGACGTTGCCCGGCTTGTAGACGCCGTGCACGTTGCCGAAGGTCAGCGCCGCCATGTAGCGGCCCTTCTCACCCAGGCCGAGCGCGTCGACCATGGCCAGACCGTCCTCGACGGTGGTGTAGAGCTTCTCGTTGATCGCGTTCTCGACGCCGTCCTCCTCGCCACCGACGACGCCGACCTCGATCTCGAGGACGATCTTCGCCTTGGCGGCCTCGGTGAGGAGCTGCTCCGCGATCTCCAGGTTCTCGGCCACCGGCACCGCGGAGCCGTCCCACATGTGCGACTGGAACAGCGGCTCCTCGCCGCGCTGCACCCGCTCCTGCGAGATCGTCATCAGGGGCCGGACGAACTTGTCCAGCTTGTCCTTCGGGCAGTGGTCGGTGTGCAGGGCGATGTTGACCGGGTACTTCTTCGCGACCTCACGCGCGTAGTGGGCGAACGCCACGGCGCCGGTGACCATGTCCTTCACGGACGGGCCGGAGAGGTACTCGGCGCCACCGGTGGAGACCTGGATGATGCCGTCGCTCTCCGCGTCGGCGAAGCCCTTGAGCGCCGCGTTCAGCGTCTGGGAGGAGGTCACGTTGATCGCGGGGTACGCGAACCGGCCAGCCTTGGCGCGGTCCAGCATCTCCGCGTAGGCCTCGGGGGAAGCGATGGGCATGTCAAACGCTCCTTACTTACCGCTCTCGGCCGTGCTGGCCGCTGTTGTCCATGGGTGCGCCGGACCGCGCTGTCCTCCGCCGGGCAGTATCCCGCAGTGCGGCGGGCGGGCCGCAACCGACCCGGTGTGGGTCCACCGACGGTGACCGGCGCCGCCGCCGCTCACCGTCCCTCCAGGCGGTCGGGGAGCACGACGCTGATCAGCCAGGTCACCACGGTCATCACGATGGCGCCCCAGAACGCGGCCCAGAAGCCGTCGATCTGGAACGGCAGGTCGAGCGCGTGGGCGATCCGGTCGGTCAGCAGGAACAGCAACGCGTTGACGACCAGCGCGAACAGGCCGAGTGTCAGCAGGTAGAAGATGCAGCCGACAACCTTGATGATCGGCTTGAGGACCGCGTTCACGACGCCGAAGATCAGCGCCACGACGATCAGGGTGAGCACGGTGTTGGCACCGGACCGGCCGCCGACGTCGACCCCGGGCACGACCAGCGTGGTGATCCACAGCGCCACCGCGGTGATCACCAACCGGATCAGGAAGCCCACCGCCCCATCCTGGCATCGGCGGCGCGGCGCGGTGGGCCGATTCCACCGACTCGGCTTCACCCCGCTGCCCGAGCGGGCGGCGGCGGGAGCCCGTACGGTGTGTGTGGTGACCGTCCGCCGAGATCCAGGGAGGGACGATGGGTCAGCCCGCCGAGGACTTCACGCCCAGCGACCACCTCGACCCCGAGGAGCGTGACCTGGAAGCGGAGCCGGCCGACGCGTTCGAGCAGACCGTCGCGGTGGCCCCAATCGACGGTGACACCGAGCCGCGACGCGGCCTGGAGGTCGACGACTGGGACGCGGTGGAGCAGGCGCGGGTGGTCGTCGGCGACGAGGACGACTACCGCTGACCGCGGGTCGCCCGCACACCACCCTCTCCTGGGGTCCTGCCGCCGATGAGGGGCCGGGCAGGCGAAACGTTGTGGCAGTCCCGGTCAGCCGTTCGGTCAATATCCGTCCGTGACGGCGGGCCGGGGCAGCGGCCAACCTTAACGGCTCCTTAAGCTCCGCTGGCTTCACTTTCGTCCCCCGACATGAGGGAACCCCCATGCTCAAGCACTCGACCCGGCGCTGGCTCGCCGGGCTGGGCGTCGCAGGCGCGCTCGTCGCGGCCTCCGCCAACCCCGCGTCGGCGACCACGGACGCCGACGTGACGCTCGCGGACGCGAAGGCGTCCGAGGGCTTCGCGCTGTACGCGAACCCTGTCGTGGTCGCCCCCGGCGGACCGGAGAAGGGCGTCTCGCTGTACTCCCTGGTGGACGAGGCGTTCACCGACTACACGGTGAAGGTCGACCGCAGCGCCGTCGACGGCTTCGCCGAGGTGCAGCTTCCGGAGGGCCCGGGCACCTGCACCGAGGCGGACGCCGTCATCACCTGCACGGTCAAGAACGACTCGGAGCCCGGCCTGAACCTGCTGTCCCTCCTGGTGCTGCCGCGCGCCGGCGCCAAGGCCGGGCAGGAGGGCCAGCTGGAGTTCACGGTCACCGCTCCGGGGGCCGGGACCGAGACCTACCGCTCCACCATCTCCGTGGGCGAGGGCGTGGACCTGACCGCGGAGCCGTCTCTGCAGTTGAGCGGAGCTCCCGGCAGCACCGTCAAGGCTCCCCTGTCGGTGGGCAACCAGGGCGAGGTCGACGCCCGCGGTGCCGTGCTCTTCCTCTTCGGCTCCTACGGCCTCGCGCCCGCGAAGCGTTACGAGAACTGCGAGTACTTCTCGGACAACTTCGACGAGTGGGCCTACGCCTGCACCTTCGACGGCACGGTCCCCTCCGGCGGCAGCGCCCGGCTGGACGACTCCTTCGGCTTCGCCATCCCCGGTGACTCGTGGGCGCCGAACAACGACTACGGCTTCGCCAGCTGGCTCACCCCGGCCGACTGGGCCGAGTTCCGGGCTCAGGTGCCCGACTTCGGCACGGGCGTCAAGGGCGACGACGGCGTGCTGGCGCTCGAGCAGTCGGCCAGTGCCCGCGCCCGCCGCGAGCTTCCGCAGAGCGACGTGAACCCGTTCAACAACGAGACCTACATCCAGCTCGCGGTCGAGGGCAACCAGAAGGCGGACGTGGCCGCCGACGGGGCCACCGTCGCCGGTACGGTCGGCAAGACCGTCCCCGTCACGGTCGGCTTCACCAACAACGGCCCCGCGGCGATCAACGCGGGTGGCGAGCACGGCATCTACACCCTGGCCCTGGTCACCCTTCCGAAGGGCACCACCGCGGTCAAGGCGCCGGAGGACTGTGCCGACGCCGAGGGCGAGTTCGGCGAGGATTCGGGCAAGGCCGGCGCGGCGGTCTACGCGTGCTTCGTGCCTAACGTGCTGGGCAACGGCAAGAAGGCCGAGTTCCCGTTCTCGCTCCGCATCGACCAGGCCGGCAGCCTGACCGGCCAGGTCGAGCTCTTCCACGGCGGCCCGGACGAGACCGAGGCCAAGGACGCGAACCCGGCCAACGACACCGCCGAGATCCTGGTGAACGCGACCGGCGACGGCGGCCAGGGTGGCGGCGACGAGGGTGACGGCGGCACGCTGCCGATCACGGGTTCCTCCACCGGCCTGGTCGCCGGCATCGGCGCCCTGCTGCTCGTGGCCGGCGTCGGCGGCTTCCTGGTCGCCCGCCGTCGCAAGACCCGCTTCGTGGCCTGACGGCCAGCGACGTCAGAGGTGCCCCGCCGACCGCCTGGTCGGCGGGGCACCGTCGTTTCCGGGCTCGTGCGCGCCGGCACCGGGGCGCGGTGGGCCCGCCGTGGCGTGCTGATCGGGGCGACGGGGCACGGATCGCGCTCCGCGCGAGCAGAGCGGAGCCCTTCGGGTCGCCGCCGTGGGTGGCGGCTGAGCTCGGGCGCGGGTGTGACGTCGAGCACCGGCCGTCTCGGACGGCCACCTAGACTACGGACGTGCCGTCGCCGCCGGCGACTGACCGCCCCCACTGGCAGACAACGGAGGTCGCTCGTGTCGACGCCCACCACCACTCTGGCCCTGGGCCCCGACTGGCTCGACCCGGAGTGGTTGATCTCGACGTTCGGGCTGCTCGGCATCCTGGCCATCGTCTTCGCCGAGTCCGGGCTGCTGATCGGGTTCTTCCTGCCGGGCGACTCGCTGCTGTTCACGGCGGGGCTGCTCACCGCCGACGGGCAGTACATCACCTACCCGCTCTGGCTGGTCTGTCTGCTGATCACGGTCGCGGCGATCGCCGGCGACCAGGTGGGGTACGCGTTCGGGCGCAAGGTCGGGCCGGCCCTCTTCCGCCGCCCGAACTCCCGCCTGTTCAAGCAGGAGAACGTGCTCAAGGCGCACGAGTTCTTCGAGAAGTACGGCGCGCGG
Source organism: Micromonospora xinjiangensis (assembly GCF_056150165.1). Classification (NCBI taxonomy): domain Bacteria; kingdom Bacillati; phylum Actinomycetota; class Actinomycetes; order Micromonosporales; family Micromonosporaceae; genus Micromonospora; species Micromonospora xinjiangensis. Next base: position 339,765 of record NZ_JAXCFO010000003.1, on the reverse strand, counting down.
TCCATCGTGCTCGCGCGGTTCGTGCCGATCGTGCGGACGTTCACGCCGATCGTGGCCGGTGTCAGCCGCATGAACTACCGCACGTTCGTCGTCTACAACGTGGTCGGCGGCGTGCTCTGGGGCACGGGCGTGACCCTGCTCGGCTACTTCCTGGGCCAGATCCAGTTCGTGAAGGACAACATCGAACTGATCCTGATCGCGATCGTCGCGATCTCGGTGGTGCCGATCGCCATCGAGCTGCTCCGGGCGCGGATCGCGGCAAAGCGCGGCACCACCGCGCAGGAGCGGGCCGCCGCCGAGGAGGCCATCCGGGAGACCCGGCAGCACTACGGCAAGCACTGACCGGCCGGCCGTCCGGCGCCGTCCCGGATCAGGGAGGGCACCGGACGATCGGTACGGGTCAGCGAGCCTTCTTGGTGGCCCGCTTCCGCGGCGGGGTCAGCAGGTCGGCGATCGTGGCGATCGCGGTCGGGACCAGCCGGTAGTAGGCCCACACACCGCGCTTCTCCCGCTCCAGCAAGCCGGCCTCGGTGAGGATGCGCAGGTGGTGGCTGACCGTCGGCTGCGAGAGACCGAGCGGCGCGGTCAGGTCACAGACGCACGCCTCGCCCTCGGGGGCCGACTGGATCAGGCTCAGCAGCCGCAGCCGGGCGGGGTCGGCGAGGGCCTTGAGGACCCCGGCGAGACGCTCGGCATCGGCACGTTCGATTGGCTCGCCGGCGAGCGGCGAGATCTGAGGCATAGTCATTTCAGCCAACGCAGTTCCCACGTTTTCCATCCTTCCACCAGCAGCATCGATCCGCCTGCATATCAGCAGATCCGAATCGGCAGACTTTTACGCCACAAGGCCGAGGTCAGCCAACGTATAGGCCGCCCGATAAGGCAATCCGGCGGCTCGCACCGCGTCGCCGGCTCCTCGATCAACAATAACCGCCACCCCAACGACCTCGGCCCCGGCCTCGCGTAGCGCCTCCACGGCGGCGAGCACACTCGACCCCGTCGTCGATGTGTCCTCGACCGCCAGTACCCGGCGACCCGCGACATCCGGCCCCTCGATCCGCCGCTGCAACCCGTGCGCCTTGCCCGCCTTGCGCACCACGAAGGCGTCCAGGGCCCGGTCGCTCGACGCGGCCGCGTGAAGCATCGAGGTCGCGACGGGATCGGCGCCCAGCGTCAGGCCGCCGACCGCGTCGTACCACCAGTCGGCCGTGAGGTCGAGCATGACCCGACCCACCAACGGCGCCGCCTGGTGATGGAGCGTGACGCGTCGCAGGTCGACGTACCAGTCGGCCTCGATGCCGGAGGAGAGCACCACCCGGCCGTGGACCACGGCCAGATCGGTGATGAATTTACGCAGGTCGTCGTGGTCCCCCATGGCGATAGAGGGTACTGCGCAAGTCTGTGGGCCGCGTGCGGGGTGCACCCTGATCCACCCGGTGGGCGACCGATGGTTGGCGATGTACCGCTACTCTGCGCGACGGCTACCGTCCAGTTCGCCACAGGCCCGTGCGCGCGGCGGACGACGGCGCCGCGCGGCCCGGTCAGGCTTCGTCGCGGCCGATCCGACCCCTGGTGTCCCGGGCGACCGCCTGGAGCAACCGCCGCGGCGCGTGCCGCAGCCCGGCGACGGCCAGCTTGTACCTCCACGCGGGAACGCTGACCAGCTTACCTTTCCGCAGGTCACGCAGGCCTTCGGCGACCACGTCGTCGGCCCGCAGCCACATCCACTCCGGAGTCTTCGACATGTTGATGCCGGCCCGCTCGTGGAACTCCGTCTTCGTGTAGCCGGGGCAGAGGGCCATCACGCGTACGCCGAACGGTCGGGCGGACTGCCCCACCGACTCGCTGAAGTTGGTCACCCACGCCTTGCTGGCCGAGTACGTCGATCCCGGCATGACGGCGCCGAACCCGGCAACGGAAGAGACATTAATCACTGCCCCGCGGCGGCGTTCGGTCATCGGACGCAGGGCGGCGAGCGTCAGGCGCATGACGGCGTGCACGTTGAGCCGCAACAGTCGGGCCTCGTCCTCGGCGGAGGACCGCAGGAACGGCTTGTTGAGACTGATCCCCGCGTTGTTGACCAACAGGTCGATCGGAGTGCCCTCGGCCAGTCGCGCCTCGACGAGGGCACAACCGTCGTCCGTGGACAGATCGGCGGAAATGGTCTCGATCTCCCGGCCGTGTCCCTTCCTCAGCTCGGCGGCCATCTCGCCGAGGCGTGCGGCGTCCCGGGCGACCAGCACCAGATGCCAGCCGTCGGCGGCGAGCCGGCGGGCGAACGCGGCGCCGATGCCCGCCGTCGCCCCGGTGACCAGGGCCCGCTGCTCGGCGGGCGTGGAGTCGGGCGTCACGGGCTTCCTCATCTGGGCGGGTACGGCGGCATGGGCGGTGCGGTCGGGTGCGGGGCGGGTGGGAACCCGGGTGGCGCGGTCGGGTACGGGGCCCGGGGTGGCGCGGCCGGCGCGGGTCGGGGGCGGAACCACGCGTTCGCCGCCGGCAGGGCCAGCAGCACGGCTACCACAAGGTAACCGAGTGCTTGGCCAATCGAAAGCCCTCCGTTGACCGGGATCCACCACGCCGGGTACGCGTCACCGGCCAGGTTGAGGAGTTCGGCGGTGGTCGCCTCGTCACCGCTGAACTGGAGGGGCGTGGTCCGCTGCCCGACGAGCAGCGCCAGCCCGCAGCAGCCGCCGAGCAGGCCGAGCCCACAGACGACCCACGTCGCCACCCGGGTGCCGGCGCGGCCGGTGAGCAGCCCGAGCGCGAGCCCGGCCAGGAGCAGGCCGGCCAGGACGCTGACCACCGTGGCGACCACGGCGGCGACGGTCAGCAGCGCGGCCGTGCCGTCGACCTGGTCGGCCGCCGCGGTGGTGCCGGACGCGGCGGCGCGGAACCGGTCGACCGTGCCGCCGACCACCAGCGGGCCGGCCACCGCGTACGCGAGCGCGGCGACCGCCATCAGCAGCAGCACGGCCACCGCGAGCGTGACCGCGGCGGGCCGACGGGCCGGCGTCGGGTGGGGGTACGACACGACGGGTCCCTCCGGTAGGCGTCGACTGCAACCTATCGGAGGGACCCGTGGACGTCGTCCGTGTCCGGTACTCAGCTCACCGGCGGCGGGGTGGAGCCGGGCCGGTCGGACGGGGGCGGCTGGTCGCCGGCCTCGCCCGACGACGGCGGCTGACCGGCAGGCGGGTAACCCGGGGTGGGCGGGTAGCCCGGCTCGCCGGAGGGCGGATAGCCGGGGGTCGGCGGGTAACCCGGCTCGCTGGAGGGCGGGTAGCCGGGCTGGCCCGGCACCTGCGGGTAGCCGGGGGCCGCCGGGTAGGCGCCACCGGGCACCGGCGGCTCCCAGGCGGGCTGCGGCTTGCGGAAGAACTCGTTCGCCTTCGGCAGCGCCAGCAGGATCAGCGCGGCGATCAGGGCGAGCACGCCGATCACGCCGAGCAGCGTGTTGACCGGAGTGAACCAGCCGGGCAGCGCCTCGTCGAGCCGGCGCTGGACCTCGTCCGGGCTCGGCATGTCCCCGCCGGTGTTACCCGTCGTGCCGGTCGCGCCACCGAGGCCACCCGCCGCACCGCTGATCAGGTTGCCGCCCGAGCAGCAGATCATGATGCCGCCGATGATCCAGGTCGTGATCCGCGAACCGTTCTTGCCGCGGTTGTTCAGCATCGCGAGGACGACCAGGCCGACCGCCAGCAGCAGCGAGAAGACCGCGGCGCCGATGCCGATCGCGAAGGTGACGCCGGCGACCGCGTCGGCGGTCTCGCCCGACGTGCCGCTGTAGGCGTCCTGCAGCACGTCACGGATCGTGCCGATGGTGGCCAGGGTGATGATCAGGCCGATCACCTGGAGGACGGCGAAGAGTATCAACAGATAGCTGGAAATCGTCACCACGCTCGGCCGTGACCGGGCCGGCGGGCTGTGGGGATCGACCACCACGATGCTCCTTCCCTAGATCGCGCCCACACCGTATCGGGATCGGGCCACCTCGGCAGGACACGACGCCCGGCGGGCCGGCGGGACCGGACGTGGCGTCAGTAGCCGCGCCACTCGGCGCGGGCGTACTCCAACACCCGTGGCGCGAGGAGGGTGGAGGCGGGCACCGTGAGCCGTCCCCGGTCCGCGGGGAAGGTGGCGGCGGCGGCGAGCGTCGCGGCGTCCAGGAAGCGCAGGCGGGGCGCGGCCGTGGGCAGCGCGAGCGCGGGCGGGACCTCGCCGGGCGCCGCGAGCAGGAAGCCCCAGTCGCCGAAGGACGGCACGTCCACGTGGTACGGCACGGTGGCGAGCCCGGCCTCACGCAGCGAGGCCTCGATCGACCAGTACGACCGGGGCGCGAAGTACGGGGAACCGGCCTGGACCACCAGCCGGCCGCCGCCACCGAGGGCGGCGCGGACCAGCGCGTAGAACTCGACGGTGTAGAGCTTCGCGGTGGCGGTCTCGTCGGGGTCGGGCAGGTCAGCGATGACCGCGTCGAAGCGCTGCGTGTTGCCGCGCAGCCACGCGAAGGCGTCCGCGTTGACCACCCGCACCCGCGCGTCGGCGAAGGCGTCCCCGTTGAGCCGGCGCAGCTGCGGCTCGGTACGGGCCAACCCCACCACGGCGGGATCCAGGTCGACCACGGTGATCCGCCGCACGTCCGGGTACCGCAGCAGTTCGCGGACGGCGAGCCCGTCGCCCGCACCGAGCACCAACACCTCGGCACGCGGGCCGTTCAGCACCGGGTGCACGAGCGCCTCGTGGTAGCGGTACTCGTCCACCGAGCTGAACTGGAGGTCGCCGTTGAGGTAGAGCCGCAGGTCGGTCTCGGAGTGACCCGCCTCCCGCACCGACCGCGTCAGCACGATCTCCTGGTAGCGGCTGCGCTCCGCGTACACCACCGGGTCGCGGTAGAGCTGCTGCCGGGCGGTCACCTCGAAGTCGCGTGCCGTCACCCAGGCGTACCCGAGAGAGAGGGCGACCACGACGGCGCCGGCGGCGAGCCCGACCCGGGCGCGGGGGCCCAGCTCGCGCCGGAAGACCGTGCCGACCAGGGCGAGCCCGGCCACGGCGTTGACCGCGCCGACCACTATCGCGCCCTTGAGCTGCCCGAAGGCCGGCAGCAGCAGGAACGGGAAGGCGAGCCCGCCGAGCAGGGCGCCGACGTAGTCGGCCGCGAACAGGTCGGCCACGGCGCTGCCCGCCGCCTGCTTCCGGATCCGTTGCAGCAGCACCATGAGCAGCGGGATCTCCGCGCCGATCAGCAGGCCGAGCACGAACGCGGTGCCCACGAGCGCCGGGCCGTAGAGGTCCAGCCAGGCGAAGGCGGCGTACAGGCCGAGCACGGAGAGCCCACCCAGCAGCGCCAGAGCCAGCTCGATCGCGGCGAACGCCGCGGCGGCGCGGGACTGCAACGGCTTGGCGGCCAGCGCGCCGACGCCCATCGCGAAGACCATCACCCCGAGCACGATGGACGCCTGACCGACGCTGTCCCCGATCAGGTAGCTGCCGAGGGCGACCAGCGCCAGCTCGTAGACCAGACCGCAGGCGGCGCAGACGAAGACCGCGGCCAGCACGCCGGCCCGAGCGACGCGCCGCCGCGGCCGTTCCCGCCCCACCGTGGTCACCGTCGCTCCGGTGTACGCGCGCGGGCCGCCGCCGAGCCCGACCGGCGGGCGTCGGACCGCCGTTCCCGCCGCCGCTGCACCAACCCGATCGTGACGAGCAGCGCGGTGAGCAGCAGCAGCCCGCCGGCCGCGAGGAGATAGCCCCGGCGGTCCCGCCACAGGTCGTTGCCGGCGTCCGGCAGCGGCGCGGGCCTGACGACCGGAGCCGCCGTGGCCACCGGGGCCGGAGCGGCCGCACCGGCCTCGGCGAGCAGCAGGGGCAGGCTCACCGCGGCCCGGGTCACCGCCCAACCCGGGTCGTCGACGAACACGTCGTCGGTGAGCCCGAACCGCTCCAGGCCGGACTCGACGGCCAGCAGGTCACCCGGGTCCACGTCGGCCGAGCCGTCGACGGTCACGTACGCGTAGTCGTCCGACTCGCTGCTCTCCGAGACGTACGTGACGTCGGCGACGACCCGCACCCAGCGTGGGCATCTCGGGTCGGCTCCGACGGCCACCCCGTCGCCGAGGTTCGAGCCGGAGCTGACGACCGTCGTGCCGTCCCGGAGGTGCCAGCCGTAGCAGATCCCCTGCGCGTCGGCCGCCCGCGCCAGGATCGGCACGGTGTCCGCGCGTTCGGTGCTGGTCGGCGGGGGCACCGAGAGGTCGTCGCCGTCGCCGCTGAGCGCCCCCGCGACGCAGAAGCCCCCGAGCACGACCACCACGGCGCCGATGACCGCGGCGGTCTTCCACCGGCTCCTCGTCGTGCCGGGCTTCGCCGGAGTCGGCCGCTTGCCGGCCATCAGCTGATCGCCGCCGCGATGATCGCGCCGGTGGCCAGGTGGACGACGGCGGAGACCCACACCGCCGGGTGCGGCTCCGGGTCGACGAGGATCTGCCCCAGCCGGCCGGGGGTGGCGGCGTCGAGCAGCAGGAACGCGGCCGCCATGATCACCAGGCCGAGGATGCCGTACGCGGCCGCGCCGACGATGCCGAGCACGAGGTCGTCGTCGCTGGCGGCGATCGCGGCCACCACGATGATGCCGACGCCGGCCAGGTTCGAGGCCAGCAGCAGGGCCGCGTTGCGGTTCCGGTCGGTCCAGATCAGCTCCTTGAGCCGACCGGGGGTGGCCACGTCGACCAGGGCGTAGCCGATGCCCATCAGCAGTACGCCGACCACGCCGTAGGCGAGGGTGACCAGGAGATCGGTGACGAGGGTCTGCACGGGTGCTCCAGGGGTGAGGGGGTGTGCCGAGAGCTACTTGCCGGAGCCGGGACCGCCGCCGCGCACCGTGCTGCCACGTCCCCATCCCCAGTAGGAACCGACCGTGGAGTGGTAGCGCGGGTAGGCGGTGGTGAGTCGCTCGAGCAGGATCACCGAGCCGGTGGCGCTCGGCAGGATGACCACCGAGTCGTCGTCGTACCGCAGGTAGACCCCGCTGGCGTCGACGTACTGGTCGGCCGGCTGCCAGGCGTCCGTGATCTCCTTCGCCACCTGGCTCGGCGTACGGGCGGAGGTGTAGGCGACCGCCTCCCGCCCGATGTCCCGACCGGGGTCACGGGTGTAGCGGTCCTCGACGTAGCCGCGCGGGGAGAAGTTGCCGTAGAAGATCGCGAAGGCGGCGACCAGCGCGCCGATCACCGCGAAGGCCGCTCCCACCACGAACCACCGTCGGTACGTCATCGCAGCGCCACCACCGTCTCGGTCAGGACCAGCTCGTTCGTCTGCGGATAGGCGTGCCAGGTCCGCCAGGCCACCGTGCCGTCCGGCGGCCGCGGCCGGACGGCGAGCGCCGTCACCGCGTCGGGGTCGCCCGGGAACACGCCCACCAGGGCGTACGGGTCGTCGGCCAGCTCCGCGCGGAGCGCGGCGACCCGCGCGCGCAGGTCGCCGCCGGACGGCCGGAGCACGGTCGCGGCGAACCGGTAGCCGCCGTCCTCGTCGAGCACCGTGGCGGGAAGCTCGGGCGGCCGGCCGGGCACACAGGCCACGGTCTCGGTGAGCGCCGCGTCACCCGCGCGCAGCACCACCTGGTGCGAGGCGCCGAGCAGCCGCAACTCCAGCCGGACCGGGCCGGGCAGGGCGAGGTCGAGCACGTGCAGCGCGGGTCGTTCGGGGTCGTCGAGGGTGAGGCTGAGGTCGGCCGCGCTCGTGTCGACGTACGGGGCGTCCAGGGTGACCAGCACTCAGTGCTCCTCCGCCTGCGGGTAGATCATCACCTCGGCGCGGTGCAGCACCTCGCCCCGGGCGACCTCCCAGCCCGCCTCGCCGTACGCCTCGAAGGAGAGCCGCGCCCCGCCGGGCGCCTGGTAGTCGTGGTACCGCATCGTGCCGGTCGGCGCGAGGCCGGTGGTGCCGGTGGCGGTGTACCGCGCCTGCCCGGACTCCTGCCAGGAGTAGCGGCGGCCCGCGAAGTCGATGGTCGGGGCGCCCGGGGTGACGGTGGCGCCCGGCTCGGCGGCCCAGAGCACCAGTTCCAGCTCGGGATCCTCCTCGACGGAGAGCCAGCGCCGGACGCCCTCCGCGTCGTCGAGCAGGTGCTCGGCCCAGCTCCAGCCGCCCTCGACCAGCCGGACCGTGCCGCGTACCAGATAGGACACCTGGCGGATCTCCACGACGTCGCCGGGTCGCAGGCGCCGGGGGTCGCCGCGCAGCGCGTCGGCGTCGCGGTCCCGCAACGGGTCGGCCGGTGCCGTGCCCGTCGGCCGCCGCCGGGACCGGCGCACGGCCAGCACGGCCACCACCACCCCGGCCACCCCGACCAGACAGCCCACCGCCGTCACCAGGTACGCCACCCACCCGTTCACCGACCACCCTCCCCGGTACGTCGGCGCAGACGGTAACAACCCCGCGCACCTGGGGATTCGCGCAGACCACCGGGTGAGCGGCCGGTCACCCGCCGCAGCGCGGACGGGTCAGGACCGGGCGAGGCGTTCGACGGCGTACTCGCCCAGCGTGGTCCGGCCCAACACGCAGCCGTGGTAGGTGGTGAACTCGCCCGGATCGCCGCGCAGCGTCGTCCACGCGGCCCGGGCGGCCGCCGGGTCGACCCGTTCCAGCAGCGTGGCCGCGTACGCCCGGCCGGCCGGCGATCCGTCGGCGAGCAGCCGGTCGAGGTGTTCGCGGACGTCCTCGGGGTGGTCGGCCAGCGCGGCCTCCACCTGCTGGTACGCCTCGGTCACCGGGAGCACCGTCCCGGCGAACCCGACCCCTCCGAAGGCGAGGGTGTCGGCCCGCGACAGCTCCTCGACCGCGCGTCGCAGACCCGCACCCGCCCGCCGCTTTCCGAACCCGACCATGCCTCTTCCTTTCCCCCTCGCGCCGGCTGTCCACCTCGTGGCCGGGAGGTTCGCGTCCGGGGACGCGAACCTCCCGGCCGAGCGGAGGAGGAGCGGCGATCAGGCCGGCGTCACCGTCAGGGCTTCCCTGGTGGGCGCCAGGTCGACCTTGACCGTCTGACCGTCGCGGATCTGGCCCGCCAGCAGGGCCCGGGCGAGCTGGTCGCCGATGGCGGACTGCACGAGCCGGCGCAGCGGGCGGGCGCCGTAGATCGGGTCGTATCCGTGCTCGGCCAGCCACTCGCGGGCCGCGTCGGTGATGTCGAGGCCCAGCCGGCGGTCGGCCAGCCGCTTCCGCATCCGGGAGAGCTGGATGTCCACGATGGCCCGCAGGTCGTTGCCGCCGAGCGCGGCGAAGACCACCACGTCGTCGAGCCGGTTGAGGAACTCCGGCTTGAAGTGCGAGCGGACCACGGCGAGCACGCCCTCCCGACGCTGCTCCTCGGTGACCGTGAGGTCGCTGATCACCGACGACCCGAGGTTCGAGGTGAGGATCAGGATGGTGTTGCGGAAGTCCACCGTCCGGCCCTGGCCGTCGGTGAGCCGCCCGTCGTCGAGCACCTGGAGCAGGATGTCGAAGACGTCGGGGTGGGCCTTCTCGACCTCGTCCAGCAGGATCACCGAGTACGGCCGGCGGCGCACCGCCTCGGTGAGTTGGCCGCCCTCCTCGTAGCCGACGTAGCCGGGCGGGGCGCCGACCAGGCGGGCGACGGAGTGCTTCTCGCCGTACTCGCTCATGTCGATGCGGACCATGGCCCGCTCGTCGTCGAAGAGGAACTCGGCGAGGGCCTTCGCCAGCTCCGTCTTGCCGACACCGGTGGGGCCGAGGAAGAGGAAGCTGCCGGTCGGCCGGTCGGGGTCGGCGACACCGGCGCGGGCCCGGCGTACGGCGTCGGAGACCGCGGCGACGGCCTCCGGCTGGCCGACGACCCGGGAGCCGAGCGACTCCTCCATCCGCAGCAGCTTGGCCGTCTCGCCCTCCAGCAGCCGGCCGGCGGGGATGCCCGTCCAGGAGGCGACCACGGCGGCGATGTCGTCCGCGCCGACCTCCTCCTTCAGCATCGCGCCGTCGGCCTGGAGGCGGGCCAGCTCCTCCTCCGCCTTCGCCAGGTCGGCCTTCAGCTCCGGGATCCGGCCGTACCGCAGCTCGGCGGCGCGTTCCAGCTCACCGTCGCGCTCGGCCCGCTCCGCCTCGCCACCGAGCCGCTCCAGCTCCTCCTTGGCGGTGGAGAGCTTGGTGATGTGGTCCTTCTCCAGCTTCCAGCGGTCGGAGAGCGCGGTGAGCTGCTCACGCTTGTCGGCCAGTTCGCGGCGCAGCCGCTCCAGCCGCTCGGCGGAGGCGTCGTCCGGCTCCTTCGCGAGCGCCATCTCCTCGATCTCCAGCCGGCGCACCGCGCGCTCGATCTCGTCCACCTCGACCGGCCTCGAGTCGATCTCCATGCGCAGCCGGGACGCGGACTCGTCGACCAGGTCGATCGCCTTGTCGGGGAGGAAGCGGTCGGTGATGTAGCGGTCGGAGAGGGTGGCGGCCGCGACCAGGGCGGCGTCGGTGATGCGGACGCCGTGGTGCACCTCGTAGCGCTCCTTGAGCCCGCGCAGGATGCCGATGGTGTCCTCGATGGTCGGCTCGCCGACCAGCACCGGCTGGAAGCGCCGCTCCAGCGCCGGGTCCTTCTCGATGTGCTCGCGGTACTCGTCCAGCGTGGTCGCGCCGACCATGCGCAGCTCACCGCGGGCGAGCATCGGCTTGAGCATGTTGCCGGCGTCCATCGAGCCCTCGCCCTTGCCGGCGCCGACCACGGTGTGCAGCTCGTCGAGGAACGTGATGACCTGCCCGTCCGAGTTCTTGATCTCCTCCAGGACGGACTTCAGCCGCTCCTCGAACTGCCCCCGGTACGACGCACCGGCCACCATGGCGCCCAGGTCGAGCGAGACGAGCTTCTTGTTCCGGAGCGACTCGGGCACGTCACCGGCGACGATCCGCTGGGCCAGGCCCTCGACGATCGCGGTCTTGCCGACGCCCGGCTCACCGATCAGGACCGGGTTGTTCTTGGTACGCCGGGACAGCACCTGGATCACCCGGCGGATCTCCGAGTCCCGCCCGATGACCGGGTCGATGCGGCCCTCCCGGGCCCGCTCGGTCAGGTCGACGCCGTACTTGGCCAGCGCCTGGTACGTCTGCTCCGGGTCGGCGGTGGTCACCCGCCGGTCGCCGCCGCGGACGGTCGGGAAGGCGGCGACCAGGTTCTCCTCGGTGGCGCCGGCGGTCTTCAGGGCGCTCGCCACCGCGCCGCCCACCCGGGCGAGGCCGGCCAGCAGGTGCTCGGTGGAGGTGTACTCGTCGCCCAGCGGGCGGGCGATCTGCTCGGCGGCGCCGATGGCGTTGACGAACTCGCGGGCCAGGGTCGGCTCGGCGATGCTGGAGCCGCGGGCGGCGGGCAGGGCGTCGACCGCGCGCTGGGCGACCCGGCGCAGCTCGGCGGGGTCGGCCCCGACGGCGCGCAGCAGGCCACCGGCGGTCGAGCCCTCGGTGTCCAGCAGTGACAGCAACAGGTGCCAGGGCTCCACGGTGGCGTGGCCGCGCTGGTTCGCCAGCGCGACGGCACCGGTGATGGTCTCGCGGCTCTTGGTGGTGAGACGTTCCGTGTTCATGACTCCCCCGGATCGACAGGTCCGCTAGGAAGGACACAACCAGAGTTGAGCCTATTCCGCTCAACCCTGGCGGTGTGACCCCGATCACCCACGCCGTCGCCAGCGCCAGTCGAACTCGCCCGGCGCGGGTGGCGGCCCGGGCAGCGGCTCGCGGCCCGGCCCGGCGGACAGGCCGGCGAGCAGCACCGCGAGCTGCCGCCGGCGCAGCTGCCGGGTGCGCTCCGGATCCGGCACGCGCACCGCGGCGCACGCCTCCAGCAGCAGCCCGACGTCCTGCACGACCAGATCGGGCCGGAGCCGCCCGTCGTCCCGGGCACGCTCGACCAGCGCGGCGGTGAGTTCGTTCGCCCGCACCGCGTCCCGGCCCATCTCCTCGGTAGGGGTGAACGTGCCGGCCAGGTGCACGGTCAGCGAGTGCACGTCGGCATCGACCACCCGCTCCAGGAAGCCGGCGAAGGCGCGCCATCCGTCCGTGTCGGCGAGCGCCGTCTCGGCCTCGGTCACGTACCGCCGCAGGCCGTCGCGGCAGAGCGTGCGGAGGAGTTCCTCCTTGCCCGCGTAGCGCCGGTAGAGGGCGCTGATGCCGACTCCGGCACGCTCGGCGACGGCCGCGATCGGCGCCTTCGGGTCGTCGAGGAAGACGGCGCGGGCCGCGTCGAGGATCACCTCGTCGTTGCGGGCCGCCTGCGCGCGGCGGCCGGCGAGGGGCGGGGTGGTCTTTCCGGTCGGGCTCGACATGGATCGACGATAACACTGGAACGGATCGTTCCGCTCTGTTACTGTCGAGCGGAACGAAGCATTCCGTTCTGAAGGAGCGAGAGATGACCGGCACCGCGATCCGTCCGTTCCGCGCCGAGGTCCCGCAGGCCGCGCTCGACGACCTCACCGACCGGCTGCGCCGCACCATCTGGCCCGCCGAGCTGCCCGACGCCGGCTCCGCGTACGGCATGCCCTCTGCCCGGGTCCGCGACCTCGCCACCCGGTGGCTGGAGACGTTCGACTGGCGGGCGGTCGAGGCCCGGCTGAACGACCACCCGCAGTTCGTCACCGAGATCGACGGCGAGCAGATCCATTTCCTGCACGTCCGATCCGCCCGGCCGGACGCCGTGCCGCTCGTGCTCACCCACGGCTGGCCCGGGTCGGTCATCGAGTACCTCGACGTGATCGAGCCGCTCACCGCGCCGGCCGACCCCGCGGCGCCCGCATTCCACCTGGTGATCCCGTCGCTGCCGGGTTTCGGGTTCTCCGGGCCGACCCGCAGCGCCGGCTGGAACCGCTGGCGCACGGCCCGGGCCTGGGCCGAGCTGATGAGCCGGCTCGGGTACGAGCGGTACGGCGCGGTCGGCAACGACGGGGGCTCGCTCGTCTCACCGGAGGTCGGCCGGATCGACCCCGAACACGTGCTCGGGGTGCACGTCACCCAGCTGTTCTCGTTCCCGTCCGGCGACCCGGCCGAGTTCGCCGGGCTGTCCGAGGCCGACCAGGCGGCACTGCGGCACCTCCAGTGGTTCTACGAGAACAAGTTCTCCTTCAACCAGGTGCACAGCCAGCAACCGCAGACCCTGGCCTACGCGCTGGCCGACTCGCCGGTCGGGCTGCTCGCGTGGAACGCGCAGCTCTTCGACGAGGGCCTCGACGCCGACTTCATCCTGGCCAACGTCGCGCTCTACTGGCTCACCGGCACGGCCGCCTCGGCGATGCGGTTCTACTGGGAGGACGCGCACGCCGGTGACACCCCGACCGGTCCGACCACCGTGCCGACCGCGCTGGCCATGTTCCCCGGCGACTTCCAGTCGATCCGCCGGTTCGCCGAGCGGGACCACGCCGCCATCGTGCGGTGGACGGCGTACGACACGGACGTCGACGGACGTGGTGACGTCGGCGGCCACTACGCGGCCCACCAGGTCCCCGAGGTGCTCGTGAAGGACATCCAGGAGTTCTTCGCCGGCCTCCGCTGATCCGCCGAGCTGTCCGGACCCGCCGCCCGGTCGCCCACCTCTCGGAAGGTGGGCGACCGGTGAGGTCGATCACCGGCACCCGCGGCGGTGTGCCGGGATAGGCCGTGGTCACGGTACGAGCATCGACGCGAGTGAACGCGGTAGCGTTGAGCGGGTGCGAGTACGAGTCGAACAGACCGCGCTGCCGGGAATCGGCGTACGTCACGACCTGGTGACGGAGTCCGGGCGCCGGGTGGGCGTGGTCTCCCACCGAAACGGTCGTCGCGACCTCGTCCTGTACGACCCGGACGACCCCGATTCCTGCCAGGCCGACATCCCGCTGACCGACGACGAGGCCGAGGCGCTGGCCGACATCCTCGGCGCGTCGCTGATGCTCGGTCAGCTCTCCGGGCTGCGGGAGCAGGCCGCCGGGCTGCTCACCGAGCAGATCGCCATTCCGGCCGGCTCGCCGTACGTCAACCGGAAGCTCGGCGACACCAAGGCCCGCACCAAGACCGGAGCGTCGATCGTGGCGGTGCTGCGCCAGGGTGAGGTGATCGTCTCGCCGGACCCGGCCTTCCGCTTCGCGGCCGGTGATGTGGTGGTCGTGGTCGGGACCCGCCAGGGTCTCGACGGGGTGACCGCCATCCTCGCCGACAGTGACCCGGACGGCTGAGGCGAGGATGCACGAGACCAACACACTGCTCATAGAGGTCGGCGCGCTGCTCTTCCTGCTGGGTCTTCTCGGCCGGTTGAGCCGCCGGATCGGCCTGTCGCCCATCCCGCTCTACCTGCTCGCCGGCCTCGCGTTCGGGCACGGCGGGCTGCTGCCCCTCAACGCCAGCGAGGAGTTCTTCGCCGTCGGCGCCGAGATCGGCGTGATCCTGCTGCTGGTGATGCTCGGTCTGGAGTACTCGGCCAACGAGCTCGTCGGCAACCTCCGGTCGGCGGCCCCGGCCGGGCTGATCGACGGACTGCTCAACGCGCTACCCGGCGCCGCCTTCGCGCTGCTGCTCGGCTGGGACTGGGTGGCCGCGCTCGTGCTCGCCGGCATCACCTGGGTCTCCTCGTCCGGAGTGATCGCCAAGGTCCTCGGCGACCTGGGCCGCCTGGGTAACCGGGAGACTCCCGTGATCCTCTCGGTCCTCGTCATCGAGGACCTGGCCATGGCCCTCTACCTGCCGCTGGTGACCGCCGTCCTGGCCGGGACCGGCCTGATGGGCGGCGGCATCGCGCTCACCGTCGCGGTCGCCACGGTCCTGGTGGTGCTGGTGGTCGCCATCCGCTACGGCGGGGCGATCTCCACCTTCATGTCCGCGAAGGACGCCGAGGCGTTGCTGCTCGGGGTGCTCGGCATGACCCTCCTGGTGGCCGGCTTCGCCGCCGAGCTCCAGGTGTCGGCCGCCGTCGGCGCGTTCCTGGTCGGCATCGCGCTCTCCGGGCCGGTCGCGCACCACGCGACCGAACTGCTGAGCCCGCTGCGGGACCTCTTCGCGGCGGTGTTCTTCGTCTTCTTCGGGTTGACGACCGATCCGCGGGAGATGCCGCCGGTGCTGCTGCCGGCGATCGCCTTGGCGATCATCACGATGGCGACGAAGACCCTCACGGGCTATCTGGCCGCGCGCCGGGTCGGCATCGCCGAGCCGGGCCGCTGGCGGGCCGGCCTCGCGCTCGTCCCACGGGGTGAGTTCTCCATCGTCATCGCCGGGCTCGCGGTCACGGCCGGCAGCGTCGAGCCACAGCTCGCCGCGCTCGCCACGGCGTACGTGCTCATCACCGTGGTGACCGGGCCGCTGCTCGCCCGCCTGCCCGACACCGCGTGGTTCAAGCGCTGGTTGCGCCGCCGCGCGAGCGTCCAACGGCGGGAGCCCGCGCCGGTCGCGGATTGACGCTGGCCATCGCCCTTGCGGGCCGGGTCGGCCGTATGGTCGACCCGGCCCGGCCAACGGTCGGGCAATTGCTCCCTGGAGGGTCTACCGCTACTCGCCGGTACCGCGTTACCGTGTCGCCCCAGCAGCCAGGTCCGCGGGTGGCCGAGCCAACTGTGGGCGCGATCGGAAGGTTGGCCGGTGAGCGTGCAGCAGTCGACGTTCCACGGCTTCGCCAACCCCGTCGACCCGTCGCCGGCGGAGTTGCGCGCGTGGGCCTACCACCCCGACTCGGTGCCGTTGGCCTCGATGCCGCCCGACTGGGATCTGCTGGTCTCGGGTGACCGGCTGGTGATGACGCTCTTCGACCTGGCGATGGACCCGTCCTGCCCGGCGCGCCGGTTCGCCCTGCACTGCCTCTACATCTACGCCGCCGACGGCATCCGGACTAACTTCCGCGCCCACCCCAAGCGCCGCTTCCGCAAGCTCGTCGAGCAGGCCGAGAAGAACGGCGACGAGCTGATGCGCGTCTGGGCGCACAACAGCCGGGTGCTGCTGGCCCGGCCGGAGCTCTTCGTCTACCGGGACTGGTGCGAGGGCGGCCTGGTGCGGGAGAACCGCCGCATCGCCTGAGCACGGTCGCGCCGGGGATCGCCACCGCACCGGCCGCGCCGCGCGGGACGAGCCCGGCGCCGCCGACCGGCGCGAACGGCGAACGAGCCGGGACCCCCCGTGGGTCCCGGCCCGCACGTCGGCGCACGGTCTCAGCCCCGTCCGCCCGGCTCCCGCTGTCGAATCTCCGCCCGCTCGCCGTCCGTTCCCTGGTCCGGGCCGGCGAAGCGACCCGCCGTCACGATGTCGCCGAACGTTCTCCTGGTGACGTCCTCGAACCGGGTCCGCACCGTCTCGGCGACGGCGTCGAGCCGGCCCTCCACCTGTTGAGCAACCTGCCGCGCCGCCTCCGTCATCGCTCCCCCTGCCATGCCGGTAGGTCCGGATTGAGCGGAAAGGACCTCATTCGCAGGTTAACGTGAACGGCCCGGCCCCCGCCGGGAAACCCAGCGAGCGGGCCGGGCCGTGAAGCTCCGGACGGGAGGGTCGGGTCAGCGGTCGGGGCCGCGGCGCGGCCGCCACACCACCAGCGCCGTCGAGGTGCGGTTGGTGGGCACCAGGTCGCGGCCCGGGAAGCGGACGATCGCCTCCAGCTCCGCGATCCGGCGGTACGCGGCGTCCAGCTCCGCCTCCAGCCGGGCGACCCGTTGCTGGGCCTCCTCGAGGAGGCGTTCCAGACCGATGATGCGCTTCACCCCGGCGAGGTTGATGCCGTCGTCCTGGCTGAGCCGCTGCACCTCGCGCAGCAGCACCACGTCCCGGACGCTGTAGCGGCGACCACCCCCCGCCGCACGCCCGGCCTGCACCAGGCCGAGCCGGTCGTACTGGCGCAGCGTCTGCGGGTGCATGCCCGCCATCCGCGCCGCGACCGAGATCATCAGGACCTTGGCCTCGTAGGCAGGGTCATCCGGCGAAGCGGCGTACCCGTCCGACATCCTGCTCACCTCCGCGTCCATTCACCGCGTCAACCGACTCGACGCACCCGTGCGTCGAGATGTTCCCGAGCCGCCGGCGGCGTCTGCTCGGCGAACGTCTCCAGCGCCGCCCGCGCCTCGTCCGACAGCCGCGCGGGCACCACCACGTCCAGTGTCACCAGCAGGTCGCCCGCCTGCCCGTCCCGGCGGACCACACCCTTGCCGCGAGCCCGCAGGATCCGCCCGCTCGGCGTGCCCGGCGGGACGCGCAGCGTCACCGCGCCGTCGAGCGTGGGCACCCGCAGGTCCGTGCCGAGCACGGCCTCCGCGAAGGTGATCGGCACGGTCAGCGTCAGGTCGTCACCGCTGCGGCCGAACAGCTCGTCGGGCCGGACCTTCACGTGGACGAAGAGGTCGCCGGCCGGGCCGCCCCGCTCACCCGGCTCGCCCCTCCCGGCCAGCCGGATCCGCTGGCCGTCGGCCACCCCGGCGGGGAACCGGACGTTGAGGGTCCGGGTCTTGGTGACCCCACCGGTGCCGTGGCACTCCGGGCACTTCTCCTCGACGATCGTCCCGACGCCCTGGCAGTTACGGCACGGCTCGGAGAAGCTGAACGAACCCTGGTTGCGCGTGGTCACCCCGGCGCCGTGGCAGACCGGGCAGGTGCGCGGCTGCGTGCCGGGCTTCGCCCCGTTGCCGTGGCAGGTGTCGCAGACACCCGGCGCACGCAGGGTGAGCGGCAGGGTGACGCCCCGCACTGCGTCGCCGAAGTCGAGCGCGACCTCGGTCTCCACGTCCCGCCCGCGGGCCGGACCGCGCGGCGCCGTGGCGCCGGCCGCCCCGCCGTTGAAGATCGAACTGAACAGGTCGGAGAAGCCGGCGCCACCGAAGCGCCGGTCTCCACCACCGGCCGCGCCCCCGAACAGGTCGGAGACGTCGAACGGCATGCCCCCCGGCTGGCCCGCGCCCCGGGCGCCGCGCCGGAACGCCCCCGAGCCGAAGAGCGAGCGCATCTCGTCGTACTCCCGGCGGCGGCCGGGGTCCGACAGCACGTTGTACGCCTCGGACGCGGCCTTGAACCGCTCCTCGGCCTTCGGATCACCCGGGTTGTGGTCCGGGTGCGACTCCCGGGCCAGCTTGCGGTACGCCTTCTTGATCTCGTCCGCGGAGGCGGTCTTGTCGACGCCGAGCACGGCGTAGAAGTCCTTCTCGATCCAGTCCTTGGAACTCACCGGTCCACCCCCTCCCGACCGTCCCGTCCGGGTCGCCCCGCCCGCCGCGATGCGGCGGGCGGGGCGACCGGATCACTGCTTGGCACTACTCCGGGTCCGCGACCGCGACCAGCGCCGGCCGCAGCAGGCGCTCACCGAGCTGGTAACCGCGCCGCATGACCTGCACGCAGGTCGGCTCGGTCACCTCGGCCGAGGTCTGGTGGGCCACCGCCTCGTGCCGGGTCGGGTCGAACGGGTCGCCCTGTTCGCCGAACGGGGTCAACCCGAACTTTCCGAGCGCCGTGGTGAGCTGCTCCGCCACCGATCCGAACGGCCCGACCAGGTCCCCGTGTTCCCGGGCCCGGTCCAGGTCGTCCAGGATCGGCAGCAGCGCGGCGAGCACCGTGCCGGTCGCCTGCTCGGCGACCGTGGCCCGGTCCCGCTCGACCCGCTTGCGGTAGTTGGCGTACTCCGCCGTCACCCGCTGCAGGTCCCGGGTCCGCTCGTCCAGGTCGGAGCGCAGCGCCTCCAGCTCGGCACCGAGGGTGGAGCTGGTGGCGGCGTCCACCGGTTCGGCGGGCGCGTCCACCACCGGCGGGCCGTCGGGGAGGGCCCCGTCGACCGTGCCGGCCTCGACCTCGATCTCGTCCACCACGACCTCGGCGTCCTCGACGAGGCCCTCCGCCGGAACGTCCGCCCCGGCGTCGGCGGCGGTCCCCTCCGGCTCGGCGGGCTGGTTGATCTTGCGGTTGTTGCGGATGACGACCCGCGGCGCGTCACCGGTGGCCGGCTCGGCGGGCGCGGAGCCACCCGGCGCCGAACCGGTGTCGCCCGGGTCGGCGGCTCGTGGCTTCTCCGTCATGCGGCTACCTCATCCCTTCGCCGTGAGTCCGTGTCGGGGGCGGAACGTCACTTCTTGTCCTCGTCCACGATCTCGGCGTCGACGACGTCGTCGGGACCGCCGGCCTGGGTGCCGCCGGTCGCCCCGGCGCCCGGGCCGGCCTGGCCGCCCGCCGGGCCCTGCTCGGACTGCTGCTGCGAGTAGAGCAGCGAACCGGCCTGCTGGGAGACCTGCGCCAGCCGCTCGTGCGCCGACTTGATCTTCTCGATGTCCTGGCCGCCGAGTGCGCTGCGCAGCTCGCCGAGCGCCTCGTTGAGCTGGTCGCGGTTCTCCGCGGGCAGCTTGTCGCCGCTCTCGGCGAGGAACTTCTCGGTCTGCCACTGGAGCGCCTCGGCCAGGTTGCGGGTCTCGGCCTCGTCGCGGCGGCGCTTGTCCTCCTCCGCGTGCTCCTCGGCGTCCCGGCGCATGCGCTCGATGTCATCCTTCGGCAGCGAGGAGCCGCCGGTGATGGTCATCTTCTGCTCCTTGCCGGTGCCGAGGTCCTTCGCGTGGACGTTCACGATGCCGTTCGCGTCGATGTCGAAGGTGACCTCGATCTGCGGCACGCCGCGCGGCGCCGGCGGGAGGCCGGTCAGCTCGAAGGTGCCGAGCTTCTTGTTGTAGGCCGCGATCTCCCGCTCGCCCTGGAAGACCTGGATCAGCACCGACGGCTGGTTGTCGTCGGCCGTGGTGAAGACCTCGGAGCGCTTCGTCGGGATGGTGGTGTTGCGCTCGATCAGCTTGGTGAAGATGCCGCCCTTGGTCTCGATGCCCAGGCTCAGCGGGGTCACGTCGAGCAGCAGGACGTCCTTGACCTCACCCTTGAGCACACCCGCCTGCAGGGCGGCACCGACGGCGACGACCTCGTCGGGGTTCACGCCCTTGTTGGGCTCCTTGCCGGTGAGCTGCTTGACCAGGTCGGTCACGGCCGGCATACGGGTCGAGCCGCCGACGAGGATCACGTGGTCGATGTCCGAGATCTTGATCCCGGCGTCCTTCACGGCCTGCTCGAACGGACCCTTGCAGCGGTCCAGCAGGTCCTGCGTCATCCGCTGGAACTCGGCGCGGCTCAGCGTCACGTCCAGGTGCAGCGGGCCGGAGGCACCAGCCGTGATGTACGGCAGGTTGATGTTGGTGGTGGTGGCGGCGGACAGCTCGATCTTGGCCTTCTCGGCGGCCTCCTTGAGCCGCTGCATGGCCATCTTGTCCTGCGCGAGGTCGATGCCGTGCTCACCGCGGAACGTCTTGACCAGGTGGTCGATGATCCGCTGGTCCCAGTCGTCACCACCGAGGTTGTTGTCACCGCTGGTCGACTTGACCTCGATGACGCCCTCGGCCAGCTCCAGCAGGGAGACGTCGAAGGTGCCACCGCCGAGGTCGAACACCAGGACGGTCTGCTCCTTGGAGCCCTTGTCCAGCCCGTACGCGAGGGCGGCCGCGGTCGGCTCGTTGACGATCCGCAGCACGTTGAAGCCGGCGATCTCACCGGCCTCCTTGGTCGCCTGCCGCTGGCCGTCGTTGAAGTAGGCCGGAACGGTGATCACCGCGTCGGTGATCTGCTCACCCAGGTACGCCTCGGCGTCCCGCTTGAGCTTCATCAGGGTCCGAGCGGAGATCTCCTGGGGGGTGTACTTCTTGCCGTCGATGTCCACCGACCAGTTGGTGCCGATCTCCCGCTTGACCGACCGGATCGTCCGGTCCGGGTTCGTCACCGCCTGACGCTTGGCGACCTCACCGACGAGCACCTCGCCGTTGCGGGCGAACGCGACGATCGACGGGGTCGTCCGCGAGCCCTCAGCGTTGGCGATGACGGTGGGCTCACCGCCCTCGAGAACGCTGACGCAGGAGTTCGTCGTGCCGAGGTCGATACCGACCGCACGTGCCATCTTCGCTTCCTCGCTTCGTAAAGGTTGAGCAGGTGACGGGCACCGCCCGCAGCGCACCCACCACAAGTTGAGTGGACTTGACTCAATAGTGCCACGGACCCGCAGATCGTCAAGTCGGGTTGAGCCGACCCGACGCAACCCCCCAATGCTACTGATCGGTTGTCTTCCCTTGCGTCGGTCGGGCACGCTTTAGCGGTGACGACGCACGGCGATCCCGCCACCCAGCCCGGCGCGCCCGCCGTCGCAGCCCGCACCGGCTCGCCGGACGCCGCGGAAGACCCGCCCGCCGCCAGTGGGGACGAGGGGCTCCCCGCCGCGCTGGACGCCCTGCGGGCCGCGATCGGGGCGGCCCGGTTCCCGCTGGCCCTGCCCTCGGCCGAGCCCGCCCGGCGGGCCGCCACCGCGCTCACCGACCAACTCGACGACTACGTGCTCCCCCGGCTCGCCCGGCTCGACGCACCCCTGCTGGTGGTGGTCGGCGGGTCCACCGGCGCGGGCAAGTCGACCCTCGTCAACAGCCTCGTCCAGGCCCGGGTGAGCGCCGCCGGCGTGCTCCGCCCGACCACCCGCTCACCGGTCCTGGTGTGCAGCCCGACCGACACCTCCTGGTTCCGGCAGGGGGAGCTGCTGCCCGGCCTCACCCGCACCAGCGAGCCGAGCGAGGACCCGCGCACCCTCCAGGTCGTCACCGCCCCGGCGCTCACCCCCGGGCTGGCCCTCCTCGACGCGCCGGACATCGACTCGGTGGTCGACGCCAACCGGGCGCTCGCCGGCCAGTTGCTCGCCGCGGCCGACCTCTGGCTGTTCGTCACGACCGCCGCCCGGTACGCCGACGCCGTCCCCTGGGAGCTGCTCCGCGGCGCCCGAGCCCGGGGCACCGTGATCGCCATGGTGCTCGACCGGGTGCCACCGGAGGCCGCCGAGGAGATCACCGCCCACCTCACCGAGATGCTCGCCGAACAGGGGCTCGACCAGGCGCCGCTCTTCGTGCTCCCGGAGACCTGGGTCGACGGGCAGGGGCTCCTGCCCGAGCGGGTCACCGCCCCGCTGGCCGGCTGGCTCAACCGGCTGGCCGCCGACGCCAACGCCCGCGCCGCCGTCGTCCGGCGGACCCTGGACGGGGCGCTGGCCGCGCTGCACCCGGCCGTCGCGGGGCTCGCCGACGCCGCCGAGGAGCAGACCGCGGCGGCCGACGCGCTCGACGAGCGCGTGCGGGCCGCGTACCGGGGGGCGCACCGGACGGTCGAGCAGGGGCTCAGCGACGGCCGCCTGCTCCGCGGCGAGGTGCTCGCCCGTTGGCAGGAGTTCGTCGGCACGGGCGAGTTCTTCCGCACCCTGGAGGCCCGGATCGGGCGGCTGCGCGACCGGGTGGTCGCCGCGCTCACCGGCCGCGTGGCCCCCGCCACCGAGCTGCGCACCGCGATCGAGTCCCAGCTGGTCACGCTGCTGCGCGGGGTGGCCGCGGAGGCGGCCGAGCTGGCCTACACCGGGTGGAAGGCGCACCCCGCCGGCGCGGCGCTGCTCGATCCCGCGCTCGCCCGCCCGGCCGACGACCTTCCCGAGCGGGCCGAGCGGCTGGTGCGCGACTGGCAGCGCGGCGTGCTGGAGCTGGTGCGCGCGGAGGGCGGCGACAAGCGGTTCGTGGCCCGCACGGCCGCGTACGCGGTGAACGCCACCGGCCTGGCCGTGATGATCGCCGTGTTCGCCTCGACCGCGTTCATCCCCACCGGGCTGGAGGTGGCCACCGGGGCGGGCACCACCGTCGCCGCGCAGGCCGTGCTTCAGGCGATCTTCGGTGACCAGGCGGTGCGTACCCTCGCCACCAAGGCCCGCGCCGACCTCCTGGACCGGGTGCGGGGCCTGCTGGACGAGGAGGCCGACCGCTACCTGACCCGCACGGCGCAGGCCCGGCCCGGCCCGGAGAGCGCCGACGCGCTGCGCCGCGCCGCCGACCGGGTGGAGGTCGCCCGGCGCGAGAGCGATCTGGCGACCGGCGGGGCCGAGCGGTGAGCGTGCTGGGCGCACAGGGTGGGCCGGCGGTCGCGGACGAGGGGCGGGTGCGGTGAGCAACGTGGTCGGCCGGATGCGTGAGGCGCTCCGGGGCGGCGACCAGCGGGTCGATCCGGACGCGCTGCTCGCCCGCCTGGACGCCGTGCGCCGATTCCTGGCCGCGGCGGACGGTCACCTGCCGGACGCGCAGCTCGTTCCGGCGCACACCCTGGTCGAGCGGGCCGGCACCCGGCTCGCCCTCTCCCGGGACCACACCGTGGTCGCCCTGGCGGGCGCCACCGGCAGCGGCAAGTCGAGCCTCTTCAACGCGCTGGCCCGGCTGGAGCTCTCCCCGGTCGGGGTCCGCCGCCCGACGACCGGGGTCGCCCACGCCTGCGTCTGGGGCCCGCAGGAGGCCGCGGCCCGGCTGCTCGACTGGATCGGCGTGCTGCCCCGGCACCGGTTCGTCCGGGAGAGCGCGCTGGACGCGGACGACGAGGCGTCCCTGCACGGCCTGGTCCTGCTGGACCTGCCGGACTTCGACTCGGTGCAGCGGTCCCACCGGCTGGAGGTCGACCGGCTGCTCGGCCTGGTCGACCTGGTGGTCTGGGTCGTCGACCCGCAGAAGTACGCCGACCGGGTCATCCACACCAGCTACCTGCGCGAGTTCCACCGCCACCGCGACGTGACGCTGGTCGTGCTCAACCAGGCCGACCGCCTCCCCCCGGCCGAGCTGCCCCGGGTCCTGGCCGACCTGCGCCGGCTGCTCGACGCCGACGGGCTCGACGGCGTGCCGCTGCTCGCCACCACCGCCACCGACCCGACGGGCATCGTCGACCTGCGCGGCGCGCTGGAGCGGACCGTCGCCGAGCGCCAGGCGGCCCTGCGCCGCCTCGCCGGGGACGTGGACACGGTGGTGACGGAGCTGGGCGAGCTGGTGGGCGCCGACCGCCCGGCCACCGGCCCGGACGACGCCACGGTCCGCGAGCTGACCCGGGCCCTCGCGGGCACGGCGGGGGTGCCGGCGGTCGCCGAGGCGACGCAGCAGGCGTACCGGCACCGGGCGGTGGCGAGCACCGGGTGGCCGCTGGTGCGGGGATGGCGACGGCTGCGGCCCGACCCGCTGCGCCGGCTGCACCTGCCGGGCACTCCCGGCGAGGCCACCGACCCCGCGGAGACGCTGGTCGCCGCGACCAGCGTGCCGGATCCGACCGCCGCCCAGCGTTCCGCGCTCGGGTTGGCCATCCGCGCGGTGGCCGACCGCGCCGCCGCCGAACTGCCCGCCGGCTGGCCGGCCGCCGTGACCGAGGCGGCCCGGTCACGCCTCGCCGACCTGCCGGACGCCCTGGACCGGGCGGTGGCCGCCACCGATCTCGGCCTGGGCCGCCGGCCGCTCTGGTGGCGGTTCGTCGGCGCCGGCCAGTGGCTGGTGACCCTGGCCGCGGTGGCCGGGCTGGGTTGGCTGGTGCTCGGGTACGCGCTGCGCGCCCTCGGCCTGCCCGAGCTGGACAACCCGACCGTGGGTGTGGTGCCGCTGCCCACCCTGCTGCTCCTCGGCGGTCTCCTCGCCGGGCTGCTGCTCGCCGTGCTGACCCGTCCCGTCGTCCGCTGGGCGGCCGTCCGGGCCCGGCGCCGCGCCGAGCAGCGGCTCCACGCGGCGGTGGCCGTCGTGGGTGAGGAGTACGTGCTCGCCCCGGTCCGGGTCGTTCTGGCGCGGTACGCCGAGGCGGGCGACGCGCTGCGGGACGCCGCCCGCCGCTGACCGCCCGGTTCGCTACCGCTGTCCGCCGCGCCCCGCCCGGCGTAGGGTCGACGCATGGCCGCTCCCCGGACCCCGTACGACGCAGTGCTCGAGGCCGCCCGAGACGTGACCCGGCTGGACTGCGCCCTGGACGCCGAGATGCTCGGCGCCGCGCTGCTCGGCAGCGTCTACGCGATCGCGGAGACCGACCGCAACACCGCGGTCCGGGAGTTCGTCACCGGCTTCCTGGCGGCCACCTCGCGCCGGCGCACCGCCGCGGCCACCACCATCCGGTCGGTCTTCGCCACCCTCGTCCCGGACGCCGAGGGCGCCGAACGGGTCCGGCCGGGCAGCCAGGCGCCGTCGTGGTCCGACCAGCTCGGCCGGGTGCACGTCACCGGCACCTGGGCGTACGGCGACGTGTACGGCGACCAGACCTCCTACCTGGCCACGTTCGCCTACGACGACGAGACCGGCGGCCCGGAGCACGCCCTGGTGGCGCTCGTCGACCACAACATCGGCATCACCAAGGACATCTTCGTGGGCGGGCCGGCCGCACAGATCCTCGAACAGGTCCGCCAGGTCTGCGCGGCCGACGAGATGACCTGGTTCCGCGAGGAGGACCCGGCGCGGATG
This sequence comes from Micromonospora xinjiangensis, assembly GCF_056150165.1. Taxonomy (NCBI): domain Bacteria; kingdom Bacillati; phylum Actinomycetota; class Actinomycetes; order Micromonosporales; family Micromonosporaceae; genus Micromonospora; species Micromonospora xinjiangensis. The sequence goes on along the minus strand of NZ_JAXCFO010000003.1, from coordinate 314,515 downwards.
CGGGGCGAGGTGTCCCGTCACCTCAGCATCACCGACGACCTGGGCGAGCTGCCCAGCTCGGGCGCCCTCGCCACCGACCGGGCGCTGGCCGGGGCCCGGCTCGCCCTGCTGCCCGCCGCACCGGCGACCGCGGCGCACGGTGCCGAGCCGCTCTCCGGCACCGAGCGGTCGGACCTGGTCCGCCGCTTCCTCGCCTCGCCCGAGGCCGCCCGCGCCGGGCTGGACGCGGTCGACGGCCCGGAACTGGCCTCGCTGCACTTCTGCCTGAGCCTGCTGCTGGACCACGCGGCCACCTTCCCGGACGCGGACCCGCTGCGCTGGAGCCCGGCGGTCGCCGGGTTGTTCCTGCTCGACTGGGTGCACCGGCGGGCTGTGCTGGACATGGACGACGCCGCGATGCTGCCCCGGGTGCTGCGGGCCTGGGCCGCGTACGCCGGCCGGCAGCGGGGGCTCCCGGAGGGTGCGGCGGCGCAGACGGACGCGGCGATCGAGGAGATGGTGCCCGAGTTCGCCCGGCTCTACAGCACGGGCGAGCGGCGCAGCCCGGCGACCGCCGCGGTGGCCGCCCTGATGGCCGACGGGGTCGACCCGGACGACCCGGCGGCGCTGAACGCCTGGATCGAGGCCAACCGCCACCGCCTGGCCGACGACTGACCCGCGCCCCAGCCGGCCGGGGACGGTCGGCTTCGGGGCGGGCCCGGGCGCGGGGTCAGGGTTCCACCAGGTGCAGGCGGGTCCGGGCCACGGAGACCGTGAGCCGCTGACCCCAGTCGAGGCCGAGACGGTCGGTCTCCAGGCCGTCGGCGAAGACCACCAGCCCCTCGGACTCGGCCACCAGTTCGAGCCGCTCGTCGCCGTCCAGCCGCCCGGCCGTCAGGTCGACCCCGGTGACCGGGGACGGCCACGCCTCCCGGACGAACCAGCAGAGCGAGGCCTCCTCGGGAGCGGGCGGCCGTGGCGCACCCGGACGGTCGCGCGCGATCGACGCGCACCAGCCGGTCGCCCCCGTACCGCTGCCGACCACGACCCCCGAGGAGGAGTGGCGTTCCCGCCGGCGCCGGTCGCGCTCGCCCACCGAGAGGAGGTAGCGCGCCGACTGGTGGGAGGAGTGCCCGACGTACACCTCGTTGAGGCCGACCAGCTCCTGGCCGTCGTCGAGGGCAGCCCGGACCATCGTCCGGGGCCGGGTCGCCGCCTCGCCCGCGACGATCGCCGGCAGGAGCGCGGACAGCGCCCCGGCCCGGTGGCGGACCAGCACCCCGGCGTTGCGGCCGGGCTCGGGGTCCACCCCGATCACCGGCTGCCCGGTCAGGTACTTGGCGACGTTGGCCACCAGCCCGTCCTGACCGACGGCGACCACCACGTCCTCGGGGCCGAAGAGGAACCGGGGCAGGTCCTCCCGGTCGACGGCGCCGCGCCGCCAGTCGGCGGGGACGGCCGCGCCGACGGTGGTGAGCGCGGCCTGGAGCGCCTCGTGCCGGTCGATCACCTCGGCCAGGTCCCGGCCGCGTTCCCTCAGGTACCAGGCCGCCGCCGCCCGCGTACCGTGCCGGGCCACCAGCTCGTCCAGCTCGCTGCGCCGGCTCACCACCACGATCCTCGGCGCGAGGGTGCTCACCGGCCGCACCTCGCGGGCGTCGGTCGCTGCCCCGGGCCCGGACCGATCACCAGACACTGCCGGCTCCCGCCGCTCATCGGTTCGGCCCCAGCCGGGTCAGCAGGTCGGTGAGCACGTCGGGCGTGACGGTGAGCTGCCCGATCTGCGGCAGCTGACCGGCGAGTTCCCGCACGGTCAGCGCCTGGAGGACCGCCGGCGGCAGCTCGGCGTACGCGGCCAGCTTGGCCGCCTCCGCCTCGGCCTCGGCGCGCCCGACCACGCGTACGCCCTCGGCGCGGGCGACGGCGAGCGTCCGTTCCTTCTCCGCCTCGACCTCGGCGAGCAGCCGGGCCCGTTCGGCGGCCGCCACGTCGGCGACCTTCTGCCGCTCGGCCTTGCCCTGTGCGGCAACCAGCTCGGCGGCGGCGTCCAGCTCGATCCTCCGCCGGGAGTTCGCGCCGTGCTGCTCGACCAGCTGCTGCTCCCGCCGAGCCAGCTCGATTTTGTTCTGGAGCTCGTTCTCGGCGATGGAGCGCTCCTGCTCGACCGCCTGGGCCCGGCGGGCGTAGGTGGCCCGGTCGGCCTCGACCTGCACCGCCTCCCGGGTGGGTGTCTGCAGGGCCCGCTCCAGCTCGGGCTCCGGGCGGATGGCGACCACCCGGGCACTGACCACGGTCACGCCGACGTCGGCGAGCCTCGGCTCGGTCGCCAGGGTCGCCGAGACCGCCTCCCGCACCGGCGCGACGGCGGCGAGCGCCTCGGCCAGCGGCACCCGGGCGAGCAGGTCGAGCGCGGGCTGCTGGGCCAGCTCGGCCAGGAGCGTGGCCACCTGGTCGAGTGGGCGGGACCGGGCCCGGCCGGTACGGGGGTCGATCGAGAAGTCGAGCCGGCGGGCGGCCAGCGCCGGGTCGGCCACCCGGTAGGTCACGGTGGCCTGCACGGTGATGTCGGCGAAGTCCCCGGTGCGGGCGTGGAAGAGCAGCGGTAGCTCCCGGTCCTCCACCGGCACCTCGCTCAGGACGGCCTGGAGCGGCCGGTACCAGAACGACAGGCCGGTCCCCTCCCGGCGCACCCGCCCGCCCACCTGCAGGCGGGTCCAGCTCGTCGGCGTCCCGCGCAGGTGGCGCAGGAAAAGTCTCCTCGTCACGTCGGCCATCGCCCGTACCTCCATTTCTCGTCATCACGACGATAAACACTCTGCTAGATTATCGTCAAGGTGGTGATAAAGAAATGGCCGAGCACCCGCCCTTCGCGGTGACCGTCGACCTGGTGGTGCTCACGGTCCGGTCCGACGCGCTCAACGTGCTGCTGGTCCGCCGCGGCATCGAGCCCTACCAGGGGCGCTGGGCGCTGCCGGGCGGCTTCGTCCACATCGACGAGGACCTGCCCGCCGCCGCCGTCCGCGAGCTGACCGAGGAGACCGGCCTCGCCGAGCCGGCCGGGCACCTGGAACAGCTCGGCACGTACGGGCGGCCCGACCGGGACCCGCGCGGGCGCGTGGTGACCGTGGCCTGGCTGGCCCTCCTACCCGACCTCGGCAGTCCGGTCGCCGGCACCGACGCGGCCTCGGCGGAGTGGCTGCCGGTCAGCCGCCTCGCTCCGGGGCAACTGGCCTTCGACCACGACCGGATCCTCGCCGACGGGGTGGAGCGGGCCCGGTCGAAACTCGAGTACACCTCGCTGGCGGCGGCGTTCTGCCCCCCGGAGTTCACCGTGGCGCAGCTACGGGCGGTCTACGAGACGGTCTGGGGCACCCGGCTGGACCCGCGCAACTTCCACCGCAAGGTCACCGGCACTCCCGGCTTCGTCGAGCCGGTGGGCCGGTCCACCGAGGGTGACCGGGGACGACCGGCACAGCTCTTCCGCCGGGGCCCCGCCACGCTGCTGCACCCGCCGATGCTCCGCCCCTGACGCTGACGCCGCGGCGTCAGCGCAGCGCGGCGAAGACCAGCCCGGCCACCAGGCCGCCGACCAGCCCACCCACGACCACCTGCGGCACGGTGTGGTCGCGCAACCGCACGCGGGACCAGCCGACCAGGAGCAGCAGCGGCGCGGTGAGCAGCAGCCTGCCCCCGAACGTGAGGGCCAGGATCACCACGGTGCCGGCGGCCACGGCGGTGTGTATCGACATCTTCCAGCGGTGGCTCACCGTCACCGCCACGACCAGGCCGACGACACCGGCCGCCGCCAGCGCCAGCACCGGACGCGGCGCGCCGAGCCCGGCGAGCAGGGCCAGCCCGGCCACGACCGAGCAGAGACCGACGAGCAGGGGGACGCGGCGCTGCTCCCGCAGCCCGACGTGGTGGTCGGTGAGCCGGCCCCGGCGTACGCCACCGACGATGTACGCGAACGGGATGCCGCTGACGAAGAGGGCGGCGAGCAACCCCCACCCGAGCCCGTGCACGCCCCGGGTGCTGTGCCAGCCGACCGCCACCATCAGCACCGAGACCAGCACCGCGGGCGCGGTCGTCTCGGTGACCACCCGGGCCAGCCGCAGTGTCGGACCGGGCCGGGGTGCCGGGGACGGGCGAGATCGCGTACCGCCGCCCACGCCGTCTCCTCCACGTGCACACGTCGGCCGGATCGGCCGGCGGCTCAGCCGCTCCCGATCGTCACAGTCGTCCCGGACCGGCCGCCCGGTCCGGCCGGGCTGCGGCGCTGCCGGCTGATCTCACCGTACCGGCAGCGACGTGCGCCGGTGGTCGTCCGCGGGCTCCCGGGACGACGGCACCCCGCGACCCGCCGTCGGCGGCGCGCTCCCGGCGGGAGAGCGCCCGGAGGCGGGGGTCACGGACGGACGCGCACCCGTGGTCGGGCCGGAGGGATCGGCGGTCGGACGAGGGTGAGCGGTGACGGTCGGTGGCGAGCCTTCCACGTCCGGCGGGCCGCTCGGCGGCGCCGAGTCGGTGGGATCGGCCGTCGGCGGCGGGGTCGGTTCGGTGGTCGTGGCGGACGGCGAGGGCGTGGCGGTGGGCTCGTCGGTCGGCGAGGCGCTGGGCGTCGGGGTCACGGTCGGGGACGCACTCGGCGTCGGCGTGCGCGATGGCGGCGGGACGCTCGGCGCGGGGCGCGGCGGCGGGGGCACCGGTCGCCGGGGACCCGGAGGCACCCCGCCCGAACCCGTCCCGGCGCGGTCCACGCCACCGCGCTCTCGCTCGGACTCGCGGGCCGGCAGTCCAGGTGACCAGCCACTCACCGCCGAAGGGCTGGTCACGGGGCGGGCGGGTGGCGGCGCCGGCTGACTGAACGCCGGCAGCGGGACGACCACCGGCCCGACGGACGGCGTCGGGATGAACGGAGTGCTGCTGTCGGGCAGCGCCGTGCTGCCCACCGTGGCCGAACCGGTGCTGATCGCCGCCAGGATCGGCATCGAGGCGGTGCCGGCCAGCAGCGCGACGGTGAAGAGGTAGCCGCGGGACGGACCGGCCGAGCCCGGAGCGCGATGCGCGCCCACCACCCGCCGGTAGCCGCCGTTTGCCGCGCGGTGTCGACCGAGCAGCGGCGTACCGGGATCGTCGGCCGGCTCGGACACCGGGGCCTCCCTCGTCGTCGATCGTGGACGGTCCCGGACGTGGGCCGGGCCAGCAGATGTGGCAAACCGCCCGATCAAGGCGATCCTGCCGGGAACCAGCCTGGCCCAGTAACGCTCCGTCCGCCAGACCCCTACAGCGTGTCGCCACGGGCAACTACCCGAACGGTGACGAACCATCACCGGATCGTCGCCGGGCGCGCCACGCGCCGATATTGACAAAGGCCGCGAAGCGCTCGGGGGAGATAGACCAGGCCGGGCGTACTGTGGGCCCGCTCACCACCTCTGCGAATATGGAGCACGACGGCAACGCAGCCGCGGCCTCCGCGCATCCTCGCGGCAGGCGCGGCGGATGCCGGCGCTCCCCGAACCGGGTTCGGCCAACTGAATCCGGCTCACGCCGCGCGGCAACCCCCACCGGGGCTAGGCGCGGCCGCCAGAACCGGTCCGGCACCGCCGGGCCGGCGCAGGATTTGCGCGGTCGGGTGACCCCCCGGTGCCGGCGCAGACACGACAGGGAGAGACGGATGGCAAAGGGCGACCCCGGGGCCGGGACCCGCAGCAGGCGGGCCGCACCCCGTTCCAGGAAGGGCGCGGGCGGCGACCCCGAGCTCGTACAGCTGCTCACCCCCGAGGGTGAGCGCATCGAGAGCGTCACCGGGCCGGACGGCACCGAGTACCGCGTCGACTTCACCGACGAGGAGTACCGGGGCCTCTACCGCGACCTGGTGCTGGTACGGAAGCTCGACGCCGAGGCCACCGCGCTGCAGCGCCAGGGCGAGCTGGGCATCTGGGCCAGCCTGCTCGGCCAGGAGGCGGCGCAGGTCGGCTCCGGTCGCGCCCTGCGTACGCAGGACATGGCCTTCCCGACCTACCGGGAGCACGGCGTCCTCTACTGCCGGGGCATCGACCCGATCATGCCGCTCGGCCTCTTCCGGGGCGTCGACCAGGGCGGCTGGGACCCGAACGAGTTCAAGTTCAACATGTACACGATCGTGATCGGGGCCCAGACCCTGCACGCGACCGGGTACGCCATGGGCGTCTCCATGGACGGCAAGACCGGCACCGACGACGGCGAGGCGGTGATCGCGTACTTCGGTGACGGCGCCAGCAGCCAGGGTGACGTCAACGAGGCATTCGTCTGGGCCGGCGTCTTCAACGCGCCGCTGGTGTTCTTCTGCCAGAACAACCAGTACGCGATCTCGGAGCCGCTGGAGCGCCAGACCCGGATCCCGCTCTACCAGCGCGCGGCCGGGTTCGGCTTCCCGGGCGTGCGGGTCGACGGCAACGACGTGCTGGCCACGTACGCGGTGACCCGGACGGCGCTGGACAACGCCCGGCACGGGCAGGGCCCGAGCCTCATCGAGGCGTACACCTACCGGATGGGCGCCCACACCACCTCCGACGACCCGACGCGCTACCGCATCGCGAGCGAGGTCGAGGCGTGGCAGGCCAAGGACCCGATCGCCCGGATGAAGGCCTTCCTGGAGAAGCAGCAGATCGCCGACGCCGACTTCTTCGCCGAGGTCGACGAGCAGGCCAAGCGCGAGTCCGTGCACCTGCGCGAGCGGGTACTCGCGATGCCCGACCCGGAGCCGATCACCCTCTTCGACCACGTCTATCCCCACGGATCGCCCCTGCTGGATCAGCAGCGCGAGGAGTTCAGCCGGTACCTGGAGTCGTTCGAGGGGAGCGCCCACTGATGGCCACGGAGACGCTCAGCATCGGCAAGGCCCTCAACGTCGGCCTGCGTCGCGCCCTGGAGACCGACCCGAAGGTCGTCGTCATGGGCGAGGACGTCGGCAAGCTCGGCGGTGTCTTCCGGATCACCGACGGTCTGCAGAAGGACTTCGGCGACCAGCGCGTGATCGACACCCCGCTCGCCGAGTCCGGCATCATCGGCACCGCGGTCGGCCTGGCCATCCGCGGCTACCGGCCGGTCTGCGAGATCCAGTTCGACGGCTTCGTCTACCCGGCGTACGACCAGATCGTGTCCCAGGTGGCGAAGATGCACTACCGCTCCCGGGGCAAGCTGCGGATCCCCATGGTGATCCGCATTCCATTCGGCGGGGGCATCGGCGCCGTCGAGCACCACTCCGAGTCGCCCGAGGCGTACTTCTCGCACACCGCCGGGCTGAAGGTCGTGTCCTGCGCCAACCCGCAGGACGCGTACGTAATGATCCAGCAGGCGATCGCGTCGGACGACCCGATCATCTTCCTGGAGCCGAAGCGGCGCTACTGGGAGAAGGGGCCGGTCGAGCTGGACGCCCCGCTGGCCGACGCGTACCCGTTGCACGCCTCCCGGGTCGCCCGCCCCGGTAGCGACCTCACGCTGCTGGCGTACGGCCCGATGGTCCGCACCTGCCTCGACGCGGCGACCGCCGCCGCCGAGGACGGCCGCGACCTGGAGGTCATCGACCTGCGCACGCTCTCCCCGCTGGACCTCGGCGTGGTGTACGAGTCGGTGCGGCGCACCGGCCGGGCCGTGGTCGTGCACGAGGCACCCTCCAATGTCGGTCTCGGCGCGGAGATCGCGGCCCGGATCACCGAGGAGTGCTTCTACTCCCTGGAGGCCCCGGTGCTGCGCGTGGCCGGCTTCGACACCCCCTACCCGGCGGCCCGGGTGGAGGAGGAGTACCTGCCCGACCTCGACCGGGTGCTCGACGCCGTCGACCGCACCTTCGGCTGGTGAGCGACATGTCCCGGATCAAGGAGTTCAACCTGCCCGACCTGGGCGAGGGTCTGACCGAGGGTGAAATCCTCAGCTGGCTCGTCAAGGTCGGCGACGTCGTCGAGCTGAACCAGCCGATCGTCGAGGTGGAGACGGCCAAGGCGGCCGTCGAGATCCCGGCGAAGTGGGCCGGTCGGATCCAGACGATCTTCCACCCCGAGGGCACGACGGTCGAGGTCGGCACGCCGATCATCGCGATCGACACCGACCCGGACGCCGGCCCGCTGGACACCCCGCCGCCGAGCGGTGACGGCCCCGTCCCGTCGGCGGCCTCGCTGGCGGCGGTCGAGGTGGCGCCGGCCGAGGGCATGGTCGAGCCAGGCCTCATCGGCGGCCCCGCCCCGGGTGGGCGGACGGCGGTGCTGGTCGGTTACGGCCCGCGTACGACCGCGGCGAAGCGCCGGCCCCGCAAGGGGGACATCCCGACGCAGGCCACCCCGGCCGCGGCTCCGGCCGTTCCGGCGCCCGCGCCGGTCGCGCCGGCACCGGCCCCGGGCGGTTCCCACGGGCAGAACGGGCGGGCGACGGGCGTGCTGGCCAAGCCGCCGGTGCGCAAGCTCGCGAAGGACCTGGGTGTCGACCTCCGTACGGTGACCGGGTCCGGCCCGCTGGGCTCGATCACCCGGGAGGACGTGCAACGAGCCGCCGCGGGCACGGTCGAGCCGGCCACCGCCGTCGCGACCGCCACGGCGGCGGCGAGCTTCGGCGCCGACCGGGAGCAGCGCATCCCGGTCAAGGGGGTGCGGAAGCTCACCGCGGAGAACATGTCGCGCTCGGCGTTCACCGCCCCGCACGTGACGGAGTTCCTTACCGTCGACGTCACCCGGGCCATGAAGGCGCTCGACCGGCTCCGCGGCCGTCGCGAGTGGCGTGACGTCCGGGTCTCGCCGCTGCTGCTGGTGGCGAAGGCGGTGCTGCTCGCCGTGCGGCGGCACCCGATGATCAATTCGTCCTGGGCGGGCGACGAGATCGTCGTCAAGGAGTACGTCAACCTGGGGATCGCGGCCGCGACCGACCGGGGCCTGATCGTGCCGAACGTCAAGGACGCCGGCCGGCTCACGCTCCGCGAGCTGGCCGACGCGCTGACCGACCTGGTGCAGACGGCCAAGGCCGGCCGGACCACCCCGGCGGACATGTCCGGCGGCACCCTGACCATCACGAACGTCGGTGTGTTCGGAGTGGACACCGGCACGCCGATCCTGCCGCCGGGCGAGTCGGCGATCCTGGCCTTCGGCGCGATCCGGGAGATGCCGTGGGTGCACAAGGGCAAGGTGCGCCCACGTCAGGTCACCACGCTCGGCCTCTCCTTCGACCACCGGATCATCGACGGTGAGCTCGGGTCGAAGTTCCTTCGGGACGTCGGCGACTTCCTCACCGATCCGGAGGCGGCCCTGCTCGCCTGGACCTGACCGGTCCACCGCACCAGCCACGGCCGGTGTGCCCGGGGTTAACACCCGGCACACCGGCCGTGTCCGTTGGGAGACAGAAACTTCGGAGAAGCTCGCCTCTGGCCTTCGATTGTTCGGCTCGTGTCGCAGCTCACCTAATAATCGATGGAAGTCGGCGTCCGGATGGGGTTCAATAGAGACATCAAGGGGCTGACAACCGAATAGCCGGAGGAGAGACCGACCATGAGCATGATCGAGCGAATCAAGACCCGCCGCGACGCCAACCGCCGCGCCCGTGCCATCGAGCACGCGCTGCGCTCCGCGAACTCGCCGGCCGTCCGCGAGGAGCTTCTCGCGATCGCCCAGCGTCACATGAGCTGACGCACCACGACATTCCTCACCTCCTCCAGATCGATGACCCGCCCGGACGCCCCGGGCGGGTCATCGGCGTTTCACAGCCCTCGGCACCGGGATTCCACCTAGGCGCAGCGCCCGGTACGGTGGGCTTCGGTCGTCGTCCGCCGACCCGCGACAGGTCGAGCCGACAGAGACAGTTCGACATGGAGTGACCACGCGGAGTGACGACCGGTGCTCCCCGGATGCCGTGCACGGCCACCGGATACGGTGCGGGGAGCCCGGCACGGCCGGTACGCCGGCGACGCCGGCAGCCACGCCGACGAGACCAACCGGCACCGGCAGCCGACATGTGATGAGGAGGCGCACCGATGACGTCCGAGGGCCCGCACCACCCCGGCCAGGAGCCGGACGAGGTGTCGCCGGGCGCCGGCGGACCGGCGCCGTACGGCGAACGCCCGGCGCAGCCGGGGACCTACGGCAACGGCGGCCCGGATTTGGGTTGGGCGCCCCCGCCACCGGCAGGATCCCACCCCGCAACTCCGGCCTGGGCGGCACAGAACGAGCAGCCGCCCGCCCCCTGGAACGCCGGTCAGACACCGCCGCCCGCCGACCCGGGGCAGCCCGCCCCGTGGGACGCGACCGGTGCCCCGCAGCCCGCCTGGGGCGGGCAGGGCGAGCCGGCCGGGCAGGCCTGGGCCGACGCCTCCGAGCAGCCCGCCTGGGCGCAGGCGCAGGCGCAGCCCGTGCGCGGTGCCGCCCAGGTCCCGGTGCCGCAGGCCTGGCCGCAGGACGACGCGCCCCGCTCCGGCGGGTGGACGCCGCAGCAGCAGCCCGGTGCGGTGCCGCCGCAGGGCGACCAGCCCGCACCCGGCGGCTGGGGCACCCCGGCGCAGGGGCAGGCGAACGGCGGCTGGCCCGATGCCGGCGCCCGCCCGGACGAGTCCGCACCCGGCAACGGCTGGGCCGGTGGTCCCGCACAGGACCACGCCGCCGGCACGGGCGGTTGGACCCCGGGCCAGCAGCAGGCCGACCAGCCGGCCTGGGCGCAGGGCGAGCAGCCGGCACCGGCGTGGACGCCGGCCGAGCCGGCCGCGCGCGGCGCCGCCCAGGTGCCCACCGCGGACGACTCGGCCGCTTCCGGCGGGTGGCCCCCGCAGCAGGACGTGAACGGCTCCGGCGGCTGGCAGGCCGCGGCCGCGGCCCAGTCCAGCCCGGCCGCGCAGCCCGAGAACTCCGGCGGTTGGCGGGCCGGCACCGCGACCCAGCAGGACGAGGGCGGGCAGCCCTGGGGGGCCGGCCAGGACGACCGGCCCCGGCAACCCGATTGGTTGATCAACCAGGCCCAGGACCATCCGCAGGACCCCCGGGCCTCGGGTGGTTGGGGCGAGCCGGCCTCCGACCAGGCCGGCGCCGGCGGCTGGCCGGCCGACGCGGGCAGCGCGCCCGCGCGGGCCAGCGCCAGCGTGCCGGGTGCCGGTGCTCTGCCGCAGCGCACCCCGTCCGACCGTGCGGTGCCCGACGTGGAGCCGTGGGCGCCGGGCGAGGCGTGGGGCAACGCCGACGCCGACTCCGGGAACCGGCCGGCCGAGGAGGCCCCGATCTACCAGCCCGGTCCCGCACCGGGAATCTCGCCGGCGAACGCCGTGCCGCTGCCGCCGCAGGAGGCGCGGGTGCCGGGCGCGAGCCTGGCCGCCGCCCCGCCGGCCGACTACGTGCCGCCCGCCGAGTTCCCGCCGCCGGCCCCGTTCGGCGCGGCCGCCGCCCAGCCGACCTCGGGCGAGCGGGGCGACTGGCCGTCCGCCGAGCCGGCGTACGAGCCGGAGCAGCCCGCCTGGGGTGCGGAGGCCCGCACCGACGAGCCCGCCTCGCCGGCCGGCCCGGTGGTGCCCGCGCCGCGCACCTCTCCCGAGTCCGGCGCGGCGGCCGGTCGTGCCACGGCGAGCGCCGCGGTGCCACTGGCCAGCCGGGTGATGCCGCCGACCGACCAGCCCGCACGGCCGGAGGGCACGTCGACCCCGCAGCCCCGGGTGTACGGGCGTCCCGCCCGGCCCGAGCCGGCTGACGAGCCGGAGCAGGCCGCTCCGGAGGCGTACGGGGCGAACGCGCGCCCCGAGGTGCAGCCCCGCTTCGACGAGCGGGAGCTGGCGCCCCCGTCCCCCGGTGGCTACGCCGACTCCGGCCCGCAGCAACCGGGCCCGCCGGCACCGCCGTCGTTCCCGCCGGGCGTGCCGACCTTCGCGGAGCCGCCGAACAACACCCGCCCGGTCAACGGGACGCGTCCGCACCCGGGCGAGCGGCCGGCCGACCCGTTCGGGTCGCCCGCACCCCACGATCCCGGTGTGCCCCCGGCGGCGGGCTACGGCCCCCCGTCGCTTCCCGACCACCAGCCGGCGCCCACCAGCGCCTTCCCACCGGCGTTCCCGCCGCCGCCGCAGCAGCCGGTCCCGTCGTGGGCACAGAACGGGCCCGACCAGCAGCAGCCGGCTCCGTGGGCGCAGAGCCCGTCCGCGCCGGAGCAGAACCGGTTCGACGCGTTCAGCCCGGACGAGCAGCCGAAGATTGAGACGCCGGCCGCGCCGCCGCCGAAGGTCCGCAACGGGCGGGTCCTGGCCGCGGTGCTGACCGCCGCGGTGCTGATCCTGGCCGTGCCGCTCGGCCTGCTCTTCCTGCTCGGGAAGATCGGGGGGGACCAGGCGCCGGCCTTCGACCCGGCGGTGGGCACCTGCGTGAAGCAGGCCGGCGAGGGTGCCGCCCCCGCCGAGTGTGGCGAGGCGGGCGCGTTCACCGTGGTCTCGAAGGTGGACAACAAGGACAAGTGCGCCGACCCGGCCCAGCCGCACGTGGTGCTGCCGGGCGACGGGGCCAACCGGGTGCTCTGCCTGAAGCCGGCCGCCACCCAGTAACCGACGATCACGGCGGCGGGGGCGCGGGACTGCCGGGGCCCCCCGCCCGGTGGGGGGGCCCCGAGGGGGGCGAGCCCCC
>NZ_JAXCFO010000003.1:0-301921 GCF_056150165.1 Micromonospora xinjiangensis | reverse complement strand
CCGGGTGCTCGCCCTGACGCCGCCCGCCACCCATCACCCCACATACACGGGGGGGGGGCCCCGGACGTCCTGGGCCCCGCCGCCGTTTCGGTGGCCACGATTGTGATCGAGCCCGCTCGGGGTACCGCCGGGTGCGGCCCGCCCGGTCCGGCAGACTGGGCCCATGAGCGCACGAGTACGGGCTCCTGAGCTGCGCGGCCGGGGCTGGCTGAACACCGGTGGCCGCGACCTCACCCTCGCCGACCTCCGCGGCAAGATCGTCATCGCGGACTTCTGGACCTTCTGCTGCATCAACTGCCTGCACGTCCTCGACGAGCTGCGACCGCTCGAGGAGAAGTACGGCGACGTCCTCGTGGTGATCGGCATCCACTCGCCGAAGTTCGAGCACGAGAAGGACGCGGACGCGCTCGCGGCGGCGGTCGAGCGCTACGGGGTCCACCACCCCGTGCTCGACGACCCGGAGCTGGGCATGTGGCAGCAGTACGCGGCCCGGGCCTGGCCGACCCTCTCCGTGATCGACCCGGAGGGGTACGTGGTGGCCACCATGGCCGGTGAGGGCCACGCCGAGGGGCTGGCCCGGCTCATCGACGAGCTGATCGCCACCCACGAGGCGAAGGGCACCCTGCACCGGGGCGACGGCCCGTACGTGCCGCCCACCGAACCGGAGACCACGTTGCGGTTCCCCGGCAAGGCCGTGCTGCTGGAGAACGGCAACCTGCTCGTCTCCGACTCGGCGCGGCACTCCCTCGCCGAGCTCGCCCCGGACGGCGAGAGGTTGGTGCGGCGGATCGGGGCGGGCGAGCGGGGCCGGGCCGACGGTCCGGCCGGCAGCGCCACGTTCTCCGAGCCGCAGGGGCTCTGCCTGCTTCCCGCGCAGGTCGCCGAGGTGGCCGGCTACGACCTGGTCGTCGCCGACACCGTGAACCACCTGCTGCGCGGGGTACGGCTCGCGACCGGCGAGGTCGTCACCGTGGCCGGCAGTGGTCGGCAGTGGCGTTCGACGGTCGACGACCACTCCCACGACGCCCTCGCCGTGGACCTCTCCTCCCCCTGGGACCTCGCCTGGTACGACGACAAGGTCGTCATCGCGATGGCCGGCATCCACCAGCTCTGGTGGTTCGACCCGGTGAAGCGGACGGCCGGCATGTACGCCGGCACCACGGTCGAGGCGCTGCGCGACGGTCCCCTGGCCGAGGCGTGGATGGCGCAGCCGTCCGGGCTCTCCGTCTCCGCCGACGGCGCCCGGCTCTGGATCGCCGACAGCGAGACCAGCGCGATCCGGTACGTGGAGAACGGGGTCATGGGCACCGCCGTCGGCCAGGGCCTCTTCGACTTCGGCCACGTCGACGGGCCGGCCGCGTCGGCGCTGCTCCAGCACCCGCTGGGTGTCTGCGCGCTGCCCGACGGCTCCGTGCTGATCGCCGACACGTACAACGGCGCGGTCCGCCGCTTCGACCCGGTCACCGACCAGGTCTCGACGGTCGCCGACGGCCTGGCCGAACCGAGCGACCTGGTGGTCACCCCCGACGGCGAGGTCCTGGTGGTGGAGTCCGCCGCGCACCGGCTCACCCGACTGGCGCCCGGCGCGCTGTCCGCCGCCGGCGCCAGCACCGTCGACGGGCCGCGGCACCGCGCGGAGCGGAAGCCGACGGACGTCGCGGCCGGTGAGCTGACCCTGGACATCATCTTCACTCCGGCACCCGGCCAGAAGCTCGACGAGACGTATGGTCCGTCGACCCGGCTGGTGGTCTCGGCCTCCCCGCCGGAGCTGCTCCTGGAGGGTGCGGGGACGAGCACCGAGCTGTCCCGCCGGCTGGTGGTCAACGGCGACGTCACCGACGGCGTGCTCCAGGTGACCGCTCAGGCGGCGACGTGTGACGTGGACGTGGAGCACGCGGCCTGCCACCTCACGCGGCAGGACTGGGGCGTGCCGGTGCGGGTGGTCGGCGGTGGGGCGGAGCGGCTGCCCCTGGTGCTGCGCGGGCTCGACGCCTGATTCGGGTGGCAGGGGCCCCGGACGCGGGGCCCCTGCGCGTCAGCCGGTGAAGGGCGCGAGCGCGACGCCGGCGTCGATCAGGGCGGCGCGGACCATCTCCGCGGCGGCGACCGCTCCCGGGCTGTCCCCGTGCAGGCAGATCGACTCGACCGGGCACGGGACGACGGTGCCGTCCACCGCCACCACGGTCCGCTCGGTTGCCATCCGGACGGCCCGCTCGGCGACCTGTTCCGGATCGGTGACCAGCGCTCCCGGGGCGTTGCGGGGCACCAGCGTCCCGCTGGGCAGATAGCCGCGGTCGGCGAAGCCCTCGGCGACCACCCGCAGCCCGGCACCGACGGCGAGCTGGGCGAGGACCGAGCCGGCCGGGCAGAGCAGCGGCAGCCGGTGGTCGTACTCGTTGACCGCCGCCACGAGCGCCGCCGCCTGCGTCTCGTCGCCCGACGCCGCGTGGTAGAGCGCGCCGTGCGGCTTCAGATAGCGCACCCGCACCCCGAAGACCCGGCAGAACGCGTCCAGGGCGCCGAGCTGGTAGATGGCCTCGTCGCGCAGCTCCGCGAAGTCGTACGCGATGTGCCGCCGGCCGAAGCCGGCCAGGTCCCGGTAGCCGACCTGGGCGCCCACGGCGACCCCGCGCCGCGCCGCCTGCTCGCAGACCCGGCGCATCGTGGACGCGTCCCCGCCGTGGAAGCCGCAGGCGACATTCGCGGAGGTGATCAGGCCCAACAGGGCGTCGTCGTCGCCGAGCCGCCAGATCCCGAATCCCTCGCCGAGGTCAGCGTTGAGGTCCATGGAACCTGACGGTAGTGCCTGGGCCGGCCTGCGCGAGCGGGGTCACGTCGGCCACCACCCCGATGACCGGGTAGCCGCCCGTCGTGGGGTGGTCGGCGAGGAAGATCAGCGGCTGGCCGTCCGCCGGCACCTGCACCGCGCCGAGCACGATGCCCTCGCTGGGCAGCTCTCCGGGGACCGCGCGAGGCAGCGGTGCGCCGGCCAGTCGCGCACCGACCCGGTTGCTCACCGGGCTCACGGTGTACGCCGTGCCGAAGAGCCGTTCGACCGCGACCGGGGCGAACCAGTCGTCGCGCGGGCCGAGCCGGACGGCGAGCCGTAGCTCGTCGCGCGGGGCGGGACCGACGGTCAGGTCGACCGGCGGAGGTGGGCCGGCCGGCACGCCGAGGGGTAGCCGGTCACCGTCGCGCAGTGGGGGCGGCCCGAGCCCGGAGAGCGTGTCCGTGGCCCGGCTGCCGAGCACGGGCGGCACGTCGACACCGCCGGAGACGGCCAGCCAGTTGCGTACGCCGCGCCGGGCGGGCCCGACGTGCAGCACCGCCCCGGCCGGTACGGAGAGCGGCCGACCCGTGTCACCCGGTCGGGACCCGACCCGCACCTGCGCCTCGGCCCCGGTGACCGCGACGGTGGCCGCCCGGGTGAGCCGTAGCACGCAGCCGGTGACGGTGAGCTCCAGGCCGGCGGCGCTCTCCGGGTTGCCGACCAGCCGGTTGGCCAGCCGCAGCGCCGCCGGGTCGAGGGCACCCGAGCGGGGCACCCCGAGGTGCGCGTAGCCGGGCCGGCCGAGATCCTGGACGGTGGTGAGTGCTCCGGCCCGGAGCACGTGGAGTTCGGCGGTCACGGCACGACCGGCCGGAGGCGGACCCGGGTGCCCGGGGTGAGCCGGGCGGGCGGGTCGGCGGCGACGTCGAAGAGCACCAGTTCCGTCCGGCCGACGAGGCGCCACCCGCCCGGTGACGCGCTCGGGTAGATCCCGGCGTACGGGCCGGCGAGGGCGACCGATCCGGCCGGGACCCGGGGGCGGGGTGTGGGCAGCCGGGGCAGCGCCAGCTCGGCGGGGAGCCCGGTCAGGTAGGGGAAGCCGGGGGCGAAACCGCAGAACGCCACCCGGAACTCGGTGGCCGCGAGCCGCTCGACGACCGCCGGCACGGTCGTGGACCAGTGCGCCGCGACGGCCGGCAGGTCCTCGCCGTCGTACGTCACGGGGACCTCGACCGGGTCGGCGACGCGCCCGACGGTGGCCGAGCGGGGCGTCCAGCGGGTGAGCAGCCGGGCGGTCGCCACCGGGTCCGGTACGCCGTCGAGCAGGACGGTCGCCGCCGCCGGGACGATCTCCGTGGCGGTCAGCTCGCCCCGCTCCCGCCGGCGGATCAGCTCCGCCCGCCACGCCTCCACCCGGGCGGCCGCGTCGGCTCGGACGGCGGTGGCGACCCCGTCGGCGGCGGGCTCCTCGTCGGCCGTGAGATCGAGCAGCAGGGCGTGCGCCCCCACGGGTCGGATCCGCATCCCGCCATCTTCGCGGAACGGGCCGCGGCGCGGGCGGACCGTCGCCCGTGGACGGGGTGACGAGACGCACTACCTATAGGTAACCTACGGTGCCGTAACCTGATTACGTGACGACCTCCGCACCGCTTCGGCTCAAGCCGACCGACATCGGTAAGCCGCGGATGCGCGGCTGGCTGCACACGTACGCGTTCTTCGTGGCCGTGATCTGCGGGATCGTGCTCTGCGCGATCGCCGCGGGCCGGCCGGGCTGGGCGCCACTGGTGAGCTGTGCGATCTACAGTCTCACCGTCTGCGGCCTCTTCGGCACCAGCGCGCTCTACCACCGTCGGGTGTGGTCGGAGCGCGGCTACCAGATCATGCGCCGGATGGACCATTCGATGATCTTCGTGTTCATCGCCGGCACGTACACCCCGTTCTCCGTGCTGCTGCTGGACCGGCGGATGGCGACCGTGATGCTCTCCGTGGTCTGGGGTGGCGCTCTCGCAGGTGTGGCGCTGAAGGTGGTCTGGCCGCACGCCCCGCGCTGGGTCTCCGCGCCGCTCTACCTCGCGCTCGGCTGGGTGGCGGTGGCGATGCTGCCGCAGATCCTGCACGGTGGCGGGGTGACCGCCCTGGTGCTGCTGCTCGTGGGCGGTGCCGTCTACAGCGTCGGCGCGGTCTTCTACGCGCTGCGCCGGCCGAACCCCTGGCCCACCGTCTTCGGCCACCACGAGTTCTTCCACGCCTGCACGCTGGTGGCGGCGCTCTGCCATCACATCGCGATCTACTTCGCCCTCTTCGCCTGAGCGGGCGGCAGGCACGCTGAGGGCCCCGCGGAGACCCGCGGGGCCCGAGGCAGAGGGTCGGTCAGACGGTGCGGCCCGGGCGGCGCACCTCGCGGTACTCGGCCACGACCCGGTCGTCCTGCACCGGCACCACCCGGTCGGTCACGACCCGGTCGGTACGCGCCGGAGCGGTGGTCACCACCGTGCGCCGGCGGCTGTTCCAGAAGTACAGCGTGACGAGCAGCGCCGCGACGCCGGCGAACATCAGCACCCACCCGACCACGGCCAGGTTGAGCCAGCCGAGGTCGGCCTCGACGGCGAACGCGAAGATCGCGCCCAGCGCGATCAGGAAAATGCTGCCACCAATGCCCATGGTCGTCTCCTCGGCTCTCAGCTGGCGTAACTTCCCGCCGCGGCCATCGGTGAGGTTGCGGCATCCATCGACTTACCCCGGCACCGTGATCGCCAATCGGGCAAGCTGGTGGCATGACGGACGCCGACGCTTCGGAACGGACGCTGGTGCTGCTACGCCACTCGAAGGCCGAGCAGACCGAGGAGGGGCCGGACGCGGACCGGGCGCTCACCACACGCGGCCGGGCCGACGCGGAGTCGGCGGGCGCCTGGCTCGCCAAGCACGGCCTGCTCCCGGACGTCGTGCTGTGCTCGCCCGCCCGGCGGACCCGTGAGACGTGGCACGGTGTCGCCATGGGCATGACCGGTTCGCCCCCGGAGGGCGGTTCGGCCGGGCCGCGCCCGGACGTCCGGTACGAGGCGGACGCGTACGAGGCCCACCCTGACGACCTGTTGGCGCTGATCCGCCGGGTCGACCCGACGGCCGGCACGGTGCTGCTGATCGGGCACAACCCGGCGGTCTCGCTGCTCTCCGCGCTGCTCGATCCGGCGCGGGCGGACCAGGAGGGGCTCCGGACGACCGGCATCGCGGTGCACCGACTTCGCGGCCGGTGGGCAGACCTCGACCGGGGCGCCGGCGGGCTCAGCGAGTCGCACACCGCACGCGGCTGAGCCACCCGCCGGTGGGCGGGTGGCTCAGGCGTACGGGGCTCAGGAGGGCGGCGCGGTGGGCGGTGGCGGGTCGGGTGGCGGCGGCATCATCGCGGTGGGATGAGACAGCCGGTTCTCCTCCACGATGAGCGTCCGTGCCCGCTTGCGCCGGTCCTGCCAGTACCAGAGGGTGGTGAGCAGGACGGCCAGTCCGGCCAGGATGAACACCCAGCCGACCGCGCGCAGGTCGACCCACCAGACGTTGGCTCTGATGGCGAAGGTCAGGATCGCGCCGACCGCGATCAGGAAGATGCCGCTACCAATGCCCATGTCCGCTGGACTCCCCCGTGCGATGGGTTCGGGCGTGTTCCGACGTGGTCTCGCGGGGGTTACCCGTCACGGCGGCGGGCTATCCGGAGACCCGCCCGCAATGCGACGCCGGCCTCCGCCCCCGGGCGATCTCGCGACTCCGGCCCTCGATTCGGGCGTTTACCCCGAATTGTCGGAGCGGGGAGTGCGAGGCCGGGGGGACGGGGGCCGGCGAGGCCGGTGCGGTTCCGGTCAGAAGGCCTCTTCCGGGAGGTCCATGATGTCCAGGTCGGCACCCTCGATGATCCGCCGGTCGGCGCCGATGCGGGGCAGCACCTCGCGGGCGAAGAAGCGGGCAGCGGCCACCTTGCCGGTGTAGAACGCCTTGTCGGCGGCGGAGACCTCGCCGTTCAGCGCGCGCAGCGCCACGTCGGCCTGCTTCTGCAGCAGCCACCCGACGACCAGGTCGCCGATCGCGAGCAGGAACCGACGGCTGCTCAGCCCGACCTTGTAGAGGGCGCGGGTGTCGCCGCCCTGTGCCTCACCCAACCAGCCGGTCATCACGCCGAGGATGTTCTGGATCTCGGCGAGCGCCTTGCCGAGCGCCTGCCGCTCCTCCTTGAGCTGGCCGTTGCCGCCCTCGGTGGTGATGAACTCCTGGATCTCGGCCGCGACCGCCATCAGGGCCTTGCCGTTGTCCCGGACGATCTTCCGGAAGACCAGGTCGAGGCTCTGGATCGCGGTGGTGCCCTCGTACAGCGTGTCAATCTTCGCGTCCCGGACGTACTGCTCCAGCGGGTAGTCCTGGAGGAAGCCCGACCCGCCGAACGTCTGGAGCGCCTCGTGACCGAGCAGCTCGTACGCCCGCTCCGACCCGACGCCCTTCACGAGCGGCAGGAGCAGGTCGTTGACCCGCTTGGCCAGTTTGGTGGCCTTCTCGTCGCCGGCCGCCTCGGCGATGGCGACCTTGTCCTGCCAGGACGCGGTGTAGAGCACCAGGGCACGCAGTCCCTCGGCGTACGACTTCTGGAGCAGCAGCGAACGCCGCACGTCCGGGTGGTGGGTGATCGTCACCCGCGGGGCGGTCTTGTCGGCCTGCTGGACCAGGTCGGCGCCCTGCACGCGGCTCTTGGCGTACTCCAGGGCGTTCAGGTAACCGGTGGAGAGCGTGGCGATCGCCTTGGTGCCGACCATCATCCGGGCGTACTCGATGATCATGAACATCTGCCGGATGCCGTCGTGCTTGTCGCCCAGCAGCCAGCCCTTGGCCGGCACGCCGTGCTCACCGAAGGTCATCTCGCAGGTGTTCGAGACCTTGATGCCCATCTTGTGCTCGACGTTCGTGGCGAAGACGCCGTTGCGCTCGCCCAGCTCGCCGGTCTCCTCGTCGAAGTGGTACTTCGGCACCACGAAGAGGGAGAGGCCCTTGGTGCCGGGCCCACCGACGCCCTCGACGCCGACCGGCCGGGCGAGTACGTAGTGGACGATGTTGTCGGTCAGGTCGTGCTCGCCCGAGGTGATGAACCGCTTGACGCCCTCGATGTGCCACGAACCGTCCGGCTGCGGGATGGCCCGGGTGCGGCCGGCGCCGACGTCCGAGCCGGCGTCCGGCTCGGTGAGGACCATCGTCGAGCCCCACTGCTTGTCGATGAAGAGCTTGGCCCACTTCTTCTGCCGCTCGGTGCCCTCGACGTGCAGGACGTGCGCGAAGGACGGGCCGGAGGCGTACATCCAGACGGGAGCGTTCGAGCCGAGCACCAGCTCGGCGAGCGCCCACCAGAGGGCACGCGGAGCGTTCGTGCCGTCCAGCTCCGACGGGAGGTCGAGCCGCCAGAACTCCGACTCCATGAAGGCCCGGTAGGACTTCTTGAACGACTCCGGCAGCGGGGCGGTGTGGGTGGCCGGGTCGAAGACCGGCGGGTTCCGGTCACTGTCCGTGTAGCTGGCGGCCAGGTCCTCGCGGGCGAGGCGGTCGACCTCGGCGAGGATGCTGCGTGCGGTGTCGACGTCGAGGTCGGAGTACGGCTCCCGGCCGAACGCCCGGTCCGCCCCGAAGACCTCGAACAGGTTGAACTCGAGGTCCCGAAGGTTGCTCTTGTAGTGGGTCATGCTCACTGGCCCCGCTTCCGGACACGTGTTACCGATCAGTAACCCAGACTCTATTACCGGCAAGTAGCCAGCGACAAGCCGATCACCGAAGTGAGGGGGATTACACACCAGGGATTCACCCGCCGGCCCGGCCGGCGACACCTCCACCGTCACGCCGCGTGACCGCGCCCACCGTCGGCGATCAGCTCTCGGCCGCGCCGACCTCCCAGCTCGGCACGGCCGGCATCGGGGCGGTACGCGGGCCCGCGTACTCCATCAGCACCAGGGCGATGTCGTCGTCGAGGCGGCCGTGCACCCACTCGACCAGCGCGGTCTCCAGCGAGGCCAGCCCGTCCGCGACCGTGCCGTGGCCGAGCAGCCGCCACGCCCGGTCGGCCGTCGGGAAGAACTCGCCGTCGCGGCGCGCCTCGCCCAGCCCGTCGGTGAAGAGGAGCAGCCGGTCGCCCGGCTCCAGCCGCTCGACCCGGGGCCGTACGACCGGCATGAACCCGAGCGGGGGCGCCGGCGCGGGTGGTTCGAGCGGGATCACCGCGCCCCGACGCAGCAGCAGCGGCGGCGGGTGTCCACAGTTGACGATGGTGAGGGTCCCGCCCCGCTCCTCGACCAGCGCGGCGGTGACGAAGTCCTCGTCGCCGACGCTGCGGGCCACCGCCCGGTCCAGGTCGGTGACGATGGCGCGCAGGTCGGCCCGCTCGTACGCCACGTGCCGGTAGGAGCCGAGCACGATGCTGGCCAGCCGGACCGCCTCCAGCCCCTTCCCCCGCACGTCACCGATGATCATGCGTACGCCGTACGGGGTGTCGACCGCCTCGTACAGGTCGCCACCGATCTCCGCCGCCGCCTTCGACGAGATGTAGCGGCCGGCGACCGCCAGCGTGCCCACCTGCGGACCGAGCGGGCGCAGCACGGCCTGCTGCGCCACCGCCGCGAGCTTGGACAACTCGGCGATCTGCTCGGCCTGCCGCTGGCGCACCGAGGCGACCGCGGCCGCGATGCCGGTGGCGAGGGCGATACCGGCCACGTTCACCCCGTTGACCAGGGAGATCGACCAGTCGCAGACGGCGAAGGCCGCGCCGATCGCGGTGGCCGCCACGCCGACGCCGAGCACCACCCGCCAGGACGCCAGCGCGGCGGCGAGGAACGGCGCGGCCACCATCAGCGCGATGTAGTGCGCCGGGCGCCCGTCCGCCAACTCGACGGCGGAGACGATCGCGAGCAGGGCGAGGGCCGCGCCGAGACCGGCGCGGGATCCGGGACTCAGTGGGCTACGGCCCGACTGGAAGGGATGCGTGCGTACGAGGGACAGCATGCCTGATGGACGTGAGCGGGTGAATGAACCTGGCCCGTCGTCCGAGAAGGTTCTGCCCGGCCGGCCCGTGACGCCGACCGTATCGCCGTCGGGCATCCGTTCAGCCGAGCACCTCGTACCGGACGGTCATCGCGCCCACGTCCAGCGAGGCGATGCTGGCGAAGGCGGCGCGGGAGAGGTCGAGGCAACGTCCGTCGATGAACGGGCCCCGGTCGTTGATCCGTACGACGACCGACTTGCCGTTCTCGGGGTTGGTCACCCGCACCCTGGTGTTGAACGGCAGGGTCTTGTGCGCGGCGGTCAGGGCGTCCGGGTCGAACGACTCCCCGTTCGCGGTCAACTGGCCGTCGGAGTAGAAGGAGGCGCCGCAGGAGCCGCTGTCCACCACCTTCGGCGCGGACGTCGTCTTCTTCACCGTCGGCTTCGGGGCGGCGGTGCGCGTCTTGCCCCGGGAGGCCGCCTGTGTCGAGCGGCTGGGCGCCGGGCTGGCGGTGGCGGTGGGTGTGGGGCTCGACGTGACGCTCGGGGTGGGCGACGCGGCCGGCGAGCTGGGAGCCGCACTGCTCGCCGCCACCGTGGGGGTGAGCTCGATGGCCACCGGCCGGGCGTCCGTACCCGAGGTCAGGTGCACCGCGCCGACGGTGCCGCCGGCGGCGAGCGCCACGCCGAGCGCCGCCAGGGCGGCGATCCCGGACGGCGAGGAGATCCTGCGGGTACGGGAGTGCCTACCAGCCACGAGCCCGGTCCTTTCGTCCGCTGTACGAGCCGGGTCGGACCGTAACGAGAGAAGTACTTCCGAAGTCAACGTGATCACGGTGGTATGCCCGTATTTGCTCGTATACGTGTAGCCGATCATCCGACCCGTGATCCACCGGCCGGGCCGGGCCACGACGGTCCGGGCCAGGCCCACCGGACCGGCCCGGAACGCCACCGACCAGGCCACCCAGCCTCACGCGACGCTCGCCGGGCCGGACGCCCTGTCGCGGTCCCGTGGTGCGCTGCCGGAGGATGGGCAGATGCCCACCGAGCTGACCGAACGCCTCGTCGAACTGTTCCGGTGGATCGATCCCGGCCCCGGCTCCACACACCTGGTCAGCGACGTCTCCGGCTGGTGGCGGGACCCGGCGGTGCTGGCCGCGCTCGGCCCGGCCCTGGTCGCGCCGTTCCGCGCCGAACGGCCCACCGTCGTGCTCGCCCCGGCGGTCACCGGCCTGCTCGTCGGCCCCCTGGCCGCCACCGCGCTCGGCGTCGGTTTCGTGCCCGCGCACAAGCCGGGCGACGGTCGACTGCCGGCCGGACCGCTCACCTGGGCGCAGAGCCCTCCGGACTTCCGGGGCCGCCGGGTCGACCTGGCCGTCCGGGACTGGCACCTCGGCCCCGGCGACCGGGTGCTGGTGGTGGACGACTGGGTGGCGACCGGCGCCCAGGTCCGCGCTCTCTACGACATCTGCGCGGCACGCGGCGCCGAACCGGTGGGCACCTCCGCCGTCGCTGTCGACTGCGACCCGCAGGTCGCCGCCGACCTACGAATCCGCGGCCTGGTGACGGGGACCGACCTGCACGACTGACCCGCCCGCCGCCGCTCAGATGATCTGGACGAACTCCTCGATCGCGGTGGTGGCCCGGCCCAGCGCGTGCGCCGAGCGGACCAGCGGCCCCGGCAGCATCAGCGAGTGGTCGGCCTCCGGAATCTCCACCAGGTGCGGAGTGAGGCGGCGGGCCAGCGCACCGTCCCAGGTCTTGTCCGCCGCGCCGCCGACCAGCAGGAACGGGGCGGTGGCCCGCTCCAGGGCGTCGACCACCTCCGGTTCGTGCAGCAGCGGCGTGAGCCAGACGGCGGGCAGCGCCCGGTCGACGGCGAGCTTCGCGGCGAGGCTGCCGAGCGACTTACCCACCAGCAGGTCCGTCGGCTCGTCCAGGGTCGGCGTGACCCGCTCGACCACCCAGGGGCCGCTCTGCGGAACGGCGAGCCCGCCCGGGAACTGCCAGGAGATCTCGTGGACGCGGAAGCCGGCGCGGCGCAACGACTCCCCGGCGTACGCCAGGAGCGGGGCCCGGGTGTCGTAGCCCGAGCCGGGAATGAGCACCGCGCGTCGGTCCGCCATGACCGCCTCCTGGTCGTCGTCGACTGGACTCTCCGTCACGGTACGCCGGCAGCCGGGCCGCCGTGGCCCGCGAGCCGACGCGCGGGGACCCGGTCGCGAGAAGTGACGTCGGGTTGCCCGGGCACGAAAAGCGGCGGCGCGGCGGCGTGGGCTGACCTAGCCTCGGCAGGATGTGGCCTCGGATCGGCGGATTGCGCACGCTCGCCCTCGGCACCCCCGGTGAGCTGCGGGGCACCCTCAACTCCCTGGTGCTCGCCGGCGTGAAGACGGCGACCGCCGGCCTGCTCGGCGAGTACGCCGAGGAGGGCGAGGAGCTGGAGCGGATCGGCGAGCGACTGGTCCTCGTGGACGACGAGGACCGTCTCGTCGGGGTTGTCGAGGTCACCAGCGTCGAGGTGGTCCGGTTCGCCGACGTCACCTGGGACTTCGCCCGCGCCGAGGGTGAGGGGGACCGCTCGATCGAGGACTGGCGCGCTGGTCACTCCCGTTACTGGGCGCGCCTGGGCACGCCGGTCACCGACGACACGGACGTGGTCTGCCTGCGCTTCCGGCTCCTCCCCACGGACGACGGCGTCATCGGCACGTGACGCGTCGCCGGCACGGGCGCGTCACGTCGCTCGCCGCGCGGCTCAACCCCGCAGCTCGGGCAGCAGCCGGGTGGCGACGTCCACGAGGATCTCCTCGTCCCCGGCGTACCAGCTGCTGGCCCGCGGCCAGTGCGTGGCCACGTCGGTGAAACCCAGCTCGGCGGCCCGCCCGACCTGGTCGGCGAAGAACTGGGCGCTGCTCAGCGAGAAGACCGGTGCCGCGTCGAGGGACAGGTGACGCTCCACCGTGGCCGGATCGCGTCCGGCCTCGTCCAGCGTCCGGTCCAGCCGGGCCGCCAGCTCGGCCACCCCGGCCCACCAACTCTCCAGGTCGTCGCCGCCGGTGCCCGTGGTGACCCAGCCCTGACCGAAGCGGGCCACGAGACGCATCGAGCGCGGCCCGTTCGCGGCCAGCACGAACGGCACTCGCGGAGTCTGCACCGAGCCGGGGTTGCTCCGGGCGTCCACCGCGGCGAACCACTCGCCGCGCCACGTCGTGCCGTCCTCCCGCAGCACGAGGTCGAGCAGCTCGACGAACTCCGCGAACCGGTCGACCCGCCGCCGCGGTGGCAGCGTCTCCCCGCCGAGCACCTCGGCGTCGAAGCCGATGCCGCCGGCGCCGATGCCGAGCAGCAGCCGCCCGTCCGAGACGTCGTCGAGCGCGGTGATCTGCCGGGCGAAGGCCGCCGGGTGGCGGAAGTTGGGCGACGCGACCAGGGTGCCGAGCCGGATCCGCGACGTGACGGTCGCCGCCGCGGTGAGGGTCGTCATCGAGTCGAACCAGGGGCCGTCGACGAGGTCGCGCCAGCCCAGGTGGTCGTACGTCCAGGCGTGATCGAAGCCCCACTCGTCCGCCAGCCGCCAGCGCCGCTGCGACTCGGCCCAGCGCTGGTCGGGGAGGATCACGATGCCAATCCGCATGATCGCAGCCTAGTCGGCCCGCGGTGGCTGTTGAGCCGGTGCGGATCGTCGATGTACCGTCCGGCGTGCGCGCACACCTGGGCCGCTACCGCAGCCGTACCGTCGTCGTCTGGGCCGTGCTCACCGCGGTGATCTGCGGCCTGTTCAGCGCGGCGCTCGCCACCTGGCTCGCCTGGCAGACCGCCCGGCCGCTGCCGGACCGCGCGGAGACCAGCACGGTCGTCGCCGAGCTGCTGCCGGGTCACCACGTCGGCGACATCCAGCCCGCGTCCGCGCTCTTCACCTTCTACTCCCAGCCGCTGCGGCCACGACACCTGCGTGCGCTGCTGCTGTTCGACGGCGGTGAATACCAGGAGGGCGCGGTCGTGGCCACCGCCCACGCCGCGCCGCCGCCCGCCCAGCGGGAGACCCTCGCGACCGCCCAACGCCGGCTCGACGAGACCGGCTGGCGGACGTACCCGCCACACGTCCAACCCGAGCTGGTCTGCCGGGCCGACGGGTGCACGCCGGTGGCGGGTTCGGACAACATCAGTCTCGTGGCCCGGCGGGGGGACACCACGGTCGAGCTGTGGCTGCCCGCCAGGCCGTCGATCGACGACACGTACCTCACCGTGACGCTGCGCCGGGTGACCCCGCCCGCCGTGCTGCCCGCCGGCATCGTCGGCGGCCTGTTCGGCGCTGCCGCCGGGTGGCTGATCTTCGCCTGGGCGCGCCGTCGGACGGAGCGGACCGGCGCGCGGGGGGTCACCGTCCTGTACGCGCTCACCATGCTGTCCTGGTGGGGTCCCGTCCTCCTCGCCGCGCCGCGGATGCTCGCGCACCACCGCGAGGAGCCGCACCCGGTCTGGCACCCCCTCTGGAAGTGGCTCGGCCAGCCGGATCTCCTCCTCCTCTTCGCGGTCGGCGCGGTCTGCGGGCTCGTCGCGCTCACGCTCGCCGCGCCGCCCCGGCGCTCCGGCGCACCGAGCTCCACCCGGTCGGCGCCGTCGCCCTCGGCTGTCGGGCCCGGCCCAGGCACGCCCCCCATCTGACGGCGGCCGCCGGCCTCGGCGCCGGACGCGCCGCTTGGGCTTCGAGCGGACGGTGACGGCACCGCGTGGAACCGGGCGGGCGGGACGGCCCACCGCCTCGTAGGACCGGCACACCTCGACACGGGTGGCCTCCCGCTGGTACGTCCGACCGGCCACCTCGTACCGGTAGTGGGTGGTGGTGCCGTGCCCCTTCGTCACCCGATCGTGGACGATCGCCCGCGCCGGCCACCCGTCCTATGTGTAACGTCCCCGGACGGGCCACCGCCTGTACCCATGGAGCGACGATCTTGTCGCCCGCCCGGCGACGGCCCCGTCCACGGGTGCCGGTCCGCCGTGGCATTCACGGGGTCATCGACCGAAGGGAGACCGCGGCGTGCGGTTTCGCACAGCAATCGGTTCAGTTCTGGCATCGACGCTGGTCGTGGCGGCCGGCATCGTCGCCACCTCCGCACCCGCCTCGGCGAGGGACTCGGCGACGCTGCTCGACGGCGTCACGGGCCTGAACGACGTGGCCGCCGGTGGCGGCAAGGTCTTCGTCTCCGCGAACGACCGGATCGTGGTGGCGGACACCCGGGGCGCGGTCACCGGCACCGTCACCGGTGTCGCGGGCGCGACGGGCCTGGTGATGGCGGCCGACGGCAGCCGGCTCTACGCGGCGTCGAGCGGCTCGAACGAGGTCGTCGAGATCGACACGGCAACCCTCGCCCCCACCCGGCGAATCGATCTCACCGGCTACCCGTTGCCCACGAACCTGTGGCTGTCCGGCGACCAGCTCTGGGTCGGGTACGGCCGCGCCAACGAGTGGGTCGGCGGCATCCTCGGCCTCGACCTGTCGGTGGCGGCGCCGGAGCCGGTCCGGATCGCCGACCGGATGTACGGGGCGCCGCTGGTCGCGGCCACCGGCACCACGGTGGTCGCCGGCGAGCAGGGCATCAACCCGGGCAGCCTGCGGGTGTACGACGTGAGCACCACCCCCGCGACGCTGCGCGGCGTCATCAGCGGGCACGACCACGGCCTGTCCAACCTCACCGACCTCGCCATCACCGCGGACGGCTCGACGGCGATCTCGGTCTTCGCCACCTCGGGTTACGACGTCTGGGACACCACGAGCCTGGCCAAGGTCCGCACCTACGGGACCGAATCGGAGTACCCGGGCGCTCCGGGTGCCATCGCGCTCGCCCCGGACGGCACCCACGTCGCCGGGGCCTTCTACGGCTCGTACCTCGGCGCGCACGTGGCCGTGTACGACGCGGCCACGACGGCGAAGACGTACCAGACCAACATCCGCAACGGTGCCGACCTGCGCACGGGTGCTCTCGCCATCACCGGTGACGACGCGTTCGCGCTGCTGGAGGACAGGTTCCGCGGGCGGTACTACCTGTGGCGTGTCGAGGGTGCGACCCTTCCGGCGTCCACGCTGAGCCTGGCGGCCACCTCCGCGGCCACCGCGCTCGACCCGCTCACCCTGACCGGCCGGCTCACGCTGGCCGACGGCTCGGCTCCGGGCGCCCAGCCGGTCGAGGTCACCCGACAGCTGCCCGACGGCACGAGCGCCACCGTCGGTCACGTGACCACCGCCGCCGACGGCACGTTCACCGCCACCGTCACGCCGCCGGTGAGCGGGACGGTCACCTACGGCGCCATCTGGGACGGCAACGCCGACTTCCGTTGGAGCACCACCTCGACCGACGTCGCCGTGGCCCAGCACCCCACCACGCTGACCGTGACCGGGCCCGCGACGGGGAGCGCCGGCAAGGCTCTCCGGTTGACCGGCACGCTGCTTCCGGCCGGTGACGTCACCGCCCCGTCCGGCACGATCGTCGTGGTGCGGGCGGTCACCAACCGGAGCGGCTACACCACCACCGAGCTGCCGCCGGTCACCCTGACCGACGGGTCGTTCACCGTCACCGACACGCCACCCGTCGGCGGCCAGTACACCTACCACGTCCGGTTCGACGGCGACGCCACCTACGCGTACGCCTACACGACCCACGATGTGGAGGTCCGCGGAGGCGGCAGGTAGCGGCTTCCACAGGAACGACACGGTGCCCGTCCGGCCCCTGCCGGGCGGGCACCGTGTTTCTTGCGTCGTCCCCCGCCGACCGCCGCTGCGCCACCACCGGCTGACTATCCTGCGCCCATGCCGGACACAGACGCGGAGGTGGCGGTCGCGGCCGCGCAGGCGGGGGCCGCCGTCGTACGCGACCGGTACGGGACGGCCCTGGAGCGCTTCCGGAAGTCGGGGGACGACTTCGCCACCGCCGCCGACGTCGAGGCGGAGCAGGCCATCCTCGGCGTGCTGCGCGCGGCCCGGCCGGACGACGCCGTGACCGGCGAGGAGAGCGGACGCACGGGCGCCGCGGAATCGGCGCGCAGGTGGCTCGTCGACCCGTTGTGCGGCACGCTGAACTACGCGGTACGCACCATGCTGGTCGCCGTGAACGTCGCGCTGCGCACGGGTTCGGCGGTCCGCGTGGCGGCCTCGGCCGACCCGTTCACCGACGAGGTGTTCTGGACGGAGGGCGGCCGGGCGTACGTGCGGCGCGACGGTGTGGACGAGCCGCTCACCCCGTCGGCCGAGTCCCGGCTCGTCGACGTCAACCTCGACCCGCCGTTCCCGAACGCCCCCCGCTTCCGGGCCGCCCGGCTGCTCGCCGAGCCGGGGTTCGCCGAGCGCTTCCGTCCCCGCGTCGTCTCCACCACCCTCGCGGTGGCCTGGGTGGCGGCCGGCCGCCGGGCCGCGTACGTCACGGACGGCGACCTTCGGGACAGCGTGCACTTCGCCAGCGGCATCGCCCTCTGCGAGGCCGCCGGATGCGTGGTGACCGGCATCCACGGTCAACCGCTGCACACGGGCGCGGGCGGGCTGATCGTGGCGGCGGACCGGGAGACGCACGACGCTCTGCTGGCGCTCGCCGAGAAGCAGTCGCCGCCTGGTCTCGACGACGCCTGGTAGGCGATTCGCGTCCTGTCGGAACGGCCCGGCCGCGCGACGAGCCCGTGTCAGAGCCCGTGTCAGAGGCGGTGTCAGGGCCGTGTCAGGGCGGTGACAGGGTGGACGCCGATCGTGGCGGCATGAGAAATTCAGCGATCCACGTCTCCGGGCTGCGGAAGGCGTACGGAGACAAGAAGGTGCTCGACGGCATCGATCTGGATGTCCAGGCGGGAACGGTCTTCTCCCTGCTCGGCCCGAACGGGGCCGGCAAGACGACCACCGTCAACGTGCTGACCACGCTGGTGAAGGCCGACAGCGGCACCGTACGCGTCGCCGGACACGACGTCGCGACCGAGGCGAAGGCGGTGCGGGCGGCGATCGGTGTGACCGGTCAGTTCGCCGCGGTGGACGAACTGCTGACCGGGCGGGAGAACCTCCAGCTGATGGTGGACCTGAGCCGGACGCCCACCAGGGACGGCAGACGGGTCGTCGCAGAGCTGCTGGAGCGGTTCGATCTCGTGGGGTCGGCGGACAAGGCGGCGTCGACCTACTCCGGGGGCATGCGGCGCAAGCTCGATCTCGCGATGACGCTCGTCGGCAACCCGCGGATCATCTTCCTGGACGAGCCGACGACCGGACTGGACCCACGCAGCCGCCGCACCATGTGGGAGATCATCCGTGACCTGCTCGCCGACGGGGTGACCATCTTCCTCACCACCCAGTACCTCGAGGAAGCCGATCAGCTCGCCGACCGGATCGCGGTGCTCGACCAGGGCCGCCTGGTGGCCCAGGGCACTCCCGACGACCTCAAGCGCCAGGTTCCCGGCACCCACGTGCGGCTCCGGTTCGCCACCGTCGCCGAACTCGACGCGGCCGCGCGCGTCCTCACCGACTCCCGGCGCGACGACGAGGCGATGGTCCTGCGAGTCCCCAGCGACGGCGGAACGAAGTCGCTGCGGGCCCTGCTGGACCGGCTCGACGAGTACGCGATCAGCGCCGAGGGGTTCTCCGTGCAGACCCCCGACCTCGATGACGTCTTCCTCGCCCTGACGGGCCGTACCACGGAGGTGGCCGCGAAATGAGCGCCAAGTCCCACTCGATCGTCATGCTGCGTCGCAACGTCAAGCACATCGCGCGGAACCCCACCTCGGTGTTCAACGCGGTCCTGATGCCGATCGTCATCATGCTGATGTTCGTGTACATGTTCGGGGACGCCTTCGACGTCGGTGTCGACTACATCGACTACGCGACGCCGGGGCTGATGTTGCTGGCCGTCTGCTACGGGCTGGGGGCCACCGCGACGGCGGTGAACTCCGACATGACGAAGGGCATCATCAACCGGTTCAAGGTCATGCACGTCTCCCGGGGCGCGGTGCTCAGCGGCCACGTCATCGCCACCGTGCTGACCAACCTCATCGCCATCGGGGCGCTCGTCGGGGTCGCCTTCCTGCTGGGATTCGACCCGTCGGCGAGTCTCCTGGACTGGCTCGGCGCGATCGGCGTCATCGTGCTGCTCGGCTTCGCGGCCAGCTGGCTCACGGTCGCCCTGGGCCTGTCCGCGAAGTCTCCGGAGACGGCGGGTCTGGCCTCGGTGCCGCTGGTCATGCTGCCCTTCTTCAGCAGCGCGATCGTGCCGGCGGAGAAGATGGGGCCGGGCCTGCGGCAGTTCGCGGAGTACCAGCCCTTCACCCCGATCATCGAGACCCTGCGGGGCTTCCTGAACGGGACGCCGTCCGCCGGTGACGTGATTCCCGCCCTCGCCTGGTGCGTCGGCATCGCCCTCGTCGGCTACCTGTGGGCGCGTTCCACCTTCACGAAGCGAGCGTGACCTCGACCAGCTGACCCCAGCCCGTCCGGGTGCCTTCGAGCGCCGCCTCGGCGAACTTCTCCTCGCCGAGGCGGCGCCGCGCCGTCTGTTCGATCCGGAGCACGTCCGGGTGGGCCCGATCCGGCATCCCGCGCACCGCGGCACTCGCCGCGAGCAACCGGGCGGCCTGCTCCGGTTGGTCGCGGCGCAGCGCCAGGTCCGCGACACCGACGAGCACCTGCGCCGTCAACGGTGCGTACCCGGCCTCGAGCGCCGCCCGGCACGCCGCCGCCCGATGGGTGCGGGCCTCGTCGACGTCGTCGGCCAGATAGCCCAGCAGGTCGTGTGTCCCCGCCCGGATGCCCGCCAGCCCCGCCTCCTCGCCGAGCAGGGCGGTCATGGCCCGGAGCTGCTCGTACGCCTCCTCGGCGTTCCCGCGCCAGCGCGCCAGCTCCGCCTTCGACAACGCCAGTTCGGCCAACGCGCCCGGCCAGGTGACCCGCGCCGCGCGCCGTTGCGCCTCGGTCACGGCGGCGGCGCTGGCGTCCTCGTCGCCCAGCAGCCAGTACAGCCGCGCCTGCCGCGACCGCATCCGGATGACGTCCTCGACGGCGCCCACCTCGGTGACCGCCGCGATCGCCTCCTCGTAGTGCTCGCAGGCGGCCGCGTACTCACCGCGTACCGCGATCAGCTCCGCCAGCTCGGTCAGCGCGAACGAGGTCCCGAACCGTTCGCCGAGGGCCCGGAACTCGGCGAGCGCCTGCCGGAGATGGTTGTCCACGTCCGGCCCGTCGCGGCCGAGGATGATCCGCATCTTGCCGAGGTGCAGCCGGGCCAGCGCGCGTACCCAGGGGTCTTCGTGGTCCAGCAGCGTCTCCCAGGCGGGCAGCAGCGCGTCCGGCTCCCGCAGCATGCGTTCCAGCGGGACGACGAGCGCCAGCCCCGGGTGACTGCCCCGGCTGCGCACACTGAGCCGGTACGCCTTGTGGATCCACTCCGCCGCGTGCTGCGCGTCGCCCGGTCCGGAGTTCAGGAAGAGCACCACCAGCGCGTACACCGTCGCCCGGATCTCGTCCGGCACCTCGCCGGGCACTCCGGTGGCCGCGGTGACCAGCTCCATGCCTTCGGTCCGGTGACCGCCGAGCCACCAGTACCAGCCGGCGCCCGCCGCCAGGCGCATCGCCGCCGGTGCCTCGCCCGCCGCGAGCGCACCCCGCATCGCGGACCCGATGTTGTCGTGCTCGGCCTCGAGCACGGCGAGCCATGCCACCTGGTCGGCGCGGCGCAGCCGCGGCTCCGCGGTCTCGGTGAGATCGGTGAAGTAGGCGAGATGCGCCTGGCGCGCCAGCTCCGACTCTCCCGCCTCGGCGAGCCGGTGCGCGGCGTACTCCCTGATCGTCCCGAGCATCCGGTAGCGCGGCGCGCCGCCACCCTCGGCGACCAGCAGCGACTTCTCGGTCAGCGCGGTGAGCAACTCGAGCACGTCCTCCCGCTCGACCGCGTCGCCGGCGCAGACCCGCTCGGCCGCGTCCAAGCTCGCTCCGCCGGAGAACACCGAGAGCCTGCGCAGGACCGTCCGTTCGGCGTCGGTCAGCAGCTCCCAGCTCCAGTCCACCATCGCCCGCAGCGTCCGGTGCCGGGGCAGGGCGGTACGGCTGCCGCCGGTCAGCAGGCGGAACCGGTCGTCGAGCCGCTCGGCGAGCTGATCGAGCGACATGGTGCGCAACCTGGCCGCGGCCAGTTCGATCGCCAGTGGCATCCCGTCCAGTGCCCGGCAGACGCGCGCCATCATCGACGACGTGTGGGCGTCGACCGCCAGATCCCTGCGCACCGCGCTCGCCCGGTCCCGCAGCAGACGGACGGCGGGAGAGGCCTCGATGCCGCCCGGGCCGGCGTCCTCGTCCGGCAGGGTCAGGGGCGCGACCGGCCACAGCGTCTCACCGGTGATGCCGAGCGGTTCCCTGCTCGTCGCGAGGATCCGCAGTCGCCGGCACTCGCCGAGCAGTCGGTGGGCGAACGCCGCCGCCGACTCGATCACGTGCTCACAGTTGTCGAGGATCAGCAGCGCCTCACGCTCGCGGACGGCGGCGACGAGCCGGTCGATCAGCTCCGCGTTCGGCGCCCCGCCGAGCAGGGTGTCCCGGAGGCCGAGCCCGGCGAGCGTCGCCTGCACCACGTCGCCGCCGGCGCCGATGGCGGCGAACTCCACCAACCAGGCGCCGTCGGGCAGGTCGTCGAGCAACCCGCGCGCCGTCTCGACGGCCAGCCGGGTCTTCCCCGAGCCACCCGGCCCGATCAGCGTGGTGAGCCGGTGTTCGGCGACGAGCGCGCGGACCGCGGCGACGTCGGCCTCCTTGCCGATGAAGCTGCTCAGCTCGGCACGCAGGTTGGTCTTCCGGTTCTCCTCCCGCCGTCCCACCTCGCCGCGCAGCAGCGCGACGTGCAGGGCGGACAGCTCCGGTGAGGGGTCGACGCCCAGCGTGTCGGCCAGGGTCTCCCTGGTCCGCTGATACACCAGCAGCGCCTCGCTGGCGCGGCCGGCCGCGGCGAGCGACCGCATCAGCGCGGCGACGAGCCGCTCCCGCACCGGGTGCGCGGCCACCAGGTCGGTCAGTTCGGCGACCAGCTCCGTACCGTGGCCGAGGGCGACCTCCGCGTCGAACCGGTCCTCGAGCGCGGTCAGGCGGAGCCCCTCGAGCCGGGTGACCACCGCGTCGAGCACGGCGCTGTCGGGCAGGCCGACGTCCTGCATGGCGGCACCGCGCCACAACGCCAGGGCCTCACGCAGCAGTCGGACCCGCACCGCATCGTCGCCGTTCCGGGCCCGGCTCGCGGCGACGAGGCGTTCGAACCGCACCGCGTCGACCGTGTCGGGTTCCACCGTGAGCCGGTAGCCGTCCGTCTGCCCCTCGATCACCCCGGCCGGAAGTACCTTTCGCAGCCGGGAGACCAGGCGGTGCAGAGAGTTCGTGGCGTCGGCGGGCGGGTGCTCGCCCCAGATCCAGTCGACGAGCGTGGCCTTCGGGACCACCCGACCGGCTTCGAGCGCGAGGGCGATCAACAGCCCGCGCAGCCGCGCGCCCGGCACGTCGGTGAGGGCTCCGTCGTCCGTACGAACCTCGAACGATCCGAGCATCCCGATCTGCACGCGGCAGATTGTGCCAGGGCCGGCGTTCCCCGGACGAGCCCGAACCCTCGGGTGGCAACGCCGTGCGGTCGGTTTCGGGAGGAGTCAGTCGTCGTGCTCGCCCCGGGCGCTGCCAGCCAGCGCAACGCCGAAGGCCCCGGGGGACTCGCGTCCTGACCGGGGCCTCGATCGTGGAGCGGGTGACGGGAATCGAACCCGCACTGTCAGCTTGGGAACTGGACAAGATCGGATCTCGTGCTGGGTAGACGCTGGTCCTCCGGTCCTGGGCGGCCTGGCATGGCCCCTTGTGGCACCGCTTAAGGCCCGTGGATGGCCCGGCAGCTTCGGCTGCCGCTGGCTGAGCGGCCTGCGGGTTGGGAGACAACCACGGATGGTCGGGGTTCCGCTGCCTCCCTCGGACTGGGTGATCGTCAGTGTTTGTGCAACCATGCCGCAATGTCGCGTGCACGCCTGCTGACAGTCGCCGGAATTCTCCTAATGCTGGCTTCGTGTCTGCTTCCGTGCCTTACGTTCTGGAACGGAATCACCCTGCCTGATCAGGACCCGACACCTGAGGCTATTCAGCAGCAGAACGCAGAGGAGCTCGCGTTCGAGCAGAGGTTCCAGCTGGCCGCCTCGATCGCTGCCGCTCTTGCAATCCTTGGTTTGGCAGCCTTCATCTACGCCTGGAAATGCCGCCAGCGGTCCACCCCTGTCCGTGGCGACTAACGGGAGCGGGCAGATACCCAAAGTACCGCACGCATCGGGAAAGGTTCCTGGACGGACGGAGCCGAGGAACTGTTGGCGGATCTCTGAGGAGGGCCGGGGTTCGGGCGGAGCCCCGAGGTCGTCAAGGGTTTGATAGTCCCAAGCGTGGCCGGCCAGCCGGGCCGATGCCGGCCGGAGGTCGCCAGCAGGCCGGGGCCGGGCCGGCGTGGCCCGCTTTGCGGGCCGCCTTGATGCCGAAGAGGTGACCCTCATCCCAGAGGAACCCGAGCGGGAAACTCGGCTGAACACCTGGGGCTACGGCGTGCCCGATGGTCCACTCGACGTGGCGGCCGTTGTGAAAGCCCTTCAGCTCGTTCACTGCGAGCTCAGGCAACGGTGGGTCACCACAGCCGCAGCGGGCACCTTTTATGCCTGGTACGACGAGCAGGCCGGCCAGCTCCGGTGCTCGTTGACCTCCGCGCCTTCAGACCGGCTTCCCTTCGGGGCGCCCTACGGAGAGACGGTCGATGCTGCGGGAGTCGTCGCCCTGGCCGCCGCTGACTCCAGTCCGGACCGCGTCCCCTGGGCAGAGCTGACGGACGTAGACAACGCCGAGGCGTCCGCTATCGCCGGCGAGCAACTGCGGTCGCGCTTCCCCGTCTGGGTGGCACCCCTCAAGTGAAGACTGCCGGTTCGCCGGAACCTCAATTTGGAAACGCGCGCTCAGGCGGTCGTGATGCCCGAAACGCCTGCGGCCGGCGGTCGCCCCAGCTGCGTCTCGTGCCCGTTCGTGACCGCCACGTGCCACGGCTACTGGCCCACGGATGACCCATGCCGGCCTTCGGGCTCCTGGCCCTGGGCGTCGTCTTGCGAACCACTGGGAACCTTGGCGGCATGAGCAGCATGGTCGCCACTCCTCGCGGTAGGCCGGGTGCTCGTCGTACGACTGGGCGAGCACTCGGAGCGCGTACGCCAGACCGGCGAAACGCTGGTCAGTGGGGTCCATCGACTCGTATTCCCGTGCCAGCATGTCGACCAGGTCCAGCATTGGCAGATGACTGTCGAGGAGCGCTGCACCCCCGAAGCGATGGGCCACCTCGGCATAGGCATGGCACCTTGTGCCCCTCGTGCCCGGTCATGACCGTCGCGCCCCACGGTTACTGGCCCATGGGTGGCCCGGCACGCCCGGGTTGCGTCTGAAGCCCATCTCCGCCGTGAGTCCGCACATCGTGGAACGGGCGTGCTCCCCGCTGTCAACACAACGATCCACCGTGTTAACAGCGGGGAGCAGGTCTGTTCGGCTCTGCCCGACTCGTGGTGGAGGTGGGCGACCCATCTCTGTCGAAGATCCCCGCCGGAGGCGCGCCCTCTACCGCAGCTTCGCTCGCTCATCGACGACGTGTGGAGTCTGGCCTAAGAACGCGTCGGGTGGCATCGGGCCGAACGCGATGCTGACGGTGACCAAGGTGTAGTGCCAGTCCGCCATGCCGGCAGCGGACGAGTAGCGGGTGTTCAGCTGCCACCGCACCCATTCCCCCGGTTGCAGCATCACCACGGGTCGGTGAGACCGGACAGGTACCCCGAAGCCATTGGGTATCTGCACTCGCAACGCCTCCCCGACTAGGCGCAGCCCGAACTCGTGAGGTGATGGAGCTTCGTGGATCACGCGCTGCCGGGGAGTGAAGTCGTCGCCTTCGTCTAGGACGATGTCGTGGAACAGCGGTGGGCGACCCGGAGGTAACTCGAACGCGGTCGGGGCAGCGTTGCGAAGGGTTGCGCGTGGAAAGCCGCGGGACCGCTTGCTCCACGTCGTGCGTACCCGTTGCACGATGACGTCCATGGCGAGCCATGGTGCTGCCTACTGACGCCGACGGCAATCGACTTCGTTCGCGACAAGTTCTGCCTGATCTCGGTAGGCCCGCCGCGCCGGCCGATGCCGCCCGCAGGTCGCCAGCAGGCCGAGCGCGGGCGGGCGCGGCCCGCTTGCGGCTGCTCTACGGCATCCAACCCAAGAAGGCCCGGCCTGGGCTACGGGCCGGGCAACTGCAAGAACAAGGTCCACAAGCGGGAGACCCTCGGCATTGGCGGCCGACGAGTCCTCATCAGCCGCCAATGGTCCGGCAAAACCGTCGCCGACCACCGTGCCGACCGCAAGGACTGGGTCAAGGCGATGCTCGGCATCACCACCGACGCCGACACCGCCCCACCTGGCGGAGAGCAACGGCACGCCTGGGAACTCGCCAAACCCACCGACCCCGACGTGCCGCCCCTCGGTCACCGGGTCCTGCGCGCGATATCCGAACGCATCCAATGGCGTGCCCAGCTCGACACGGCCAGGCGGGATCAGGCACCACCCGATGTTTCGGCAACTGACCACACCACGACGGGGAGCGGGGAGGTATGACGGCGGTGGACGAGGCGGCTGACGGTGGAGGAAGCCGCGGCGCGCATGAGAATGAGCGTCCGCTATGTGCGTCGAATGGTCGCGCAGCGGCGCATCGCCTTTCACACGGTCGGTCGCAGCGTGCGCCTCAAGGCTTCGGACGTAGACGCTCACGTCGACGCCGGCCGGGTGGAAGCCCTCTCCGTGTCCGACGTTTGGACCGGCATGCGGAGCGTGGCCTGATGGCGGCACGGCGGCGGTTCGGCAGTATTGGCAAGCGGGAGTCGGGCCGTTACCAGGTGCGCTATCCCGGACCGGATGGGCGCCAGAGGACGGCCCCGGATACCTTCGCCCGCAAGTCGGATGCCGACCGGTACCTGTCAATGGTCGAGGCGCAGATGATGCGCGGCGAGTGGATCGACCCGGAGCGGGCACGGATTAGGCTGGGCGACTACGCGGAGCGGTGGATTACGCAACGACCGGTGTTGACGTTGGTTTAGGTGCTCGGTCTCGCCGACCTGATGGACGACCGGTTCCGCGCCCTGGTGCTGGTGACCACGTTCGCCTGCCTGCGGTGGGGAGAGGCGTCGGCGCTGCAACGGCAGGACGTCGACGCGGAAGCCGGGGTGATTCGGGTTCGGCAGACGTTCACGGAGGTACGCGGCGTCGGCCTGGTCCTCGGTCCGCCGAAGTGACGTGCTGGCCTGCGTGCCGTCTCGGTGCCGGCGGCGATCCTGCCGGCGCTGCAGGACCACCTTGCACGCTTCG
This sequence comes from Micromonospora xinjiangensis, assembly GCF_056150165.1. Classification (NCBI taxonomy): domain Bacteria; kingdom Bacillati; phylum Actinomycetota; class Actinomycetes; order Micromonosporales; family Micromonosporaceae; genus Micromonospora; species Micromonospora xinjiangensis. The sequence goes on along the minus strand of NZ_JAXCFO010000003.1, from coordinate 275,762 downwards.
TCGACGGCAACCTCAACAAGGTCATCGGCTGGTCGGCGGCGGTCGGCAGGCTCGGCGTACCGGGTCTGCACTTTCACGATCTGCGGCAGACCGGTAACACGATCGCGGCACGGACCGGCGCGAGCACCCGAGACCTGATGGCTCGGTCGGGGCACGCCTCGCCCCAGGCCGCCATGATTTACCAGCACGCCCCCTCGGAGGCGGATCGGGCCATCGCCCAGGCCGTGAGCGACGCGGTGAAGGCCGAACGGAAGAAGGGCAGGAAGTCGGCGGCCGGCGCATCGGGCAAGCCCAGGGGCAAGGGGAGGAAGCGTGGCTAACGGCCCGTGGATGGCCCGTCAGGCGTTCGTGGTTGGCGGAACATCGAAGGCCCCGGCTCGGACTCGCGTCCTGACCAGGGCCTTCGAATCGGAGCGGGTGACGGGAATCGAACCCGCACTGTCAGCTTGGGAAGCTGATGTTCTGCCATTGAACTACACCCGCAGGCGGGACCACTGTACCTGAGTCACCGACCGGGTGCATCCAGGTACCCCTCCGCGCGCCCTCTCCTACCGCCGTGGTCCCTGCCCGCCCGGCCACGATCAGAGCCGGCGGTCGGCCCGCCGGACCGGAGCAAGAAGTTTCCGTACGACAAGGTATGGGCGTTCTCAAATCTTTCGATTGCTTGTAACGTCTGCCTCACGTTTCGACCACGGCGTGACATACCCCCTGTCACGCCGCCAGAAAGAGGTGGGCCCATGGGACTCCGTCCCAACCTGCTGACCCGGCGTGCCGCCGGTGTCGCGTCGACAACCCTCGCGCTGCTGCTCAGCACCGCCGCGGTGGGCGTCGTACCGGCCGCTTCGGCCTTCTCCGCCGCCCCGGCGGGCACCTGCGTGGAGCCGGCCGACGTCCACGCCGACGCCCGCGTCAAGGCCGGTGGCGTCGCCAAGCACGAACCCAACGAGCTGACCGCCAAGCAGGTGCAGGAGCGCGAGGCCGACCTCGCCGCCGCGCTGCGGGAGCGTGCCAACCGGCGTACGACGGCCGCCGTCGCCCCGCTCGCCACCGTCACCATCCCGGTGGTCGTGCACGTGATCCAGGAGAACAACACCCGGGCCGGCGGCAACATCCCCGATTCGATGATCAACAACCAGATCTCGGTGCTGAACCAGGCCTACAGCGGCGCGACCGGCGGCGCACCCACGGCCTTCGCCTTCCAGCTCACGAAGATCAACCGGGTGACCAACCCGGCCTGGTACCCGATCGTCGAGGGCTCTTCGGCGGAGCGGTCGATGAAGACGTCGCTGCGCGAGGGCGGCAAGAACACCCTGAACGTCTACCTGGGTGAGCTGAGTGACAACCTGCTCGGCTGGGCGACGTTCCCGCAGCGGCGGCTCAACAGCATGGACGGTGTGGTCGTGCTGAGCGAGTCGCTGCCCGGCGGCACCGCCACCAACTACAACCAGGGCGACACCGCCACTCACGAGGTGGGCCACTGGCTGAACCTCTACCACACCTTCCAGGGCGGCTGCTCGACCACGGGTGACAGCGTCAGCGACACCCCGGCGGAGGCCTCGCCCGCCTCGGGTTGCCCGACCGGGCGCGACACCTGCCCGGCCGCCGGCCTGGACCCGATCACCAACTTCATGGACTACAGCTACGACTCGTGCATGTACCAGTTCACCCCTGGGCAGGCGAGCCGGATGCTGACCGCGTGGAACGCCTACCGCGCGGCCTGACGTCGCGGCGTACCACCGGTGCCGGCCCCGTCACGACGGGGCCGGCACCGGTGTCTTCCTCCCCAGGACGCGGTCAGGCGGCCGAGCGCTGGGTGTCGCGACGCTCGCGGCGGGCGGGTCGGGTCTGCGGGACGACCGGCGCGTGATCGGCCGGACGGTCGGAGGCCCGGGGGTCGAGCCAGACCTGCACGGCCGGACGCCCCCGCCCCTCGCCGGGACCGCCGGCACTGCCCGAGTCGCGCCGGGCGAGCATGGCCACGTCGACGGTGAACTCGAACAGCCGCCAGTCGACCTGGGGTGCGGCGCCGGCGCTGGCCGCCAGCCGGGCCACCCGGGCCCGGTCCGTGACCGGGCGGGCGTGGCCGGCGACGTACGCCTCGTCGTCGCTCTCCTCCGGCGGGAAGGAGTGCAGCGCGTAGCGGCCGTCGCGCTCCAGGTCACGCCGCTTGGGCGAGTCGATGATGAAGCAGAAGAGACCCTCGTCGGTGATCACCGGTGACACCGGGTGCACCCGGGGCCCGCCGTCGGCACGGACCGTGGCCAGATAGCCGAAGCCCGGACCGTACTGCTGCATGAGAACGCGGATCCCGTCGGCGAGCCGGGGCTCGTCAGCGGCGAATTCGGACCAGGAAGCCATGTGGGCATTCTATCGAACAAATGTACGAGGAGCGACCGCGACGCGCTGGTCACCCGCACCGGATGGGGACCTTCGAGGAAGCCTCGCTATGGTGGTGCGATGCTGCTCTCCGACCGCGACCTGGTCACCGAGATCAAGGCCGGCACGCTCGGGCTGGAGCCGTTCGAGCCCACCCTGGTCCAGCCGTCCAGCATCGACGTCCGTCTCGATCGGCTCTTCCGGGTCTTCAACAACCACCTCTACACGCACATCGACCCGGCCCGGCAGCAGGACGACCTGACCTCCGTGGTCGAGGTCCCCGACGGAGAGCCGTTCGTGCTGCACCCCGGCGAGTTCGTGCTCGCCTCGACGCTCGAGGTGATCTCGCTCGGCGACCAGCTGGCCGGGCGGCTGGAGGGGAAGTCGAGCCTCGGCCGGCTCGGCCTGCTCACCCACTCCACCGCGGGCTTCATCGACCCCGGCTTCTCCGGCCACGTGACGCTGGAGCTGTCGAACGTGGCCAACCTGCCCATCACGCTCTGGCCGGGCATGAAGATCGGGCAGCTCTGCATCTTCCGGCTCTCCTCGCCGGCCGAGCACCCCTACGGTTCGGCGGTCTACGGCTCGCGCTACCAGGGGCAGCGCGGCCCGACCCCGAGCCGGTCCTGGCAGAACTGGCGCACCTGGCCGACCCGCTGACACCACGAGAAGGGGGCCCGCTCCGGGGTCGGAGCGGGCCCCCTTCTCGGCGTACGCGTCAGCCCGGCCGGCCGAAGCTGTGGATGGGGCCGTCGTCGACCTTCTTCATCTTGATCGGCACCCCGGCCTGCGAGGCGTGGACCACCCAGCCGCCGCCGACGTACATGCCCACGTGGTGCAGGTCGCTGTAGTAGAAGACGAGGTCACCGGGGCGTAGGTCCGCCCGGCTCACCGTCTTCGTCACCCGCCGCTGCTGGGCCGCGTTGTGGGGCAGGGCGACACCGGCCTTGGCCCAGGCCGCGAGCACCAGGCCCGAGCAGTCGTACGCGTCGGGGCCCTCGGCGCCCCAGACGTACGGCTTGCCGATCTGCGCGCAGGCGAACTTGACCGCCACTCCGGCCGGCCCGCCCGGGTAGGTGGCCGGGCACGGGGCGGGCCGCAGCGGGCCGCCGCCACCGTTGCCGTACACCTTGATCCGCAGCTTCTGCAGCCGGTCGATCTCGGCGTTGATCTGCTTCTTCTTCGCCGCCAACTGGGCCTCGGCCCGGGTCAGCTGGGCGACCAGGGCGTCGAGCGGGGCCTTCTGGCGCATCAACTCGTCGCGCAGGTCGGCCACCTGCCGCACACCCTGCTGCCGGCTGTGGGCGAACCGGTCGAGCAGCTCCAGTTGGCCGACCAGCTCGCCGGGGCTACGGCTGCCCAGCACGGCGTTGACGGTGGAGACGTCCTCGCCCTTGTACGCCCGTACCGCGAGCGCGCCGACCTCGTTCATAGCCTGGTCGACCTGGAGTTGCAGGGGCTTGATCCGGTCGGCCAACGCGTCGGCCTGCGTGCGCTTGGCGGCGAGCGCCTGGCGGGTGGCGTTGTGCTGCTCGATGACGGGCTCGAGCTTGTTCCAGTCCTCGTCGATCTGGCGCTCGATCTCGGCGATCGACGGGTCGGCGTGGGCCGCTGTCGCGCTGCCGGTCAGGATGACGGCAACGCCGACGAGGGCGGCGAGGGCGGTGGTGAAGCGGGACCAGCGGGAACGCGGCGCGTCCGTCGAGGGGCCGGCGGTCACCGGCCCGATCGACGGCGGCCGCGGGGCATGGTGGGCCACCGGGCTCCGTACTCCTTCTTCCTGACCGCCTACCGGGTTAGCTGACGGGTTCGGGCGGGAAGGGAGGCGCCCTACCGCATTGGCTGCGGATTCACCCCGGGAACCTGGGTCCCCGGCTCGCTCGTCGAGCGACTCGGCGGTGTCGGACCGTTACCGCCCGGGTTGGACGGACCTGCTACCGGGCCGACGATTGACCAGACTAGAGAGCCCCGTTATTGATCCGCAACCCTTCGCGCCGTGACACTCCGTGCTCGCCACCACGTCGGCGGACGGCCGGTGCGATGTCGAAAGTTTTCTTCGAATTCGGTCCGACGACGGAAAGGTATTGACCCCGGTGCGGTGACGGAGTGAAGGTGACAAATACCTGACCCGTCCATTCCTGGGGGTTCGATGCACCTTCCCACCATGTCCAGGGGCAGGCGTGGCCTGCTCGCCACCGCGCTGGTCGCCGCCACCGTGGCCGTGCCCCTCGCCGGCGTTCCGGCCGGCGCCGCCCCGCTCGCCGGCGCCCCGTCGGGCGGTGACCGACAGCAGCAGTACGCCGCCGCGGCGGCGGAGTACGGCGTGCCGGAGAGCGTCCTGCTCGGCGTCTCGTACCTGGAGTCCAGATGGGACACCCACGCCGGCACGCCGAGCACCAGCGGCGGCTACGGCCCGCTGCACCTCACCGACGCGGCCCACGTCGCGAGCCTGCCCTCCGGCTTCCACGTCGACGAGGGAGAGGACCCGCGCGGGGACACGTCCCGCCCGATGACCGTGGACGCACCGGCGGGAGCCGCGGGGGCCGACAGGGCGCCCGCCGCCGCGCTGCAGACGCTCCAGGCCGCCGCCGCGCTCACCGGGGCGCCGGTCGAGGCGCTGCGCGCCGACCCGGCCACCAACATCCGAGGGGGCGCCGCGCTGCTCGCCGCGTACCAGAGGGAGCTGGGCGGCCCGGTCGGCACCGGAACCGACGCGGGGGCCTGGTACGGCGCGGTGGCCCGCTACTCGGGCGCCGACACCGAGGCGACCGCCACCGCCTTCGCCGACGAGGTGTACGACCAGATCCGCGCGGGCGCGAGCCGTCGGACCGACGACGGTCACCAGGTCACCCTCGCCGCCCAGGCGGTGACGGTGCGGGCGGACACCCTGCACCGGCTCGGGCTGCGCCGGGCGGAGCGGCCCGACGGGCTGGAGTGCCCCGTCGGCCTCGGCTGCGAGTGGATCCCGGCCCCGTACGAGCAGTACGGCCCGGGCGCCGGCGACTACGGCAACCACGACCTGGGTAACCGACCGGCCCAGCAGAAGATCGAGTACATCGTCATCCACGACACCGAGGGGTACTACGGCCCGAGCGTCGACCTGGTGAAGCGAGCGGACTACCTGGGCTGGCACTACACGCTGCGCTCGGTGGACGGCCACGTGGCCCAGCACGTCAAGGCCAAGGACGTCGGCTGGCAGGCCGGCAACTGGTACGTCAACGCCAAGTCGATCGGCATCGAGCACGAGGGCTTCGCCGGTCACGGCACCTGGTACACCGAGGCGATGTACCGCACCTCGGCGAAGCTGGTCCGGTACCTGGCCCACAAGTTCCACATTCCACTGGACCGCCAGCACATCATCGGCCACGACAACGTGCCCGGCACGGTGGCCTCGACCGTCGCCGGCATGCACTGGGACCCGGGCCCGTACTGGGACTGGTCGCACTACTTCGACCTGCTGAAGGCGCCGTTCCGGACCACCGGCACCGCGCGGACCGGCCTGGTCACCATCGACCCCGACTTCGACACCAACCGGCCGGCCCTCCAGGGCTGCAACCAGCAGCCGCCCGGCGTGCCGACCCCGCCGCCGCCCGCCGAGCCCTGCCCGCTGCGCGGCTCCTCCGCGGTGGTCCTGCACAGCGCGCCGAGCCACGACGCCCCGCTCGTCAACGACCTCGGCGAGCGCCCGGACGGCACGCCGAACACCATGTACGTCTCCGACCACGGCGCCCGCGCCTCGGCGGGGCAGACGTACGCGGTGGCCGAGGTGCGCGGCGACTGGACCGCGATCTGGTACCTCGGCCAGAAGGCGTGGTTCCAGAACCCCGCCTCGGCGCCGACCGCGAAGTGGGCCACCGGGCTCGTGGCGACCCCGAAGCCGGGGAAGGCCACGATTCCCGTCTACGGCCGCGCCTACCCGGAGCAGGACGCGTACCCGGCCGGCGTGCCGTACCAGACGATCTCGCCGCTGCAGTACACGTTCCCGGCCGGGCAGCGGTACGCGGTCGGCGGGATCCTGCCGAGCGAGTACTACCGCGCGGTGACCTTCGACGGCTCGTCGCCCGGCGACTGGACGGTCGTCCGGGGCGACCTGCGGTACGTGCAGGTCCAGTTCGGCCACCGCATCATGTACGTCAACCTCGACGACGTGCTGCTGCTCCCGTCCCCGATCGGGGCGCCCCGGTGACGGCCGACGGGCCGACCGGGCCCTGACGGTCGGCGGCGAACGCGAGAGCCCCCGGTCGGATCGACCGGGGGCTCTCGTCGTGGGCGGTGGATCAGCCGGGTCGCCGGAAGCCGGCGACCGGCATGTTGTTGATACTCGCCACCTGGACCGGTTTACCGGCCCGTGGCGCGTGCACCATCTGGTCGTTGCCGAGGTAGAGCCCCACGTGGTGCAGGTCGCTGAAGAAGAAGACCAGGTCACCCGGGCGCGCCTCGGAGCGCGGGATGGCCTTGCCCTCGTTCCACTGTGCACCGGTGAAGTGGGTCAGGCTGATCCCGGCGGCCTTGTACGCGTACTGGGTCAGGCCGGAGCAGTCGAACGAGTTCGGGCCGGTGGCCCCCCACACGTACGGGTCGCCGACCTGCTGGCAGGCCGTCTTGATCGCGACGCGGGCCGCCTCGCTGACCACGCCCTTGACCGTCGGGCAGTTCTCCGGCCGGACGACGGTCTTCGGCAGCAGCTTCTCCAGCCGCTTGATCTCGGCGTCGATGTTCTTCTTCTTGGCGGCCAGGTCGTCCCGCTGCTTGGTCTGCGTGACGATCAGGGCGTCCAGCTTCTGCTTCTGCGTGTCGTACTTGGCGCGGATCTTGAGGATGCCCTCGACCTGCTTCCGCTCCTGCCGCGCCAGCCGGTCCAGGATGGTGAGCTGCTCGGTGAGCGTGTCGGGCTTGGCGCTGACCAGCAGCGCACCGACCTCCTGCGAGGGGCCGCTCATGTAGTAGCGGGAGGCGAGGTCACCGACCCGGCTCATCGCGATCTCGGACTGCAGAGCGAGCGGCTCGATCTTCTTCTGCAGGTCGGCCGACTTCTTCTGGTTGACCTTCAGCTGCGCCCGCACCTTGTTGTACTGCTCGATCGTGGGTTCCAGCTGCTCCCACTGCTTGTCGATCTGCGCCTCGATCTCTTCGACCGAAGGCGCGGCGTGTGCCGGCGCGGCGAGCATGCCGGCGCCGACGGCCGCGGCGGCGACCAGGGTGAGCAGGCGGTGGGCGACCCGGCGCAGGCCACCCGGACGAGCGGAACGTCCCGGTGCGTGACGATGGGGGGGCATGGTTGCCACCGGCACCGACTCCTTTGCAACCGACCGCCGGGCGCCTCGCGGAGGGGAAGAGGCGAGGGCAGACGACCCACAGCGGTCGGTGCCCCACGATAGGGAAGCGCCGAAGCGGAATCAAGGCGACGACGCGCGCCGTCACCCTGTGTGGAACACCGCGCGTACGAAGGGTGTCCGTCGCGGCGGACGGGGCTGTCCCGTGCGCCGCCGAACTACCGTGGCGCCATGGCGCACCTCACCCTCGCGCACGAACTCGCCCTCCTCGGCTACGACGACGCGGGCGTCAACCGGCTCGGCGCACCGCACCTCGGATTCGGCCTCGCCGGGGCGCTGCTGCTCGAACTCTCGCTCGCTGGCCGGGTGACGGTCACCGACGGCCGGCTGACGGCGGTCAGCGCCGACCGGCTCGACGTGCCGCTCCTGGACGACGCGCTGGCCCGGATCGCCGCCGACGGCAAGCGCCGCCGCCCGAAGGACTGGGTCCGGCTGCTGGCCGAGGACCTGCCGGAGCGGGTGCTGGACGGGCTGGTGGAGGCCGGCGTGCTGCGTCGCGAGTCCGACCGGGTGCTCTGGGTCTTTCCGCGCACCCGCTACCCGTCCCCCACGGGTGCCGAGCCGGTGGTGGAGACGCGGGCGCGGCAGCGGATGCTGGCCGCGGTGGCGGGCACCGGGCCGGTGGAGCCGCGGACGGCGGCGCTGATCAGCCTCAGCCGGGCCGTCGGGCTGGACCGCAAGCTCTTCAAGGACCTGCCGAAGGCCCAGGTCAAGCGGCGGTTCTCGGAGATCGCCGAGGGTAGTTGGGCCTCGGACGCGACGAAGCGGGCGATCGCCGACACGCAGGCGGCGGTGATCGCCGCGACCACCGCCAGCACGGCGGTGATCGTGACGAGCACCTCCTGACCCCGCACGACACGACGACGGCGGTGGCCGGTGCCACCGCCGTCGCGCGTGCGGGTCCTTCGCGGGCGTACGCCGTCAGCCGGCGACCGGCTCGGCCTCCTTGTCGCCCTGGGCCTGCTCCGGCTTGACGGAGCGGAGCAGGACGCTCGCCACGTCGATCACCTCGACCTGCTCACCGGCCCCCTTGCCGTTCACGCCGTCGTTCAGCATGGTCGAGCAGAACGGGCAGCCGACGGCGACCGTCTTCGCACCGGTTGCCATGGCCTCCTCGACCCGCTCGACGTTGATCCGCTTGCCGATCTTCTCTTCCATCCACATCCGGGCACCACCGGCGCCGCAGCAGAAGGAGCGTTCGCTGTTGCGCGGCATCTCGATGAGGCCGTCGGCGCCCTGACCGTCACCGGCCACGGCGCTGCCGAGCACCTCGCGCGGCGGGGCGAAGACGCGGTTGTGCCGGCCCAGGTAGCAGGGGTCGTGGTAGGTGACGCCGCCGTCGACCGGCTGCACCGGGGTGAGCTTGCCGGTGGCCACCAGGTGGGCCAGGAGCTGGGTGTGGTGCACCACCTCGAACTCGCCGCCGAGCTGGCCGTACTCGTTGCCGAGGGTGTTGAAGCAGTGCGGGCAGGTAGCGACGATCTTGCGCTTGCTCTTCTCCCGGCCCTCGAACGCCTCGTTCAGCGTCTCCACGTTCTGCTGGGCGAGCATCTGGAAGACGAACTCGTTGCCGATGCGGCGGGCCGGGTCGCCGGAGCAGGTCTCGCCCTCGCCCAGGATCGCGAACGTCACGCCCGCCTCGTGCAGCAGCGTGGCGACCGCCCGGGTGGTCTTCTTTGCCCGGTCCTCGAAGGCGCCGGCGCAGCCGACCCAGAAGAGGTACTCGAAGTCGTCCACCTCGCCGACCCGGGGCACCTCGAAGTCGAGGCCCTTGGTCCAGTCCTCCCGGGTGTTCTGCGGGGCGCCCCACGGGTTGCCCTTGTTCTCCAGGTTGCGCAGCATGACGCCGGCCTCCGACGGGAAGCTCGACTCGATGAGCACCTGGTAGCGGCGCATGTCGACGATGTGGTCGACGTGCTCGATGTCGACCGGGCACTGCTCCACGCACGCGCCGCAGGTGGTGCAGGACCACAGGACGTCCGGGTCGATGACACCGCCCTCCTCGGCCGTGCCGATGAGCGGCTTGTCGGCCTCGGCGAGGGCCAGCACGTCGACGTGGGCGAGCTGCGCCTCGGTCGCCTTCTCCTCACCGGTCAGGTCCTTGCCGCCGCCGGCCAGCAGGTACGGCGCCTTGGCGTAGGCGTGGTCCCGCAGGCTGAGCACGAGCAGCTTCGGCGACAGCGGCTTACCGGTGTTCCAGGCCGGGCACTGCGACTGGCAGCGACCGCACTCGGTGCAGGTACTGAAGTCCAGCAGGCCCTTCCAGGTGAACTGCTCCACCTGCGCCACGCCGAACTGGTCCTTCTCCGGGTCGGCCTCCTCGAAGTCGAGGGGCTTGCCGTTGCTCGTCATGGGTCGCAGCGCGCCGAGGCCCGAGCCGGCGGGCTTGGCCGGCTCGCGCTTGAAGAAGATGTTGGGGAACGCCAGGAAGCGGTGCCATGCGACACCCATGGTGACGTTCAGCGAGATCACGATGAGCCAGGTCATCGAGATGACGATCTTGATGAGGGCGGCGACGCTGACGCCGGCCTCCCAGTCCGGGAGGGCGTTGCCGAGCGCGTGGCTCACCGGGGTGGCCCAGGCCGGGTACTCGAAGTGACCGGTCGCGACCTTGAAGCCGCGGATCAGGAAGCCGAAGATCAGCACCAGCAGGACGACCCACTCGACGAAGTAGCCCTGCCACATGGTCGAGCCGGTGAAGCGGGAACGGCCGCCCGGGCGGCTGGGCCGGTTGCGCAGCCGGATCGCCATCAGCACGAGGATGCCGACCAGGCCCAGCACGCCGATGATCTCGGTGGCCAGGCCGAAGACCGTCCAGTGCCCGATGATTGGCAGCCCGCCGGTGGTGCTGACCACCTCGAAGTACGCCTCGAGCACCAGCAGCGACAGCACGATGAACGCGACCATCACGAACCAGTGGGCGGCGCCCACGACGCTCCATTTGAGCATCCGCGTGTGGCCCGCGGTCTCGACCAGCATGGTCTTGGTGCGGGTGCCCTTGTCGGTGAACCGCTCCGGCGCCGGTTGACCCAGCCGGATGACTGCCACCATCTTCAGGACCGCGCGTACCGCAAGTCCCACCGCCACGGCGGTGATGGCGGCCGCGAGGATCGTGGTGACGATCTGGACGCTGCCCATCGAGTTGGCCTCCCGGTCTGCTGCCTGTCGAGCGGCTCGGCGACCGGGGCCGGCGTCGGGGCACGATCAGCGAGCCTCGCTGCCCCACGCGCGACCGGACCGGTCGATGACCTCGCTCCGCTCGGTCATGCAGTGCAGCCTACGCGCAAGGTTACCCAGCAGTAACGTGAGTCTTCTCGCACCCGGGCCGCGCCGCCCTGCGCACACGATAGGTGGACCCGCGCGGATCTGCCGGGCAGGGGCGGCGCGGAGTGAGGTGCGGCGGCTCCCGGAGCGCGGCGCCAGCCGTCCGCCGCGCCCGGAGCGTCGGGCTCAGCGCCAGCGGGAGAGCAGGATCAGGGAGCCGACCATCGCGCCGAAGCCCACCGCGAGGTTCCAGTAGCCCCACGACATGACCGGGTACTCCTGCTCGGACAGGTAGTAGACCACCAGCCAGCCGATGCCGAGCACGATGAGCGCGACCGCCGTGATGGGCAGCCAGACCGGGCTAGGCTTGCGCGTCGCCGCCGTCGCCGTCGGGCGCACGTCCGTCGGCGGGGTGTACACCTTCTTCTTGCGGACCTGAGACTTCGGCACGACGCTCTCCAGAGGGGGTTATTACGACCTCGTCCGGCCTGACAACCGGGCGCGGGGGCGACGGTCCATGGCCAATAATGTTCGACAGCTAGCGTAGTCCGGAAGGCCCGCCCAAGCCATGAATGGGGTCAGGCCGGTGCGCGGAGTGACCGGAAAGGGTGGGTTGTACGGGCACCCGACCGGTCAGGCCGGCAGAGGACGACGGGAAGGAACGCTCGGTGGAGTACACATCCGGCGCGGCCTCCTGGCAGAAGGTGATCCGGCGTGCGGTCGCCGGTCTGCTGCCACGACGCCCGCGGCAACGACGGCCGGGCTGGTCGATCGGGGTGCCGCTCATCGCCGCCGCGGCCGGGCTGCTCTTCACCACCACCGCGACGACCGCCGGTGGCACCGCACTGCGCGAGGACCGGCGCCCCCAGCTCACCCAGTTGATCGAGGAGCGCCGCCAGCAGGTGGCCGCGAGCGAGCACCGCGCCGCGACACTGCGCCAGGACGTCGAGGAACGCACCACGGCGCTCGGCCAGCAGGACGGCCCGATCAAGGCCCAGCAGGACCGGGCCGCCGCCAGCCGGCAGTCCGCCGGGCTGACCGCGCTCACCGGCCCCGGTGTCACGGTCGAGCTGAACGACGCTCCCCAGCTCAATGACCAGCACCTGCCGGAGGGGGTCACCAACGACGACCTGGTCGTCCACCAGGGGGACGTCCAGGCGGTGGTGAACGCGCTCTGGGCCGGCGGCGCGGAGGCCATGTCAATCATGAACGTCCGCGTACTCGCCACCAGCGCGGTACGCTGCGTCGGTAACACCCTGCTGCTGCACGGCCGGGTGTACTCCCCTCCGTTCAAGATCGTAGCGATCGGCGATCCGGCTGCCCTGCAGCAGGCTCTCGCCGAGTCTGAGGGAGTCCGGTGGTTCAAGGACGCGGTCGACCACTACCAGCTCGGTTATCAGGAGCGCGTCTCCACGGTGACCGTGCCGGCATTCGAGGACTCGACCGCACTTCGCTCGGCGAAGGTGCTCCAGTGAGCCGCTGGCGAAGGTGTTCCTGTGAGCAATGACGACCGGCCCGACGGGCGGCACCGGGGCCAGGGCGACGAGCCCACCGCTTTCCTGCCGAAGGTCGACCGTGCCGAGCCGCCCGCCGGCCGTCGGCGGGCCGCCTGGCCCGACCCGGTCCTGCCGGCCCGCTCGCCGGCCCCGCAGCCGCCCGCCGCGCCCGATCCACGCCCGGGCGCGGGCACACCTACCGTCCCGGGCGGCCCCGTTGGCGCACCGCCCCCGTGGCCCGGCGCCGCGCCGACCCGACCCACGTCGCCCGCGGGGCCCGACAGCAACCTCGCGTACGGCGGATCGGCTCGTCGCGACGAGGTGCCGCACCGGGCACCGCGAGACGACGGAGCGCAGCCCCTCCGGTCCGCCGCGCCCGACCCGGCTCGATGGGCGGCCAACCCCGACCACCCGGCCGGGGCCGACAGCCACCCTGGCCGGCCGACCGCCTCGGGTGGCCTGCCGCACCGTCGGGCCGCCGCCGAACCGGATCAGGTCGGCCCCGGAGGGGCACATCCCCGGTCCGCCACCCCGGCCCACCCCGGCTCGGCGGCACCCGGCACGCGCCCGCCGGCCCCGGCCGGAAACGGCCCCACCGCGTTCCTCCCCCCGGTGCCGGCGCGCGGCGAGCGCGTCTCCGGCGCCGTCGAGCCGAGTGCCCCGGTCTCACCGGCGGCCGCGGACCCCTCCGCCACCGCGCTCATCCCGGCCGTGTCCCCGGCCCGGCACCCGGCCCTCGACTCCACGGCGCTGATGGGCGCCGTGCCCAAGCCGCCCGAGTCGGACGACCCGGTCGAGCCCGGCCCCGCCGAGCCGCCACGTCCACGTCGGGGCGAGCGGGTGGTGAAGCTGCGCCCGGAGCAGACCGGCGAGGGTTACAAGAGCGTCTACTCGGAGTTGACCCGACCGTCGTTCGGCTCCCGGCTCCGCACCGGACTGCGGGTCAGCGGCGAGGTGCTGATGACCTTCGGCCTGGTGGTGCTGCTCTTCGCCGGCTACGAGGTGTGGGGGAAGTCGGCGATCGTCGACGCCCACCAGAGCGACCTCAGCCAGCAGTTGGCGCAGGCCTGGGGGCCGACCGGTGACCCCACGGTCTCCGCCTCGGCCAGCCCGACGGCCAAGCCGGCCCCACCGGTGAAGGGCAAGCCCCTCGCCGGCCTCTACATCCCGAAGCTGGACAAGAACTGGGTCGTCGTCGAGGGCGTGACCCAGGCGGACATCCGGTACGCCCCGGGCCACTACCCGCAGAGCGCCCTGCCGGGCGAGGTCGGCAACTTCTCGGTGGCCGGGCACCGGAACCGGGCCACGTTCTGGCGCCTCGACGAGCTGGACCGCGGTGACGCGATCGTGGTCGAGAGCAAGACCGACTGGTACGTCTACAAGGTCTCGCAGACCCGGATCGTCAAGCCGACCCAGGTCGAGGTGGTGGCACCGGTGCCGGGCAAGCCGGGCGAGAAACCGACCCGACGGATGCTCACCCTCACGACCTGCAACCCGAAGTTCGACAACTACGAACGGTTGATCATCCACGCCGAGCTCGACCACACCCAGCCGAAGTCGGCGGGCCGCCCGGCGGAACTGGGGAGCTGACCCGCGATGTACGCATGGATCTGGCGCAAGCTTCCCTTCGGCCTGGCCGGCAAGCTGACCGGGTCGCTGCTGCTCGCCGCCGCCGCGGTGGCCCTGCTCTGGTACGTGGTCTTTCCGTGGGCCGAGCCGCTGCTGCCCTTCGACGACGTGCAGGTCAGCCAGGACGCCGACGTCCCGGCCGACCCGGGGAGCGACACCATCCCCGGCGACGCCCCGCCCGGCGACGAGCACGATCTGCCGTACGACACCGAGCGGAACAACACCCCGCCCCCCTCCCCGAGCCGGTGACCTGATGCGCGTCCTCGTGATCGACAACTACGACTCGTTCGTCTTCAACCTGGTGCAGTACATCGGCCAGCTCGGCGTGGAGTGCGACGTACGCCGCAACGACGAGATCGACGTCGCGGAGGTCGGGAAGGTCGGCGCCGCCGGCATCCTGCTCTCACCCGGCCCGGGCAGCCCGGACCGGGCGGGCATCTGCCTGGACGTGATCCGGCGGTACGCCGGGGAGCTGCCGATCTTCGGGGTCTGCCTCGGTCACCAGGCGATCGGCGAGGCCTTCGGCGCTACCGTTGCCCGCGCCCCCGAACTGCTGCACGGCAAGACGTCCGAGGTGCGGCACGACTCGGTCGGCGTGCTCGCCGGCCTGCCGGACCCGTTCACCGCGACCCGCTACCACTCCCTCGCCGTGCTGCCCGAGACGCTCCCCGAGGAGCTGGAGGTCACCGGCCGGACCGGGTCCGGCGTGGTGATGGCGATGCGCCACCGCACCCTGCCGATCGAGGGCGTGCAGTTCCACCCGGAGTCGGTGCTCACCGAGGGTGGCCACCTGATGCTCGCCAACTGGTTGGCTGTGTGCGGTCACCCCGAGGCGCTGGAGCGCGCCCCCGCGTTGGCCGCCGAGGTGGACGCCCGCCGCCGGGCCGCGTTCGCCGCCGCCTGACGGGGCACCTACCTGTCGCCGGGCGAGGCGCTGCCGACCGCCGGACGAGACAAGGCACCTGCCCGCCGCCTGGCGAGGCAAGGCACCCCCGCCCGGCGCTGGTCGGCGTTCGCCGCCGCACGCCCCGCTCGCGGGCCGTCCGACGCGCACTCGCCCGACCCGGGCCGTGGCCCGGGCCGGGTGAGCGGTCAGTCCTGCCGGGGGAGGCCGCTCGGCGGCGGGAAGAGCGGGAAACCGTTGCCGCCGCCGTTGCCGGTGCCGGGCGTGGTCGGGGTGGCCGTCGGCGTCGGGGTCGCCGAGTCCGTGGGTGACGGCGGGCTCTCCGGCGCCGGGACGCCGACCCAGATGGTGACCGTCCGGTCCTGGGCCAGGTTCTCACCGGGCCCGGGGTCCTGGCGCTGGACGCGGCCGGCCTGGTCGGCGGGCACCTCGGTGCCCTCCTCGACCTTGACCTTGTAGCCCGCCTCCTTGAGCTCCTCCCGCGCGTCGTCCTCGGTGGAGCCGATGACCCGCGGCACCTTGCCCACGTTGCCCTTGGAGATGGTGAGGGTCACCTCGCTGTTCTCCGCCACGCGGGACCCGGGCTCCGGCGACACCTTGAGAACGGTGCCCTTCTCCTTGGAGCTGTCCTCCTCGACCGGCGGCCTGACCTTGAAGCCCAACGACTCCAGCTGCTCCTTCGCGCTCTCGAAGCTGGAGTTGACCACGTTGGGAATCTGCTGCATGTTCGGGCCGCCGCAGAGCTGGATGGTGACCGTCCGGCTCTGCTCCAGCTGGGTGTTCGGAGCGGGGCTCTGGTTGACGACCGTGTCCTTCCGGCAGGTCGCGTTGAACACCTGCTCACCCAGGCTCGGCGCGAATCCCGCGTTCTGGATCTCCTGGAACGCCTGCTGCTGGTTCATCCCGGCCAGGGACGGCACCGGACGCAGGTCATCACCCTGCTGGTTCCGGAGCAGCGCCGCCACCAGGGCGATCACCGCGAGGACGCCGACCGCCGAGAACGTGGCGATCAGCCAGGACGAGGCACGGCGGCGGCGCGGATCGCCGACCCGGGCGGGGATCTGGTGCGTCGGCGGGGCGGCGGCGCCACCGGCCGGGTAGCCGGGCGCGGCCGCCGCCGGGGCCATCGGCATCGTCTCGTGCTCCCGCATCACGGGAGTGGCCAGCACCGGCCGGCCGGCGGCGGCGCGGAGCAGGTCGGCGCGCATCTCGGCGGCGCTCTGGTAACGGTTGAGCGGGTTCTTCGACAGCGCCTTGAGCACGATCGCGTCGACCGCCGGGTTCACGTCCGGGTTGAGGTCGCTCGGCGTGGGCGGCGCCTCCCGTACGTGCTGGTAGGCGACGCTGACCGGGCTGTCGCCGACGAACGGCGGGTGACCGCAGAGCAGCTCGAAGAGCACGCAGCCGGCGGCGTAGACGTCGGAGCGGGCGTCCACCGCCTCGCCCCGGGCCTGCTCGGGCGAGAGGTACTGCGCCGTGCCGATCACCGCGCTGGTCTGCGTCATGGTGGTGGCGCCGCTGGCCAGGGCCCGGGCGATGCCGAAGTCCATCACCTTGACCTGGCCGGTCTGGGTGAGCATGACGTTTCCGGGCTTGATGTCCCGGTGGATGATGCCGTGCCGGTGGCTGAACTCCAGCGCCGCGCACACGTCGGCGCAGATCTCCAGCGCCCGCCGCGGCTGGAGCCGCCCCTCCGCGGCCAGCACCTCCTTGAGGGTCCGCCCGTTGACGAACTCCATCACGATGAACGGCAGCGTCTCGCCGGTCGGCGCGGTCTCCTCGCCGGTGTCGTAGACCGCCACGATCGCCGGATGGTTCAGGGACGCGGCGTTCTGCGCCTCCCGCCGGAACCGCATCTGGAAGGTGGCGTCGCGGGCGAGGTCGGTGCGGAGCATCTTGATCGCGACGTCCCGACCGAGCCGGAGGTCGCGTCCGCGGTGCACCTCAGCCATGCCGCCGTAGCCGAGCAGCTCGCCGACCTGATACCTGCCACCCAGCAGGCGGGCCTGGGCTGTCATCGCGTCTGTCGTCCTTCGCTCGTCGTCGTCTCACCGCTCGCCGGCTCGAGCCGCACACTGCGACGGTACGACGTCTGGGTCAGATCGTCGCGTCCGTCGAACCGTAGCGCGCCGGACGTCACGGTCGGCGGGGTGAGCGCACCGGACTCGCCGGACTGGGCGCTCTTCCGCAGCTTGTAGGAAATCACGCCGGAGCAGAGCAGGACCAGCACGGCCAGGAGGACCGCCACGAGCACCATTCCGGGCCGGGCCCGGCTCTCGGCGGGCGGCGGCGTCGAGGCGGTCTGCGGGTACGCCGCTGGCTGGTCGTGCCGGACGGCGGCCGGCGGCACGGCGGCGGCACCGCGCGGGTAGCCGCCCGACGCAACCGGCGGCCGGGGCTGCCCGACGGCCGGAGCGACCGCTGTGGGCCGCAACGGCGTCGCCGACGCGTGGGGCGCCGCGGCGCCGGCGTGGGGTGCCACGGTGGGTGGCCGCACCGGCGACGCGACGGCCGGGGGCCGGTGCGGGGCGGCCGGTGGGCGGGACTGCTGCGGCGGTGGCACCTGGGCCCGGCCGGGCGCCGGGGCCGGCGACGACGGGACGCCGGAGATCGGCCGGGCCTGCCCGCCGGCACGGGCCTGCTGCGACAGCGTCGCCTTCAACTGGCGGGCCACCCCGGCCAGCGCGGCCGCGCTCGGCCAGCGGCCCGCCGGGTCCTTGGCCATCGCCCGCTCGACCACCGCGCGCACCTGCGGCGGGATGTCGGCCGGCAGCGGTCGCGGCGCCTCCTGGACGTGCTTCATGGCGATCTCGAGCGGGTTGTCCCCCTCGAAGGGGCGGCGGCCGGCGAGGCACTGGTACGCGACCACGCCGAGCGCGTACACGTCGGACGCGGGCGTCGCGACCTGCCCCATCGCCTGCTCCGGGGAGATGTACGACGCCGTGCCGAGCACCGAGCCGGCGGCGGTGAGCTGCCCGACCAGCTCCGAGCGGGCGATGCCGAAGTCGGTCAGCACCAGCGTGCCGTTCGGCCGGACGAGAAGATTGCCCGGTTTCACGTCCCGGTGCACGATGCCCTTCTCGTGGGCGGCGTGCAGCGCGTCGGCGGCCTGGGCCACCAGGGCCATCGTCCGGGCGGGGGTGAGTCGCCCGACCCGGCTCAGCGTCGCCGACAGCGGGTCACCCTCGACGTACTCCATCACCAGGAAGGCGATCTGCTGGTCGTTGCCGAAGTCGTAGACGTCCACGACGCCGGGGTGGTTGATGGTGGCCATGGTCCGCGCCTCGCCGCGGAACCGCTCGGCGAAGCCCGGCTCGTCGAGCAGCGCCGGCAGCAGGCTCTTCACGGCGACCGTCCGGCCGAGCACCTGGTCGGTGCCGCGCCAGACGTCGCCCATGCCGCCGCTGGCGATCCGCTCGTCCAGGCGGTAGCGGTTGCCGAGCTGGACCCCGGGGCTGAGCATGTCAGCGGCCCCCGGGGTCGGCGATGGCCGCCTTCATGATCTGACCGGCGATGCGGGCCGCCTCGGCGCTGCCGCCCGGGCCGGCCTGCTCCAGCTCGACGCAGACCGCCGAGACCGGGGTGCCGTTCTTGTCCATGGCGAAGCCGATGAACCACCCGTGGTCGGGACGGTTCGGCGCGGACTGGGCGGTGCCCGTCTTGCCGCCGACCGTGTAGCCGCTGATCCGCGCGTTCCGGCCGGTGCCGTTCTCGTTCTCGACGACGCTGACCATCATCTCGCGCAGGTCGTTCGCGACGGTGCCGCTGATCGGCTGCCGCAGCTCACTCGGCTTGGCAGTGTAGTAGCTGGTGGTGCGGTCCGGGGCGAGCAGCTGCCGCACCAGGTACGGGCGCATCTGCTTGCCCTCGTTGGCGACCGAGGCGGCGATCAGCGCGCCCTGCAACGGCGTCATCCGCACGTCCCGCTGCCCGATCGACGACTGGGCCAGCGCGGCCGGGTCGTCTCCGCCGTCGGCGTTGCGCATGTCGCCGGTCCGGCTGGCCGCCACGGGCAGCCCGTCCTCGCCGAGCTCGCCGACCGTGAGGTCCTCCTGCTCGAACCCGAACTGCCGGGCCTTGGCCTTGATCACGTCGGCTCCGAGCTGCACGCCCAGCTTCGCGAAGCCGGTGTTGCAGGACTCGGTGACCGCCTCCATGAGCGTGACCTGCGACTCGGGGCAGATCGAGGGCGCGGCGTTACGGATCGGCGTGCCGGACGTCGGCGGGGTGTAGCTCGATCCGGCGGAGATCCGGGTGTCCTGGCCGATCCCGTTCTCCAGCGCCGCCGCGGCGACCACGATCTTGAAGGTGGAGCCCGGGGGCAGGGTCTCCGTCAGCGCCCGGTTCTTCAACGGGCCGTCCGGGTCCTGCTCGAGCTGGTTGTACGCGGCCTGGGCCTTCCTGGAATCGTGGCCGACCAGCGGGTTCGGGTCGAAGCTGGGCATCGAGACGAGCGCCTGCACCGCCCCGGTGCGCGGGTCGATGGCGATCGCGGCTCCCCGCTTCACGCCCAGCTCGTTGTTGCGCAGCTGGTCGTACGCGACGTCCTGGGCCCTCTTCGACAGGGTGAGCAGCACGTTGCCGCCGCCGGTCTGGTCGCCCGTGAACATGTCCTTGATTCGGTCACCGATCAACTGGTCGCTGGTGCCGGCCAGGAAGTCGTTCTCGATCCGCTCGATGCCGGTGTCGGCGAGGTTGACCGGCTTGTAGCCGAGGACGTGCGCGTACTTCGGCCCGTCCGGGTAGGTACGCAGGTACTTCAGCTCGCCGGTGGTCTCCTTGCTGGTGGCGAGCGCCCGGCCGCCGGCCTCGATGTTGCCGCGCTTGCGCTCGTACTCGGCGACCTGGACCCGGCCGTTGTAGTCGCTGTTGCGGTACTCGTCCGCCTTGTAGGCCTGGATCCAGTTCAGGTTCGCGAAGAGCAGGCCGAAAAGGATCATGACTACGACACCGGCGCGGCGCAGGGGTGCGTTCACGGCCTGATCACCTCCGTCGGGGCACCGTGCAGCTGCTCCGGCGGGCCGCCGGACGGCTTGACCGCCTTGCCACCCCCACCGGGCACGGGGCGGCGGGCCCCGTCCGAGACGCGGAGCAGGACCGCGATGAGCAGCCAGTTGGCCATCAGTGAGGAGCCACCGGCGGAGAGGAACGGGGTGGTCTGGCCGGTCAGCGGGATGAGCTTGCTGATCCCGCCGACGATCACGAAGACCTGGAGCCCGAGGGTGAACGCCAGACCGCCGGCCAGCAGCTTGCCGAACGAGTCACGGACGGCGAGCGCCGCGCGCAGGCCCCGCTCGACGATCAGCAGGTAGACGACGAGCAGCGCGGAGAGGCCGAAGAGCCCGATCTCCTCGCCGATGCCGGCGAAGATGAAGTCGTTCTGCACCTCGGGCAGCAGGCCGGGCTGGCCGCCACCCGGGCCCGCCCCGAACAGGCCGCCGGTGCCGAGCGCCAGCAGCCCCTGGACCAGCTGGTAACCGTCGTTGTGCGGGTCGGCGAACGGGTCGAGCCAGATCTGCGCCCGCAGGTAGAAGTTCGCGAACGGCCCGCCGACCGTCTCACCGAGGACGTAGGCGAGGTAGGCGCCACCGAAGAAGAGCACGAGACCGATCAGCAGCCAGCTCACCCGTTCGGTGGCGATGTAGAGCGTCACCACGAACATGCCGAAGTAGAGCAGCGAGGTGCCGAGGTCCTTCTCGAAGACCAGGACCAGGAGGCTGATCAGCCACACGACGACCACCGGGCCGAGGTCGCGCCCGCGCGGGAAGTCGATGCCCAGGAACCGGCGGCTCGCCAGCGAGAGCACCTCACGCTTGCGCACCAGGTAGTAGGCGAAGAAGACCAGCAGCGCCAGCTTGGCGAACTCACCGGGCTGGATCGAGAAGGCGTCACCGAACTTGATCCAGAGCTTGGCGCCATTGATCTCCGAGAACCGGCTCGGCAGCACCGCCGGGATCATCACCAGCACGATGCCGGCGAGGCCCAGGGTGTACGCGTACCGGGAGACCGAGCGGTGGTCGCGCATGAGCGCCAGCAGCGCGGCCGCGAGGATCACCGAGACCAGCGTCCAGGCGAGCTGGCGGCCACCGGTGCCGCTGAAGATGCCCAGGGTCTCCCGGTCGACCGCCTCGGCCTCACCGAGGTCGAGCCGGCGCAGGAAGCCGACGCCCAGGCCGTTGAGCAACGCCACCGCCGGCAGCAGGGCCGGGTCGGCGAACGGGGCGAGGAACCGGATGACCAGGTGCAGACCGAGGAACACGGCGCCGAGCGCGGCCGCCGGGATCCAGAAGTCCGGGGTGACCGTGTCGAGCAGGTTCGCCTCGACGGTCGCCGCGTACGCGGCCACCAGCACCATGGCCAGCAGCAGCAGGGAGAGCTCGGCGTTGCGCCGGGACCGGGCCAGGCGTACGCCGGGCTGCTCGCCCGTGGTGGCGGGCGAGGCTGCCGGTGTGGCCGCTGCGGTCACGGAAGGATCCTCGGGGTCGGGCCGACGCTCACTCAGGCGACCGGCAGCCGGCCGGGTCGTGCACCGGCGGAATCGAGTCGGAGGGCGGGGCGTCGGGCGTGCTGGTCGGCTCCGCGCCGGCCGGGCTACCGGTGGCGCTCGCGCTGGCGCTGGCACCGGGGTTGGCGCTGGCGCTGGCCGAGGCGGTCGGGGTGCGGCTGCTGCCGGTCGGCGCGCCGACGGCGGCGCTGCCGGTCGGCACCGGCGAGGTCGGGAGGTCGGACGGCACGGGCGAGGGCGAACCGGTCGTCGCGGCCGGGCTCGTCGGGCAGATCGGCTTCAGGTTCGGGTTGGTCGGGCTGTCGCTCGTCAGCTCGGCCAGCCGCCGCTCGGCGTCCGGCTCGCTCCGGGCGGGGATGCCCTGCTTGACCTGCTCCTGGGCCGCCAGGGTGAGGTCGTCCAGCTCCGCCGGGCTGCGGGAGTGCACGGTGGAGAGGTTGAGGCCCGCAATCTGGCCCTGTATCCCGCGGAACACCGCCACCTGGCCGTCCTCGGTCGCGCCGACGTAGTACTGCCGCTGGGTGTAGCTCCAGCCGCCGAAGAGACCGCCACCCAGGATCACCAGCAGCGCGAGCGCCATGGCGGCGGCCCGCACGGGCCGGTGCCGGCGCCGTTCGGGCTCCTCGTCGTCGTCGGCGGCCGGCTCCTCCGGCGCCGGGGCCCGGGGCGCGGACAGCGCCGACGCCCGGGCTGCCGGGGTGGAGTTGTCGGCCGAGGTCGCCATGCCCCGGTCCCGAGCGGCCGCGCCGCCCACGATCGGCGTCGCCTCGACGATGTCCTGGTCGGTGGCGTCGGCGATGATCACGGTGATGTTGTCCGGACCGCCGCCGCGGAGCGCGAGCTGCACGAGCCGCTCGACGCACTGCTGCGGGTCGGCGTACTCCCGCATCGTCTCCGCGATCGTGTCGGCGCTCACCACGCCGGAGAGCCCGTCACTGCAGATCAGGTAGCGATCGCCGGGGAGCACCTGGCGGACGGAGTACTCCGGGTCGATGTCGCGGCCGTCGAGCGCTCGGGTGAGCAGCGACCGCTGCGGGTGGCTGCTCGCCTCCTCGGCGCTGATCCGACCCTCGTCCACGAGCATCTGGACGTAGGTGTCGTCCTTGGTGATCTGCGCGAACTCACCGTTGCGCAACAGGTACGCGCGGGAGTCGCCGATGTGCACCATGCCGAGCTTGGTGCCGGAGAAGAGCGTCGCGGTCAGCGTGGTGCCCATCCCCTCGAGCTGAGGGTTGGCGTCCACGGTGTCGCGGAGCTGCTGGTTGGCGGTGCCCACGGCCGAACGCAACGCATCGACGAGGGCGTCACCGGGGACGTCCTCGTCGAGTGGCGCCATGGCACCGATGACGATGTTGCTGGCGACGTCACCGGCGGCCATACCGCCCATGCCGTCGGCGACGGCGAGCAGCCGCGGCCCGGCGTAGACGGAGTCCTGGTTACCGTCTCGGATCAGACCGCGGTCGCTGTGGGCCGCGTAGCGCAGGGTCAGAGTCATGGCCGTAATTCGAGGGAAGTGCGGCCGATCCGGATCGGCACGCCGAGGGGGACGGGGGTCGGTCCGGTGACCTTAGCGCGATCCAGATAGGTGCCGTTAGTCGAACCGAGGTCCTCGACGAACCACTGCCCGTCGCGCGGCACGAGCCGGGCGTGTCGCGCCGAGGCGTAGTCGTCGGTGATGACGAGGGTGGAGTCCTCCGCGCGACCGATGGTGATCTGCGCCTCACCCAGCGTGATCCGCGTGCCGGCCAGCTGGCCGGCGGTGACCACCAGCTGGTGCGCCGCCCTGCCCCGCTTCACCTTGGCCGGCTTCGCGGCCTGCCCCATCGAGGCGCCGACCGTCCGGGGCGCGGCGACCAGCCGGCCCGAGCGGGCACCCGCGAAGAGGTCCCGGCGGATGACGCCGACCACCGTGAACACGAAGATCCACAGCAGGATCAGGAACCCGAACCGGGCGACGGTGATGACGAGTTCCGGCAAGACGGATCAGCCGTCCACGCGGAAGGTCAGCGTCGTGGTGCCGAGCTGGATCATGTCCCCGGGGTTGAGGGCGACGGCGGAGACGCGCTGGCCGTTGACCATCGTGCCGTTCGTCGACCCGAGGTCGGTCAGCACGACCTGGCCGCCGTCGAAGTCCAGCCGGGCGTGCCGCCGGGAGATGCCGACGTCGGGCAGCCGGAGGTTGGCCTGGTCGCCGCGGCCGATGACCGTCGAACCCATCTGCAGCGGGTAGGTGCGCCCGTCGCCGGAGACCAGCCGCACGTTGCGCGCGCCGCCGTGGCCGGGCGGGGGGCCGTAGCCGCCACCCTGGTCGTAGGCGGGGTAGGCGGGCGGGCCGGCGTCGTAGCCGGGCGCCGGGACCGGGGCGACGTCGCCACCCGTGTAGACCTCGGCGGTGACCCGGAACATGCCGGTGTCCAGCCCCTCACCGCGCTCGATCTCGACGATGACGTCGCCGTAGACCGTCCAGGCCTGCTCGCCGATGAACTCCGCCTGCGACTGGGCCAGCTCCTGGGCCAGCGCGGCGGCGTACGGCGCCAGGCGACTGTGGTCGTACGGCGAGAGATCGATCACGTAGCGGTTTGGCACCAAGGTGCGCCCACCGGCCAGGATGGCCTTGTGCGCCTCGGCCTCCCGCTGCATGGCGTTGAGGATCTCCACGGGGTGGACCACCCCTTTGAAGACCTTGGCGAAGGCCCCCTCGACCAGGCCTTCCAGACGCTTCTCGAAGCGTTGCAGCACGCTCACCGGCTCCTCCTCGGGTCCCGAGGACATGATGGTATCCGGCCGGCGCGCGCGCAGCTCACACGCCGCTCGGCCGGCCGCTCCCGGCCCATTCGGACGGGCCACTTCCCTCGTGCTACTCTTTCGTCCGCCACGAACGGTGACCGGTCGTGGCGATGACCGGGACAGCGTAATATGTGCCGGGCCCCGCCGGAGACGGCGAGGTCGCGACAGATTACAGTGATCCGGTCGTGCCACGGGGAAGTGGCGGAATGGCAGACGCGCACGGTTCAGGTCCGTGTGCCCGAAAGGGCGTGGGGGTTCAACTCCCCCCTTCCCCACCACCACACGAGGGCTCCGCGAAGCGGGGCCCTCGCGGCATATCGGGGCATGTCGAGCGTCACGCTATGCTCCGATGGATTCTGACTCCGATGAACCAGGAGTGGCGTGTGAGTGTCGCGTTGGTGACCGGATCGGGCGGTCTCATCGGCTCCGAGGCGGTCCGGCACTTCGCCGGCCTCGGTCTCGACGTGGTCGGCATCGACAACGACATGCGGCAACGGTTCTTCGGCGAGGAGGCGTCGACCGCGTGGAACGTGCGGCGGCTGACCGTTGAGCTGGGCGAGGCGTACACGCACCACAGCATCGACATCCGGGACCGGGACGCCCTCGCGGCGGTGTTCCGGCGCTACGGTCCCGACATCGCCGTGGTGATCCACACCGCCGCCCAGCCGTCGCACGACTGGGCCGTACGCGACCCGTACACCGACTTCGACGTCAACGCCGGCGGCACCCTGAACGTGCTCCAGAACGTCCGCGAGCACTGCATCGAGGCGCCGGTCATCCACTGCTCGACCAACAAGGTCTACGGTGACCGGCCCAACAGCCTCCCCTTCGTGGAGCTGGAGACCCGCTGGGAGATCCAGCCCGGGCACCCGTACGAGCAGGGCATCCGCGAGGACATGTCGATCGACTCCAGCCTCCACTCGATCTTCGGCGCCTCGAAGGTCGCCGCGGACGTGATGGTCCAGGAGTACGGCCGCTACTTCGGCATGCGTACGGCCTGCTTCCGGGGCGGCACGCTGACCGGCCCCGCGCACTCGGCGACCGAGCTGCACGGGTTCCTGGGCTACGTGATGCGGGCCAACATGGAGCGCCGGAAGTACCGGATCTACGGCTACCAGGGCAAGCAGGTCCGGGACGCGATCCACAGCTCCGACGTGGTCGCCGCGTTCGAGGCGTTCTTCCGTGACCCGCGCTCGGCGGCGGTCTACAACCTGGGCGGCGGGCGGCACTCCAACATCTCCATGCGGGAGGCCTTCGTCGAGGCCGAGCGGATCACCGGCAAGGAGATGATCTCGGAGTACGTCGAGGAGAACCGCGTCGGCGACCATCGGTGGTGGATCGGGTCGAACGAGGCGTTCCAGACCGATTATCCCGCGTGGAAGCAGGTCTACGACGTCCCCATGATCATGCGCGAGATCTACGAGGCCAACGTCGAGAAGTGGGTGCCGGCGGCATGAGCGAGCTGATCATCGACTCGGACGGCCGCGCTTCCACGGGCGCGCCGAGCGGTCACGGAGCACGGTCGTGAGCTTCCAGCGCAAGCGGAACGTGCTCGGCGTCCTCGTGGACGCCACCGACTACGCCGAGGCCACCGAGCAGGTGGTGGCGGCCGCCCAGGAGCGCCGTCCGCTGGCGCTGACCGCGCTGGCGGTGCACGGCGTGATGACCGGGGTGCTCGACCCCGCCCACAACGCGCGGCTCAACTCGTTCGACGTGGTCACCCCGGACGGGCAGCCGGTGCGCTGGGCGCTCAACCTGCTGCACCGCGCCGGCCTCACCGACCGGGTCTACGGCCCGACGCTGACGCTGCACGTGCTCTCCCGCTTCGCCGACGCGGGGCTCCCGGTCTACCTGTACGGCTCGACCGAGGAGACGCTGTCCCGGTTGATCCCGGCCCTGGAGCAGATGTTCCCGGCGCTCAAGATCGCCGGCGTCGAGGCGTCCAAGTTCCGCGCCGTGCAGCCGGGCGAGGAGGCCGAGATCGCCGACCGGATCCGGGCCAGCGGCGCCCGGCTCGTCCTGGTCGGGCTCGGCTGCCCACGCCAGGAGGTCTTCACGTACGCCATGCGGCCGTTGCTCGACATGCCGCTGATGGCGGTCGGCGCCGCCTTCGACTACCACGCCGGGCTGCTGCGCAAGCCCCCGCGGTGGATGCAGCGGGTCGGCCTGGAGTGGCTCTGGCGCCTCGGCCTGGAGCCGAAGCGACTCTGGCGCCGGTACGTCATCCTCAACCCGGCCTTCCTGGGCCGGCTGCTGGCGCAGAAGGTGGGGCTGTGGAAGGCGACCCCGCCGGCCCCCGCCACCGAACGCCCCGCCACCTTCGCGGTCTGAGCCCGGCGCCCGCTGCGTCGCGCACACGCGAGGGCCCCTCCCGACAGCGGAAGGGGCCCTGCCGTGATCGCTGGTCAGAGGGTCAGGGACCAGGTGTTGAGGTAGCCGGTGTCGCCCGAGTAGACGTCCCGCACCCGCAGCTGCCAGGTGCCGTTCGCCGCCTCGCCGGAGAGGTTCACGGTGTAGGTCGTGTTCACGTTGTCCGCGCCGTCGAAGTAGCTGCTGTTCTTCAGCCGGTACGACGAGCCGTCCGGGGCCACCAGGTCGATCACCAGGTCACCCCGGTAGGTGTGCACGATGTTGACCGGCACCTGCGAGCTCGCCGACGCGTTGCGCCCGCACCCGGAGATCACGATCGAGCTGGACACGGTGGCGCCCGTGTCCGGGATCGCCACGTCGGTGCCGTTGGTGCCGGAGCAGCCGCCGCCCGTGCCCGTGACGGTCAGCGTGTAGGTGGCCGTACGGGTGGCCGAGGCGCCGGTACCGGTGATCGTGACCGGGTACGTCCCGGCCGGCGTGCTCGCCGACGTGGCGATGGTGAGGGTCGACGAGCCGCCCGAGGTCACGGTGGACGGGCTGAACGACGCCGTCGCCCCGGCCGGCAGGCCGCTGGCGGAGAGGCTGACCGACTGGGCGGAGCCGTTGGTGGTCGCCGTGGTCACCGTCGCCGTCACCGAGCCACCCGCGGCGGTGGAGCCGGAGGTCGGCGACACCGAGACGGAGAAGTCGTTGGTCGGCGGCGGGGTGGAGCCGTTCACCACGTAGAGCAGCCGGTTCGGGGTGCCGGTGCCCAGGTTGGTCAGCACGTTCGGGGTGGCGTCGTTCACCAGGCTGTCCCGGACCTGCTGCGGGGTCCAGGTGGGGTTGGCCGACAGCACGAGCGCCGCCGCGCCGGCGACGTGCGGCGACGCCATGGAGGTGCCGCTGATCGTGTTCGTCGCCGTGTTGTTCGTGTACCAGGCCGAGGTGATGTTCACGCCCGGGGCGAGGATGTCGACGCAGGTGCCGTAGTTGGAGAAGCTCGCCGCCGCGTCGTTGTTCTGGGTCGCGCCGACGGTGATCGCCGGGCCGACCCGGGCCGGCGAGTAGTTACAGGCGTTCTGGCGGTTGCCGAAGATGTCGCCGTTGCCGGCCGCGACCGCGTACGTGATGCCGGAGTTGATCGAGTTGGTGACCGCCGTGTCGATCGCGCTGTTGGCCGAGCCGCCGAGGCTCATGTTCGCGACCGCCGGCTTGACGGCGTTCGCGGTCACCCAGTCGATACCGGCGACGACCTGGGCGTTGGTGCCGCTGCCCTGGCAGTTGAGCACCCGGACGCCGACGATCTGAACGCCCTTGGCGACGCCGAAGTCGGTGCCGCCGACCGTGCCGGCGACGTGGGTGCCGTGGCCGTTGCAGTCGTCCGCGGAGCCGCCGTCCACGGCGTCGAAACCGGAGACGGCGCGGGTCCCGAACTCCTCGTGCGTGAACCGCACCCCCGTGTCGATGATGTAGGCGCGGACGTTGGACGCGGTGTTCGGGTAGGTGTAGGAGCTGTTCAGGGGCAGGTTCCGCTGGTCGATCCGATCCAGCCCCCAGGACGGCGGGTTGGGCTGGGTGTCGGCGATCGAGACCGTGTGGTTCTGCTCGACGTACGCCACGGCGGGGTCGGCGGCGATCCGCGCGGCGGCCTTCGCGTCGACCCGTACCTCGAAGCCGCGCAGCGCGGCGCCGTAGGTGCGGGCCACGGCTCCGCCGTGCCGCCCCACCAGGCGCTGGGCGTTGTCACCGACGGCGTTGCGGCTGACCGCGGTGTCCTTGAAGACGACGATGTAGCTGTCGGCCACGGCGGTGTCCCCGCCGGCGGCGCGGATCACCCCGGTCGGCTCGGCGGCGAGTGCGGGCGTGGCGGCGGCCAGCATGGTCAGTGTGGCCACCCCGACGAGTACGGACCTGTGGGCAAGACCCATCTCTCTCCCTCCCTCCGACCGGCAGCCGCCCGACGGGAGTGCCGTCCAGATCGACGGCCGCCGATCCAACCGAGAGTAGATCAAGACTGGGAGTCATTGAAACATGTCGAATCTTTCATAACGCGGCAGGGATGACCCCCTACGGGACCTGGTCCGGGGCGAACGGGGGGCGCTCCCGGATTCGCCGACAGCGACAACGGGCAAGGCTGTCCAGCATGGAGAGCCATCTCGCCGTCCTGCTGCCGATCGCCGCGGTGTGGCTGGCCGCCGCTCTCGTCGCGGACGGGCTGCCCCGGCTGGATCACGCCCGTGCCCTGCGCCGACGCGCCGGATGGCTGCTCGGGCTGACCGTGACGGGTCTCGCGCTGACCGCGGCGGTGCTCACGGCCGGGCTGCTCAGCGCCGGGGACGCCGCAGCGGACCGGGCGGCCGCCGCACTCGACGTCGTCGCCGTCCCGGCGCTGGTGGTCGCCGTCTGCACCGTGCGCCGGGTGCGCCGGTTGTGGGCCGGGGCGGGCGCGTTCGGGGCGGCGCCGGGTACCCCCGCGCCGCACGGCCTGCGGGCCGCGGCGGCACATCCGTTGATCGGGCTGCCGCTGCAGGTCACCGGCCTCCTGGCGGTGCCGGCGCTGGTCGCGGCGAGCGGCAGTGACCAGCTCACCGCGCCGGGCGTCACCGGGCCGGCGATCACCGTGGGCGCACTCGGGATCCTGGTCGTCGGGATCCGGCACGCGCTCCGGCACAACCGGCTCGCGGAGCGGGCCCGGCCGCCGGAGCCGGCCTCAGCGCCGACCCGTGCCCTGCACGTATAGCAGCTCCAGGATCGCGCGGGTCGCCTCGAACCAGCGGTCCAGCCAGCCGGGCGGCGGCACGCTGCCCTTCGGCGGCAACTCGAGCAGCAGGCCCCGCAGTAACGGGTGGTCGGCCAGCGATTCGCCGGGCTCCGTCGACCAGCCGGTCGGCGGGAACGACGGCTCGGTGAGCGGGTTCGGGTCCAGCGAGGGCAACGTGATCGGAGAGCCCGACTGCTCGGGCGCGGACGACTCCCGCCCGGACACCTCGGCGTCGGTCGAGACCACCTCGGTCAGGACGGTGTCCCGGCGCGCCCCACGGTACTTGCCACCGAACCGCTCGGGCTTGCCCGGCCCGTTGGTGAGGTTCTCTGACCCGATCGTCGTCATGCGTCTCGCCTGCCTCGCTCGGTTGCCGATCCCCCGTGGCCGGTTGTCGACCGGCGCCGTACCGACGGGTACAACGAGGCGGGGCGGATGTGGCGACGGGATTCCCGGCGGATCCTCACGCCCCCCGCGCGAAGGCGGGCTCCCGCCCGGTGCTGCCCGGACGAGAGCCCGCCCCCGTCACCTCCGCCCGGTGGTTCAGGCGGGACCGAAAGCGCCGTTCCTGGTGCCGACCACGAAGGCGCGCCAGTCAGCCGGGCCGAAGACCAGGGCCGGCCCGGCCTTGTCCTTCGAGTCCCGAACACCGACCGCTCCGGTCACGTACGCCACCTCCACGCAGTTGTCACAGTTCGGCCCGCTCTTCGAGCTCTTGAACCACGTTGCCTGCGTCAGGTCCACGGAGAACCCCTTGGTCGCCATTTCCACAACGGCTCCTCTGCCAGTTTCGCGATGTGTGCGATGGACTCCTCGGGACGGATGGCGGCCGCTCGAATGTGATCGAAGATGAAGCTGTACTTCTGCAGTTCGTCGCTCTTCTCCAGGAAGAGCCCACCCGTGGCGTTCTCCGCGTACACGACATCCGGATCACCGGGCTCGGGGAAGCTGAGGATCGTGAACGTGCCGTCCATGCCGGCGTGCGCCCCCACCTCGAAGGGCAGGATCTGCAACGTCACGTTCGGCAGTTCGGCAACCTCGACCAGCCTTCTCAACTGGTTCCGCATGACCTCGTCCCCGCCCACCGGACGGCTCACTACCGCCTCATCGAGCACCACCCACAGATCGACCGGATCGTCCTGAGTCAGCAACGACTGTCGACCGAGGCGGACACGGACACGTTGTGCGACCTGATCCGGCGTGAAGTCCGGCCGCGCGGCCCGGATCATGGCGCTCGCGTACTCCTCGGTCTCCAGCAGACCCGGCACGACCTGCTGTTCGTACGCCCGGATCGAGCTGGCGGCGGCCTCCAGCCCGACGTACGCACCGACCAGGACCGTGCTGTAGGGGTGCCACCAGCCCTTCTGTCGGGCCTCCCGGGCGATCTGGACCAGCTCGTCGCTCTCCGCGCCCACCACCCCGTAGATGCGCAGCATGTCCCGCACGTCGCGCGGGGTGGCCGAGGTGTGCCCGGTCTCGATGCGGGAGATCTTGGATGCCGAGCACTCCAACTGCTCGGCGACCGCCTCGATGGTGATCCCGGCGGCCTCGCGCTGACGCCGCAGTTCCGCGCCCAGCCGCCGGCGCCGGATCGTGGGGCTGCGCCGTTCACTCACCGGGCCACCCCCGGGTGCCCGCGCGCCGGCACTCGTCGCCCGCCCGGGGGTCTCACCCCGGGATGCTGGCTGCTCGCCCCCACCGCCCCGTACCTCCGTCGACGCGCCGACTCCTCGGCCGCCCACCGAGGCGCGACGCTCGGACGGCGGACGTTCGCGGCTGGTGTGGTGCCGGTCGTCGGCCGGCCGCGGCGGGCGAAACCGGCCCTCAGTGTGCCGTTTGGACGCCGACGGCTTCAAGCGCCGGTTTGCGTGGCGCGCTCACGTATCGGCAAAAGTCGACGTGCAACTTGCATGAAGCACGCCGCTGGTGCACTCTGTCCGTATGGCACGGGTTACTCACCGTCTCCACCCGCTACCCGAAGGTGATCATGCCAGCCGGGGCGGGGGGTCAGGCGGCGGGGCCCGGCCGGCGACACAGAGACCTGCCCCGGGGTAAGGACCCCGCCGCTGCATGCCAGCCGGCTGCGGCGGTGGGCGCGGTTCCCGGAGCAGCCGGGTGATGGTCGGGTGGCGGCGCGCCACAGCGGGTACGGCCCGACCACCACCACCCGCACCACCATCGGTTCACAGAGGCACGACCTTCACCGAACCGTAGAAAGTCCCCCCGACGAGACTCGCCGGCGCCAGCCGGCCGACCTCCTTCAGGAGCCCATGTGCTTCCCCGCTCCGGTGACGTACTGCACGTGACTCGCGCGGCGAGTGTCCAGTTCCTCCAGCCCATCAAGTTCCGGGTGATCCGGGTGCTCGACTGGCCGACCTACGACGGTTGGCTCTGGCTCGACGGCTACGAGTTGAACGCGGCGGGGGACGCGGTCAACCGGCGGTCGATCTTCGTCCAGCGGCAGGGGTTGCAGCAGCTGCCGCAGCAGCAGCACCGGCCGGCGCCGCAGCAGCGGCCGCACACCGTGCGGCAGCGCAGGCCGGTCTCCCGTACGCCCGTCCGGGTCGGCTGACACCGACGAAACCGCAGATCGTGGGCGTGTCTCGCATTAGACTCAAGGCACGCCCACCCCGGCATGTTCCACCCCGCGCGTCCAGGACCCTGAACCTGGGATGGCCATGCTCAATCTGCCCGCCGCGCGGCGGCACCACCGCTCCCGTATCGCCTACGCCTTCGGACTCCTGGCGCTTCTCGGCGCGGCGACCACGCT
The DNA here is from genome assembly GCF_056150165.1 of Micromonospora xinjiangensis. NCBI lineage: Bacteria > Bacillati > Actinomycetota > Actinomycetes > Micromonosporales > Micromonosporaceae > Micromonospora > Micromonospora xinjiangensis. Next base: position 243,585 of record NZ_JAXCFO010000003.1, on the reverse strand, counting down.
CGTGGTCGTCGTCCGCGACCCCGTCCTCTCCGCGACCGAGCTGCCGGAACCGGTGCCGGCACCCGAGATCACGGTGATCGGCGAGGAAGCCCGACCCGACACCGACGACGAGCCCGGCTGGGACGGCGCGGGCGTCGACGACCCGACAAGTGACGCGCACGCGGGCGCCGGTGACGCGACCGGCGGTGACGGCACCGCGAGCGGCTCCGGCGCGGGAGCCCTACCCGGGCCGGGGGACGGGCCCGCCGGGCCGCACTCACCGGAGGACATCCGCCGCTCGCTCTTCTGGTCCGGGGTCCTCGGGTTGACCATCTCGCTGGCCGGGCTCGGTCTCGTCGGCACGAGACGACGAATGTGGTGACCGGTCCGGCCTCGACCCGGCCGATCAGCGCGTGGCCGTGACCGTGGGGGTGGCCGTGAGGCGCGACGGCGGCGAGTCGGTCGGCGACGAGGTGGGACCCTCGGAGACCAGGAGCACCACCTCGTCGTCCTCGGTGACCAGCTCGCCCGCCGCCGGGTCGGTGCCGATCACCCGCCCGGACGGCAGCTCCGACGGGCGAAACTCCACCCGGTGGTCGACCCCGAGCTGATCCAGGAGGGCCTCGGCCGTCGCCTGCGGCAGGCCGGTCAGCGGCGGCAGTGGCACCCCCGTCGGCTCCGCCGAGGTCGGGGGCGTGCCACTGGGCGACTCGGTCGTCGGCTCCGCCGACGTCGGGCTGGCGCTGGTCGGCACGGCGGTGGTGGCCGACGGAGACAGGGTGGGTTCCGGCCCCGGACGATCGTCCTCGGCGTTGCCGACCAGCCACAGCGCCACACCGAGCAGCGCCACCAGGAGCAGCGCCAGGACACCCCAGAGGATCGGCAGCCACCACCGGCGAGCGCCCTGGTCCTCGGCGTACCACTCGGCGGACGGCTCCCGGTAGTCGGCCGGCCGGGGCGGTGGCACCTCCGCCCGGCCGGACCAGGGCGCCGCGCGCTCCGGCGGCAACGGAGCGGTCGCGTCGGCGGGCCGCCCCAGCGGTGCCGTGGCATCGGGCTCCGGACGGCCGGAAGCGCTCGACCCGCTGCCCTCGACAGGGCCGGACAACCGCTGGGTCCGGTCGCCCGTGTCGTCGGCGGAGCGCGGAAGGGGCCGGGTCTCGTCGCCGTCGTGATTCCCGGCGGGCGGCTCCTGGCGGTCGTCGCTCATGGCACGTCCTTCCCGAGCCGGGCGGGCTCCTGGCCCTCTGACCGCCAACCTAGCGGGCCGCGCAACCATCGGCCCGGATCGACCTGCCGACCCGCGTGAACCGACCCGTACCCGACATCCGGGGTCGACGACCGCGGCGGTCAGACCCCGGGCGGAGCGGTCACCACGGGGCGGTCGTCGGGCCGTTCGGCTCCTCCGACCCGCACCAGATCCGGACCTCGTCGTTCCAGCGTGCCGGGCTGCCCTCCGTCGGCTCCTGCCGGCTCACGCTGCCACGCTTCCCGCTCTGGTACTGGGGATAGAAGCCCTCCTCCACCAGCTCCTCCGCCGCCTCGGCGCAGTCGTCGCCCACGACGTCCGGCACCTCGGCCTCCGGTGGCGGTCCGCTGACGAAGAGCGTCACCGTCGTCCCGCGCCGCACCTCCGCGCCGACGGTGGGCTCGGTCCGCTGCACCGTACGGCCGGTACCGGTGCCGAACACCAACCGCCAGCCCAGCCGGCGGTCGCGCAGCTCGTCGCGCGCGTCGGTGAAGTCCGCGCCGACCACCGGGGGGACGGTCAGCCCCGAGCCGGTCGAGGCCGAGGTGCGGGGGGCGGAGGGTGTGGTCCGGCCGGGGGCCGGTCGGTGGGTCGGCGCTTCGCTCCGCGTGCCGGTCGCGCTCCCCGCCGCGACCGGGGTCGCTGGAGGTGGGCCTGCCTCGCCGGCCAGCAGCCAGCCGCCGGTCGCGCCGAGCGCGGCGAGCAGCACGGTGGCCAGCCCGCCGCCCAGCACCAGCGGGAGCCGGCTCCGTCCACCCGCACCGCCGTCGGTGAGGTGCCCGCCAGCGTTCCCGTCCGTCATGCCGCCACCACCTCGTTCACCGGGACCGTACCGCTCCCGGCCAGGTCACCACCGTCACCGTCCTGCCGGGACGGTCGTCGACGGCTCGCCGCGCCGACGACGGGACGTTACGCTGCCCGGCATGGCCAGACGCGGCTGGGGAGGATCGATCGCGACGGCGGTCGGCGTTGCTGCCGGCACCGGCGCCGCACAACTGGGCTTCGGCTACGGGTTGGGCATCATCAACTGGGCGCCGGCGGAGGCCGGCACGGGCCCGGCGGCCTGGGTGGCGAGCCTGATCTGGGCCACCTGGATCGCGGCCACCTCGACGGTCCTCGGCGCGGTGTGCGCTTTCCGCCTGCGGGAGCGGACCCTCACGACCGAACCGGCACCGCACGCGTCGCGCCCGGAGCCGACCGGCGACACCTCCGACGCCGGTGCGGTGGACGACGGCGGTGCGAGCCCCGCCCACCCGGCGGGGTCGGACGGCGTGCCCGAGACCGGGGAGGGGCGCATCCATCCGCCGGCCACCGCAAGGCCGGACGCGGCCGCGGGCGAAGCGGCGGCGAGCGGTCGGAGCATCCCGGTCGGACGCCTCGGACGCCTGGGTCTCGCGCTCGCGGCCGGGCTGGGCGGCCTGGTGGCCGTACTGCTGGTCGCGGTGCCGGCCCGGGTCGCGTCGGCACCGGACACCGGCACCCCGCAGCGCGTCGCGGCGGCGTACGCGGCGATCGGAGTCCTGATGGGCGTCCTGACCGCCCTCTGGGCGCTGCGCTCCCGTGCCGCCGCCGCCAACGTGATCGCGACGGTGGCCTGGCTCTGGCTGCTCGCGGTGGTCGCGGTGGTCGACGGGGTGCTCGCCGGACGCGGACTGACCACCGCCCAGCTCGGCATCTGGCAGATCAGCTCGGACCGGCCGGAATTCTGGATCCGGGACTACCTCTACTGGCCGGGCGCCGTCCTGTCGCTCGGTTCGGCGCTGGTGATCGGGGTGCTGGCCGCCCGGCGGGCGGCCCGGGCCGCCGGTCTCCGGGTCGGCGCCGCCGCCTCCGGCGCGGCCGGGCCGCTGCTCGTCGCGGTGGCGTACCTGCTGGCCGTGCCGCGGCTGTCGGCGATCAGCCCGGAGCAGGTGTCGGCGCATTTGATCGCCCCGTACGCGGTGATCGTGGGCATCGGCGGCTCGGTGCTGGTGGCGGCTCTCGGCCAGCGGGCCGAGCGGCGCGCGGCCGTCCGCGGGGAAGCGGCGGCCGAGCCGGCGCCGGGTGCCCCGGTGCCGCCGGTCGACACGCCCGCGCCCACCGGCACCGGTTCGGCGCAGCCGCCCCGGCCGGGCCACGGTACGGCGGACTCGCCGGCCACGACGGCCGCGCCGCCGGCGACCGGGCGCCCGCACGCCGGGGCTCCCGGGCCGGTGGACGGCACCGCCGCCCGGGGGGTGGCCGACCCGTCCGGCGCTCCGCGGGTGCCCGCGCCGCGTACGGCGGTGACGGCCCCGCTCGATCCGGTCGCGGCGACCTCCACGGCCCCGGAGCCGGGCCAGCTCGACGCTCCCGGGGCGGAGGTCACGGACCCGGCGCCCAAGCCGGACCGGCCGGCCCGCCGGGCACGGCCGCCCCGCCGCACCGGCTGATCGTCACCGCCCGACGGCGGAACACCGTGAGCCCGTCCGCGTACGCTCAGTCGACCGGCCAGGTGTGCACCGGCTCGTTGCTGCGCTGGAGTTCCGCGTAGCGCTGCACCATGTGGTGCAGGGCCGCGTCGCGATCCATGCCGCGGTGCCGTTCGGCGGCCCACACCGTCTCCGTCTGCCACACCGCGCCGTTGCGGCCCGTGCGGCACCGTTGCTCGATGATGCCGAGCAGCCGGTCCCGCTGGGCCGGGGCGACACCGAAGCCGTCCAGCCCGGCGGCGGCCCGGGGCAGCAGCACGTCGAGCACCAGCTCCGTCACCGGCACGTCGCCGAGCCGCGGCCAGTGCAGGACGGCCTCCATGCCCCGGCGGGCCGCCGCGTGGAAGTTCTCCTCGGCGGAGCTGAAGGTCAGCTGGCTCCAGATCGGGCGGTCCGCCTCGGCGAGGGCCCGGACCAGGCCGAAGTAGAAGGCGGCGTTGGCCAGCATGTCCACCACCGTCGGCCCGGCCGGCAGCACCCGGTTCTCCACACGCAGATGCGGACGGCCGTCCATGATGTCGTAGACCGGCCGGTTCCACCGGTAGACGGTGCCGTTGTGCAGGCGCAGCTCACCGAGTTGGGGCACGCCTCCGGCGTGCAGCACCTCGACCGGGTCCTCGTCCTCGCAGATCGGCAGCAGCGGTGGGAAGTACCGGACGTTCTCCTCGAACAGGTCGAAGATCGACGTGATCCACCGCTCGCCGAACCACACCCGGGGCCGCACGCCCTGCGCCTTCAGCTCGTCCGGGCGAGTGTCGGTGGCCTGCTCGAAGAGGGCGATGCGGGTCTCCGCCCAGAGTTGCCGCCCGTACAGGTAGGGGGAGTTCGCCCCGATCGCGACCTGCACCCCGGCGACGGCCTGGGACGCGTTCCAGTAGTCGGCGAAGCTGTCCGGCGCGACCTGGAGGTGGAACTGGAGGCTGGTGCAGGCCGCCTCGGGCGCGATGGAGTCGGTGTGCGTACGCAGCCGCTCGACGCCGCGGATGTCGAGTTCGATGTCCTCGCCCCGGGCTCCGACGATCTGGTCGTTGAGCACCCGGTAGCGCTCGTTCGTGGAGAGGTTGTCCACGACGAGGTGCCGCTCGGTGAGGGTCGGCAGGGTGCCGACGAGCAGGATCTTCGCGTCGGACTTGGCCGCCCGCTCGTCCGCCCGGGACAGGCTCGCGCGCAGGTCCTGCTCGTAGTCGGCGAAGCCCGTGCCCTCGATGAGCCGGGGCAGGGCGTTCAGCTCCAGGTTGAACTGGCCCAACTCGGTCTGGAAGAGCGGGTCGGCGATCTCGGCGAGGATCTCCTCGTTGCGCATGGCCGGCTCGGCGGTCGAGTCGATCAGGTTGAGTTCGATCTCCAGCCCGGTCATCGGCCGGTCGGCGTCGAAGCCGAAGTCGTCGAGCATCAGGGCGAAGACGTCCAGGCACCGCCGGACCTTCTGCCGGTAGCGGACCCGGTCCTCTCGCGAGAAGGCGCCCTGCGAGACGTCCCTGCCCATGTGCCCTCCCGGCATTGGGCGCAACCGGCTGTGTCGTCCCGGATGCGCGTTGTCAGCCAATTACGTTAAGAGCGCTCACCTCCGCGGACCAGAGGCCAACCCGATGATCCGTTCAGCGGGACCGCCGCTGTCGGCCGCGAGGTGGCCGCTCGGGGCCATCTCTACCCCGTCGGCCTCCCGTGTCATCGCGGGCGGCCGCGAACAGGTGGTGACAATTCGCACGTACGGACGACACCGGGCCCGCGCCGGTGTCCGGCGCGGGCCCGGTGGACGGGACCAGGGTTCAGGCCTGGCGGACGGCCTCGCCCTCGATCTCGATCTTGATCTTGCGGCCGACCAGCACGCCGCCGGTCTCCAGGGCGACGTTCCAGGTCAGGCCGAACTCCTCGCGATCGATCTCGGTGCTCGCGGAGAAGCCGAAGATGTCCTGCCCGAACGGGCTGCGGCCCACGCCCTCGAACTCGACGTCCAGCTCGACCGTGCGGGTCACGTCCTTGATCGTCAGCTCACCGACGAGGACGAACTCGTTGCCCTTGCGGGACTTCACGCCCGTGCTCCGGAACTCCAGGGTCGGGTACTTCTCCACGTCGAGGAAGTCACCGCTGCGCAGGTGACCGTCGCGGTCGGCGGCGGCGGTGTGGATGCTCGCGGCCTGGATGGTCGCGGTGACCGAGGACTGCATCGGGTCTTCCGCTACCGTGATGGTCGCGGCGGCCTCGGAGAACTCGCCGCGGACCTTGCTCACCATCATGTGGCGGGCGACGAAACCGACGCGCTTGTGGGCGCTGTCCAGGACGTAGGTGCCGGCGGTCGGGATCGTGAGACCCTCCCAGTCGCGGGTGACGGCCTCGGTGCTGCTGGTCATGACACTCCTCCGGAGGATTTGTTTAAGAGCCCAACGGCTGACGCAGCAACTATAGCCAGCGCAATATTCCCCCTGTCAAGAACTGATAGGATGAACCGGTGAAGAACGTGTTCGACGATCCCCGGATCACCGCCGTCGGCCTCCTGTACGAGGTGCACGCCGGGCTGTCGGCCCGGTTCGCCGCCCAGTTCGAGCAGTACGGCCTCTCGAGCGTCGAGTTCGAGGTGCTGACCCGACTGGCCCGCTCTCCCGACAACCAGCTCCGGATGACCGATCTCGCCGCCCAGACCTCCCTCTCCACGAGCGGGGTCACCCGGGTGGTGGACCGGATGGAGCGGGACGGCCTGCTCACCCGGCGTGCCTGTGCCTCCGACCGGCGCAGCTCCTTCGCTGTCGTCACCGAGGCGGGGATGCAGCGCCTGGACGAGGTGCTGCCCGGGCACCTGCGGATCATCGAGGAGTGGTTCACCGGCCAGCTCGACCCGGAGTCGCTGCAGGCGCTGCTCGACGCCCTCCGCCGGATCCGGGACGCGGTGCACCCCTGTGCGACCGCCGGGAGCGGCGGCGGTGCCGGCAAGTGCGACCCGGCAGAGGATCTGGCCGCCCCGGCCGACGCCTGACGCCGGGCGCGTACCGGCAGAAAGACCGGCAGAACTCTCCGAACCACCGGACACGACCCTAGAAATCGGACCAACCGCCCGGCCAGCTCTGGCTAGTGTTCGCCTCAGCGGGGATCACCGGGGGGTGCCGGCGCGGGCGGACAGCGAGGGGTTGCAACGAGGGGGCTATTCGCCCGCGCCATCTCCGCCGCCACGCGGCACGACGCACAGCGCCCGGGAGCGCTGCCACCCCGGCGCCGTCAGCGCGACCGCCTGACGTGACGTGTCGCGACCAGCGCGAACAGCAACTCCTCCTCCTGCGGCAGCAGCCGGATCGCGTTCTCCCGGCAGACCCGCTCCAGCCGCTCCAGCACCGCCGGGTCCGCGGTGCTGGCCGCGAGTCCGACCAGCGCCTCCACGACGTCCCGCTGGTCGTGGCCCTCCGCGCCCGCCTCGACGGCCGCGGCGAACCACTCCGCCGCCAACTCCCGGTCACCCCGACCCAACGCGAGATGCCCCTCGATCAGCGCGCAGATCCGCGCCTCGGGATGGGGCCACGGCCACGCGTCCGCATCCGGCACCGCACCGGCCAGCCGCTGTCGAGGAACCCGGCGTGCCGGCTGCGACCGTGCCGGAACGGGGGCACGCAGCTCGTCCAGCACCTCGGCGGCCTCGTCCTCCCGACCGGCCTGGGCGAGTGCCAGTCCCGTCCGGCCCAGCACCCGGCGGCGGTGCCCCGGGTCGCCCAACTCGGCCAGGGCGGCAGCCGCCCGCCGGCCCTGCTCCACAGCATCGCCGTACCGGCCCTCCAGCCGGGCGACCTCGGCCAGGTTCGCCCGCGCCAGCACCCGCAACCGCTGCTCTCCCGACTGGGCGGCGAGCCGGTCGACCGCGGCGAGCCGCCGTCGGGCCGCGGGCAGGTCGGCCACGCGCACCTCGTGCCAGGCGAGGTTGTTCTGCGCCACCGCCATGTCCCGGACCCGGCCGTGTCGAGCGGCCAGCCGGAGCACGGAATCCGCCTGGTCCCGCGCCTCGGCCTGGGAGCCGACGCTCACCAGCAGGGCGCCGAGGACGGTACGCGCCGCGAGCTCCCCCGCCACGTCACCGGCACGGCGGAAGGTGTCCAGCGCGACGCGGGCCGCGGGCAACTCCTCGCCGCCCGCCCCGTGCTCGGTCGCCAGCTGCGCCGCGCCGAGCGACGCCCAGGCCCGTAGCACCGGGTCCGCGTCGGCGGTACGCGGATCGGCCAGCAGCCGGCGTAGCCACTGCCGGCCGGCGACGTCCCGCCCCCGGAACCGCCACCACCGTGCGAGCCCGGACGCGATCACCAACGCGGTCAGCGGGTCGTCGCTGGCCGCGTGCGCCAGCGCGGAGCCGATGTCGCTGCTCACCTGGTCGAGCCGGTGCACGGCGTCGGCGAGGCGGGCACCGACCAGGTCGGGGGCGGTCCGCGCGACGAGCGCGGCGATCACGGTCGCGTGCCGGCGGCGGATGGGCGTCAGTTCACCGGCCCCGGCGGCCTGTTCGGTGGCGAAGTCGCGGACCGCGCCCAGCAGCCGGAAACGAAACGGGCCGGTGCCGTAGACGCTCAGCAGGCCGAGCTCGGCGAGCCGGTCCAGCACCGGGACCGGGTCGATCGCCACGGCGCCGTCCGCGTCCGCGTCGTCGACGAGCATCTCCTCGGCCAGGTCCACCGACCAACGGTTGCCGAACGCCGCGAGCCGGCGCAGGGCGGTGCGCTCCTCCGGCGCGAGCAGCCGGTAACTGGCCGCCACGGCGTCCCGGAGGGTGACCATCGCCGCCGGCCGCTCCGCACCGCCCGGTTCCCGGCCCTGCGCCCCCGTGTCCGGCGCGGCAAGACCCCCGGTGTCCGGCGCCGCCAGGTCGAGGATGTGGTCGCCGTACCGGTCGAGAAGTTCGGCGGGGTCGAGGATCCGACCACGTGCCGCCATCAGCTCGATGGCGAGCGGCAGCCCGCCCAGCCGGCGTACCAGCGCCGCGATGGCCGGCAGCTCGGCGGGGACGGGCGGCTCGCGACGCACCTGGGCGAAGCGGGCCGTGAAGAGCGCCACCGCCGGCCAGGCGGCCAGCGCGGCGGGCCCGGACGCCTCGTCCTCGGGCAGTGGCACCTCGATCGGCGTCACCGGCCAGACCCGTTCGACGGACAGGCCGACCGGATGCCTCCCGGTGACCAGCACCCGCAGCGACGGCACCGTGGCGAGCAGGCGGTGCAGCGCCTCGGCCACCGAACCGGGTGCCCGCTCCGCGCCGTCCACGACGAGCAGCGCCGGCCGCCCCGCCAGGCGGGCGGCCAACTCCGGGAGCCGGGCCGCACCGAGCACCGCCACGGAGGTGGCGAGCACGTCCGGGGTGTCCGACCCCTCCCCGATCAGCACCCCGGCCACACCGCCGGGGTGGCTGTCCGCCACCGAGTGCCCCACGGCCAGGGCCAGCGCGGTCTTGCCGACGCCGGCCAGGCCGACCAGGCTCACGAGCCGAGGCCCGAGGTCGTCGGTCAGCATGCCGGCCAACTCGGTGACGTCCCGGTCCCGCCCGATCAGCTCGACCGGCGGCGGGAGCGTCACCGGCGACCCCGGGTCGCCCGTACCCCCGCCGGCGACCGGGGCGGATACGGGCCGGGGTGGCTCCGCCGGAGGCGAACCCCGCGCGGCGGCGAGAAAGCCGGCCCGGGCGGCGCCGGTCAGCTCGAGCGCCCCGGCGAGCAGCTCCACAGTGGTGCGCTGGGGACGCGAGGACCGGCCCCGCTCCAGGTCCCGCACCGTCCGCACGCCGACACCGGCCCGCTCCGCCAGCTCGACCTGGGTGAGCCCGGCGGCCAGCCGGTGCCCGCGCAGCAGCTCCGGCAGGGCGGCGGGGCCGCCCGGGCCGGATGCGCGATCATGGGCCCGAGTCACGGGGTGGAAGACTACGTACCAGGTCCGACCTCCGACACTCGAACGTCGGGCTGCCGACGCCCCGCCGCCGAAATCCGACAGTGGGTCGCCGGCGGCGACCTCAGAGGCCGAGGTCGCGGGCGATGATCATCCGCTGCACCTCGCTGGTGCCCTCACCGATCTCCAGGATCTTCGAGTCCCGCCAGAACCGGGCCACCGGGTACTCGTTCATGAAGCCGTAGCCACCGTGGATCTGCGTGGCCTCCCGGGCGTTGTCCACGGCGATGGTGCTGGCGTGCAGCTTGGCGATCGCCGCCTGCCGCTTGAACGGCTCGCCGGCGAGCATCCGCGCGGCCGCGTCGTAGTAGGCGAGCCGAGCCGTGTGCGCCCGCATCTCCATGTCGGCGATCTTGAACTGGATGGCCTGGTAGTTGCCGATCGGCTGGCCGAAGGCGTGCCGCTCCCGGGCGTACGTCAGCGACTCGTCGACGCAGCCCTGGGCGAGGCCCACGGCGAGCGCCGCGATGGCGATCCGCCCCTCGTCGAGGATGCGCAGGAACTGGGCGAAGCCGCGGCCGCGCTCACCGAGCAGGTTGGCGGCCGGCACCCGGCAGTCGTCGAAGGTCAGCTCGTGGGTGTCGGACGCGTTCCAGCCCACCTTCGAGTACTGCGGCGCGACGGTGAAGCCCGGCGTGCCCGAGGGCACGATGATCGTGGACAACTCCTTCGAGCCGTCCGGGCGGGTGCCGGTGACCGCGGTGACCGTGACCAGCGCGGTGATGTCGGTGCCGGAGTTCGTGATGAACGCCTTCGAGCCGTTGATCACCCACTCGTCGCCGTCCAGCACGGCGCGGGTCTGCGTGCCGCCGGCGTCCGAACCGAAGCCCGGCTCGGTGAGCCCGAAGCCGGCGAGCGCCTCGCCGCTGACGAGCTTCGGCAGCCACTGGGCCTTCTGCTCCGCCGTGCCGAACCGGTAGATCGGCATGGCACCGAGAGAGATCGCGGCCTCCAGCGTGATGGCCACGCTGGAGTCCACCCGGGCCAGCTCCTCCAGGGCCAGGCAGAGCGCGAAGTAGTCGCCGCCCATGCCGCCGTACTCCTCCGGGAAGGGCAGGCCGAACAGCCCCATCTTGCCCATCTGCCGGACCACCTCGTACGGGAAGGTGTGCTTCTCGTAGTGCTCGGCGATGACCGGCGCGACCACCTCGCGCGCGAAGTCCCGCACGCTCTCCCGCAGCGCCTCTTGCTCCTCGGTGAGCCGGAAGTCCATGGTTCCTCCTGTACGGACGGGCCGACCGGGCGCTCGTGACGCCGGCGGCGGACGCGGGGTCGGTCGGTCAGACCGGGGTGACGCCGTGCCGGCGCCGGGAGAAGTGGCGGTCCTTGCCGCGCGCGGCGGCGAGGCGGCGGACCAGCTCGGCCCGCAGCTCCTGGGGCTCGACGATCGCGTCCACCACCAGCTCGCTGGCGAGCCGGACGATGTCGATGTCCCGCTCGTACTCCTCACGCTTCGCGGCGACGAAGGCCGCGCGCTCGGCCTCGTCGGCGATCGCGGCGATCTTGTTGGCGTAGACGGCGTTCACCGCCGCCTCGGCGCCCATCACGGCGATCTTGGCGGTGGGGAGTGCGATGGTGGCGTCCGGCTCGAAGCCCGGGCCGGCCATCGCGTAGAGGCCCGCACCGTAGGCCTTGCGGACCACCACGCAGATCTTCGGCACGGTCGCCTCGGAGATCGCAGTGATCATTTTTGCGCCGTGCCGGATGATGCCCTGCTTCTCCACGGCCGTGCCGACCATGAAGCCGGGCACGTCGCTGAGGAAGAGCAACGGCACGTTGAACGCGTCGCAGAGCTGGACGAACCGGGTGGCCTTGTCGGCGGAGTCGACGAAGAGCACGCCGCCCTTGAACATCGAGTTGTTGCCGACCACACCGACGACCTCGCCGTTCAGGCGGCCGAAGCCGATGGTCAGCTCCTTGGCCCAGAGCGCCTGGATCTCGAAGAAGGACCCGTCGTCGAGCAGGCCCTTGACGTACCGCCGCATGTCGAAGGCCTGCCGCTCGCTCGCCGGCACCAGAGCGGCCAGGTCGGCCGTCGCGGGCGCCTCGGCGGCGGGCGCGGTGGGCGGCTGCTGCGTCCAGTTCGCCGGCAGGTAGGACAGGTAGCGCTTCACCACGTCGAGCGCCTCGGCCTCGGTCTTGCAGAGGAAGTGCCCGACGCCGGACTCGGCGCAGTGCACCTTGGCCCCGCCCATCGCCTCCAGCGTGGTCTTCTCGCCGGTGACCATCTCGACCATGCGGTCGGAGCCCAGGTACATGCTGGCGTTGCCGTCGACCATGGCCACCACGTCGCAGAACGCCGGGATGTACGCCCCGCCGGCCGCGCTCGGCCCGAAGAGCGCGCAGACCTGCGGGATCGAGCCGGAGGCGCGGACCTGGTTCCAGAAGATCTTCCCGGCGCCACGCCGGCCGGGGAACAGCTCCACCTGGTCGGTGATCCGGGCGCCGGCCGAGTCGACGAGGTAGACCATCGGCACGCCGGTGGTGTACGCCCGCTCGATGATCCGGATGATCTTCTCGACCGTACGGGCGCCCCAACTGCCGGCCTTCACGGTGGAGTCGTTCGCCATGAGGCAGACCGGCCGCCCGTCGATGGTGGCGGTGCCCGTGACCACGCCGTCGGCAGGGAGCCCCTCGGCCAGCGCGTTGGCGTAGAGGCCGTCCTCGACGAAGCTGCCCTCGTCGACCAGGAGCGCCACCCGCTCGCGCGCGAAGAGCTTGCCCTTCGCGGCGTTCGCCGCGTGGTACTTGTCCGCACCGCCGGCCTTGGCGCGCTTGCGCAGCTGCTCCAGTGCCTCACCGTCGAGCGTCACGCCGACTCCCTCGCCGTACCGACCTGAACGATCGTTAGGTTAACCCATCGCGGCGACCTCCGGCCACCCGGCCACGTTCCGCACAGATATTGATATCTACCTATCTCTATGGCTAGGCTCCTGGCACCCCGAAACTTCCGGATTGGAGTGAGTCATGACCTCACGGATCAGCCGGCTCGCGGTCGCCGCCGTCGCGACGGCAGGCGCCACCCTCGGTGTCACGGTCGCCAACCCGTCACCCGCCTCGGCCGCCATGACCATCTGCTACAACACCAGCCAGGCGCCCAGCTTCGCCAGCATCGCCAACCAGGCCGCCACGATCTGGAACAACGCCACCTCGAACCTGACCCTCTCGGCCAACTGCGGCTCGAACCTGCGGATCTACCAGATCACCGGCGGCGGCTCGTACGCCGTCCGCACCAGCCTCGGCAACGGCCGTGTCTACATCGACACCCAGCAGGCGCAGCAGTACAGCCCGTTGCGGATCATGACCCACGAGATCGGGCACATCCTCGGCCTGCCCGACAACTACAACGGCAACTGCGCGATCCTGATGTCCGGCGGCAGCGCCGGCACCAGTTGCACCAACCCGTACCCGAGCACGACCGAGGCCAACCGGGTCAGCAACCTCTTCGCCGGCACCCGCAGCGCGGAGCGCGCCGCGGACGGCACCGACAGCCAGATCTTCCGCGACAGCTGGCCGGCCCCGGTGACCGTGGGCTGACTCCCACACCGGTGACGACGGAGGGGCCGGCCCCGAGGAAGGGCCGGCCCCGTCCGACATCCCGGGTTGGGCGCGGGTGCCCGGGTTGAGCTAGCCGGCCAGGCGGGTGCGCGGGCCGGCGCGCAGCACGCCGGACGGCAGCTGCCGGCCGACCAGCCGCTCGGCCAGCTCCGCCACCTCGATGAGGGCATCCAGGTCGATGCCGGTGTCGATGCCCATGTCGTGCAGCATGTGCACCGCCTCCTCGGTGGCGAGGTTGCCGCTCGCGCCCGGCGCGTACGGGCAGCCGCCGAGGCCGCCGACGCTGGCGTCGAACTCGGTGACCCCCAGCTCGAGCGCGGTGAGCAGGTTGGCCAGGGCGGTCCCCCGGGTGTTGTGGAAGTGCAGCAGCACCGGGATGTGCGCGTTGCGGTCGCGTACGGCCGTCAACAGCTCGCGGACCCGGCGCGGCGTGCCCATCCCCGTGGTGTCGCCGAACGCCACCCGGTCCGCCCCGTCGCGGACCACCCGGTCCACGATGCCCGCCACCCGCCGCGGGTCGATGTCCCCCTCGTACGGGCAGCCGAAGCTGGTCGCCACGATCACCTCGGCGCGGGCGCCCGCACCGTGCAGCAGGTCGATCAACTCGGCGATGTCGTCCAGCGACTCGTCGGTGGAACGGTTGACGTTGCGCCGGTTGTGCGTGTCGCTGGCCGAGACGACGACCTCGATCTCGGTGAACCCGGCGGCCAGGGCGCGTTGCGCCCCCCGGGTGTTCGGCACCAGGGCCGAGTAGCGCACCCCGTCGACGCGGTCGGCCCGCTGCCACACCTCGTCCGCGTCGGCCATCTGCGGGATCGCCTTCGGGTGCACGAAGGACACCGCCTCGATCCGCTTGACGCCGGTGCGGGAGAGCGCGTCGAGCAGGCGCACCTTCGCGTCGGTCGGGATCGGGTCCTCGTTCTGCAACCCGTCGCGGGGCCCGACCTCCCGGATCGACACGGCGTTCGGCAGGCTCGTCATAAGGGGTCACCTCACTGTGACGCGGTGCTGGGCTGGTCCCTCCAGCATGTCACCAGGCCGATCCCGCCCGCCTCCCACCGCCCCACGACATCGATCAAGAGGTGCGCGTCAGGCCGAGCCGGAATCCTGACGCGCACCTCTTGATCAACGGGGGAGAGCGGGGGTGGGGTCAGCGCATGCGGGTGACGATCGCGGTGTCGTAGTCGCCCGAGCGGAACTCCTCGTTCTCCAGCAGCTCGGCGAAGAACGGCAGGTTGCACTTCGGACCGGCGATCTCGAACGCCGCGACCGCGGCCTTCGCCCGCTCGATCGCCTCGGCCCGGTCCGCGCCACTGACGATGAGCTTCGCCATGAGGCTGTCGTAGAACGGGGTCACCGTGTTCCCGGCGACGTAGCCGGAGTCGACGCGTACCCCCGCGCCGACCGGCTCGCTCCAGGCGGTGATCGCTCCCGGCCCGGGCAGGAAACGCTTCGGGTCCTCGGCGTTGATCCGCAGCTCGATGGCGTGCCCGCGCGGGGCGAGCGCGTCCGGGTCGAACGTCGGGGCCAGCCCGGAGGCCACCCGCAGCTGCTCCTCCACCAGGTCGAGCCCGTAGACCAGCTCGGTGACCGGGTGCTCCACCTGGAGCCGGGTGTTCATCTCCAGGAAGAAGAACTCGTTCGTGGTCGGGTCGAGCAGGCACTCCACCGTGCCCGCGTTGCGGTAGTTCACCGCCTCGCCGGCCCGCACGGCCGCGGCCAGGAACCGCGCCCGCAGCTCCGGGTCGACCGCCGGGGACGGCGACTCCTCGACCAGCTTCTGGTTGCGCCGCTGCACCGAGCACTCCCGCTCGCCGAGCGCCACGACCCGACCGTCGGCCAGGCCCAGGATCTGCACCTCCACGTGGCGCACCCGCGGGAAGTACCGCTCGATCAGCACCGAGCCGTCACCGAACATCCGCTCGGCGAACGACCGGACCTTGTCGTACTCCGTGCTCAGCGCGGCCTCGTCGGTCGCCACGCCCATGCCCATGCCGCCACCGCCGGCCGCGGCCTTCACCATCACCGGGTAGCCGATCTCGGCCGCCGCCGCGAGCGCGGCGGTGAGGTCGGCCGCCGGTTCCGTGGTGCCGGGCGCGACCGGGACGCCGGCCGCCGCCATCAGGTTCCGCGCGTTGATCTTGTCGCCCATCGCGGTGATCGCGTCGGCGCCGGGGCCGACCCAGATCAGGCCGCTCGATTCGACCGTACGGGCGAAGTCGGCGTTCTCCGACAGGAAGCCGTAGCCGGGGTGGATGGCCTGCGCACCCGTGGACTTGGCCGCGGCGAGGATCGCCTCGACGTTGCGGTAGCTCTGGGCGGGGTTCGCCGGGCCCACGCAGACCGCCTCGTCGGCCTCGGTGACGAAGGGCAGCCCGGCGTCCGCCTCCGAGTGCACCGCGATCGCACGGATCCCGAGCCGCTTGGCCGTACGGATGATCCGGCGGGCGATCTCGCCCCGGTTCGCGACCAGCAGTGACTCGATCATGTTTCCTCCCAGCGTCCAGGGGTCGGGACGGATCTCAGGGAACCACGCCACCCGGGTTACTCACGAGTCGGCACCGGCCGGCCGACAGCGGGTGGTCAGGCGAGGAGCGCGGCCAGCGTGGCACCGCGCAGCAGCTCCGCCCGACGCCGGCGGTCCACCTCGCCACCGAGGAACGGGGTCGAGTTCATCAGGCCGAACGCCGCGTGCGCCAGCACCCGCGCCTCGCCGTCCGGCATGCCCGGGTGCAGGGCGGTGAGCACGGCCACCCACTCCTCCACGTACAACCGCTGGAGCCGGCGGATGCGGCGGCGCGGCTCGTCGGGAAGACGGTCCAACTCGTGCAGGTGGAGGGCGATCACCGCCGGGTTCGCCAACGCGAAGTCGACGTGGAAGTCGATGAGCGACTCCAGCGCCGCCCGTGGGTCGCCGGGGTGCGCGGCGGCGCGTTCCCGGCCGCCGGCGAGCAGCCCCTCGCTCACGGGAATGAGCGCGGCGACCAGCATCGCCTCCTTGCCCGCGAAGTGGTGGTAGAGCGCCGGCCCGGTGACCCCGGCCGCCGCGCCGATGTCGTCCATCGAGACGCCGTGATAGCCCCGGGCCGCGAAGAGACCGACCGCGATCTCCAGGATCTCGTCCTTGCGGGAGCGGCGCCGGCTCCCGCCTCCCGTGCCCCGTGCCTGCTGCTCCACCGTCACCGGGCAAGCGTAGACCCGCGCGGACGACCGGGTGGAGGCACGGTTACCGACCGGTTTGCTCACCTCCGCCGGTCCCGGGCCACCGGTCCGGGCCGGCCGCGATCGGCCGGCCCGGATCACCGTCAGTCGTCCTGGTCGAGGTCGTGCTCCGCGCGCAGCGCGGCCGCCTCCTCCGACCGGCCCAGGTCGTCGAGCGCCCGGGCGAGCAGCCAGGCCGCCTGCTGCACCGGCCGGGAGCCGGCGGGGAGGCCGCCGAGCACCTCGCGCAGCTGCCGCTCGGCCTCGGCGGGCCGGTCCAGCCGCAGCAGCAGCTCGCCGGTGAAGATCTCCACCTGCGCCGCCTCGCCGAACGCCTCGATGGACCGCAGCCGGTCGGGCACGCCGGCCAGCCGGTCGAGCGCCTCGGCCGCACCGCCGTCGTTCGCCAGCACCCGCGCCGCCGCCTCGGCCGCCATGGCCCGCTCGTACGTCACGGGCGGTTCGGTCCCGCCGTCCAGCGCCGCGGCGAGGCGGTCCAGGACGGCCACCGTGCGCTGCGCCGCGGCGCCGTCGCCCGCCCACATCCAGGCGTACGCCTCGCGGCGGCGCGCCCGCAGCTCGTGCAGCGCCAGCCCGGCCAGCTCGTACGCGCTCGCCGCCGCCGCGAACCGCTGGGCGGCCTGCGCGTCCCGGTCGGCGTCGTAGAGCAGGCCGCCGGCCTCCTCCAGCATCTGGGCCCGGTGCGGGAGGTTGTCCGGGCCGTCCAGGTTCTCGGCGAGCTGCGCCAGCAACGCGAGAGCCGGATCGATCTCGCCCAGCCCCTGGTAGATACCGGCCAGGAGGTACCGGCAGCGGTCCGCCTGGGCCTGCGCGCCGAGCTTGTCGAGCCCGATCACGGCCTCCTCGGCGACCTCCGCCGCCTCGCTCAACCGGCCCGCGACCTGGTAGGCGTTCGCCAACTCCCAGCGCAGCAGCGCGTCTCCCTCGGCGCCGCGCTCCACGCAGAGCGTTACCGCCTCGGCGAAGTCGTCGACCGCCTCGTCCGCCCGGTCGGCGGCCATGAGCGCCCGGGCCCGGGTGACCCGCACCGCCACGAGCGCCTCGGGCGGCGCCACCCGCAACGCCTCGTCGCAGGCCGCCACCGCCTCCGCCGGGTCGTCCACGGCCCGGGCGTACGCCAGGCTGGCGGTCATCAGCAGCTCACCGACGCCCAGGTCGCGGGCGAGCCGCCGGGCGTGCTCGGCCGACGCCCGGAACTCCTCCTCGCGCGCCAACTCCTCCAGGGCGTGGGTGCGGTGCAGCGCGACCCGCAGTTCGAGGTACGGGTCACCGGCCGCTCCCGCCGGCACCCGCTCCAGCGCGGTGAGCGCCTCCGACCAGCGTTCACCCTGCATCAGCGCGAGCGCCACCCGGTCGTGGGCGGCGGCCCGCAGCCGGTCGTCCCCGATCCGGTCGAGCGCCTCGACGGCCGCCTCCGCCAGCGCCAGCCCCTCCTCGACGCCCTCCTCCGACATGGCGAGAAGCACACCGAGCCGGCTCGTGACCACCTGCGCCCGCACCTCGTCGCCCAACTCCCGGTACGCGGTCACCGCCGCGCGGGCCACCTCGACCGCGGCCGGGACCTGCTCGCCGTCGCTCAGCTGCGCCGCCCGAAGCTCCAGGCGGCGCGCCGCCGCGGCGGGGGACGGCTCCGCCGCGCCGAACCGCTCGTCGTAGGCCGCCAGGACGGTCCGGAAGCCGGCGAGGTCGTGCCGGTGCCAGCACGTCTCCGCCAGGTCGAGCAGCTCGTCGGCTCCGGCGTCGGCCGGCACCGTCACCGGCTCCGGCCGCCGTACGCCGGGATCGGCCGGTGCCGCCGCCTCGGCCCCGCCCGGTCCGGTCGGGCTCGGCCCGGCAGCGCCGGGGCGGGCCGGACGGCGGCGCAGGCTCGCCGACAGCGGCAGGTGCTCGCCGGTCGGGCGGACGGCGAGGCGACCGGCGATCAGCTCGGACTGGCGGGTGGTGCCGTTGCGGGCGTCGAAGCGGGCCGCCAGCGCCGTGGCGGTGCCGGCCAGCTCGTCGGCGAGCCGCGCCGCCGGGACGTCACCAGCCGGCCGGTCGCCCGCCGCGCGCCGGTACACCGGCAGGTCCCCGTCCACCTGTCGCAGCGCGGCGGAGGCGGCGGCCGCGAAGTTCATGGCCGCCGCCGGCGAGGGCGCGCGGTCCAGCCAGTCCAGGTGCCGCTCGACCAGTTCCAGCGCCCGCGCCTCGTTTCCGGTCTGGACGCAGAACTCGACGTGGTCGGCGATGTCCCACAGGTCCGAGAGGTTGCCGCGCAGCCGGCGGTACGCCTCCCGGTGCGCGCCGCGCGCGTCGTCGTGCCGACCGGTGCGCAGGTACGGCACGAGCAGCGCGGTCAGGATGGCCTGCGGCTGTTCGGTGCAGGTGAGCCGGCCGGCCAGCACCGGCTCGGCGAGCGCCACGGCCTCGGCGTACCGGCCGGTGTCGGACAGGTACTGCACCTCCGTGGTCGGGTCGCAGCCGGCGCAGTCGGAGAGGTCGTCGCGCGGCGTCGTCTGCCAGAGCCGGTACCAGTGGGCGGCCGCCTCGTCGTCGCCGACGTGCTCGGCCACCCGGAACCGGTGCTTGTGCACGGCCTGGAGGCTGTGTCCGCCCGCCTGGTAGCGCCGCTGCATGTCGTCGAGCACCGCGTGGGTACGGTCCAGCGGCACCTCGGGGAACTTCAGCAGGCCGTTGACCATGTACTTGAAGTGCCAGAGCAGCTGCCGGGCGTGCCGCGCGTGGTAGGGCTGCGGATCCCGGTCGAACTCGCCGAGACACCAGGAGAACGTCACGAAGGACTTCGCGGGCTCGCCACCGTAGGTGTAGCCGGTGGTGGCCTGCATCCGCGTGACGAAGGCCAGGTGCCGGTCGTCCGCGGCGTCCACCCGTCGGAGCAGCTGCTCCAACGCGGCGATCTGCCCCGCCCCGTACGGCATGTTGCTGACCTCGCGGAGCACCCGCCACAGGTCGTCGTCGTTCGTGCCCACCGCTCACTCCCGTCCCGGCACGGCCCGGCCGAGCAGGCCGAGGAAGGAACTGTTCAGCAGTGCGGCGTCGGCCGCGCGGATCGGGTGGTGGCCGAGCAGGAGCGACTGCCCGTACAGCGCCTCCACGGCGAGCCCCACCAGCTCCGGGTCGGTGAGCGTGCTGACCCGCCGGACCAGCGGGTTGCGATGGTTCAGCACCAGTTGCGGGCGGTCCGGCGGCGCGGACGCGGCGAGCGCGTCGAGCACACCGCCCCACAGCTCGTCGGCCCGGTCGCGGCTGGCCGCGAGCTGGTCGTTGAAGGCCGCCGAACGGCTCACCAGGTAGAGCGCCGGCAGCGAGACGGGATCGTACGCCCGGATCACGACCTCGCAGCCGGTGCGTTCCAGCGCCCGCTGCGCGGCGCTGAGGAACGGCCGCAGGGCCAGCTCGACCTGTGGGTCGAGGGTGTCGAAGCGGGTGGTGAGGTCGCTGGGCTCCAACCGCTCGATGAGCACCGAACGGTCCACCGTGGGCAGGCGCTCGATCAACTCGGTGTCGTAGGTGTAGCCGCCGTTGACCAGCGCGAGGTCCTGCGCGGCGGCGACGGCGGCGAGCTGACGGAACTCGTCCAGGCTGGCCGCGTACCGGATCAGGCCGTGCCGCTGACGGAACTCGGCGAGGGTGAGCGTGCCGACGTTGGTGTCCATCGGCCACCACTCGTCGACCAGGCGGAGCATCTCGTCGTCGTGCAGCGCCAACGCCTTGACGCCGAGGTGGTGCACCTGGAGGAACTCGGCCAGCCGGCGCGGGTCGTGCTTGGCCAGCCGGACCAGCCAGCCCCGCACCTGGTCGCCGAGCGCGTCGCGGGTGGCGGTGAGCAGCGTGTCCTCGTAGAGCGCCTCGCGGCTCGCGGTCGGCCGCAGCTCGCTGGCGTCCACCACGCAGTGGGCGAAGAACGCCCAGTCCGGCAAGAGGCCGTCGGCGTGCTCGGTGAGGAGCATCCGCTTGAGGTAGACCCGGTGACCGGCCCGGGCCGCCGGGTTCACCGGCTCGGGAAGGATGAACGCGACGCCGGTCAGCCCCGCCTCCGGCGCGGCGAGCGGCAGCACGTCGAACGGCTCGAAGCCGAGCGTCTCCCGGGCGTACCGGATCAGTGCGGGACGGTCGACGGGCGCGCCCGGCGACGTCGGCCACGGCGGCGGCCCGGCGGTGGTGACCACGTCGCCGACCCGGACGGTGACCGGCAGCAGGGAGCCGAAGAGCCGCGCCAGGTCCCGGACGGTGGGGGTGGCGAACCACTGGTCGGCGTCCCGGCGCGGGACCAGGGTGACGGTGGTGCCCGGCTCGCTCCGGCCGGCCCCCGGCGGGGCCGGCTCCACGGTGTAGCGGCCGTCGGAGTGGCCCGTCCAGCACACCGACGGCTCGTCGCCGTGCCGGGTGAGCACCCGGATCTCGTCGGCCACCAGGAAGCAGGAGAGCAGTCCGATCCCGAACTGCCCGAGGAACTCGTGCCGGGAGAAGCCCAGCTCGTCGCGCTTGGAGCTGCGGCCGATGGTCGCGAGCAGCTCGTGCACCTGCGCCTCGGTGAGACCGATGCCGGTGTCGTGCACCCGCAGCGTCCCGTCGCCGGTCAACTCGGGCGGCTCGACGCGGATCAGCGCCGGCGCGTCGGGGTCGCTCGCCCGCCGCGCGGTGATCGCGTCCACCGCGTTCTGGAGCAGCTCGCGGACGTACACCCGCGGGCTGCCGTAGAGATGATGACTGAGCAGGTCGACCACGCCACGGAGGTCGACCTGGAAGGTGTGGTCCACAGCCTTGCGCTCCCCGGTCCGATGCCGGCGCCCACCGTACCGATGATCACCGACACGCGCGTCCCCCTTTCACCCGGCGGCTTGACCCTCGACCGGGTCGATCCTTCAGGGTCCCGGGCATGCCCCGAATTCGACTCGGCCGTGACTACCACCTGCTCTGGTCCGCCGCCGTCTCCTCCCGTTTCGGCGACGCCCTGCGTACGCCCGCACTGGCCCTGCTGGCCGCGACGCTGACCCGCGATCCCCGGCTCATCGCCGCGGTGACGGTCGCGGCCCAGGTGCCGCCGCTGCTGTTCGGTCTGCTCGGCGGCGTCTACGCCGACCGATGGGACCGGCGTCGGACGATGGCGCTGGTCGACGGGGCGCGAGCGGTCGTCGTGGCTGGGCTCGCCGCGGCGGTCGTCGCCGACCGGGCCGGCGTGACGACGATCCTGCTGGTGGCCTTCCTGCTCGCCGCGCTGGGCGCCTTCTTCGACGCCGCCTCCTTCGCGCTGCTGCCGTCGGTGGTGACGGCGGCCGCCCTGCCCCGGGCCAACGGCCGGCTCCAGGCCGGTACGGCGGTGGCCGGTGGGCTGCTCGGCGCACCCGTCGCCGGGGCGGCGTTCGCCGCCGCTCCCGCCCTTCCGTTCGCGCTGGACGCCCTGACCTTCGCGCTCGCCGCCGTGCTGGTGCTCGCTCTCAGCCCGACCATCCGCCCGGTCACCACAGGCGGAGCCGCGCCGGGCGACCGGACGGCGTCGGTCCGCGGCGACATCGCGGCGGGGCTGCGCTGGCTGCGCGGCGACGCGACACTGTGGCGGGTCACCCTGCTGACCGCCGCGAGCAACCTCGCCATCAGCGGGCTGCTGGCCGTCGTGGTGCTGTACGCGTTGGACGTGCTGCGGGTGCCACCGGCCGGGTACGGGCTCTTCACGGCGACCGCCATCGTCGGCGGGGTCGCCGGGGCGCTCGTGTCGGGCCGGCTCGCCGCCCGGTTCGGCACGCTGCCCGTGCTGCGCGCGGTGCTCGCCGCGCAGACGGTGGCGCTGGCGTGGCTGGCGCTGGCCCGGCAGCCGGTGCCGGCCGGAGTCGCGCTGGCCGGCTTCGCGGCGGGCACCTCGGTGTGGAACAGCCTCTGGGCCTCCTACGGCCAGAGCCGAATACCCGCCGCCCTGCTCGGCCGGGTGGGCGCCGCGCAGCGGATGACCGGGCTGCTCACCGCGCCCGTCGGCGCGGCCCTCGCCGGCCTGGTCGCGGGCGCGTTCGGCACCGTGCCGGTGGTGGTCGCCGCCGCCGTGACCTTCGCGCTGGTCACCCTCGCGGGATGGCGCGTGCTACGGGCGCCGGCCGTCGCGGCGCCGCCCGTCAATCCGCCCACCACCGCAGCGACGGCCGCCCGGCCAGGGCGGCCGCACCTCACCGGGCTGCCGGAGGACTGACCCAACCTTTTGCGCCCTCCCGTACGTCTGACAGGTGACGCGGAAACGGTGCCGGGGGAGGAGGGCGGATGGGACGTGCGGCGGACGACGGCCGGGACGGCTACGTCGCCTTCGTGGAGAGCCACCAGCACCGGCTGCTGCGCGCCGCGTACCTGGTCTGCGGCAACCGGCACCAGGCCGAGGACCTGCTTCAGGACGCGCTGCTCAAGCTCGCGCTGCGCTGGCCCAGCGTGCGGGAGGGCGACCCGGCCGCGTACGTGCGCTCGATCCTCTACCGCGACGCGGCCTCCTGGTGGCGCCGGCGCCGGCGGGAGTGGCTGAGCGCGCAACCGCCGGACCGGGTGAGCGCCGACCGCGACGGCGCCCTGCGGCTCGCGCTGCACGACGCCCTCGGGCAGCTTCCACCGCGCCAGCGGGCCGTGCTGGTGCTGCGGTACTTCGAGGACCTGAGCGAGACGTCCACCGCCGAGGTGCTCGGCGTGACCGTGGGCACCGTGAAGAGCCAGTGCCACGCGGCGCTGCGCCGACTCCGCGAGGTGGCGCCCGAGCTGGGCCGCGACGACGGCCTCGCCGACGGAATGGAGGTGACCCGGTGAGGGAGGAGGACCTCGGCCGTCTGCTGACCCTGGCCGCCGACGACATCCGACCGGAGCGCCCGGCGGTCGCGGGCTGGGAACGGGCCCGGCGGGTCCGCCGCCATCGCCGCGCCGCGGCGGCCACCGCCGTCGCGGTCGTCCTGCTCACCGGCGCTACGGCGGTGGCGCTGCGCCCCACCGGCGGCCCGGCGCCCGTTCCGGGCACCAGCCCGACCGTGAGCCCCACGCCGAGCGCCCCTCCGGTGCAGGAACCCCCGCTCCAACTGACCTATCCCGGTGACCCGCTCGGTCGCCTCGGCGACCCCGTGGAGGCGTCGCTCTCCGTCCGCCCGGTCCGCCAGGCGCTGGCCCTGTACCAGCCGTTCGATCCGGCGAGCGGTGACGAGGGCCGCATCCGCGTGCTCGGCGACGACGGCATCGTCCGGGAACTCGACGTGGTCACCCCGGCCCGGACGCGCGACGCCGCCGGCAACGAGGCAGCGCCGCTGAAGTCCGGAAGTCTCTCCCCGGACGGGCGGCTCGCGGCCTTCGCGCAGACCGACGAGGTGATCGTCGTCGACCTCACCACCGCCCAGGTCCACCGCTACCCGCTCGAGGGCTACCTGGAGCACGTGCTCTGGGCCGGTGACCGGCTCCTCGTCGGCGACAACGACACCACGTACGAGCTGCATCGCGACTCGGGCACCACCCGCAGGGTGCCGTTGTCGCCGTGGGACCTGGTCACGCCGGACCCGTCCGCCCGGGCGGACGCCCTGCTGGCCCTGGGCGGCGCCCCGAAGGGCCTGCGCCTGAGCCGGTGGATGTCGAGCGCCGGGGACACCGAGCCGGGCGGCCGGCCGCTCGACCAGAGCGCACTGCCCGCCGGCCACCGGGTCGACGAGTTCTACGGGCGCGGCTGGCAGCACGGCGACCGGGTGGCCCGCGCCGGCTGGATCACCACCGGCAGCACGAGCGGCCTGGAGGGGATCGCGCTGCTGGACGCCGGGACCGGCGCGGTGACCCGTCTGCTGAACCTGGGCAGGGATGTGCGGAAGGGCTGCTGTGAGGTGCTCGGCTGGGACTCCGACGGCGCGGTGCTGCTCCGCCGCAACCCGGGCGGGCTGCTGCGCTGGCAACCGACGACCGGCGAGGTCACCGGGGTGGTCCGCGACCTGTCCGGGGTGGTCTCGCTCGCCGCTGGCTGAGGACGCGGGGGCGGCGGGTTCGCCGTACCGCCGCCGGAAGCGGGCCGCGCGCGGTCGCAACCGGCGCGCGGCCCGGCCCGGGGTCAGGGGTTCAGCCCGCCGGGCTGGTCGCCCTTCACGACGGGTGCGCGGACCAGGTTGCCCCACTCGGTCCACGAGCCGTCGTAGTTGCGCACCTGCGGGTAGCCGAGCAGGTGCCGCAGCACGAACCAGGTGTGACTGGACCGCTCACCGATGCGGCAGTAGGCGACGATGTCGTCGTCGGGGGTCAACCCCAGCTGGTCGGCGTAGATGGCACGCAGCTCGTCCGGGGACTTGAAGGTGCCGTCCTCGTTGGCGGCGGACTTCCACGGCTTGTTCACGGCGCCCGGGATGTGCCCGCCGCGCAGCGCGCCCTCCTGCGGGTAGTCCGGCATGTGCAGCATCTCGCCCGTGTACTCGCCGGGCGACCGGACGTCGACCAGCGGGCGGCCGGCGGCGACGTGAGCCATCACCTGCTCGCGGAACGCCCGGATCGGGGCGTCGTCCCGCTGCGGCACCGGGTACTCGGCCCGCGGCCGGGTCACCTTCTCGCGGCTCAGCTCCCGCCCCTCGGCGATCCACTTCTGCCGGCCGCCGTCGAGCAGCCGCACGTCCGGGTGGCCGAAGAGGGAGAAGACCCAGAGGGCGTACGCGGCCCACCAGTTGAAGTTGTCGCCGTAGAAGACGACGGTGTCGTCGCGGCCAATGCCCTTGGCGGCACACAGCTCGGCGAAACTCCTGGCGTCCAGGTAGTCCCGGGTCACCTGGTCGTTGAGTTCCAGGTGCCAGTCCACCTTGACGGCGCCGGGGATGTGGCCGGTGTCGTAGAGCAGCACGTCCTCGTCGCTCTCGATGACGACGAGGCCCTCGTCGCCGAGGTGCTCGGCCAGCCAGGCGGTGGTGACCAGGCGCTGCGGGTCGGCGTACGCCTGGAGGCGGGGATCAGGATCGCTCGGCACAGACATGATCCCCAAGGTACGCCCGAGGACCGTCGACCGAACCGAAAACGTGACCGGCCCACCACCCGCACGGGTGGTGGGCCGGATCACCGGGAGGTCACCGCACGATGAACCAGTAGTACGTGGGGTCCGAGCGGTTGCCCGCCGCGTCCACGGCGTACACGGTGAGCGACGTCCAGCCGGGGTCGGTGGGCGTCAGCGTGACCGAGGCCGTCCCGTCGGCGCCCGCCGGCACGCTGACCTCCGTGCCGTAGTTGTACTGGTAGACGTAGCCCGCCACGTCCGTGCTGCGCGGTGCGAACGTGAAGACCCCGGGCACCCCCACGCCGCCGGCGTACTCGCCGTGCGGGTAGGTGGCGGAGCTGACCGTTGGCGACGTGCTCACCGTGAACGTGAAGGTCGCCTCCGGGGACAGCTCACCGCTAGCCGACCGGCTGCGCACCGTGAGGGTGTTCCGCCCGCCCCGGTCCGGGGTGACGGTCAGGTCCGCCGCCGTCCCGTCGGTGACGGGGACCGTCTGCTCCGGCCCGCCGTTGAGCTGGTAGCGGTACTCCACCGTGTCCGGCAGCTCGGAGAGGAACCGGAAGTCGCCGGGCACCCCGATCCCGCCCTGCGGGTCCCACTCCGAGTAGAGGTACGACACGATCGCGGGCTTCGGATCGCGCACCGAGAAGCTGTAGTCACGCTGCTCGGTGACGGTGCCGTCGCCGGTCACACCCCGCACGCTCAGCCAGTACCAGCCCGGCTGCCGCGGGGTCCACGTCACCGAGGCGGTGCCGTCCGCCGACGCCTCGACCGTCCGCTCCTCCTCTCCGGCGAACGTGTAGCGGTAGCTCACCACGCCCGGCCGCTGCGGGCGGAAGGTGAAGACGCCCGCGGCGCCGGGCAGACCGGCACTGGTGTCCTGCGGGTACTCCGCGGACTCGACGAGCGGGGCGTCGTTGACGAGGAACGTGTACGTCCGTTCCGGGGACACCGTGCCGTCCGTGGTCACGGCCCGCACGGTCAGGGTGTGCGGCCCGCCCTGCTCGGGCGTCCAGGTGATCCGGGCCGTCCCGCCCGGTCCGGCGTCCACGGTCTGCTCCGGCCCGTCGTCGAAGCGGTAGCGGTACTGCACGGTGTCCGGGCCGGAGCTGAACCAGAAGTCGCCCGGCTGCCCGGGACCGCCGCCGGGGTAGTGGGGGTTGTAGATGCCGCCGTCGACCACGGGCCGTGGATCCCGGACCATGAAGTACCAGGTGGCCGGCTCCGACTCCGTGCCGTCCCGGCTGACGCTCACCACGGTGAGCGTCACGTTGCCCGGGTCGGTGGGCGTCCACGTCACCGACGCGCTGCCGTCCGGCGCCGCCGCCACGGTGCCGGACGCGCCGCTGAACTCGTAGCGGTAGCTCACCACGTCGGGCAGCCGCGGAGTGAAGGTGAAGACGCCGGAGACCCCGGGGCCGCCGCCGGCACCGCCTTCCTCGTACACCGTCGCGGTGATCCTGGGCTCGGTGAGCAGCGTGAACCGGCGCTCCGAGGTGGCCGCGACCCGGTCGGCGGTCTCGCTCGTCACGGTGAGCGTCCGGTAGCCCCCACGGGTCGCGGTGACCGTCGCGGTGGCGGTCCCGTCGGGGCCGGCGTCGACGGTCTGCTCCGGGTCGCCGTCCAGGTGGAAGCGGTAGCGCACCACGCCGTCCAACTGCGGACGGAACGTCATCCGCGTCGGCACCCCGACCCCGGTCAGCTCACCCTCGATGATCGGCCCGACGCTCCGCGCCAGGAACCGGTACGAGGTCGTTCCAGAGCGGTTGCCGGCCGGATCGACGCTCCACACGTCGACGGTGTTCACGCCCTGCCAAGGCGTGATGGTGACGGTGGCCGAGCCACCGGGCCGGTCCGCGGCCACCGACTCGGTCCCGCCGCCGTTGAGTCGGTAACCGAACGCGACCGCGTCGGTGGCGCCGTTGGCGTCGAAGGAGACCTCACCCGGCAGTGCCGGAAACCACTCGCCGTCCCGCGGGAAGTCGGTCGACGAGACGGCCGGTGCCGTGGCCGGACCCTCGAAGTCGGTGCGGAGGTAGCAGACAGCGCTCCAGTCGCCGGTGGCCCGGTCGTCGGCGGCCCGCACCTGCCAGGCGTACACCCGGTCGTGTGCCAACAGGTCGGCGCCGAATCGGCCGACGGCGCGCTCACCGTCGCGGGCGTTGTCCGTCCGTTCGATCCGGGCGTCCGGCTCGTCCACCGGCCAGAGCGCGAACGTCGCCGCGAGCATGTCGGTGCCGCCGGTGTCGTTGCGGTCCGCGTCGTGCAGGAGTGCCGAGAGACCGAGGTCGCCCCGCCGCACCAACTCGTACGGCTCGGCCGTGGTGCACGCCTCGTTCGTGGTCCGCAGGTCGGTGGGTACGCCGGGCGGGTAGTTGTAGGCGATCGCCAGCCCGACGGTGCTCGCGTACCGGCGGCCGAGGGCCGGATCCGCCTCCGCCCCGGCGGGCAGCCGGAGTGAGAGCGTGAGCGTCGAGGCGCCCTCGGCGAGCGCCTGGCGCAGACCGTCGGCGGCGCCCCACTCCACGTAGGGCGCCGGGCAGACCGTCGTGTCCGGCAACGTCGTCGTGTGGAGCTTCGCCCGCTGGGCCGGCGGCCTGCTCCAACTCGACTCGGCCGTGTACGCCTCCGTGCGCCACAGCTCCACGGCCGGGCGCTTCGTGCAGTCGACCGCGGACGTCTCCTTCGCCGTGAACGTCGCCGACTCGATCACCGCACCGCGGTAGCGGGTGATGTCGAAGGTGAAGTAGGCGCGCGCGGTGTGCTTGCGTCCGCGCTCGTCCCGCCAGGACCCGACCGGTACGTCACCGGCCTGGTCGACAGTGATCTTCGTCGGCCGGTGCGCGTCGACGTACGCCCACGAGGTGTTCCTCTCGTAGCGCGCGCTGGACGCGGCGGCCGGTGCGCCGGCCACCGTGACCACTCCGGCCGTGACCGCCACGGACAGCGCCGTGGCCAGCAGACCGCGCCGGGTTCTCCCGGGCACGGTCATGCCAGGTATGAGGGCCAATTCCTCATCCGCCTTTCCCCGAATTCCCCCGCACCGATCGGCGGGGGCAGCGGATGCTATCGGGCGCGGCGGACATCGGGCATCCCCGATAAGGGACGGCCAGCTCAGGCCGGTCGAGTGAGCGATGTGGAGGGCGGGATCCGCCGTCTCAGTCGGCGATCGGGCTGAGCCCCGGGCGCTTGGCGGTGACCGTGTCGCCGGACGAGCGGCCGGTGAGGCGGCGCTTGATCCACGGCGCCAGGTGCTGACCGGCCCACCGCAGGTCGGCCGCCCGGGCGGCGAGCCACGGCGACGGCGCCGGGTGCGGCGGGACCAGGAGCCAGTCCTCGTCGCAGCCCACACCCAGCGCGTCGAGGACCTGGCCGGCGACCCGGCGGTGCCCGGCCGGGGAGAGGTGCAGCCGGTCCGTGCTCCAGAGCAGCGGATTGAGGTACGTGTCGTCGGCGTAGAGGTCGACGAGGATGGCGCCGTGCCGCTCGGCGGTCTCGCCGACCGCCCGGTTGAGCAGCTCGACGCGGGGCTTGACGAGGCGCTGCCCGGGGAGGCGGGCCATGACGTCGGCGAACCGGAAGACGAGGACGTCCGCGCCGGTCGCCCGGAACCGCCCCACGATTTCGTCGAAACGGGAGACGAGCGCGGCGCCGTCGAAGGTGCGCCGCAGCACGTCGTTGCCGCCGGCGGCGAAGCTGACCAGGTCCGGCTTCATCGCCAGCGCCTCGGGCACCTGGTTCTCGACGACGTTGGGGAAGAGCCGGCCCCGGATGGCCAGGTTCGCGTACCGGAAGTCCGGGCCGGCCTCGGCGGCGAGCCGGGTGGCGACCAGGTCGGCCCAGCCGCGGTAGGTGCCGTCCGGATAGGGGTCGTCCATCCCCTCGGTGAAGCTGTCCCCCACCGCCACGAAACTGCGCCAGCGCACTGCGGCCTCCCTCACGCCCCCTGGTTGCCTGCGGCGACCAGTTTGGCACCGCACACCGGCCCCCCGGTGCCCGCTGCCCGACGAACGTGGCCGACATCATCAACCGTGTGAGCGAACGCCGGGGGCGGACCACGTGGTGGTCCGCCCCGGCGTACGGAGACCGTCAGGGCACGTACGCCAGCAGCCTCAGGTCGCGCACGGCGGCCGGCTCCGTCACGCTGCCCGTCGGGCGGAGATCCTCGTCGAGCACGGTGAGCCCGCTGCTCCGGTGGACGATGGCCCGGCTGTCGGCCGTGAACAGGATGCTCCGGATCTCGCCGCTGCCCGGCAGGTCCACCACCTCGCTGCTGGTGGTGTCCACGACGGCGAAGCTGTCGTCGCGGCGGGACGGATCGGTGCCGACCCAGCCGACGGAGACGTACCGCCCGTCCATGGAGACGCTGCGGGCCTGCCAGCCGCCCCACTTCGCCGCCTCGTCCTTCGGTGGCGTGTAGGTGTACTGGCGCAGCTCCTTCCCGTCGGCCACGTACGGCTTGCCGTCCGAGAACGCGGCCAACCAGCGCCCGTCGGCCGACCAGCACCGATCCGTCTCCTGCCCCGGGTCGCCCTCCACGGGCCTGCCAGCGGCCACGTCGATGAGCACGGAGCTGCCGTCCCGGTAGGCCATCACGTGATCCCCGCCCCGCCACGTCAGCGCCTCGGGTCCGTAGCAGTTGTAGGTGCTGGCGAGCTTCCGCTGCCCGGCACCGTCGATCGACGCGATCACCAGGGTGCCGCCCCCCTCGTTGGCGCCGCCCTCGACCCAGGCCAGCCACCTGCCGTCCGGGGACACGGTGATGGTGTTGCGGACGCACTCGCCGGCTCCCAGGGGGATGCGGGCGGTGACCTCGTCCGTGTCCCCCCGCACGGCGTGGATCGTCGCCGTCCGATCGGTGAAGCCGAGGTAGTAGCGGGTGCCGTCGAGCGGCGCCGCCGTGTCGACGGCGGTGGTCGACGGCGGCGACGGCGTCGTGGAGGGCGCCGGCGACGGGGTGACGTCCACCGGCGGCCAGGTGCTGGTGGCCGGCGGCGAGTCGGCGGGGAGGCGGGGGGCGGAGGCGTCCGGACGGACCGCCAGGGCGGTGCCGGTCACCGCGCCGAGCAGCGCCAGCACGGCGGCCGAGCTGGCCATGGCGCGCTGGATGCCGATCCGGCGGGAGGTACGCAGTGCCCGGTCGCGCAGGTCGACCGGGGCGACCTCGTCGGCCAGGGCAGCCAGGTCGAGCCGGAGACGGTCGTGGTTCATCGGGCGGTTCCTTCCATGACGTACAGCTCGGCGAGTTCCGGCGCGACGGCGCGCAGCTTGGCGAGGGCCTTGGAGCTCTGGCTCTTGACCGTGCCGACGGTCACGCCGAGCAGCTCGGCGGCCTCGGCCTCGGTGCGGTCTTCGAAGAAGCGCAGGACGAGCACGGCCCGCTGCTTCGGCGAGAGCTTCTGGAGCGCGGTCCGCAGGGTGAGCCGGAGCGTCGTCTGGTGGGCGTGGTCGGCGGCCGAGTCGCCTCCGCGTGGTTCGGGCAGGTCGCCCGGCATCGACTCGGCCACCCGGCGGCGACGCCACCAGGACACCTGGAGGTGGTACATGGTCTTGCGGGTGTACGCCTCGGCGTTGCCGCTGTGGTGCAACCGGCCCCACGAGCGGTGGGTTCGGGCGAGCGCCGACTGGACGAGGTCCTCGGCGAGGTGTTGGTCTCCGGTCAGCAGGTAGGCGGAGCGCAGCAGTGCGGGCGTGCGGGTACGCACGAACGAGTCGAACTCACTCAGGAGAGGGTCCACACGAGCCGATCCTTGGGGGTAGGTGGTGCACCATCGTGACGCCAGCCAAGACGTCACCCTCCGCCGGCACGGTTGCCGCCCGGCACGACCAATTTCACCGGGGTGTCGCGCCACCGGGGGGCGGCGTTGATCGATGGGCGCGCGGTGTCGAAACCTGTCGCCCGCCTGACGGGGCCGGACGTACGCTGCGCGAATGCTGCTGCGTATGTCGACCCTCCTGCTCCGGACGCTGCGTGAGGATCCGGCGGACGCGGAGGTGCCGAGCCACCGGCTCCTGCTGCGCGCCGGCTACATCCGCCGTGCCGCGCCGGGTGGCTACAGCTGGCTCCCCCTGGGCACGCTGGTGCTGGACCGGATCGCCGAGGTCGTACGGTCGGAGATGACGGCCATCGGCGGCCAGGAGGTGCGGTTCCCGGCGCTGCTGCCGGCCGAGCCGTACCGGACCAGCGGCAGGTGGGCCGAGTACGGGGACGACATCTTCACGCTCGCCGACCGCAGGGGCGCGGAGCACCTGCTCGCCCCGACCCACGAGGAGATGGCCGCCCTGCTGGTGAAGGACCTCTTCACCTCGTACCGGGACTTCCCGGTGACGCTCTTCCAGATCCAGACGAAGTTCCGGGACGAGGCCCGGCCCCGGGCCGGCCTGCTGCGGGGTCGCGAGTTCCTGATGAAGGACGCCTACTCGTTCGACCTCGACGAGGCGGGCCTCCAGGCCGCGTACGACCGGCACCGGGCGGCGTACCGGCGGATCTTCGACCGGCTGGGCCTCGACCACACGGTGGTGCACGCCATGTCCGGCGCGATGGGCGGCTCGGCGTCCGAGGAGTTCCTGGCGGCCACCCCGGTCGGCGAGGACACGTTCGTCGGCTGCACCGGGTGCGACTACGCGGCGAACACCGAGGCGGTGACCACCCGGGCCCCGGCGGCCGGCGACCCGCTCGCGCACCCGCCCGCCGAGGTGCACGACACCCCGGAGACGCCCACGATCGCCAGCCTGGTCGAGCTGGCGAACGCCCGCGGCCTCGGTGGCCGCGACGACTGGACGGCCGCCGACACGCTGAAGAACATCGTGCTGACCGTGCGCCGGCCGGGTGCGGACGAGGCCGAGCTGCTGGTGGTCGGCCTGCCGGGCGACCGGGAGGTGGACCTGAAGCGGGTCGCCGCCGCGCTGCACCCGGCCACGGTGACCGTCTTCGAGGACTGGGCGGAGCACCCGGAGCTGGTCCGCGGCTACCTCGGTCCGCAGCTCTTCGCCAAGCTCGGCCTCCGCTACCTGGTCGACCCCCGGGTGGTGCCCGGCTCGGCCTGGCTGACCGGCGCGAACGAGCCCGGCCGGCACGCCACCGGGGTCGTCAACGGCCGGGACTTCACGCCGGACGGCACCATCGAGGCCGCCGAGGTGCGCCCCGGCGACCCGTGCCCGGCCTGTGCGGGCGGTGAGCTGACCATCCGGCGGGGTATCGAGATCGGGCACATCTTCCAACTGGGACGCCGGTTCACCGACGCGTTCGCCGTGGACGTGCTCGGCCCGGAGGGCAAGCCGGTGCGGCCCACCATGGGTTGCTACGGCATCGGCGTCTCCCGTGCGGTGGCCGCCGTCGCCGAACAGCACCACGACGAGCGGGGGCTGGTCTGGCCGGAGTCCGTCGCGCCGTGTGACGTGCACCTCGTGGCCGCCGGCAAGGGCCCGCAGGTGGAGGCGGCCGTCGACCTCGGCGTCCGCCTCTCCGCCGCCGGCCTGCGGGTGCTGGTCGACGACCGGGCCGGCGTCTCCGCCGGGGTGAAGTTCACCGACGCCGAGCTGGTCGGGATTCCGCGCGCCGTCGTGGTCGGCCGTCGACTCGCCGAGGGGTACGTCGAGCTGCGTCACCGGGCCACCGGCGAGCGGACCGAGCTTCCGGTGGACGGTTTGGTGGAGCGACTCGTCGGCGAGGTACGGGCCGGGCGCGGGCACCTGGTGTAGCGGGCACGTCACGGGGTACCGCAATCGGATCGGCGTACGCGTTTGTGGAGGCTGTCATGACCGGTTACCGGGTCAGCGACGTGATGACGAGGCAGGTCGTCTACCTGCCGGCGGAGACCACCTTGGACGAGGCGGCCTCGGTGATGAAGGAGGCCGACATCGGCGACGTGGTGGTCACCGACGGCGCGAGCCTCGCCGGCATGCTCACCGACCGGGACATCGTGGTGCGGGCGGTGGCCGAGCGGGCCAACCCGGCGACGACCACGATCGGCTCGATCATCACCCGCGAGGTGGTGATGATCGACCAGTACGCGACGGCAGGGGAGGCGGCGGCCCTGATGCGGGAGCGCGGGATCCGGCGGGTGCTGGTCTGCGACAGCGACCGCAAGCTCGTCGGCATCGTCTCCCTCGGTGACCTCGCGATGCAGCTCGACCCCCAGTCCGCGCTCAGCGAGATCAGCGAGCAGGCACCCACGGTGTGAGGAGGGCCCCTCCCGAGCGGAGGGGCCCGGCGCCCGGTCGGCGGTAGCCTCGACGCATGTCCGCCATGCCGGCCAGGTTGGCCGAGATCGTCGACGAGTTCGCCGCCGCACCCCGCGACGTGGTGCTGGAGATGCTGCTCGAGTACGCCGACGTCATTCCGCCCCTGCCGCCCGGGTCGGCCGAGCGGGAGGGCATGGAGCAGGTGCCGGAGTGCCAGACGGCCTTCTTCCTCCGTGCCCGGGTGACGCCGGAGAAGACCGTGGAGACGCTCTTCGACTGCCCGCCCGAGGCGCCGACCACGCGGGCGTTCGCCGGGATCCTCGCCGAAGGGCTGGCGGGCGCCAGCGCCGAGGAGGTGCTCGCCGTCCCGGACGACCTCTACCAGCGAATGGGTCTGGCCCAGGCGATCAGCCCGCTGCGCGTACGCGGCGGCACCGCCATCCTGGCGCGGCTCAAGCGCCAGGTCCGGGAACAACTGGGTTGAGCGGGGAGTTGCGACCGGTCATGGAGATCGAGATCTACGCCGACGTGGTGTGCCCGTGGTGCTACATCGGCAAGCACCGCCTGGACCAGGCCCTCGCGTCGTACGACGGCGAGGTGACGGTGCGGTTCCGGCCGTTCCAGCTCGATCCGTCGCCGGTGCCCGAGCCGGTGCGCACCGTCGACGCGCTCGCCGCCAGGTTCGGCGGCCCGGCCAACGCCCGGCAGATGATCGCCCGGGTCACCGAGGCGGCGGCAACGGCAGGGCTGCGACTCGACTACGACCGCGCCATCGCCGCCAACACGTTCGACGCGCACCGCCTCGTCGCGTACGCCACCGACCGCGGCCGAGCCGCCGAGACGGTGGAGGCGCTCTACCGGGCGCACTTCGTCGACGGGATCGACGTCGGCTCGCGGGACGCGCTCGCCCGGATCGCCGAGCAGGTCGGGCTGGACGGCGTCGACGCACGCCGGTTCCTGGAGTCCGACGAGGGCACCAAGGAGCTGGCCGCGGAGCTGGCCAAGGCCCGCGACCTCGGCATCAGCAGCGTGCCCACCTTCGTCCTGGCCGGCAAGTACGGGATCAGCGGCGCGCAGGAGTCGCAGACGCTGCTGGCCGCGCTCGCCGAGGTCGAGCGCCTGGAGTCCGGCGCGCGGTGAGCCCCGCCGGCCGGGCATCGACGCCGGTGATGTTTCACGTGCAACGGCATCGACGACGCTGAGCGGCGGGACGCTTCCGGCCGTGGTCGGGCGGCCCGGCCGCCGGTCCGTCGCCGTCGAGGCGACCACCGGCGACCGGTGCGGCGCTGCCCGTCCGGTCGCTGTCAGGCGGGACGGGCGAGGTCCTCGACGACCTGGGCGCCGGGCAGCGCGCCGAGCGCCGGGCCCGGCAGCGCGATCTTGCTGTGCCGTACGCCGCTGCCGATGATGACGTGCGGCGTGGCGATCACCCGGGAGTCGACGAGAATCGGCCACTGCGCCGGCAGGCCGATCGGCGTGATGCCGCCGTACTCCATGCCGGTCAGTTCGACGGCGTCCGCCATCGGCGCGAAGCTGGCCTTGCGCACGTCGAGCGCCCGGCGGGCCACCCCGTTCACGTCGGCCCGGGTGGTGGCGAGGATGACGCAGGCCGCGTAGCGGACCACGCCCTCCCGCTTGCCGGCCACCACCACGCAGTTGGCCGAGACGTCCAGCCCCACGTCGTACGCCGCGCAGAACGCGGCGGTGTCGGCGAGGTCGGCGTCGATCGGCGCGACCAGCACCTGGTCCACGTCCACCGGAGCGTCGGCGGGCCACTCCCCGAGCGCCGCGGCGACCGGCGGGGCGAGCAGGTCGGGTCGGCTCCGGGCGGGTTCGGTCTTCAGCGTCCCCATCACGGGTGCGATCCTTCCACCCGCCGGGCCGCCCCGCCCAGCCCAGGGCCGTCCGATCCGCGGGTCGGGACGGCCCCGGGCCCCGAACGGGTGCCGCAGGTGGCCGCGCCGACCCGCCGACTCGGCGGCGGTCCGGCGGCTCAGCTCCCCGCGAGGAAGGCGTTCTCCTTGAGGAACGTGCGGTCCCGGTGGGCCGCCAGCTCCTCCGCGCGCGCCGCCTGGGCGCGGCGCACCTCCAGGTCCTCCATGGCGTGCCGGACGGCGAGCCGGATCACGCCGTAGAGGAAGACGAAGCCGAAGCTGTAGAGGATGACAGCGGTGACGACAGCGAACATGCCGTCACGCTAGGCCGAACGTGAACAGGACACGTTCTCATCTCCGGCCGTTTCCCCCGTACGTGTCCGCGAGGTAGTCCGCCCAGGTGCGGCTGCCCCGAGGCAGGGCCTCCGTGACCAGTCCGCCGGCCCGCAGCTCGCGGCCGAGCCGCCCCGGCAGGCGTACCGGCAGCAGCGGCCGGCGCGAGCCCCGCGCGGCCCGCCAGGCGCGTACGGCGTCGTCGAAGCGGAGCACCTCCGGCCCCCCGTACTCCTCGATGCCGCCCAACGGCCCGGCGGCGAGGCGGGCCGCGAGCCGCGCCGCGACCTCTCCCGGGTCGACCGGCTGGGCGAGGATCGCCCGGTCCCCGATGGTGGGGCCGAGCCGACTCGCCGTCCGCAACATCTCGTCGAGGAACTGCGGAAACTGCGTGGCCCGCAGCACCGACCAGGGCACCGGGCCGGCGGCGACGACCCGCTCGGCGTCCAGCTTGTGCCGGTAGTACGGGATGGGCACCCGGTCCACGCCGACGATCGAGATGTAGACCAGGTGCCGGACCCCGGCCTGGCCCGCGGCGAGCACCAGCCGGCGGGTGCCGAGCACGTCGACCTCGTGGGTTCGCCGCCCGGTGGGAGCGGACGCGAGGTGCAGCACGGCCTCCACACCGGCCAGCGCCTCCGGCAGGCCCTCGCCGGTGTCCAGGTCGGCCACCGTCCACTCCATCGCCGGATCGGTACGCGGGCGCCGGCTCGTCCCCCGGACGGTGAAGCCGTCGTCGAGCAGCCTCGGCACCACGGCCCGTCCGAGCCGGCCCGTGGCACCGGTGACCAGAACCCTCATGTCTCCTCCTCGCTCGCACCCGACGCCCCGGTTGCTCCGCGGGCACGCCCTCGCCAGCCATCGGCTCCGCGACATCGACGGCCGCCCGATGTCCCGTGTGACGGGTTGTGCGCGGGCTCACCATCCCGCCGCCCGTCCTTCACTCAGTCCAGCAGGTCGAGCACGGTCACCAGGGCGTAGAACGCGATCACGACCTCGCTGATCACCCACGCGTTGTGGTCGGACCACGTCCGGACGCGGGGCAGCACCGCGGTGGCACGGCGGCCGGCCAGCAGCAGGGCGAGCAGCGGAAGGGCGAGCAGCGCGAGGACCACCCCGACGAACGGCAGCAGGTGCCACCAGGACAGGTCGTGCCGGGCGACGCTCGCTCCGACGGCCGCCATGGTGAGGTCGTCGCTCGGAGAGGTGGCGACGAGCACCGCACCGAGCCGCGCGGCCTCGGCCGGCCCGGCGTGCTGGAGGACGTTCAGCCAGCGCGGCGTGCCGGTCTGGTGGCGACGCCGGTAGACGACCACGGCCACGACGACCAGCAGCCCCAACACCGCCCAGTCGATCCGCTGCGCGGTGCGCTCGAGGTGGCCGACGTCGGTCTCCGCCCGGTCGGCGAAACCCCGCACCGTCCGGGTGACCAGCCAGCCGACCGTGACCCCGACGGTGACCACGGCCGCCACCCCGCCCAGATACCCGAGCGGGGCGGCGCGCGGGCGATCGGCCGACGGGAGCAGGACCGCCGCGACGAACTGCGTACCGGCGACCATCACGACGGCCAGCGGCAGGACGGTCAGGAAGCTCATCACCCGCCATCCTCCCGGCCCGCTCCCCGCTCCGCGCCGGTTCGCGCCGGCCACCACCGGGATCGGCGGAACACCCACCCGACGGGCGGCGGGCGGGCGCTCACCGGGCCGGGCTCACCCGGCCGGACAGGAGCGCGCCGACGAGGGCCAGGCCGGCCGACACCGCGAGGGTGAGGAGGTAGCTGCCGGGGCCGGGCGAGGAGCCGGCGGCCAGCACCGCTCCGGTGAGCGCCAGCACGACGGCCGCGAAGAGCGAGTCGCCCAGCTGCAACGACGAACTGTTCCGGCCCTGCTCGCCGGGGGCGGACAACTCCAGGGTGAGGGCCGACAGCGACGGGTAGAGCAGGCCCATGCCCAGCCCCGCGACGGCCCAGCCGAGCACGACCACGGCGACCGGCGTCCAGGACGCGACGGTGAGCGCCACCGTGGCGACGCCCACGGTGATGCAGGCCAGCCCGACCCGCGGCAGGGTCGCCCGCGACGCCGGCGCCGGGATCCGGCCCTGGATCCAGGAGCCCACCGACCAGGAGAGAGCCCCGACCGTGAGAACCAGCCCGGCGGCCGTCGGCGAGAGACCCCGCTCCCGCGAGAGCATCAGCGGGATGACCACCTCCGCGCCGACGAACGCCGCCGACGCGAGGCCACGCAGCCCGACCACGGTCGGCAGCCCTCGGGCGGCCCGGACGAACCCCGCCGGCAACAGACGGGGTACGCAGACCAGCAGGCCGGTCATAGCGACCGCCGTGAGCGCCAGGGCGTACGCGCCGCGCTGCTGTCCCCCGATGTGCAGCAGTGCGGCGCTCAACCCCGCCCCACAGGCCCAGCCGATCCGCGCCACCGCGCCCGCCGCCGGCCGGGCCACCGTCGTGCCGGCGATCGCCCGCAGGCCGGGCCGCATGAGCAGCGCCGCCGGCACGGCCACCGCCGGCACCGCGAGGAAGACCCAACGCCACCCGAGGTGCTCGACGACCAGCCCGGCCAGCGCCGGCCCGACCAGCGACGGTACGACCCACGCGGCGGCGAAGGCGGCGAAGATCCGCCGGTGCAGCTCCTCCGGGTAGACCTGGCCGACGATCACGTACAGCGCCACGGAGAGCAGCCCGGAGCCGAAGCCCTGCACCACCCGGCCGACGACCAGCACACCCATCGTCGTCGCGGTGCCGGCGACCACCAGGCCCACCACGAACCAGAGCAGCCCCTGCCACATCGGCGAGCCCGGTCCGCGCGCGTCGCACCAGATGCCGGAGAGCACCATGGCGAGCACGCCGGCGGCGAACGGCCCCCCGAAGGCCAGCCCGTACAGGCCGAGCCCGTCGAGGCTGCGCGCGACCGTCGGCATCGCGGTGCCGACGGCCAGCGCCTCGAACGCGAGCAGCGAGATCAGCGCCACGCTGCCCACCGTCATGGCGCGCAGCCGGGGGGTCAGCAGGCTGCCCCGCGCCGGTGCGGCCGGCGCGACGGTGGCGGTCACCGGTCACCCGGCCGGTCGGTCCTCGACACGTGGATCAGCATGGAGCCAGCCTGCGACCTCAACCCGGATTGAGGTCAACCCGGCACTCTCCCTCAGGCGGTCTGGAGCGCCTCGCCGAACCCCTTCACCAGCCCGGACAGGTGCTGGTCGGCCAGGAGGTGGCCGGCCGTGACCGCCAGGGCGACCGGCCACTCGATGATCTGGAGGGCGGCGAGCAACGCGACGCCCCCGTAGTAGACGACCTTGTCGGCGGGCGGGACCGCCACCTCGCCCAGCAGCGGCACCTGCACCCGCCGGCTGTACATGTGGATGCTCTCGCGGGCCCCGTTCAGATGTCGGGTCAGTGTGCTCATTCCGGCCTCCCCGTCAGCTCGTACCACCCGCCGCTTTCCACCGACCATCCGGTCCATGCGCCGTCGCTGAGGGAAACTTCCCCTGCTCGGGGGGCATAACGGACGGCACGCCGGGAAGCCAGGCCGCCGGACGCGACGCGCGGGAGGCGAGATGGCGTACGGCAGGGGCAGCAAGGCAGGGGAGTTCCGCCGGCACCCGTCCGGCCGTACGCCTCGATGACCCTGCCAGGGCGCGTCGCCGCTCGGCTCCTCCCGCCGCTCGACGTGCCACGACTGGTCGGGGAGGCGTCCCGGACGGTCGGCTCCGCGGCCTCGCGGATGGCCCGGTTGGCCGGGCTGACCAGCCGTCGCGTCTGGTCCCGCCCGGGCCGGCACCACATCGAGGTGCACGGCGTCTGCCAGGACGGCGGCGACGCCCTGGCCCGCCAGGTCGAGAGCGCGCTCGAGGGCATGCCGGGGGTGGCCTGGGCCCGGGTCAACGCCCCGTCGGGTCGGGTGGTGGTGGCCGTCGAGCCGCCGGAGCCGAAGCTGCGCGACCTCATCGCCACGATCTCCCGGGTCGAGCGGACCTGCCCGTACGAGCCGGACCCGGAGGTGCCGCCCCCGCACCCCCCGGAGGAGGGGCCGCGCACCCCCCGGACCCTGGGCGCGCTCGCCTCGGACGCGCTGGGCCTGACCATCTCGGCGGCCACCCGGATCCTGCCGTTCACCCCGGTCCCGGGGGAGGTGGCCGGCCTGCTCGGCGCGGTGGACCTGCACCCGCGGCTGCACGCGTTGGCGGGCCGCGGCCTGCGGGCCGACCCCCGCGCCGACCTGATCTTCCCGCTCGCCGAGGCGGTGGTGCAGGGCCTGACCGGCGGCTGGGCCGGCATCGTGCTCGACGGCGCGCAGCGGATCGTGCAGTGGGGGGAGGACCGGGCCCAGCTGCGCGTCTGGGAGAAGGCCGAGCCCGGCCTGACCGGCCACCCGGACCGGGCCGTCGCGCGGTGGCCGGTGGCGGACCGGCCCCGCCCGAAACCGGACGGCCCGCTGGAGAGGTACGCGATCCGGATGTTGACGGCGGGTGCCGCGGCCGCCGCTGGTGCCTTCCCCGTGCTCGGCCGGAAACGCGCGGCCGCGCTGGGGCTCTCGGCGCTGCCGAAGGCGCCGGGCAGCGGCCGCGAGGGCTACGGCGCCCAGTTGGGTCGCATCCTGGCCCGGCGCGGTGTCATCGCGATGGACCGCGTCGTGCTCCGCGAACTGGACCGGATCGACACGGTCGTGCTCGACGCCGCCGTGCTCGGCTCGGATCGCGGCGTCCTCGCCGACCTGGCACCGCTGGCCGACGCGGACACCGGGCAGGTGGCCGAGCGGGCGTTCGCGCTCTTCGACCCGGAGCAGCCGGACCGGCTGCACGAGGCCGACGGCTGGCGGATCGGCCCGTTGGACCGGCTGGAGGCCGACGACCCGGGCGACACCGACGACAGTGCCCGGCTCCGCTCGGCGGGTGGCCGCCTGCTCGGCCTCGCCCGGGGCGACACGCTCGCCGCTCTGCTGCGGGTGGAGGCCGAGCCCGCGCCGGGTGTCGAAGGGCTGCCCGCCGCCGCCCGCCACGCCGGCCTGCGGCTCGTGGTGGCCGGTGACGACGCGCAGCGGTACGGCTTCGCCGACCTCGTCCTGCCCGGGGGCGACCGGCTGACCGAGTCGGTCCGCTCGCTCCAGCGCGACGGTGCCACGGTGATGCTGGTCTCCGGCGATCGGGCGGCGCTCGGTGCCTCGGACTGCGGGCTCGGCATGTACGACCCGGACGACCTGCCGCCGTGGGGCGCCCACCTGCTGGTCGGCACCGACCTGCGGGTGGCGGCGCTGCTCATCGAGGCGGCGGGCGCGGCCCGCCGGATGACCCGGCAGAACATCCGGCTGGCCATGGCCGGAACCAGTCTCGGCGCGCTCAACGCGTTCACCGCCCCACCCCCGGAACTGCCCAGCCGGAGCCTGCTCGCGGTGAACGGAGCGGCGGCGCTGGCCTTCGGCAACGGGGTGTGGCGAGCCAGCCGGTTGCCCCAGCCGGACGACACGCCGGTGCCGGTGACGACCGCCTGGCACCTGATGCCGGTGGAGGCGGTCCTCGACCGGCTGGGCACCGGCCGGGACGGGTTGACCGACGTGGAGGCGCAGCGGCGGCACGTCGGCCGGGGCGGCGGCGACGCCCCGGGTGCGGGCGGCCTGCTCCGGGCGTTCGTCGACGAGCTGTCCAATCCGCTCACGCCCGTGCTGGCCGCCGG
The DNA here is from genome assembly GCF_056150165.1 of Micromonospora xinjiangensis. NCBI lineage: Bacteria > Bacillati > Actinomycetota > Actinomycetes > Micromonosporales > Micromonosporaceae > Micromonospora > Micromonospora xinjiangensis. The sequence continues at coordinate 202,190 of NZ_JAXCFO010000003.1, read as the reverse complement.
TGCCCTGCTCTCCGCGTCGTTCGGCTCGCTGGTGGACGCCGCGCTCGTGGGTGGCGTGGTCGGTGGCTCGGCGTTGATCGGGGCCGTGCACCAGCGCAACACCGAGCGATCCCTCGCCGAGCTGCTCTCCCGCTCGGCGGTCACCGCGCGCGTCCGGCGCGACGGCGACGAGCGGGTGGTGGCGGCCGACGACCTCGTGCCCGGTGACGTCCTCCAGTTGGAGCCGGGGGATGCGGTACCAGCCGACTGCCGGGTGATCGAGGCGGTGGGCCTGGAAGCCGACGAGTCGTCGTTGACCGGTGAGTCGCTCCCGGTTGCCAAGTCCCCGCAACCGGTGGTGGCCGCGGCCGTCGCGGACCGGCATTCGATGGTGTACGAGGGCACGACGATCGCTGCCGGGCACGGCACCGCCGTGGTGGTCGCGACCGGCTCCGACACCGAGGCGGGGCGCAGTCTCGCGCTCGCCCGCCAGGCGCCTCCGGCCGGTGGTGTGGAGGCGCGGCTCGGCCGGCTCACCCGGGCTTCCATCCCGCTGGCGGCCGGTTCCGCCGTTGCGGTAGCCGGCGCCGGGCTGCTCCGGGGCGTACCGCTGGCGCAGACCGCCGCGACCGCCGCGAACCTGGCCGTGGCCTCGGTGCCGGAGGGGCTGCCGTTCCTCGTGAGTGCCGCACAGCTCGCGGCGGCCCGGCGGTTGGCCGAGCACGGCGCGTTGGTCCGCAACCCCCGCACGATCGAGGCGCTCGGCCGGGTGGACGTGCTCTGCTTCGACAAGACCGGCACCCTCACCGAGGGGCAGTTGATGCTGGCCGGTGTCGGTGACGGCGACGCCAGCCGATACGCGCCCGTCGACCGGCTGGAGGAGCGCCTGCGGTCCACGTTGGGTGCGGCGCTGCGTGCCACCCCCGGTGCCGACGACCCGAATGAGCTGACCCACCAGACCGACCGCGCGGTCCGGCACGGCGCGGCGGCCGCCGGAGTGGTCGAGCAGACCGGTGCGGCCGGCTGGCGGGCGGTCGGCGGGCTGCCGTTCGAGCCCTCCCGCGGCTACCACGCGACCGTCGGCGAAACCGAGAGCGGCCTGTTGCTCAGCGTGAAGGGCGCACCGGAGTCGGTGCTGCCCCGCTGCGCGTCGCGCCGGGTCGACGGGCGGGACGAGCCGCTGGATGACGCCGGGCGTACCGAGCTGGGCCGGCTGCTCTCCGACCGTGCCGGCGCCGGGCACCGGATCCTGGCGGTCGCCGAGTGCCGGGTCACCGACAGCGGCGTCACCGACGACCAGGTCCGGAACCTCAGCTTCGTCGGCTTCCTGGCCCTCGCCGACGGGGTGCGGAAGAGCGCCGCCCCCGCCGTACGCCGCATCCAGGAGGCCGGCGTGCACACCATCATGATCACCGGCGACCATCCGGCGACCGCCGAGGCCATCGCCGCCACCATCACGGAGCGCGACGAGCAGGACGTGGTCACGGCCACCGAACTCGACCAGCTCGACGACGAGGCGCTCGCCGAGCGGCTGGCCCGCACCGACGTCGTGGCCCGCTGCACGCCGGCGCACAAGGTCCGCATCATCAGGGCGTTGCAGAAGTGCGGTCGTACCGTCGCCATGACGGGGGACGGCGCGAACGACGCGCCGGCGATCCGTCTCGCCGACGTGGGGATCGCGCTCGGTCAGCGGGGCACCCCGGCCGCCCGGGCCGCCGCCGACCTGGTCGTCACCGACGACCGGCTGGAGACGATCATCGCGACGCTGGTCGAGGGGCGGGCCATGTGGTCCTCCGTCCGGCACGCGCTGAGCATCCTGGTGGGCGGCAACCTCGGTGAGATCGCCTTCAGCGTGCTGACCGCGGCCGCGACCGGCCAGTCAGTGCTCAACGGGCGGCAGCTGCTGCTGGTCAACCTGCTCACCGACCTGGCGCCCGCGCTCGCCATCGCCGTCCGTCCACCGGCCGCGGACCGCACGGACGGCCTGCTCCGGGAGGGGCCGGACACGTCGCTGGGCGCGACACTCAACCGGGAGATCGGGCTGCGCGCCGGTGCGACCGCCCTCGGTGCGACCGCCGGCTGGACGCTCGCCCGCTACACCCCCGGCGGGCCGCGTCGCGCGAGCACCGTGGCCCTGGTCTCGCTGGTCGGCACGCAGCTCGGCCAGACCGTGCTGGCCGGTGGCACCAGCCCGGCGGTGCTCGCCTCCACGGCCGGGTCGCTCGGGGTCCTGGCCGCGGTGGTGCAGACGCCGGGTCTCAGCCACTTCTTCGGCTGTACGCCGCTCGGCCCGGTGGGCTGGGGCATCGCCGCCGGGTCCGCGCTCGGCGCCACCTTCGCCAACGGCGCGCTCAGCCGGCTCGTGGAACGGCTGCCTCCGGTGGGCACGGCGGCCGACCACGGCAGCGCCGAGCACCCCGACGCGGGCGACTCCGACGGCTCCGGGTCCGCGCCGCAGCAGTGAGCACCGCCGATCCGCATGCCCGGCCCCTTCGCGGGTACGAGGCCAGGGTGGAGATGGGCGCATTGACACAGCAGCCGCAGGTCACGTTCGTCGGCACCGCCACCACGGTGCTCCGGATCGGCGGGTTCACCCTGCTCACCGACCCGAACTTCCTGCACCGGGGGCAGCGTGCCTACCTCGGCAAGGGGATGTGGTCGCGGCGGCTCACCGATCCGGCGCTGCGGATCGCCCAACTGCCGACGCTCGACGCGGTGGTCCTCTCCCACCTGCACGGTGACCACTTCGATCGGGTGGCCCGCCGGGAACTCGACCGCGACCTGCCGATCGTCACCACCCCGGCGGCGGAACGGAAGCTGCGCCGCTGGGGCTTCCACGCGGTCGAGGGGTTGCCCACCTGGCAGTCCCACGAGCTGCACGGCGACGGTGAGTTCCTGCGGCTGACCTCGCTGCCCGGCCAGCACGGCCCCGGTCTGCTCGACTGGCTGTTGCCGGACGTGATGGGCACGATGATCGACCTGGTACGCGGTGGCACCCGGGCCTTCCGCCTCTACATCACCGGCGACACCCTGAACCGGCCGCAACTCGCGCGGATCCCCGAGCGGTACCCGGAGATCGACGCGATGCTCATCCACCTCGGCGGCACGAAGGTGGCCGGCGTCCTGCTCACCATGGACGGGCGGCAGGGCGCCGACGTGGTCGAGTTGATGCGGCCGAGGCTGACCGTGCCGATCCACTACGACGACTACCGGGTCTTCCGCTCACCGCTGGCGCACTTCGTCGAGGAGGCCCGCCGCCGTGGCCTCGTGGGCGGCGTACGCACCATCGCCCGCGGCGAGACCGTGCCGCTCGCGCCCGCCGCCTGACCGCGCCCGGCCGTCAGCCCCTGTACGCCACGACCGGTGGTGCACGGGCAGCCCCGGTGGGGTGCTCCACAATCGGGGCTGCGGCGGCGGCCGCGGCCGGCGTACGAACGATCGCCGCCAGCCGGGCGGAGCCGGCGGCGGCGATCGGAGGTGGGGGCGCGGTCAGCCGCGCTCGGAGATGGCTTCGATCAGGTCGCCGACCGGGCGTTCCGGCAGCGAGCGGGCCACGTCGGCCACGGCCACGATGCCGACGAGCCGATGCCCGTCGATCACCGGCAGCCGGCGGACCTTGTGCTGGCCCATCGTCCGCAGGATCTCGGCCGCCTCGTCGTCGGCGCCGATGGTCACCGCCTCGCCCTGGGCCAGCTCGCCGGCGGTCACGTTGCTCGGGTCGCGACCCTCGGCCAACACCTTCACCACGATGTCGCGGTCGGTCAGCATGCCCTTGAGCCGGTCGTCCGCACCGCAGATCGGCAGGGAGCCGACCCCCAGCTGGGCCATCTGCCTGGCCGCGGTCCGAAGGTCGTCCTGCTCGCGGATGCACGTCACGTCACTGGTCATGATCTCGCGTGCTGTCGGCATCGGCGTCACACCTCACTTCCGGGGGGTTGATGCGGTTCCTCCTACCCCGGCCCGGCCGAGCCATGCCGTGACATCCACTCCCGCCACTGTTCAGCGGCGCCGGCGGGAGCGGCTGACCGCCCACAACCCGGCGCCGATCGCCGCGAGGGCCGGCAGGAGGCAGATGAGCAGGGTCATGACGTGCCACGGCTTGATCGCTCCCATGGCCGAGAGCTTAGGAACCGGCCTCCAGTGGCGGGTGTCCTGGCCGCCCACCCGCACTCGCCTCGGCGGCGGCGACGTGGTCGGCACGCGGGCCGGGCCGCTATCGTCGGCGGGTGCCCGAACTGATCGCGCCGACCGTCCGCCTGCACGCGGCCTGGCTGGAGGCGCGCGACGAGTGGGGCCCCGGCACCCACGAGGACGGCTTCGGCCTGCGGCCCTCCGACGAGGTGGACTCGCCCGCCGGGTTCGCGGCCTGGGTGGCCCGGCTCACGGACGAGTCCGACCCGACCGAGCCGCGCCACGACGGCGCGGTGCCCTGCACGTACCGGTGGATCGTGGACGGTGACCGCGTTCTCGGCGGGATCGCGCTGCGGCACCGGCTCGACGAATTCCTGCTCCGCGTCGCGGGGCACATCGGCTACGGCATCCGGCCGTCCGCCCGCCGGCGCGGGCTCGCCACCTGGGCGCTCGGCCGGATGCTGGACGAGGCGCGGGCACTCGGGCTCGACCGGGTGTTGGTGACCTGCGCGGTCGACAACGTCGCCTCGGCGAGGACGATCGAGCGCCACGGTGGCGTCCTCGACGACGTCCGGGACACCGAGCTCGGCGCCGTCCGGCGCTACTGGATCACGCTCTGACCGGGTGGCCTGCGCCGCTTTCCCGCCAGCGCCACGAAACACGGACGCATCGGCTTGGATGGGCTTCATGGACGTGACCAGGGACGGACGGAGCTGGCGACTGGGTACGACCGACGACGTCGCCTGGATCGCCGGTCACACCACGGAAGGCCTCACGGTCACCACCGCGATCCCGCCGGTGTTCGACGCCTACGCCACCGTCCATCCGCCCGACGGCCTCGGCATCCGGGCCCACGAACGCGCGCTGGTCGACGTACTCGTGGCGAACACCCCCGACCAGCCCTGGCTGCTGGGCTTCCTCGACACCGGCGCCCACGACGTCGTCTTCCCCGCCGCGCCCCGGGTGCGGCTCTACTGGGACTGGCCCTACGTGCTGGTCGAGGCGGGGCCCGAGCAGGCCCTCACCTGGCGGATCGGTCACATGCGCGGCAAGGGGCCGTTGCCCGACCTGTTCTTCCCGGCGGACCGCTCCTGGCTCGTCTCCGCCCTCTGGGACGACACGTGGACCGATATCGGCGGCACCGCGGCGCTGATCGACGCCCTGTGCCGCGATCCGCTGGTGAACGCCCGTCGGGTCGGCCCCGACGAGGACGCCCTCCCGCCGGGACTCACCCGCGAGTGACCCGGCCACCCGAAAGGGTGTTCCGGTCCTGCGATGTGTCGGCACAGCCGCGCGACCCTGACGGGCGTCGGCGGGTAGTAGCCGCTGACCCGAGAGCCGGCGGCTTCGAGCGATCCGCTCGCCGACGTTGGGCCCCGTCGGCGTTCCGGACGAGCCCCTATAGTCACCCGGTGGGCATGGAGCAGGTCCGGCAGGCATACGCGTCCGTCGCAGAGCTCTACATCGAGCTGTTCGGTACGAGCCAGAAGGTGCACGACGACGACCTGGCCTTCATTGCGCGACACCTGGCGGGCCGGCCCGGCACGGTGCTCGACCTGGGCTGCGGGCCCGGTCACATCACCGACCACCTCCGCTCGTCGGGCGTCGACGCGACGGGAATCGACATAGTCCCGGAGTTCATCGCCCACGCGCGGGCGGCCTATCCCGACGGTAGGTACCACCTCGGGTCGATCGCGGATCTCGCCGTCGCCGACCACTCCGCCGCCGGCATCCTGGCGTGGTATTCGTTGATCCACCTTCCGCCCCAGGAGCTCGACGGCGTGCTCGCGGGATTCGCGCGCGCGATGGCCCCGGGTGGGCCGTTGGTGGTCGGCTTCTTCGACGCTGACGAGGTCTCCGCCTTCGACCACAAGGTCGCGACCGCCTACCGCTGGCCCGTCGACGAATTCTCGGCGCGGCTGGCGCGGGCCGGCTTCACGGAGGTCGAGCGGCAACGGCGACCCGGCGACGGCACCCACCGGCCGCTCGCCGCCATCGCGGCGATCGCCACCGACGGGTGAGCCGAGGCCCGGTCCTCCGCCCTCGCCCAGGCTCGACCCCCGGGACACGGGCCGCCCCGCCACCGGCCACCCCAGCAGCTCCGCCGGACGGCAGCGCCGCCGACGCGGTCGGCGGGTCAGCCACTCGCCGCGTTGTGCTCCGCGACCAGGCTCGGAAGCTCGTCCAGCGAGTCGATGCGGAACAGGCACTGCTCCGACACGGCCGGCATGTCGAGAATGTGACCCCACGGACCGCGCCGGATCAGGCAGGCGTTCATCCCGGCCGCCACGGCCGGGCGTACGTCGTTGTCCGGCCGATCACCGACGTACAGGATGGCGGACGGGTCGCCCCCGCCCTCCCGGATGACGTGCGCGAAGAAGGCCGGTGACGGCTTCGCCACGCCCCAGCCGTGCGACGTGCCGATCACGTCCACGGGCAGGTCGAGGTCGCGGAGGGTCGTCCCGGCGTGAGCGGGCTGGTTGCCGGCCAAGCCCACCAACAGACCCTGCTCCCGCAAGGAGGTCAGGCACGATCGGGCGTCGGGGTAGAGATCCGCTTCGCCGAACGACTCCGGAACGCCGGCAGCCGCCCGGCGTTCGAGTTCGGCCGCGAGATCGAAGCCGGGCCGGAAGACCCGGAACGGTTCCTGCCAGTCCAGACCCCGGGCGATCGCCGCACCGAAGACCGCGGAGAACGTGTGCCGTGGCACGCCGAGCCAGTCCGCCCAGCTCTCGAACTCGCGAGACTCGTCGAGAATCGTCCCGCCGACATCGAAGAAGACCGCCTTGATCACTTGTGCTCCTCCGTCCCGGCCGCGGCCAGTGAACCACAGAGGACCTTCGAACGGCGTAGAGTGCGCGCCGTGGCCGCTCCTCCTGTTCTGCGAGACATCTTCAACGCCTACCAGACGCAGTTGGGTGAGGAGGACGACGGCATCCTCTTCGAAGACGAGCGGGGACCGATCAGCCGGCTGGATGTGCTCGTGTACCGGCCGACATCCGCGACGGGCATCACCTCTTTCGCCACCATCGGCATGGCGGCAGCGGAAATGCCGGCGGCGCCCGGACCGGGTGGAGGTGGTCGCGCCGAGCTCCACCTCCGGCGGCGCGCGCCGCTAACCCGTTCCGAAGAGCAGGCGATCGCTGGCCGGTTGGCCGACCTTGCGGTGCACCCGTTCGTCACGGGAATGCAACTGAACTGGGGCCACATGATCGGTCTCCGGGAGGATTTCCCGACCTTCCCCGGATGCCGTGCCGTCTTCCTTGCCGGGCCGTTGAGCGCCGGTGGGCTGGACTACGTCCACACCAGCGCAGGCGCTGTCAGGGTGATCAACATCGTGCCGATTACGGACGCGGAACGTGAGCGGGGAAGGGCCCTGCCTCCCGTCGACTTCGCCCGATCACTCCTGGAGCATGCCGACATCTTCGCAGAGCGACCGCAGTAGCTGGATCGCGCCGTGCTCGCGACGACAGCGCGGACTCAACGCCATGAGTGCGCTTCGTCAGCGGCCAACCAGCCCGGATCCCAGCGGTGGCGTCTCGTCCCGTGCCCATGGGCGAGCGTCGGTGTCGCCTGTTACTCGTGCCGTGATTCGCTGCCCGGGGCGAGGAGCTACGCACGGTCATGGAGCTGCTTGGGCACTCCACCATCCGGATGACGGCCGACACCTACGGAGACATCCTGCCGGCGACGGATCGGCAGACTGCCTCGGCCATCGATCGCCTGCCGGGTGAGGAGGGGACGGCGAGACCGCTTGGCTGTACTCAGGACCGAGATCAACCGTTGAAAGTGCTGGTGGAGCCCAGGGGACTCGAACCCCTAACCCCTGCCTTGCAAAGGCAGTGCTCTGCCAGTTGAGCTAGGGCCCCGGGAGCGGGCGTCGCCGCTGTGTCGCTACTGCCGACGACAGGCCTCAGCGCAGGTCGGGCGCGGTGGTCGCCTCGTGCCAGAGGGCACGCTCGTCGTTGGACGCCTTGATCTTCTTGGCCACGACGGCGGCCACGCCGACAACGCCGACCAGAATCAGAAGCTTCTTGACCACGGGGCGACCCCTTGCGCTCGGCTGCCGTCGGAGGACGTGCGGTGGGGCTAGCTGGAATCGAACCAGCGACCTCAGAGTTATCAGCTCTGCGCTCTAACCGACTGAGCTATAGCCCCGCGTTGCGACGAGCAAGGTTAACCCATCCGCGTCTACCGCCCCAAATCGGGGTCGGCGTGCCGCCCGTCGCCGTCGAACCTACCCGAGTACGGAACGCCGGGGCGATCGCTTTCCGCGGCGCCCCGGCGTCCGGTGCCTTTCAGTCGCGCTCGGCGAGCGTCAGCTCGATCCCGCCGACGAGGTCGGCGCAGACGTTGTAGACGAACGCCGCGAGCGTTGCCAGCGCCGTGAAGAGCACGACGTTGACCAGGCCGATCAGGGCCGAGCTGAGGATCACGCCCTTCGCGGTGATCTGGAAACCATCGGTGCTCTGCCCGCCACCGGCGCTGACCAGGTCGGTCAGGCTGTCGTTGACGCTCTGGAAGACACCCATCGCGTCCAGGGCGAGATAGAGGACCGAGGTCGCCACCACGACCACGATGAAGAGCACCACCGACACGGCGAACGCGAACTTCATCACAGACCAGGGGTCGATGCGCTTCAGGTTCAGCCGGGCGCGGCGTGGCCCGCGGGACGCGGCCGAACTGACCGAGGTGCGGGCCGCGCGTACGGCGTCACCGACCCGGGCGGCCCCGACGGCGGCCGCGTTGCCGATCCCGGGCGGCAGGCCACCGCCGTTGGGCGCCCGGCCGGGAGCGACGCCCGGGCGGGCGGCCTCCGGCTTCGCGGTGCCGGTGACCCGGGGCTGGGTGCCGGTGGTGCCGCTGGCCGGCAGCCCGGCCCGGACCGGGATCTGCTGGGTGCTGCTGGACCGGGCCGCTCCGGCGGCCTTGGCGGCACCAGCGGCGGCGGCCGCCTCGCTCGGCACCGCTTCGGTCTTCTCGCCGGACCCGGCGTCGTCGGTCGGCTTGTCGGGTGGGGGCGTCATCCCGGGAGCCCGGGTGAATTTCGGGGCAGGCGCGTCGGCGGGGACGGTTGCCCGGCCCACGGCCGCGCGGCCGGTCGCAGATGCGCCGCCTCCGGCGGCCTCCTCGTCGACCGGGTTGGCCGAGGTCCCCGTGTTCCCCGACTTCGCCTGTGTCTCCGTCATTCAACTAGTCCTGTTCGTCAGGCTCGTCGGCATTGCGAGCAATCGCCACGATAGTCACGCCGTCCGGAAGGTCCATCAGCTTGACCCCCATTGTGTTCCGGTCACGCGTACGGCGTACAGGCTTCACCGGAGTCCGGATGACACCACCGTTGCTGGTGATCGCGAACAGCTCGTCGTCCGGGTCGATCACCACCGCGCCGACCAGACCACCCCGTCGCTCTGTGATCTTCGCAGTCAGCACGCCCTTACCTCCCCGGCCCTGGACCGGGTATTCCTCGATCGGCGTACGTTTCGCGTATCCGCCGTTCGTCGCGACCAGGACGTCCATGCCCGGCCGGACCACCTCCATCGCCAGGAGGACGTCGTCCTCGGCGAAGCGCATCCCGATGACACCCGAGGTCGCCCGGCCCATCGGCCGCAGCGCCTCGTCGCTGGCGTTGAAGCGGATCGCCTGCGCGTTCTTGGAGACCAGCAGCAGGTCGTCCTCCGGCGCGACCAGTGCGGCGCCGACCAGCTCGTCCTCATCGCGCAGGTTGATCGCGATGATGCCGCCGGACCGGTTGGAGTCGAACTCCTCAAGCCGCGTCTTCTTCACCAGGCCGTTCTTCGTGGCCAGTACCAGGTAGGGCGCCACCTGGTAGTTCGGGATCTCGATGATCTGTGCGATCTGCTCGTCGGGTTGGAACGCGAGCAGGTTGGCCACGTGCTGGCCCTTGGCCACCCTACTGGCTTCCGGAAGCTCGTACGCCTTGGCCCGGTAGACCCGGCCCTTGTTGGTGAAGAACAGGATCCAGTCGTGGGTCGAGCAGACGAAGAAGTGGCTGACGATGTCGTCCTGGCGCAGCGAGGCACCGCTGACGCCCTTGCCGCCGCGTCGCTGCGAGCGGTACTGGTCGACCTTCGTCCGCTTGGCGTAGCCGGTGCGGGTGATCGTGACCACCACGTCCTCGCGGGCGATGAGGTCCTCCATGGAGACCTCACCGTCGAACGGCACGATCTGCGTCCGGCGGTCGTCGCCCCACTTGGCCACGATCTCGCCGAGCTCGTCCGAGACGATCCGCCGCTGCCGCTCGGGCTTGGCGAGGATGTCCTTGAGGTCGGCGATCTCCAGCTCGAGCTTGGCCAGGTCGTCGAGGATCCGCTGCCGCTCCAGCGCGGCGAGCCGGCGCAGCTGCATGTCGAGGATGGCGGTCGCCTGGATCTCGTCGATCTCCAGGAGCCGGATCAGGCCCTGCCGGGCGTCCTCGACCGTGGGCGAACGCCGGATCAGGGCGATCACCTCGTCCAGGGCGTCCAGCGCCTTGGCCAGGCCGCGCAGGATGTGCGCCCGCTCCTCCGCCTTGCGGAGCCGGAACGCGGTCCGCCGGCGGATGACCTCGATCTGGTGCTCGACGTAGTAGCGGATGAACTGGGCCAGGTTGAGCGTGCGCGGCACCCCGTCGACCAGCGCCAGCATGTTGGCGCCGAAGGTCTCCTGGAGCTGGGTGTGCTTGTAGAGATTGTTGAGCACCACCTTGGCGACCGCGTCGCGCTTGAGCACCAGCACGATCCGCATGCCCGTACGCCCGGAGGACTCGTCGCGGATGTCGGCGATGCCGCCGAGCTTGCCCTCCTTGATCAGCTCGGCGATCCGCTCGGCGAGATTGTCCGGGTTGACCTGGTAGGGCAGCTCGCTGACGACCAGCGCCGGACGGCCGCGCTTGTCCTCCTCGACCTCGACCACGGCGCGCATCCGGATCGAGCCCCGGCCGGTCCGGTAGGCGTCCTGGATTCCGGCGGTGCCAACGATCAGGCCGTGGGTCGGGAAGTCCGGGCCCTTGACGATCCCCAGCAGTGCCTCGAGGGTGGTCGCCTCGTCGGCCTCCGGGTTCTCCAGGCACCACTGCACGGCGGCGCCGATCTCCCGCAGGTTGTGCGGCGGGATCTTGGTGGCCATGCCGACCGCGATGCCCTCGGAGCCGTTGATCAACAGGTTCGGGATGCGGGACGGCAGGATGGTGGGCTCCTTGGCCCGGCCGTCGTAGTTGTCCTGCAGGTCGACGGTGTCCTCGTCGATGTCCCGCAGCATCTCCATCGCCAGCGGGTCGAGCTTGCACTCGGTGTACCGCATGGCCGCGGCCGGGTCGTTGCCCGGCGAGCCGAAGTTGCCGTTGCCGTCGACGAGCGGGTAGCGCAGCGACCAGGGCTGGGCCATCCGGACCAGCGCGTCGTAGATGGCCGAGTCGCCGTGCGGGTGGAACTGGCCCATCACGTCGCCGACGACCCGGGAGCACTTCACGTAGCCGCGGTCCGGCCGGTAGCCGGAGTCGAACATGGCGTAGAGGATCTTGCGGTGGACCGGCTTGAGCCCGTCCCGGACGTCCGGCAGCGCGCGCCCGACGATGACGCTCATGGCGTAGTCGAGGTAGGAGCGCTGCATCTCCACCTCGAGCCCGACCGGTTCGATCCGGTCGTGCGCGACCACGGCGCCGGCGGCCTCGGGGACCTCGGGCTCGTTCGGTGTGGACTCGGGGGAATCGGTCACTGTATACCCTTATCAGACTGTGAGTCGTTTTTGTGCTGTGGATAACCGCTGTGGAAACCGGCCAAGTTGTGGATAACTCTGTGGATCAGCGGGCCGGCCGGTGGATGCCGGCCGGCCCGCTGCCCGTCAGATGTCCAGGAACCGGACGTCCTTGGCGTTGCGCTGGATGAACGACCGGCGTGCCTCCACGTCCTCCCCCATGAGAACGCTGAACAACTCGTCGGCGGTTGCCGCGTCGTCGAGCGTCACCTGGCGGAGCGTACGGGTCGCCGGGTTCATCGTGGTCTCCCACAGCTCCGGGTAGTTCATCTCGCCGAGGCCCTTGAACCGCTGGATGTCGTCGGGCTTGGCGTTCGGCTTCTGCTGCTGGCGCAGCGCGATGAGCCCGTCGCGCTCGCGGTCGGAGTACGCGTACTGCGCGTCGTCGCCCCGCTTGTTCCACTTGATCTTGTAGAGCGGCGGGGCGGCCAGGTAGACGTGCCCCAGTTCGACGAGCGGGCGCATGAAGCGGAAGAGCAGCGTGAGGAGCAGCGTCTGGATGTGCTGCCCGTCGACGTCCGCGTCGGCCATCAGCACGATCTTGTGGTAGCGCAGCTTCTCGATGTCGAAGTCGTCGTGGATGCCGGTGCCCAGCGCGGTGATGAGCGCCTGGACCTCGGCGTTCTTCAGCACCCGGTCGATCCGGGCCTTCTCCACGTTGAGGATCTTGCCGCGGATCGGCAGGATCGCCTGGACCCGCGGGTCGCGACCCTGCTTCGCCGAACCACCCGCCGAGTCGCCCTCGACGATGAAGACCTCGGACTCCCGCGGGTCGGTGGACTGGCAGTCGGCCAGCTTGCCCGGCATCGAGCCGGACTCCAGCAGCGACTTGCGCCGGGCCAGCTTGCGCGCCTGCTGGGCGGCGATCCGGGCGCGGGCCGCCTGGGATGCCTTCTGGATGATGATCTTCGCCTCGGCCGGGTTCCGGTCGAACCAGTCGACGAGCCACTCGTTGCAGACCCGCTGCACGAAGCTCTTCACCGGCGTGTTGCCGAGCTTGGTCTTGGTCTGCCCCTCGAACTGCGGGTTGGCCAGCTTCACCGAGATGATCGCCGCGAGGCCCTCGCGGATGTCCTCGCCGGAGAGCTTCTCGTCGCTCTTGAGCAGCTTCCGGTCGGTGCCGTAGCGGTTGACGACGCTGGTCAGCGCGGCCCGGAAGCCCTCCTCGTGGGTGCCGCCTTCGTGGGTGTTGATCGTGTTGGCGAAGGTGTAGACCGACTCGCCGTACGACTCGTTCCACTGCATGGCGATCTCGACCGACATGCCCTCCTCCTCGGCGCCGAACTCGACCACCGTCTTGTGGATCGGGTTCTTCGAGGCGTTGAGGTGCCGGACGAAGTCGGCGATGCCGCCCTTGTAGAGGAAGGTCACCTCGCGCGGCTTGCCCTCGTCGTCCTCGCTGCGCTCGTCGAGCAGGTGGATGGTGAGGCCCCGGTTGAGGAAGGCCATCTCCTGGAGGCGCCGGTAGATGGTCTGGAAGTCGAACTCGACGGTCTCGAAGACCGCCGCGTCGGGCCAGAACGACACGGCCGAGCCGGTGCGGTCGGTCGGCTCGCCCTTCTCCAGCGGGCTGGGCTTGGAGTTGGTGTAGCTCTGCCGCCACACGAAGCCGTCCTTGTGGATCTCCACGAACATCTTCGTGGAGAGCGCGTTCACGACCGACACGCCGACGCCGTGCAGACCGCCGGAGACGGCGTACGCCTTGCCGTCGAACTTCCCGCCGGCGTGCAGCACGGTCAGCGCCACCTCGACGCCCGGCTTCTTCAGCTTCGGGTGCAGGTCGACGGGGAAGCCTCGGCCGTTGTCGGTGACCCGGACGCCGCCGTCGGCCAGCAGCACCACGTCGATGGTGTCGCAGTAGCCGGCCAGCGCCTCGTCGACCGCGTTGTCGACAACCTCCCAGACGAGGTGGTGCAGACCCCGCTCGCCCGTCGACCCGATGTACATGCCGGGCCGCTTGCGGACCGCCTCCAACCCCTCGAGAACGGTGATCGATTCTGCGCCGTACTGCTGGTTTTCCTGCGCTGCCACCCTCGGCCACTTTCTCGCGCCGTCAGCGCCGGATGGGCACGTCGGGCGCGGGTTCGGCGGACAGGACGCGACGTCGGCGCGGACCGGCGCCGGAGGAGTCCGGTCACGGGTCGGTACGCGCCGGTCGCCGCGGTTGCCCGCGGATCGCGATCGGCTCGACCCGACGTGGACAATGATCGCGGGCCCTTCCGGGCCCGTGTCCGTCGCTCCGCACCGGGTCTTCGTCTCTCCGTCAATCTTACTGTGCGTTGGCGGTAGAACCGCCACTCGGCACCCTCGCAAAGCGCCTGAGAACTCCGTAGCCGGCCGAACCGCGTCGTCCGCGACTCCCCCTACACGCCAGGCCAAGATCGAGGGGCGGCGCCGCTCGACGGTGCACCCGCAGTCGGGCGGGTCAGGGGTCGCGGTGCGACCGGCGGGTGCCGTACGTTTGCGGCGGTCTCCGGCTCGGCTTGATCTTTCTCCGCGGGAACCGGACGATCGACCCGATCGACCCCCACACGTTGCTTAAGAGGTGACCCCAGATGGGGCTGGACAACGTCGCGGTGCACTGGCCGCGTACCGGCCGCTTCTACGATCCGGTCGCGCCGGCCGAGTTCGTCGACTTCGGCGAGATCGTCGACATGCCACGGATCTCCGCGCCGACAGCCGCGCTGGCCGAGTTGATCGCGAAGACCGGCACGGTCCGCGCGACCGCGTACACCGAACTGGTGGACCTGCTGCTCGGCCTCGAGGGTGTGCTCTACGCCACGGACGCCGCCGCGGAGGACGAGGACCCGGTGATCGATCCGGATGGCTGCGCCTGGATCGCCGACGGCATCGAACGGTTCGTCGCCGGGCACCGGGAGCACGGTGAGGCGGTGACGTTCGACTCGGTCAGCACGGTGCTGCGCAAGCTGCTCGGCGACGGCCGCCTGGCCGAGCAGCAGCTCCGCTGGCTGGACACCCGGCTCGACGCGCTGCGCGACGAGAGCGGCGACCCGCCGCAGTGGAACTTCACCTGCGCCGAGCTGAGCGTGCTCGCCGCCTTCTACCGGCGGTGTGCGGACCGGGGCTTCGCCGTCTACGCCGAGTCGGAGGCCCCCCGGCGGGCCACACACCCCTGACGGCCGGGGTCGTCCGGGCAGGGGCCGGGACCGCGCGGCGCGACGCCGGCCGGACGCCCGCCGCTAGGTGAGCGGCCCGGCTCCGGCGCGGTTCGCCGCCGCGATGACGTCGGTGAGCGCGCCGTGCAGCCGTTGCAGCTCCTCCAGGGGCATCCCGAGCCGCGCCACGATCGCGGGCGGGATCTGCTCGGCGCGCGCCCGCAGCGCCTGCCCCGCGGCGGTGAGGGTCACCGCGAGGCTCCGCTCGTCGCCGGCGGCCCGCTCGCGGCGGAGGTAACCGGCGGCCTCCAGGCGCTTCAACAGTGGCGAGAGCGTGCCGGGGTCGAGTTGCAGGAGGCGGCTGAGCTCGCGTACCGACAGCGGCGCGTGCTGCCAGAGCGCCAGCATGACCAGGTACTGCGGATGGGTCAGCCCCATCGGCTCCAGCAGCGGGCGGTAGACCGCGACGACGCTGCGCGCGGCGACCGACAGCGCGAAGCACACCTGCTCCTCCAGCGCCAGCGGATCGCGGCCGCCCACCTCGTGCTGCACGTCTCGCCCTCTCCTAGACCGACTGCTATCGTACCGATAGTTGGTTCCCCAATGATTGGTGCACAAACTATCTGCGGCGAACCACGAGGCGAGGCGGGTGGCATGGGCGAGGAGAAGCCGGCCCGGGCGCCGGGCGAGGGCGGTCGGCTCTGGAGGTGGGCCTACAAGTACCTGGCCGGCCCGGCCGAGGTGCAGGGCGCCGTGCAGGGCGGCTCGGCGATCGCGCGCGAGCTGTGGAAACGCGACCTGGAGAACCGGAAGCGCTACACGCGGGAGCAGCGGGAGCGCAAGCGCGCCGCCCGCGAGGCACGGCGCGACTGACGGCCGCACGCCGGAGCACGGCGCGGCTGGCGCCCGCACGCCGGGACGACGGCGGGCGAGCCGGTCAGCCGTAGGTGTCCCGCGGCCCGCGGCCACGCACCCGGCGCGGCCCCCGCGACCAGGACGGCGCGGCCGGCCCGTGGATGTGCAGCTTGCGCACCACGTTGTGCCCGACCTCCCGCCCGATCTGTTGCAGGAGCGACCCGGCGAGCAGCCGCAGCTGGGTCGCCCACGCGGTCGAGCGTGCCTCCACGGTCAACTCGCCGTTCTCCAGCTTCACCGGGCGGCTGTGCTGGGCCACCTCCGGCCCGACCACCCGCTCCCAGGCGCCGAAGACGGTCGCCTCGGCGGCCGGCTGCTGCCAGCCGCGCGCCTTGACCAACCGGTTCAGCACGGCGCCCAGCGGCTGCGGGTCGCGCGGGTCCGGCCCCGGGCCGGAGTAGCCCCGCAGGCGCCGCTCGCCGCCACCCGTCCCGCCGGCCCCGCCGCTCCCGGCCCGCCGCCGCGTCCGGGCGGCCACCTCCCGCCGGGCCTTCGCGGCGTCCAGCACCGCACGGGCCAGTTGCGGCCCGGACACCCCGTCCGGGCCCTCGGCCGCCGCGCCGGTGCCGCTCGGCGGGTCGGCCCGGCCTCCGCCGTCGGTGCCGTCACCGGTCGTACGCGCGACCCGGCGACCGGTCGAGGCGGCGCGGCTCGCTCCACCCGCCCCGGCCGCCTCCGCCCCGGCGCGCTCCGGCTCATCCGACACGCCGCACCGTCCCCTCGCCCACCGCGTACCGGGCGCCGAGCAGCGCGGCGGGCACGTCGTCGTCGACCGCGCACGTCACCAACAGCTGACTCGCCCCGCCCACCAGTTCGGCCAGCCGCTCCCGGCGCCCGGCGTCCAGCTCGGCGAACACGTCGTCGAGCACCAGCACCGGCTCGATGCCGTCGGCACGCAGCAGGTCGTAACCGGCCAACCGGAGGGCGAGCGCGAACGACCAGGACTCGCCGTGGCTGGCGTACCCCTTGGCGGGCAGCGGGCCGAGGGTGAGGGCCAGCTCGTCGCGGTGCGGGCCGACCAGTGTGGTGCCCCGCTCGATCTCCGCCGAGCGGGCCTCGGCGAGGGCGGCGGTCAGCGCGTCGGCGAGCACGCTCCGGTCCGTGGTCGGCTCCGGCAGCTCCACCGACGGTCGGTAGGCGATCCCGGCCGCACCCCGCCCGGCGGCCACCGCGTCGTACGCCTTCGCCACGTGCGGCGCCAGCGCGGCGACCAGCTCCAGACGGCCGGCGAGCAGCTCCGCCCCGTGCCGGGCCAGGTGGGTGTCCCAGACGGCCAGCGTGGAGAGGTCCCCGCCCCGCGATCCGCCGGTCTTCCGGGCCAGGTAGGCGGTGCGCAACAGCGCGTTGCGCTGCTTGACCACGCGCTCGTAGTCGGCCCGCACCCCGGCGAACCGGGGCTGCCGGTTCACCAGCAGGTCGTCCAGGTAGCGGCGGCGTTCGGCCGGATCACCGCGAACCAGCTCCAGGTCCTCCGGGGCGAAGAGCACCAGCCGCAGCGCGCCCAGCACGTCCCGGGCCCGGCGGGCCGGGGAGCGGCCGAGCCGCGCCCGGTTCGCCTTGCCCGGGACTATCTCCAGCTCGACCAGCAGCTCCCGGCCGTCGTGCACGATGGCGCAGCGGATCACCGCCGACCCGGCGCCCATCCGCACCAGCGGTGCGTCCGTGGCGACCCGGTGACTGTCCAGGGTCGCCACGTAGCCGAGCGCCTCGACCAGGTTGGTCTTGCCGACGCCGTTGGCGCCGATCAGCACGTTCGCCCCCGGTTCCAGGTCCACGCCGATCTGCTCGTACGAGCGGAAGTCGACCAGTTCCAGCCGGCGGACGTACACAGGTGGTGGACCGGTCAGCGCTTGCGGACGGCGTGCCCACCGAACTGCTGGCGCAGCGCGGCGACCGCCTTCATCGCGGGCGAGTCGTCCTGGCGGGACGCGAACCGGGCGAAGAGCGAGGCCGTGATGACGTTCAGCGGCACCGCCAGCCGGACCGCCTCGTCCACCGTCCAGCGACCCTCACCGGTGTCCTCGGTGTAGCCGCTCAGCTCCGCCAGCTCCGGGTCCTCGTCGAGAGCCCGGTCGAGCAGGTCGAGCAGCCAGGAACGGACGACGGTGCCCTCGCGCCACGACTTGAACACACCCGGCACGTTGGTGACCAGCTCGGAGGCGGCGAGCAGCTCGTAGCCCTCGGCGTACGCGTGCATGAGGCCGTACTCGATGCCGTTGTGCACCATCTTCGCGTAGTGACCGGCACCGACGGGGCCGGCGTGCACGAAGCCGAACTCGCCCTCGGGCTTCAGCGACTCGAAGATCGGCATGAGCCGCGCGACGTGCTCCTCGGCTCCACCGACCATCAGCGCGTAGCCGTTCTGCCGGCCCCAGACGCCACCGGACACGCCGACGTCGATGTAGCCGATGCCGCGCTCGTTCAGCCGCTCGGCGCGGGGGGCGTCGTCGCTGAAGCGCGAGTTACCGCCGTCGATGATGATGTCGCCCTCACCGAGCACGCCGGCCAGCTCGTCGATGGTCGCGTCGGTGACGCCGGCCGGGACCATGACCCAGACCGCCCGCGGCGACTCGAGCTTCTCCGCCAGCTCCGCGAGGGAGGCGACGTCACTCAGCTCCGCGTTGTGGTCGAAACCGACCACCTCGTGGCCAGCGGCGCGCAACCGCTCGCGCATGTTGCCGCCCATCCGGCCGAGTCCTACAAGGCCGAGCTGCATCTGTCCTTACCTCCGGTGCGTGGGTGTTGCGGGCGCGATCAGCGGGAGACGCGGATCGGCATGATGAGGTAGCGGTACCCGGGAAGGACCTCGCCATCCTCGCCGGCGGGCGAAATCACCGCGGGCTTGAAGGCGTCGACGAACGAGAGCACGGCCGTCTGTGCGCCCATGTTGGCCAGGCCGTCGATCAGGTACTGAGGGTTGAAACCGATGGTCAGCGGGTCGCCGGTGAAGGATGCCTCCATGGCCTCGCTCGCCCGCGCCTCCTCGGAGCCGCCGGCCTCGACGACCAGGCCGTCGCCGCTGAAGCTCAGCAGCACCGGGGTGGTGCGTTCGGCCACGAGCGCGACGCGCTTGACGACCTCGATCAGCGTGCTGACCGCCACCCGGGCCTCGGCGTTGTGGCTGCTCGGGAAGAGCGAGCGGACCGGCGGGTAGTTCGCCCCGTCGAGCAGGCGGCTCGTGGTGCGCCGCGTACCCCCGGCGAAGCCGATCATGCCTTCGCCCGCGCCACCCGCGGCCAACGCCAGGGTGACCTCGCCGCCGACGGGCCCGAGGGCCTTGGCGGTGTCGTGCAGCGTGCGGGCGGGCACCAGGGCGTTGATGCTCACGTCGGGGTCGTCAGGGTTCCACTGGATCTCGCGCAGCGCGAGCCGGTAGCGGTCGGTGGCGAGCATCGCCAGGGTGTTGCCGGAGAGCTCGATCCGTACGCCCGTCATCATCGGCAGGGTCTCGTCACGCCCGGCGGCGACGGCCACCTGGGCGACCGCGGCGGCGAAGGCGGCCGCGTCGACGGTGCCGGCGCTCTGCGGCATCTCCGGAAGGGACGGGTAGTCCTCCACCGGCATCGTGGGCAGGGTGAACCGGGCGCTGCCGCAGACGAGTTCGAGGTGGGCCCCGACCGCGGCGATGTCCACCGGCTTGGCCGGCAGTGCCTTGGTGATCTCGGCAAGGAGCCGGCCGGAGACGAGGGCCGCGCCGTCGGCGTCCCCCTGCACCTCGACCGTCACCTGGCTGGAGACCTCGTAGTCGAAGCCGGAGACCTGCAGGTTGCCGTCGGTGACCCGGAGCATGACACCGGCCAGCACCGGAACGGACGGCCGGTTGGGCAGGCTCTTCGCGGTCCAGGCCACGGCCTCGGCGAGCGCGTCGCGCTCCACTCGGAACTTCATCAATGCCTCCGCGTCGACGTCGACGACAACTCTCTCATGCCGACCGCTGCCTGCCGACCCGCCTGACGGTGCGGGTACCCATCGCACCTTAGGGCGCGAGGGCATCGGCTGTGCGCCCGACCCCGTGCAGCGGGTCGATGCTCACCGTTGCTCCGGCAGCGACCGGCCCGATCCACAGAAAGTCCAACGGTGATGATTGGTTTTTGTTCTTTCAGAAGAGATAACTCATCGTCTTCATCGCACCTGTGCAAACTGTGGAGAACCGGCGTTCGCGCAGGTGAGACAGGTTATCCACCGGTGAGTTGGCTGTGGAGAACCAGGGTGTAAACCCGTGTCCGAGTCCACAGGCCCGGCTCACCCCCAGGTTGTCCACGGTTGTCCACCGGTTGTCCACCGCCAATCCACCGACTTTCTCCCCAGGCCTGTGGACCGCCCGGATCGTCACGTTCGCCGTCATCCCCAGATCCTTCAACAGGTCACCCACAGGTCGACCGTCATCGGTGGATGACGGCACCCGTTGTCCCCACCCGTCCACACCCTGTCCCCAGGCACTGTCCACAGCCTGTGGGTGACGGGGAGCGAACCGAGCGTAGTTATCCACCGTCGGTGGACAACGGGATGTGGACAACGAGTCGGGGCGGTGGACGGACACGCCCCGATCCTGGAGGCTCGACCGGGTCGAGGGTCAAGGCGGCCGGGCTGTGGAAAGCGTCGAGCCCCGCCGACGGGCGGGGCTCGGTGTTCTCTCGGTCGCGCGTACGCCTCAGGTGTTCTGCTTGATCCGGTTGGTCAGCTCGGCGATCTGGTTGTAGAGCGAGCGCCGCTCGGCCATCTGCTGCCGGATCTTGCGATCGGCGTGCATGACGGTGGTGTGGTCCCGGCCGCCGAACGCCTGCCCGATCCGGGGCAGCGACAGGTCGGTCAGCTCCCGGCACAGGTACATGGCCACCTGGCGGGCGTTGACCAGCACCCGGGACCGCGAGTGCCCCCGCAGGTCCTCCAGGCTCACCCCGAAGTAGTCGGCGGTCGAGACCATGATCTGGTCGGCCGTGATCTCCGGGCCGGCGCCGTCCGGGATGAAGTCCCGCAGCACCTCCTCCGCCAGCGACAGCTCGACCGTCGAGCGGGTGAGGCTCGCGAACGCGGTCACCCGGATCAGGGCGCCCTCGAGTTCGCGGATCGAGTTCGACACCCGGGAGGCGATGAACTCCAGCACGTCCGGCGGGGCGAAGAGGCGTTCCTGGGCGGCCTTCTTCTGGAGGATCGCGATCCGCGTCTCCAGGTCCGGCGGCTGGATGTCGGCGAGCAGTCCCCACTCGAACCGGGTACGCAGCCGGTCCTCCAGCGTCGCCAGCTGCTTCGGCGAGCGGTCGGAGGTGATGACGATCTGCTTGTTGGCGTTGTGCAGGGTGTTGAAGGTGTGGAAGAACTCCTCCTGCGTCCGCTCCCGGTTCTCCAGGAACTGGATGTCGTCGATCAGGAGGATGTCCACGTCCCGGTAGCGCCGCTGGAACGCGCTGGTCTTGTCGTCCCGCAGCGAGTTGATGAAGTCGTTCGTGAACTCCTCGGTCGAGACGTACCGCACCGAACGGGCGTTGCCGAGGGTCGTCGCGTAGTGCCCGATGGCGTGCAGCAGGTGGGTCTTGCCCAGCCCGGAGCTGCCGTAGATGAAGAGCGGGTTGTACGCCTTCGCCGGCGACTCGGCCACGGCGACGGACGCCGCGTGCGCGAAGCGGTTGGACGAGCCGATGACGAAGGTCTCGAACATGTACTTCGGGTTGAGCCGGTTGCCGCCGGTGTCGGCGCCGGGGAGCCGCCGTTCGTCCCGCAGACCCGGGCGGTGATCCGCGCCACCGCGTCCGGGCCCGCTGTCGGTGGCCCCGTCACGGGGCAGCGCCCGGATCACGTGCTGGTCCCGAGGCGACGCCGCGTCCTCGCGGTACCGCGTCTCGTAGGCACGGGCGTCCGGACCCGGCGGGTCCAGCCTGGCCGCCTGCTCGTCGAACGTGCGCCGCTCGGGTGCCGCCCGGGGAGCGGGCGGCGGCTCGCCGAAGGCGGCGCCGAAGAGCGTCTCCTGCGCGTCGTGACCGCCCGACCCGAGATTCGCGCGGTGCGGGTCGGCGAGCGGGGCCGTCGGGTGCTCCGGTGCGCGATCGGGCTGCGGTTGCTCGGGGATCGGCAGCTCCGGCCGGGCGAACGGGGCCGGATCGTCGAGCAGACCCGCCGGCCCGATCTCCGGGTCGCCCGACCCCGGCTCCGGGCCGCTGCGGTAGACGGTGCCGGCCGGCCTGCCGGCCGCGTCCTCGGCCACCCGGACCGTGACGGCGACCTGGATCGGCCGGCCCAGCCGGCGGGTGAGCGCCTCGGTGATCGCAGGGCGCAGCCGCGACTCGATCACATCCCGGGTGAAGGCGTCCGGCACGGAGAGAAGCGCGGTGTCCTCGACGATGGCGCGCAGCCGGGTCAGCCGGAGGTACGCCCGCTGCTGGGCGGAGATGATCTCGTCGGCGAGCTCGTCGGTCGTCGCCGTCCACACCGCGGCAAGGTCGGTCGAACCGGCCACCGTCGTGCCACCCCCTCGCCTCTGCTCCCCGGCCGCCGCTGTCTGCCAACGGGCCGTCCCGGGCCCGCCGCGTTCCCGCGGGTGGCTCCTCACCACCCGAACGGCCGACCAGTCGTCGTCCACAAGTTATCCACAGCCTGTGTACCGACCGATTGTGGCCGTTCGTCGGACGCGGGTGGGACCTGCCCCTGCCTGAACGGGCGCTGAAGCGGGTACACCGTGCCGAACGATTCACTACCTTGTCCGGTCTTGCCGGCCGACGACGACTCGACCCCCCGACGCCGACCGCAATCGGGCACGGTAACAGCGTTGTCCCTGCGCCATCAACCGGCGACGCGTCCCGGGCGTTGTCGGTATGAGCGAAAACCGCCCCTTCGGTCGTCGGCGCGTCCGGGTGGAACCGGGGTGAGGCGTTTGACGGTCATTGCCCCCCTGCGTAGGCTGGAGCGGCTGCTCTCACGCCCTCTGCTAGGGTGATGGGTGCTTGCTGTCCCCGACGTCTCCCCGCTCCGCCGAGGATGTCGCGTCACCGGGCAGCACCGATCGGAGGCCACCGCCGAGTGGCCTGGACCACCACGATTCCCGGGCAGTCACCGCCCGGGGCGTAGACAACGGAGAGCCTGACGTGAGCAAGCGCACCTACCAGCCGAACAACCGCCGGCGCGCCAAG
The DNA here is from genome assembly GCF_056150165.1 of Micromonospora xinjiangensis. Classification (NCBI taxonomy): domain Bacteria; kingdom Bacillati; phylum Actinomycetota; class Actinomycetes; order Micromonosporales; family Micromonosporaceae; genus Micromonospora; species Micromonospora xinjiangensis. Next base: position 179,176 of record NZ_JAXCFO010000003.1, on the reverse strand, counting down.
ACCCACGGCTTCCGGCTGCGCATGCGCACCCGGGCCGGCCGGGCCATCATCTCGACCCGTCGCGCCAAGGGCCGCGCCCGCCTGTCGGCCTGAGGCCGACCGGGCAGGTCCGGGGGGACGTGAGGCAGTCGTGCTGGCGGCCGCGCAGCGACTGCGGCGCAGCACCGACTTCGCCGCAGCGGTCCGGGGTGGCCGGCGCGCCGGCCGTGGCGCCGTCGTGGTGCACCTGACCCTGCCCCCGGAGGCCGCGACATCGACGTCGCCGGAGCCGGCGCGGAACGCCGGTGCGGAGCAGCCCTCCGCACCGACCCGCGCCGGCTTCGTCGTGTCCAAGGCCGTCGGGCCCGCGGTCGTCCGCAACCGGGTCCGCCGCCGGCTGCGGCATCTGGTCCGCGAGCGGCTGAGCGAGCTGCCGGCCGGCAGCACTCTGGTCGTCCGGGCGCTCCCGCCGGCCGCCGACGCCTCCTACCCCCGCCTCGGCGCCGACCTGGACGCCGCGATCGCCGCGGCCCGCACCTCCCGGGGGCGGCGTCGGTGAGCGCGGGACCCACCACCTCCCGGCCCGGCAGCGCGGCCGCCCGTGTGCTGATCGGGCCCATCATCGCGTACCGTCGGTGGATAAGTCCGGCACTGCCGGCCCGTTGCCGGTTCTACCCGTCGTGCAGCGCCTACGCCCTGGAGGCGGTGACGCGGCACGGCGCGGTCCGTGGGACCGGCCTCGCGGTCCGGCGGTTGTTGCGCTGCCACCCCTTCCACCCAGGTGGACATGACCCGGTGCCGGAGCCGGGCGGTCGCCGCCGTCCCGACGTGACTGGAGCTCCGAATTGAGTCTCGACTGGATCTACTACGCGATTTCGTGGATCCTGCTGACCTGGCACTCGGCCTGGGACGCCATCGGAGTGCCGGTCGAGGCCGTGATCGGCACGAACTTCGCGTGGATCCTGGCCATCGTCTTCCTGGTGGTCACCGTCCGGGTGATCCTGTTCCCGGTCTTCGTCAAGCAGATCAAGTCGCAGCGCGCCATGCAGGCGTTGCAGCCCCAGGTCAAGGCGCTGCAGGAGAAGCACAAGGGTGACCGGGAGACGCTCCAGAAGGAGATGATGGAGCTCTACCGGAAGGAAAAGGCCAACCCGCTCATGGGCTGCCTTCCGATGTTCCTCCAGATCCCCGTCTTCCTGGGCCTCTTCCACGTGCTGCGCCGGCTCGACCCGGCCAAGCAGGCCAAGACCCTCTACGGCTGGTCGGTCGACCAGTTCGACAGCGCCTCCAGCGCGAAGCTCTTCACCGCCCCGATCGCCGGCAAGTTCGGCTCCACCGCCGACGAGCTGGCGCGGCTCGGCGCCAACGGCACGACCGTCAAGGTCATCGCCGGCATCCTGGTCCTGGTGATGATGGGCACCACCTATCTCACCAGCCGCCAGATGATCCTCAAGACCGGGTGGGCCGAGGACCCGCAGCAGCGGATGATCCAGCGCCTGATGCTCTACGGCATCCCGCTCTCGCTGCTCGTCTCGGGTGCGATCTTCCCGATCGGTGTGATCATCTACTGGGTCACCAACAACCTCTTCACCCTCGGCCAGCAGCAGTGGGTGCTGCGCAAGTACCCGCCGCCGCCCACCGCCACCAGCAAGGCCACCACCGGCGCCCGCAACCCGGTGCAGCCGGCGCGTCCGGCCGGGTTGTTCGGGCGCGCCAAGTCCGCGCCGCCGGCGCCGACCAAGGCCACCGCGCCCAAGGTGGCCGGGCCGAAGCCGGGCGCCAAGCCGGTCAACCCGAAGAAGGGTCGCCCCGCCAAGCGGCAGGGCTAGCGTGAGTACGGGCCGCCCGCGGGGGACCGCCGGCGGCCCGTTCCGCACCGTGCAGCCGCCGTACGGCCGGCGCCGGGCGGAACGCACCGCGCGAGGCGCGGCCACGGGCGACACTGCCCGTACAGACGTGCCCGTGGGCACCGGCGACCTCCCGCCGGCCCCGGGAGACCAGCGGACCCGACGGTCCGGCCGAGCGAGTACGGAGATGAGACCGTGACGGACACCAGCATCCCCCACGCCGACGAGTCCCTGGACGAGGAGGGCACCGCTCCCGTCGAGGCGGCCGACGACACCGACGCCGAGGCGGAGGAGGCCGGCGGCGCGGGCCGCGAGAAGAAGGCCCCGGCCGACAGCGACCTGTTCCGGCAGAGCGAGATCGCGGCCGACTACGTCGAGGGCCTGCTCGACATCCTCGACTACGACGGCGACATCGACGAGCTGGTCTCGGGCGGACGCCCGGTCGTGGAGGTCGTCGGCGGCCGGCTGCAGAACCTCGTGGGCCAGCGTGGGGCCACCCTGGAGGCGCTCCAGGAGCTGGCCCGGCTCGCCGTCTTCCGGCAGACCGGCACGCCGAGCCGCCTGCTGCTCGACGTCGGCGGCTACCGGGCCACCCGCCGCAAGGAGCTCGCCGCCGTCGCCCGCAACGCGGTGGAGAAGGTCAAGGAGTACGGCGAGCCGGTTCGGCTCGAGCCGATGTCCGCCTTCGAGCGCAAGTGCGTGCACGACGTGGTCAACGCGATCGCCGGTGTGGAGAGCGAGTCGGAGGGCGTCGAGCCCAACCGGCGCATCGTCGTCCGGCCGGTGGACTGACGGGGTGACCCACGACGACATCGCGGCCGACGCCGCGACCGGCCCGGGTGGCACGCCGCCCGGGCCGTCGCCTGTCCGGCCCGACTCGCGTGCCGGTCGCTCGTCGGTTGCCGGCGTCACCGACCCGGGCCGGACGGCCGCGGACACGTCGTCGGCGGACAGCCCCGATCCCGCCGTCGCGACGTTGCCGCCCGAGTTGGCCCCCGCGGCTCGTGCCCTCTTCGGCGACCGTCTCGACCTCGCCGCCGCGTACGCGGAGCTGCTGGCCACCGACGGCGTGGTCCGCGGTCTGATCGGCCCCCGTGAGGCGCCCCGCATCTGGGACCGGCACCTGTTGAACTGCGCCGCGGTGGCCGAACGGATCCCGGAGGGCGCCGAGGTGCTGGACGTGGGATCCGGCGCCGGCCTGCCCGGCCTCGTCCTGGCGATCGCCCGTCCCGACCTGTCGGTCACCCTCATCGAGCCGCTGGCCCGCCGCACGTCCTTCCTCGTCGAGGCGGTCGAGCGGCTCGGCCTGGGGGCGTCCGTCCGCGTGTTCCGGGGGCGGGCCGAGGAGGCGGCCACCGGCGCGACGGGTGTGGCGCCGCTGCGCGGAGATGTCGTCACCGCGCGTGCCGTCGCGCCGCTGGACCGGCTCGCCCGCTGGTGCCTTCCCCTCGCCGTGCCGAACGGGCGGCTCGTCGCGCTCAAGGGCGCCTCGGCCGCCGAGGAGATCGCCGAGCACGGGGCCGCCGTGTCACGACTCGGTGGTGGGGAGCCGAGTGTGCACCTGTGCGGCGTCGGCGTGATCGATCCACCGACCACGGTGGTGGAGGTCGTACGGGAGCGGGTCGTCGGCCCGGCCCGGGCCCGGTCCGCCGGCAAGAAGTCACGGGGCGGTCGTTCCCGCCGGCGTTGACGGCCGCAGCCGAGAGCAGGTCGGTCCGGGTCGGCAGCGGCCGACTGTCTCCGGTCGGTCCGGGTCGGTAGCGGCCGGCAGCTTCCGGGTCGGTGCTTGTCGCAACCGCCGCGAGCCTCCGGTCGGTGTCGATCGCGCCCGGCGCCGGTCTTCGGTCGGTTGTGCGTCGGCTCCCGCGGTCGGCCGCGCTCCTGCCCGTTCCGCGCGACCCGGACGACCGGGTTGCGGCGGGCCGGCGCGCCTCCTGAGGGGTCAGAGGTCGCCGTCCTGTGATACCGGTCGCTCTCGTACCCGGTACGGGCACCAGATGGTGCGGTACCGGCTGGATGACCAGCGCTTCCGCCGCCGGGAAGCCTTTCCCACCCGGCGGTTGCGTCGTTGAACCGATGCGGGTGGAGCGAAGGGATGAGAACCCGACGTGGACCGGCCGCGCCCGTGCGCCGTAGGCTGGCCGCGCGTCGATAGTGTGGAGCGGGCGGTGGCGGACCTGGACCGTGCCGGCCGCTCTCGCCGGCCGCAGGCGCCGCGGGAGCCGTGCGCGGGCGTGGCCAGTTGACGGGTGCGGACCGACCATCCGAAGCGGGCAGGGATGACAGGTGCATGACGACGGCAGGTACGACGACCCACGCATGGGCTCCACCAGCGACCACGTTTCACGTGAAACCGGCTATCCGGGTTGGTCGTCGGACGGCTCGGAGTCGGAGCAGCCGACCACGCGTCGCGCGGCGGATTCCGTCCCGCGCCCGGTGAACGCGCCGACCGACGCCCGGTCGACCGCGAGCGGCCGCAACGCACCCGCGTCGGCGCGGTTCGAGCCGCCGGTCCCCCACCAGCCGACCCCCGATGTGGTACGGGACGCGGCCTCCGCCGCCGCACTGCCCGACACCTCCGCTGTCCCGGGCGAGCCGTACGCGGCCGCGCCGGTTGATCCCGCGTTCGTTTCACGTGAAACGGCCGATGACGATGACCCACCGTTGGCAATGGAGGCGATGCGCGCCGTGCAGATCCTGAACCCCAGTGGCGAGGTGACGATGCCTCGACCGGAGCGGACCCGGGTCATGTGCGTCGCGAACCAGAAGGGCGGCGTGGGAAAGACGACCACCACCGTGAACCTGGCGGTCGCGCTCGCGCTGCACGGCAACCGGGTCCTGGTGGTCGACCTCGACCCGCAGGGCAACGCCTCGACCGGGCTGAACGTGCCGCACCACACCGGGGTGCCCGACGTGTACGACTGCCTGATCAACAGCGTGCCGCTGGAGGAGGTGGCCCAGGCGGTCGAGGGCATCCCCAACCTCTGGTGCGTGCCGGCGACCATCGACCTGGCGGGCGCGGAGATCGAGCTGGTCTCGGTGGTGGCTCGCGAGTCGCGGCTGGCTCGGGCGATCGCCGCCTACCCCGGCCACTTCGACTACGTCTTCATCGACTGCCCACCCTCGCTCGGTCTGCTGACCGTGAACGCCCTGGTGGCGGCGCAGGAGGTGCTGATCCCGATCCAGTGCGAGTACTACGCGCTGGAGGGGCTGAACCAGCTCATCAACAACATCAACCTGGTCCGCCAGCATCTCAACCCGCGGCTCGAGGTCTCCACCATCCTGCTCACGATGTACGACCGGCGTACCCGCCTGGCCGACGCGGTCGAGCAGGACGTTCGCAACCACTTCGGGGACAAGGTCCTCCGGGCGGTCATCCCCCGCAACGTGCGGGTCTCCGAGGCACCCAGCTACGGGCAGTCGGTGATGACCTACGATCCCGGATCTCGGGGTGCGACGAGCTACTTCGAGGCGGCCCAGGAGATCGCCGAGCGGGGCGTCAAGGAGCCGGTGGGCCGGAATGCGTAGTGCGGACGAGGCGTCGGGAGGCGTGGCATGAAGAACCGTCCTCGGGGCGGTCTGGGCAAGGGCCTGGGAGCGCTCATTCCGACCGGGCCGGCGCTGGGCGCTGGCGCGGCCGAGGCGGCGGGCGGCACCTCGCCCGCGGCTCTGGCCGCCGCGGGCGGAGTGGGCGTGGCCACCGAGCACCCGGCCGCGGCGGCCCAGTCAGAGCCCGCACTGAGCCCGGTGCCGGGAGCGCGGTTCGCGGAGATCCCGGTCGACGCGATCGTGCCGAACCCGAAGCAGCCCCGACAGGTCTTCGACGAGGAGGCGCTCGAGGAGCTGAAGACCTCGATCCAGGAGGTCGGCTTCCTTCAGCCCATCGTGGTACGCCAGCTCGACGACGAGAAGTACGAGCTGGTGATGGGCGAGCGGCGCTGGCGGGCCGCCCAGGCGGTCGGCAAGGACCGCATCCCGGCGATCGTGCGGGATACGCGCGACGACGACATGCTGCGGGACGCGCTGCTGGAGAACATCCACCGGGCCAACCTCAACCCGCTGGAGGAGGCGGCCGCGTATCAGCAGTTGCTGGAGGAGTTCGGCGCCACCCACGAGGAGCTGGCCCGCCGGATCGGACGTAGCCGCCCACAGATCTCGAACACCATCCGGTTGCTGAACCTCCCCGCTCAGGTGCAGCGCCGTGTGGCGGCCGGCGTCCTCTCCGCCGGGCACGCCCGTGCGCTGCTGAGCCTCGACGACGCGGAGGCGCAGGAGCAGCTCGCCCTGAGGATCGTCGCCGAGGGTCTCTCCGTACGCGCCACCGAGGAGATCGTCGCCCTGGCGTTGAGCGACGGCCCGGCGAAGGCACCGGCCGCGAAACGACGGTCGAAGCCGCACGCGCCCGCGCTGAACGATCTGGCGGATCGGCTCTCGGACCGCTTCGACACCCGGGTGAAGGTGGACATCGGCCGGAGCAAGGGGAAGATCACGATCGAGTTCGCCACCGTCGACGACCTGGAGCGCATCGTGGGGATCATCGGTGTCGGCCAGGAGCCGTCCGAAGGCTGATCCAGGGTTCACAGGCGGCCGTACGCTCTCTGAGCGTGCGGCCGCTTCGTGTCCTGGTGCTGATGGTGGCTCCGGGTGAGCGGACTTGAGGGCGGTCGCTCGGCCTCGGTGATACGGCGGCCGGACGTCACGCTGAGACGCGGGCGTGGCAGCGGGGCGGGGTTGTTGGAGGGGGCGTCCGCGAGGCACCGACGTCGGTGAAGAGGATTGCCGGAGGGAGCGTCCGCGAGGCACCGACGTCGGCGAAGAGGGATTGCCGCAGGGGGCGTCCGAGAGGCGCGGCGGTCGTCGCAGAGCACGGGTGCCGGCGGGCGGCGTCCGGGACGCAGGCTTGGCGGAAGGGTGGCACCCGAGACGAGAGGGTCGGGAGGGTTGCGGACGGCCGGGAGGCGGCGGGACCGACCGCCCCCTCCGGTCCGGGCTGGCGCGCCTCGCGGTTCGCGGCATGTGGTTTCACGTGGAACGGCTCGCTCCTCGCCACACGCGCGGCGAGGGCGGCTACGGTCGGTCGCAGAGGCGAGCCACGGTTTTCGTCAGTGCGTCTGTCCGGGTGGAATGCCGCCGAGCCCTGGATCGGGACCACTCGCCGAAGTCCCGCCGGGGACGCACTGAGCGCAGCCGACTGCGCCACCTCGACCCTTTCGAGGCGACCGGGAGGGCCGCCGCGGCGGCGTCGAGCGCGGAAGCGTGGTCGGGTCCGAGCACGGCGAGGTGGCTCCGAGCGCGTTGGCGTGGCCGTGTGCGAGCGTGCGCGACATCGAGGCGGACGCCCGCAGCACCGCCGAGGAGCGCGCACGGCGACTTGGCTCCGAGCGCGCCCGACGCGGTCCGGATGACGACGAGCGGCGAGGCGCTGCCGCTCGCGTTTTCGACTCTGCCCTCCGGTACCCGATGCGCTGGGAGCACCCGTTGCAGGTTCCCGTCTCTGACCCGGTCCAGAGTTGCGCGGTGGACTGACGCCCGGCCGGGCGCCGGCCTCGAGAGGCGTCCTCCCGGGTAGTGGCGACGCCGCCGACTCGGGGATAGGGAGCGTCATCGCGTTTGGCGCGGTTGCTCGCCGGCGGGGCATACCGGTGATCACACGCCTCGGGTGGCGCGGCCGCGTAGCCCCGTCGGCCGACAGGGGCGCGTCGAGCCGACAGGGGCGAACTACTTGTGGCGACCACCCAGGGCGAGATTGGTGCGGGCGAGGTTCGATGGCGCCGAATCGTCGGCGACGGTCTTTGGCCGCCCGGCCTCTCCTCGGGGACGGCCCGACCGGCTCTCTCCGGCGTACGTCCCCGGGGCGGGCGTTTCACGTGAAACAGGGGTCCGGTCGCTGGCGCTATGCCGTGCTTAGGGATGGGCCGGGCGGCCTGGCGCGCGCCGCGCAGCTCGGCGGGAGCGTGTTGATTCATCCGAGCCCCAGGCCAGTCGGGGCGAAGCGTCGAGTGGCAAGGCGCGGCAGCCCACGCCGGCATCAAGCCCACGGCGTCGGCCACCGACCGACCACATGCCCCTGCCCCTTGGTCACCGCCGTCGCCTCGCCTGGCTGGCAGGCTACGCCCCGCTGACGGGGACCGCTGCCGCCCCGCTGGCGGCCTGCTGCCCGCCTGCGGCCTGTCGCGCCGCTGGTGGCCTGTCGCGCCGCTGGTGGGCTGCCGCCCCGCCGGCGGGTCTCTCGATCAGGTACCTCGGTCTCTGGTGAGGCTCTCGCTCGGGCGCCCCGGTCGACTCGGCTCGCACCGCCCGACCCCCGACCGCCACGCGCTGGCTCGCCGGCCCGTCCGTCCACACCCTCTCAACGGAGCCTGTCGACGCCCGCCCGCGAGCGATTCTTGGTCCTCTCGGCATGGACCGGCCGAGCCGTCAGCCCCTCCGCCCTTGGACACCCCATGGCGACCCGTCCCGCTCGACTCTGCCGACGGGCGCGGGCTCCCTGCCCGTACTCCATGAGCTTGGCCTTCGCCCAGACCCCCGCGCCCCGGCCGCACGCCGCCGATCACCGGCCTCCATCCCGCTCCTGAAAGCCCTCGCCTCCTGATCTGTCGGCGGGGTCCTTCGGCCGGGCCGACTTGGCGTGCGGCCGGACCGCGGCCCACTGGGACGACCTCGAAGGGCGCTTTCGTGCCTGCCTTCAAGTCGCGGGTCGTGACCCGCTCGGCGTCCGTGTTTCACGTGAAACGACGGAGACGGGCCTCTGCCCACACCCCGGCCCGGCCGCCGAACTTATCCACACCGGTTATCCACAGGCACCCGCCGTTTCACGTGAAACAGCGCGTGGAAACCCTTGCGGGCCTGTGGAGAAGGGCGTGTTCCACCGGTCGCGGAAGCCTGTGGATATCCGGTCCCGCGAGGGGTTCACGCCATACCGGGAGGGCCGGTGACAACCGCTGTTTCGGGGTAGGGACAGCGGTCCCGGACTCGGCTAGGGTCAGCCTCGTGCACGACACCCCTCCCGCAGTTCCGGATTTCACCCAGTGGCCCTCGTTCCCCTTCGAGGGAGACATCCGCGTCAAGCAACTCGATGATCCGGTTCCGGTCGAGCCGCCGCGCAAGGGCGAGGGCAACCGGGAATGCACGACGTGCAGTGCCCCCGACGAGGCCTATATCTGGGTCGGCGAGCGGTGGCGGGTACGCGCGATGGATCGGCCCACGGGCCTGCCGATGGTCCTGATCCTGGAGTCTCGATCCCACCTCGACCTCGGCGACCTGCCGAACCTGCTCGCCGCCGAGTTGGGAGTCATGACGGTACGACTGGAGCGGGCGATCCGTTCGCTGGACGACGTCGCCCGGGTGCACGTGAATCGCTGGGGTGACGGGTCGGCGCATCTTCACCTCTGGTTCCTCGCCCGCCCGTACGGCCGGCTCCAGCTGCGTGGCACGTTCCTGTCGCTCTGGGACTCGATCCTGCCGCCGATCCCCGAGGAGAAGTGGCGAGAGAACCTCGCACTCGTCGCCGCCTGGCTCGCCGAGTTCGGCGGCCGCCCCCTCGCGGAGCCGCCCCGCATCGAGTGGCAAGCACCGTCGAGCTTCGCGGCCTCGATCCCCGCGCGGGATGACACGGACAGGCCGGACGACGAGCCGGCCTCGGTGATCGAAGCTGCCGAGGAGAACCCGTCCGTTGACGACCCGGGCGAGCGGCAAACGGCCCCGGGAGCGGAGACGCCTCCCGCGACGGGTGGCCCGGCCACCGGTAGGGCGGAGTCCTCCGTCCGGCAGGCACCCAGCGTCGGGCGGGAGACCGCGTCGGTGGGGGCCTCGGAGGCGAGCGTGGCCACGACCGCGTCAACGACGGCAGGGCCGCCGACGACAGGAGCCTCCCCGGCGGCCTCGACGGGAGCGGACGACTCGACGGCGGCGGACACCTCCACCGCCGAAAGGGCGACGGCGCCGGCCTCGTCGACGGACGACGTCGAACCGAGGCCGAAGGTGCCGGCACCGAGGCGTCCTGACGCCGACGCCCACACCGAGAGCCGGACGGCCGGGGGCTAGATGCGAGCCGCCCCGGCGCCCACGCCGCGACCGGCACGGTGGTTGACATCGCCGTGCGGCGCGGCGGGCGGTCGGTGCGGCTCGGACGCTGATTCAAACAGGCCCAGGGTCCACGACGCGCCGGTCCACGCACGCGCCGGTCGGAGGGGCGCCGCTCAGGGACGGCGCCCCGGTCCGAGGGGCGCCGGTTCAGGGCCGCCGGGCGGCTGCGCGGGTGACGAGCGCGCTGAGGACCTGCCCGAAGTCCAGGCCGGCGGCCGCCACGGCGAGTGGCAGCAGCGACGTCTCGGTCATCCCCGGCGAGACGTTGACCTCCAGGACGTGCGGCTGCCCGGCGCCGTCCACGATGAGATCGACCCGGGACAGGTCCCGCAGACCCAGGGCGTGGTGCGCGGCCAAAGCGACGTCGGCCACGTGCTCCGCCACGGCCGGGTCGAGGCGGGCCGGCGAGTGCCAGGTGGTGCGACCGGCGGTGTAGCGGGCGGCGTAGTCGTACACCCCGTTGCGCGGCACGATCTCCACCGCGGGCAGCGCCTCCGGGCCGTCGCCGAGGTCGACGACCGAGACCGCCACGTCCATGCCCGGCACGTACCGCTCGACGAGCGCCGTCGAGCCGTACGCGAAGCAGCCCACCATCGCGGCGGGAAGCGCCGCCGCGTCCCGGACCACGGCGGCGCCCAGGCCGGAGCCGCCCTGCGCGGGCTTCACCATCAACGGCAGGCCGAGCCGGTCGACGATCCGGTCGAGCACGGCGACGGCCCCCAACTCGGAGAACCGGTCGTGCGGCAGGGCCACCCAGTCGGGGGTGGGGATTCCCGCCTCGCGAAGTACGGTCTTCGCCGACGGCTTGTCCCAAGCCAGCCGCGACGCCCGCGCGTCGCACCCCACGTACGGCACGTCGCAGAGGTCGAGCACACCCCGCAGCGAGCCGTCCTCGCCGGTCGCGCCGTGCAGGGCGATGACGACGGCGTCCGGTGGATCGGTGGCGATCGCCGGCAGCAGCGCCACGTCGGCGTCGCGAAGTTCGGCGTCCATGCCGACGGCCCGCAGCGCGTCGAGCACCCGGCGGCCGGAGCGTAGCGAGACGTCCCGCTCGTAGGAGAGCCCTCCGGCGAGCACCAGGACATGCAGGTCGGCGGGCTCGGTCAGCGCGGCGTCGGTCGTAGCCATGCCGGAATCATGCCAAGTCGGGACCCGGCACATCCGAACCGGCCCGGCCCCGGCGCGGGCCTTCGCCCCGCACCGCACCGAAGACCCGCCGCGTCGCGATCTCCTGCTCCATCACCCCGGCCAGACGGCGTACGCCCTCACGGATCCGCTCGGGCGGCGGGAAGCTGAAGTTCAGCCGCATGTTGCCGCCGCCGGAGCCGTCGGCGTAGAAGCCGGTGCCCGGCACGTAGGCGACCCGCGCCGCGACCGCGCGCGGCATCATCGCCTTCGAGTCGAGCCCGTCCGGCAGGGTGGCCCACACGAACAGCCCGCCACCGGGCCTGGTCCAGCTGGTGCCCTCCGGCATCAGGTCGGCGAGCGCGTCGAGCAGCGCATCCCGGCGCTCGCGGTAGACCTCCCGGTAGACCTTGAGCTGCTCCCGCCAGGGCATCGTGCCGAGGTACGTCGCGACGGCCGCCTGGGCGTATCCGCTGGGGCAGAGGATCTGGGCTTCGCTGGCGATGACCAGCTTGTCGCGGACGGCGTGCGGGGCCAGGATCCAGCCCACCCGCAGCCCGGGGGCGAAGGTCTTGGAGAAGGTGCCGAGGTAGAAGACCCCGTCCCGGCGACGGGCGCGCAGCGGCGCCGGCGCCTCACCCTCGAAGCCCAGTTGACCGTACGGGTCGTCCTCCACCACCAGCAGGCCCGCGCGTTCGCAGATGTCGAGGATCCGTTCGCGCCGCTCCTCGGTCAGCGTCACGCCGGTCGGGTTCTGGTAGGTGGGGATGGTGTAGAGGAACTTGACCCGACGACCCGCGCGGGCCAGGTCGGCGATGGTCGACTCCAACGCCTCCGGAAGCAGCCCGTCCTCGTCCATCGGCACGTGCACCACCTGGGCCTGGGCGGCCTGGAACACCCCGAGTGCGCCGACGTAGGTCGGCCCCTCGGCGAGCACCACGTCGCCCGGGTCGAGGAAGAGTCGGGCCACCAGGTCGAGCGCCTGCTGCCCGCCGACGGTGACCACCACGTCGTCCGGGGACGCGCCGCAGGCGGCGTCGATCCCGGAGAGCGCCATCACCTCGCAGATCCGCTCGCGCAGCTCCGGAGTGCCCTGCCCGATGCCGTACTGGAGGGTCGTGACACCCTCCTCGGCGCCGAGCCGCCCGAGCATCTCACCGACCGCGTCCAGCGGCAGCGCGGCGATGTAGGGGGCTCCGCCGGCCAGCGACACGACCTCCGGGCGACTCGCCACCGCGAAGAGGGCCCGGATCTCCGAGGCCGTCATGCCGCGGACCCGCCGGGCGTACCGGTCGGTGTAGTCGTCGAGCGTCGTGCCGGTCATGACATCACCTCGATCGCTGGAGGACGGGCTCCTGCCCCGCGCGTACCCCGGACACCGGCGACCATGGCGGCACGGGACGTCGATTTTCGATCCTAGACCCTTTTGCGCAGCTCAAGCGACGGACATGAGGTGCGTCCATATCGCGGACCGTCACCCGCCATGGTGACCCTACGCGCGTCCACTCCCGTACAACCGGACAGCGGCGTACGATCGCTCGTCGGGGGCAGGAAGGCGGCGCTGTCGTCCGGTGCCGGTCTCACCGCCGAGCCTAGTGTGGGGATGCGCCAATGTCGCGACGTCTGGTCAGCCTGACCCTGGACACCCTGGAGGACCTGCCCCGTTCCTGCCGGCAGTGCGTCTACTGGGAGCTCGACCCCGTCTCCGCCGACCGCGCCTGCGCGGCGGGTGACCCGGGGCTGGAGAAGGAGGCCTGGGTCTCCCAGACGCTGCTGGAGTGGGGGTCCTGCGGCAAGCTCGCCTACGTCGACGGCATGCCGGCCGGCTTCGTGATGTACGCCCCGCCCGCCTACGTCCCCCGCTCGATGGCCTTCCCCACCTCACCGGTGTCGGCGGACGCGGCGCTGCTGATGACCGCGAACGTGGTGCCGGCGTTCGCCGGTGGCGGGTTGGGGCGGATGCTCGTGCAGGGTGTCGCGCGGGATCTCACCAAGCGGGGGATCAAGGCGATCGAGGCGTTCGGCGACGCGAAGTTCGGCGACGCGGAGGAAGAGACCTCGCGGGCCTGTGTCGCCCCGGCCGATTTCTTCCTCTCCGTCGGGTTCAAGACCGTACGTCCGCATCCTCGCTTCCCGCGTCTCAGGCTGGAGTTGCGCACGGCGCTGAGCTGGAAGTCCGACGTCGAGTACGCGCTGGAGAAGTTGCTCGGCTCGATGAGCCCCGAGACCCTGCTCCGGCCGGTCCGTCCCGCACCGGCGACCCGCTCCACCACCAACTGACCGCACCGGCGTCGGCCGGCAGCCTCAGTCCGTCCCCGCGGCGACCACCGCACGCAGCTCGCTGACGTCGATCGAGCCGGTCGGCACGTCCCGCTCGATGGGGAAGTACATCCGCTGCACGGCGGCCACGATGGCCTCGACCACCCGGTCCCGGAAGCGGGGGTCGACGAGGCGGCCCCGGTCGGAGGGTGAGGTCAGGTAGCCGACCTCCACCCGCACCGCCGGCATCCGGGTCAGCCGGAGCAGGTCCCACGCCTTGGCGTGGGTGCCGCAGTCCCGCAGCCCGGTGCGCGCCACGATCTCCCGCTGCACCAGCCCCGCCAGGCGCTCACCGGTCGCCGAGGTGACCCCGTTGTCGGTGCCGTAGTGGTAGGTGGCCACCCCCTCGGCGTCGGGGTTGCGGTGGCCGTCGGTGTGCAGCGAGATGAACACGTCGGCGCCCAGAGCGTTCGCCAACTGCGCCCGGTCCGTGTCCGGCAGGCAGTCGCCGGGCGCCGGCCCCCGGGTGAGCTGGACCCGCACCCCGGACGCGGCGAGCCGGCCCTCCAGCCGGCTCGCCAGGTCGTGCACCAGGTCCGCCTCGGTCCAGCGCAGCGGGCCGTCCGGCACCACCACCCCGGGGTCGGTGCCGCCGTGGCCGGGGTCGACGACCACGGTCCGACCGACGAGCGTCGGGCCGGACTGCCGGATCGCGTCGGACTCGCGCAACCACTGCGGGCGGCCGCCGACGACCTTCCGGCCCAGCCGCCGCAGCGCGTTCATGGTGTGCGGCCCGCACGCGCCGTCCGGGGTCAGCCCGACCTCGCGCTGGAACTGGGCCACCGCCCGTGACGTACGGATGCCGTAGATGGCGTCCGCGCGGCCCGCGTCGTAGCCCATCTCCAGCAGACGCTCCTGCAACGAGCGGACGTCCTCACCGGTGAGTGGTTCGGGCACCGCGTGGTAGAGCGTCCGGGCGCCGAGCCGCCAACGGGCCGCCTCCAGCGCCCGCCAGGTCTCCGCGCCGACGCGGCCGTCCACACTCAGCCCCCGCGACTGCTGGAACGCGCGTACCGCCCGCTCGGTCGCGGCGTCGAACTCGTCGGCGCGCGGATCATCCGACTTGGCCAGCAGGTCGAGACCGGCCAGGACCGTACGGATCTCCGTGACCGCGGGTCCGCGGTCACCAGGACGGATCGGACGCACGCACGACCCCCTCTGCACGGATGCTGGCTGGCCGGGCGGCCCGTGCTTGAGGTTATGCGTTCCGGAGCGGCCAAGTGGCTCGGCCGGCGAAAAAACGCGACCCCGCACCCGGTGGGCCGGGCTGCGGGGTCGCGGTGTCAGCGCTGGTCAGAGCGCGGACTCGATGAGCTTCACCAGCTCACCCTTGGGCTTCGCGCCGGCGATGGACTGCACCGGCTCGCCGTTCTTGAAGACGGTCAGGGTCGGCACGGACATCACCCGGTAGTTCCGGGCGGTCTCCGGGTTCTCGTCGATGTTGAGCTTGACGATCGTGACCCGGTCACCCATCTCGCCGGCGATCTCCTCCAGCAGAGGCGACACCTTGCGGCACGGCCCGCACCACTCCGCCCAGAAGTCGACCAGCACCGGCTTGTCGGACTTCAGCACGTCGGTGGCGAAGCTCGCGTCGGTGACCGCCTTGGTTGTTCCCACTATGGCCCTCCTCCGGGTTGTTTCGGTTGTTCAGCCCTGCAGCGTGGCGATGAAGCGCTCGGCGTCGAGGGCGGCGGCGCAGCCCGTACCGGCGGCGGTGATCGCCTGCCGGTAGGTGTGGTCTACCAGGTCGCCGGCCGCGAACACACCCGGCACGCTGGTCCGGGTGCTGGGCGCCTGCACCTTCACGTACCCCTCGGCGTCGAGCTCGACCTGGCCGCGGAAGAGCTCACTGCGCGGGTCGTGGCCGATCGCCACGAAGACGCCGGTGACGTCGAGCACCTTGCTCTCGCCGGTGTGCACGTTGCGTACGCGGACGCCGGACACCTTGCCGTCGGCGCCGAGAATCTCCTCGACCACCGTGTTCCACTCGACCTTGATCTTGTCGTTGCTCAGCGCCCGGTCGGCCATGATCTTGCTGGCCCGGAACGAGTCACGCCGGTGGAGGATGGTGACCGAGTCGGCGAAGCGGGTGAGGAAGCTGGCCTCCTCCATCGCCGAGTCGCCACCGCCGACGACCACGATGTGCTGGTTGCGGAAGAAGAAGCCGTCACAGGTCGCACAGGACGAGACGCCGTGGCCGAGGTACTCCTGCTCGCCCGGCACGCCCAGCGGCCGCCAGGCGGAGCCGGTGGCGAGGATGACGGCGCGGGCCCGGTAGGCGGTGTCACCGACCCAGACGGTGTTCGTCGCGTGGGAGCCCGCGTCGCCCGTGTCGACCAGCTCGACCCGGGTCACGTCGTCGGTCAGGAACTCGGCGCCGAACCGCTCGGCCTGCTTACGCATGTTGTCCATCAGCTCGGGGCCGAGGATGCCGTCGGCGAAACCGGGGAAGTTCTCCACCTCGGTCGTCGTCATCAGGGCACCGCCGGACTGGACACCCTCGATGACGAGGGGCTTCAGGTTGGCCCGCGCGGCGTAGACCGCCGCGGTGTAGCCGGCCGGCCCGGAGCCGATGATGATCAGGTTGCGGACCTCGTCCACTGCCGTCTCCCGAGTTGTGAGTGTCCGGCATCGGCGCGCGCACCGATGCCGATCCGGGTGCCGACGCCTGGAGGGTGCCGGCAGCTACTTCCGAAACGTCATCGTACGAACCGGGAATTCCCGAGCCGGCCGTTCGGTGGGTCACGTCACGCGGGCGCCCGAACGCCCGGGTGACCGCTGATTCACCCTACCCGCGTGCGGTAGCGGGTGTCCGCGCCGGAGCCCGGCACACCGCACTCCGGGCCACTCGCCCAGGCCCAGCGGGCGCCCGTCGAGTCGGTGAACCGCACGATCAGCGCCTGCTCACCCTGGAAGGCGGCGTAGTCGACCAGATCCACGACGAGCCCGCCGCCCCCGTGCTCGGCGGAGATCTCCCGCAGGCAGGCGTCGAGCGCCGAGGGATCGGTAAGCCGGGCGAGCCGGTCCCGGCCGTCGGGTGCCGGCAGCCGCCCGCTCTTGGGGGTGTCCGCCTGGTCGCCCATCACCGGGTTCGGGGTCGAACGTCCGTCGAACGTGGCGGTCGCGCGCGCGGCACGGATCGTCTCCGGCGTGTAGTCCTGACCGCTGCGCATCGACGGGCCGGTGGTCCGCACCGGCGCGGCCGCGGCCTCGGGCGCGTTCACCGGTGCCTCGGCCGCCGTGTCGCTGGTGCCGGCGTCACGCCCCTCGTAGGCCGCCAACTGGGCCAGACCGAGCCCGGCGACCGCCGTGAAGACCGCCGCGAGCCCGACCGGAAGGGCCCGGCGGGTCCACGGGCGTCGCCGCCCCGGCCCGGTGGCCGAGCCCGGCGCCGATCGGGGGGCGCCGGCACCCGGCCGGCGTTGCCCACCCTGGGCGGGCACCTGCGGACCCCCGGCCCGGCCCGCTCCGGAGGCGTCGCGGACGCCCGCACCGACGGGGCCGTCGTCGAGCGTGCCGTCGGTGGCCCCATCGGCACCGGACCCGGCGCCGGTGGTGCCCTGGAGCACGGCGTCGTCGAGCCGGTCGTTCGAGTCGCCCGCGAGCGGGGACAGCGCGGCCAGGGCCGCCGAGATCCGGTCCGCGACGGCCGGCGGCATCTCGCCCACCGGCTCCGCCCACCGGGCCAGATCGTCCCGGACGGCCGCCAGCGCGGGGGCCAGCCGCGCGTACGCCTCGGCCCAGGCATCGTCCTCGGCGACCAGCCGGGCGACCACCGCCTGCTCCGGCGTACCGTCCAGCGCCCCGCCGAGGTAGTCGGCGAGCAGGTCGTGGTCGACCTCCCTGAACCCCCCGACCGTCACGAGTCCTCCTGCTTGGCGTCGCGCCGGGATCGCCCCGACCCTGATCCGACGCCCTCCGCCGGGCGTGGGTTCCCCGACGTGACCGGCGGCACGTCGGCGGAGTCCGACCGGGGGGCCGGCGCGCCTCCCGTGGGCGCCGCCGCGGCGCCCACGGCCGGGCGGAGATGACCCAGGAGCACCGCGAGGCGGGCACGCCCACGGGCGCAGCGGCTCTTCACCGTTCCCTCGGCCACGCCGAGGATCCGGGCCACCTCGGCGACCGGGTAGCCCTGTACGTCCACGAGGACGAGCGCGGCGCGCTGCTCCTCGGGCAGCGCCGCGAGGGCCTCGCGTACGACGAGTGCGGTGTCGTGGTCGCGTACCGGGGCGGCCGGCTCCACACCCCCGGTGGCCGACCCGCCGTCGGTGCGTACGCCGTCGGGCAGCGGCACCGTCGGGTGCGCCTGCCGTCGGCGGAGCCGGTCCAGGCAGGCGTTCACCACGATCCGGTGCAGCCAGGTGGTGACCGCCGAGTCGCCGCGGAACCGGGCCGCCGCCCGATGCGCGGAGAGCAGCGCGTCCTGGAGCGCGTCGGCCGCCTCCTCGCGGTCGCCCGTCGTCCGCACGGCCACCGCCCAGAGCCGGTCGCGGTGCCGCTGGAAGAGCTCGGCGAAGGCGTCCCGGTCACCGGCGACGTGAGCGCGCAGCAGCGCGAGGTCGCTGAGCGGGTCGGCCGGCCCGCCGGGCGGGCGGTTCCCGTGCTCGCCCATCACCACGTCCGGCGGAGGCGGTGCCCGGATCGCGGCGGCCCGCTCACGACCCCTGGACCGAGATTTCCTGGACGTCGATCTGGTAGCCGCGGCCGTTCGAGGGCAGCTCGCTGATCCAGAAGAGCAGGTAGCGGTACTTCTGGTCGGCGTTGAAACCGTCGAAGGTCATCCGGGTGCCGTCGTGCTGCTCGAGCGGCTGCCCGATCGGCGTCCTCTGGTAACCCTCGACCAGATCCTTGTCGCCCTTCGAGGTCGACTGGTGGGTGGTCGTGCCGGCGTAGAGCGCCGCGGTGGCGCCGACGGCGGAGAGCTCGACCTGCACCGACTTCACCGTGTGCGGCGCGCCGAGGTCGATCCAGACACCCATGCCCGACTTGAAATTGCCGAACTTGGCGGTGGTGTAGGTGTCGGTGCCCCAGCCCTTGTCCCGGTCACCGTCGATGATCTTGTCAGCACCGCCCAGCTCGTCGCGCTTCGTGCTGTCCGGGTCGATGATGCGGACGTCCTGGACGCGCAGCGGACCGGCGGCCGCCTGCGAGCTCGCCACGTCGGCGGGCGCGCTGGAGGTTGGCGCGGCGACCGGGTTGGTCCGCGGATCCTTGTCGTCGTCGCCGAACGCGCTGATGCCGACCAGCAGCGCGACCAGGGCGAACGCCAGCACCCCGGCGATGCCGATGGCGACCTTGCGACCGCCCGCGGCGGCCAGCGGCGACGGCTCCTCGCCGGTCTCGGCCGCGAAGCGCAGCGGGCCGGTGTTGTCGAGGAACTGGTCCTCGGCCGGGACGTCGAGCCGGGCCAGCTCGGCGGCGAGCACGTCCGACGACGGCGGCGCGATCTCCCCGTCGAGCAGGTCCATGGTGAGGTCGTCGAGGTAGGCCGGCACACCGGCCCGGATCTGGCGCGGGGCGGCGAGAGCGCCGGTGGCGTCGCGGACGGCGTCGGGAATGGCTGCCCGGCCGTGCCCCGCGGTGGCGCCGCGCAGCGGGGCCTCGGCGTGGGGCCAGTGACCGGTCAGCGCGAAGTAGAGGATCCCGCCGACCGCCCGGACGTCGCTCTCCTGGCTGTCGTCGCCGTCGGTGCGGGCGTCGGCCAGCACCACCCGGGCGTCGTCGGAGATCATCACGGTGCCGGGGTGCACGTTGCCGTGCACCATGCCGGTGGCGTGCACGGCGGCGAGGGCGCTGGCGACGGAGGCGCCGATCGCGGTCGCCCGGGCCGGATCCAGCGGGCCCTCGGTGACCAATTCGCGCAGGGACTCCCCGTCCACCCACTCGCGCACCACGTACGCCCGCTCGCCCTCGTCGATCGCGTCGTAGACGCCGACGAGGTTGGGGTGGATGACCCGGCTGGCCGCGACGGCGGCCTGGAGCATCTCGGTGGCGGAGTCGCCGCCCGGGTAGCGCAGCACGACCGCGACGGGACGACGGAGCACGACGTCGACGCCGCGCCAGACCAGCCGCCCGGCGCTGTCGTTGTTGATGTGCTCGACCAGCTCGTAACGCTCGGCGAGGACTTCACCGGCCGTGGGAGCACCGAAGGTCATGACCGGCGGAGCGCTCTCGTCCGCGTCCTGACCCTCGCCGACCTGGGTCACCCGTCCTCCCTCGGTGATCGTGTCGATCGATGGACCCGCGCTGCTGGGCATGTGGCTTCCCGCTCTGCCTTCGAAGGAACGGTCGATCGGTGACGACGCGGAGCGCCGGCGCCTGCCGTACCCGTCGAGAGCGACCTTACCCGGCTTGCCCGCCTCCCCGACATGTCATCTTCCCGCCCTACCCACCGGGGTGCCGCGGGTGGAGCGTTTCGTCCGGTCACGACCGTTGTCAGCCACGTTGCTGGCACATGTACTAGCCAATCTACGGGTTGGCCGCAAGAGGCCGCAGGAGGGGCTGGGCCCGGTGTGGCGGCCCCTCCACACCGCAACCTTCCCCCCGTACGGTGTCTCACGCTCAGCCGTACGGCTGGTTATCCACAGGCCGATCCGGTGGTTGGCCGGCGAATCGCGGAGTTATCCACAGACGCATCCCCAGCCTGGTGATCCACCGTCACGGACCGTACGGGTGGATAGGGGGTGGGTCAGCGGCCCAGCCGGCGACGGACCAACCCGACCACCTCGGTGATCTCGCCGATCTTCAGGACGGTGGCGAGACCGAGGTAGGTCCCGCCGATCGCCGCACCGCCGATCACCAGTTGGAGGAGGGCCTGGCCCCAGCTCGGCGTGTCGTCGCCTGGCAGGACGGCCATGACCAACAGGCCCACCAGCGCGGCGCCCAGCGCGGCGACCAGCACCCGGCCGAGGGTACGCATGATGTCGCCGAGGCCGATCCGGCCGACCCGTGGCCGCAGCAGCCACGCGGAGCCGATGGCCGCGGCCAGGTAGGAGACCGCGTTGCCGACCATCATGCCGGCCGCGGCGAAGTGCGCGGCGAAGGCGGCGAAGAGCACGATCTGCACGCCGATCCGCAGCGCCACCACCGGGATGTTGATCAGCGCCGGGGTGCGGGTGTCCGGCAGCGCGTAGAAGGCGAAGGTGAAGAGCTGGCTGATGGCGAACGGCACGAGGGCGAGCGCGGCGAGCAGCAGCACCAGCGAGGTGTCGGCCGCGTTCTCGTCGCTGAAGGCCCCGTAGCGGAAGAGCACCACCGACAGCGGGCCGGCCAGCACCGCGTAGCAGACCGCGATCGGGGCGAGCACGGCGGAGACCGTGCGCGTGCCCCGGGACAGGTCCGCGGCGAAGTCGGCGTAGCGGCCGTCGGCGGCCGCCGCGCTCATCCGGGGCATCAGCGCCGTGATGATCGAGACGGCGATGATGCCGTGCGCCATCATCAGCAGCAGGAACACGTTGTTGTAGATGAGCGCGCCGGCGTCGTCGTCACCCGCCCGGTTCAGCAGGTTGAACAGGACGATGAGGCCGACCTGGCTGACGGCGACGTAGCAGAACATCCAGGCGCCGAGCCGCCCCAGCTCGCGGAGGCCGAGCGCGCGGAAGTCGAACCGCAGCTTCCACCGGAACCCGACCTTGCGCAGCGCCGGCAGCAGGCCGGCGGCCTGGATCGCGACGCCGAGCAGGGTGCCGCCGCTGATGAGGACGATGCGACCGGCGGTCATCTGCTCGGGGCGGATGATCTCCGCACCGAAGATCGCGATGTAGAGACCGGCGGTGGCGATCACCACGATGTTGTTGAGGATCGGCGCCCACATCGGGGCGGCGAAGTGCCCGCGGGTGTTGAGCACCGCGCTGATCAGCGCGCTGAGGCCGGTGAAGAAGATCATCGGCAGCATCAGGAACGACAGGTGGGTGACCAGTTCCCGGTAGGCGTCGCCGCGGTTGTCGCTGGTGTAGAGCTGCGTCAGCAGCGGCGCCGCGGCCACCGCGATCAACGCGGCCGCCGCCAGGGTGACCACCGCGAGGGTGAGCAGCCGCTGCGCGTACGCCTGACCGCCGTCGGCGTCGGCCTTGCGCCGGCGCACGAGCACCGGGATCAGCACGCTGGTGAGGATGCCGCCGAGCAGGAACTCGTAGACCATCCCGGGCAGGATCTGCGCCGTGGTGTACGCGTCACCGACCAGCGCGCCGCCGAGCGCGGCGGTCAGCACGAGCGTACGGAGGAAACCGGTGCCCCGGCTCACCAGGCTGCCGATGGCCATCACGGCGCTGTTCGTGGCGGCGCTGGCCTCGGCGACCTGTTCCTGCGGCGGTGCCGTCGACTCGATCGACGGCTGGTTCAGCGGCTCGGCGGAGATGAAGGTCGCGCCGTCCGTCGGCGGCCGGGCACCCTCCGGCATGGCGTTCGCGCTGCGGTAGAGCCCGCCGCTCATGTTCCAGCCTCCCCGGATACCTCCGCCCGGGCGCCCGCCCGCACGTCACAGACCTTAGTCAACGCGAACCCGTTACCCGCGCCCGCCGCAGGTGATCCGCACCCGGCCCGATAGGCTGGCGATCCCATGTCCGAAGCCTCCGCACCGTACGCCGCCGACCGCCGCGAACTCACCGCCGCGCAGCGCAACGCCGTCGCCGAACTACTCCGGGTCTCGCCGGTCGCCGACGAGTTGGGCCGCCGGTTCGCCCGGGCCGGTCACGAGCTGCACCTCGTGGGCGGTTCGGTCCGGGACGCACTGCTCGGCCGGCTCGGCGAGGATCTCGACTTCTGCACCGACGCCCACCCGGACGAGACCCTGCGGATCGTCAAGGGCTGGGCAGAGGCGGTCTGGGAGACTGGCCGGGAGTTCGGCACCATCGGCGCCCAGCGCGACGGGCTGCGGCTGGAGATCACCACCTTCCGCGCCGAGTCGTACGACCAGGTCAGCCGCAACCCGGTGGTGGAGTACGGCACCAGCCTCGTCGAAGACCTGAAGCGGCGCGACTTCACGATCAACGCGATGGCCGTGAGCCTGCCGGAGCACCGGTTCACCGACCCGCACGGTGGGCTCGACGACCTCGCGGCCAAGGTGATCCGCACCCCCGCGACCCCCCACGAGTCGTTCCGCGACGACCCGCTGCGGATGCTCCGTGCGGCCCGGTTCGCCGCGCAGCTGCGCTTCGCCGTGCACCCGGACGTCCGTGCCGCCATGACCGCGATGGCCGCCGACCTGGACCGGATCACCGCCGAGCGGATCCGCGACGAGTTCACGAAGCTGCTCTGCGGCGCGGACCCGATCACCGGCCTGCGGCTGCTGGTCGACACCGGGCTGGCCGAGCGCTTCCTGCCGGAGCTGACCGGTCTGAAGCTGGAGATCGACGAGCACGCCCAGCACAAGGACGTCTACGAACACACGCTGACCGTGGTCAGCAACGCCGTCGGTTTCGAGGAGGAGGGCTGCGACTTCATCCTCCGCATGGCCGCGCTCATGCACGACGTGGGCAAGCCGGCCACCAAGGCGGTCGGGTCCGACGGCCGGGTCAGCTTCCACCACCACGAGGTGGTCGGCGCGCGGATGACCAAGGCCCGGATGAAGGCGCTGCGCTATCCGAAGGAGGTCACCGCCAAGGTCACCGCGCTGGTCGCGCTGCACCTGCGCTTCTACGGATACGGCCGGGGCGAGTGGACCGACTCCGCGGTACGCCGGTACGTCACCGACGCCGGCGACCTGCTGCCCCGGCTGCACAAGCTGACCCGGTCGGACTGCACCACCCGCAACCGGCGCAAGGCCGCTCAGCTGGCCGCGGACTACGACGCGCTGGAGGAGCGGATCGCCCGCATCGCGGCCGAGGAGGACCTGGCCCGGGTCCGCCCCGACCTGGACGGAAACGCCATCATGGAGCTGCTCGGCGTGCCGCCGGGGCCGATCGTGGGTCGCGCCTGGAAGTACCTCAAGGACCTGCGGCTGGAGCGCGGCCCGCTGGACCGCGAGGCCGCGGAGGCGGAGCTGCTCCGGTGGGCCCGCGACGAGGGCGTCATCGACTGAGGACGACACGCGAAGGGCGCCGCCCCGGCCGGGGACGGCGCCCTTCGTCGTACGGTCAGCGGGTCTCCACCGCCGTGCTCTCGACGGGGGTCTTGCCGTTCGCGCCGGCGCTGCCCAAGCGGGCGAGCAGGCCGGCCAGGTCGATGCCGGTGAGGTCGCTGCCGAGCTGGAGCCCCTGCGCCACGTTGCCCGCCACCGACTTGGTGAGCGAGGACGCGCCGTCGGTGGAGATCACGGTCATCTTGTCGATGGCGCCGATCGGCGCACTGGCCGCCTCCACCACCTCCGGGAGCACCTTGACCAGCAGGTCGAGCACGGCGGCCTCGCCGTACGCGGCGAACGCCTCCGCCTTGCGGGCCATCGCCTCGGCCTCGGCCTCACCCTTGGCCAGGATCGCCGCCGCCTCGGCCTGCCCCTCACGCTCGACGGCCTCGGCGATCGCCGAACGGCGTCGCTGCTCCGCCTCGCCCTCCTTGGCGCCCTCGATCGCGTTCGCCTCGGCGAGCGCGGCGCGCCGTGCCCGCTCGCCCTCACCGGTGAGCCGGGCCTGCTC
Organism: Micromonospora xinjiangensis; assembly: GCF_056150165.1. Classification (NCBI taxonomy): domain Bacteria; kingdom Bacillati; phylum Actinomycetota; class Actinomycetes; order Micromonosporales; family Micromonosporaceae; genus Micromonospora; species Micromonospora xinjiangensis. The sequence continues at coordinate 155,250 of NZ_JAXCFO010000003.1, read as the reverse complement.
GGCGGCGGCCTGGGCGGCGGCGATGACCGCCTGCCGCTCGGCGTCGGCCTTCAGCACCGCGGCGTTGCGGGCCGCCTCGGCCTCCTGCTCCACCTTGTACCGGGCGGCGTCGGCCGGCTTGCGGACCTCGGTGTCCAGCTGGCGCTGCTTCAGCTCGGCGTTGCGCTCGGCGACCTTCTGCTGCTCGGAGAGGATCGCCTGGTCGCGCTCGGCCTGCGCGAGCGGGCCGGCCGCCGCCGACTTCGCCTTGGCCGCGTCGATCTCGGCCTGGATGGCGGCCTGCTTGAGCGCGAGGTTCCGGTTCGCCTCGGCGATCGCCTCCTCGGCGAGCAGCCGCTCCTGCTCGGCCTGCTGCCGGGCCCGGGCCTCGGCGATGGCCGCGTCCTTGAGCACCCGGGCCGCCTCGGGCCGGCCGAGGTCCTGGAGGTAACTGCCCTCGGCGAGGATGTCCTGGAGCTGGAAGGTGTCGAGCACGAGGCCCTGGTTGGTCATCGAGTGCTCGGCCTCCTCGGCCACCGCGCTGGCGAACGCCGCCCGGTCCCGGATGACCTCCTCGACCGTGAGCCGGCCGACGATCGAGCGCAGCGCGCCGGCGAGCACCTCGCGGGTGAAGTCCTCGATCTCGTCCTGCTGGTGCAGGAAGCGCTGGGCGGCGGCCCGGATGGCGTCCTCGGTGCCGCCCACCTTGACGATGGCGACCCCGTGCAACTCCGTACGGATGCCCTGCTTGCTCACCGCGCCCTTGATGCCGACGTCGATCCGCCGGCTGGACAGGTCGAGGGACTGGAGCTTCTGCACGACGGGTAGGACGAAGACCGAGGCCCCGAGCACCACCTTCTGCCCGGACATGTCGGTCGACCGGCCGCCGTCGGCGGTCTGGGTGGTCCGGCCCTTGCGGCCGGTCACGATGAACGCCTCGTTGGGGCCGGCGACCTTGATCCGGGAGAGCACGAAGAGAACGAGAACGAGGACGAGGAGGACGGCGCCTCCGATGGCGATCAACAGGGGCATACGACTGTCCTGTCTGATGAGGGGTCGAATTCAGTACGTCTCGACGTGCACGCTGGTCTCGCTGAGCGCCTCGACGACGAATATCTGCGCGCCGACCGGGATGGGTCGGTCGGCGCGGGCGTTGAGCTTGACCGGCTGGCCGGCCACGCGGATCCGGACCTCGCCGTAGCCGTTCGCGGGCACCGGGGTGACCACGAGACCCGTCGCGCCGACCAGGTCGCCCCGGGTCGGGGTGGGGTCGGTACGCATGGTGCGGGCGGCCCGACCGAGCCGGGAGGCGAGCCAGGCGAAGGGCAGGGCGGCGAGCGCCCCACCGGCCGCCGCCCCGGCGACCGCGCCGGGGGTGCGCCCGCCGACCAGTTCGTTGACGATCGCGCCGCCGAAGCCGAACGCGCCGGCGAAGCCGGCCACCGTCTCCAACGACACCGGCCCGTCGACGTCGGCGCCGCCGAGGTGCAGCAGTTCCGTGCCGAGCAGGGCGAGCGCCAGCACCGCGACGCCCGCCCCGCCGATGATCAGAAAGATGAACGTCCCCGTGGCCACGACCGGCACGGTATCGACGTCCCGCAACGCGTCAGGCCGGCGCGACCGCCAGCGTCAGGTTCTCCAGCGCGGACGGCAGGGGTTGCCGGGCCAGTTCCCGCCCCTCGCGGTCGAGCAGCAGGAAGGCGTTGGCGCCGCGGCTGCGGTGCAGCAGCCGTCCGTCGTCGACCCACACGTCGTCCGCACCCTTCGCGGGGCCGACGATCCGGCCGGTGGCGACCTCGGCGATCAGCGGGCCGTCGGGGCCCTTGATGACGACCAGCCGGCCGTCCGGCGACCACGACCACGGGCCGGCCGGATCCCCGGGCACCGGGATCAACGCGCCGGGGCTGCCGTCGTCCGGGGAGAAGAGCTGGACACCACGGCGGATGTGCGGCCGCGACTCGGAGCGGGGCGCCTCCGGGTCGGTCTGTTGCAGCACCACGTCGCGGCCGTCCCGGGTCCAGGTGAAGAAGCACATGTCGGTGCAGGAGTACCGGGACGTGTCCACCAGATAGGTGCGGTAGTCGCCGCCGCTGGTGAGCACACCGAGCGAGAAGGCGCCGCTCGCCTTGTCCACGATCGTCAGCGCCAGCCGGCCACCGTCCGGTGACCACTGCGGCTGCATGATGTGGGGGCCGGTCCGCACCCAGCGGACCTTCTCGGTGCGCAGGTCGAGCAGGCCGATCTCGCCCGGTCTCTCGTCGTCGACGACGGCGGCCACGTGCCCGGCGGGCGGCGTCCAGACCTCGTGGTATCGCTTGACCAGGAGGTAGCGGCCGCGGTCCCGGTCGAGCGCGTAGCCGGCGGCCACGGGGCCGCCGGTCCCGGTGGCGCCGGTCAGCACCCAGCCGCCGGGGAGGGTGAGGACCCGGTCGGTCCAGCCTCGGCCCGGTGTCGCCCCCACGGAGGGGGAGGGGGGAACGGAGGGAACCGTCTCGGGTGTGGCGGTCGTGGCGGCCGACGGTGCGGCGGCATCCCAGAGGCGGTTCGGTTCGGTGGGGGGACCGGGCCGGAGCCAGAGGTACGGCACGGCCAGCGCGGCGACGGCGGCGATCGCGCCGACCGAGGCGGCGGCCCGCCGCCGGCGGCGCAGCCGGCGTCCCCGGCGCAGGGCCTCGGCGGCGAGTCGCGGCGGGATGCGTGCCTCGTCCGCCAGGCGCCGTACGGCCTCTCGCATCGCCTGCTCCGCCTGGCTGCTCATCGATTCACCTCCGGAACGACGCCGTCGAGAGCGGGTACGAGCCGGCGCAGCTTGGCCAGGGCCCGGGAGGCCTGGCTCGCCACGGTGCCGGCCCGGCAGCCGAGCACGGCGGCGGTCTGCTCGACGCTCAGGTCCTCCAGGTAGCGCAGCGTCAGCACGGCGCGCTGCCGGGGTGGCAGGGCGAGCAGCGCGTCGCGCAGCAGCAGCCGCAGGTCCGTCTCGTCGCCGCCGGAGTCCGTCGCGGGTTCGGGCAGCACCGCGACGGGCACCTCCGGACGGCGGGAGCGGCGTCGCCATCCGGAGACCTGGTCGTGGTACAGGATCTTGCGCACGTACGGCTCGGCGTCGCCGCGGATCCGCGGCCAGCGGGCGTACGCCTTGGCGAGCGCGTTCTGCAGCAGGTCCTCCGCGCCGTGCTGGTTGCCCGCGAGGGCGTACGCGATCCGCAGCAGGACGTCCCCCCGTTCGTTGACGAAAGCGGTGAATTCGTCGTCGGTTCCGTGCGCCACCCCGTGCACCTCCGATACCTAGACGCCGGCCGGCGGCGGAGTCTTGCTCCGATCCTCAATCTTGTCATTGACAAGATGTCGTCCGGGCGGCAATCTTGACGGTGACAAGACGGAGGTGTCCCATGTCCTCGGCAACCCTGACCACCGCCGGCATCCTGCTGATCACCGTGGTCGCCGTCGGTTACGGCGGTCTGACCCTGCTCACGCACCTCGCCGGCCGCAGGGCCGGCTACCTCGACAACCCCGTGCGCCGTGGGCTGTGGACGGCGGGGCACGCCCACGCCGGTGTGCTGGTGCTCTTCACGCTCGCCGCGCTGCCGTACGTCGACCAGGCCGACGCCTCCGACGGCACCCGCACGCTGATCCGGTCGTTGCTGGTGGCGGCGCCCGTGCTGATGCCGCTGGGCTTCTTCCTCTCGGTGGTACGCCCGAGCGACACCCGCCCCAACAAGCTGATCTGGTTGACCGTGGCCGGCGGTGCCTGCCTGATCGCCGGTGCCCTGCTGCTCGGCGTCAACCTGCTCTGAGCGCGGCCCGCGGGCTCTCCCCGGCGCGGAAGTGTCGCTCCGGCGCGGACAATGGGGTGATGCGCTGGACGACGATAACCGGCTCGCCGATCGGGGAGTTCTCCGTGGCCACCGACGGCACGAGCGTGTGCGGGGCGCACTTCGGCCGGGTCGCGGGCGCGCTCGACGAGCCCGACGACGCGGTGACCGGCCAGGTCGTCGCCGAGCTGCACGCCTACTTCGCCGGCGAGCTCACCGACTTCACCGTGCCGCTGACGGTCCCGCGCGGCTCCGAGTTCGAGCGGGCGGTGTGGCGGGAGATGACCCGCATCCCCTACGGGGAGACGCTGACCTACGGCGACGTGGCCCGCCTCGTGGGCGATCCGGGCGCCGCACGGGCCGTCGGGGTGGCCTGCAACCGCAACCCGATCCCGGTGATCGTGCCGTGTCACCGCATCGTGGGTGCCGGCGGCAAGCTGGTCGGCTTCGGTGGCGGGCTCGACCGCAAGGTGCGCCTGCTGGAGTTGGAGGCGCGGGTCGCCCTGCAACGGGCCTGGTCCTGATGTGTGGAAGACGTGCCGAGGGCCGGGTCCGTGTGGACCCGGCCCTCGGACGTTGCCGTCGTCAGCGCGTCAGCGCTCGACCTCACCGGCGATGAACGCCTCCACCGCGGCGTGCGCGTCGTGGTCGGCGTACTGCACCGGCGGGGACTTCATGAAGTACGACGAGGCCGACAGGATCGGGCCGCCGATCTTCCGGTCCAGCGCGATCTTCGCGGCCCGGACCGCGTCGATGATGACGCCGGCCGAGTTCGGGGAGTCCCACACCTCGAGCTTGAGCTCGGCGTTCAGCGGGGTGTCGCCGAAGGAGCGGCCCTCGAGGCGGATGTAGGCCCACTTGCGGTCGTCCAGCCACGGCACGTGGTCGGACGGCCCGATGTGCACGTCGCTCTTCTGCATCTCGTGCGGGATCTGCGAGGTCACCGACTGGGTCTTCGAGATCTTCTTGGAGACCAGGCGGTTGCGCTCGAGCATGTTCATGAAGTCCATGTTGCCGCCGAAGTTGAGCTGGTACGTGCGCAGCAGCTCGACACCGCGGTCCTCGAAGAGCTTCGCCAGCGCGCGGTGCACGATGGTGGCGCCGACCTGGCTCTTGATGTCGTCGCCGACGATCGGCAGGCCCGCGTCGGTGAACTTCTTCGCCCACACCGGGTCGGAGGCGATGAACACCGGCAGGGCGTTCACGAACGCGCAGCCGGCGTCGATCGCGGCCTGCGCGTAGAACTTGTCGGCCTCCTCGGAGCCCACCGGCAGGTAGGAGACGACCACGTCGACCTGCGCGTCGCGCAGGGCCTGGGCGACGTCGACCGGCGCGACGTCCGACTCCTCGATGATCTCCCGGTAGTACTGGCCCAGGCCGTCGAAGGTCGGGCCGCGCTGCACGGTGACGCCGGTCGGCGGCACGTCGCACAGCTTGATGGTGTTGTTCTCGCTGGCGACGATCGCCTCGGCGAGGTCCATGCCCACCTTCTTGGCGTCCACGTCGAACGCCGCGACGAACTGCACGTCCGAGACGTGGTAGTCGCCGAAGGTGACGTGCATGAGACCCGGGACGCGATCGTTCGGGTCGGCGTTCCGGTAGTACTCGACGCCCTGCACGAGGGACGAGGCGCAGTTACCCACACCGACGATGGCGACGCGGACGGAGCCCATAGCGTCTGCCTCCTTCTTCTTCATCACGGCCGCTCTTTCCTGGACTCTCCAGGCGGGGGCGGGCTGATCTCTTCTCGTCGGCCGCCGGCTGTCCCGGTGTGCGGGACCGTCGGGGCTCGGCCGGAGCGCTCGTTGGCGATGAGCTCCTCCAGCCAGCGGACCTCGCGCTCACAGGCTTCCAGTCCGTGGCGCTGCAGTTCCAGGGTGTAAGCGTCGAGGCGCTCGGCCGCCCGGGCCAGCACGTCGCGTAGCCCTTCGCGACGCTCCTCGATCTTGCGGCGGCGACCCTCCAGAATGCGCAGTCGGGTCGCCTGGTCGGTCCGGGCGAAGAACGCGAAGTGCACACCGAAGCCCGTGTCGTCGTACGTCTCGGGCCCCGCCTGTGCGATGAGTTGGGCGAAGCGTTCCTTGCCCTCCGCGGTGATTTTGTAGACCACCCGACCTCGTCGGCTGGTCAGCGCGGGAACCTCCTCGGCGGTGGCGGGTGTCTCAGCAGCTTCGGTGATCCAGCCCGCCGCCTGCAGCCGGCGCAGGGTCGGGTAGAGCGAGCCGTAGCTGATCGCCGCTCGGATGGCGCCGAGCTTGGCAGTCAGCTCCTTGCGCAGCTCGTAGCCGTGCATCGGAGACTCCTGCAGCAGGCCGAGGATGGCGAGCTCGAGCACGGGCCATCCTCTCTTACCCTCTGCGCGGAGCGGTAACCGCCGCGATGTATCGGACCGATACATCGCACGTTAGTCGCTCGCCCCGATCAGGGCAAATCCCAGTTCCGGGGTTCTTCAACTACAGAAAGTAACCCTGGTCGCCTCGCTCGGCCGGAGCGCGTACCCTCTTCCGCATGCGTACGCAGCGCCAGGTCGTCGACTACTCGCTCCGGAAGCGAGCGGTGCTGCGCGAGCTCCTGGCTGGACGGGTGGGCACCTACGACGTCTGCGACGCCTCGCCGTACCTGAAAAACGCGGCTCGGTTCCATGGTGAGCCGACCGACGAGCGCTGCCCGATCTGCCGGAGCGAGAACCTCATCCACGTCCACTACATTTACGGCGACGAACTCAAGCAGTCCGCCGGTCAGGCGCGCACACTGGCGGAGTTGCCCGTGCTGGCGATGACGCTACGTGAGTTCCAGGTCTTCGTGGTGGAGGTGTGCCTCGGCTGTGACTGGAACCATCTCGTCGAGCAGTACCTGCTCGGCCGGGACGGCCTGGCCGAGGGCGGGTCGGAGCCCGACGTGATGGGTGGCGAGGAATCCGGCTCGGTACGGCGAAGGCGAGAGGCCCAACGGTGAGTCCCACCCGATCCTCCGGCTTCGGCGTCGCGCAGGACGGCCAGCACGGACGGCGGGTGATTGGTCTGATAGGCCCGATTGATCGGGAAACGACAGTCCGCGCGTGGCGTCGACATGCCACGTTCGGGCGTGAATCAGCTCACGGCAACCCGGTGGTGGCGCGGCAGTGCCCCACCGCGACCGGCAGGGTGTGAGGAATGAACTCGTACGGCGATCCCAGTTCGCGTGGGCGGGCCCAGATCCCGAATCCGAGCGGCGACTCCGGACGGGGGGCGGACGACGCGTACCGCCGGCCCGCGGGTGACGCGCGCGGTGGTGGCTGGTCCGCCCAGGACGGCTCGGCGTCCGCCGGACGCGCGTCGGTGGCGCCGCGTGCCGCCGGCTCGGGCGGTCGGGCGACGGTCCCCTCGAGGGGCGGGGCCGCAGGAGCGGCCTCCGTCGGTTCCGCGTCGGTGGGGTCGGCCTCCGCCGGCCGGCCCGGTCGGGCCTCGGTTCCGGTCTCCCCGGCGCCCGGTGGCACCGGCCGCGCCTCGGTGCCGGTCTCGCCGGCCGGGCCGGCCGGCAGGGCCTCCGTCGGCGCCGCCTCCGTCGGCGCGGCCTCCGCCGGACGGGCGAGCGTCGGCTCGGCGTCGGTGGGTGGGCGTGCCACGGTGGCCCGCGCCAGCGTGTCCCCCGGTGCCGGTGGGCCTGGCGGGCCCGGTGGCCCGACCGGGCCGCGGCGCGCTGCCCGCGGCGCGGGCGACCCGGACGCCGTGGCCCGGGCGAAGAAGCGCAAGCGGATGAACATGATCATCGCCGGCTTCGCGGTGTTCATCATGCTCGCGGGCATCGGCGTCGTCGGCTTCACCTACTACTCGACCAGCGTGGTGCTGCCGCAGCAGGTGCCCATGCCGCTCTCGACGACCGTCTACGCCGCCGACAACAAGACCACGCTGGCCAAGCTGGGCGACCAGAACCGGCAGCTGGTCAAGATCGACCAGATCCCGCAGCACGTCCGGGACGCGGTCGCCTCCGCCGAGGACCGCAACTTCTACGAGCACTCCGGCGTCGACTACAAGGGCATCGTCCGGGCCGCCTGGAACAACCTCACGGGCGGCGACAAGCAGGGCGCGTCGACGATCACCCAGCAGTACGCCCGGAACGCGTACGAGAACCTGAAGGACGACACCTACGCCCGGAAGGTCAAGGAAGCGATCTTCGCCTCCAAGCTGAACGACCAGTTCAGCAAGGACCAGATCATGGAGCACTACCTCAACGTCATCTACTTCGGGCGCGGGGCGTACGGCATCCAGGCGGCGGCGCAGACCTACTTCGGTGTCGACGCCGCCAAGCTCACCGTGGCGCAGGGCGCGGTGCTCGCCGCGCTCATCAAGCAGCCGGTCGCGAGCCAGACGCACCGGGGCTACGACCCGGCGGTCAACCCGACCGACGCGAAGAGCCGCTGGGACTACGTCATCCAGGGCATGATCGAGAAGGGCTGGCTGGACGCGCCGAACCGGCCGCAGCACCCGACCGAGTACCCGAAGGTCCTGCCGCCGAAGCCGGACGGCGCCGGGTTCGGCGTGAACACGCCGCGGGGCAACGTGGTCAACTACGTCCGCGAGGAGATGGAGCAGATGGGCATCTGCTCGAACTCCGGCGCGGCCGACAAGCCGAGCTGCGTCGACGAGCTGCGCGACGGTGGTTACAAGATCCAGACCACCATCGACCCCAAGCTCCAGGCGGCCGCCGAGGAGGTGGCCATGCAGTCCAAGAAGGGCTCGGAGCTGTACGACCAGCCCAAGAACCTGATGGCCGCCGTCGTGGCGGTGGAGCCGGCGACCGGCCGCGTGCTGGCCTACTACGGCGGCGACAGCGGCGCCGACTTCGACTACGCCGGCAAGAACACCGACCAGAACGGCAACCTCACCGGTGGCCACCCGCCGGGCTCGTCCATGAAGGTCTACACGCTCGCCGCGGCCATCGAGGCCGGCATCTCGGTGAAGTCGCACTGGGACGCGACGCCGTTCAAGCCGGAGGGCTTCGCCAACGAGGTGCAGAACGCGGGCCGCGGCTCCGGTGTCTGCGGCAAGTGGTGCACCCTGGAGCAGGCGACCATCCAGTCGTACAACGTGCCCTTCTACCACGTCACGAAGGAGATCGGCCCGGACAAGGTCGTCGACCTGGCCAAGGCGGCCGGGATCACCACGATGTGGACCACGTCGGACAACCCGCCGAAGCCGATCGACCTGACCAAGGTCAAGGGTGAGGACGTCGCGCCGTCGCCCTTCTACCACGTCATCGGTTACGGCCAGTACCCGATCACGGTTCTGGACCACGCGAACGGCCTGGCCACGCTGGCCAATGACGGCAAGTACATCAAGGCCCACTTCATCCGCAAGATCGAGAAGCAGGACCAGAACACCGGCAGGTGGGTCAAGGTCGCGGGCGCCGGCGAGCAGATCAAGCCGCAGCAACGGATCCCGGCTGAGGTCGCCAAGGAGGTGACCGCCGTACTCAAGCAGATCCCGGGGGCCAACAGCCTCTCGCTCGACGGGGGTCGCCAGGCCGCTGGTAAGACCGGTACCTGGGAGTACGACAAGGACGACAACGCGCACGCCTGGATGGTGGGCTACACCCCGCAGCTCGCCACCGCAGTCTGGGTCGGCAGCCGCGACCCGAAGAAGCCGGAGATCCGCCTCAAGGGCGGCAAGGACATCGGCGGTTCCACTCTCCCCGGCCCGATCTGGGAGAAGTTCATGAACGCCGCGCTCAAGGGCAAGGACAAGGAGACCCTGCCGAGCGTTACCGGCATGGGCGACGACAAGGCCGGTAACGGCGTCGAGCCGGCGCCGCCGCCGAACCAGCAGCCGACCATTCCGGGCTGCCCCAACCCGATGAACCCGTTCTGCCCCCGCGACGGTGGTGGCAACAACGACGGCGGTGGGAACGACGGCGGGGGCAACAACGGCGGGGGCAACCCCAACCAACCGAATCTGCCCGGCTTCCCCAACGGAGGCGGGGGCGGCGGTGGTGGGCTGCTACCCAGCACATCACCCACGTACTACCGGGACTGACGCAACCCTCGACGCCGCCGGCGGCCGGACCATCCGTCCGGCCGCCGGCGGCGTTTCGCGTCCGACATCTCGGCGCCGGGACGGGACGCGGGCCCGGCACGTACGGCAGGATTCCTTCCCATGAGCACACAGTCGACGCCCGGCACCGGCGACACCGGCCCCGGCGACCATCCGTCCCGCTCCGACGGCTTCGTCCGCGGCGCCTCGGGGCTGATCGGCGGTCCGCTGGGCGACCACGCCGTGGCCCTGGACCGTCCGACCGGCCGGGAGCGGCGCTTCTGGACCGCCGCACGGATCGTGCTGGCCCTCGTCTGCCTCACGCTGGCGCTGCACTGGGTGCAGAAGTCCCCCTGCCAGGACGGCGCCTGGCAGGACAACGAGCAGTACACGAGGTTCTGCTACACCGACGTGCTCGCCCTCTACTACAACGAGGGGCTCAACGAGGGCAAGGTGCCCTACCGCGACCACCCGGTCGAGTACCCGGTGCTGACCGGGTACTTCATGGGTGCGCTCGGCCTGCCGGTGCACGCGCTCGGCGACAACGACCCCGGCATCAACCAGGGCCAGTGGTTCTACAACCTCAACGCCCTGGTGCTCGGGGCCCTCGCGGTGGCCACCGTGGCGGTGATCCTCGCGCTGCGCCGTCGACGACCGTGGGACGCCGCGCTGTTCGCGCTGTCGCCGGCCCTCGTGCTCACCGCGACGGTGAACTGGGACCTGCTGGCGATCGGGCTGGCCGCGTTCGGCCTGCTGGCCTGGGCGAAGCGGCGGCCGGTGCTCGCCGGCGCGCTGCTCGGGCTCGCGGGCGCCGCCAAGCTCTGGCCGCTCTTCCTGCTCGGCCCGGTGCTGGTGCTCGCCCTGCGCGCGAAACGGCTGCCCGCCGCGCTCAGCGCGGTGGCCGCGGCCGTGCTGGCGGTGATCGTGGTGAACCTGCCGGCCGCGGTGCCGTACCGGGAGAACTGGGACCGTTTCTTCGAGCTCAACTCCAGCCGCCCGATCGACTGGGGGACCCTCTGGTACATCGGCCGCTACCTGGACGGCAAGGTGGGCAGCCCGGGTCAGACGGGCCCGTTCGAGTGGCTGAACGCCAACATCCCGACGCTCAACATGCTCTCGTACGCCCTCTTCGGCCTGGCCTGCGTCGGCGTGGCCGCGCTGGCCCTGCTGGCGCCGCGCCGGCCGCGGCTGGCGCAGCTCGCGTTCCTGGTGGTCGCCGCCTTCCTGATCTTCAGCAAGGTGTGGTCCCAGCAGTTCGTGCTCTGGCTCCTCCCGCTGGCCGTGCTGGCCCGTCCGCGCTGGGGAGCCTTCCTCGCCTGGCAGGCGGCCGAGGTCTGCTATTTCGCCGCCTTCTACGGCGAGCTGCTCGGCGCCTCCACCGGCCGGCCGGTCTTCCCCGAGGGCGTGTTCGTGCTCGCCGCCACCCTGCGGCTGGTCACCGTGGTGGTGCTCTGCGGGCTGATCGTGCGCGACGTGCTGCACCCCGAGCGCGACCCGGTCCGGGCCACCTACGCGGACGACCCGGACGGCGGCGTGCTCGACGGCGCCCGGGACGCGCCGTGGCTGGACCGGTGGCGGCGGCGCCGGGAGCTGCCCGCCGAGCCGCTACCGGTTGGCGGCTGAACCCCACCGCCGGTCATCCGATCGTTCCACCCGCCGATGGGGTCGACGGTCACTGCCCCGCCTGGATCGGCGGAGTCGGCAGGCCGGTCGGGAGCCCGGACGGCAGCCCGGATGGCAGGCCCGACGGCAACCCGCTCGGCAGGCCCGACGGCAACCCGCTCGGCAACCCCGGCTGGTTCGTGGGGAATGACGGGGTCGGCTGGGGCTGGGGCGCCACGTTCTGCTCGCCGGGCCAGAGCCGGTAGACCACCGCGCCGCCCAACTCCTCCCGGGTGATGCCGAGGGAGTCCACCGGCGTGTCGACCGACAGCTCCCACGGCGTGCCGGCGATCTGGTCACGCAGCAGCACCACGTTGCGTACGCCCAGCGTGCGCAGGTAGTCGACGCTGGTCTGGTCGGGGAACGACTGCGTCACCCGGCGGACGTCGTCCAGCTGCCGGGGTGTGAAGCCACTGCCCCCGTTCACCACGTCCTGGAAGTGGGTGGTGGACCAGAGCATGACGTGCTGGTCGATGCTCTGGTTGCTGGGCAGGACCAGCATCGGCCCGTCGACCAGGCGCAGGGCGGCCGGCTGGGTCGGCGCCAGCGGATGCGGCGTGGTGTTGAGCCCTTCGAGTGTGACGAGGAGCAACGGCAGCAGGGTGGCCAGCCGCAGCCAGGGGCCCGGCCAGGACGGGATCCGCTCTGCGGCGAGGTCACGTACCCGGTCGGTGAGCGCGGTGACCGCGCCGGCCGCCAGCAGGCAGAGCAGCAGGGTGGTCCACAGCATCAGCCGGCCCGGCGTGCGCAGGCCGTTCCAGCCGGGTAGGTGCTCGAACAGCGGAATGTAGGTGAAGGTGCCACCGAAGAAGCGCGTGCCCATGGCGAGCACCATCGTGCCCGCCACCCCGAGGAGGAGCAGCATCCGGTGCCGCAGCTTCCAGACGGAGAAGAAGAGCCCGCCGGCGGCCAGCGCGTAGAGCACGAAGCCGGGCAGCAACGTCATCTCGGGATGCCATGGCAGGGCGGCTCGGGCACCCTCGTGCAGGTCCCCCCAGATCCGCGACTCCGCCGGGGCGGTGACGAAACCGGAGGCGGGCGGTGAGAAGCGGGAGATGTCGCCGATCGACCGCTCGGCGTAGGGGTGCAGGCGGGTCACTTCGAAGTAGGGGATCGCCATCAACAGGCCCACCCCGGCGAAGAACCCCGCACCGACCATGTTGGCGACGACCAGCCGCCGCCCGAACGGCCGGCGCGCGCCGCGGAACCACGCCCCGACGTACCAGGTGACCGCGGAGACGACCACCGTGGCTCCGAGGAAGTAGGCGAACGGCAGGCCGATGCCGAACCCGAGGCTCAGCTGCCAGGCCGCCACCAGCCAGCCCGCGTACACCCAGCCGTCGTGGCGGCGCTCGGGCCGGTAGCCGTGCCGCAGCGACCAGCCGTGGCCCCGGGCCAGCATGGCCAGGGCCAGGGGGATGCCACCGTTGGAGAGCACGTGCAGGTGCCCGGCCTGGGCCAGCAGCCAGGGGGCGTACGCGTAGCCGACCCCGGCGACCGCCGCTCCCATCCGGCCCGAGCCCAACTGCCGGGCGAGCGCGTAAGCCCCGAGCGTGGCGATCCCGTGCGCCAGCACGAACATGATGTTGTAGCGGAGGACGGCCGCCTCGGGCCCGGTGCCGATCATGCCCGCCGGCGCGTAGCCGAGCAGGGTGTCGGAGAAGGCGAAGCTCCACAACTCCGGGAAGAACGCGTTCGACTGCCACAGCTGCGCCGGGTTCGCCAGCAGGATGTGGCCCGACCACGCCATCTGCCAGGCCTGGAGGCTCGGGTCCCAGGTGTCCTGCGGCAGGGTGTAGCGCGGATAGCGCAGCGTCGGCCAGGTCATCAGCACGGCGAGGGCGAGGGCGCCGAGCGTCGCCAGGGTCCATTCGTGGATCAGCGCTCGGCCGACCGCTCGGGCCACCCGGCGGGGGCGGCTCGGTACCGTCTCGGGGGCCGGGCCGAAGGCGGCCCAGGGGTCGGCCGTGGTCTCCTCACCCGGCTTCCCGGCGTCGCCCTCCTTGCCGTCGGCCCTTTTCCCGTCGGCCTTGGTCCCGTCGGTCTTGGTCCCGTCGGTCTTCGTCCCGCCGGTCTTCGTCTCGTCGGCCTTCGTCCCGCCGGGCTCCTTCTCGTTGGTCTCCTTCTCGTCGGCCTTCGTCTCGTCGGCCTTCGTCTCGTCGGCCTTCTTCTCGGGGGCCGTGCCCGCCGCGGTCCTGCCCTCGGTGTCGCTCCTGGCGTCGGCCTTCGCCTCGGCCTCCGGGGCCGCGTCGATCCCACCCGTCAGGCCGCTCGCACCGGTCGGGCCGGGCTTGTCGTCGCCGGCCCGCGCGCCCTCGACGGCGCGGGGTGCTCCCCCGCCGGCGGGCCGGCCCGGGTCGCCGTTCGGCCGGTCGGCGGCCGTGGCACCCGTTCCGCCCTGAACGCCGTCCGTCCGCCGCGGTGCGGCACCGCTCGGGAGTCGCTGGCTGTCGCCGGCCGGCGCGGGCGCGCCCCCGGTCTCCGACTGTCCGGTCGTCATGCCGCCGGGCGCTCCGTTCCGAGCTGCTCGCGAAGGAAGGCGATGTCGGCGGCCTGACCCGGCACGCCGCCGGGGGTCTCGACGACCACGGGCGCGTCCGCCGCGCGGATCACCGACACCAGCAGCTCCGGGTCGATGGTGCCGCCGCCGAGGTTGTCGTGCCGGTCCTGGCCGGAGCCGAACGCTCCCTTGGAGTCGTTGGCGTGCACGAGGTCGATGCGTCCGGTGATCGCCTTGACCCGGTCGACCAGCCCGAGGAGCTCCTCGCCACCCGCGTGGGCGTGGCAGGTGTCGAGGCAGAAGCCCACCTCGTAGTCGCCGACGGCGTCCCAGAGCCGGGCGAGCGCGTCCAACCGCCGCGCGCACGCGTTGTCGCCGCCGGCCGTGTTCTCGATCAGCACCGGCACCCGGAAGCCACCGGACTCGGCGGCGTACGCGAACGTCTTGCGCCAGTTGTCGAAGCCGACGGCCAGGTCGTCACCGGCGTTGACGTGTCCCCCGTGGACGATCAGCCCCTTCGCACCCACGGCGGCGGCCGCGGTCGCGTGGGCGACCAGGAGCTTGCGGCTCGGGATCCGGATCCGGTTGTTGAGGGTCGCGACGTTGATGACGTACGGCGCGTGCACATAGACGTCGACCTCCGCGCCGCGCAGCCGCTCCGCGTCCTCCCGAGGCTTGGGAGCCTTCCACCCCTGGGGGTCGGCGAGGAAGAACTGCACGACGTCGGCTTCTCGGGCGGTCGCCTCCGCCACCGGGTCGGTCGAATCGACGTGGGCTCCGATACGCATGCAGGCGAGCCTACGTCGCGTCACCGACGCGCGGAACGACGGCAGATGCGAGTCGGTACGTCACCCGGCAGACCGGCGGTCGTTGATGAGGTGGGAGGGAAGGCGCGTGTTCCCGCTGCTGGGCTGGCCGGCAACGTCGCCGTGCGGAGCCCCGCTGGCGAGGAGCCCGTGGTCGTTCCCTCCCCGATGCGAGGGCTCCCTCGTCGCGCGGCCCGGCGCGGCGGGGGCCTGCCCCGGACAAGAGAGGGAAGGCGCCACAGGATTCCCGGAAATTTGCGCCATTTCCACCTACAAGTGACGAGAGCCGTTGTATCGTCAGGTAACAACACGATAAAGCTCCGCGGGGCGTCCCCGGTCCAACCTCATCGGTGTGGTCGTTCCTCCCCAGGTCCCACCCAAGGAATGCGGACGGGACGCCCCGCGGCCTCGTTGACGGGGGCCCGCTGCCGGCCGATGGTCGGTGCGGGCCCCCGTCGTGGTCGCTCTCGTCCACTCACCGACGTCGTCGGCGACCGTTGCGCTGGTAGCTCCTTACGCGCGGGCGCGGCCACCCCCGGCATGATCGTCCGGACCGGGTATCCTGGTCCGGTTGTCCGCGCCCGGCCGGGTCCCCCCGGATCCCGGCGCGGTCCACGACGCACGACCTCCTGCCACGGAAGGACCGTGGCCGCTTAGCCCACAGGAGGTGAGCACGTCTTGCGTCATTACGAGATCATGGTGATCCTCGACCCCAGCCTCGAGGAGCGCACCGTCGCCCCGTCGCTCGACACGTACCTGAACGTGATCCGGACCGCGGGTGGCTCGGTGGAGAAGACCGACGTGTGGGGCCGCCGGCGCCTCGCGTACGAGATCAACAAGAAGGCCGAGGGCATCTACGCCGTCATCGACCTGCAGGCGACGCCTGCGGCGGTGGCCGAGCTGGACCGTCAGCTGCGGCTCAACGAGTCCGTGCTGCGCACCAAGGTCATCCGGCCGGAAATGCGCTGAGCGCATCCACCCCGGCTCGCCCGGATCAACCTCATCGACGCTGTCGTACGGCTCTGGGAGCCTGTATGGCGGATCGATGAGTGCGCGAGGAGATGGTCATGGCAGGAGACACCACCATCACGGTCATCGGCAATCTGACCGATGACCCCGAGTTGCGGTTCACCCCCTCGGGGGCGGCGGTCGCCAAGTTCCGCGTCGCCTCGACGCCCCGGTTCATGGACCGGGCGTCCGGCGAGTGGAAGGACGGCGAGCCGCTGTTCCTCTCGTGCACCGTCTGGCGCCAGGCCGCCGAGCACGTCGCCGAGTCGCTCCAGCGGGGCACCCGGGTGATCGTGTCGGGCCGGCTGCGGCAGCGGACCTACGAGACCCGTGAGGGCGAGAAGCGCACCGTCATCGAGCTCGAGGTCGACGAGATCGGCCCGTCGCTGCGCTACGCCACCGCGAAGGTGCAGAAGATGGCCCGCTCCGGCGGCGGTGGCGGCGGCTTCGGCGGCGGTGGTGGCCAGGGCGGCGGAGGCAACTTCGACGACCCCTGGGCCTCGGCCGCGCCCGCCCCCTCGCGTTCCGGTTCGGGCGGCGGAAACTTCGACGAGGAGCCACCGTTCTAATGGCGCCCAGCGCCCGTGATCGCAAACCAGGAGCAAGAGCAATGGCCAAGGCTGCGGCACTTCGCAAGCCGAAGAAGAAGGTGAACCCGCTCGACAAGGACGGGATCACCTACATCGACTACAAGGACACCGCACTGCTGCGCAAGTTCATCTCCGACCGCGGCAAGATCCGCGCTCGGCGGGTGACCGGCGTGACCTCGCAGCAGCAGCGGCAGATCGCCCGTGCGGTCAAGAACGCCCGTGAGATGGCGCTCCTGCCGTACACGGCCACCACCCGCTGAGAGGAGGCGCCGATATGAAGATCATCCTGACCCAGGAGGTTTCCGGCCTCGGTGCCCCGGGCGACATCGTCGAGGTGAAGGACGGCTACGGCCGTAACTACCTGCTGCCGCAGGGCTTCGCGATCGCCTGGACCAAGGGTGCGGAGAAGCAGGTCACCCTGATCAAGCGGGCCCGCTCGGCCCGGGAGATCCGCGACCTCGGCCACGCCAACGAGGTGAAGGGCCAGCTCGAGGGCCTGAAGGTGAGCCTCAAGGCCCGCGCCGGCGACGGTGGCCGGCTCTTCGGCTCGGTCACCCCGGCCGAGATCGTCGACGCCGTCAAGGCCGCCGGGGGCCCGACCCTCGACCGCCGTCGGCTCGAGCTGCCCGGTCACATCAAGTCGACCGGCGCCTACCCGGTGCGCATCAAGCTGCACCCCGAGGTGACGGCCTCGTTCAACCTGAACGTCGTCGCCGGCTGATCCGACAAGCGCCACACCAGGGCCCGCACCGAGCGATCGGTGCGGGCCCTGGTCGTTCGGTCAGCCGATCGGTTGCCCCGTCACCGCGCTGATCATCACCGTGGAGAGACCTCCGCCCACCACCGCCGAGGCGAGCGCGATGGTCGTGGCGCGCCACGTCGTACCGACCCGGGAGAGCAGCGCCGCGACCACCAGGCTGCTGACCATAGCCAGCCCGTAGCGGGGTGCACCGGCGACGAGCGAACCGAGCGCGTGCGCCCGGGGGGAGTCACAGCCGCCGCCCGTGATGTCCGTGACGCAGCCCGCCGGAGCCTGCGCGTCCAGGGTGAGCAGCCACGCGAAGATCAGAACCGCCGGGGCGAGGTAGCACGCGGCGGTGTAGAGCAGGGACCGGAACGCACCACCCGGGTTCGGGTCGAGCAGGTCGTCCTCGAGGCGCCGCGTCCAGGTGTCCGGGGCGGGTGCCTCGACCCGGCGACGGGCGGGCGCGGCGCCCCTGCCGCGAGGCGCGCCGAAGGGCTCGGCCCGCCGTCGACTCGGCCCGTACGCGCCCGGGGCGCTCCTTGGCCGTGGAGCCGTGTACGTCACCGTCGGCGAGCGCGGCGCCGAGCTGGGCGGGTCGGTCCACCGCGGGTCGTCACCCGCCAACCGGGTGCCCGACCAGAACTCCCCGCCCCGGCCGGACCACACCCGACCCTCCGCCTCGGTGGTCATCTGACGAGCGGGTGGCGACTCCGGCCGGGCCCACCCGTCCGCGTCGACGAACCGGGCCCACTCGCCGGTGCTGTCCGGCTGCTCCCACTGCCCGGTGCTGTCCGCTCGTGCCCACTGCCCGGTGGCGTCCCACCGGTCCGACGGGCTCGCCGGATGAAGCGCCTGGAGACCGGAGGCGTCCCACGGGTCCACGTCGGCCCCGGTCTGCCAGGTGTGCACCCCCGAGGCGTCCCACGGGTCGACGGCCGGCTGGTAGGTCGGCTTCGCCTCCTCGGTGCGGCGGGTCGACCGGTCCCACGGCTCGACGGATCGCGACCAGGACCCCTCCGCCGCACGTCGGGCCCGCCGGGTGGGCCGGTCCGCCGCCGGTCTGACGGACCGCTCCTCCGTCGGCTCCGGCTCGTCGCCGCCCGACCAGATCACCGGCGGACGCTCGGCTGCCGCCCTCCGGGAGCGGCGCGTCACTATTGCGCCGGTGGTCGGACCGTCCTCAGCGGACTCGGCACGCCGGCTGCCGACGTAGCCCTGCTCCTGCGGGAGGTCGAACGTCCACTCGCCGGTGTGGTCCGATTCGGGAGCCGTGGCGTAAGACGGGAGTGCGCGTCGGCCGGTCTCGGGGGCCGCGCGCCGACTGCCGGCGGTCCCGATGGCGCGCCGACCCTCGCGGGAGCCGATCGGGTCCTCGTCGTCGTCCGGCGCGGCGTGCCGCCCGCCGTCGGCGCGGCGCACCCCGGACTCCAGCGCCCAGCGCGGCAGGTAGGCGTCGACCTGCTCCTCCCGCCCGGACTCCAGTGCGCGGCGGCGGCGTGGTGTGCGCCGAGCTTCGTCGGTGCGGGACGCGTCGACCGACGACGGGGTGGCGGGCGCGTTCCACGAGGCGATCGGGCGACCCTCACGCGGGCTGCCCTCCCCGCGTCCCCAGTCCCGGTAACTCACGGCCGGAGCGTGACCCTTCTCAACCGATGGCGCAATCCGCTGTCCAGGTGTAGCCGTCCGCTGGAGATGGTACGGGACGGAACCCCTCCCGGCCCGACCGGAAACTTCCCCTCCACAGGCTGGGGATCGCATCTTCGCAGCTCAGAGTGTTGTTGCCCAGGAATTCCCCAGTGCTTGTCCACAGCCTGTGCACACGCTGCGCACATGCCCGCCCACCGGCGTCCACAGGTTGTCCCGAGGCTCGTCCACTGGCAATGTTGAGTCGCTGACCTCGTGTTCCGTATGGTTGGCCCCCGACCGCCCGCGCGATGACCCCCGATCGACCGGCCGGTCGGCAGGAGTGTCGCCCCCGGACGGTTTGCCCGGGAGCGAGGATCCGACGCAGCGGAGGGGGAGACCGTGTCGGTCACCGACGACATGCGTGCGGAGCCGCGCGTCGACGGGCAGCCGCCCGCGCCCGCGCAGCGGGACGGCCAGTTCGAGCGCACCCCCCCGCAGGACGTCGCGGCGGAACAGTGCGTCCTGGGCGGCATGCTCCTCTCCAAGGACGCCATCGCCGATGTCGTCGAGATCCTCAAGAGCAACGACTTCTACCGGCCGGTGCACGCCACCATCTTCGACGCGATCCTGGAGATCTACGGCCGAGGTGAGCCCGCCGACCCGATCACGGTCGCGGCGGCGCTGGCCGACTCCGGCGACCTCGCGCGCATCGGCGGTGCGCCCTACCTGCACACGCTGATCGCCAGCGTGCCGACCGCCGCCAACGCCGCGTACTACGCGCGGATCGTGAGCGAGCGGGCCGTCCTCCGCCGGCTCGTCGAGGCCGGCACCAAGATCGTCCAGCTCGGGTACGGCACGGGCAACGGCGGCAGCCGCGACGTGGACGACATCGTCGACCTCGCCCAGCAGGCGGTCTACGACGTCACCGAGCGGCGGGTCAGCGAGGACTTCGCCGTCCTGGCCGACATGCTCCAGCCGACGCTGGACGAGATCGAGGCGGTGGGCGCCCAGGGCGGGGTGATGACCGGGGTACCCACCGGCTTCACCGACCTGGACCGCCTGCTCAACGGTCTGCACGCCGGGCAGTTGATCATCGTCGCGGGCCGGCCGGGTCTGGGCAAGTCCACCGCGAGCATGGACTTCGCGCGGAACGCGGCCATCCGGGCCAACCAGGCGTCGGCCATCTTCTCCCTGGAGATGAGCAAGGTCGAGATCGTCATGCGACTGCTCTCGGCCGAGGCCCGCGTCCCGCTGCACGTGCTGCGCAGCGGGCAGCTCTCCGACGACGACTGGACCAAGCTCGCCCGCTGCATGGGTGAGATCAGCGAGGCGCCGCTCTTCGTCGACGACACGCCGAGCATGAACCTCATGGAGATCCGGGCCAAGGCGCGGCGGCTCAAGCAGCGGCACGACCTCAAACTGGTCGTGGTCGACTACCTCCAGCTGATGACCTCGCCCAAGCGCACCGAGAGCCGCCAACAGGAGGTCGCGGACCTGTCCCGTGGCCTCAAGCTGCTGGCCAAGGAGATCGAGTGCCCGGTGATCGCGGTCAGTCAGCTGAACCGCGGCCCGGAGCAGCGCACCGACAAGCGACCGCAGCTGTCCGACCTACGCGAATCCGGCTGTCTCACGGCGCAGACGAAGGTCATCCGTGCCGACAACAATTCGGAGGTGACGCTGGGTGAGCTTCTCGCCTCGGGGGCCAAGGACATCCCGGTGTGGGCGTTGGACGAGAGCCTTCGGTACACGCCGCGCACGATGACCCACGTCTTCCCCAGCGGGAACCGAGAGGTCTTCCGCATGACGTTGGCGTCGGGCAAGCAGATCGACGCCACCGCCAACCATCCCTTCCTCACGTTCGGCGGATGGGTGCCGCTGGGAGAGCTGTCCGCCGGTGCGAGGATTGCGACGCCCCGGCACGTGCCGCCCCCGATGGCCGTCAAACCGTGGGCCGAGGCGGAGGTCGTGCTGCTGGCACACCTGCTCGGCGACGGCTCGTTCGTACGGCGGCAGCCG
This sequence comes from Micromonospora xinjiangensis, assembly GCF_056150165.1. NCBI lineage: Bacteria > Bacillati > Actinomycetota > Actinomycetes > Micromonosporales > Micromonosporaceae > Micromonospora > Micromonospora xinjiangensis. Next base: position 134,498 of record NZ_JAXCFO010000003.1, on the reverse strand, counting down.
ATCCGGTACGCGAGTCGGGACGAGGCGAACCTGGCCGCGGTGGCGGAGGCCGCGAAGCACTTCGGCGTGTCCGCGATCCGTGACGAGTACGCGGCGGCGAGGGTGACCACCCTGCGTCTGCCCGCGCCCTACCGGCTCGCCCGAGGCCGTCGGAACCCGATCGCGGAGTGGCTGGACAATCTCGGGCTGTTCGGTCTGCGTTCGCACGAGAAGTTCGTTCCGCAGGCCGTCATGGGCCTGCCCAAGGAGCAGATCACCCTGTTCCTGCGCCACCTCTGGGCCACGGACGGCTCGGTGTGCGTCGACAAGTCCGGCCGTGGCGGCCGGGTCTACTACTCCTCGACGAGCCGCCGCATGCTGGACGACGTCTCGCGACTCCTTCTCAGGTACGGCATCACCGCGCGGATCAAGACGGTGCGTGTGGAGGGGCAACGGCCGCAGTACACCCTCGACATCTCCGGGCGCGACGACCAGCTGAGATTCCTGCGTGAGATCGGTGTGCACGGCGAGCGGTCCCGGGGCTGCGCCGATCTCCTCGCCGCGCTGGAGACCACGAAGAGCAACCCCAACGTCGACACCGTGCCCTCGGAAGTATGGACCCGTGTCCGGGAGATCCTGGCGGATCAGGGCATGAGCCACCGCGAGTTCGCGGAGGCCATCGACATCCAGTTCTGCGGGAGCGCGCTGTGGAAACACGCACCGAGCCGGTCCAGGCTGGCCCGGATCGCGTCCGTCCTCGACGCCGCCGACCTGGAGCTGCACGCGACGAACGACATCTTCTGGGACAGGATCGTCTCGATAGAGTCGCTGGGCGCGCAGGATGTCTTCGACGCGACCGTGCTCGGCACGCACAACTTCATCGCGAACGGCATCGCGACCCACAACTCCATCGAACAAGATGCCGACGTCGTCATCCTGCTGCACCGCGACGACTACTACGACAAGGAGTCGCCGCGCGCCGGTGAGGCGGACTTCATCGTGGCCAAGCACCGGAACGGCCCGACCGACACGGTGACCGTCGCGGCGCAGCTGCACCTCTCGCGATTCGTCGACATGGCGATCGTCTGAGCCACCGGGGTCGCCTGTGCCCGCAGGCGGCCGGTCGCGCTCAGCGGAGCAGCGGGAACGGGCCTGCGATCTCGCCCAGCTCCTGCCGGTCCCGGTCGCTGAGCGGGAGCCGTCCGCTCGCCTTCCACAGGAACTCGTGGTCGTCCCAGCTCGCGGGCCGGGTCGCCCCGTCGCCGAGCAGGCCGTCCATCGTGGCGGTGGCGACGCGGGTGGCGAGCGGCCCGGGGAGCGGCGCGTCCGGCAGGTGCGGCACCAGGTCGAGGTGGTGGATGACCGCCTCGGTGGTGAGGGTGTCGAGGAAGTCCGGCACGCGCAGCACGTGGCCCTGGGTGGCCACGTGACCGGTGGGATCGGCGGCTGCTGCCGCGCGGACGGCGGCCGGCGCCGTGTCGCACCAGACCTGGACGACGCCGGAGGGGCGGTCGAAGGCGGCGGCGGACCGGCGGACCCAGCGGGCATGCCGCGCCGCACCCTCCGCGTCCACCGGTGCGGCGCGCCAGTAGCCGACCCCGTCGACGTCGGGCGGGCCGGCGGCCGGGGTGGCGAGCGCGACCAGGGCGCGTTGAGCATCGCAGATCAGGTGGAGGAGCAGGTCGTCGACGAGCCACCCCTGGCATCGCGTGGGTCGCTGCAGATCGGCGTCGGCCAGGCCCGCGACCACATTCGTGATGCCCTGGTACGCCTCGGCCAACGCGTCGTGCTGCCGGAGCGCGGTCATGGATGGCAGCTTCGCACGGGCGGCCGGTGCGCGCACCACGAGTGGACCGGCGGAGCGGGTCGGGAGGTCCGCCGCGCGGTGTCGCCGGAACCGGCCACGACGACGTCGGGGATCAGGACGATCTGGCGGGGCGCGACCGGAGGCCGGCCCGGTGGACACCGGGCCGGCCGTCAGACGCTCTGGTGGCCTCAGCCGAAGAAGTCGTCCAGGAAGCTCTTGTGCTTCTTCCGGCGGTAGTGCCCGTGGTAGCCGTGGTGCTGCTGCCCGTGGCCGTACGCCGGTGCCGGCGGGTAGCCGTGGGCGGGCGGCGGGGGCGGTACGGCACCGTAACCCGGCTGGTGCGGGGCGGGCGCGGGCGGTGGCGGAGGCGGCGGGTAGCCGCCGGGCTGGTGGGCGGGCTGGGCGTGTGCGGGCTGGCCGGCGGGGGTGGCCGCCTGCTGGCGGTTCCAGTTCGCCTCCGCCTCGAACAGCTTCTCCAACTCGCCGCGGTCGAGGAAGATCCCCCGGCACTCGCCGCACTGGTCGATGACGACGCCGCTGCGCTCGTACTGGCGCATTTCTCCATGACACTTGGGACAGGTGAGACTCATCACCCGACGGTACCCGGTCAGGTCACGCTGTTGCCGTCAACGTCTCGGTGACCTCCTCGTCGTTCACTTCGTGGAAGTCCTCGTAATAGGCGCTCACCGCCATGAACTCGGGCGGCCGCTGGGCGCAGACGACCTGATCGGCCTCGGCGGCCAGGGTCTCGTACGCCTCCTGGGACCCGACCGGCACGGCGACGACCACCCGGCGGGCGCCGAGCTGGCGGGCGACCTCGACGGAGGCGCGGGCGGTGGCGCCGGTGGCCAGGCCGTCGTCGACGATCACCACGGTGCGCCCGGTGAGGTCCAGCGGTGGCCGGCCGGCCCGGTAGAGCCGCTCGCGGCGTTCCAGTTCGGCCTGTTCGCGGCGGCTGGTCTCGGCGATGTCCTCGGCGCTGATGCGGCTGGCGACGTGCTCGTTGAGCACCTGAACGCCGCCCGGGCCGAGCGCGCCGAACGCGACCTCGCGGGCCCAGGGCATGCCGAGCTTGCGGATCACCATGACGTCCAGTGGCGCGCCGAGCCGTTCGGCGACGACCCGCGCCACCGGTACGCCGCCGCGTACGAGGCCGAGGACGATGACGTCCGGTTCGCCGATCAGGCCGGTCAGCCGGTCGGCGAGCACCCGGCCCGCCTCGGCACGGTCGCGGTAGGTCGTCATGCCTCAGGTCTACGCCCTGCCGCGCTCCATCGCCTGCCAGTTCCCGGAAAGAGCCGGATCGGCGGTGGGTCGGCGGTCGTGCAGGGCGGGGGCCCAGGCGAGCAGGGCGATCGGGTAGAGCAGGTAGCCGAAGCGGGTGGAGGGCATGAGCGCGATCGCCGCGAGCAGCCCGTACCCGCAGATCAGCGCGGTGGCGACGGCCGTGCGCGGCGGTCGTCGGGCGAGCCGGACGGCGATCGCCACGCCGGCCACGACCAGCAGCCCGGCGGCGATCACCCGGCCGCCGGGCAGCCCGGTCGCGATCAGGTGGCCGGGGAAGGGCGACTGCGCGGGGCTGGTCACCAGCCCGTGACCGAGCGGGAAACGCAGGACGTTCTCCACCAGGGCGTCCCGGTCGACGAGCAGCGCGGGCAGCAGGGCGGCGACGGGCAGTCCGACGGCACCCGCGGCCACCCGGAGGCCCTTTCGGCGGGTGGCCCCCCAGATGATCAGGACGAGCGCGACCGGCCAGGCGAAGAGTTTGAGCGCGCCGGCCAGGCCGACCGCGATCCCGGCGCCGCCGGCCCGGCCGGTCGCGGCGAGCGTCAGCGACAGCAGGCAGAGCGCGAGCACGGGCAGGTCGTCGCCGCCGGTGGCCAGGGTGAGGGCGCAGATCGGCAGCACGGTGGCGGCCTGTACGCCCCGGAGGAGGGCGGCGTCCCGGCGCGGGTCGGTGGCGGCGGTGTGCCGGCGGAGGCTGGTGACGGCGAGGGCGAGCACGAGGGCGGTGCCGATCGCGAACCAGATCCGGGCGTCGGTCCACCAGCCGCCGGTGACCGCGCGGGGCAGGCCGAAGAGCGCCATGCCCGGCTGGTACGGCGTGTAGCCGAGCAGTCGTTCGTCGGCGGGCAGGGCGGCGATGGCGTCGTGGCCGAGGTACGGGGTGCCGTGCTCGACGAGCCGGTGGCCCGCCTGCTCGACGACGAGCACCTCCTCCTGCGCCCGGTCGGTGCGGCCGGCGGCCCGTTCGACGGTCTGCGCCACGAGCGGCAGCAGGGTGGCGGTCGCCCAGGCGAAGGCCGTGACCGCCCCGCGTGCCGGCAGCCCGGTCAGGGCGGAGTGCGGGTCTCGGCGGCGCACGAGCAGTTGGACGGTGCCGGCCAGCGCGGCGAGGAGGTAGCCGATCGCGGCGATGCCGCCCCATGCCCGGTGCGGGAGCAGCGTCGAGGTGACCGCGGTGACCGCGGCGAAAGCGGCGGACGCGGCGTACAGGACGAGGTCGAGGGTGAGGCCGCCCGCGGCGGAGTCGAGGGCCTGCCAGCCTCGGCGGCGGGAGTGCGGGGCTGCGGCGGTCACGCGGGCAAGTGTGGCAGATCGTCCCGCCTGGCCCGGGCCCGTGGACCGTTCAGGCGGGCTGGTGCGGCAGCCGGTCCCGGCCGCGGCCGCCGGTGCGCCGCCCGGAGGAGAGGCGGATCACCGCACCGGCGTCGTGCAGCGGGGGTGCCAGGGTGCCGGGGCTGCCGCCCGCGCCGCGGTGCAGGGCGGCGAGGAGCTTGCCGGCCGGCATCGGCCGGGCGAAGAGGTGGCCCTGCCCGGCGGCACACCCCAGCTCCCAGAGCGCCCGGCGTTGGGGCTCGCTCTCCACGCCTTCGGCCACCACCACGAGGTTCAGGCTGCGCCCCAGGTCGAGGGTGGAGCGGATGACCGCGGCGGCCTCGGCGGAGGTCTCCATCGCGGTCACGAAGCTCCGATCGATCTTCAACTCGTGCACCGGGATCCGGGAGAGCAGGCTCAGCGAGGAGTAGCCGGTGCCGAAGTCGTCGAGGGCCAGACGTACGCCCTCGTCGCGGAGGCGGCTGAGCACCCGGTCGACGACGTCGAGCTGGCTGAGGGTGAGGGTCTCGGTCAGCTCCAGCAGCAACCGGTCGGGCGGGAGGTCGTGGGCGCGGAGCCGGGCGAGCACGGAGCCGGGGAACCGGGCGTCCAGCAGGCTGCGTGGGGAGACGTTCACCGCGACCGGTACGTCGAAGCCGGCGTCCCGCCAGGTCTTCGCGGCGATCAGCGCCTGGTCGAGGATCGCCTCGGCGAAGGCCGGCAGCAGCCCGGAGCGCTCGACGGCCTCCAGGAACCGGAGCGGGTCGATGAGCCCGTGTGTGGGGTGGTGCCAGCGGGCGAGCGCCTCGGCGCCGGTGATCTCGCCGGTGCCGAGGTCGACGATGGGCTGGAAGTTCACCGTGAACTCGTGGTCGGCGACCGCGCGGGGCAGCTCGCCGCCGAGGGTGAGCCGGCCGACGTCGGCAGTGTCGCGGGTGGGGGCGTACGTGGAGATCCGCTGGCCGGCGCGCTTGGCCTGGTACATGGCGACGTCGGCGCGGCGCAGCAGCTCGGGCATCCCGCCGCTGGCGGGGGCGGTGGCGATGCCGCCGCTCGCCTCGACGCTGATCCGCATGCCGTCGAGGTCCACCGGCTCGTGGAGCACGGCGAGCAGGTTCTCGGCCCGGTTGGCGGCGACGGCCGGCGCCGGCAGGCCGCGCAGCAGCACGGCGAACTCGTCGCCGCCCAGGCGGGCCACCAGGTCGTTGTCCTGGGCCGCATCGCGCAACCGCTCGGCCACCCGCACCAGGACCTGGTCCCCGGCCGCGTGGCCGAGCGTGTCGTTGATTTCCTTGAAGTGGTTCAGGTCGATGAGCACCAGCGCGGTCACGCCCTCGGCGTGCCGGGCGCTCAGCTGCTCGGTGCCCTCCTCGAGCAGCTGCCGCCGGTTGGCGAGGCCGGTCAGCGCGTCGTGGCTGGCGGCGTGCGCGTGGTCCTCCGCGACGCGGGCCAGCTCGGCGTACGCCTGCGCGTTGCGCACGGCGGTGCACAGCGCCGAGGCGAAGGTGCGCAGCGTGTAGCTCTCCCGCTCGGACAGCTGCACGGGCCCACGGAACCGCAGGCGCAGCACACCGACGTCGACCGCGCGGTCGTGCCCTTCCAGCGACGCGGGCACCACGGTGCCGTCCACGGTGGTGGGGCGGCCGCGCGGCCCGTCGTACGTGATGGAGCCCGCGGCGTCGCCGCGTACGGTCCGGTCGCCGTCGCGCAGTTCGATCTCCACCTCGTCGGCGGAGAAGAGTTCGGCGGCCTGGGTGACCGCGGTCGTGAGGACCTTGTCCAGGTCGACCACGTTGAGCGCGTCGGTGGCGCGGGCGAGTCGTTGCCACGCCTGCTGCTCGGTCCGGCCCCGGATACGGGCCGAGTACGCGAGGTGCAGGCTCAGCACGAGCGGGGGAACGGCCAGGAGCAGCCGTGGATCCGCCCGGATGATGAACACGGTGCAGACGGCGACGACGAACCAGACACCGAACCCGGCGAGCCGGAGGTCGAGGCCGCTCAGGAACTGCCGGGAGATCTTGTCGCCGGCGGCGAGGGCGATGACCGGTTGGGCGAGGAGATCGTCCAGGAGCGCGGCGACCAGGTACACCGCGCCGAGGACGACGATCACGTGCCAGAACCCCTCCGGTGGCCAACGGTCACCGAGGAGCAGGATCAGAGCGGTGGCACCTCCTGCGACGAGTGTGTGCTTCGCGATGCCGAACGCGGTCTTGATGGCGGACAGTCGGGTGAGGAACGACGCACAGGCGATGCCGACGCCGGTGGCGATGATGACCTGTGGCGGCGGTGCCAGGGCGAGTCCGACGACGATCGCGGTCTCCACCCAGGCGATGGAGAAGGCGGTCGACCTGATCCGGAGCGGGGCCTTGACGATCGCTCCGAGCGCGATCATCACGGCCACGGCCGAGATGGTCGTCAGGTCGTCGACCGAGGTCGGTGGAGCCTTTCGGACGGCGAACCCCGCGCCCAGCGCGACCATGCACGCCAGGACGACGAGAACGCCGACCAGCAGGTGCAGCGGCCGTCCCTCATTGCGACGTGTCCGGCTCACACGACCCCATCCGTTGCCGACCGTCAGTATCCGATGACCGGCAGCGTACTCCGCGTGTTCGCCAGCGATAAGAACTCAGTTCCACTCGGTGCTGCGCATGGCACTTCCTCCTCGTCGACGACCGGGGCCCGGGGGCCGCCTTTCGGTGATGAGGGGAGCGTAGGAGTGAAAGTGCGCGATACGAAAGCATTAATGTCGGTATGCGCAACATAAGCCAAGCTAGGGCGGATTTGTTACGTTCTGTCCGCACTCCTGAGCGGAGAGCGCTTAACCCAATCGGCGCAATCCACGGTGTCATCCGCAGTGCGGGTGAACGTTAACGCTGGGTTGCCACTCCAGTGTCGCGGAGGTTGCCGGATCCTTCATCCGCACTTTCGGTGGGCTGGGTACTCAAATCAGGACGGAGCCCGGCGGTTGCGCAGGGTAACGGTGAGGCCGGTGAACGGGTCGCCCGATCCGACCCGACGCGGCCTATGCTTCGGTACGTGATCATGTAAATACCCAATTCCGTGCCAAAGCAGAGGGACCGGTGAAGATTCACGTTCTGGGTGGCCTCGCGGTGCAACTTTCCTCAGGCAGCCTGCAGTTGGGGACGCCGAAACAGCGGACAGTTCTCGCGATGCTCGTGACGCACCCGGGACAACTCGTGACGGTCGACGAACTGATTGACGAACTCTGGCCCGGCGAACCGCCGCGGTCGGCCGTTCCGAACGTCCGTACGTACGCCGCCAATCTGCGCCGGAACTTCGAGGCCGCGGGCGCCCCCGCGGACGCGTTGCTACGGCACGGAAAGGGCTATCGGCTGCGCGTGGATCCCGAGTCGATAGACATGTTCCGGTTCGAGGCCGAGTACCGGCAGGCCCGGCTCCTGCTCGGCCAGGGTGCGCTGGAGCAGGCGGTGGCACTCGCCGAGCGGGCCGTCGGCCGGTGGCGGGGACCGGCGCTGGCCGGCCTCCCCGTCGGTCCGGTGCTGACGGCCCGGGTCGCCGCCGCCGAGGAGCAGCGGCTCGCGGCCACCGAGCTGTTGGCCGACGCGTGGCGCCGCGCGGGGCAGGGCGAACGCGCCGTCCCGCTGCTCCGGGACCTGCTCGGTCGTCATCCGCTCCGGGAATCCGCCCACCTCCTGCTCATGCGGACCCTCTACGAGCACGGCGACCGGGCCGGGGCGGTCGCCGCGTACGACCGCGCCCGCGATGTGCTGAGCGCGGAGCTCGGCATCGCCCCGGGCGCCGAACTCCAGCTCCTGCGCCGTGCCGTCGAGGACGCCCCGCACCCGTCTCCGTCCGGCCGCCAACCCGGGTCGCCGCCGCCGCGACAGCGACCCGGCGCGGACGGCGGCCCCGGCGCGACCCCACCGGGGGCGCACCACTGGCTGCCGAGACCGGTGACCGATTTCGTGGGCCGAGGCGGGGCCATCGAGCGGTTGCTCGCGGAAACCCGACGGGTGGAGAGCCACAGCTCCGCGGTGCACGTGATCGACGGAATGGCGGGCAGCGGGAAGACGACTCTCGCCGTCCACGTCGCCGGCCGCCTGGCCGACCGCTACCCCGACGCGCAGCTCTTCATCGACCTGCGCGGCCACGGGGGCGAGGATCCGGTCACCCCGCCCGCCGCGCTCACCAGCCTCCTGCGGCAGCTCGGGGTGCCCGGCCACCAGATCCCGGTCGAGGCGGTGTGCCGGGTGGAGCTGTGGCGGCGTGAGCTGGCTCGCCGCCGCTGCGTCGTGGTGCTCGACAACGCCGCCAGCGGCGACCAGGTGCGCCCGCTCCTACCCGTGCTGCCCGGCACCGTCCTCATCGTGACCTCGCGTGTGCGGCTCACGGGTCTGGACGTGGGGCCGCCGGAGTCCCTGCCGGTGATGACGCCGGACGAGGGGCTCGCGCTGCTCGCGCGGTCGGCCGGACCGGAGCGGGTGGCCGCCGAACCGGAGGCGGCCGCAGAGGTCGTCCGGCGGTGCGGCCACCTGCCCCTGGCGATCCGGCTGGCCGGCTCGCGGCTCGCTCGGCGTCGCAGTTGGAGCCTCGCCCATTTTGCCGGGCTGCTGAGGGACGACGGGACGGCGCTCGGGCAGCTCTCCGAGGAGCAGCGGACCCTCGCCGGTGTCTTCGCCACGTCCTACGAGCCGCTGAGCCCCACCGCGCGACGGCTGTTCCGGGCGTTGAGCCTGCACCCGGGCAGCCGGATCGGCACCGCGATGGCGGCGGCGTCGGCGGGCCTGCCCCACGACGTCGCGGCCCGCGCGCTGGACGAGCTGGTCGACGGGCACCTCGTCGAGGAGGTGGAGACCGGCCGATACCGGATGCACGACCTGCTCCGGCAGTACTCGTCGGAGCTGTCCGCACACGTCGACTCCGCCGAGGACCGGCACGCCGGCCTGGCCGTACTCCTCGACGTCATGCTGCACGCCGCGCTGCGCGCGGCCGAACGCATCGAGCCCGACTTCATCCGGGCGCAGGTGTCACCGCCGCCGCCACGTCGCCCCGACCTGCTCCACGAGATCGGAGCAGTCGGCGTCGACTGGCTGGAGCGCGAACGAGCGGAACTGGTCGCCCTGGTCGTCCGGGCGCAGGGAGCCGGTCACCACGGCTATGCATGGCGCCTGGCCCGGACCATCTGGCGGTTCTGCTACATCCGGGCCTACTTCGACGAGATCCTCCTGACCCACCGGCACGGGCTGGCCGCCGCCGAGGCCTGCGGCGACGCCCACGGCCTCGCCTCCATGCACAACTACCTGGCATCCGCGTACGTCCGCACCGGCGACCACCGTGCCGCGCTCGACCACGTCACGAAGGCCGTCTCGATCTGCGAACGGGAGGGCGACGACGCGAATCTCTTCCGGTACCGGGCCAACCTGGTCGTCGTGTACATGTTCCGTGGTGACCTGCGGGAGGCCGTGGCGGTCGGTCTGGAGAGCCTCCGGGACCCTCGCGGGGACGGCGGGCACGACATATCGGTGGGCCTACCCAACCTGGGGCTGGCACTCGCGGCGAGCGGACGCCTCGCGGAGGCGCTCCGCATCCACCGGCTGCACCTGCACTGGTCACGGATCCGCCACAACGACTTCCACATCCTCAACGCCCTCGCCCACATCGGCGGGGTGCGGGTGCGACTCGGGCAGCACCGTCCGGCGATCAGGCTGCTGAAGGCGTCGTTGGCGCTGCGCGACCGGACGGGGCACCGGTACGCCGAGGCGGAGGTCCGCAACGACCTGGGCGCCGCGTACCGCGCGCTCGGGCGACTGGTCGAGGCCGAGCGGGAGCACGAGCTGGCTCGTTCTCTGGCGAGCGACTCGGGAGAGCGGTACATCGAGGCGGCCGCCCTGAACGAGCTGGGACGGACACTCGCCGCCGCCGGCCGGGGGGACGAGTCCCTGCGAAGACTCCGCGAGGCCCTGCGCCTGGCGACCCGGATCCCGTCCCCGTACGAGCAGGGGCGGGCGCTCGCGGGACTCGGCGAGCACTTCGCCCGCACCGACCCGGGCGAGGCGCGCCGGCACTGGGAGCGGGCACTGGCGATCTTCCGCCGGATGGGCGTTCCGGAGCGCGCCGACGTGGAGCGTCGGCTCGCCGACTTGTCCACCCTCCACTGACCGCTTATCGAATTCTTATCGATGCCCCGCCTACAGTCCGGGCGTGTCGGCGAACGGGGGAGGTTCTGGCGTGCCGTCAGAACCGGGTCGCCGTGTCGCCCGCCGGTCGGGTCCCCCCAGCGACTGTGACGGCGGGTGGTGTGGGAGGAGCGACGCCATGGCGTGCGGCCGCGCGGGCAGCACCCCGTCGCGACCGCCACCGCGCGTCGCTCCTCCCCACCGGACGCATCGACGGTGGGCGGGCCCCGGTCGTGCCGGCGGGATAGGCTCGCGGCCGTGACAGAATCCGCGCAGCTCACCCACGTCGACACCGCCGGTGCGGCCCGCATGGTCGACGTCTCCGAGAAGGCGGTGACCGGTCGTAGGGCCGTCGCGGCGGGTCGGTTGCGGACCACGCCCGAGGTCGTCGACCTGCTGCGCCGCGACGGCCTGCCGAAGGGTGATGCCCTGGCCGTCGGCCGCCTCGCCGGGATCATGGGCGCCAAGCGCACCCCCGACCTCATCCCGCTCTGCCACCCGATCGCAGTGCACGGTGTGACCGTCGAACTCGAGCCCACCACCGACACCGTCGAGATCACCGCGACCGTGCGCACGGCCGACCGCACGGGTGTGGAGATGGAGGCGTTGACGGCCGTGGCGGTCGCCGGCCTCGCCCTGATCGACATGGTCAAGGCCGTCGACCCGGCCGCCTCCGTCGAGTCGGTACGCGTCCTGCGCAAGGAGGGCGGCAAGACCGGGGAGTGGGTCCGTCCGGAGGACCGACCGTGATCCGGGCCCGGGTGATCGTGGCCTCCAACCGGGCCGCCGCCGGCGTCTACGCCGATACCAGCGGTCCGCTGCTCGTCGCCGGGCTGCGGGAGCTGGGCTGCGAGGTCGACGAGCCGGTGGTGGTGCCCGACGGCGAGCCGGTCGGCGAGGCACTGCGCGCCGCGCTCGCCGCCGGGGTCGACGTGGTGCTGACCAGCGGCGGCACCGGCATCACCCCGTCGGACCGCACGCCCGACGTGACCCGCGCGCTGCTCGACTACGAGATCCCCGGCATCGCCGAGACGATCCGTGCGCACAGCCGCGACCGGGTCCCCACCTCGGCCCTCTCCCGGGGCCTGGCCGGAGTGGTCGGCCGGATGCTGGTGGTCAACCTGCCCGGCTCGACCGGCGGCGCCCGGGACGGCCTGGCCGTGCTCGGCCCGATCCTCACCCACGCCGTCGACCAGCTGCGCGGCGGCGACCACTGAACCGAAGGGGCCCAGCGGACCCCTCTCCGCCCGGATAGGCTCGGCCGGTGAGCACGGAAACCGCAGCGACGGCCCAGCACACCGCCGTGTCCGCACCGGTCGACTGGGCGCAGGCGCGTACCCGGGTGTACGCGGCCGGTCTCGAGGCCGTACTCCCCGCGAGCGCCCGGCCACTCGCCGAGACGGACGGGCTGACCCTGGCCGAGCCGCTCACCACCCGCACCGACCTGCCCGCCTTCCCCACCTCCAGCGTGGACGGCTGGGCGGTGCGCGGCGCGGGCCCCTGGCGGGTCGTCGGCCGGGTGCTGGCCGGCCACACACCGTCGCCGTTGACCGAGGACGGCACCACCGTCGAGATCGCCACCGGAGCCATGGTGCCCGAGGGCACGACGGCGGTGCTGCGCATCGAGGAGTCCGACCGGACCGGGGACGGTCGCGTCACCGGCACACCCCGCAGCAGCCCGGAGTGGCGGCGGCCGGGCGAGGAGGCGTACGCCGGCGAGGAGCTGCTTCCCGCCGGCACACCGGTGGACCCGGGCGTGATCGGGCTGGCCGCCTCCTGCGGCCACGACACGCTGCCCGTGCGGCGGGCGCCGCGCGCGGCCCTGCTGGTCTTCGGCGACGAGCTGCTGACCGCCGGTCCGCCGGGCGCCGGGCGGGTCCGTGACGCGCTCGGCCCCGCCCTGCCGGCCTGGCTGGCGCGTTACGGCTGCGACATCCGTCCCGCCGACGTGGTCGGCCCCGTCGCGGACACGCTCGATGCCCACGTCGCGGCGCTGCGCGGGGCGCTGGCCGAGGCCGACGTCGTGTGCACGACCGGCGGCACCATGCACGGCCCGGTCGACCACCTGCATCCCGCGTTGGCGGAGCTCGGCGCCGACTACGTGGTCAACACGGTGGCGGTGCGGCCCGGTTTCCCGATGCTGTTGGCCCGGCTGACCGGGGCGGACGGCCGCCCGCGTTTCGTGGCCGGCCTGCCGGGCAACCCGCAGTCGGCGATCGTCGCGTTGGTCTCGCTGGTCGCCCCGCTGCTCGCCGGCCTCCAGGGCCGGCCGATGCCGGTGCTGCCGCACGCCACCCTCGCCGAGCCGGTGCCGGGGCGCGGCGACTACACCCACCTCGCGCTGGTCCGGTTGGACCGGGCCGCCGGCACCGCGTATCCGGTACGCCACGTCGGCTCGGCGATGCTGCGCGGGCTCGCCGGCGCGGACGGCTTCGCGATGATCAGCCCGGGCACCAGCGGCGAACCCGGTTCCCGGGTGCCGGTGGTGCCACTGCCACTGCTACCCGGGGAGCGTCCCGCATGACCGCACCCACTCTCGCCCTCGGCGAGGTCACCGACCGGCCGCTCGACCTGGCCGCCCACGAGGCGGCGGTCGCCGACCCGCGGGCCGGCGCGGTGGTCTCCTTCCAGGGCGTGGTGCGCGACCACGACCACGGCCGAGCGGTGACCAGCCTCGAATACGAGGGGCACCCCAGCGCCGAGCGGATCCTGCGCGAGGTCGCCGCCGAGGTCGCCGCCGATCCCGAGGTGTACGCGGTCGCCGTGTCCCACCGGGTCGGTCCGCTCGCGATCGGCGACGTGGCCCTGGTCGCCGCGGTGAGCACCGCGCACCGGGCCGCCGCGTTCGCCGCCTGCGCCCGGCTGGTGGACGAGGTGAAGGCACGGCTGCCGATCTGGAAGCGGCAGGTCTTCGCCGACGGCACCGAGGAGTGGGTCAACTGCCCCTGACGGGCGCCCACCGACCCGCCGGTCCGCGCCTCACCGGCGGGCCGCCGCCACCCGGCCCATCCGGTCGGCGTAGAACACCGGCTCCGCACCGGGCCGCCAGGGCAGCGCGGCGACCAGCACGATCAGGGCCACCGCCAACGAGTTCTCCATGAGCGCGCCGAAGAGGCCGTCCTGGTAGTGGGACACCTCCGGCAGCTGGTGTTCGTACGGCCAGATCGGTGAGATCAGGAAGAGCAGGTACAGCACGATCGCGGCGACGCCGTGGCGCATCCCGGTCAGCGTGGGATACCAGATCGGCGGGCGGAGCCCGTTCACACCGGGCAGGCCACCGTTCGCGGGGGCCGACGCGGCCCGGTACGCGAGGCCACGGCTCGCCTCGCGGCGTCGGACGGCGGCGTCGGCCAGCACGATGATCGCCGGGATCACCCAGACGAGGTGGTGCGTCCAGGAGATCGGGCTGATCACGTTGGTGGTGAGCCCCACGAGCGTGAACGCGGTCAGCTCGTCACCGTCGGCGTGCGAGGTGGCCGCCCGGGACAGCCCCAGCGCCAGGATCAGTACGGAGAACGCGAACCAGAGCAGGCCCGGCGTCTCGATCGAGTCGTACAGGCGGGCCAGCAGGCCGGCCAGGGACTGGTTCGGCGTCATGTCGGCCGCGCCGACGCGCTCGGTCTGCCAGAGCACACCGCCGAAGTAGGCCCGCGACTCGCCGCCGACGATCGCGAAGGTGGCCAGCGTGACGCCGACCGTGGTGGCGATCGCGGTGATCGCCGCACGCCACTGCCGCGTGAGCATGAGATAGACGATGAAGAGCGCGGGGGTGAGCTTCACGGCGGTGGCCAGGCCGATGCCGACGCCCGCCCAGGCGCCGCTGTAGACGAAACGCAGCAGCGGCCCGTCCTCGGGCGACACGTGGGTGCCGCGGCGGGAGCGCCAGCGCAGGCCGATCAGGTCGGCGATGACCAGGGCGAAGAGCAGGAGGTTGACCTGGCCGTAGCCGAGGGTCTCCCGCGCCGGCTCGATGGCGGCGGCGAGGGGCACGGCCAGGGCGACCGTGAACCACAACGGCCAGCCGAGCCGGTCCACGATCGGGCGGAGCAGGCCCACGAGGACGACGGCCAGCGCGGCGAGGCTGGCCAGTGCGTTGACCATGCCGGCGGCCCCGACCGGCAGGTGCGCCATCGGCAGCATGACGAGGCCGGCGAACGGCGGGTAGGTGAAACCGAGTGTGGTCTCGGGCGCGACGAACTCGTAGAGGTCGTGTCCGGTCGCCCACCACACCACCGCGCCGTGGTAGATCTTCATGTCGAAGAAGTTGTACGGCCGCCCGAAGGCGCCCACGGCGAGCCACGCGGCGTAGGCGACGGCGGCCACGATGCCGATGCGTACGAGCTTCCTGCGATCGATCCCACTCGTCACGCGTCGGACGGTGGCGAGGCGGTCCGCCCGTCTCCCGACGGTCGCCGGCATGGCGTGGCCACCCCCGTACCAAGCTCGTCCTACCCGTCCAGGTCCCGCACGGAGCCTAGAACGGCGCCTCACGTTGATGCCTCCCGCGTTATGCGACCGTGTCCGATCCCACACAAGTTTTTGACATTTCCACCGCGTTAACGCCTACCGCGCGGTTCAGGTGATTCGCGCCGTTGGGCGGGGTGGGACGTGCCGAGGGGAGGTATCGACGCAGGTCAGCCGGGCAGACGACGGGCGGTGGCCGTGGCGCGGGCGGTGGCGACGCGGGCCTCCCGTCGGGCGGTGCGGACGGCCCGCTGCACGGAGCGTCGAGAGTGGCCGATGCGGTGGCCCGTACGCCAGCGCAGGCCGGGCTTGCCCTGCGTGTCGGCGGCGGCGAGCAGGAGCCCACCGAGGAGCCCCAGGTTCTTGAGGAAGTGCACCTGGTTGTTGTTCCGCATCGCCGGGTCCTCGTTCTCCCAGAAGCGGTGCCCGGCGAGGGTCACCGGCACCAGCGTGCCGGCCAGCACGAGCGCCATCGGTCGGGTGAACTTTCCGGTGGCGAACAGCAGGCCCGCGCCGACCTGCACGGCCGCGTTGGCCCGGATCTGCGTCGCGGCGTCGGTGGGGAGACGGGGGTTCGTCCGCTCGATCAGCGGCGTCACCCGATCGGTGATCGGCTTGGCGGACGACACCAGCCGCTCGGGATTCACGAAGTTGCGGTACCCGCTGACCACGAAGATGCCGCTCAACATGGCGCGGGCGAGGGAGCGTACGGGTTTCATGGCTCAGTCATACCCCCTCGCGACCCCGGTCACCCCGGCAACGGCCGATCCGATCGGCGAGCGTGCACGTCGCGCCACGCCGATTCGAGCGACCGTCGCGGATGGACGGGCTCCTGGGGGTAACGTCGCGCGCGTGACGACGCTGCGGCTGCGACCCGAGGACCCGGCCGACACCGGTCCGGTCCGGCGGGTGCTCGCCGCCGGCTTCGCCCGTCCGGACGTCGCCACCCCGCCCGAGGTCGGGTTGGTCGACGAACTACGCGCCTCCGACGCCTGGATCCCCGAACTCGCGATGGTCGCCGAGTACGGCGGCGAGGTGGTCGGCTACGCGCTGCTCACCCGCGTACGGGTGAAATCCGATCAGGGATCCGCCCCGGCGCTGGCCCTCGGCCCGGTGGCGGTGGCTCCCCACCGCCAGCGGCTCGGGCACGGCACCGCCGCCGTGCAGGCCGGCCTGGATGCCGCGACCGAGCTGGGTGAGCGGCTGGTCGTGGTGCTCGGCAGTCCCGCCTACTACCGCCGCTTCGGCTTCAGCCGGGCCGACCGGATGGGGTTGACCAGCCCGTGGTCCGGGTTGGGTGAGCCGTGGCAGGCCCTGGTGCTGCCACCGGCGACCAGCGACGCCCCGCCGCCGCCGCGCGGCGAGGTGGTCTTCCCGCCACCCTGGTCGAAGGTCTGAGCCTCGTGCCGTCGCCCGTGCGGATCAGGCCGGCTGGGTGCGCAGGTAACGGCCGAAGTGGGGGACGGTGAACGCCACCGTGCCCCGCTCGCCCGAGTAGATCAGCCCCTTCTTGATGAGCGCGTCCCGCGCCGGGGAGAGGCTGGCCGGCTTCCTGCCGAGCGCGCGGGCGATCTCCGAGGTCGGCACGGCGGCGTCCATGTCGTCCCGGACCACGCCGCCCGTCTCCGTCTCCACGAGCGAGAGGGTGGCCATCGCCCGCATGTACTCGCGTTCGGCCGGCGTGGCCCGCTCGAAGCGGGAGCCGAAGAAGCCCACGGCTAGCTCCGCCTCGGCCTCGGGGGCGGCGACCCGCACGTCGGCCGCGGTGATGGGCGAGCGCGGCGCGTGGTCCCAGGTGGCCTTCCCGTAGGCCTGCACGAAGTAGGGGTAACCGCCGGACTTCTCGTAGAGCAGGTCGAGCGCCTTCTGCTCGTACTCGACCTCCTCCCGCTCGGCCGGGGCGCAGAGCGCCTGGTCGGCGGCGATCCGGTCGAGCCGGTCGATCCGCTGGTAGCGGAAGAGGCGTTCGGAGTATGACTTCGCGGCGCTGAGGACGGCCGGCAGGTGCGGCAGGCCGGCACCGACCACGATCAGCGGGGCGCCGAGCTGGGAGAGCTCGTGGCAGGCCGCGCAGAGCGCCGACACGTCCTCGGGGCCCAGGTCCTGCATCTCGTCGATGAAGATGGCGACGCCGGTGCCCACGTCGCTGGCCACGGCGGCGGCGTCGGTCAGCAGCTCGACGAGGTCGATCTCGATGTCGCCGGAGTCGGCCCGGCCGCTGCTGGCCGGCACGTCGATGCCGGGCTGCCAGCGGTCACGCAGCCTGGGGGCCGCGCCGGCCCGCCCGGTGGGCGCGGCACGCAGCGCGAACGCCTTGAGCACGCCGAGGAACGCGTCGATGCGGTCGGGCGCGCGGTGCCGGGGGGCGAGTTCCCGGACCGCCATGTGCAGCGCGGCGGCGATCGGGCGGCGCAGGGACTGGTCGGGCCGGGCCTCGATCTTGCCGCTGCCCCAGAGCCGGTTGATCGCCTGGGAGCGGAGGGTGTTGAGCAGCACGGTCTTGCCGACGCCGCGCAGGCCGGTCAGCATCAGGCTCCGCTCGGGCCGCCCGCGCGCGATGCGCTCCAGCACGATGTCGAAGACGTCCAGCTCCCGCCCCCGCCCGGCGAGTTCGGGCGGGCGCTGGCCGGCGCCCGGGGCGTACGGGTTGCGCACCGGATCCACGCATCGCAGAGTATCGGGCCGTCTAGCTGGGAGGCTAGACATGGATAGATGGGGCTACCGGCGTGTCGGGGATCCTCGACAAGAAACTAGTGCTGTCTAGCGTCCACGCTAGACAGCACTAGTTTTGGCTACGACCGTCGCCGCGCTGCTCACCACCGACCCGCAGCGTTCGGAGGAGGAGCAGGCTCTCCCTCGGCGCGAAGCGGGCCCGCGACCCCGAGCCGGCGTCTGGAGCGTTACCGCTGCTTGAGGCAGAGGACGAAGTCGAGCGTGTCCAGCTCGCTGTCGAAGAAGTACCAGTTCGTGTAGCCGGTCACCTTGGCGCACTTCGCCTCGGCGTCCTTCTCCCCGCTGGTCGTGCCGTCGAACCGGCGCAGCACCTCGTAGGTGTTCGCGCCGCAGCCGCTGATGAGCAGCTTCGGCTTCCCGCCGGCCGGGCCCTCGTTGCGGACGCACTGGCCGACCTTCACGAAGCGCGGATCGGCCGAGGACTCCGGGGCGGGCGCGGCGGCCGCCCCCGTCGGCTCCGGCACGTCGGGGTCGGCCGCCTCGATGGAAGCGGAGGCGCTCGGCGCGGCCGCCGGCGCCGCCGGCTCGTCGCCGTTCAGGACGTAGAGCACCGCTCCGCCGGCCAGCACCAGCAGCACGACGACCGCCAGCACCGCGATCAGTGGCCCACGACCGCGCCGGACGGGCGCCGGGGCCCCGGCGTACGGCACCGGCCCGCCCACCGGGTCCCATCCCGAGGCGGACCCGTACGCCGGCTCCGGCGCGGCCGGCTCGTGCGGTGCGACGCCCCAGCGCGGGTCGCCGCCGTGGTGCGGACCCGGCTCGTGGCGGTACCCCCCGTGGTGCGACTCGCCGTAGCGCGGCTCGCCGTAGCGCGGCTGGCCGTGGCGCGGGTCGCCGTGCTGCCCCGGGTAGCCACGCTGACCGCTGTCGCGGGTCGGGAAGCCGCCCTGCGGCTCGCCCCAACCGGGACCCCCGGGCGTCGCCCCGTACGCCTCGTCCGGCCGCTGCCCGCGCCACGGGTCCGGGACGTCGCCACCCGGTGATCCGTAGTTCGCCATGAACGTCCTCCTGGACAGTGGTGAGAGGCCGGCCACCAACATGGGACGCCGACGCCGACGTCACCGTAGCGTGGACCGGCGATGAGCTCGACTTCCCCACGTACGTCCCGTCCCGCCGATCCGATCGGCGCGCCCGCTCCCGGCGGCGCCACACCCGCCGTGGTCTGGACCGCCTTGCTCCTGGTCTACATCCTCTGGGGCTCCACCTACCTGGGGATCCGGATCGCGGTGGAGACGCTGCCGCCGCTCACCTCCGCGGCTGCCCGCTTCGCGGCAGCAGCCGTGGTGCTCGCGCTCGTCCTGCGGATACGCCGAGGGCCGGGCGCGCTCCGGGTCGACCGGCGGCAGCTCGCCTCCGCGGGGCTGGTCGGCGTGCTGCTCCTCGCCGGCGGCAACGGGCTCGTGGTGCTCGCCGAGTCCGGCCCGCCCGGGGTGGCCCTGCCCTCGGGCATCGCCGCCCTGCTCGTCGCGACCGTGCCGCTGCTCGTCGTGCTGCTCCGATCGGTCACCGGCGACCGGCCCCGGTTCTGGACCTTCGGCGGGGTCACCCTCGGCTTCGTGGGCCTGATCCTGCTGGTCCTGCCCAGCGGGGGCGCGGACGCGGTGCCGCTGGCCGGAGCCCTCACCGTCGTCGCGGGCGCCGCCTCCTGGTCGATCGGGTCGTTCTTCTCCAACCGCCTCCGCATGCCCTCGGACCCGTTCGTCGCCACCGTCTACGAGATGGTGGCGGGAGCCGTCGTGCTCCTGCTCCTCGCGGTCGGTCGGGGCGAGCTGCACGGCTTCGACCCGGCGGAGGTGAGCGGCCGGTCCTGGCTCGCGCTCGTCTACCTGATGGTCGCCGGATCCCTGGTCGCCTTCACGGCGTACGTCTGGCTGCTGCAGAACGCGCCGATCTCGCTCGTGTCGACGTACGCGTACGTCAACCCGGCGGTGGCGGTGGCGCTCGGCGCGCTGCTGGCGGCCGAGCCGATCACCGCGCAGGTCCTGCTCGGCGGCGCGGTGATCGTGGCCGGCGTGGCCCTCGTGGTGACCACCGAGCGCCCGCGCCGCCCGCGAGAGGGGCCGCCGCCAGAGCCCGTGCGCCGGTAACGTCGGGCCGGTGTCCGCCGGGCCGATGATCGCCGTGACGCTGCTCGGGGTGCTGGCCGGCCTCGGCGGCGTCCGGCTCGCCCGGCACGTCGTCACGACCCTCCCACCGCCCCTGGTGGCTGACGCGCCGGTCGCACCGCCCGACGCCGTGGCCGTGTCCCCTCCGGCCGGCCGGCACGCCGTGCCCGCCGTGGCCGGCGCGGTCGCGTTCGGGGGCCTGGCGGCGGCGCTGGGGGCCCAACCGGCCCTGCCGGTGTTCCTCGCGCTCGCGGCGGTCGGCCTGGTGCTCGCCCTCGTCGACCTGGCCTGCCTGCGGCTGCCCGATCCGCTGGTCGGCGCGGCCGCGCTGGTCGCGGTGTGCGGCCTGACCGTCGCCACGGCGATCACCGGCACGCCGATGAGGCTGGTCGGCGCGCTGGCCGGGGCGGCCGTGGCCGGTGGCGCGCACGTGCTGCTCGCGCTGCTGCCCGGGTCGCGGCTCGGCTTCGGCGACGTCAAGCTCGCGGCCGTGCTCGGCCTGCCGCTCGGCTGGCTGGGCTGGTCGACCCTGTGGCTCGGGCTGCTCCTGCCACACCTGCTGGCCGGCCTGCTGGTGCTCGCGCTGCTCGCCGCCCGCCGGGTACGCCGGGACAGCCCGCTGCCGCTCGGCCCGGCGCTGCTCACCGGCGCGTGGCTCGCCGTCCTGCTCGCCTGACCGACCGTCCGGCCGGTCACCGCCGTGCGCGGCCGGGGTCGTTCACCGCCGACCGCCGACCGTCCCCTGGCACGGAGCCTGAGGCACCGGGCCCCCGGCCCGGGACCCGGTCGACCCCCGTCCGGCACGGACGCCGGTCGGGGTCAGATCAGCCGCAGCTGCCGGTCCTTCGGCCGGCGCGGCTCGGCGTCGCCGAGGCGCTCGAACAGGCCGGGGTCGATGGCGTCCAGGAACGGCGACGGGACGCACTCGCGCTCCGTCCCCTGCCGGGTGCGCCGGGCGGCGTGGCTGACGTAGAGCCGGTCCTGGGCGCGCGTCAGCCCGACGAAGAAGAGCCGCCGCTCCTCGGCGACCGCGTCCTCGTCGGGCGTCGAACTGGGCCAGCGCAGCGGCAGCAGGCCGTCCTCCGCACCGACCAGGAAGACCACCGGGAACTCGAGCCCCTTGGCCGCGTGCAGCGTGAGCAGGGTGACCGCCTCGGCCCGGGGGTCGAGCGCGTCCACCTCCGCGCCGGTGGCCAGCTGCGACAGGAAGAGCTCCAGGTCCTCGCCGCACCGGCGGGCGAGCGGGGTGAGCAGGTCCACCGCGACGCGGACGTCCTCGGGGCGTACCGAGCCGGAGCCGTCCAGCGTGGGCGTGGCGAACCGCTCCGCCACCACCTGGCCGGCCAGCCGTACGCGGGCGGCCAGGCCACCACCGAGCCCGGACGCGTGCCGCAGCTCCCGGGCGATGGCGGCCACGCCCGGACGGTCCCGCAGCCGGTCGTGCGACCGCTTCTGCACGGGGATGTTGGCCCGGGTCAGCGCGTCCACGATCGGCGCGGCCTGGGAGTCGGTGCGGTAGAGCACCGCGATGTCGCCGAACGAGAGCGCGGTGGACCGGCCGTCGATCCGGCCGGAGTCCAGCGACCGGTGGGAGAGGCCGCCGACCAGCTCGTCGACGGTCCGTACCACGAAGTCGGCCTCGTCGGCCACGGAGGTCGCGGGGTAGCGGCCCACCAGCGGGGCCTCGGGGTCGAGTCGGGCCGGGTCCAGCCGCCGGCCGCGCACCAGCGACGACGGTGCGATCGCCTGTACCGCGGCGGCGAGGATCGGAGCCGAGGAGCGGTAGTTGCGGTTCAGCCGCACCAGCCGCGCGTCGGTGAAGTCCTGCGAGAAGCGCAGGAAGTAGCCCACGTCGGCGCCCCGGAACGAGTAGATGGCCTGGTCGGGGTCGCCGATCGCACAGAGGTTCCCGTCGGCGGGGCTGAGCAGTCGCAGCAGCTCGTACTGCACCGCGTCGACGTCCTGGTACTCGTCGACGAAGACCCACCGCCAGCGGTCCCGGTAGCGCTCGACGAGCGCCCGGTCCTCGGTGAGCAGCGACACCGGCAGGGTGAGCAGCTCGTCCAGGTCGACGAGGCCCTGCTTGCGCAGCAGCGCCGTGTAGGCGGCGGGATCGTCGCCCGCCTCGACGCGGGCCCCGGCCCGGTCGGCGTCGTCGGCGATCCGGAAGTCCGCCGGGAGCCCGGCCGCGCCCGCGTTCTCCCGCAGGATGGTGAGCCCCAGCGAGTGGAACGTGCCGACCGTGATGTCCTCGGCGACCGGGCCGAGCAGGCCGTCGAGCCGGTGCCGCAGCTCCTCGGCGGCCCGCCGGGTGAACGTGATCGCCAGGCAGTGCTCCGGGAAGACGTTCAGCTCCGCGCAGAGGTATGCGATCCGGTGGGTCAGCGTGCGGGTCTTGCCGGTGCCGGGGCCCGCCACGATGAGCAGGGGGCCACCCGGCGCGGACGCCGCCACCCGCTGCATCGCGTCGAGCCGGTCCAGCAGACCGGTGCCGACCTCCTCCATGCCGGCGAGCATCGGTTCGAACGGCTCGTGCGGGGAGGGCGGCGGGGCGATCGGCGGCGGCGGCGCCGGAGCCTTCCGCTTCGGCTCGGCCTTGGCCGCCGCCGGACGCTTGGCCCGTGGCCGGGCCGCCGGCTCCGCGGGCCGGCGCTGCTCCGGCACGGGTACGTCGAAGAGCGTCTCCGCCTGCGCACCGCCCGCCCGTCCCGACAGCTCGGACGGGTCGAAGAGGGTGATGACGCCGTACTCGCCGTCGTAGCCCGGAACCCGCCGGACGTCGCCCCGCCGCAGCCGGCCGATGCCCTCGGCGAGCAGCTCACCGCCGACCCGCGCGATCTCGTCGAGCGGCACACGGGTGAGGACGTCCAGCTCCGGGCCGAGCGCGGCGATCAGCTCGTTGAGCTTCCCGTCGACCTTCTTCGAGCGGGCGCCCACGCCGTTGATCTCGCCGAGGATCTCGGCCAGCGGCACCAGGTGGGTCACCTCCCGGGCGTGCTCCGGCCGGTATCCCTCCGGCCGGTCCGCCAGGTCCTCGACGCGGCTGAGCACCCCGACGGTCAGCGGCTTGCCGCACTCGGGGCAGCGGCCGCCCGCCTCCCGGGTGCGCTCCGGCGCCCAGTTCACGCCGCAGAGCCGGTGCCCGTCGGCGTGGTACTTCCCCTCCTCGGGGAAGAACTCGATGGTCCCCGCGAGGCCGTCGCCGGTGCGCAGCGCGTCGCGTACGGCGAAGTAGTCGCGGTCCGTGGCGAAGACCGTCGCCTCCCGGGCCAGGGCCGGCGGGGAGTGCGCGTCCGAGTTGGACACCAGGCGGTAGGCGTCCAGGCTGCCGACCCGCCAGTTCATCTCCGGGTCGGAGGAGAGGCCGGTCTCCACCGCGAAGACGTGCTCGGCCAGGTCGGCGTAGCAGTCGGCGATGGCGTCGAAGCCGGACTTCGAGCCCAGCGCGGAGAACCACGGCGTCCAGATGTGCGCCGGCACGAGGTAGCCGTCGCCGCTGGCCTCGAGAGTGATCTCCAACAGGTCACGGGAGTCGAGACCGAGGATCGGCCGCCCGTCGGAGCCGAGGTTGCCGATCCTGCCCAGCGCGGTGTTGAACCGGGCCACCGCGTCCAGGTCGGGTAGGTAGATCAGGTGGTGCACCTTGCGCGTGCGGTCGTCCCGCTTGTAGATCGTCGAGATCTCCACGCTGAGCATGAACCGCACCGGGTCGCTCTCCGCCTCGCTGGCGAGCCGGGGCGGCAGCCGACGGGCGATGTCCCGCTCCGCCTCGGGGCTGAGCCGGTAGAGGCCGGGCTCGGCCGGGTGCAGGGTCTCGCGCAGGTGGTCGTACCAGGCGGGGTGGGTGAAGTCGCCGGTGCCGAGCAGCCCGATGCCCTTGCGCCGGGCCCACCAGCCGAGGTTCGGCAGGGTGAGGTCCCGACTACAGGCGCGGGAGTACTTCGAGTGGATGTGCAGATCCGCGACGAATGGCGGGCGGCCACCGGGGGGTGCGGCGCTGAACGGAGGCACGCCGCATCCTGTCACGCCCGACCCGAGCCCCGCCCGCCGCCACGCACACACGTGACACGCGCAATTCGCGACCACCGTGTCGCGCGGCCGCCACCGCGCCCGCCACCGGTCGCGCAGAACGACGCCGTTCCCTGCTCCGGCGCGTGTCGCGGCGGCCACCGGATGACCGACGGAGAGGTCGACGGGCGGCGTCGGCCGGGTCAGGGGGTGCGGAGCTCCACCAGGGTGACCTGGGGAGGGGCGCCGACGCGGACCGGTGGACCCCAGAAACCGGCGCCGTTGGTGACGTAGACCTTCGTGCCGTCCACCTCACCCAGGCCGGAGACGACCGGCTGCTCCAGCCGGACCGCGAGGTTGAACGGCACGATCTGGCCGCCGTGGGTGTGCCCGGACAGCTGCAGGTCCACGCCGTACTTCGCCGCCTCCACCGCCGCGACGGGCTGGTGGGCGAGGAGCACCACGGGGCGGGACGGGTCACGGTCACCGAGCGCCGCGGCGTAGTCCGGCCCGGCGGCCAGGCCCGTGCCCCGCCCGGAGACGTCGTTGACGCCCGCGAGGTCCAGCACGCCCCCGCGCGCCGCGATCTCGACCCGCTGGTTCTGGAGTACGCGCAGCCCCAGCCGGTCGACCTCCCGCACCCACTCCTCGACCCCGGAGTAGTACTCGTGGTTGCCGGTGACGAAGTAGCTGCCGTAACGGGAGCGCAGGTGGCGCAGCGGGGCCGCGGCCTCGCCCAGCTCGGCGACCGTGCCGTCGACGAGGTCGCCGACGACCGCCACGATGTCGGCGTCCAGGTTGTTGATCATCGTGACGATGCGTTCGGTGTGCGCGCGGCCGAGCAGCGGTCCGAGATGGATGTCCGAGACGGTGGCGATCCGCAGGCCATCCATGCTTCGCGGCAGCTTGGCCAGCGGGATCCGCACCCGGTCCAGCTGCGGCGGGCCGAGGGCCGTGCGGACGCCGTACCCGGTGACGCCGGCGGCGGTGAGCCCGGCGAAGATGGCGGCGCCGCGAGCCAGCAGCAGGCGACGCGACGGGTCGTGGTCGCGCTGCGCGACCGCCGCGGCGGCCGGCGGGTCGGCGGAGCCGGCCGCCCCGACGAGCACCGGCTCGGGCGCGGCGGCGGTCGGCTCGGCGGTGACCACCCGGCGGCGTAGCACCAGCCGGGCCACCAGCATCGGCACTTCCAGCACCACGAGCAGCACCAGCAGGTAGAACATCAGGGCGAGCCAGAGGTAGCCGGGCCAGGCCAGCCAGTGCAGCTCCGCCCGGGTGCCCACCATCGTGGCCGGCACCAGCAGCGCGAGCACCACCGCCGTGACGCCGCCGATCCGCCGTGAGCGCCCCGGCCGGGTGGTGTCCCGGACGAGACGCTTCCACAAGTACAGGTGGATCAGGCCGGTGACCAGGGCGAGGGTGGCTACAAACCCCAGTGCCGCCAACACGTGCCCTCCCTCAGCCGCCCGCGAAGGGGGGCAGGACGTCGATCGTCACCCCGGCCGGCAGCGGTGTGCGTCGATCATGACAGGTCACGCCGTCTACCAGGAAACTCGCCACCCGCAGTACCGCGGCGAGCCGGTCGCCGTGCCGTACGGCGAGGTCGGCCGTGACGTCGTCGAGCGACCGGCCGGCGGGCACGACCTCCTCGCTGCGGCCGGCGGCCGCCCGGGCACCGGCGAAATAGCGGATGGTGAGAGTCGCCGTCGTCAGGTCGGTCACGGTCACCCTCCGATGGCCGACATGGGCCGGGCAGGTTGCAGGAACGTGGGGTCGTCGATGCCGTGGCCGGCCCGCTTGCCCCACATCGCGCGACGCCACCGGTCGGCGAGCCCGTCGTCGTCCACGCCCGCGCGCAGCGCGCCCCGCAGGTCGGACTCCTCCGTGGCGAAGAGGCAGGCGCGGACCTGGCCGTCGGCGGTGAGCCGGGTGCGGTCGCAGTCGCCGCAGAACGGGCGGGTGACACTGGCGATCACCCCGACCCGCGCCGGGCCGCCGTCGACCAGCCAGGTCTCGGCGGGTGCCGACCCCCGCTCCACCGGATCGGTACGCAGGTCGAACTCGCGGCGCAGCGACGCGAGGATCTCGTCGGCGGTCACCATGTCGGCCCGGTTCCAGCCGTGCTGGGCGTCCAGGGGCATCTGCTCGATGAAGCGCAGCTCGTAGCCGTGGGCGATGGCGAAGCGGAGCAGGGCCGGTGCCTCGTCCTCGTTGACCCCGCGCATCAGCACGCTGTTGATCTTCACGGGGGTCAGGCCCGCGGCCGCCGCGCCGGCCAGGCCGGCCAGCACGGCGTCGAGCCGGGGACGACGGGTCAGCTCGGTGAACCGGGCCGCGTCCAGCGTGTCCAGCGAGACGTTCACCCGGTCGAGGCCGGCGTCGCGCAGCGCCGGGGCGACCCGGTCGAGGCCGATCCCGTTCGTGGTGAGCGAGATCGTGGGACGCGGATCGAGCGCGGCCACCGCCGTCACGATGCCCGCGAGCCCCGGACGGATCAGCGGTTCCCCGCCGGTGAACCGCACCTCCGTCACGCCCAGCCTCTGCACGGCGACGCGGACCAGCCGGACGATCTCGTCGTCGGTGAGCAGCTCCGGCCCGGCGAGCCAGGGCAGCCCCTCGGCCGGCATGCAGTAGGTGCAGCGGAGGTTGCACTTGTCGGTCAAGGACACGCGCAGGTCCCGGGCGACCCGGCCGTAGCGGTCGACGAGGACGCCGTCGGTCGGTTGGGCGGCGTTCACCGCTCGACCGTAGCGCGGTCGAGGCCGGCCAGGGCGCAACGGGCCGCGCGGTTGACCGCATCGCGGTACGCGGCGCCGAAGAGCGCCGTGTGCACCAGCAGGAGATGCAGCTGGTGCAGCGGCACCCGCTCCCGCCAACCGTCGGACAACGGCCACACCTCCTGGTAGGCGGCGAGCACCCGGTCCAGGTGCGGTGCGCCGCCGAAGAGCGCCAGCTGGGCGAGGTCGGTCTCCCGGTGCCCCCCGTGCGCGGCCGGGTCGACCAGCCAGGCCCGGTCGTCGGCGCCCCAGAGCACGTTGCCCGGCCACAGGTCACCGTGGACCCGCGCCGGGGGTTCGTCGCCGCCGAACTCGGCGATCCGCTCGACGACCTCCGCCACCAGGGCCGCCTCGGCACCGGTCAGCGCGCCGTTCTCCCGGGAGCGGCGCAGGTACGGGGTCAGTCGACGCCGGGCGAACCACTGGGACCACGGCCCGTCATCGGGGGTGTTGTCCTGCGGCAGCGCCCCGATGTAGCCGCTCCACTCGGCGCCGAAGGAAGGCGCGCCGGCCCGGTGCAGGTGGGCCAGCTCGCGGCCGAGGCGCTCCGCCGCCGCCGGGCTCGGCTCGCCCGGCTCCACCCAGTCGAGCGCGAGCAGGTCGGGCAGCGCGACGATCACCTCGGGCACCGGCACGGCCCCCGCCTCCCGCAACCAGCGCAGCCCCGCGGCCTCGGCGGCGAAGAAGCCCTCCGGCACGGGACGGTCGGCGCGCTCGGGCCAGGTCTTGGCGAAGACCGAGTGACCGTCGTCCAGGGTGAGGCGGGACGCGGCGCAGATGTCACCGCCGGACACCGGGGTCTCCCGGATCCGCTGGTGGGTGAGGAAGGTCGGCAGCTGCGTCGGATGTGCCCGCAGGTACGCGAGGTCCATCAGCGCACGGTAACGCCTCCCCCCGACACCGGCCGCCGTAGCCGCTCGGATTCCGCGGGTCCGTCGGGACCGGACCGGTGCCGTACGCGCGCGACCAGGGAGAACACTCTGCGTGTCTGTGGACGACGCGCGTGTCGTCCACAGGGGCAGCAGGCCCGGCGCGCCCGCCCGCAGGCTGACGCCATGACCTCCACCGACCCCGCCCGGCTCGCCGTGCGCTCTCCCGCCGACCTGCTCGCCGCCGTGCCCTACCTGCTCGGCTTCCACCCCGCCGACAGCGTGGTCGTGGTGGCGCTGCGCGGGCGGCGGATCGTCTTCGCCGCCCGCGCGGACCTGCCGGCCCCCGAGGAGGATCCGGCCGACCCCGCCCGGCACCTCGCCGGTGTGGTGCGCCGGCAGCGGGTCGACGCCGCCACCGTGGTCGGCTACGGGCCGCCGGCCCGGGTCACCCCGGCGGTGGACGCGGTCCGTGCCGCGCTGACCGGGATCGGGCTGGAGCTGCTCGACGTGCTGCGGGTGACCGAGGGGCGGTGGTGGTCCTACGTCTGCGCCGAGCCCGCGTGCTGCCCGCCGGAGGGCCGGCCGTACGCCCCGGAGTCCAACCAGCTCACCGCGTCCGCCGTGCTCGCCGGTCAGGTCGCGTTGCCCGACCGGGCCGCGCTGGTCGCGCAGGTGGCGCCGGTCGAGGGGGCGGCGCGGCAGGCCATGCGACAGGCGACCGCCGAGGCCGAGCGGCGCCTGGTGCGCCTCCTCGAACAGGCGCCCGCCGGCGATCTGGTGGGTGGGCGCTCGGTGCGCGCCGCCGGGGTGACCGCCGTGCGCGAGGCGATGCGCCGGCAGCGCCGGGGGGAGCGCCACGGCGACGACGAGGTGGCCTGGCTCAGCCTGCTCCTGACCCACGTGCCGGTCCGCGACCACGCCTGGGAACGCACCGACGGGCGGGACCGCGACCTCGCGCTCTGGACGGAGGTGCTGCGGCGCGCCGAGCCGGATCTGATCGCCGCCCCGGCGAGCCTGCTGGCCTTCGCCGCCTGGCGGGCCGGTCAGGGAGCGCTCGCCGCGGTCGCCCTCGAACGGGCGCTGGCCGAGCATCCGGGCTACTCGCTGGCGGTGCTCCTCGACGACCTGCTCCGCCGAGGCGTACCCCCCACGGAGCTGGACGGCTGGCCCGAGATCGGCCTGCCGGGCCTGGTCCGCCCCCGGAGACGGCGACGCCGCCCGGCCGGCCGCTGACCGGTCACCCCCCCCGCCTGGCGGGTGGTCGCGGGCGGCACCCGCGAGGTGATCGGGCGCGGGCCGAGCCCCCGACCGGCGGGGGCGCGCCAAGCCAGGCGGGCGGTCGCTGGCCGCGCCCCGCCACGCGAGCCGTCGCGGGCCACGCCCCGCCACGCGAGCGCGTCGCGGGCCACGGCCCGGCAGGTGCGGCGTCGCGGCGCGGTCGCTCCCTCGAAGGATGTACGCGGTGTTCGTTCCCGGGGCCGATTCACCCGTTCGGGGACCGTCCGAGAATCGTTGCGTGCCCGTACTCCCCTCGACGAACCGATGAACGCCGGCCTGCTGCTGACGCTCGCCGGCCTGGCGCTGATCGACAGCACCAGCATCGGCACGCTCTTCATTCCGGTCTGGCTGCTGCTCACGCCCGGTCCGATCCGGGTGGGGCGGATCCTCACCTACCTCGGCACGATCGCCGGCTTCTACCTCGGCGTCGGCCTGTTGCTCGTCTGGGGCGGCACCCGCCTGGCCGACACGGTGAGCGGGGCACTGGACCACCGGCCGGTGCTCTGGGCACAACTCGCCCTCGGCGTCGGGCTCTTCGTGCTGAGCTTCCGCTACGACGGCAAGCGGCAGCGCCGCTCCGGCGGCGGGGTGCTGCGCTGGCGTGACCGCGCCACCTCCGGCGACTCCTCGGTCCGCTGGCTGATGGGGCTGGCGCTGCTCGCCGCCCTGGCCGAGGTGGCGACCATGCTGCCGTACCTCGGCGCGGTGACCCTGCTGTCGACGGCCGACCTCTCCGGCCCGGCCGTGGTGGCCGTGCTGGCCGGCTACTGCGTGGTCATGGTGGTGCCCGCGTTGGTGCTGCTGGGTGCCCGGCTGGCCTTCCCCGCCCCCATCGAGCGGGTGCTGGGGCGGCTCAACACGTGGATCTCGCAGAAGGCGGGCGGTGCGCTGGGCTGGGTCCTCGGCATCGCCGGTTTCCTGATCGCCCGCGACGCCGCGGTCCGGCTCGGCCTGCTGGGCGGCGCCGTGCGGATCGACCTGTTCAGCTGAGGGCGGCCGGCGGGGATCAGCTCGTGAGCACGCGCTGCGGACCGGCATAGACGTTCATCGTGCGGCCGCGCAGGAAGCCGACGAGGGTCATCCCGGCCTCCTCGGCCAGATCGACGGCGAGGGTGCTGGGCGCGGAGACCGCGGCCAGCACCGGCAGCCCGGCCATCCACGCCTTCTGCGTCAGCTCGAAGCTGGCCCGGCCGGAGACCATCAGCACATGCCCGCCGAGCGGGAGGCGCCGCTCGCGTACCGCCCACCCGATCACCTTGTCCACCGCGTTGTGCCGACCCACGTCCTCCCGGAGCACGACCAACTCCCCGGTCGCGGTGAACAGGCCGGCGGCGTGCAGCCCGCCGGTGCGCTCGAAGCCGCGCTGCGCCGCGCGCAGCCGGTCCGGCAGCTCCGCCAGCACCCCGGCCGGGACGGTCACCGCGTCGCCGGCCACGGGGAAGAGCGAGCGGGTCCGGACGGCGTCGATGCTGGCCTTGCCGCAGACCCCGCACGAGCTGGTGGTGTAGAAGTTCCGGGCCGGGTCGGTGGCCGGCTCCGGCACGCCGGGCGCGAGTACGACGTCCACGACGTTGTACGTGTTGGGTGTCTCCGCCCCGGCGCAGAGCTGGGCCGTGTGCACGTCGTCCGTCGACCGGATCAGCCCCTCGGTCAGCAGGAAGCCGATCGCGAGGTCGAGGTCGTCGCCGGGCGTCCGCATCGTCACCGCGAGCGGCCGCCGTCGACCCGGCCCGGCCGCACCCACCCGGATCTCCAGCGGCTCCTCGACGGCGAGGGTGTCCGGCCGCCGGACCGACGTGCGGCCGTCCGCCGCGTCGAGGTCGATCCGGAGTACGCCACGTCGATCAGCTGCCCGTCCCACCCCGCCATCCTGCACCCCGCGCGGGGGCGTCCGCACGGCTACCGTGGCCGGGTGGGGACCTACGGGGCCGTGGTGCTCGCCGGTGGCGCCGCCCGCCGGATGGGCGGGGTGGACAAACCGGCGCTGCCGGTCGGCGGCCGACCGATGCGCGCGCGGGTGCTGTCAGCCGTCGCCGACGCCGCACCGCGGGTCCTCGTCGGGCCCGCCGACCCGCCCCCGCCGGGCGTCCTGGTCACCAGGGAGCAGCCGCCCGGCGCCGGTCCGGTGGCCGCCACCGCGGCCGGGCTCGCGCTGCTCGGTCCCGACGTCCCCGTGGTCGCCCTCCTCGCCGCGGACCTGCCGCTGCTCACCCGGGACGCGGTCGCCGTCCTGCTGCGGGAGCTCGCCCCGCCGGCGGGGGCCGGCGGGCACGGCGTGACACCCGCCCGGGTCGAGGCCGACGGTGCCTGCTTCGTCGATGCCGACGGGCGGCGACAGACGCTGTGCGGGGTGTGGCGGGTGCCCGCGCTGCGGGCCGCGCTGGCCCGGCTCGCCGCCGACCGGGGCGGCACCCTCGCGGGCGCCCCGGTGCGCGCGCTGGTGGACGGGCTGGCCGTGCGCGAGGTGGCCTGGGCCGGTGACGGTCCGCCGCCGTGGTTCGACTGCGACACTGACCAGGACGTACGCCGGGCGGAGGAGTGGGCGCGATGACGGTCATGGACGACTGGGTCACGGCGGCCTGCGCCGAGCTGGGTCTCGACCGGGCGCAGGTCCCGGTGCCCGCGGTGCTCGACCTCGCGAAGGACGTCGCCCACCAGGTGCTCCGGCCCGGGGCACCGGTCTCCGCGTACCTCCTCGGGCTGGCCGTGGGGCGCGGCGCCGACCCGGCGGACGCGGCCGCCCGTCTGAGTGCGCTCGCCGCGACGTGGCCGGTGGAGCTGGGGGCCGACCCCGGCACGGCCTGAGCGTCACCGCCGACCGTCGACGTCGACCACCCGACGCGTCCACCGTCCGCCCGGCGCGCCGCTGGCCGGGCCTCCGGCGGGCGCCACCGCTCCGGTCGATCCGGCGCGAGCCACGCCGGCGGCCGTCCCGGCACGAGTCGCACCGCCCTGACCAGGAGTTTCTTCACCGAGCGCGGCCGGTCGGGCCGGTTCGGGTGACCCGGGTGTCCGATCACGGTCGGGGCTGATTCGACCTCCCGGCCCCGTGGGTAGGGTGACCGTGACGGACGGAGGCGATCATGACGGCAGACCACCCCTCGGCGCCGCCCGGAGAACCACCCGGCGCCACCGCGGCCCAGCCGCCGGCGGCCCACCCGGGCGCGACCCCGCCCGCCCACCCGGGCGCGGCGCAGCCGGAGCATCCGGACTCGATCCTGCTCGACGAGCCGAGCACCGCGGACCTGCGGGCCAAGGTCACGCAGGCGTGGCAGGAGTTCGCCCGGGCCCTCGCCGAGCGGCTGCCCGCCCTGCCCACCGGCGCGCACGTCGAGCTCACCCTCGACCCGACGGCCTCCGGCACCGGTGACGCCGTCTACTCGATCGGCATCGACGTGGGCGAGGAGGGTCGGCTCTCGGCCCGGGCGGTCGGCAACGCCGGCCTGCCGGAGGGCTACCGGCTGGACCGCATGGCCGTCGCCGACATGATCGCGCTGGGCTGGTCTCCGCCCGGTGTCCTGCCGGGCTCCGGGGAGTACTTCGGCCTGGAGGGCGCGACGGCCGAGTCGAACCGGGTCGCCGCCCTGCTCTCCCGTACCCTGCGCGACGTGTACGGGGCGCCGCACCCCGCGTTCCTCGTCTACCTGATCCACGACGCGGAGGGCGAGCCGCTGCCCGGCGGGCCGCTGGGCACCGCGCGGAGCGAGTTCGGGTCGGAGCGCGTCGGCGAGGAGGAGCTGGACGACGCGCTGATCGAGGCCGTCGCCGCCCAGTCGGAGCAGAACGACGTGCTGGCGCTGGAGGAGCGCGTTCGCACTGTCGTCTCCACCATGTTGAAGTCCGACTCGGACCGGCTACAGGTGGATTCGGACGGCGACATCAACATCCGGGCCGGCTCGGCGATGGTGTTCGTCCGGGTCCGGGACAATCCGCCCCTGGTCGACGTCTTCTCCCCGGTGCTCACCGAGGTCGAGCCGACCGAGCGGCTGTACGTCAAGCTCTCCGAGCTGACCAACCGGATGCCGATCGGCCGGCTCTACTGCGCCGACGACACGGTGTGGGCGTCCATCCCGGTCTTCGGCCGCAATTTCCAGCCCACCCACCTCATGCTGGCCGTCCAGGTGATGACCGGGCTCGCCGACGAGCTGGACGACCGGCTGCACGGCGAGTTCGGCGGTAAACGGTTCTTCGGCGAGGGGGACAAGGCGGCCCGCCGCGACGAGGGCGACCACCGCACCGGGATGTACCTCTGACGGGCTCCTAACGCCGCCCGGGGCGCCGCACGTCACCGGGCTCCCGTCCGGCCGCCACGCCGCCGTGCCGCAGACCCACCGGCCCGGGGCGGGCCCCGGTCAGCGGACGTCGAGCAGCGTCTTGCCCACCGTCGCCCGGGCCTCGATGGCGGCGTGCGCGTCGGCCGCCCGCTCCAGCGGGAACCGTTGGCCGATGACCGGCCGGAGCCGCCCGGCCGCCGCCTCCGCCAGCGCGCTCTCGGCGTACGCGCGCAGCCGCGCGGGCGGCACGTCCGGCCGGAGCAGCGTGACGCCCCGCGCGGCGGCGTCGTCGGCCGGGACGTCGGCCCACTCGCCGCTGGCCAGGCCGAAGCTGATCATGCGACCTCCCCGGTCGAGCAGGGTGAACGCCGCCCGCCCGATCTCGCCTCCGACACCGTCGAAGACCACGTCCACCCCGCCGGTGGCGTCCCGCACCCGGTCGGTCCAGCCCGGGTCGAGGTAGTCCACCGCCACCGTCGCGCCCAGCCCGGGCAGCAGCGCCACCTTGCGCGGACCGCCGGCGAGCGCGACCACCCGCGCCCCCGCCGCGGCGGCGAGCTGCACTAGCAGGCTTCCGACCCCGCCCGCGGCCGCCTCCACGAGGGCGCGCTCGCCCGGCCGGAGGCCGACCGCGTTGACGAGCATGGCCGCCGTGCGACCGTCGGCGAGCAGCGCCACCGCGTCGTCGAGGGCCAGGCCGTCCGGCACCTCGATCGGCATCGCGGCGTCGACCGCGACCCGCTCGGCGTACCCGCCGGAGCCGCGCAGGCCGCTGACCACACGCCGCCCGACCAGGGCCGGGTCGACGCCGGCGCCGACCGCGGAGATCACACCGCCCACCCCGTTGCCGGGGATCAACGGCGGGGTGCCGCCGAACGGGCCGGCCCGGCCGGCCCGGAACTGCGTCTCGACGAAGGTGATGTTGGCGTGCGCCACGTCGATGAGCACCTGGCCCGGCCCCGGCACCGGGTCGGGAGCCGAGTCCACCGTGAGCACCTCCGGCCCGCCGAACTCGCGCAACCACACCGCCCGCATGACGCCCCCCGCTTCTTCCGCTCCGGTTCCCCGTCGAGTCGACACCGTGAACCGGGGTTGAGGTCAAGGCGGGTGGGGCCCGGAGGCCCCGACGTACCGGGCCCCACCCGCGGGGGAGGGAGATTCAGGTCGAGGGGAGCCAGGCGAGGCTCCGTCCGGTGCGCGGGTCGCTGGCCCGCAGACCGGTGTCGGAGACGGTCCAGAGCGCGTCGCCGACCAGCAGTGACCGGTTGAGGCTCCAGCCGCGGCCGCCCGGGTGGGTCACCCGGCCGATCTCGTCGATGCCGGTGCCCGAGACGCGCAGGAGCCGTACCCCGCCGTCGGCGGGCAGGGCGAGCAGGCCGGTCTCCTCGTGGTACAGGAACGCGTGCGGGTCGGCCTCGACGGCCGAGCGCGCGCCGGGAACGTGGTACCGGTCCAGCCGGACCGGTCGGGCCGGGTCCCGCACGTCGAAGAGGGAGACCTGGAGGCCCCGCGTCCGACCACGTTCGTCGGCCTCCTGCCCGACGCCGAGCAGGCGCCCGTCCGGCATCGGATGCAGGTACGCCGAGTAACCGGTGATCTTCAGCTCGCCGGTCACCCGCGGTGCGGTGGGGACGGTCAGGTCCAGCGTGTAGAGCGGATCCGTCTGCCGGAACGTCACCACGTGCGCCGTGCCGCCGAGGAAGCGCACCGAGTGGATCCGTTCACCCCGGCCCAGGCCCCGGACGGCGCCGACCTGCTCGAGCGTGCCGCCCTGCCGGCGGAGCACGTGGACACCGGACTCGGAGGGCGCCGCGCGCCCCGCGACACCGTCGACCGTGGTGGCCACCCGCAGGTCGCCCCGCCACTGCGACATGGCGTACTGGTTGACGAGCCAGCCGGGCACACTGCCGCTGGCCAGGTAACGCGGCCGGCCCGGGGAGCCCGTGTCGAACTGGTGGATCGTCGTGGTCACGTCGAGACGCCGCCCGCCCCAGATGGCCGTTTGCGCGGCGTCACCGCCCGCTCGCATCCGGGGCCGTTCGGCGGCCACCCAGAGGCTCGTGGCGGTCCCGTAGACGGTGGTGGCGTCGGCGGCGACGCTCACCGGGTCGCCGTCGCCGAGGCGCTGCGCCGCCAGGTCGAAGCTGAGCAGGGTCAGCACCGAGGTGCCGGTCGCGTCGGCCGGGCGGCTCAGCCGGTCGCAGCCGACCCGGCCGGCGTGGCGCTCCCGGCCGGACGTCCACTCGTACGCCGGCAGCCAGGCTTCGATCCCCGCCGCCGCGATCTCCGCGCGGTTCGCCGCGGTCCGCTCGGCGTCGCCGGCGATCGAGTCGCCCGTGAAGTCGAGTTGGGGCCGGGAGCGGACGGCCACCCGCACCGTGGCGCCGGTCTGCCGGGCGTCGACCAGGGTGCCCTCGATCCGGTAGGAGCCCAGCACGGCGGGCGTCCCGGCGAGGTCCACCAGGGTCAGGAGGGCCTCCTCGCCGGCGGGCTGCTCGTCGGTCAGCCCGCGCATCATCACCCTCGGCGCGGTGAGGACGAGCGCCCGGTCACCGGAGAGCAGCAGGTTCCGCTCCCAGCCGCGCTCCGGCCGCGAGCCCCCGGTGAGGTCGAGGGTCCCGGTCGTCCGCCGGCTCGCCGGGTCCGTCACCCGGAGCACCCCGCGGCTGACCGTCACGATCCGCCGGCCGTCGGTCTTGACCAGGTCCGGCTCGTCCGCCCCGATCTCGTGCACGTTGGTGGTCGAGTGCTCCGGCGCGGATTCCGTGTCGAACCGGGCGCCGGCCGCGGTCCTCGCGTTCTTGGGCGTCATGAGGTCCCGGTCCTGGAAGCCCCACGGCCCGACGGCCCGGGTGGCGGCGGCCCGCAGCCCCGCCAGCGCCTCGGCGCACGTCTCGTACGCCACGAGTCGGGACGGTCCGCTGGCGGCGGCCGCCGGGGGTGGCTCTCGCAGGCCGGTGGAGGGGAGGCCGCTGGCGGCAAGCAGGGTGAGCGCGGCCAGCGTGCCGACCGCGGCGATCGGTGTTCCCCGTGTCATGGCCCGTTCGACGCAACCTACCCCGCCGCGGTTCCCCGACCACCCCGCCGATCTCCCGCAGGCCGCCCGAATCCCGAGGGGTCAGCCGGAACCTCTTGATCACCACGGTGGGCGGCCGGCGGGTCGACGGCGGTGGGGTGCCGGGTCAGCCGGCGGACGGGCCGACGCCGGGCGACTCGACCAGCCGGGAGAGCACGATGGTGCTGCGGGTCGAGGTGACGAACGATTCGGCGCGCAACCGCTCCAGCGCGGCCTCCAGGTGGGCGATGTCGGCGGCGCGCAGGTGCACGAGTGCGTCGGCCTCACCGGAGACGGTGTAGGCCCCGACCACCTCCGGGTGGCGGCGGGCCGCCGCGCCGATCTGCGCGGGCGTGGTCCGCCCGGCGCAGAAGAGCTCGACGAAGGCCTCGGTGGTCCAGCCCACCGCGGCGGGGTCCACGACAGCCGTGAATCCCCGGATCACCCCGGCGGCACGGAGCCGGTCGACCCGCCGCTTGACGGCGGGGGCGGAGAGTGACACCCGGGTGCCGATGTCGGCGTACGACGCCCGGGCGTCGGCGACGAGCAACGCAATGATCCGCTGGTCAACGGCGTCTATCTGCAACGTTCCGCCTCTGGGAAGCAATGTTTGTGGCTGTTACCAAAGTTCTACGGTACCTACTCTTGGTCACCGTGAACCACCAGCGAGTGCCGCGAAAGCGGACATATCTCATGTGCTCTCCGGAGCACTTCGCGGTCGAGTACGCGATCAACCCGTGGATGGACGTGACCACCCCGGTCGACTCCGAGTTGGCCGTGAAGCAGTGGGACCGGCTGCGGGAGACCCTGGTGACCCTCGGTCACGAGGTGCACCTGCTCACCCCGGAGCAGGGTCTGCCCGACATGGTGTACGCCGCCAACGGCGCGTTCGTGGTGGACGGCACCGTCTACGGCGCGCGGTTCAAGCACGAGCAGCGGGCCGCCGAGGCCGCCGCACACCGGGCGTTCTACGAGTCGCGGGACTGGCGGTTCATCGCGCCGAGCGAGACCAACGAGGGCGAGGGCGACTTCGCGTACGTGCCGGACGCGCACGGCGGCCTGATCCTCGCCGGGCACGGGTTCCGCACCGAGCTGGCGGCCCACGCCGAGGCGCAGGAGGCGCTGGGCCGGCCCGTGGTCTCACTGCGCCTCGTCGACCCCCGCTTCTACCACCTGGACGTGGCGCTCGCCGCGATCGACGACGGCAACATCGTCTACTTCCCGGGCGCCTTCTCGACGGCCAGCCAGCGGGTGCTCGCGCAGCTGTTCCCGGACGCCGTCGTCGCCGACGACGCCGACGCCATGGCCTTCGGCCTCAACCTGGTGAGCGACGGGCGGAACGTCGTGCTCAACAGTGAGGCCAGAGGGCTCGCCGAGAAGCTGGCGGCCGCCGGCTACCACCCCGTACCGGTCGAGCTGTCGGAGCTGAAGAAGGGCGGCGGCAGCGTGAAGTGCTGCATCGCCGAGCTGCGGCCCTGACACCCGGCGCCGCCCGGCGCGTACGCGACAGGGGCCGGCCCCCGTGAGCGGAGGCCGGCCCCTGTCCGTGTCCGGTCGGCGCGGCGGGTCAGCCGAGCGTGCCCATCTCGCTGAGCAGGACGTTCGACATGACCTGGCCGTCGCGCTGCACCTGACGCAGGTACCACTTCTGCTGCGGCGTACGCGACTGGTTGAACTGCCAGGTGCCGCGCGGGCTGTCGATCTGCCCGAGCTTGCCCAGCGCGAGGTTGACGTCCTGCGGCTTCGGGTCGTCGCCGGCCAGCTCGATGGCCTGGTGCAGCACGTACGCCGCGTCGTACGACGCCATGGCGTAGGTGGTCGGCGAGACGTGGTGCCTCTTGCGGTAGGCCGACGCGAACACCCGGTTGGACACGTTGCTCAGGTCCGCCGAGTAGTTCAGCGCGGTCTGGATGTTGAGGGCCTTCTCCTTCATGTTCTCCAGTGCCGTGCCCTCGGTCAGGAAGCCCGGGGCGTAGACCGGGCCCCCGTACCCCTCGTCCCGCAGCTGCTTGACGAACTCCACTCCGGCGGTGCCCGTGAAGAAACAGACGACCGCGGTGGGGTTCTTCCGCAGCGCGTTGCGGATGTCCTGGACGAAGGCCCGTCCTCCCGGGTCGGGGGCGGGGGTGGTCCAGGTGACGGGGTCGGCGATGCGCGGGTCGGAGGCGCCGAACTGCCGCTGGAAACCGCGCAGCACGTCCTGGCCGCCGACGTTCTCCGGCATGATGATCGCCAC
Organism: Micromonospora xinjiangensis; assembly: GCF_056150165.1. Taxonomy (NCBI): domain Bacteria; kingdom Bacillati; phylum Actinomycetota; class Actinomycetes; order Micromonosporales; family Micromonosporaceae; genus Micromonospora; species Micromonospora xinjiangensis. The sequence goes on along the minus strand of NZ_JAXCFO010000003.1, from coordinate 96,151 downwards.
CCGGCTGCCCTTCGGAAGCTGCTGCTTCAGGTAGCTGCCGAGCGCCTCGCCCGCCTCGCTCAGCACGTACGACGTCCGCCAGATGTAGACGACGCTCTGGAGGGTGCTCGGCGACGCGTTCGAGCCGATGAGCGGCACCTTCGCCTGCTCGACGGTGTCCCGGATACCGAGCATGACGGTGGAGTTGACCACGCCGGTGAGCGCCAGCACGCCCTGCTTCAGCAACTCGTCGACGGCCGCCCGGCCGGACTTCGCGTCGGTGCCCTCGTCGGCCGTGACCAGCGTCACCGGGTGCCCGGCGAGCTGCTGATCGTGCAGGTCGAGGAAGAGCTGGAAACCGTTCGTGATCTCTTCGCCGATGGGCGCTAGGCTGCCGGCCTGGGGCACGATGAGGCCGATCTTGATCGGTTTCCTGGTGCCGCCGGCGGACTCGCCGTCGGTGTCGTTGCCGCAGGCCGCGACGAGTCCGGTCGTACCGAGCGCGGCCAGGAGTTGGAGCGCCCGTCTGCGGTTCATCTGCGACACCCGAGTCCTTCCAACGGGAGTTTCAGGGCGGTCGCCCCTCCGGCGTTCTACCTGCTTGGCGACGCTGCGTCAATCGGCTGCTGATCTTCGTCCAGAGATCGCAACGCGCGGAGCACCACCGGCCAGGCGGCCGACTCAGGATCGATGAGCCCAAAGTGCTCGCATTCGGGCAGCTCAAAGAGGGCGATATCGGAACCCGCGGCGCGCGCCGCTGTGACGAAGTCCCGACTGATCGCTGCCGGCACCTGCGCGTCCCGGACACCATGGACGACTACCGCGCGTGACGGTATGGGTACGAGGCCCCGCGGGTCCGCCGCCGCGTACCGCTCCGGCACCTCGTGCGGCCCGCCGCCGAGCAGCGCGGCGACGGCCCCGGAGTCCAGATCCCTCCGGTACGCCTCGGCGAGGTCGGCCACCGGGGCGAGCGCGAGGACACCGCCCACCACCGTCGGCGCCGTCGCGGCGACATACAGCGCCAGGTGCCCTCCGGCGGAGTGTCCCACGAGGATTGGCGCGCCCGGCCCCACCCGTCCCGGCATCGCCGCGGCGGCCAACTCGGGCAGCGCGGTCACGCCGGTCAGCACGTCGGTGAGCGTGTTCGGCCAGCCACCGCCCGGCTGCCCGGTGCGCCGGTACTCCAGCTGCGCCACGGGGTGACCCAGCGCGGCCAGCGCCGCGGCCAGCGGGCCGGTGTGCCGCCGGTCGTACTCGGCGCGCCAGAAGCCGCCGTGCACCACGACGACGAGTGGCCGGGCCGGGCCCGTCCCCGCCGGCTCCCGCAGGTCGGCGATCTGGTCCGGATGGTCGCCGTACGCCACGGTGTGGTCGGGCTCGGGTGCGGGCCGGGTGAGGACGGCGCGCGGGTCGGCGGACATGGCGCGACGGTAGCGCGCCGGACGGGTGGTCCCTGCCGGCGGGATCGGTCCCGCCGAGCGGCCGTGGCGGGCACTGGGTCAAGATGGATCCCATGACCGAAGCGAGCTCTGGACAGAACGACGAGCCGGGCCACGAGGGCACCGGTCACTCCGGCACCGTGGTGGTGGTCGGGCCGGACGGCCGACCGGTCGGCACCGTGCAGACCGACGACGCACAGGGGGAGGACCCCACCCGCCTGGTCGAGCAGCCCGCCAAGGTGATGCGGATCGGCAGCATGATCAAGCAGCTGCTGGAGGAGGTCAAGGCCGCTCCGCTCGACGACGCCAGCCGGCACCGGCTGCGCGAGATCCACGAGCGCTCCATCGTCGAGCTCAAGGAGGGTCTCGCCCCTGAGCTGCGTGAGGAGCTGGAGCGGATCTCGCTGCCGTTCACCGAGGAGGGCGCGCCCAGCGAGAGCGAACTGCGCGTCGCCCACGCGCAGCTGGTCGGCTGGCTGGAGGGCCTCTTCCACGGCATCCAGGCGGCACTGGTCGCCCAGCAGATGGCCGCCCGCGTGCAGCTGGAGCAGATGCGTTCCGGCCGGGCGCTGCCGAGCGGCCCGGGCGCGGTGGCGCCGGGGATGCCGGGCATGGGCCAGCCGCCGGGCGACGGGCACAACACCGGCCAGTACCTCTGACCCGCGAGCCGTGTCCGGCGCGACCCGCGCCGGACACGGCCAGGAGTCCGACCTGCGCCGGCCCGTCACTCCACGCCGAAGACCTTCTCCAGGTACGCCGCCACGCCGTCCTCGGTGTTGGCGGCGGTCACCTCGTGCGCGATCTCCAGGACGGCGCGGTGGGCGTTGGCCACCGCCACCGCCCGGCCCGCCCAGGTGAGCATCGGCACGTCGTTGGGCATGTCGCCGAACGCCACCACGTCCCGCGCGTCGATACCCAGCCGGGAGCAGTACCAGGCCAGGCCCGCCGCCTTGGTCACGCCCGCCGCGGAGATCTCCACCAGGCCCGAGTAGGACGAGTGTGTCGCCTCGGCCAGCCCGCGCAGCGCCGCCGCCACCACCCCGACGAACGCGTCCGGGTCCTGCTCGCCGGCCCGCGCGAGGAGCTTCACCGCCGGGGCGGCGAGCAGCTCCTCGGGCGAGGACACCGCGCGGATCGCGTCGTGGTCGGCGTCCCAGCGCAGCGGGTAGTGCACCTCGTGCCGCATCTGCCGGCTGTCGGTGACCTCCACCGCGAAGGTCACCCCGGGCACCTCGTCGCGCAGCCGGCGCGCCACCTCGGCCAGCAGCTCCGGCGCGAGCGGGTCGGCGCGCAGCACCTCGTCGTTGACCGGGTCGTAGACGACCGCGCCGTTCGCGCAGACCGCCGGCAGCGGCTCGGGCAGCTGCTCGTACACCAGCTTCAGCCAGCGGATCGGCCGACCGGTCACCAGCACGACGGGCGTGCCCTGCGCGGCGATGCGGGTCAGCACGCGCGCCGTGCGCGGGCTGACCGTCCGGTCGTCCCGGATGAGGGTGCCGTCGATGTCGGTGGCGACCAGCCGCGGTGTATCTCCCATCACCGGGAGAGTAGTCGGTCCAGGTAGACCGCCACTCCGTCGTCGTCGTTGCGCAGGGTCACCTCGTCGGCCGCCGCGCGGACGGTCGGGTGGGCGTTGGAGACGGCCACCCGGGACCAGCCGGCCCACTGGAACATGGGCAGGTCGTTGGGCATGTCGCCGAAGACGAGCACGTCGCCGGGGTCGACACCGAGCGTCTGCGCCACCACCGCCAGGCCGCTGGCCTTGTCCACCCCCGGCGGGCAGATCTCCACGAACCCGAGCCCGGCCTGGGTCAGCGTGGCCACCTCCGGCGGCACGATCCGTCGCGCCACGTCGAGCAGCTCGTCCACGTGATGGCCGGTCGTCCGGGCGAAGGCCTTGATCACGTCGCTGGAGAGGCACTCGGCGCGGGTACGGGTCTCGAACCGGTCCTGGTAGGGCCAGGTCGGGTCGTAGTCGCCCCACAGCGGCGCGTCGTGCTCGTCCGACGCCTCCACCATGACGGTCAGCGGGCCGACCTCGGCCTCCAGGTCGGCCAGGATCCGGGCGAGCACGTCGGCGGGGAGTCGCTCGTCCCGGAGCACCACGGGGCCGGCCGGGTCGCTCTGGTCGACCACGCGCCCGCCGCCGGCCATCACCAGGAAGTCGGCGGCGCGGATGTCGTTGCGGGTCAGCTCGGTGAGCCGGGGGCCGCGGCCGGTGGCGCCCACCACCGGAATCCCGGCGGCCCGCACCCGGTCGAGCACCTCATGGGTGTACGCGGAGACGGTGTCGTCGCTGCGGACGAGAGTGCCGTCGAGGTCCGTGGCGATCAGCTTGGGCAGTCCCGGGCGGGTCATCGTTCCTCCTTCGCCCGCCGCCGTCGCAACCAGCCGTTCAGTGGTCGATCGTCGACCCGGAGTGACGGCGGGCAGCAACCGTACCTCGCCGAACCGGTCGCAACCATGGCTTCCAGGCGAATCGGATGCCAACCGACGGCACACCCCCGGTGTCGGCGGTGCCGCCCGGCCCGGGGCCGGTCCGACCCTCCCCGCCGGGCCGCCCCGGGGCGGTGTCCGGACGCCAGCCGGCGCTCAGAGGGGTGACTCCGGCCGGGCGAACGGAACCGTCGGCTGCACGGTCAGGTCCGCCGGGGCGGGCGGCTCGTCGTCCGGTTCCTCCCGGACTGACCGCCTACGGCGGAACGCCGCCACGGGCGGGTCGGCCTCGTCGGGCGGGGTGGCGTACGACGCCAGCCGGAGCGCCACCCCGAGCAGCGCGCAGGCGACGAAGGCCATCACGAGCCCCCGCCCGTACTCGACCTGGAAGCCCTCGTCCGGGGTGTAGACGAGGCGTCGGCTCGAGTCGTCCAGCTCGGAGGCGGCGGCGGCGAGCAGCACCAGCAGCGCCCCGGCCAGGGCGAGCCCGGCCACCCGGGCGTTCGGTCGCACGGCCTGCGTACCGCCGAGCGCGAGTGCCACGGCGCAGACGAGCACGAGCAGCCCGACCAGGTAGCCGATCCCGAAGGCGCCGATGTCACCGACTCCGGCCGGCACCTCCAGCGGACCCTCACGACCTCCCTCGGGCAGCGTCATCACCACCCACTCGCCGAGCAGCGAGGCGACGGCGGCCACCGCGCCCAATCCGGCGACCAGCGGCGGGAGCCGGTGGTCCCGTCCCCACGCCGCCAGCGGACGCCGGGACCTCCCCGGCGCGGCCGGCTCGGAGTCGCCCCACTCGATCACGGCCGTGCCGTCGGACCGGTCGTCCTGTCGTGGGATGGGAATCTCTCGGGACATCGGCCATCCTTCCGCCGGTCACGCGACTGCTCGAATCATGGCACAGGGGACGAGCGGTGACGGGGATCGCACGGCGGGCGTCGGCCGAGGCCGTCGCAGGGGGATCGGCTTTCCGATAGCGTCTGACCATGCCTATCCGTACCGCTTCCGCACGTTGGCAGGGCAACCTCACCGAGGGTGCCGGCAGCATCCGCACCGGCAAGGGCGGGCTCCAGGGGAACTACTCGTTCAAGTCCCGCTTCGAGGAGGGGGAAGGCACCAACCCCGAGGAGCTGATCGGCGCCGCGCACGCCGGATGCTTCTCGATGGCCTTCTCCAAGGCGCTCGCCGACGCCGGCTCGACGCCCACCTCCGTCGAGACGACCGCCAAGGTCCACCTGGACAAGACCGACGCCGGCTTCACCGTGACCCGGATCGACCTCGAGACCGTCGGTGAGGTGCCCGGCATCGACGAGGGTGAGTTCCAGAAGCTCGCCGAGGCCGCCAAGGCGAACTGCCCGATCTCCCGCCTGCTCTCCCCCGGCGCCGAGATCACCCTCACCGCCCGCCTCGCCTCCTGATCTCTCGCTGATCGCACGTTCACGGGAAGAGTCCCCACGGGTCCTCTTTCCGTGAACGTGCCTTGATCTTGAAAGCCCCGGAAGCGGACGGACGTCAGGCAGAATGGCGGAGTGCCGGTGGAGATGAGCCGCGAACGCTTCGAGGAGCTGGTCGCCGACGCGCTCGACGAGGTGCCCGAGGAGCTGCTCGGCCTGATGAGCAACGTGGTGATCCTCGTCGAGGACGATCCGCCGCCGGGCGACGAGGACCTGCTCGGTCTCTACGAGGGGCACGCCCTCACCGAGCGGGGCTGGGACTACGGCGGGGTCCTGCCAGACCGGATCCTGATCTACCGCCATCCGATCCTGCGGATCTGCGACGACGAGGACGACGTCGTCGACGAGGTGGCCGTCACCGTGGTGCACGAGATCGCACACCACTTCGGCATCGACGACGAGCGGCTGCACGCGCTCGGCTGGGGCTGACGGCCGGTCGTCCGCCCCGGGCCCGCCGCCAGGCCGATGCTGCTGGTTGCGGTGGTCGCCTACGGTCGTGACAGGCAACACGACCTCAGGAGGCACTTCATGCGCAGCTCGCTGTTCTCGGCGGAGAACCTGGAGCAGGAGTCCGCGCAGCCGGGCATGCGGCTGCAGAACTCGAAGATGTTGAAGATCGAGCTCAACGGTGAGGCGATGGCCCGGGTCGGGTCGATGGTCGCCTACCAGGGGCACGTGCAGTTCCAGGCGCTGGGCTCCGGCGGGTTGGGCAAGTTCCTCAAGCAGAAACTCACCGGCGAGGGCGTGCCGCTGATGAAGGTCAGCGGTCAGGGTGACGTGTTCCTGGCCGAGCTGGCCAAGGACGTGCACATCATCGACCTGGAGCCGGGCGACGCCCTCTCCATCAACGGTTCCAGCGTGCTGGCCTTCGACTCGACCCTCCAGTACGACATCCGCATGGTCGGCGGCAGCGGCATGGCGGCCTCGGGGCTGTTCAACTGCGTCTTCAGCGGCCACGGGCGGATCGCGATCACCACCAAGGGCACGCCGGTGGTGCTCAACGTCGACCAGCCCACCTACGTCGACCCGCAGGCCGCGGTCTGCTGGTCGGCGAGCCTCCAGACCGGCTACCACCGTGCCGAGCAGCTCGGTCTCGGCACGCTTCTCGGCCGGCGCACCGGCGAGGCGTTCACGATGAGCTTCGCCGGTCAGGGCTTCGTCGTGGTGCAGCCCTCCGAGGAGCCGCCGGTGATGGGCAGCGGTGCGCAGGAGCAGCAGGGCGGCCTGCTCGGCGGCCTCCTGAGCTGAGCGTCCGGGCGCCCGGCCGGTGCGCCGGCCGGGCAAGGGTCGGCCCGCCGGCGGCGGGCCGGGTCAGCTCACCCGGCCCAGGTGTGTGATCAGCACACCGGTCGCGGGTCAGGTCAGTTCGCCGGCGCGCAGCCGGGCGAGCCAGGCCGCCGCGTCGGCGTAGTCGACGTCCGACAGACCGGGCGGCGGGGGGACCGGTCGTTCGCCCGCCGCCTCCGTCCACCGGTGCCGGGGGTACGAGCCGAGGAAGCGCACGTCGGCGCAGACCCGGCGCAGCCCCTGCAGTGCCTCGCCGAGCCGGACGTCCGCCACGTGCCCCGTGCAGTCGAGGAAGAACACGTAGCGGCCCAGCGCCTCCCCGGTGGGCCGGGATTCGATGCGGGTCAGGTTGACCCCGCGCACAGCCAGCTCCATGAGCACCGAGAGCAGCGCGCCCACCCGGTCGTGGGCGATATAGACGGCCAGCGAGGTGACGTCGTCACCGGTGGCCGGCGGAGGCGGCCCGGGGCGGGAGAGCAGCGCGAAGCGGGTCACCGCGTCCGGGTGATCGGCGATCTTGTCGGCCAGCACCGCCAGCCGGTGCCGGGCGGCGCCGATCGGTGCGCAGATGGCGGCGTCGTACTCGCCGGCCGCGGCGCCCGCCGCGGCGGCCCCGTTGGAGAGCACGTCGACCACGACCGCGTCGGGCAGGTGGGCGCGCAGCCAGTTCCGGCACTGGGTGGAGGCCTGCGGATGCGCCGCCACCGTGCCGACCGTGGCCAGTTCGGTGCCGGTACGCGCGCCGAGCACGAACTCCACCGGCAGGATCACCTCGCGGGTGATGACCAGCGGCTCGCCCTCGGCCAACTCGTCCAGGGTCACGCCGACCGCGCCACCGATCGAGTTCTCCAGCGGCACCAGGGCCGAGTCGGCGTCACCGGCTCGTACGCTCTCCAGCGCCTCCCCGACGCTGCGGGCCGGTGTGCGGCTGCCCTTCTCGGCGGCGGGGATGGTGCGCAGCGCCTGCTCGGCGAAGGTGCCCTCGGGCCCTAGGTAGACGAAGCGCGTCGGTGGAGTTCCCGGCATGCGACCAGCCTACGCACCCGGTACGCCCAGCGTGCCGCCGTCGCAGGCCAGTGTGCGGATTCCGACCGGCCCCACGGCCCGGACCTCGGCGTTGCACACGTCCGTGCCGGCGGTCACCAGCTGCGGCGCGTCGGCTCGGCCCCGGGTCACCACCTGAAGCTCCTCGTGACCGGTCACCTTGAGCACCGTGTACTGCCAGTCGGCGGCGCAGAGCGGGCCGGTGCCCACCTGGACACCGATGTCGTCGGGAAGCACCCCGGCGCGACCCCGCAGCAGTTGGATGACGCGCGAGCCGCTCGGGCCGTTCCGGCACGGCGTCGCCACGAGACCCGGATCGGTCGAGGCCGACGGGAGGCCCGGAACGGTCGAGGGCAGCCCGGTGGCGGGCGGCACCGCCGGGGTGGGGACCGAGGTCGGGGCCGGCGGGGCGGTCGTCGACCCGGCCGACGCCGGTTGGCTGATCTCGGGCGGCACACCACAGCCGGGCAGCGTCAGCACCGCCAGGACCGCCAGCGCGGCACCGGGGAGGCGGGACCGGTGACCGGTCGGGGGGTGGAGGCGGGCGGAGGCGCCGTGGCGCGGCGGGTGGCACCTGTCGGCCAGGGTCGGCCGGACGCCCGGCGGCGCGGAGCGTGCGCCGGGCAACGTCGGGCCGGCGGGGGACAGCGTGCTACGGCGGGGCGGGGTGGGCGGCACGGGCCGATCCTGGGGGCAGCGGGGACGTTACGGCCGGGGTGGCCGAGCCCATCGTAGGAGGATCCGCCGCGGCGGTGAAGTCACCCGATCATCCGGTGCCCGGCGCGCTCCAGCGCGGCGGTCGCCTCGCCCAGCCGCACCGTCGGGACGAGCAGGTAGTCGGTGTCGAACGTGGAGAAGGCGACCGTGCTCACCCGGGCGCCCGCGAGGGGGTCGACCAGGCTGGCGAGGGTGCCGGCCACGGCCACGTCCTCCGGTGCGGAGACCCGCAGGCAACGCCACGTCGTCTCCACGACCGCCTGCCGGGGGGCCCGGTCCAGCGGGCAGATCAGGGAGATCCCGTCCGCGGTCCAGCTCACCGTCACCACGTCGGCGGCGTCGAGCCCGCTCGACAGCGCGGGTGGCAGGTCGGTGCCGGCGGCCATCCGGCACACGGCGTACTCCCCCGGCAGCAGAGCGATATCGAGCATGAGGGCACCTTACGGCCTCGGACCGGGCCGGCCCGACTGCGGCGCGTGCGGCGAACGCCACACGTCGCCGCAGGTCAGACGCCTGAGAAGAAGGTCAACGACCCGGCGACCGTGCCGGCCGTGAGCACCGGGGTCGAGATGGCGTCCACGGTGGACACCGGTGCTCCCTCGATCGTCCCCTGCACCCGGAGCAGGCCCCGGGCGAGCCGCCCGGAGGAGAGCGCCAGCAGCGGGGGGATCTTGTCGATCTCCTGCTCGGTCAGCTCGCCCCGGTTGGCGGTGAAGTCGAGCAGGCGCAGCCCGCCGTCGAGCAGGGGTCGCCCGATCACCGCCTCCGGCTCGCCGAGGCAGAGCAGCTCGCAGCCGGCGGACGAGATCGCCACCACCCGGGTGTCGGCGGCGATCAGCAGGCACGGCTCGTCGGCGTGGGAGACGGTCGACGACCACTGCTCGAAGTTGTCGACCTCCGGCTCTGTCGACGCCCGCTCCGACGGCACGAACGCCTCCGAGAGCGAGAGTTCGACGTGGGCCACCGACGCCTCCTATGTACACCGACGGACTGTCCACGCTAGCCGGTTACCAGTCGGTCGGCGAGTGCGCCGCTGAGCGGCGGCGCCGGCGCCGGACGGCCGCCCGACAGCACGGACCTGCGACGCCGGCCGTTGCCGGCTCCCCCTCGTGACGTCGCCGACGACGTTACCGGCGGTTCGCCGGCTTGTCAGCGGCCGTTCGGCCGCCCTCGTACCACCGGTAGTCGGCGGCGGGACGGTAGGTGCCGTTCAGCCACGTGCTCGGGTGCTGTGCCACCCGCGAGAGCTTCTCTGCGGTGGCCGGACTGATCCGGTTGCCACCGGCGACGAGGAGGCGGTCCAGCTCGCGGTGGGTGGCCATGAGGCAGTCCTTCGGCAGGCCGTAGACGCTGATGACGCCGGAGCCGACGAAGGTCAGCACCGGCGTCACCGGGATCGGCAGGCCCACCGCGTCCGACAGCGCCTTGCTCGCCCGCTTGGCGTCCCGGCGCGCCTCGGCCACGTACGGCGGCCGCTTGCCGTTGATCTGCACCACGTCGCCGGCCACCAGCACGCGGGCCCGGCCGTGGTCGGCGATGGTGACCGCGAACAGCCCGCTCGGCCCGATGGCGAGGAACCCGGCGCGCTCCTCGTGGGGCCGGTCGAGCAGGACGTCGGCCGCGTCGGTGCGAGGCCACTCGATGACGTGCCACGCGGGCCCCAGATGGTCGAGCTGACCCAGCGCCCGGGCTCCGGCCGCCTCGAGCCGTCGCGCGCCCCGCTCCGCCCGCCGACGGCGGGCCCACTCCAGGGGTGTCGGACGGGCCGACTCGAGAACCCCCGGGGACTCCGTCCGCGGGTGTGGCACCGCCACGGGCGGCAGTGCCCGGGTGGTGGGTACGGCTCGACGAGCGGGAAAGACAGTCATCGCGACCTCCGGCAAAAGGTCCCTCGAAGTTATGTCCTCACTACCCTACGTTGCCAGTCGGGGGGCTCGGCAAGGTGGAGCGCCGGAGTGACTGTGGATGAATGCCATATTCATCCCCACTTCTTTTACCGGATGCCGCCAAACCCTGCCCTACGCTGCCATGGTGACCCACTACGTGGACAGCGAGGTCGGCCGACTCGGGACGGTCCTGCTGCACCGTCCCGGCCCGGAACTCGCGCGGCTCACCCCTCGCAACAACGACACCCTGTTGTTCGACGCGATCCCCTGGGTGGGTCGTGCCCAGGAGGAGCACGACGCCTTCGCGGCGGCGCTGCGGGAGCGCGGTGTCGAGGTGCTCTACCTCGCCGACCTGCTCGCCGAGACGCTCGCGGTGGCGGACGCCCGCGCCGAACTGACCGAGCAGGTGCTCAGCTCTCCCCGACTCGGTGACACGTTGCGCGCCCGGGTCGCCGACCACCTGGCGTACCTGGACCCGGCGGCGCTCGCCGACGTGCTCATCGCCGGGCTGGCCCACGAGGAGCTGCGGATCAGCCCGGAACGCCCCGGCGGGCTGGTCTACACACTGATGGACCGGCACGACTTCGTGATCGAACCGCTGCCCAACCTCCTCTTCACGAGAGACTCCTCGCTCTGGATCCGGGACCGCGTCGGGGTCACGAGCCTCGCGATGCCGGCGCGTCGGCGGGAGAGCACGCTGACCAACGCCATCTACCGCCACCACCCGCGCTTCGCCGGCACCGGGTTCGTCTACCACCCGGGTCTGGAGCATCTGGAGGGCGGCGACGTGCTGCTGCTGGCGCCGGGTGTGATCGCGGTGGGGGTGGGCGAGCGGACGACCCCGGCGGGCGCGGAACGACTCGGTCGGCAGGTGTTCGCCGCCGGGTTGGCGCACACGATCCTCGTGGTTCCGGTCGCTCAGGAGCGGGCGACCATGCACCTCGACACGGTCTGCACCATGGTCGACGTCGACGCCGTGATCATGTATCCGAACGTCGCCGACACGCTGTCGGCGTACACCGTGATCGCCGGCGCGGACGGTGGCGACCCGCGGGTCGACGGGCCGGCCCCCTTCCTGCGGGCCGCCGCGGACGCCATGGACATCGACCAGCTCCGCGTCATCGACACCGGCCTGGACCCGGTCACCGCGGAGCGGGAGCAGTGGGACGACGGCAACAACACCCTCGCCCTCGCGCCGCGTCTCTGCGTCGGTTACGAGCGCAACGTGGAGACCAACGCGCAGCTGGAGCGCGCCGGCATCGAGGTGATCCCGATCGCCGGCTCGGAGCTGGGCTCCGGGCGCGGCGGTCCCCGCTGCATGTCCTGCCCGCTGGTGCGGGAGCCGCTGCACGGCTGACCCGGCGACGCGTCGGCCCGGACGTCGCCCGGGGCCGGGTCAGCGCAGGGTGAGTTGACGGCCGAGGAGGCCCTGCCGGGCGCGGCGACCGGCGGCGTCCAGCGGGGCGGTGTCGGCCAGCGCGTCGGCGTACCGCTTGGCGAACTGCGCCACCGGCTCCTCCCACTCCGCGGCGGGCGTCTGCTCGGGCAGGTCCCAGACCGGCGCCAGCCGACCGTGGGCGCGGAACATGCCGGCGAACCGGGTGTCGTCGCCCAGGGTCAACGTGCCGGCGGCGCCGAGGCGGGCCAGCGCGTCCAGCGCGGCGTCCTCGTCCTCCGGCAGCACCCAGCGCACGTGCGCCTTCTCCGGCACCTGGCACCAGTACGCGGCCTTAGCGGCGGTCAGCCGCACCGTCGGGTAGATGGCGGCGTTCGCCCGCTCGAGCGACGCCTGCACGTTCGGGTCGTCGGTCGCACCCGGGTCGAGCCAGAACTCGAACCCGTCGTGCATGCTGATGTCCAGCGGTCCGTCGGCCAGGATGTCCTGGAGGCGGGGCCCGGGGCCGGGCAGCGGGGGCACCGACACCTGGCCACCCGGCTCGGTACGCAGCGCGCAGAGCAGCGCCTCGGCCAGGTCCCGGGAGACGTCGCCGGACTGAAGGTGGCGCTGGAGCCCGATGAGCACCCGCCCGTCCGGCTTCGTCATCGCCGGCGCGGCCATCGGCAGCACCGTGGCCAGGGTCACGGGCCGGTCGCCGAACTCCTCCACGAGGGTGGGAGCGAGCCGCAGCGGCGCGGACGCGGCCGGCACCAGCTCGCGCAGCGCGATCCACTCGGGCTCGTCGACCAGCCCCTCGAACGGGCGCGGCACGAAGATGTCACGCACCTTCTCGCGCTTCGGAGTGCTCTCGGCGGCCCGCTGGCTCTTTCGACGCTTGCTCACGGCGAGACAGCCTAGAGGCCCGGACCGGCCGGTGTGGGGAGGACCCGCCCCCGGGGGCTCAGCCGGTGACGACGAGGTCGCTGTCGGCGGGTTCGAACTCGGCCCAGACGCTCTGCCCGAGCCCGTCCCGTTCGACCCCCCAGCGGCTCGCGAGCCCGGAGACGATGTGCAGGCCTCGGCCGTCGGCCGCGTCGAGTGTGGCCGGCCGCATCCGGGGCCCCTCGCCGGCCCCACCGTCGGTCACCCGGAGCTGGATGTGCGGCGCGTCGGCGGGGCCGCGCAGTCGCCAGGCCACCCGCACGACTCCGCCGGGCAGCGGACGGGCGTGCCGGACCGCGTTGCCCACCAGTTCGGCGAGGACCGCGACCAGGTCCGCCATGAGCGCCGGCGGCACCAGCCCGACCAGATCGTCGGCGAGCCGGCGCCGGGCCAGCCGCGCCCCGCTGGCGTGGTGGGGGACCACCACGCACCAGGCCCGTTCGCCCGTTCCCCTCGCCACCGTCGTCCCTTCACGCCCCCACGCCGCCGCAGGTCATCCCCGCGGCAACCGCACCTCTGCGACCGTACCGCCACCGGTCCTCGGTCGGAGGGATACCCATCCATTCTGTTGTTCAACGATCCGGCGGACGAGATAGAGACCGAGTCCGGCCCCCGGATAGCCCCGGCGGTCGCCGGACTCGCCCTGCCAGAACCGGTCGAACGCCCGCTCGACGTGCTCCGGGCGGATGCCGATGCCCCGGTCGCTCACCCGGAACGAGACCATCTGGCCGTCGACGTGGGCGCCGATCTCGATCGGTGAGCCCGGTGGCGAGTACTTGCCGGCGTTGGTGACCAGCTCGGTCAGCACGGTGGCCAGGCTCGGCCGGTGGCCGAGCGCCTTGGGCAGGTCGGTCGGCAGGTGGACGGTCAGCCGGTGCCGCAGCTCGCCGGGGAGGTCGCGGACCGCGGCCCGTAGGGCGTCGCCGAGGTCGAAGGGGGCGGGAGGCTCGTCGCCGGGCCCCGACTCGGCGGCGGACGTGAGCAGCCGGTCGACCAGGCGGGCCAGCTCGTTCGCGCGCTGGCCGATCACCCGTGCGGCCTGACGTCGGTCGGCGTCGGTGAGCGACTCCCAGTGGTCGGTGAGGGTGTCCGCGTACCCCTTGATCACCGTGACCGGAGTCCGCAGCTCGTGGCTGGTCACCGCCACGAAGAGGTCCCGTTCGTGGTCCCGGCGCTGCTGGTCGGTGATGTCGCGGAAGGTCACCACCCGCAGGTCGCCCGGGCCGGGCAGGTCGCCGGAGGTGATCCGCAGCCAGCGGCCGTCCGGGAGGCGGTGGTCGAGCACCTGCCCGGACGGGGGGATGGGGAACGGCAACGGTCTGCCGAGCGCCTGGGGCGCGGCCTGACCGGTCACCTGGCCGGCCGCCGGGTTCCAGAGCCGCACCCGGCCGTCCCGGTCGACCACGGCGAGGCCGTCGGCGAGCGCCGCGACGACCGGGCCGTCGCCGTGTACGGGCAACCCGGTCTGGTCGCCGTACATGTGGGCGATGCAGGAGGCGAGGTACGCGATGACGGCGTGCTGCTCGGCGTCGGGCTCGTCGTCGTCGGCGTAGAGGGCGTGCAGGCTGCCGACGGTGTAGCCGCCGATCTCCGCCCGGGAGACGACCATCTGGCGCAGGCCCCGGTCGGAGAGCTCGGTGGGCAGCTTGCCGGCGAGTTCGTCCGTCCGGACCTGCCGCACCCGCGGGCCGGCGAGCAGGCACACGGTGGCCGGGTCGTTGGCGGGCAGCGGACGGCCCACCGTCCATTCGGCGGCGCCGGTCGCCGAGATCACCCGGCCGCCGGTGGGCCCGAACTCGACGAACGCCATGGCCGCGGCGCCCAGCGCCGGCTGGGCCACCCGTAGCAGTTGGGTGAGGACGGGAAGGCCGGCGTCACCGGAGTTGATCATCTCGATCACCACCGTGTGGCCGGCGATGAGAGCCGCGAAATCGATGCGCTCCGGCATGCCCCGAGTGTGCCCCGCCGACCGAATTTTGGGCACCCCCCGGGCCGGCGGAGGATCAGCGCCCCAGGCGGGCGAGGGTCTGGGCCGGTCGGTCGGTGATGATCCCGTCCACCCCGGCGGTGAGGACGAGGTCGAGGTCCTCCGGCTCGTTCACTGTCCAGACGTACACCTGGTTGCCGGCCGCTCGCAGCGTGGGCAGCAGCTGCGGACGGGCCCGGACCAGCGCGATGCCCGGCCCCGCGATGCGCGTGCCGAACGGCAGCCGACCGAGCCGCATCCAGGGCGGCAGCACGTCCAGCAGCAGGACCGTGGGCAGGGCCGGGGCGAGGTCGCGGATCCGGCGGACGGCCCGCGGCGAGAAGGACATCACGGTGATCTGGACCGGGTGGTCCGGCGCCGGTTCGGCGAGCCCGTACCGGCGCAGGAGGGTGACGAGCCGCCGTTCGACGTCTCCGCCGTAGCGGGACGGGTGCTTCGTCTCGATCAGCAGCCGGACCGGGCGCCCGGCGGCCAGTACCGCGTCGAGCAGTCGCTCCAGGGTGAGCAGCCGGGTGTGCGACTCATCCGGCGGCTCGTCTCCGTCGGCGGGTGCGCAGCCGGGGTGCCAGGAGCCGAAGTCGAGCGTCTCCAGTTCGGCGAGGGTGCGGGCGCTCACCAGCCCCCGGCCGTTGCTCGTGCGGTCCAGCCGCCGGTCGTGCACGCAGACCAGGTGCCCGTCGCGGGTCAGCCGCACGTCGCACTCGAGGCCGTCGGCACCCTCGGCGAGGGCCCGCAGGTACGCCGCCAGCGTGTGCTCCGGCAGGTCGTAGGAGGCACCGCGGTGCGCGAACACCAGGGGTTGGTCGCCCATGCCCGCCGCCCTAGAGCACCCGGCCGGGCTGCCCGTCCTCGCCGACCACGGGGCGACCCGCGGCGGCCCACTCGCCCATCCCGCCCGCGACGTTGCGCACCTGCTCCCAGCCGTTGCGCATCAGGTACGCGACGACCTGGGCGGAGCGTCCGCCGGAGCGGCAGATGACGGCGACGTCCCGGTCCATGGGGATCTCGGCGAGCCGGGCCGGCAGCTCCATCATCGGCAGGTGGTGGGCGCCGGGCGCGTGGCCCGCCGCCCACTCGTCGTCCTCGCGGACGTCGAGGAGGTACGTCTCGTCGACGATCTCGGTCACGGTCACGGTGGGAACCTGGGATCCGAACACGGCTACCAAGCCTAGATCCTCGTCGACGGGATCGGCGGGGACCAGGCCGTCTCCGCCGTCACAACCGGACCATCCAGCGCGGGTTGGCCTGCGCCCAGCCGGGCATCCGGGTGCCCCGGACGGCGTCGAACAGGCCGTTGCCACCGTTGTCCAGCACGACGTACGACACCTCGTCGATGACCTGCGGATACGACGGCACCTGGACGCCGTGCAGGCCGTCGGCGGGCAGCCCGCGGAGGGCGAAGAGGAGATCCTCCAGGGCCACTCCGTTGGTGTCCACGGTCAGCGAGCCGCCGACGGCCCGGATCACCTGGTCGAGCTTGACGGGGTTGCTGCGCAACCGGGTCTCGCCGGCCCGGTCCAGCATCGCCCGCAGCAGTTGCTGCTGGTGGCGCTGCCGGTCGTAGTCGCCGCCGGGCAGGTCGTAGCGCTGCCGGACGTAGTCCAGCGCCTCGGCGCCGTCCATCTGCCGACAGCCGGGGCTGAACACCCGGTCGGTGTGGATCGAGCGGACCTCCCGGTCCACGCACATCCGGACTCCGCCCAGCAGGTCGACGACCTTACGGATGCCGGAGAAGTCCACCAGGGCGGCGCCGTCGAAGCGGACCCCGGTCAGCCGGGTCAGCGTGGCGGAGAGCAACTGGGCGCCGGCCTCTCCGCCGCCACCGTGCTCGTACGCCGCATTGATCTTGTCCTGGCCGCCGGCGTACCCGCTCCCGGCGGGGATCGCCACGAGCAGGTCGCGAGGTATGGAGACCAGGTACGCCTGCCGCAGGCCGGTCGGCACGTGCACGATGAGGATGGTGTCCGCCCGTTGTTCGGTGGTGTTGTCACCGGGCCGCCGGTCGGTGCCGATCAGCAGGTAGTTCAGCGGCCCGTCCAGGTCGGGCCGTTCGTTGCGGGCGCTGGCGTCGAGCAGGTGCTCCTTCAGCACGGTGCGGTCGTACCGGTCGGTGAGCGCCCGCAGCCCGAAGACGGCGAGCCCGGCCAGCACCACGAGCGTCAGGCCGGTCCCGAGCAGGACCCGGTACCAGCGGGCGCGTCCGGGCCGTGCGGCCGCGGCGTCCGCCCCGGTCCGCTCCTCGTCGTCCTGGCCCGACCTGGACGTGGCCCCTCCCCGACGCCAGTACGTGAACGCTGCTCACGTCAGGCTACGGGTGGGGCCACGATCGTTGGTCCGCTTTGCCGACTTTCCCCGGCCGGTCACTTCCGGTTGGAGATGACCTCCGGGTGGTAGAAGACGAACTCGGCGAGCTTGTCCTCCTTGACGGCCTTGAACATCTGCAGCGTCTCTTCGCTGAGCACCTCGCGCCCCGCGCCGTTGCCGTTGAAGGTGCCGTTGTTGGTCTTGAGCGTGGTCAGCTCGTTGCCGGTCACGCCCCGCATGGTGAAGACGAAGTCCTCGATCTTCACACCGCCGGTGTCGAGGACGAGCGCCTCGCCGGCCGCCTTGATCAGCTGCTGGAGCTTGAGCGGGTTGGTCAGCATGCCGTTCTGCGTGGCCTTCTTGGCCATGGCCTTGATCAGCTGCTGCTGGTTCGCCTGCCGGTCGTAGTCGCTGTTGGCCAGGCCGTAGCGCTGCCGCGCGTAGTCGAGCGCTGCCCAGCCCCTCATCTCCTGGCAGCCCTTCTTGTGCACCACGGGCGTCATCTCTTTGCCGGTCTTCTTGGCGTCCGCGTTGAACATCGGCTTGCCGTCGACGTACGACATGTGGATCGACTTGACCTCCTGCTTCGCGCAGATGCGCACGGTGCCGAGGGTGTCGATGATCTTCTTGAAGCCGCCGAAGTTGATGATCGCGGCGCCGTCGAAGCTCACTCCGGTGAGCCCCTTGATGGTCTTCGCCATCATCTGCGCGCCGCCCTCCCAGCCGCCGCCGTTGCGGGCGCCGATCTGGAAGGCCGCGTTGATCTTCTCGGTGCCGCCGCCCCAGCCGGCCCTCTTGTCCGCCGGGATGTGGGCCTCGGTGTCCCGGGGAATGGAGATCAGGTACGCCTGGTCGTGGGTGGCCGGGATGTGCAGGATGATGATCGAGTCCGACCGGACGTCGTCGGCCGCCCAACCCACCCGCGCGTCCACGCCGAGCAGCAGCATGTCGATCGGGCCGTCCAGGCTCGCGCCGCCCTCGGCGTCCGTCTTGCTCGCGTCGCCCAGCAGGTTGCGCTGCGAGATGCTGCCGGTCGCCTGACTGATCACCGCCTTGCTGCCGACGATGGCGACGCCGCTGGTCAGCATGAGCACCGCGCCGAAGACGACGGTGAGTCGCGCCCAGAGCGGGTCCTTGCGCCGCTTCCGCTTCGTCGGTGGGATCGGGTCGCCGCCCCGCTTGCGCGGCTGCGAGGGGATGGCCGCGGAACCGCCGGCGGACCGACGAGGGGGATCCAGCGACGGAGTGCGATGGCTGGTCTGAACCGGCATGCGTGCTCCAGTTCGCGTTGTCAGGGGGCGGGACCACTGTACGGACACTTCGCGCTCCTGGCGAGTTCGTCAGGACGCAAATTGCCGCTATCCGGGCGGGCACCACGCATCTTGACCGATCGGCCAGCATGATTGCGACCGCTCGGGGGCTGGCTTTCACAAACTGGAAACTTTCTCGCCAGCTCCGGGTTCCCAGGCCCGGCCGGCGACTCTCAGCCGCCGTCGGTGTTCTTCTGCTCGTTGGCCTTCACCCAGTCGGCCATCGTGTCGGCCGACATCGCCCGGTACATCGCCAGGGCCTTCTCCCGGTCGGAGACCACCACCGACTCCCCGTCCCGCATCTCGCTGCCGGAGTTCGGGCTGGTGACGAAGGTCAGGTTCTCACCTCGCAGGTTGCGGAACTGCACCGCCATGTCGACCAACGAGAAGCCCCGGTCGACGGTGACGGCGTCGGTCACCGACTGGAGGAAGGCGTTCAGCTTCTTCGGGTTGCTCAGCGTCCCGGTGCTCGCCGCCTTGTCCATGAGCGCGCGCAGGAACTCCTGCTGGTGACGCATCCGGGCGAAGTCCCCGTCCGGGAACTGCTTGCGCTGGCGGATCCAGTCCAGGGCCTCGGCGCCGTTCATGTGGTTCATGCCCTTGGTGAAGGTGCGGTACGGCTTGTGGATCGAGGTGATGGTCCGCTCGACGTTCAGGTCGACGCCGCCCAGCGCGTCCGTGACCTCCTTGAAGCCGGCGAAGTCGATCGCCATGACGTGGTCCAGCCGGACGTCGGTGAAGCACTCGACGGTGCGGACCGCGAGCGGCAGGCCGCCGAACGCGAAGGCCGCATTGATCTTCGCCCGCCGGCCCGAGTCGCACGCGGCGCCGGCGCTCTCCGGGATCGGCACGTACAGGTCACGCGGGATGGAGACCAGGTAGGCCTCCTGGTGGTTGGCCGGGATGTGCATCACGATGATCGTGTCGGCCCGCCACTCGCCGGCCTGGTCGATTGGGGCGTCCGGGTCGCGGGAGTCGCTGCCCACCAGCAGGATGTTGAGCGCGCCCTCGACCGGCTTGGTCGGCCGCCCCGCGGTGATCTCGGCGAACGGGTCCGTCCGGGCCAGGTCGTTGTCCAGGTTGCGCACGTAGAGCCAGCCGCCGATGCCGCCGAGCAGCGCGAGCACCAGCACCGCCACGCCGGCCACCAGGCCGATCCGCCCCCACCGGGGCCGCGGTCCGCGACGCCCCGGACGGCCGCCGCCTCCGGGTCCGCCCGGTCCGCCCGGTCCCCCGGGCCCGACCGGTCCGCCCGGCCCACCGCCGAGCGGCTCCTCGTCGTACGACGGGCGCCGCGTGTCGGACGGGCGGGCGCGCCCGCTGACGCCGCGGGTGGAGCCGGGCACCGAGGCCCGCCCGGAGGTGCGGTGCAGGTACGGATCGCCGGCGGAGGAGGTGGCTGACATGTAACTCAGGGTACGTAGCCCGAGCCATCGCCGCCCTCAGGCGACACTCAGGTTGCCTCGGGCGTGCCGCCTCCGGTCAGCCCAGTCGGCCGCGGAAGTAGTCGATGGTGCGGCGCAGGCCCTCCTCGGGCGCCACGGTGGGCTCGTAGCCGAGACGCTCGCGGGCGAGGGTCAGGTCGGGTCGGCGCATCTCCGGGTCGTCCGCGCCACGAGTGACGTACGTCACCTCGGAGCTGCTGCCACAGAGCGACACGATGGTCTCGGCGAGCTGCCGCATGCTCATCTCGTGCTCCGTCCCGCAGTTGATCGGGCCGGTCTCGGTCGAGTCGAGCAGCAGCAGGATGCCGCGGACCAGGTCCTCCACGTAGCAGATCGAGCGGGTCTGGTTGCCGGTGCCGTGCACGGTGATCGGCTCGCCGCGCAGCGCCTGGGAGATGAAGGTGGGGATGGCCCGGCCGTCGTCGGGTCGCATGCGCGGGCCGTACGTGTTGAAGATCCGCACGATCGCGGTGTCCAGGCCGTGGCTGCGGTGGTAGGCCATGGTCGCCGCCTCGGAGAAGCGCTTGGCCTCGTCGTAGACGGAGCGGATGCCGATCGGGTTGACGTTGCCCCAGTACGTCTCGCGCTGCGGGTGCTCCTTCGGGTCCCCGTACGCCTCGGAGGTGGAGGCCATCAGGAACCGGGCGCCGTCGGCGAGCGCGCGGTCGAGCAGGTGCAGGGTGGCGACCGAACCGACCCGGAGGATCTCGACGGGCAGCTTCTCGAAGTCGGTCGGGCTGGCCGGGGAGGCCATGTGCAGGATCGCGTCGAACCGCTCGGCGAGCGCCGGGTGGGCCGGCAGCCCGTCGGAGATGTCGGCCTCGACCAGCGTGAAGGTCGGCCTGTCCAGCAGGTGCGCGATGTTCTCCTTCGAACCGGTGACGAAGTTGTCCAGCGCGACCACGGTGCAGCCTCGCCCGATGAGGGCGTCCACCAGGTGCGACGGCACGAAGCCGGCGCCGCCGGTGACGAGGATTCGGTGACCGGAGCCGAAGCGGGGGGAAACCTTCATGCCGATCAGCCTACTCAGCGTCGCCGGACCACGGCTGCCGGCCACTCTCCGGGACGCCCCACCCCGCCCGGCGGAGCCTCACCACGCCGGCCGGTCGTCGCCGGGCCTCGACGGGAGCGGGTCCCCTCCCACCAGGGGAGAGGACCCGCGGGTGACGTGCCGTCGTTCAGTGCGCGCCGGCCCCGGTGATGGCCCGCACCTCCAGTTCCGCGTACTTCTCCTCGTCGTGCTCCTTCGACAGGAGGGTTCCGACCCAGCCGCAGAGGAAGCCGAACGGGATCGAGATGAGGCCCGGGTTGGACAGCGGGAACCACTGCCAGTCGTGCTCGGGGAACATGGCGGTCGGCGCCCCCGAGACCACGGGCGAGAAGAACACCAGCACCACCGCGGCGAGCAGGCCGCCGTAGATTGCCCAGACCGCGCCCGAGGTGTTGAACCGTTTCCAGAACAGGCTGTAGAGGATCGCGGGCAGGTTGCCCGAGGCCGCCACGGCGAACGCCAGCGCCACGAGGAACGCGACGTTCAGGTTCTGCGCGAAGATGGAGAGCGCGATCGAGATCGCACCGATCACCAGCGCGGAGATCCGGGCGACGTTCACCTCCTGCCGCTCCGACGCCTGCCCGTCCTTCATGACGTTGGCGTAGAAGTCGTGCGCCAGGCTGGACGACGACGCGAGCGTCAGCCCGGCGACCACGGCGAGGATGGTGGCGAAGGCGACCGCGGCGATCACCGCGAGCAGTGCCGCGCCGCCCAGGTCGCCGCCGAGGAAGTCGATTCCGAGTGCCTCGGCCAGCTGTGGCGCCGCGGTGTTGCCGGCCCGGTCCTGCGCCGTGATCGCCTCACCGCCCACCAGCGCCGCGGCGCCGAAGCCGAGGGCCAGGGTGAGCAGGTAGAACGTGCCGATGATGCCGATCGCCCAGAGGACGCTCTTGCGGGCGGCCTTGGCGGTCGGGACCGTGTAGAAGCGGATCAGGATGTGGGGCAGGCCGGCGGTGCCCAGCACCAGGGCGATGCCGAGCGAGAGCAGGTCCATCTTGTTGTAGAAGGTCTGTGTCGCGTTGCCGGCCACCTCGACGCCGTAGCGGAGCCCGGGTTCGAGGAAGGCGCTGCCCTTGCCCGAGGACGACGCGGCGTCGCCGAGCAGCGAGGAGAGGTTGAACTTGTACTTCGCGAGCACGAGCAGCGTCATGATCAACGCGCCGCCCATCAGCAGGAACGCCTTGACGATCTGCACGTAGGTGGTGCCCTTCATGCCGCCCACCGTGACGTAGATGATCATCAGAGCGCCGACCAGGATGATGGTGGCGATCTTGGCGGCGTCCGCGTCCATGCCGAGGAACGTGGTGCCGGGCCGGATGCCGAGCAGCAGCGCGACCAGGGCGCCGGCGCCCACCATCTGGGCCAGCAGGTAGAAGATCGACACCGTGATCGTGGAGACCGCCGCCGCGGTGCGTACCGGACGCTGACGCATCCGGAAGGCCAGCACGTCGGCCATCGTGTAGCGGCCGGAGTTGCGCAGCAGTTCGGCGACGAGCAGCAGCGCCACCAACCAGGCGACCAGGAAGCCGATCGAGTACAGGAAGCCGTCGTAGCCGTAGAGGGCGATGATGCCGGCGATGCCGAGGAACGAGGCGGCCGACATGTAGTCGCCGCCGATCGCCATCCCGTTCTGGAAGCCGCTGAAGGAGCGGCCGCCGGCGTAGAAGTCGGTGGCCGTCTTGGTCTGCCGGCTGGCCCAGATGGTGATGGCCAGCGTGATCGCCACGAAGATCAGGAAGAGCGTGATGGTGAGGTTGCGGGCGGTGGTGTCGCCCGCCTCAGCCGCGAGGACCATCCTCATGGGTCACCTCCCCGATCTCGGCGCGGATCCGGTCGGCGACCGGGTCGATCCTGCGGTCGGCGAAGCGGGAGTACAGCCAGGCGATCACGAAGGTGGACACGAACTGGAGCAGCCCGAAGACGAGCGCCACGTTGATGTTGCCGACGAGCTTCGTGCCCATGAAGTCCCGCGCGTACGCGGAGAGGATCACGTAGAGCGCGTACCACAGGAAGAACGCGACGGTCATCGGGAAGACGAAGCCGCGCAGGGCGCGACGCAACCCGGCGAACTCGTCCGACCGCTGTACGGCCAGGTACCGGTCCGGCGCGGGCGTGGCCGGCGCGGGTGTGTCCGTGGACATTTGTGGATCACCACCTTCACAGGCGTCGGGGATTTCCGCGCACCGTAAGAAGCGCGCTCCCCGGCACGGAAGGCCGAGATCGTCGTTGGTCGGCGGTTGCGCCGAACGGCGGGTTCGCTGCGCCGAGTGACTCAGGTCACCCCGCTGAGCGGTCGGTGGCCGTCAGGTCAGCTCCCGGTAGCGGCCCCGGTAGTGCAGCAGCGGCGCGCTCTCGTCCACCAACTCCACCGCCTCGATGGTCGCCTCGATCAGCAGCGCCCAGCCGTACTCCCGCGCGGTGTCCAGCCGGCAGCCGGCCCACCCTCCGGCGTCGGCGGGTACCGGCCCGTACGGGGTGTCCGTCCAGGTGCCGCTCGCGAAGAGCCCACCGGGCGACGGGAAGAGGCCGGCGAACCGGTCCGCGAGCTGCCGGTGCGCCGGGCCCAGCGGCGCCACCGCGAAGCGCCCGGCCGACTCCGCCGCCGCCCACAGGTCCGACTCGGCGTCGATCAACCCGAGGAGGCGGTCCGGCTCACCCTCGGCCACGAGCGTGGACGAGACGGTGAGCCCGGCCGGCCCGGGCGCGGTCCAGAGCGTCACGGGCGAGGCCAGGCGTCCCCGCAGCCGTCGCGCGGGGGACCGCTGCCCGGCCGGCACGGCGAACGGATCGGTGTGGTGGATCTCGGCGCCCGGCTGATGATTCACGTGAAACATTGTGCCCGCGCGGCGGCCCCACCGGCCGGCGGACGCGAAGCCGGGGCACGACGACGGACGGCGGACCGGCCCGGCCGGCGGACGCGAGGCCGGGTGGCGGACGCGAGGCCGGGTGGCCCACTCACCTGCCGGCGGACGCGAAGCCGGGTGGCCCACTCACCTGCCGGCGGACGCGAAGCCGCGGACCAGCGAGGCCACCTCGTCGGCCCGGGTGTCCAGCAGGAAGTGGCCGCCGTCCAGGACGTACACCTCGGCGTCCGGCACGTCCGCGCGGTACGCCTCCGCCTCCGCCACCTCGAACGAGGTGTCGTAGCGCCCCCACAGCACGAGCAGCCGCGGCCGGCTCCGGCGCAGCCACTCCTGCCACCGGCCGTACGACGCCACGTTGGTCTGGTAGTCGTAGAAGAGGTCGAGCTGGATCTCGGCCTGCCCGGGGCGACTGAGGAAGGCGTGCTCGTCGGTCCAGAGGTCCGGGTCGTACCGCTCGGGGTCCGGGTCGGTGCCGACGTGCCGGGTGCGCGCCGCCGCGAGGGACAGGAAGTTCTCCCGGACGGCCGCCTCGCGACCCGCCCGGTCCCGCCAGAACTCCCGGCGGACGTCCCAGAGCCGCCCGAGCCCGACCTCGTGTGCCACGGCGTTCTGCACCACGAGGCCGGTGAGCCGGCCCGGATCCGCCAGCGCCATCCGGAAGCCCACCGGGCCGCCGTAGTCCTGGACGTACAGCAGATGACGCCCCACCCCGATCGTGGCCACGAAGCGCGCCATCACCTCGGCGATCCGGTCGAAGGTGTACGTGAACCGCCCCGGCTCGGGCGCGTCGCTGTGCCCGAATCCCGGGTAGTCGGGCGCGATCAGCCGGAACCGGTCGGCGAGCCGTTCGAGCAGCGGTTCGAACATCCGCGACGAGGAGGGGAAGCCGTGCAGGAGCAGCAGGACGGGTGCGTCGGGCGGACCGGCCTCCCGGTAGAAGATGGACAGCCCGTCGACCCGCGCGGTGCGGTAGCGGGTCGAGACGCCCATCGCGGCTGCTCCTTGTCACGGCTCACCGCACCGTAACGAGCGGGCCGGAACCCGGGCCGGCGTTTCGCCGGTGCGCACCGGATCGGGTGCGTACGTGCCGGTCGCCGTCGACGGCCGGTGTCACCGGCGAGGAGTGACGGCGGCGAGCAGCTCCGGCTGGCGGCGGTCCAGGACGTCCCCGGCCAGGTACGCGCCGAGCAGCGCCACGCCCAGCCCGTACGCGGCACCGACCGGCAGGGCGAGCCAGAGCCACACGTCGCCGAGCAGCGCCGCGGCCACCACCATCGGCACCGCGGCCACGGCCGTGCTCAGCATGGCGAGCAGGGTGAGGAAGCTCTTGGCGACCCCGGCGCCCGTGTTCAGCGCGAAGGGGTTGCTCGTCTCCGGCAGCGAGTACGCCCCGAGCACCGAGACGAAGCTGTTCACCGCGAGCCCCGCGCCGTAGCTGGCGAAGAGGCCACCGGCGGTCAGGCCGATCCACCCCGGCCGGCCGAGCACCACGGCGATCACCACGGAGATGACCGCCAGCATCGGCACCACGTAGATCGAGAAGGCGGTCATCCGTGCGCGCAGCTCCTGCTGCCCCGGCACCCCGGCCACCACGTGGGCCGCGTACGCGCTCCCGTCGAAGCCGAACTGGTTGGCCAGCGTGACCGCGGCCAGCACGCCCACGAAGAGCATCGAGATGCTGACCAGCAGCGGCGACGTCTCGCCCGCCGCCGGGACCAGGCGCTCGCCCGACCCCACGTCGTAGCCGGCACCGCCGAGGTTGACCAGCACCGGGACGAAGATGCCGACCACGGCCACCGTGATGAGGTTGGCCCGCCGACGGGCGTCCCGCCACCAGTAGCGGGCTTCCCGGGCGACCAGGGCGCCGAACCGGTCCCGACGGGACCACGCCACGGCGCGCGGAAAGAGCTGGGACACCGCGCCGCCGACGGCCCCGCCTCCGGCCGGTGCCGGCCCGGAGCTCGCCGCGCCGACCATCGCCGACTCCAGTGACCGGGACCACCAGACCAGGAGCGCCACGAGGGTGAGCGCGGTGATCAGCAGCTTGACCGGCGCGGCCCACGCCCGGCCCTCCGCCACGTCGATGCCGACCGTCCACGGAGCACCGAACGGGGTCCAGCCGACGATCTCGGCCGCCCCGCGGAGCCGGTCCCAGTCGGTGTCCTGGAGTGCCGACACGCCGACGATCTGTAGCGGGCCGAGCAGGGCGGCCGCCACCGCGAGCAGCACGGCGGCCAGGTCACGGACCCGGCGCGAGCGCAGCATGGAGGCGAAGGCGCTGGTCACCGCCCGGGCGGCGGCGACACAGACCAGCAGTCCCGCCACCACCCCGATCACCTGGACGGCGGCGGCAGCGGCACCGCCCAGCACACCGGCGGTGACCACGAGCCCGCAGAGCGCGAGCAGCACCGCGACCGACGGGACACTCACCAGGGCCCCCGCGAGCAGCCCGGTGACCAGCGTCCGGCGCGGCAACGGCAGCAGTGCGAAGCGGGCCGGGTCGAGGGTCTCGTCCACCCCGAAGAAGACCAGCGGAAGCAGCAGCCAGCCGAGCACCACGAGACCGCCGCCGAACGCGGCGACCAGCAGCGCGTACCGGTCGCTGTCGGCCAGCCCGGGCGCGGCGAACAGGAAGAAGCCGCTCGCGGCGAACCAGAGCCCGACCACCGCGCCCACCACGAACAGCGCGATCCGCCAGCCCTGGCCGCGGAAGTTGTTGCCCATCACGCGCAGCTTCAGCCGGACGAAGTGTCGCGCGGAGACGCGACGGGCCGGCGCGGCGGGCGCGGTCAGTTCGACAGCCACGCCAGCTCCTCGCCGGTCGCCGTCCGGCCGCCGACCACCTCGACGAAGACCTCCTCCAGCGAGCGCTTGCCACGCACCTCGTCGATCGTGCCGACCCGCTTGATCGTCCCCTCGGCGAGGATCGCCACGTGCGAGCAAAGCCGCTCGACGACCTCCATGACGTGACTGGAGAAGACCACCGTCCCGCCGCTCCCGACGTAGCGCTGGAGGATGTCCCGGATCAGCGCGGCGGAGACCGGGTCGACCGCTTCGAACGGCTCGTCCAGCACGAGCAGCCGGGGCCCGTGCAGCAGCGCGCAGGCCAGGCCGATCTTCTTCTTCATGCCGGCCGAGTAGTCCACGACCAGGGTGCGGCCGGCGTCGCCGAGCGCCAGCACGTCGAGCAGCTCCGCGGCCCGCTGGTCGACCACCGCCGGGTCCATCCCGCGCAGCAGCCCGTGGTACGCCAGCAGCTCGGCGCCGCTGAGCCGGTCGAAGAGGCGTACGCCGTCGGGCATGACGCCGAGCAGCCGCTTCGCGCGGATCGGGTCGCGCCACACGTCCTGTCCGAGCACCCGGGCC
The DNA here is from genome assembly GCF_056150165.1 of Micromonospora xinjiangensis. NCBI lineage: Bacteria > Bacillati > Actinomycetota > Actinomycetes > Micromonosporales > Micromonosporaceae > Micromonospora > Micromonospora xinjiangensis. The sequence goes on along the minus strand of NZ_JAXCFO010000003.1, from coordinate 69,259 downwards.
TGGCCCGCGTCCGGCCGCAGCAGCCCGACCGCCATGGAGAGCGTGGTGGTCTTGCCGGCGCCGTTCGGCCCGAGCAGGCCGTAGAACGAGCCGGCCGGTACGTCCAGATCGACGCCCGCCACCGCGACCTTGCCGTCGAACCGCTTGGCCAGGCCACGGAGGGACAGCGCCGTGTGCTCATCGGTCATGCGTCCGAACCTATCCCGCGGGTGCGAGCCGGAGGTCAGGCGGCGGAATGACCTCCTGTCATCCGCGAGGTGTACGCGCGTATCGCGCAGAACCGTGTGCGGGGGCGCAACCGGGCAGCCGTCTGTGGGGTGATGGACCCAGGGATCGTGACGGGGAGGGGACGTGAACGGCGACGAGGGATTCGAGGAGTTCTACCGGGCCACGCGACACCGCGTGGTCACCGTGCTCTACGCGCTCGGGGGCGATCTGTCCGAGGCGCAGGACGCGGCCCAGGAGGCGTACGTCCGCGCCTGGCAGCGCTGGGAGCGGATCAGCGGGTACGGCGATCCCGAGGCGTGGGTGCGGATGGTCGGCCAGCGACTGATGATCAATCGCTGGCGCAAGATCCGCAATGGGCTCGTCGCGTACCGCCGGCACGGTCCCGCTCCGGCGACCGGCCCACCCTCGGAGAACACCATCGCTCTCGTGGCGGCGCTGCGCCGCCTGCCCGAGGAGCAGCGACAGGCGATCGTGCTCCACCACCTGGCCGATCTGTCGGTCGCCGAGATCGCCGCCCAGACCGGTGCCCCGGCCGGAACCGTGAAGGCCCGGCTCGCCCGGGGCCGCAGGGCACTGGCCACCCTGCTCGACACCACCCTGCCCGAGGAGGCGACCAATGCCTGACTCGCTCTTCACCGATCTGTACCGGGACACCGAGAACCTGCGGTGGGCGCCGGTCGAGCAGGTCCGTCAGCGGGGGCGGCAGCGGACCCGTCGTACCCGGATCGCCGCCGGCCTGGCCGGCGCGGTCGCCGTGGCGGTCGTCGCCACCGGCGCGGTCGCGCTGGCCCGCGGCCCGCACACCGTGCCACCCGTGCCGCCCGCCACGAACACACCGACGCCGACCCCCCGCGCGACCCCCACCCCGACGCCCTCGACCGGCCCCAGCCGAAGTGCCGACCCCACGCCGGGTAGCGGTAGCCCGACCAGCCGGTCGCCGTCGGGCGGGACGAGCAGCGACGGCGGACGGACGGCCACCCCGGGCGATCCGGCGATCCCGGCCGCGGCCATGCTCCAGCTCGCCGACCTGCCGGACGGGTTCGCCGTGCGCGACGGCGTCGACGAGGGGGACTGGACCCTGGAGTCGCTCAGGACCTCCTGCCGCAACGACCCACCGACGCTCTCCGTCCGGCAGGTCGCCCAACGGTTCCGCGTCTTCGACTCGCCCACGGACCGCCTCGTCCAGCGGGTCACCCGGCACGCCGGCGACTCCGCCTCGACGACCATGGACCGGGTCCGTGAGCTGGTCCGTACCTGTGATCCGGGCGGCTCGGGCAGCTCGCTGTCCATCCTCGCCGAGGGGCTGGCCGGCGACGAGTCGCTGTTCGTGGGCTCGCTGATCGAGGGGGTCCCGAGCCGGTGGATCCTCGTCCGTCAGGGCGATCTCGTGGCGCAGGTGTTGCTGGACCGCCAGGCCACCCCCGCCGAGGCGCGCGGGTATGCCCGTCCGACGGCCGAACGGCTCTGCCGCGGCACGGACGCCTGCTGAAGCCGGGCCGCGGACCCGGCGCCGGGTCACAGGCGCAGCGTGTCCGGGGCGTGCAGGCGCAGCATGGTGGCCCCGATGTCGGCGGGTACGCGGCGGCGCGTGGCCATCGACACCAGCACGGTGACGGTGAACGCCAGCGGCACGGTCCAGGCGGCGGGCTGCGCGACGAGCGTCGCGGGCCACCCGGAGAGCGGCGGGCCGACCACGGTGACCAGCACGGCCCCGATCGCGGCGCCGCCGCCGACCAGCACCCCGGCGGCGGCGCCCAGGTCGGTCAGCCCGCGCCACCAGATGCCGAGCACCAGCAGCGGGCAGAAGCTGGACGCGGCCACGGCGAAGGCGAGCCCGACGACCTGCGAGACGTCCAGCCCGGAGAGGTTCAACGCGAGGACCGTCGGCACCGCCCCGGCGATCACCGTCGCCAGCCGGAAGCCGCGTACCGAGCCGCGGCCGAGCACGTCCGTCGAGATCACCCCGGCGACGCTCGTCAGCAGCCCGGACGAGGTGGAGAGGAAGGCCGCGAACGCGCCGGCCGCGACGAGCGCGGCGAGCAGCCGCCCGGTCGGCCCGCTGCCGAGGGCCGCCTCGGGCAGCAGCACCACGACCGCGTCCGTCTGGCCGGTGACGAGCAACTGCGGCGTGTAGACGCGGCCGAGCACCCCGTAGATGGTGGGGAGCAGGTAGAAGGCGCCGACAAGCGCCAGCACCACCAGGGTGGTACGGCGTGCCGCCGTGCCGTCCGGGTTGGTGTAGAAGCGTACGAGCACGTGCGGCAGCCCCATGGTGCCGAGGAAGGTGGCCAGGATCAGCGAGTACGTGGCGAACAGGCCGCGGTCGTCGTCCCCGGCGGTGCTCGGCAGCAGCCAGTCGGTCGCGTCGATCGTCACGCCGGTCACCTCCGGCACCGGGTCACCGGCCGCGAACGTGACCGTCTCGCCGGGGCGTACCTCACGCACCTCCCCGTCGGGGAAGGTGAGGGTCGCGGGGTGCTCGACCACGACGCTGGTCGCGGTCCGGAACGTCGGACCCTCCGGTGGAGTCACCGCCGGGCGGGCGTCGGCCTGCCACTGCAGCGCCAGGAAGATCGCCGGTACGGCGAGCGCGGTGAGCTTGAGCCAGTACTGGAAGGCCTGGACGAAGGTGATGGCCCGCATCCCGCCCAACGCCACGTTCGCGGTGACGACCACGGCGACCAGCACCGCCCCGACCGGGTACGCGGAGCCGGTGACCGTGGAGAGGGTGAGCCCGGCGCCCTGGAGCTGCGGCACCAGGTAGAGCCAGCCGATGAAGATCACGAAGACGGTGGCGAGGGTGCGCAGTCGCCGGGAGCCGAGCCGCAGTTCGCAGAAGTCGGGCAGGGTGAACGCGCCGGAGCGGCGCAGTGGGGCGGCCACGAACAGCAGCAGGGCGAGGTAGCCGGCGGCGAAACCGACCGGGTACCAGAGCACGTCCACGCCGTACTTCAGGATCAGTCCGGCGATGCCGAGGAAGGACGCCGCCGACAGGTACTCGCCGCCGATGGCCGCCGCGTTCCAGGTCGGGCTGACCGTCCGGGAGGCGACGAGGAAGTCGGAGGTGGTCCGGGCCAGCCGCAGGCCGTAGAAGCCGATGCCGACGGTGAGCAGCGTGACGGCGACGATCGCCGGGATGACCAGAGCGTTCTCCACCTCAGCGCTCCGGACGCTGGACGAGGTCGGTGAAGTCCTGCTCGTTGCGCTCGGCGAGCCGCACGTACGCCCAGCCGACGCCGATCAGGAACGGGAAGCTCGCCACTCCGAGCAGCAGCCAGGGCAGCTTCACCCCCAGTACGGCCACCTCGCCGACCGAGGGGGCGATCGCGAACAGCCAGGGCAGCCCGCCGAGCCCGATCATCACCACCAGCGAGAGCCGCAGCGCCAGGGCGAGCTGCGCGCGGACGAGCCCACGGACGAGCGCCTCGCCGACCCGGGTCTGCTGGGCCAACTCGGCGCGTGTCCGGTCGCCCCGGTCCTCCCCGCGGGACACCTCGGCCAGCACGATCCGGGCCCGCGGCTGGGGCACCGCCGGTCGCTCCTCGGCGGGGCGCACCGGCTCCGGCGCACCGGGGCGGCGCCCCGGTCCGGGCACCGGCGGGTGATCGTCGGTGGCGGCCACCCCGGCAGTCTCGTCCTATCGATGGGAATGTCAAGCGCTTGGCGGTCAGCACGAGCGACCCACCGGGCAGGACCGACCGGCAACGGCCGGTGGCGCGGCCGCCGTGCGGCACGGTACGCGTCAAGGCCGGCCGCCTGCGCCGCGCGGCGATGGCCCGTTCGTCCTCGGGGCCAGGATCCGGCGGTGTTCCCTCATGGCCTCGCCGTAGGGGCCGCCGTGGAGATCGGTGGGGCGCGTTGTGAATAACCTGTGGAGAACCCGTCACCCCTGTGGATAACCCGGTGGAGAGCGGGGCCGCTCCGGTCCCCGCTCTCCTGCTCGGCCGTCTCCCTGGACCGTCACGTGCCGGCCGATCCGGTCACGACAGGCCGACGCGCTCCGGGTGGGCGGACGCCGAGCCGAGCCACGTGTGCGGGTTGCCGTACCAGCACCAGCCGAGTTTCGGCGCCCCCTGGCTGATCCAGAGCGCCGGCACCCGCTTGTCACCGCAGCGGGAGCCGACCAGCGAGAAGCACTTGTTCTTGGCCAACGCCGCCGGGTGCAGCGTGACGAAGGCGAGCCCTTCGTCGATGGTGAGCGGCAGCCGGCCCTGGCCGGTGATCACCTCCATGGCGGACGCGGGGGCGAGGTTCAGCGTCTCCTCGCCCCGGTCGACGTCGAAGAGCAGGTACGCGGGCCCCTCCGGCACCTCCAGTTCCTTGATCGGATCGAAACGGGCCAGGTCGCCCTCGGGATAGTGCCGGTCCAGGAAGCCGGGCTTGCGCTTGCCGGCCAGCGTGGTGAGCGCCAGCCGCTCCTCCACCGGGATCAGGTCCCGGGTGATCACCAGCAGGAACGGCACCCGCCCCTCGGTCGGGGCGGGCAGGCCCGCCGCGCCGGTGACGGCCGCCGCGCGCAGCGGGGCGACGAGGTTGCGGAAGGTGTCCTCGCGGAGGTCGGCGAGCGCGGGGTAGCCCAGCGCCACCAGGCGGTCGAGTTGGCGGTCGAATTCGGTCGCGGCGTCGAACAAGGCGGCCTCCATTCTCGTACGGAGTACCGTACAGCGTACGGCGAGCGGGTTCTATTCCCGGCTCCCGTAGCGATTTCGACGGGACGGTCGGAACCCACGCCGTCCCGGCGCAGGCGACGCCGTGTCGCGGTATCGCAAGGGGGGCGGCACGGTGGGTCGGGCGCGGCCGCGCCGCGGTCAGCGGTTCCAGTCCTGCTTGGCCGCGCGGACGAGCTTGTCCTTCAACTCACGGGTGTGCCGGCGGCTCACCGGCAACTCGGTGCCGTCGATGACCACCACGTAGCCGGAGTTGACCAGCCGCAGTTCGGCGATGAGCTTCAACTGCACCAGGTACGACCGGTGGATGCGGACGAAGCCGGCGTCCGCCCACCGCTCGGCGAGCGTGGCCAGCGAGACCCGGACGAGGTGCGAACCGTCGGCCGTGTGCAGCCGGGCGTAGTCGCCCTGCGCCTCCACCCACCGCACCGCGGAGCGGGGCAGCATCCGCGTCGTGCCGGCCAGCTCGATCGGGATGGTCGGGTCCTCCTCGGCGCGGGCCAGCGCCGCCGGGTGCGACGGCACCACCCGGGAGCCGATCACCCGGCGCAGCGACTCGGCCAGCCGGTCGGCGCGTACCGGCTTGCGCACGTAGTCGGTGGCGCCCAGGTCGAACGCGTCGACCGCGCCGTCGTCGTACGCGGTGACGAAGACGATCGCCGGCGGCCGGGCGAACCGGCGCAGCACCCGGGCCAGCTCCATCCCGTCCAACCCCGGCATCCGGATGTCCAGGAAGACGACGTCCACGTCGCCGTCGCGGAGCAGCCGGAGGGCCTCCGTCGCGTCCCCGGCGGTGTGCAGCCGCGCCACCCGCGGATCGGCGCGCAGGTGGTAGGCCAGCTCGTCCAGGGCCGGCGGCTCGTCGTCGACGGCCAGCACCCGCAGGAAGCCGGACGGGTTCACGGCGCTGATCCGCTCGCTCACGAGCCCGCCCGGACGCCCGGGTGGAACTTCGGCACCCGCATGCTCACCTTCGTACCCGAGCCCAGCCCCGTCTCCACGACCAGCCCGAAGCGGTCCCCGAAGACCGACCGGAGCCGCTCGTCGACGTTGGAGAGACCCACGTGCTGGCCGGAATCCTCCCCGGGATCCCCGGTGCTGCGGGCCAGCTCCGCGATGCCGGCGGTCAGCGTGGTCGGATCCATTCCCACCCCGTCGTCCTCCACCGTGATGTGGCACTCGGCTCCCGCGTCCCGGGCCTCGATGCTCACCATGCCCGTCCCCGGCTTGCGGGACAACCCGTGGCGGACCGCGTTCTCCACGAGTGGCTGGAGACAGAGGAACGGCAGGGTCACGGGCAGCACCTCGGGCGCGATCTGCAACCGCACCTGGAGCCGGTCACCGAACCGGGCCCGTTCGATGGTCAGGTAGCGGTCGATCGAGCGCAGCTCCTCGGCCAGTGTGGTGAACTCCCCGTGCGCCCGGAACGAGTAGCGGGTGAACTCGGCGAACTCCAGGATCAGCTCGCGGGCGCGCTCCGGGTCGGTCCGCACGAACGAACCGATCGCGGTCAGCGCGTTGTAGATGAAGTGCGGGCTGATCTGGGCCCGCAGCGCCCGGATCTCGGCGCGGGCCAGCCGCTCCCGCGACGAGTCCAGCTCGGCGAGCGCGAGCTGGTTGCCGGCCCAGTGGGCGGTCTCCAGCGTCGCCTGCACGAGACCGGGGGCGGGCGGACCGTCGGCGACCGCCAGCAGCGCGCCGACCACCCGCCCGTCCGCGCCGGTCAGCGGGGCGACGACCGCGCCCCGCACCGGGCAGTCGACCCGGTCGCACGACAGCTCCGACTCGCCGAGCACCGTGGACCGCCCGGACGCCACCGCGCGGCGGGCGGCGCCCACCAGCTGCTCGCCGTGGTGCGCGCCGCGCCCGTCGAGGGCGAGCAGCGTCTCCCGGTCGGTGAGGGCCAGGCCGGGCGCGCCCACGAGGGCCCGCAGATGCCGTACGGCCTTCGCCGCCCCGGCCTCGCTCAGCCCCGCCCGGAGCGGCTCGGCGGCCAGCCCGGCCGTGTGCAGCACCTCGTAGGTGGCCCGCTGGGTGGCGGTGGCGATGCCCCGGCGGGCGCGCAGCCGCCCGACCGCGTACAGGGCCGCGACGAGCGCGCTGACGAGCGACACGACAGCGAAGACGGCCGAGAGGTTGCCACCCACGCCGAGAATCCTGGCGGTTCGCGGACGGCTGCGCCAGACGCCGTCAGTACGCGCCCTTGCGGGCGAGCACCACCCCGACGGTGCGCCAGAGGATGCTCAGGTCGTACGCGAGCGACCAGTTGTCGACGTAGTAGAGGTCGAGCCGGACCGCCTCGTCCCAGGAGAGGTCGGAGCGGCCGGAGACCTGCCAGAGCCCGGTCATGCCGGGGCGCACCAGCAGCCGCCGGCGTACGTCGCCGAGGAAGTCGCCATCGTCGGCCGGGAGCGGGCGCGGCCCGACCAGCGACATCTCGCCCCAGAGCACGTTGATCAGCTGCGGCAGCTCGTCCAGCGAGGAGGCGCGCAGGAAGCGGCCCACCGGGAAGACCCGCGGGTCCTCTTTGATCTTGAACAGCATGCCGTCGGTCTCGTTCTGGTCGACCAGGCTGGCGAGCCGCTCCTCGGCGTCGACGTACATCGTCCGGAACTTCCATACCCGGAACGTGCGCCCCTCGTGCCCCACCCGCGGCTGGCGGAAGAAGACCGGCCCGCGGTCGGAGATCTTGATGGCCACCGCGATGGCCGCGAAGACCGGGATCAGCAGCAGCAGCCCGAGAGCGGCCACGAACCGGTCCATCACGTTCTTGGCCAGCAGCGCCGGACCCGACAGGGTCGGCTCCTCGACGTGCAGCAGCGGCAGGCCCTCGATCGGGCGGATGTGCACCCGGGGGCCCGCGATGTCGGTCAACTGCGGCGCCACCACCAGGTCGACGCCGGAGCCCTCCAACTGCCAGGCCAGCCGGCGCAGCTCGCCCGGCTCGGCGCTGGCCGACCCGCACACGGCGATGGTGTCGCCGCCCACCTCCCGCACCAGCGCGAGCACGTCGCGCCCCGTGTAGACCGGCACGGGTGTCTGCATGCCGCGGGCGGCCGCGTAGCCGTCGGTGAGATGGATGGCGACCGGCACGAGCCCGGCCGCCGGGCTGCGCGTGACCGCCCGGTAGACCTCCAGGCACTCGGGCAGGGTGCCGACCAGCACCATCCGGTGGCCGCCCTGGCTGAGGTTGCGCCGCACCACGTGCAGCACGAACCGGGCGAGGATGCGCCCGAGCAGGATCAGCAGGAGCGCGCCGAGCAGCGCGGTGCCGACCGTGTAACGGGAGAGCTGGGTCTTGGTGGCGAAGGCGAGGAACGAGACCGTGGCCGCGACGGCGACGCCCGCGCGGATCACCCGCTTGAACTCGTCCGGGCCCAGCCCCAGGTAACGCCGGTCGTAGGCCCGGTTGCCCCAGAGGATGACCAGCCAGCCCAGCGGGAGCAGCACGAACGCCACGGTGAAGAACCAGGTCGGGTCCTCCTTGGCGTTGTAGAAGCCGGACCGGGCCTGGTCGAAGGTGTGGATCGCGGTGAAGCTCGCGAACGCGGCGGCCGCGAAGTCGAGCAGCAGCAGGGCGATGGTGTAGGGGCGGTGCCAGCGCGAGACACGGCGACGGGCCCGGGCCCACGCCGACCTGGGTACGCCGTTGTGCGACGGCGGCGTCGGCGGCTGGATCTCGAAGCTGTCGACGTGCCGCACGAGTTCGCTCCGGCCTGTGTTGGTTACCGGGCGCTGGAGGCTTGCCGTCACCTCACCCATGTCCTCCCGCATGACGCGTGCCGATCACTCGTCGTGAGGGGCCGCGTCGCCCACCGTCCCAGTCTCCCACGCGGCACCCGGCCGGGCGCCGGACCCGAAGGACTTCCGCGCCCCGCTGGTGCCGGCGGGATCTGGCCGGCTCCACGCCATGTCAGAAGCCGGGGACCGGGCCACTATACCGACGGAGGGCGGGGTCGGTAGAGCCGCGGAGCGTGAGTTGCGGGTAATCCCGTCGATTTCGCTCCGTAGTCGGCCTGTGGCGTCACTCACCGTACGAGCCGGGACAGCCGTCGGTCAGCGAGGGGCTTGCCGCCCGTCTGGCAGGTGGGGCAGTACTGGAGGCTGGAGTCGGAGAAGGAGACTTCCCGGACGGTGTCGCCACAGACCGGGCACGGCAGCCCGGTGCGGGCGTGCACCTTCAGCCCCGAGCGCTTCTCGCCCTTCAGCTCCGCGGCCCGCTGCCCCAGCGACCGGCTGACCGCGTCGCCGAGCACCTGCCGCGTCGCGGCGTGCAGGGTCGCCAGCTGGGGGTCGGTGAGCCGGTCGGTGAGGGCGAACGGGGAGAGCTTCGCCGCGTGCAGGATCTCGTCGGAGTACGCGTTGCCCACCCCGGCCAGCACGGTCTGGTCGGTGAGCACCCCCTTCACCTGCCCCCGCCGGCTGCGGATCCGTTCGGTGAACGTGGGCAGGTCGGCGGTGAGCGCGTCCGGGCCGAGCTTCGCGACCCCGGGCACCGTGGCCGGGTCGGTCACCAGGTACGCGGCCAGCTTCTTCTGGGTGCCGGCCTCGGTCAGGTCGAAGCCCGACCCGTCGTCGAGGCGTACCCGCAGCGCGATCGGACCCTTGCCGGGCCGCAGCGGCGTGGCGCTCGGGAACGCCTCCCGGTAGTGCAGCCAGCCCGCCCGGGCCAGGTGCACGACCAGGTGCAGGTCGCCCTCGAAGACCACGTCGAGGAACTTGCCGTGCCGGCGCGCGTCCACCACGGCTCGGCCGGCCACGGCGGTCGGCGCCGGGTCGTACGTCTTCAGGGCGCTGATCGCCGCGACCTCGAGCCGGTCGACCCGCCGCCCCACCGCGCGCTGACGCAGGTAACCCGCGAGCGCCTCAACCTCCGGTAGTTCGGGCACGACACAACGGTAGCCTTCTTTGCCGTGAGCGCGAGGAACGAGCTTGCGAGTCCCGCAGTCGCGAACGAGAGGCGAGCTTCGTGAAGATCGTGGTGGCGCACAACCGGTACCGGCAGGCGCAGCCGTCCGGTGAGAACACCATCGTCGACGCCGAGATCGCCCAGCTCGGCGCGGCCGGGGTCGAGGTGCTGCCGTTCATCCGCAGCTCGGACGAGATCGCCACCATGCCGCGTACGGCCAAGGCGCTGCTGCCCGTCTCACCGATCTACGCGCCGCGCGCCCAGCAGGACCTGAGCCGGTTGATCACCGAGCACCGGCCCGACGTGCTGCACCTGCACAACCCGTACCCGTTGCTCTCCCCCTGGGTGGTTCGTACCGCCCACCGGCACGGTGTCCCGGTCGTGCAGACCGTGCACAACTACCGGCAGGTCTGCTCCTCCGGGCTCTACTTCCGGGACGGGATGATCTGCCAGGACTGCCGGGGGCGCGCCCTCGGCGTGCCGGCGATCGTGCACCGCTGCTACCGCGACTCCCGGGTCCAGAGCGCGCTGATGGCCACCACGCTGGCCGTCCACCGGCCCACCTGGCGATCGGTGGACCGGTTCATCGCACTCACCTCGGCGGTCGCCGCGCACCTGCGGGACTACGGCATCCCCGCCGACCGGATCGTGGTGAAGCCGAACGGCATCCCGGACCCGGGACAGCCGGCCCCGCCCGGTGACGGCTTCCTCTTCCTCGGGCGACTCTCCCCCGAGAAGGGGCTGGACCTGCTGCTCGACGCCTGGCGCCGGCACCCGGAGGGCTCGCTCGGCCCGCTGCGGATCGCCGGTGACGGCGAGCTGCGCCCGCTGGCCGAGGCGGCCGCCGCGCAGCGGTCGGACGTCACGTTCCTGGGGCCGCTGGACCGGGCGGGGGTCCGCGCCGCGCTGGAGGCGAGCGCCGTGGTGCTCGCCACCTCCACCTGGCACGACGTGCTCCCCACGGTGATCATCGAGGCGATGGCGAGCGGCCGGCCGGTGCTCGGCACGGCGCTCGGCGGCATCCCGTACCTCGTCGGGGCGGACACCCCGCGCGTGCCGGCGGGCACCGGGCCGGCCGAGGTGGCGTCCGCCGCGACCCCGACGGCCGCGGCGGTGCCGGCGTCGGCGCCGCCGGCCGGTACGACCGCCGTGCCGGCCGGGCTCGTGGCGGGCGAGGCCGGCTGGGTGGTCCCGCCGGAGGCTCCGGCGCTGGCGGCGGCCCTTCCGGTCGCCCGCGCGGGCGCCGCCGCCGTCGCGCCGGCGGCGCGGGCACGCTACGAGCGCACCTTCCACCCCGACGTGGTCACCACGCAGCTGATCGACATCTACCGAACCCTCACCTGACCCGCCCTCCCACGCCGCGATCTCGGTGAGGAAGCCGCCCCTCCAGGGGCGCTTCCTCACCAAGATCCCGATGGGTCAGAGGCTGGCGCGGGCGCTGAACGCGATGCTGGCCAGCAGGAAGCCGCCGTTGACCACGGTGAAGGCGGCCACGACCCAGAGCGTGAGGGCGGGAGCGAGGAGCAGCACCAACCCGGCCACGAAGATCACCGCCCCGTAGTCGCGGACCAGCTTCACCAGGCGTACGGGCAGCGAGGTGGAGGTCACCATGCTCGCCGCGTTCGGGCCCGCCTGCATCACCGAGGTGACCAGGTTGACCATCCAGGTGCCGGCGAAGAGGGCGACCAGCCACGTCGGCGTCGACGGGTGCTGCGCCACGGCCGTCGACGCGAGCGCCGCGACCAGAGCGATCTGGGCCGCCACGTCGCAGAGCACGTCCACCCGGGCGCCCGCCGCGCTGCCCTGACCGGTCACCCGGGCGAGCTGGCCGTCCGCGCAGTCCAGGGCGTACGCCACCTGCCACCCGACCAGGGCCAGCAGCCCGACCGCCCAGGCCGGGGTCTCGCCGGCCGCCACCCGGCCGGCGAGCGCGACCACCGTGACCGAGGTGGCCAGCCCGATGACCAGGTTGGTGAGGGTCAGCGCGGTCGGCCGCAACCCCAGCCGGTGCGCGCCGGCCGCGAACACCGCGCCCAGCCACTGGCTGATCGACTCGCTGAACAGCCCGCCGCCCCGGTTCGTGCGGTGGAAGTCCGCGACCCGCGGGTGGGACGGCTCAGCCAAGGTGGTCACGGAGGGCGTCAACGTAGTCTCCAAGCCGGGTCCGGAGGTCGTCGGCGGACAGCGACAGGTGTTCGAGGATCGTGTAGCGGTCCGGCCGGGTACGGGGGGCGAAGGCCACCACCTCGACGAACTGCTCGTCGGTCAGGCCCAGGTCGGCGGGGGAGGTGGCGAGGCCGTGCCGGTGCAGGCACCGGGCGAGCTGGCCGAACCGCTCCAGGTCGCCGTGGAGGAACGTGCAGAACAGCGCGCCGAGACCGGCCTGCTCCCCGTGCGAGGCGGTGCCGGGGAAGAGGTGGTCGATGGCGTGCGAGATCTCGTGGTCGCCGCCGCTGGCCGGTCGGGTGGACCCGCAGACCGAGCTCGCGAGGCCGCCGAGGATCAGCGCCTCGGCGAGCGTGGTGAGGAAGCCGTCATCGGTGATCTTCCCGGGGTGGTTGACGAGCGCCTCGGCGCCGGACCGGGCGAGCGTCACGGCGAGCCCGTCGATCGGCTCCCCGCGGACGTCGTGGGCCAGCTCCCAGTCCGCGCAGGCGTTCAGGTTGCTCACCGCGTCCCCGATGCCCGCCTGGGTCTGCCGGTCCGGGCCGTTCTCCACGAAGTCCAGGTCGACGATCACCGCGATGGGGATGTGCACGCCGTACGAACCCTTGCCGCCCTCGTGGTCCAGGGAGGCGGTCGGCGACGCGATGCCGTCGTTGGCGAGCGAGGTGGCGACGCTGACCATCGGGATCCCGTACCGGGAGGCGGCGTACTTGGCCGTGTCGATGGTCTTCCCGCCCCCGATGCCCACCACCGCGTCGTAGGAGCGGGCCCGCAGGCGGGTGCCCAGCTCGTTCGCCGCGTCGACGGTGCCGCCGGTGACGGTGAACACGTCGGCCGAGCCCAGGCTGGGCCGGCACAGCTCGACGATCTTCTCGCCCTGGCCGGGACCGACCACCACGGCGACGTCGCCGCCGGACGAGATGCGCCTGTCGACGAGCAGCGGACCCAGGTCCGCCACCGCACCCCGGCGGACCTCGATCAGCAACGGGGTGTTGACGGTGCGGGCTAGTAGCGGCACGCGATCTCCCGCGCCCGGGCCAGATCGGCGTGGTTGTCGACCTCGACCCAGGCGACGTCCCCGATCGGGGCGGCCCGGACCTCGCCACCCCGGTCGGAGAACTCCTGGTAGCCGTCCTCGTAGTACAGGTTCGGGTCGCGCCGCCAGGTCGTCTCCAGGGCGTCGGCGAGCGCGTCGGCCACCTGCGGCTCGATCAGCGTGGCGCCGATGTACTCCCCGTACGCCTCGCCCGGGTCCATCAGCTTGGTGATGCGGGTGAGCTGGCCGGCCGCGTCGAAGGTGGTCTTCATCTCCTCCTCGGCCAGCGGCTTGAGGGTGTCCACGGCGAGCAGGATGCCGGGCCCCCGCTCGGCGAGCAGGGTCTTCTCCACGCTCACCGGGTGCACGGTGTCACCGTTGACGAGCAGGACGCCCCGGGCGAAGTACTCACGGGCCAGCCAGAGGGAGTACGCGTTGTTCCAATCCTCGGCCTTGTCGTTGTGCACCAGGGTGAGCGTGACGCCGTACCGCTTCTCCAGGTCGGCCTTGCGCGCCCGGACGGCGTCGGCCGCGTAGCCGACGACGATCACGATCTCGGTGAGGCCCACCTCGGCCAGGTTGCGCAACGCGATGTCGAGGATGGTGACCTCACCGTCGACCGGCACGAGCGCCTTGGGCAGGGTGTCGGTGTACGGACGCAGCCGGCGTCCGGCCCCGGCTGCGAGCACCATCCCGATCATGCCGACGTCCTCCTCGTACGACTCCCGTTCACCGGGCGAGGATAGCGCCGCCTGTCGGTACGCCTCCGGTCAACCGGGGTTCATCAGACCGTCACCCGGGCAGGGCGGCGAGATCGGCCAACATGCCCAGCCGCTCGTCCGGGGTGAGCGCGGTGAACGGGCCGGCCGCACGGCGGTCCGTCTCCTGCTCGATCGCCGTCCGCTCGGGGCCGGGCGGCAGGGCGGCGACGCTGAGCGCGGTGTGCCCGGCGGCGGCCCCGGCGGCGGCGTGCGCGTCGGCCCGGTGGTGGCGCAGGGTGTCGAGCCGGTTGAGCAGCAGCACTCCGGGCGGGGTGCCGTCCGGCTCGTGCGGCGGCGACATCGCGGCGAACGCGGCCCCCGCCGATCCGGGCTGCTCGGCGGCGAGCAGCAGCCCGTACGCCAGGAGCCGGCCGAGCGCCTCGACGACCCGGACGACCCGCTCCTCGTGCCCGGCCCAGAGCTCCGCGGTCACCTGGCCGTGCAGGCGCCAGAGCTCGTCGAGGAAGGCCAGTCCGCGCTCCGTGGCCACGAGCGCGCCGTCCGGCCGACGGTGCAGCATCCCGTACGCCACGTGCTTGTCCAGCGCCCGCCGGCACTCCGCCGCGTCCCGGTACCGGGTGACCGCGGTGAACCCTGGGGCGTCGATCAGCCCTCCGGGTTCGGCGAACCGGGTGCGGAACTCGACCAGGAATTCGGTCGCCGCCGGCCCGCCGTACCGCTGGCTCAGCTCGGCGCCGCCCCCCTCCCGCCCGGCGCGCAGGCCGGCGGCGAGGGTCCGGTCGACGGCCGGTGCGACCAACCCGGCGAACCGGTGCGGCGCCAGCTCGACGGTGTGGTTCACCGACCCATCGCGCGCAGGGCGGCGAACGCCTCCTCCGCGATCCGGCGGATCAGCCCGTCGTTGACGTCCCGGTGCTCGTCCAGCAGGGTCACGTCCTCCTCGGCGAGCCAGCGGAACTCCGTGTGCTTGCCCACCTCCAGCCGGGGCCGGTCGAGATCGCCCTCCACCTCGACGAGCCAGTCGCTCTCGATCCGCTCCAGGCCGTCGTCACCCACGTAGCGGTACTCACCGACCGGGCGGAGCACGCGCGCGACATGCCAGCCGGTCTCCTCGATCACCTCGCGCCGCAGGGCCGCCTCGACGTCCTCACCGGGCTCCAGGTGGCCGCCCACCACGTCCCAGCAGTTGGGGAAGAGGCGTCGGTCCGGGGACCGGCGCTGGAAGAAGATGCGGCCCTCGTCGTCGACGATGAGCGCGCCGGCGCAGCGCAGAGGCTCGGTGGACACGCCCCGACAGTAGCGAGCCGCCGGGCGCGTCGGCGATGCCGAGGTCTTGTTCCGTTAACATCGAACGCCCACTATGTCCGTACCGGATGCCACCGTCCCACAGGGGTGATGCGTGATGCAGGTACGGGAAGCGATGTCGAGCCAGGTCCTCGTGGTCGGTCCGGAGCACACGCTCCGGCAGGCGGCCCGGATGATGGCGGCCCGCCGGGTCGGCTCGGCCGTGGTGATCGACCCTGATTCCGAGGGCATCGGGATCATGACCGAACGAGACGTGCTCAACGCGATCGGGGCCGGGCTCGACTGCGACGTGGAGCGCACCGGCTCCCACCTGACCTGGGACGTGGTCTACGCCGGCCCCGACTGGACGATCGAGGAGGCCGCGGCGGCGATGGCCCGGGGCGGCTTCCGCCACCTGGTGGTGCTGGACGGGCGCGAGGTGGCCGGGGTGATCTCCGTACGCGACATCGTGCGGGTCTGGGCGGGCAGCCGGATGGCGTCGACCGGCTGAGCGGCGAGGCGGGCCCGGGGCGGGACAGTGCCGGTGGCCGGGCGCAGCACGACCCGCTCGACCTTCCGGTCCGACTTGCCGTCCCGCGGGCCCCGCCCAGGTCACCCGACCCGGTGGCTCAGGATGCGGACATCGCCGTGCCGTCGGCGTAGCCGCCGGGGCCGCCCGTACGCTCAACAGCCATGACCGCCGAGCAGCTGATCTCCTTCGCCCGTGGAGCTCCCTCGCTGGACATCGTCGATGTCGAGGGGCTCAAGGCCGCCGCCGTCCGCGCGTTCGACGCCGACCCCGCGGGGGTCACGGCGTACGGCACGTCCGTGGGGTACCCACCCCTGCGGAAGTGGATCGCGGAGAAGCACGGGGTGGCACCGGAGCAGGTGCTGATCACCAACGGCTCCCTCCAGGCCGACGCGTTCCTCTTCGACCACCTGGTCCGGCCGGGCGACGCGGTCGTCGTCGAGCGGCCGACCTACGACCGGACGCTGCTCAACCTCAAGCGCATGGGCGGCGAGCTGCACGGCGTGACGATCCAGCCGGACGGCCTGGACACCGCGGAGCTGCGCAAGCTGCTGGAGTCCGGGGTCCGCCCCCGGCTGGCGCACGTCATCCCGAACTACCAGAACCCCGCGGGCGTGACGCTCTCGCTGGAGAAGCGGCGCGAGCTGCTCGACCTGGCGGCGGAGTACGAGTTCACGATCTTCGAGGACGACCCGTACGCCGACATCCGGTTCCGGGGCGAGCCGCTGCCGTCGATGCTCTCGCTCGACACCCGCGGCGTGGTGGTGCACGCCTCCAGCTTCACCAAGACGGTCTGCCCCGGGGTGCGGGTCGGATACCTGGTCGGCCCGGCCGACCTGATCGCCGACATCGCGAAGAAGGCGACAAGCCTCTACATCTCGCCGGGCATGGTGTCCGAGGCGATCGTGTACCAGTTCTGCGTCTCGGGTGAGATCGACCGCTCGATCGAGACGGTCCGGGCGGCGCTCGGGGAGCGGGCCCGGGTGCTCGCCGAGTCGCTGCGGCGCCACCTCCCGCAGGCCCGGTTCGTGGAGCCGGACGGCGGCTACTTCCTGTGGGTGGAGTTCCCCGAGGACGTGCTGGTCGACCGGCTCACCCCGGCGGCCGCCGAGCGCGGTGTGGCCGTGGTGAAGGGCAGCGACTTCGTCATCGACGGTGGTCAGCACGCGCTGCGGCTCGCCTTCTCGGCCGTCACCGCGGACAAGATCGATGAGGGTGTACGCCGACTCGCCGAAGCGGTGGAAGCAGTCCGCGGGTGAGTTTCTGTCGGATTCCCGACAGAAGGACGTTGTCGACCGCCCGGGGACTCCCGCCCGGGCGGACGGCGGCCCACAATGCTGCGAGCGTCATTCACGAGGTGTAGTGGAGGTCACCGCCCGGGCCTCGATGCCGGCCGAGCCGGCGCCGGGCGGGCTTCAGACCCGCGGCACCCGCGACGAGTGGCGTGACCAGCACAACCCCCGCCCCCAAAGGGCGCCGGGTGGGCCGCGTCGTCCCCTCACCCCCCGATGCGACCCGGCCCGCCCGGCGCCGCAACCCGACCGATCCGTCACGGGCAGTCACCGCCCCGTGCGGCGTACCCTGCAATCCGGCCTGCGGGCCGGGAGCGGCAGCCCCCAGCCGGCCGGACCGGCGGGTGGCGGAGCGTGGAGAGGGGGCGCGATGTCAGGTCGAGAGGATCGGGACCGGGGGACCACGCAGAACGGCGGGCGGCTGCCACGGCCGCGGGCCTGGGCGGCGCCGGTGCGCGCGATGACGCGCATCCTGAGCACGGACGGCACCCCGCGCGCACCCGAGCCCGCCGAGTCGGGGCACAACGCGGTGGTCGACTGCGCGCTCTACGTCGACGGCAAGCGGCAGCCCGGCGACTGGAACTACGCCGACGCCCTGGCCGCGGCCCGCCAGCAGGACCACGGGTTCGTCTGGCTCGGGTTGCACCAGCCGGAGCTCGACGAGATGAGCGCCATCGCAGCCACGTACGGGCTGCACGAGCTGGCCGTCGAGGACGCCGTGAAGGCGGCGCAGCGCCCGAAGCTCGAACAGTTCGGTGACGTCAGCTTCCTGGCACTGCGTACCGCCCGCTACTGCGAGCACACCGAGCTGACCGAGCACTCCGAGGTGGTGGAGACCGGGCAGGTGATGCTCTTCATCGGCCCGAACTTCCTCATCAGCGTCCGGCACGGCGACGCCTGCCGGCTCTCCCCGGTACGCGCCGACCTGGAGAACAAGCAGGAGCTGCTCCTCCACGGGCCCTGGGCGGTCGCGTACGCGATCACCGACCGGGTGGTCGACCTCTACCTGGAGGTCGCCGACAAGATCGAGGACGACCTCGACACCCTGGAGGCGCAGGTCTTCGACCGCAACGGGAGCGGTCGGATCCAGCGGATCTACCAGATGAAGCGGGAACTGGTGGAGTTCAAGCGGGCCGTGGTGCCGCTGCAACGTCCGCTGCTGACGCTGACCTCACAGGTCAACCGGGAGGTGCCGAAGGAGATCCGGCGCTACTTCCGGGACGTGCAGGACCACCTCAGCCGCACCGTCGAGCAGGTGAACTCCTACGACGACCTGCTCAACTCGATCCTCCAGGCGCGGCTCGCCCAGGTCACCGTCGACCAGAACAACGACATGCGCAAGATCGCGGCGTGGGCCGCCATCGCCGCCGTCTGGACGGCGATCGCGGGCATCTACGGCATGAACTTCACGTACATGCCGGAGCTGGACTGGAAGTACAGCTACCCCGTCGTCTGGGCGCTGATGCTGGGCTTCTCCTACACGCTGTACCGCTGGTTCCGCCGCAACGGCTGGCTCTGAGCCGCCCACAACGGATGGCTCCGAGCCGACCGCGGCGGCGGTGCGACGCCGCGGGGAAGCGGAAGCGCCGGCGTTGCGGGTCTCCCCGCCTCGCCGGCGCTCTCCGCTGAGGCCGCGGTCAGCGGCGCCCGTTCGTCCGGGCGGTGTCCTTGCCCATGGCCTTCGTCAGGTCGTCCGCCGGGCGACCGGAGACGTCCTTCGCCCCCTCGGCCACCGAGGGGACCTTCCCGGTCGGCTGCACCTTCGACGTGCTGCTCGCGGTGCTGGCCGGCGTGGTCGAGGCGCTGGGCCCGCCGGCCACCGCCGAACTGCCGGCGCCGGTCGGGCCACCGCCCATTCCGGAACTGCTCGCGTCCGCCATCTTCGCGCCCCCCGGGGTCGACCGGGTCTGCACCTCGATGGTGTCGACCTCGTCCCGCATCGGCTCCAGCGTGCGGGTGGGGTCGTACTCCGCCCACTCCTGCTGTTCCCGGCGGCGCCGCGCGGCCATCATCCCGGCCACACCGGCGATGGCGCCCGCGGCCAGCAGACCGGTCATCATCCGGCCGCGACCCCGCGACTGCTTCTTCTTCCCGCTGATCCGCATGTTCTTCGACTTCGCCTTCCTGGTCATCGAACCCGCCTGCACGGCGCCGTCGCGAGCGGCGGCGGCGAGCGGTGCGAGCGAGGTGAGCGTCGTCCCCCAGCCGGTCGCGGCGCGGTCACGCAGCTTCGCCGCCGTCGGTCCGACGTGGTCGCGGGCCGCCTGGACCCGCGGGCCGACCGTCGCGCCGGCGCCCTTCGCGGCGTACGTGGCTGCCTGCATCAGGTGACTGATGCTCTGGTCCAGCTCGACCTTCGCGAGCTGCCCATGGGACTTGCGCCGCCCCATTCCAAACACGGTCCCACCTCCTGGGAGTTGTTCCTCCGTCATCCTCCACCCTCGGATGCCTCCGTGATGCCAGATCGGGCACATGGGAGGATCCGCATGGAACTGACCAACGAGTGAGGAGTACCCGTGGCCGAGTCCATCTACGCCACCCTGCACACCAACGCCGGCCCGATCCGGCTGGAACTCTTTCCGAACCACGCCCCGAAGACCGTCCGCAACTTCGTGGAGCTGGCCGAGGGCACGCGCGAGTACGTCGACCCCCGCACCGGCCAGCCGGGCAAGGGGCCGTACTACGACGGCACCATCTCGCACCGCGTCATCGCCGGTTTCATGATCCAGATGGGTGACCCGACCGGCACCGGTCGCGGCGGCCCGGGCTACAAGTTCGCCGACGAGTTCCACCCGGAGCTGCGCTTCGACCGGCCCTACCTGCTGGCGATGGCGAACGCCGGGCCGGGCACCAACGGCTCGCAGTTCTTCATCACCGTCGCCCAGACGCCGCACCTGAACAACCGGCACACCATCTTCGGTCAGGTGGCCGACGAGCAGTCGGCGAAGGTCGTCGACTCGATCGCCAACACCCCGACCGGCCCGAGCGACCGTCCCCTCCAGGACGTCGTCATCGAGCGGGTCGAGATCGAGCGCAACCCGTCCTGAGGCGCGCGCGAGGTACCTTTGCTCGCATGATTGAGCGCTCCGGAGGGTGGGCACGGTGAGCGAGTCGCCGCCGACCACCCCGGTCTGCTACCGACACCCCGGCCGGGAGACGTACGTCCGCTGCACCCGCTGCGACCGGCCGATCTGCCCGGACTGCATGCGGGCGGCGTCGGTCGGGCACCAGTGCCCGGAGTGCGTCAACGAAGGACGTCGTAGCGTGCGGCCGGCGCGTACCGTCTTCGGCGGCGGTGCCGCCGGCCGCCACGGCTACGTCACCAAGATCCTGATCGCGATCAACCTCCTGGCCATGATCGCCTCCATCGCGAGCGACCGGGGTGGCGACGCGGCCGTGGGCGGCTCCGGCTTCGGCGGGCTGCTCGGCGGTTCCACGCCGCTCACCCTCTGGGGCGGCGTGCTGGGCTACGCCTCGTACGTCCCCTTCGGGCCCGTGCACGGCATCGCGGCCGGCGAGTGGTACCGCCTGGTCACCGCGATGTTCCTGCACTACGGCCTGCTGCATCTGCTGCTGAACATGTGGGCGCTGTGGGTCCTCGGCCGGGATCTGGAGGCGGTGCTCGGCCGCGTCCGGTTCCTCGCGCTCTACCTGATCGCCGGCTTCGGTGGCAACGTCGCGGTCTACCTGGTGACGGACCCGCGGAACAACCCGACGGTCGGCGCGTCGACGGCCATCTTCGGTCTCTTCGCCGCGGTTTTCGTGATCATGCGGCGGCTCGGCCGGGACACCTCAGCGATCCTGCCGATCCTCGTCATCAACCTGATCTTCACGTTCACCGTGCCGGGGATCTCCATCGCCGGGCACCTCGGCGGCCTGGTGATCGGCGCGCTGATGGGTCTGGTGCTCGCGTACGCGCCCCGGTCCCGTCGGTCGCTCGTGCAGTTCGGCGGCGGCGCGGTCATCGTGCTGATCCTGCTGGGGCTGGCCCTGGTCCGGACGGCCCAACTCCTGGCCAGCTGACCGCCGACTCAGGGCCGGCCCGCACCCCGCGCCCTCGACGGGCGCCGACTGCCGTCGCGCCGGTGCGTGACCCCGGTCACGCGCCGGCGGCCGTGCGCGCCACACGCAGCAGCCGGGCCACCTCCCCCGGCTCGGCGCCGAGGTCGTACCGGCTGAACAGGTGCAGGGACTCGCCGGCGTCGATCTCCAGCGTCTCGGTGGCGAGGCCCAGCCGGGACCGGCGGTCCACGGTGATCGCCGCGATCGCCGTCCAGGGCAGACGCCGATGCCCGGCGAACCCGTGGATGACCGTGACCCCGGTGTTGTCGGCCGCCAGCCGGACCGGCGCCACCAGGTCGCGGGCCGCCCAGGCGGCCAGCGCGGCGGCGGCCAGGCAGGCCAGCGCCAGGCGCACCGGATCGCCGTCGGCGAAGAGCAGGCCGATCGAGACCAGCAGGACCGCCGCGGCGAGCTTCGCCGCGGGCAGGATCGCGGGCACCCGCCACTGCCGTACCGGGAACGTCTCCTCCACCCGCCCAGCATGCCAGTGCGCGGGTGGCCGGCGGTGCCGCACGATGGCGTGCCCTGGGGCGCGACGCCGGGGCCGTGGAGGACGTAGGATCGGGGGCAGCCCAAGTTACCGGGGAGTAGTCATGAGTGACGCGGTCATCGTCGGCGCGGTACGCACCCCCGTCGGGCGGCGCAAGGGCAGCCTGGCCGGCGTGCACCCGGTCGACCTCTCGGCGCACGTGCTGCGCGCGCTCGCCGAGCGCACCGGCATCGACCCGGCGCAGGTCGACGACGTCGTCTGGGGCTGCGTGTCCCAGGTGGGTGAGCAGTCCTGGAACATCGCCCGCAACGGTGTGCTGGCCGCCGGGTGGCCGGAGTCGGTGCCGGGCACCACTCTGGACCGGCAGTGCGGCTCCAGCCAGCAGGCCCTGCACTTCGCCGCGGCGACGGTGCTCTCCGGTCAGGCCGACCTGGTGGTCGCGGGCGGGGTCGAGTCGATGACGCGGGTGCCGATGGGCTCCAGCGTGGCCGGCGGGATGCCGTTCAGCGACACGATCCGTGACCGTTATCGGGGCGTGGAGGGCTTCGCCGAGGATTCGCCGCTCCCGTTCAACCAGGGCGTCGGCGCCGAGCTGATCGCGCAGCGGTGGCGCTTCTCCCGCACCCAGCTCGACGAGTTCGCGCTGGCCAGCCACGAGAAGGCGGCCGCCGCGCAGGACGCGGGCGCGTTCGACCCCGAGCTGGCCCCGGTGGTGCTCGGCGACGGCGGCAAGTTCGCCGTGGACGAGGGCATCCGCCGGGACACCTCCCTGGAGAAGCTCGCCGAGCTGGCCACCCCGTTCCGGGCCGACGGCGTGGTGACCGCCGGGTCCGCGTCACAGATCTCCGACGGCGCGGCCGCGCTCGCCGTGACCACCGGCGAGTGGGCCAGCCGCCACGGCCTCCGCCCGCTGGCGCGGATCCACACCGCCGTCGTCGCCGCCGACGACCCGGTCGCCATGCTCACCGCGCCCATCCCGGCCACCGCGAAGGCGCTGCGCCGCGCGGGGCTGGGCATCGAGGAGATCGGGGTGTACGAGGTGAACGAGGCGTTCGCCCCGGTGCCGCTGGCGTGGCTGGCCGAGACCGAGGCGGACCCGGAGCGCCTCAACCCGCGCGGCGGGGCCATCGCACTCGGGCACCCGCTCGGTGCCTCCGGCGCCCGGATCATGACCACCATGCTCCAGCACATGCGGGACAACGGGATCCGCTACGGGTTGCAGACCATGTGCGAGGGCGGCGGCATGGCCAACGCCACCATCGTGGAGCTGCTCTGACGCCCGTCCCCGGCAGCGTCGCCCGGCCGGCTCGCCGAACTCCCGACCTCCGACGAGGGCTGGGCCGCGGTCCCGTCCGCGAATGTCGGACAGGCGGTGCGACGCGGGACGTGGAAGTTGCAAAATCTCGGCGTGACCCACGTCACCCACCTGTGGGCGTCGTTGGGCAGGTCATGGACGTCTTCTCCCGAACGTTCCTTCCGGCCGCCGCCGAGGCCGGGCTGGCGGTGCAGACCGTCAGCCGGCACATGCCCGTCTTCCGCCGCTGCGTCGGCTCGGGCGACGCCACCATCCTCGTCTCCCGGTGCAGCCGCCCCGACCGTCCGGTCGGCGGCGAGTACCTGCTCCTGCTCACCCACCGGCGACTCGTGGTCACCCAGCAGACCCGGGTGCTGCACCGGCTCCGCCTGCACCTCAACACCGAACTGCGCGAACTCAGCAACGTCACCTGGAGCCCCGACGCGCGCCTGCACTCGGTCGAGCTGGCCGCCACCGCCATCGACGGCGTCCGCGAGCGGTTCCTGATCCGCACCAGCCACCCGAAGCAGGTGTGGCAGCTCGACGCCCTGCTCAACCACGCCTTCCGCACCCGGCTGCGGACGGCCCGGGAACGCATCGTCGCCACCATCGGCGAGGCTCCGTCCGGTGCCCGGCCCGCCGCCCTCCGGCCGGCCGCCGTCCGCTGAGCCGTCCGGCGCGCCTTACCTGATCCGAACATCCGCCGGCCGCGCCGCGGGCCTCCGGTCGGCAATCATGGGCGTGTGACCCACGACCCGCCGCAGCGTGGCCTCGTCCTCGTGGTCGAGGACGAGCCCGCCATCGCCGACCTGGTTCGGCTCTACCTCGGCCGGGACGGTTTCGGCGTACACCTGGAGCGGGACGGCGACGCCGGCCTGGCCGCCGCCCGCCGGCTGCGTCCGGTGGCCTGCGTGCTGGACATCGCCCTGCCCGGTCTGCCCGGGACGGAGGTCTGCGCGCGACTGCGCGAGGCCGGTGACTGGACCCCGGTCATCTTCCTGACCGCTCGGGACGACGAGGTGGACCGGATCGTCGGCCTGGAGCTGGGTGCGGACGACTACGTCACCAAGCCGTTCAGCCCTCGCGAACTGGTCGCCCGGGTCCGCGCGGTCCTGCGGCGCTCGGCCGGCCCGCCGGACGCCCGGGACCGGCCCCGCGTCATGGGGGCGGTGGCGCTCGACCCGGCTCGCCGCACGGTGACCGCCGCCGGCGCCCCGGTCCAGCTCACCTCGACCGAGTTCGATCTGCTCGCCCATCTGATGGCGCGCCCGGGGCGGGTCTTCACCCGCGAGGAGCTGCTCGCCGCGGTCTGGGGGTACGCCGCCCACGCCGGTACGCGCACCGTCGACGTGCACGTCGCGCAGGTGCGCGCGAAGCTCGGCGCGGCCAGTGTGATCCGCACCCACCGGGGCGTGGGGTACGCGGCCGATGCCTGAGCCGGCCGACCCTCGCCGCCCGCCTGACGCCGCACCGCCCACCGTGGCGCTGCCGGTGCTCGGCGCGGCGGGGCAGCCGCCGCCCCGCAGCCGGTTGGGGCGCACCCTGACCGCCCGGGCGGTGCTGGTCACCTGCGCGGTGGCGCTGGTCTCCGTGCTGGTCACCGCGATCGTGGCGGTGCCGCTCGCGGTGCGCGGCGCCGAGCGGCGCGACCGGGAGGCGCTGACCGCGCAGGCCCGGCTGGCCGCCGAGGTGCTGCGGACCCGGCTGGACCGCGGCCGCACCGCGGACGAGGAGCGGCTCATCCGCCAGCTGCGCGCGCTCGGCGTGGACGCGTTCCTGATCCGGGGCGGCGTCGCGGACCGGCCCGGCCTGCCGCCGCGCGTCGTCGAGCGGATCGCCGGGGGGCGCAACGTCTCGGCCCGCCGGCTCGTGGACGGGCGGCCGGCGCTCGTCGAGGGGCGGGCCCTGCCGAACGGCAACGGGGTGGTGCTGTCCCGGCCGGTCCCGGCCGGTCTCTGGGGACAGGTGCTGCGGGGTCTCTGGGCGCCCCTGCTCGCCGGTCTGGCCGCCGGCGTCGTGGCGGGGCTGCTGCTCGCCCGACGGCTGGCCCGGCCGATCCGCACCGCGGCGACCGCCGCGGCCCGCCTCCGCGCCGGCAACCGGGCGGTGCGGGTGCCGGTCGAGCCGCCCGACGAGGTGGCCGACCTGGCGTACGCGCTGAACGGGCTGGCCGCCGCGCTCGCCACGAGTGAGGGGCGGCAGCGGGAGTTCCTGCTCTCCGTGTCGCACGAGCTGCGTACCCCGCTGACCGCGATCCGGGGGTACGCGGAGGCCCTCGCGGACGGGGTGATCGGGCCGGACGAGGTGGCGGGCACCGGGCGCACCGTGCTCGCCGAGGCCGAGCATCTGGACCGGCTGGTCCGCGACCTGCTGGCGCTGGCCCGACTGGAGGCGGCCGATTTTCCGCTGGAACCGGCGCCGGTCGACCTGGCCCGGCTGGCCGCCGACGCGGAGCGGACGTGGACGGCCCGGTGCGCGGCCGTCGGCGTCGGCTTCCGGGTCGAGCGGCCGGACGGGCCGGTCCCCGCGTACACGGATCCGGGGCGGATCCGGCAGGTGGTCGACGGGCTCTTGGAGAACGCGCTGCGGGTCGTGCCGCCGGGGGCGCCGGTGGTGCTCGCCGTCCGTCCGGCCGGGCCCGCCCCGGCGTCCGGTGGCATCGTCGAGGTCCGCGACGGCGGACCCGGCTTCACCGACGACGACCTGGCGGTGGCGTTCGAGCGGGGCGCGCTGCACCAGCGGTACCGGGGGGTGCGGAAGGTGGGCAGCGGGCTCGGCCTGGCGCTCGCGGCCGGGTTGGTCCGCCGGCTGGGCGGCGAGATCGTGGCGGGGCACGCCGCCGAGGGCGGCGCGGCCTTCACGGTCCGGCTGCCCCCGGATCCTTACCTGAACCGAACATCGGTCTGACACCGCGCTCGTCCCGGTGCGCGAGGCTGGCGGCACCTGACGGACGAGAGGGAGAGTCATGGCTCGGTGGAGATTCACGACCGGCACGGCACTGCTCGCGGCGGTCACGCTCGGGCTCGGCGGGTGCGCTGCCGAGGTGGCCGGTCAGCCTGCTCGTGAGGCCGCGGTCGAGGTGACCGCCGCGATGGGCGCCGAGGGCCAGGCGCTCGCCGCGATGGGCTTCGACGCGGGCGACCTGGAGGTGGTGGAGGCGCTCGCGCCGGCCGCGCCGTCGGCGGCGCCCACGGCCACGGCGTCCGGCCCGCGCCGGGAGCGGGCCGAGCAGCTCCGCGAGCGCCGCAAGGCCCGCGTGCTGCTGCGCCGCAACACCCTGCACGGCGAGGTCGTGGTCACCGACAGGGACGGCGGTACGAGGACGATCGCCGTGCAGCGCGGCGAGGTGACCGCGATCGACGGCGACTCGATGACGGTGCGGTCCACCGACGGTTTCACGATGACCTGGCGGTTCGGCGACGACCTGCGGGTGATCGAGCGGCGGTCCTCGGTCCAGCCCGCGGCCCTGAAGGTCGGCGCCACGCTCGGCGTGGCCGGTGCCAAGAGCGGCGACGACGGGGTCGCCCGCCTGGTCGTCATTCCCCGCGCCGCCTGACCCGCGCTCCCGAGCCCCTCCACACTCCCGCGATGGTGCGGCTCGCGCCCTCGATTCGGGCCGGTCGCGGCTCGCGCCGGGTGCCGAGAGCGCACGGTCGCGGGAGTGGGGGAGGGCGACGGGGTCAGTAGACGCGGGAGCCGATGAAGTCGTCGTGGCCGTAGCCGACCGGGTCGGCGATGGTGCGGGACTCGAAGGACCACCGCTGCCGGGTGCTCGTCGAGCAGGTGGCCAACCGCAGCCGGGGCGTGCCGAGCAGCGGGTTGTCGAAGGCCACGCAGAGGTTGGCGTTGCCGGCGGGCTTGAGCTGGTTGCCCACGAAGACGAACTTCTGGTTCGCTCCGCCGTGGCAGTCGTAGATGTTCACGGCGGTGCCGCTGGTCAGCGACCCGTTGGCGACGTCGAGGCAGCGGTCGTGCGACAGCTCCGAGTGCAGCGACTGGCGGGTCGGGTCGTACCAGAAGCCCTGGTTGCGCCCACCGTGGCAGGCGTACGACTGTTGCTGCGTGCCGTTGCGTGAGTCGTACCCCTTGCCGTCCACGCAGGTGCCGGTGGCCGCGTTGCGCAGCTGCTTGAACTCGAACAGACCGGAGTAGAGCACGCCGGTGCCGGTGCTGGCCGGGTCGACGCAGGTGGCGTGCTGCTGGCCGGAGTGCCAGAACTGGGTGATGCACTGGGCGAACATGCCGTGCCCGCGGTAGTTGGGGTGGAACGACTGGCGGGCCGCGTTCTCGTCCCAGATGCCCAGCTCGATGTAGAGGCCGCGGACCGCCGTGCTGTCGGTGCAGACCTCGTGGCCGTGGAAGAGCCGGCTGGCGTCCAGGTAGCGGGTGCCGGTGTTGGCGGCGGCCGTCCGCAGCGCCGACTCGAAGAGCGGCACCGCCTTGTTGCGGGCGAACGCCATGTCGGCCAGGTAGAGCAGGCACCCGCCCGCGTACCAGCCGGGGAAGTCCGGGTTGTCCTCGACATCCGGGCTGCCCGGGCTCGGGTACGACATCAGCACCAACTCGTAGTCGCTGGCGAGGTAGCCGGCCTTGGTCATGGTGTTCCGGATGTCGGTGAGCGCGTCCTCGACGGCCTGCCGGCTGCCGTCGGTGCGGACCGTCCACTCGTCGGTGTAGGTCGGGTAGCACGGGCCCTGGAAGAAGACCCGCCGGATGGCGCAGTCGGTGGCGACCGGGCCGAACTGGATGGTGCCGTCACCGTTCGCGCCGACCACCACCCAGATCAGCTTGATGTGCGTGTTGCGCGCCTTGATCGCCAGGTAGTCGCCCTGGTTCAGCTCGTTGTGCTGGGTCGGCCCGCCGGCGATGAGGTTCCACGGGGTCGCCCCGGAGCAGGCGATGTTGTACCTCTCGTCGGCCGGGATGCCGGTACGGAACACCGCCTGGTCGTACGAGCGGTCGCACCAGTTGCCGGGTTCGTGGGTGCCGGGGACGTAGTTGCCGACCCCTTCCCCGGAGATCTCGCTGTCGCCCATGGTGACGAGCGCGGTGCGGCGTTGCTCGATGGGACGGATTCCCGGGCTTCCGTAGAGGGCGGTCGCCTCGGCGGCCCGGACGGCCTCGAGGTTCGCCGGGAGTGGCTGGACGGTCGGTCGGTCGGCCGCGGCGGCGGGGGTGGCCGGTCCGGCGAGCATCGGCAGGGCGAGAGCGGCGGCGACGACGGTGGCGAGGGCCCGCCGTCGGGTCCGCGTACGCCCGGCAGAGGTGACAGGCATCGACGCACTCCTTTCCACTCAATCGCGGGACGTCGATTGAGTTACCAGAAAGTAACGTGCGCAGAGATAGATGTGAATGCGTCTCGTGATCCTTGCGCGGGGAGCGTAGAACCGCGCCCTTCGGGCGATCCGGACTCCCCGGGGCGCACGGCGGCGGCCGCGACTCAGCGGCCGGGGCGCAGGGCGTACCCGACGTAGCCCCGGTACTCCACCCGCCAACCGGGCGGCACCAGGCGCGTGCACGCGGCACGGGGCCCGGTGCAGACGACCGCGTCCACCGAGGACGGGTGGGCCGGCGGGCGCTCGGGCAGCACCGACTGCAACGCGAGCAGCTCCGGCGGCCTCCCGTCCGCCGCACGCAGCAGCAGCCACCAGGGGTACTCCCAGTTGTCGTTCTGCTGCACCAGACCGATCCGGCGGGCACCGCTGTCGCGTACCGCGTCGGCGGCCCAGCGGAACTCCTCCGCCCACTGCGGGCGGCGCAGGAAGCGGGTGTCCCAGTCGGAGGTGGTGAAGACCGAACCCGCGCCGACCAGCCGGCGCGGAAAGCCGTACGACACCGAGAGGACGCCGGCCAGCGCCGAGGTGGCCAGCACGGTCACCGCCGCCGACACGGCCACCGACCGCCGCCGCCCGGAGCTGGTGGACGCGGGGCCACCGTCGGCCGTCCCGAGGGCGCCGGCCCCTCGGCCGCCTCGACGGAACAGGTCGTCCAGCCAGAGCCCGGCCAGCGGGGTCGCCAGCACGAGGGCGTAGAGCAGCAGCCGGTTGCCCCACGGCTGCCACTTGATCATCGCGGTGTGCAGCAGCACCGCCACGACGACCGCGACCGCGTACGCCCGCAGCGCCCGGGCGCGCGCCGGGGCCAGGCGTCCCGGCCGCACCAGCGCGAGGACCGCCCCGAGCAGCGCCAGTGACCCGACGATCGGGAACGCCACCCGGTCCTCGTCCGGATACCAGGCCGGCTCCGGGAACCGCTCCCGGCCGAACGTGGTCTCCCGGTCCTGCGGGTCCACGCCGATGAGCCCCGCGCCGTGGACGATCGACTCGGCGGCGGCGCGGCGCAGCGGCGCGAGCGGCGTGTCGAAGGCGGTGTGCGCGATCCGCAGCGCGTTGATCAGCACCGAGGGCGGGTCGTGCCGCTCCATGGGGATCGACTCGCGTAGCCGGGGTGGCCCGAGCGGGTGCCCGAAGTCCGCGGTCACCCGGACCAGGAACGGGCCGACGATCGCCGCGGCGACCAGCAGGACAAGCATCGAGCCACCGACCGTCCGGGCGATCCCCCCGACAGCCGCGAGGCGGGGGGACGGCAGCGGCGCTCGCCGTCCGGGATGCCGCGTGCGGCTCAGCCGGAGCTGGGCCAGCCCCCAGAGCACCAGCAGCGGGCCCACTCCGATCAATCCGCTCGTCTTGGTCAGCGCGGTCAGCCCCGCGGCGGCGCCCAGCGCGAGCAGCGTGCCCGGCCCGGTGCGGCACCGGAGCCCGTCCAGCACCAGGGTCGCCGCGCAGCCGACCCAGGCGGCCACCACGAGGTCGGTCTGCGTGCTGGTCGCCTGCAGCAGCACCATCGGGGTGGTGGCGAGCAGGAACGCGGTCAGCAGCTGGGCTCGGCGCCCGCCGCCCAACTGCGCGACGACGCGGGTGGCCACCAGCAGGCACACCACCGCGGCCGCCCACTGCACCAGATTGTGCAGCCGGTCACCCTCGGTGAGCAGGCGCAGGTGCAGCAGCAGGTACTCCGCCCCGGGCGGAATCGTCACCTGCCGGTGGATGGCGGTCGGCCAGAAGTCGAGGTGGCCCTGCGCGACCCAGCGCTCGACCTTGGGCAGGTGGTACGTCTGCGAGTCGAAGTTGTTGGGTTCGGCCAGGAGCGCGACGACCAGCTCCACCAGGAGCAGCCCTCCGATCGTGCCGGCCAGCAGGCGCTCGCCCGGTCCGGCCGTACGCCACAGCTCGGTCGGGCGGCGTCGCCACCGCGCGTACGCCGGGGTCGTCTCCGTCGCGGGAGGGGCGGTGACCGGGCGGACGGCGCCCGCCGGGGCCGGGGCGCGGGGGTCGACCGCTCCGGCGCCCGCCCCGACCGGCACCTGCCGCGGCGTGACGGCCGGCGACTCGTCGCGCCGCCCCGCGTCCCGGCGCCGGCGCCACTGCGCCGCGACCGTGGCGGCGGCGAGGAACAGCAACCAGGCGGCGGTGAAGGCGGGCGTGGTCAGCAGGTGCAGCGCGCCGAGCACCTCGACCGTGAGCACGGCGTAACTCCCGGTGAGCAGCGCTGCCCGGACGGCGGCCAGCCGCCGCGGTGTCACCGCATCGTCCTTCGGTCGGGTGGCACGGGCGAGCAGGATCGTGGCGGCGACGGGCGCCACGGCGAGCAGGTAGCCGGCTGCCGACATGGCGGGAAGTAAACACCATCCGGCCACCGCGCCACGCCGGATGCGGGAGGGAGGGAGGCAGCGGCTGGCCGAGGGCCAGGCTAGGCTATGGCCGACACGTCGTCGCCCCTGTGGAGAACTCCCGTGAAGCTCTCGATCCTCATGCCGGTCTACAACGAGGAAGAACGCATCGCGGATGCCCTCAAGCAGGCATTGGCGGTCGACTATCCGTGCGAGATCGAGCTGATCGTCGTCGACGACGGCAGCCGGGACGGCACCGGCGAGATCCTCGGCCGCACCGACGACCAGCGCGTCCGGGTCATCACCCACCCGCGCAACGCGGGCAAGGGGGCGGCCATCAAGACGGCCGTCGACAACGCCGAGGGCGAATACATGGTCATCCTCGACGCCGACCTGGAGTACGACCCGCAGGACATCCCCAAGCTGCTCGACCCGGTGCTCGACGGCCGGGCCACCGTCGTCTACGGCAACCGCACCTTCGGCAGCCACAGCGCCTACAGCTTCTGGTACGTGATGGGCAACAAGGGCGTCACGATGGCCGCCAACGTGCTGTTCAACTCCTACATCGGCGACCTGGAGACCTGCTTCAAGCTGATGCCGGTGGCGCTCTACCGCTCGCTCAACATCCGCTCCCACGGCTTCGGCATGGAGGCCGAGGTGACCGGGAAGCTGCTGCGTCGGCGGATCCGCCCCTACGAGGTGCCGATCAGCTACCGCGCGCGGGGGCGCGCCGAGGGCAAGAAGATCACCTGGAAGGACGGCGTCGAGGCGATCTGGATCCTCGGTCGCGAGCGCACCCGCCGTCGCCCGCCCGCGTCGGCCCACTGATCTCGCAGAGAGGCCCCTCGTCACGCCGAGCGCGACGAGGGGCCTCCTCTCATGCGAGCAGCGCCGGCTCCAGGAACCCGGTGACGGACCGGCGCAGGCCGGCCGCGTCCAGCCCGTGCCACCGGGTGTGATCCTCCGGCGAGCCGTATCGGCGCAGGTCCTTCCGACCCACGCCGAGGGCGAGCAGCCGGTGCGGCCGGTCGGCGAGCGCCGTCGCCACGACCCGGGTCGACGTTCCGGCCAGGTAGGGCTCGACCAGGATCACGTCCGTGCCGGCCAGCGCCCGCAGGCCGACGGTGTCGAACGGCCGGGCCCGGTGGGTGTACGCCACGGTGACCGGCAGGTCGGTGACCGCGGCCAGCGCCGCGTCCAGGGTCGGACCGACCGCCACCAGCAGTGGCGCGCCGGGCCGGGCGTTCCGGACGACCGTCAGCGCACCGTCGCCGCCGTGGGGTCGGTCGTTCCGGCTGGTGGAGAGACGCACGTACGCCGAGCCGTCGCCGGCCACCGCGTCGCGCAGCAGCGGCGGCACCTCGTCCGGGTGCCCGGGGACGTGCACGGTCCACCCGTGCAGGGTGTCGATCAACGAGACGTCGGCCGGTGAGAGGTGCGTACGGCCGGCCGCCGCCCGGTCGTACGACGCCCCGACGCTGACCAGCACGGCGGTCGCCCCCTGGTGGTCCAGGTCCAGCTTGAGCTGCTCGTACGCCCGCTCGACCAGGAACGGGGCGTAGCTGTGCACGATCGGCCGCAGCCCGGTGAGCGCGAGCCCGCCGGCCACCCCGACCATGAGCTGCTCGCGGATGCCCACGTTGAGCACCCGGTCGGGGTGCCGCGCGGCGGCCGGTGCGAAGGCGGCGGCGGAGATGTCGGCGAGCACCAGCGCGGTCCGCGGATCCTCGGCGAGCAGTGCGGTGGTGGTGTCGACGAAGGTCTGCCGCATGGTCACTCCTCCCCGTCGACGACCGCGACGACGACGTGCGGCCGGTGGTTGTCGTGGTCTGTCAGGGCGCGGTACAGGGCCTCGTGGTCGCGCCCGTCGACGGTGGCCGCGCTCCAGCCGTTCACCGTGAACCGGGCCGCCGCGCCGCCGGGCCAGCCGTGTGTGGCCGAGCCGTTGTCGTGACGATGGCGGTCAGGGTGGCGAGGCCCGTCGCCCCCGCGTACGCGATGGCCTCGTGGTTGGAGCCCTCGTCCAGCTCCGCGTCACCGAGCAGGACGTACACCCGGGGGGTGAGCCGGCCCTGGGCGCGGAGGCCGAGCGCGGTGCCGACGCCGAGCCCGAGCCCGTGGCCGAGCGACCCGGAGCCGATCTCCACACCGGGGACCAGGGTGCGGTCGGGGTGGTCGCCGAGCCGGCTGCCGGGCCCGCCCTGGTCGTCGAGCCAGTCACCGGGGAGGAACCCCTTCGCGGCCAGCACCGCGTAGTAGCCGGCGACGGCGTGCCCCTTCGACAGGAGGAAGCGGTCCCGGTCCGGATCGTCGACGGTGTCGGGCGTGACACGAAGCACGCGGTCGTAGAGCACCCAGAGCACGTCGACGGTGGAGTAGACGTTGGCCGCGAACTCGCGGCCGGCGCGTAACCGCTCCAGCGGGGCGGCGACCGGCCCGGGCACGGCCGGCGGCCCCGAGCCGGGGCCGTGTGGCCCTGCGCCGACCGGAAGGGGTTCGTTGGCAGTAGTCATCGTCATGCCGGTAGCCTGCAAGTTGAAGCGCACTTTAACTCAAGGCGACAGGATGCAGGAATCCCTCACCATCGGTCAGCTCTCCACCCGCAGCGGGGTGGCGCCCTCGGCGCTGCGCTACTACGAGCGGCTCGGCCTGATCCGCGCCGACCGCACCGGCGGCAACCAGCGCCGGTACGCCCGGTCCGAGCTGCGCCGGGTGGCGTTCATCCGGATCTCCCAGCAGGTCGGCATCTCGCTGGACGAGATCCGGGCAGCACTTGACTCCCTGCCCGCCTCCCGTACGCCGACGGCCTCCGACTGGGCGCGCCTCTCCACCGTCTGGCGGGAGCGGCTCAACGAGCGGATCCGGCTGATGACCAAGCTCCGCGACGACCTGGACGGCTGCATCGGCTGCGGCTGCCTGTCGTTGCAGCGCTGCTCGCTCTACAACCCGGGAGACACGCTGGGCGGGGAAGGGCCGGGGCCCCGGCTCGTGCTGCCCGGCCCCGCGGACGAGCCGGCGGACGAGCCGGCGGACGAGCCCGCGGTCGAGCTGGCCGCCGACCTCACCCGGTCGTGAGCAGCACCTTGCCGAGGTGGTCGCTGCGCTCGACCAGCCGGTGCGCCGCAGCGGCCTCCGACATCGGCATCCGGCGGTCCACGACCGGGCGGATCCGGCCCGCCTCGACCAGTGGCCACACCTCGTCCCGGACGCCCCGGACGATCGCCGCCTTCTCGGCGACCGGACGGGAGCGCAGGGTGGTGCCGGCGACCGTGGCCCGCTTCGCCATGAGCGCGCTCAGGTCCAGCTCACCCTTCCGGCCCCCCTGGAGCCCGATCACCACGAGCCGCCCGCCGGTGGCCAGCGCGGCCACGTTCCGGCCCAGGTAGCTCGCCCCCATGATGTCGAGGATGACGTCCGCGCCCCGGCCGTCGGTGACCTGGCGCACCTCGTCGACGAAGTGCTGCTCCCGGTAGTCGATCGTGTGCGCCGCGCCCAGGGCGCGCAGCTGCTCGTGCTTCGCGGCACGCGCGGTCACCACGACGGTGGCGCCGAGGGCCACGCCCAGCTGGATCGCGAAGGTGCCGATCCCGCTGCCACCGCCGTGCACCAGCAGGGTCTCGCCGGCACGCAGCCCGGCCAGCCGCACGACGTTCGACCAGACCGTGCACGCCACCTCGGGCAGCGCCGCCGCGTCGGCCAGCTCGACGCCGCCCGGCAGCGGCAGCAACTGCCCGGCGGGCACCGCCACCCGCTCGGCGTACCCGCCGCCGGCCAGCAGCGCGCAGACCTCCTGACCGACCCGCCAGTCGGTGACCTCCGACCCGATCGCGCTGATCACGCCGGAGCACTCCAGGCCGAGGTACGCCGGTGCGCCCGCCGGTGGCGGATAGTGCCCCTGCCGTTGCAGCAGGTCCGCCCGGTTGACGGCGCTGGCCCGCACGTCCACGACCACCTCGTCGGGAGCCGGTTCGGGATCGGGCACCTCGGCCCAGACCAGTGCTTCGGGGCCGCCCGGCTCCACAACGGTGATCGCACGCATGGCTCAGTCATACCCGAACTGTGCGGCTCGCCACGCACCGGCCGGAAACAGCGGGCGGCCCGGGACCGGCAACCACAGTGGACCGGGGAGGCGGCGACCGGGCCGCTCCGGGTGACCCGAATGATCATCCTCGGCCGGGTGCCGCCTCGTCCGAACGGCCGGACGGCATGGCAGACTAGGCACGTCCGCGTACCCGTGGGTCGCGGTCCGGGAGGGTTCGCCTAGTGGCCGATGGCGCTGGTCTTGAAAACCGGTAGGGCGGCAACGTCCTCGTGGGTTCGAATCCCACACCCTCCGCCAACCGCGAACGCCCCTGACCAGGGCACTCCCCGGTCAGGACGCGCAGGCGACCCTAGCGGGGTGTCACCGAGGCGCGGTGACCAGCACGGGCCAGCGCCGCCAGACGGCGACGTGCACGACCACGCCCAGGGCGAGGTAGTTCAGCGCGGCGAGCGCCACCCAGCCATCGGCGGTGGTCCGGGTCCAGTCGATCCCGGCGGCGTACGCCGACAGCGCCAGGTACAGCACCGCCGCGACGACGCCGACCACGGGCAGGACGGCGAGCCGCCCCGCGCCGGTGCCGAAGCGGGTGGCCGGCCAGCCGTCGAAGAGCATCGACACCAGCAGGGCCGCGGCGATCACGGTGCCGCCGACGGCGTTGAGGAGGTCGGCGTCGCGACCGGTCGACCACCACAGCAGCGGGAAGCTGGCCGCGGTGCCGACCACGACGGCCGCGTTGCGTGCGGCCAACCGGACGCCGTCCCGGTCGATGCGGGTGAAGGGCCAGCCGCGCAGGGCGACGAAGAGCAGCACCTGCCACACGCCGAGGACGAGCAACACCGCGCTGTACGTCGTCACCGGGACCGGGCCACCGGGGTTGCGCAGCCGCTGGGACTCCCGCAGCGCGGCCGGTACGTCGTCCAGGTTGACCAGGAGCAGGTACGCCACCACGGAGATCGCCACCGAGAGGACCAGCGCGACGATCCCGCCCCGGAACCAGCCGAGCCGGCGTACCGGCCAGCCCTCGCAGACCAGCGTGAGGTGGAGGATGACCGTGAACGCCGCCGCGCCCAGCGCGAGGGTCACCGGGAACGTGGGGGGATGCCCGGGGCCGGGGTCGGGGTCGAATACGCCGCGCAGGTCGACCCGGCTCGTGACGGCCTGACCGAGGATGGTCAGCAGCACCGCGCCGACCCCGATCACGATGGTGTCGGTGAGGCCGGACCAGCCGGGCCGCAGCCGGCTCCCCGGCCAGTCCTGCCACCAGAACGCGATGGTCGCGATCACCGGCAGCGCGAAGGTGGTCAGGGCGCCGAGCACCAGCAACGACGCCTCGGCGTCGCCGAGGGCGGAGGCGAGCAGGAAGAAGAACGGTACGACGAACGTCAGCCCGGCCAGGCCGAGGGTCGGCTGGCGGCCCGCCGGCTGTGCGGGCAGGTGCGGACCGGGATGTGGACGGGCCGCGCCCGGATCGTCCGCTCCACCTGCCCCGGTCATGTTCGACGTCCATCGCCTTCTGGGCCGGCACTCCCCCGGCGGGCCGGGGAGAAACCCGGACGAACCGGCCGGCTCCGCTGCTGACTCTAACCATGGCAGGGGCGTTGGCGGTCGGTTTCCCCGGCGGACGCCCGGCCGTGCGGGCGGGGGTCGTCGCGCGGCGGCCGGGTCGGTGTGCCGGGGTTGCCCTACTCCGGCGTCTCCGTGCGTCGTCGCTCCTGGCGGATCTTCTCCTCGGCCAGCCGTTCGACCGCGCGGCGGCGCTCCTCGTCGATCGCGCGCTCGTCCGGCCGGCGCCGGACCGACGTCACGATCGCCGCGAAGAAGTCGCGCCACACGTTGGCCAAGAATCTTCTCCCGGGACGGTTACCTACCGTCAAAGGTAGGGAGACGAACGGTTCATCCGCACCTGCCGCTTCCGGTCGATTGCCGTAGTGCGGCAGGGTAAGAAGAAGATCGCAGGATCTTTGCGTGCACATGGGAAGGACGCGTCTCGATGACCTTGGAACGACCGATCGCCCCGGATCCGTACGAACTGTTGCCGACCGTGCCGTCGTTCACGCTGACCAGCGAAGACGTGCAGAACGGCGAGCCGATGGACGTACGGCACGCGCACCCGAGCGTCGGCGGCGAGAACCTCTCGCCGCAGCTCACCTGGTCGGACTTCCCGGCCGACACCCGCAGCTTCACGGTGACCTGCTTCGACCCGGACGCCCCGACGGGCAGCGGGTTCTGGCACTGGGTGCTGGTGAACGTGCCGGTGAACGTGACCCAGCTGCCCCGGGGCGCGGGCGGCGCCGGGGGCAGCGACCTCGGGGGTGCGTTCTCGGTCCGCAGCGACTACGGCGAGCAGGGCTACGGCGGCGCCGCGCCGCCGGCCGGTGACCGCCCGCACCGGTACGTCTTCGCGGTGCACGCCCTCGACGTCGACCGGCTGGACCTGACCCCGGACGCCACTCCGGCGTACGTCGGCTTCAACCTGGCCTTCCACACCCTGGCCCGGGCCGTCATCCGGCCGACGTTCCAGGTCAAGGAGTGAGCTGACCTCGCGCCCTTCCCGCGACCCACGACCGGGCAGTGCCGGCCCGACGTGGATCGCGGGAGGGGACGGTCAGGCGGGCACCCGCGCGACGGCGAAGACGGACTGGCCGAAGGGCGGCCGGACGACCTGCTCCGCGGCCTTGGTCGCCGGGAGCACGAGGGTGTCGTAGATCTTGACCATCGGGCCTTCCTTCGGCATCAGCCGGAAGACCTTGGTCGCCATGAAGTAGCCGAGCAGGCCGAGCGCGTTCGCGTAGTGCATCGTCTCGACGATCAGGCCGGCCTCGGTCATCGCCGCGCCGAGCGTCCGCTTCGTGTAGCGGCGGACGTGGCCGGTGGCGATGTCCGCCGGGCTCATGGCGAACTGGAACGCCGGCACGATGATGATCACCGCGCCGCCGGGCCGGACCAGGTCGCGCATGCTGCGCAGGGCGCTCACGTGGTCCTCGATGTGCTCCAGCACGTTGTACGAGACCGCCGCGCTGTAGTCCCCGCGCTCGGAGTGCGGCAGCAGCATCTGCCGCACGTCGATGGTCGGCCGGTCGGCCAGCCGTTCCTTGAGCTGGACGAGGCGGTCCGGGTCCGCCTCGGTGGCGGTGAAGCGGGGCACCCGCTCGGCCCACTCCAGCGCGTAGTCGCCGAGCCCACTGCCGATCTCGATGGGGTTGTCGCCCAGGTACGGCACGGCCAGCTCGACGAACCAGCGGCGGTGGTTCACCGCCGTCGCCAGACCCTCCAGCACCTCGGACTGGACGCGCTGATCACCAGTGATTTCTGCCATGCGTCGATTCCTCACGGTATGAACTCGACCCGCGCCGGGACCGACAGAGTGAATCATCCGCGCGGCGGCAGAAGAATCGGGGCAACCTGATGGCCGAAATGCGGTCGGGGGCTGGCACGTGATCGGCGGTCGGCGAACCCGGCACATAGTACGGCAGTACCCCGAAACATGTCACGTCCACGCCATACGCTGACTACGCTCAGAATTGTTATGACTACTCCTGATTCGGACGCGCCGGGGGACCGCCCCGCGGCGGGGGCGCCGGAGGCCGGCGACCGTCTCGGGAGGGGGCGTCGGATCGATGCCCTGGCCGTGTTGAGCTTCGTGGCGCTGGCCTTCTGGGTCACCGCGCGACTCTGGCTCGACCCCCGCAACGGCATCCGGGACAACCGGTCCGATCAGGCCCAGTTCGAGTGGATGATGGCGCACGGTGCCCGAGTGGTGACGCATTTCGCGTACCCGTTCCACTCGGACCAGATGAATGTGCCGGACGGCGTCAATTTGATGGCTAATACGTCCGTATTATCCGTTTCTCTGCCGCTGACTCCGGTCACCCTGCTCTTTGGTCCCCGCGCCTCCTTCCTGCTCTTTCTCACCTTCGGAATGATTGCCACCGGGGTCGCCTGGTACTTCCTTTTCTCCCGGGTGCTGATCGGGGCCCGGGGCCCCGCCTGGCTGGGGGCCGCATTCTGCGCCTTCGCGCCCGCCATGGTGTCGCACGCCAACGCCCACCCGAACATCGTGTCGCAGTTCGTGGTCCCGCTGATCATCTGGCGGACCCTGCGCCTCGCCGAGCCCGGCCGGTGGCTCCGCAACGGCGTGCTGCTCGCGTTGGTGATCGTCTGGCAGGCGTTCCTCAACCTCGAGATCCTGCTGATGACCGCCATCGGGCTCGGCGTGATCGTGGCCGTGCTGGCCGTCGGCCGGGCGGAGCTGCGGCAGCGCGCCCGTCCCTTCCTCGCCGGCCTGGGCGTCGCCGCCGTCGTCGCCCTCGTGCTGCTCGCCTACCCGCTCTACGTCCAGTTCTTCGGCCCCGGTGCCTATCAGGGGCTGTCCCGGCTGATCCGCGGCTACTCGAGCGACCTGGCGTCGTTCGTCGCGTACTCGCGGGAGTCGCTCGCCGGCAGCCCGCGCACCGCCCTCGGGCTGGCGAAGAACCCGACCGAGGAGAACAGCTTCTTCGGGTGGGCGCTCGTGGTGCTCGTGCTCGCCATGGTCTGGTGGCTGCGGCGCAACCTGGTGGTGCTCGGGCTCGCCGTGCTCGGGCTGCTCTTCGCGGTGCTCTCGCTCGGCCGCGAGGTGATCTTCGACGGCCGGGAGACCGGCGTGCCCGGTCTCTGGGCACCGCTCGAGGACCTGCCGATCCTGCACTCGGTGGTGCCGACCCGCTGGGCCCTGGCCCTCACCCCGATCATCGGCCTGCTGCTGGCGTACGGCGCGGAGCACTCCCGCCGGCTCGCCGTACGCCACCCGGCGGCGCGACCCGGGATCCGCTTCGCCACCGTGACGATGCTTCTGATGGCCCTGCTCCCCCTCGTGCCGACGCCGCTGCCGGCGACCCACCTCAACCCGGTGCCCCAGTTCGTCACGTCCGGGGCGTGGCGTCCGTACGTCGCCGGTGGCCGCAGTGTCGTCACTCTCCCGCTGCCGGACACCAACTACGCCGAGCCGCTGCGCTGGTCGGCCGTCACGGGCCTCGACATGCCGCTGGCCCGCGGCTACTTCCTCGGCCCGGACGACCGGCCGCACGCCGAGGAGCGGGGCGCGGCGCTCTTCAGCGCCCCACCGCGCCCCACGAGCAGCTTCTTCACCGTGATCCGGCAGACCGGGGCCGTGCCGCCGATCACCCCGCAGTCCCGGGTGAACGCGGTCGACGACCTCCGGTACTGGCGGGCCGGCGTGGTGATCCTCGGGCCGCACCGGCACGCCGACGCGCTGCGCAGGGGAATGACCGAGATGACCGGCATCCGGCCGACGTTCACCGGGGGTGTCTGGCTGTGGGATGTCCGCCAGCTGACCGACTGATCGCCGCGCTCAGGCCTGGCGTACGCAGCAGCCCTGGCAGATCTTCGGGCTGGGCAGCGTGAAGGCGAGGCAGCACGTGCGCCGCTGCACGGTCAGCTCACCGGTCGGGCCGGGGACCAGCTCGACCAGGTCCTGGAGGTCGAGCGCACCCAGCAGCGCGTCAACCGTCTCGCCAGAGGGGCCGGGCAGCCCGTCCGCGGCCCGCAGGATGCCGTTCGAGATGCCGGACGCCACCGAGCCGAGCAGCGTACGCGTGCCGATCCGCACCTTCGCCTGGATCATCTCGATCATCGGCGCCAGGTGGGCGTCGAGCAGGGAGGCGCGGAGCGCGCCGAGCAGGTCGGCCTCGCTCGCCACCACCCGCACCCGGGGGTCACCGGCGAGGGCCAGCGGGTCGCTGGGCAGCACCGCCACGGTGGTCGAGCGGCGCAGCCCGAACGTGAACAGGGGGCCGTCGTTCTCGAAGCGGATCAGTACGTCGGACGGGTCGAGCAGCGGGACCCGCCGTGCCGAGGCCCAACCGAGCACCGCCGGCAGCGAGATCCAGTAGCTGTACGACTTCCAGGCGAGCGCGGCGCAGGCGTGCGGGGTGCCGTTCCAGCGCAGGGCGGCGGCGTTCAGCAGCTCCGGCAGCCGGGCGCCGTCGACCAGGGAGGTCGCCGGGGACCAGCCGAACTCGTCGTCGACCAGCAGGCCGCGCGCGAGACCGGGGACGTCGTCGGTGCCGAACATGGCGCGCAGCGCCGTGGTGACCGGGGCCAGAGGGGCGGCAGCGAGATCGCGACCAGGCATCACCGCCGTCACTCGATCATCCCCCGTCCCCCGTCCGGCCCGTTGAGCTAAGGCTAGCCTAACCACACCTCGTCGGTCTCAGGAAGGGCTCACGCCGGGTTGATCCGGAGGCCTGGGTCACCGTGGTGACGAGGTCGGGCCCCGCGGGTGCGGCGCTGCCTGCCCCGGCGTACTACCCCTGCCCCGGCCCGGGAAACGCTCCTGAGGAGCGCCGGGAGGGCTGCAGGATCGACACCCATCGGTGAATTGTCAAGCGGACTGTCGGCAAGGTGCCACTTCCGTGTGCGTCCGGCCACGGAACGTGAAACTGATACTCCCGGCCACGAGGAAGCCGATGACCACCTCACCCCTCGATCGTGCTGTCGATTCCTTCGCCGCCGAACTCGCCCGGCAGCGGACCGCCCGGGGGCTGTCCAAGAAACAACTGGCCGTGCTGATGGGCTTCGACCCGTCGTACGTCAGCCACGTGGAGGGGCGTCGGCACCGCCCGACGGAGGACTTCGCGCGCCGTGCCGAGGCCGTCCTGGAGGCCGGCGGCGTCATCTGGCAGCGCTTCCGGGAGTACGACGACGCGCGACAGGCCCGCAACGGGCTGCCGCAGCGCGAGCTGTCCCTGCCCGGGCAGTGGCTGCCCCCCGGCACCGGCCTGATCGTCGAGCGGGAGCTGGCCACGCTCATCCACACCGACGAGGGCTACCGGTGTGTCATCCAGCGGGAGCTGTACAACGCCGGCACCGAACCGGTCACCCGCTACCTGGTGCGCGTGGCCGTGGACCGCTATCCGAACGACCCGGGCCGCTCCAACCGGCACCACCGGGAGCACCCACTCACCTTCGCCGAGCTCCAACTGCGGGCCTACCGCGACGACGGCGGCGAGCGGGAACCGATGCACTGGCGTGCCAAGCACGACCGGGACGCGTTCAAGGAGATCTGGCTGCTCTTCGAGAACGGCGAACGGCGCTTCCCGCTCTACCCGGGCGACCGGGCGACCATCGAGTACGCGTACCAGGTCGGCGCGGAGAAGTGGGGCCCCTGGTTCCAGCGGGCGGTCCGGCTGCCCACCCGGCATCTCGCCGTACGCCTGGATCTGCCGGCGGCCCTGGACCCGCAGGTCTGGGGCGCGGAGACCTCCCTCTCGGCGGAGGAGGGCCCGCTGCGCACCCCGGTGCACCGGCGGGACGAGGGCGACCGCGCGATCTTCGAATGGGAGACCGACGACCCGCCGCTGAACGCCCGCTACCGCATGCAGTGGCGCTTCCGGGCCCGCCCCGAACCGGACCACGACGGCCCGAACGGCCGGGTCCGCCCCAGCGACCGGATGCGCGCCGTCGGCGTGGTGCAGCGCGGCCACGACCTGCTGCGCCAGCCCGCCCGGCCGTTCGACCTGCCCGCCGAGGAGGCGACCGCACGCGGCGTCGTCGAGCGTCTGCACGTGACCCTGGTCCGGCTCGACGAACTGCACCCGTTCAGCAAGGGCGTCGGGATCGCGGCGCCGCAGCTCGGCATCGGCCGGGCGGCCGCCGTCGTCCGACCACCGGACCGCAACGCCGAGCCGGTCGTGCTGCTCAACCCCCGGGTGGTCGACGTCTCACCGGACACCGACGAGCAGTACGAGGGCTGCCTCTCCTTCTTCGACCACCGGGGGCTCGTGCCGCGGCCACTCCGGCTCGACGTGGAGCACGCCCAGTGGGACGGCAGCCGCATCATCACGTCGTTCGAGTACGGGATGGCCCGGCTGGTCGCGCACGAGATCGATCACCTCGAAGGACGGCTCTACGTCGACCGGATGACGCCCGGGGTGCCGCTGGTCCCCGTCGAGGAGTACCGCGACACCGGCCGCCCGTGGCGCTACTGACCCGGTCCAGCGGGGACGGGGGCCGGGGTGCGTGCCCCAGGGGGCAGGGGCACGCACCCCGGATCGGGGGGAGAAAAGACTCAGACCTCACCGAAGGTGTCGTACCGGATGTGCGGGGGCGGCACGTCGTCCGCTGCGAGCACCCGCAGGGCCGACCGCACCATCGGGGCGGAACCCGAGACGTAGCAGTCGTGCGTCGTCCACGGGCCGTACCGGCCGAGCACGTCGGCGATGTCGCCCTGCTCGCCGTCGAAGTCCGGGTCCTCGCTGCACGCCGGGGTGACCGACAGCCACGGGTGCGCGGCGACCAGCTCGCGGAGACCGGCCAGCCCGTACAGGTCGGCCTCGCGGCGGGCACCGTAGAACACGTGCACCCAGCGGGTGCGGTTGTAGGTGGCCAGCTCCTCCACGAGCGCCTTGATCGGTGCGAGCCCCACCCCGCCCGCCACGCAGAGGATGTCCCGCTCCGAGGCGCGGTCCAGGGTCATCGAGCCCATCGGCGCGGCCAGCCGGAGCAGGTCCCCGGGCTTCACCCGGCGCACCAGCGCCCCGGAGACCCACCCCGCGCCGGTGGAGCGGACGTGGAACTCCAGCACGTTCTCCTCGTTCGGGGCGTTCGCCACCGAGTACGTCCGCCACACCCGGGGGTGGTAGCGCGGCACCTCCAGGCTCAGGTACTGGCCGGCCTTCCACGGCAGCGGGTGCTGGAGGGCGCGGACGGTCAGCACCGCCGTGTCCGGCCCGTGCCGCTCGTGCGTCAGCACCTCCGCGTGCCAGAACGGCGGGTTGTCGTCCGCCGCCGCCCCGGCCAGCATCTTCTCCGAGATCGAGGCGTACGCGTCGCGCCACGCCTGGTCGTACTCCAGGTTCCACCCGTCGCCAGCGGTGCTGCGCAGGGCGTCCATCAGCGCGACGCCCATCGTGGCGTAGTTCTCCGCCTCGACGTGGTACTTGCGGTGGTCGCGGCCGAGCGCGCGGAGGAACTCGTCGAAACTCTCCGGGTCGCCCACCGTGTGGATCGCCGTGATGATCGCTTCCAGCAGCCGGTCGCCCTGCCCCCGCATCTGCACCGGGAAGAGCTGCCGCAGGTCCGGGTCGAGCAGGAACAGCCGGGCGTAGAAATGCTCGCTGAGCCGCTCCCGATGCTCCTCCACCAGGGTCCAGCTCTCCTTCAACAGCCGTGCGAAGTTCTCCATCCGGCTCGCTCCTTCTCCTGACGGCGAATGGGGCGAACACAGAATCGCCACGGAGCGTGTTGAGTGGTCGCACAGAATGTGCGATCGGCTCACGAGGGCGGTTCGGCGCTGCCGGCGGCGGCCCGCGTCGGGCAGAGTGGTGCGGTGACCCTTGAGCTCACCCGCCCGGTGTCCCGCCGGATGCTGGGGACCGAGACGCTGCTGGTCCTCGGCCTGTCTCTCGGCCAGTCAGCCGTCTACGCCGTCGTCTCGATCATCGCGAAGCTGACCGCGCACGGAGGGCTCTCGAAGCAGACCGCCGCGCTCAACACCTCCGCGTCCACCCGCCCGTGGCTGGACCTCACGTACCAGCTGCTCGGGATCGTCTTCGCGCTGCTGCCCGTGCTGCTCGCCGTACACCTGCTGAGCCGGGACCCGGGCGACCCGGCACGCACCCTCGGCCTGGACACCCGGCGGCCCTCGGCCGACCTGGCCCGCGGCGCGGGCCTGGCGGCGCTGATCGGCCTGCCCGGCCTGGCGCTGTTCTGGGCGGCGGCCCAGTTGGGCATCAACGCTACCCTCGTGCCGGCCGCGCTGCCCGACGTCTGGTGGGCGGTCCCGGTGCTCATCCTCGCCGCGGTGCAGAACGCGGTGCTCGAAGAGGTGATCGTGGTCGGTTACCTGGTCACCCGGCTGCGTCAGCTCCAGTGGCGGCTGGGCGCGGTCATCGCGGCCAGCGCCGTGCTGCGCGGCTCCTACCACCTCTACCAGGGCTTCGGCGCGTTCCTCGGCAACGCCGTGATGGGTGTGGTGTTCAGCCTCTTCTACCTGCGCACCCGCCGGGTCATGCCGCTGGTCGTCGCGCACACCCTGCTCGACGTGGTCGCCTTCGTGGGCTACGCGCTGCTGCCGAAGGAGTGGTTCGACTGGCTCTGACGCGCGCCGCCGCCCCGGGGTCCGAGGCCTCGATCAGTCGCCGCGTGCCGGCCGGTAGGCCGTGATCGCGCGGGCCGCGAGGCGCTCGGCGGCGGCGGCGTCGCCGGCCGCCGCGGCGAGCACCGCGGCGCCCGGCACCAGCCGCGACGCCACCCGCAGCGCGAGCCAACCGGCGGC
Source organism: Micromonospora xinjiangensis (assembly GCF_056150165.1). Lineage (NCBI taxonomy): Bacteria > Bacillati > Actinomycetota > Actinomycetes > Micromonosporales > Micromonosporaceae > Micromonospora > Micromonospora xinjiangensis. Next base: position 24,593 of record NZ_JAXCFO010000003.1, on the reverse strand, counting down.
CTGGGCGGCGAGCGGCGCGGCCAACCGCCAGGCCGCCTCCGCCGCGCGCGGCCAGGGCGCGTCGCCCGGCCCGTCCAGGGCCCGGGCCGCCTCCAGAGCCGTACGCGCGCTCTCCGCGTCCGGGTGCACCTGCGTCAGCACCAGCAGCTCGGCCGCACGGTCAGGGTGGCCCGGATCCCGGCCATAGGCCGCGGCCAGGTGCAGCACCAGATTGGCCTGGGTCCAGAGCACCGAGGCCAGCTCCGCGAGCGGCGCGAGGGCACCGGCCAGCGCCGCCGTGGCCCCACCGGCCCCGGCGAGGCGTACGAACCGCAGGGTGGCGAGGCGGGCCAACCCGTCCGGCGACGCCTTGGGGTACGCCGCCCGAAGCCGGTCGGCCCACTCCCGCGCGCCGGGGCCGAGCGCGTCGACCGCCGCCAGGGCCAGCAGCTCCGGAGCGAACCCGGGATGGTCGAGCACCTGGCCCGTGAGCCTCCGCAGCCCGGGCACCTCCGGCGACGGGGGCGGTGCGGGCCGGGCCACCTCGGGCCCGCTCGGCGCGGTCTTCCGGGCCGGCGCGGCCTTCCTGGTGCTGGAGGCCGCCGCCTTCTTCGTCGCGCGTGCCGGCACCGGGGCGTGCGCCTCCGCGCCGGATGCCGACGGCGCCGGGTCTTCGGCGCTCGGTTTCCTGGCCGGCGTCGCCTTCCGGCCGGGCGCCTTCTTCGCCGGCTTCGTCTTCCCGGCAGCGGTGGCCGGGGAGGCCGTCTTCCTGGGTCTCGTGCTCCTGGTGGCTGCGGGCTCCTGCCGCTGGTCCGCGCGGTCGGCCGCCTCGGCCGGTGTTCCCTGGCCCGGTGTGCTCTGGCCCGGTGTGCTCTGGCCCGGTGTGCTCTGGTGCGGTGTGCTCTGGTCCGGTTCGCCCTGGTTCGGTGCGTCCTGATTCTGGTCGCTCTGGGCCGGTGCGCTCGCGTCGCCGGCCGCCGCCGCCCCCGACGACTGGCGGGGCAGTGGGCGGTCAGTCTCCGGCGGCTGGAACAGCACGTCCGGGGCGCCCCGGGCTCGCCGGGAGCGCGGGGCGTCGCCCGGCGGCGGGGCCGGTTCGGGTGCGGGTGCGGGGACGGCGGGCGGCGTGAAGGTCGCCTTGGGGGATCGCCGCCGGGCCCCGTCAGCAGGCTCGCGGCGGGTCGGCTCGCTCGGGGGCTGCTCCTGCATATCGATGGAGAGTAGCCTTCATCACGCCCGCGCACAGCGTGGAAGTGCGGCGCGGCGACACCCGGCGGGGTTGCCGGCGAAGTCGCTTTGCCCCCGGTGGGTGGGGACCTGTATCCTCGGGCGCGGTGGCCTGCGGGTCACCGAGGAGACTTCGCCTAGTCTGGTCTATGGCGCCGCACTGCTAATGCGGTTGGGGTTTAAAAGCCCCTCCCGGGTTCGAATCCCGGAGTCTCCGCGCGAAAGTCGGTCGTGTAGGCTGGCTGAGCACAAGCGCCCGTAGCTCAACGGATAGAGCATCTGACTACGGATCAGAAGGTTAGGGGTTCGAGTCCCTTCGGGCGCACACAGTTTGACCAGGGAAAACGCCTCCCAGTTGATCGATATTGATCGACCCGGGGGGCGTTTTGCGTGCCCCCCGGGGGGCACGCAAAACGCTGACGCCAGTTTTTCGTGACGGAGAGTCGCCAAGCGGGCCATTCCTGCAGCGTGGGGGGTGGTCGGACACTGGCGGCGTGCAGTGGGTGTGAGTGGTTGGACATGGGTGGCTCCCCTGACCACGAGTCAGATGCTCCGGGGTCGCTGCTCTAACTTGCCGTGCCCCCACCCCTCGCCGCCGGACGATTAGCCTCGCTGCTGCCCCGGTGAAGTCTTCGCCCCAACGCCCGATCCCGCCCAGCGGGGATGCGGGACTAACCTAGGTCGACTTGGCAGTACGACGGGGTGGGGACCGAGCTACGTGATCACCGGTGAACTGAAGAGCAAGATCGACCGCGTCTGGGATGCCTTCTGGTCGGGTGGCATCTCGAACCCGTTGGAGGTGATCGAGCAGATCACCTACCTGCTCTTCATCAAGCGCCTGGACGACCTGCACACCCTCGAACTGGCCAAGATCAACCGGTTCGGCCCGGACGCCGGACGGCTCGTCTTCGACGGCTCCGACGATCAAGGGCGCAAGTATGACGAGCTGCGCTGGTCGCACTTCAAGAGCGCCGCGCCGGCCGAGATGTTCGAGATCGTCGACCAGCGGGTCTTCCCATTCCTGCGGACGCTCGGCGGCGACGGGTCGACGTACTCCCACCACATGAAGGACGCCCGGTTCACCATCCCCAACCCGGCACTGCTCGCCCGTGTGGTCGACATGCTCGACCACATCCCGATGGAGGACCGGGACACCAAGGGCGACCTCTACGAGTACATGCTCGGCAAGATCGCCACGGCCGGGCACAACGGACAGTTCCGCACGTCACGGCACATCATCCAGCTGATGGTCGAGATGATGGAGCCCACCCCGGACGACGAGATCTGCGATCCAGCCTGCGGCACCGCCGGCTTCCTCGTCGAGGCTGGCGAGTACGTTCGCCGGACGCATCCGAACGCGCTGTTCGATCCGAAGCAACGGAAGCACTTCCACGAAGACATGTTCCATGGCTTCGACTTCGACAGCACGATGCTGCGGATCGGCAGCATGAACATGCTGCTGCACGGCGTGGAGAGCCCCGACATCCGCTACCGCGACTCGCTCGCGGAGAACGTGAGTGGTGAGTCGGAGAAGTACTCGCTGATCCTGGCCAACCCACCCTTCGCCGGCAGCCTCGACTACGAGAGCACGTCCAAGGACCTCCAGCGAGTCGTCAAGACCAAGAAGACAGAACTTCTGTTCCTTGCGCTCTTCCTCCGGCTGCTCAAGCCCGCCGGGCGGGCAGCCGTCATCGTGCCGGACGGCGTGCTCTTCGGATCGAGCAAGGCGCACAAGGAACTGCGCCGGATGCTGGTCGAGGATCAGAAGCTCGACGGGGTGGTGAAGCTGCCCAGCGGCACCTTCAAGCCCTACTCCGGCGTCTCGACGGCGATCCTCCTCTTCACCAAGACCAACAGCGGTGGCACGGACAACGTCTGGTTCTACGAGGTGACCGCCGACGGCTGGAGCCTCGACGACAAGCGAACACCGCTGCTGCCGGCGGAGAAGGTCGGGCCGACGCCGGACGTGGCGTTGACCGAGGACGAGCACGGGAAGAACAACCTTCCGGACGCGCTGGCGCGGTGGTTCCGTCGGGACACCGACGAGTTGCAGCGGACGCGGACCGAGCAGAGCTTCTGCGTACCCAAGGCCGACATTGTCGAGCAGGGCTACGACCTCAGCCTCAACCGCTACAAGGAGGTTGTGCACGAGGAGGTGGAGCATCGCGCACCGCTCGAGATCCTCGCGGTGCTGGAACGGCTGGAGTCCGAGATTCAGCAGGGCACGTCCGACCTGAAGGCGATGCTCTCGTGACGGTTGCGCTTCAGACAGTTGCCCTCGGGGAGGTCGCGTCCTTCATCCGAGGGATCACCTTCAAACCGTCGGATGTCGTGCCGGCCGAGACGCCCGGTGCCGTGCTCTGCATGAGGACCAAGAACGTCCAGACGCACCTCGACCTCTCCGATGTTTGGGCGGTCGATTCCGCACTCGTTAAGCGACGTGATCAGTTCCTGCAATCCGGGGACACCTTGGTGTCAAGCGCCAACAGTTGGAACCTGGTTGGTAAGTGCTGCTGGATTCCGCCACTGGATTCGCCATCCAGCTTCGGCGGGTTCGTGTCCGTCCTCCGCGCCAATCCATCCAAGGTCGATCCCCGATACCTGTACCACTGGTTTTCGAGCCCTCGAATCCAAGCCACTGCGAGGAGCTTCGGGCAGCAGACAACCAACATCTCCAATCTGAACATCGAGCGCTGCCTCAGGCTCGGGCTTCCGCTACCTCCTCTCGAGGAACAGCGGAGGATTGCGGAGGTGCTGGATCGGGCGGACGAGCTGCGCGCCAAGCGTCGCCAAGCCCTCACCCACCTCGACGACCTCACCCAGTCCATCTTCACGCAGATGCTGGACGAGTCGAAGACGGAGGTTGATGCGAAGCTGCTGCAATCACTCTGCACACGCATCACCGATGGAACGCATCAACCACCAAGGTGGAGCAGCAAGGGCAACCCATTCATCTTCGTCAGCAACATTGTCTCGGGAGAAATCGACTTCGAGACGGCCAAGTTCATTTCTGACGAGACGCACGAAGAACTCACCCGTCGGTGCCCGATCGAGGTCGGCGATGTCCTTTACTCGACCGTCGGGTCGTACGGCGTCCCCGCAGTTGTCGGGACGACGAGAAAATTTGCCTTTCAGAGGCACATTGCGCACATCAAGCCAAATCCGCAGTTTCTGAACTCGGAATTCCTCCGCGCCGCATTGGCGTCTGATGTCGTGCGACGCCAGGCGGATCGAGCCGCTAGGGGCGTGGCGCAAAAGACCATCAACCTTGCTGACATCAAGAAATTTCAGGTTCCTTGCCCTCCGTTGTCGGTGCAGCAGGAGTTCGCTCGCCGCTCCAACGAAGTCCGTGAACTCAAGTCAAGGCACAGAGCGAGCCTGGCGGAGTTGGATGAGCTGTTTGCGTCGTTGCAGGATCGGGCCTTCCGGGGGCTGCTCTGACGTGAGAAGATCGAGGGCTGTCGACTGTGGGGAGTTGACGCTCGGATGAGCAACTTCGCGTTCCTGCGGGCTGAGTGGCCCGTGCTGTTTGGCGAGGCCCTACGGGCGGAGCGGCTGGCCGTCGCCGATCCGCGGGCCTCGTGCTTCTACGCCCGGCGTTCCCTCGAACTCGCCCTCACCTGGCTCTTCGAGGCCGACAGCGCGCTCACCAGGCCGTACAAGGACGACCTGTCGGCGATGATCCACGAGCCGTCGCTGCGGAACCTGGTGGGCAACAGCCTGCAGGCGAAGATGAACATCATCCGCAAGCAGGGCAACACGGCCGTGCACAAGAGCACGCCGGTGACGCCGAAGGAGGCGGTGCCGGTCGTTCGCGAGCTGTTCCATGTCATGTACTGGATCGCCCGGCACTACACCCGCGACCGAGCCAAGGTCCCCGCGAGCGCCTTGGCCTTCAACCCGGACCTGATCCCCCGGCCGATTCCGTCCCAGGTCCGGCAGCAGACCCAGGCTGAGCTCAAGGAGCTGGCTGACAAGCTCGCTGCCCAGGACGCGGCGCTGGCCGCCGAGCGCGAGAAGTCCGCCACTCTCGACGCCGAGTTGGCGAAGCTGCGCGCCGAGATCGCGGCCGCGAAGGCCGCCAACGAGGCTCGCCCCGACGACCACGATTACGACGAGGCGCAGACCCGCGACCTCTACGTCGACCTCATGCTGCGGGAGGCGGGCTGGCGGCTCGACCGCCCGGAGGACCGCGAGTTCGAGGTCACCGGCATGCCCAACATGAAGGGCACCGGATACGTCGACTACGTCCTGTGGGGTGACGACGGCAAGCCGCTCGCGGTGGTCGAGGCCAAACGCACCCGCCGGGACGCCACCGTGGGCCAGCAGCAGGCGAAGCTGTACGCCGACTGCCTGGAGCAGCGGTATGGCCAGCGGCCGGTCAACTTCTACACCAACGGCTACGAGACCTGGCTCTGGGACGACACCGCCTACCCCCCGCGTCCCGTGCAGGGCTTCTACACCAAGGACGAGCTCCAGCTCCTGGTCCAGCGCCGGGACACCCGCAAGCCACTCGCGGACGTGGCCATCAAGCAGGAAATCGTCGAGCGGTACTACCAGCACCGGGCGATCCGAGCCATCGGCGAGGCGTTCGAGGCGCAGCGGCAGCGTCAGGCGCTGGTCGTGATGGCGACCGGCGCTGGCAAGACCCGCACCGTGATCGCTCTGGTCGACCTGCTGATGCGCGCGAACTGGGTCAAGCGGGTGCTCTTTCTCGCCGACCGCAACGCGCTGGTGAACCAGGCGGTCAATGCGTTCAAGGCGCACCTGCCCGACGCGGCGACGGTGAACCTGGTCACCGAGAAGAACACCGAGGGTCGGGTGTACGTCTCGACGTACCCGACCATGATGGGCCTGATCAACGAGACCGCGAGCGGCGAGCGGCGCTTCGGCCCCGGCTACTTCGACCTGGTCATCATCGACGAGGCGCACCGCTCGGTCTACCAGAAGTACCGGGCGATCTTCTCCTGGTTCGACAGCCTGCTCGTCGGGCTCACCGCCACGCCGCGCAACGAGATCGACCGCAACACCTACAGCCTGTTCAACCTCGAAGACGGCGTCCCCACCGACCACTACGACCTCGACGACGCGGTCAACGAAGGCTTCCTCGTCCCGCCGCGGGCGGTCTCCGTACCACTGAAGTTCCAGCGCGACGGCATCCGCTACGACGACCTCACCGAGGAGGAGAAGGACGTCTGGGATGCCCTCGACTGGGGTGACGATGGGCCTCCGGACAGCGTCGACCCGGACGCGGTTAACAAGTGGCTGTTCAACGCCGACACCGTGGACAAGGTGCTGGAGACGTTGATGACCCACGGCCACCACGTCGCCGGCGGCGACCGGATCGGCAAGACCATCATCTTCGCCAAGAACAACGCTCACGCCGACTTCATCCAGAAGCGCTTCGACCTCGCGTACCCGATGCACCGCGGCCACCTTGCCCGGGTCATCACCCACAAGACCGAGTACGCCCAGAGCCTCATCGACGACTTCTCCGAGAAGGAGAAGAATCCGCACATCGCGATCTCGGTGGACATGCTCGACACCGGCATCGACGTACCCGAGGTCGTCAACCTGGTCTTCTTCAAGATTGTACGGTCGAAGTCGAAGTTCTGGCAGATGATCGGCCGCGGCACCCGACTCTGCAAGGACCTCTACGGCCCTGGCCAGGACAAGCAGGACTTCTTCATCTTCGACTTCTGCCAAAACTTCGAGTTCTTCAACCACAACCCGAAGGCAGTGGAGGGCAAGCTGGGCGAGTCGCTGACCGAGCGCCTGTTCAAGGCCCAGCTCGAACTGATCTACCGCCTCGACCAGCGCCTCCCCTCCGACGCAGGCGAGGAGACGGAGGCCGACGGGACGCAGAGCGAGGCGGCGCTGCGCTGGGACCTCGCCCGCAACCTCCACCAGCGGGTGGAGAACATCCACCTCGACAACTTCGTCGTCCGCCCCAAGCGGCGCCTGGTCGAGTACTACGTCGACTTCGAGCACTGGCACCGGCTCACCCCGGAGGCCGTCGACGAGATCGGCGGCAACCTCGCCGGCCTGCCCACCGCCGTGAAGGACGAGGACGAGGCCGCCAAGCGGTTCGACCTGATGGTGCTGCGCCTGCAGCTCGGCCAACTCGACGTAGAACCCGCCTACGACCGCCTGCGCCGGCAGGTACAGGACATCGCCTCGACGCTGCTGGAGCAGACCAGCATCCCGGCCGTCCGCGAGCAGCAGCAGCTCCTCGACGAGGTGGCCGGCGACGAGTGGTGGCAGGACGTCACCCTGCCGATGCTGGAGCTGATGCGCCGCCGCCTGCGCGGGCTGGTCAAGTTGATCGAGAGGTCGAAGCGGGCCATCGTCTACACCGACTTCACCGACGAGGTGGGCCCGCCCTCCGTCGTCACGCTGAACGGAATCAAGATCGGCACGGACTTCGAGCGGTTCCGCGCCAAGGCGCGGGTGTACCTGCGCGCCCACGAGGATCACCTGGCGTTGCAGAAGCTGCGCCGCAACAAGCAGCTCTCCCCGACCGATCTCGATGAGCTGGAACGGATGCTGGCGGCCAGCGGCGGCGGCACCGAGGACATCGACGAGGCCCGCCGCTCGGCCCACGGGCTCGGGCTGTTCATCCGCTCGCTGGTCGGACTCGACAGGGAAGCCGCCACCGAGGCGTTCGGCGAGTTCCTCGCCGGCCGAACCCTGACCGCGAACCAGATCAACTTCGTCAACCTGATCATCAACCACCTGACTCAGAACGGCGTCATGGAGCCCGAACGGCTCTACGAATCCCCCTTCAGCGACATCGCCCCGCAGGGGCCGGACTCGATCTTCCAGTCCGCCGACGTCGACCGCCTGATCACGATCCTCAACTCCGTCCGAGACACCGCCGCCCCTGCCGAGGTGGCGTAGCCAGCCGAAAAGAGATGAAGACGCTCACGCACTGAGCTGTAGGAAGGAACCACGCGGGCCGCAAGCAGGCCCGCACCGGCCCGACCTCGGCCTGCATCGGCCGCCCCGCCCCGCCCCGCCGGCGGGCGACGGCGACCATGTCTTGGTGGTCCGCGGCAGGCTGCTGCACAAGAATGAGACGGAAGTGGGTCGGACGATGCTCGGAGGGGACCATGAGATTGAGTCGTGAAGAGCTGCGCGCGATCGACGAGCCGGTGACCGCCTGGCGCAACGCCGAGGTGGAGTACGAGCCCGCCCCGTTGATGGTGTTCCCGGTGCGGCTGAGCGCCGCCGACTTCAAGTGGGTGGCCGAAGAGGCCGACCGCCGCGGCGTCAACCCTTCGGTGGTGATCGAGGACCTGGTGAGCCAGGAAACCGAGCGGCGGATAGCTCGCTAGCAGTCCAAGCTGCGGACGGCGGACCTGGACCGCAGGCGATCGATCGGTGAGTAGAAGTGCGGCTACGTGCGGCGTCCCTGTTGGCGACGGCGGCCGCCGGTGAACTATCGAATTCGATGAGGAGTGGGCTATCCGCGCGATGGTCGATGGATGATCAAGGCCCTCGGCCAGCGGGTGCGGCGACCTAGCTCGATTCAGTCTGTCGGGGTGGACGGCGGCGGCGCACCGTCTTGCGGCCTGGCCAGTACTGGGTGGGAGGCTCCCGCTCCGGGTCCACGATCTTGTATCTGGTCTGGCCGCACTTGACCACGCCCAGCTCAACCAGGCGCTGCGGCTGGGTCTCGAGCAGCGGCACGATGATGGGCACGCCGGCTACCACTGTCGCGATTGCGCTGGCGGTGGACGCAATGCCCTTGCCGTGGCGCTCGAAGCGGACGTGGTGGATGCCTGCCTTCTTGATGGCGGCGCACTCCTCATGGTCTTCGAGTTGGCCGGTGTCGGCCGTGACCAGCATGAGGTAGCCGCGCGTGGCCATATCGGGGATCAGCTGCAGATCTTGCTTGCCCTTCCACCGGATCCGCTGGACATGGTCGACCTGGTGGCCGGGGAGCATGAGGCGGAGCGGATCAAGGGCAGGCTCGGGCACCTGCTCATCGAGCAAGATCTTCACGGGCTCACGCAGCCCGGCGCGGGTACTCGCTCACGTACCTATCAAGGGCTACCGCCCCCTCTACGCCGATGTCTGTCACTGACGGGTAGAAGTACCGGATGGAGGTGGCGTCGAGACCGTCGGCAGCCAGCGAGGCAACGGTGTCGTAGGGCACCCGCGTGTTGTCGATGACGGGGTAGCCGCGGAGCACGCCCGCGTTGATCCGGATGCCGGGCTTTGGGGTCTCCAGCGGCACCACAGTCTCGCCAGTCCAGCCGACGAACTCACCCAGGATGTCCTGCATCGTCGCGATGATCTGCTGGCCTGGCTGCCTCAGCACGTCGACCATCTGATCCTCGGACTGGATCCAGACGATCGTGTTTCCCTTGGCCACGAGCTTGTAGTTCGAAAGATGCTCGAAGTTGTCCAGATTTCTGATGTTCTGGATCGCCTTGCGGATCTTTTGGAGCGAGAGCTGAGTGCGGATCCGAGCGACGGTGCGGATTGCCAGCAGGTCTCGGAAGCTGTAGCTGACGCGGGGCCGGCTGCCGTACTCGGGGACGAGGACCGGGTTCGGTTGGCGCCGCCAGTGGACGAGCTGCCCCTCACTCACGCCACCGAGCGCAGCCGCCAACGAAGACGAGTACGCCACCCGAAACGCCCCTCTCCGTGCCATTGCAAATTCAATTCCTGCCGGCATCATCGCACTTCTTTGCGAAGCGCACATCCCCGTGCCGAACCAGACGCGCCGCCCGCCTCAGGTCAGACACCGGACAGGGCTGCCGGGCTGTCGCCGGCGGACGGCACGCCCTGGCCCCCGGCGCCCTCCCACCGGAGACCGGGAGGCGCCGATGCGGCAAGTGTCCGCCCGATGGCAGAGCGAGTAGCCGCTTCCCATCAGTGCTCGACCAGCGGCAGTCGCGACCGCGCATTCAGCTGATCGGTACATCTGCATCAGCCGTGCCCCCCAGGGGGCACGGTGGGGGGCGGAAACGCTGTCTAGCGTCACGTTCCGTCGACACTGCTACATGCCGAATACGGACGAAACGGCGTAACTCCAGGTCAGGGCAACTCTCTCCTACCGACTACGGATCAGAAGGTTAGGGGTTCGAGTCCCTTCGGGCGCGCAGCAGGTGAGGGGCCGTTTCGGGTGACCGGGACGGCCCCTTTTCCCGTCCTGTGCGGGCGGGCCCAGGGCTGCTCCGCTCGCCGTCGGATGGCAAGCTCGTGTCTCGTGATCGATGATTCCGCTGAGGACGATCCGTACGGCCGGCTCGGGTCGACACGCCGGGCGCTGATCCGGACGCCCGGTGGGGACGCCGTGAGAACCCCGGACCCTGTGGAGATCCGCCGGTGAGGGCGGTCATCGTCGCGGCCGCGGTCGCGTTCGTCATCTCCCTGCTCGGCACGCCGGTGGCGGTTCGCGTCTTCACCGCGCTCAAGGCCGGCCAGCCGATCCGATCCATCGGGCTCGCCAGCAACCAGGGCAAGAAGGGCACGCCCGCGATGGGCGGCGTCGTCTTCATCGTGGCGACCGTCCTCGCCTACGTCGCCGGGCATCTCGCCCTGACCACGCTGCCCGATCGGCAGATCGCGCAGGAGGGGCCGACCATGACGGCCCTGGTGCTGCTCGGGCTCTTCGTCTTCTGCGGCGCGGTCGGCTTCTTCGACGACTTCCTCAAGGTGCGCCGGCGCAACTCCGACGGGCTGTCCGCCAAGGGCAAGCTGCTCGGCCAGGCGATCGTCGGCGCCGGGTTCGCCGTCGCCGCGCTCTACGTGCCGAGCACCAACGGCCAGACCGTGGCGAGCGAGCACATCTCACTCATCCGCGACATCAGCTGGCTGGACGTCGGCAAGGTCGGCGCGGTCATCGTCTTCGTCTTCGTGATCATGGCGATGTCGAACGGCGTGAACCTCACCGACGGCCTCGACGGCCTGGCCACCGGCGCGTCGATCCTGGTGCTCGGCGCGTACGCGCTGATCGGCTTCTGGCAGTACCGGCACTGGTGCGCCGACGACGCGTACGCCCGCGCGAACGAGTACTGCTACCAGGTCCGGGATCCCCTGGAGATCGCCATGATCGCGGCGGCGGCGGCCGCCGCCTGCGTGGGCTTCCTCTGGTGGAACACGTCCCCGGCGCGGATCTTCATGGGTGACGTGGGCGCGCTCGGGCTCGGCGGGCTGATCGGCGGTCTCGCGGTGGCAACCCGCACCACGCTGCTCTCGATCGTGATCGGTGGGCTCTTCGTCATCATCACGACGACCTGGGTGATCCAGATCGTCTCGTTCCGGACCACCGGTAGGCGGGTCTTCCGGATGGTGCCGTTGCACCACCACTTCGAGTTGGCCGGGTGGAGCGAGGTCAACATCGTGGTCCGGTTCTGGATCGTGGCCGGCGTCTGCGTGGCGGTCGGCCTGGGCCTGTTCTACTCGGACTTCCTGGCGGTCGTCGGATAGGCCGGGCGACAAGTCTTCGCCGTGCCGCCGACGGTGGTCCGCCGGGCAGCCCGGTTCCTGTCGCTGGGTGACCGGGCAGCTCGGTCGACGGGGCGGCGCGTCCATCACTCGAAGGCTGTCGAGCTGCCCCGGAGGTGGGGCAGCCCCCCCGGCCCGGAGGGCTGCCCACATCGGCCCGGCTCAGGGCAGAGCCGGCCGGGAGGCCGCGCGCGCGAAGGAGCGCGGCACCGGGACCCGGCGGAGCGGGGTGCTTTCGGCGCTCACCGGCTCACCGGCGGTCACCGACGCTCCGGCCGACCGCCGCGTCGGCGCCCGACTCCTACGGCCGCAGGTCCGTCCTCGCCTCGCCCGTGCTCGGGTCGTACGGGTAGGAGAGGTGCTGGTGGACCATCCACCAGGCGCCGTCGCGGCGCTGGAAGACCCGGGTTCCTCGTGACCAGGTGTCGACGCGCTGGCCGTCTCCGCGCTCCACACCGACGTGGTTGAGCCCCCAGACCACGGCGAGGTCGTCGCGGACCAGGACCGACATCTCGGGGACCGTCCACGTCACCGTGTCGTCGCCGGCCGCGTCGAGGCCCTTCCTGCACACCTCGCGGACCTCGTCGACGCCGAGGTGTCGCAGGGGCTGGTCGTGCTCGTAGGAGACGACGTCGTCGGCGATGGGCGCCATCAGGCCGTCCAGGTCCTTCGCCGCGGTGGCCGCGAACCACCGCTCGTGGAGCTGGCGCAGCTCCTGCTCGGCGGCGGCGTCGTCCCGTTCGGTCTGCCCGGCCGGGGTCGGCTGGGTGTGGGGGAACGAATGGTGTTCGTGGGTGACGACCCAGCGGCCGTCCTGTCTGCGCAGGCCGAGCGTCAGCCGTAGCCGGTTGTCGGGATCGTCGGCGAACTGCTCCTCGGTGCCGCAGCGCAGCAGGCCGTACGCGAAGGCGACGTCGTCTCCGACGGTCACGTCCAGGGACTCGATCTCGAAGGACGCGCCGCTCAGCTGCCACCGCAGGAAGGGCGGCCACGCGTCGCGGTAGGCGTCCAGGCCGCGGACCCCCTCGTACGGCGGCGGCACGTCGAACATGACGATGTCCTCGGCGTGTTCGGCGATCACCCCGGCGAGGTCGCCGCGGTGGACCGCCTCGGCCCAGCGCTGGACCAGGTTACGGATCTGGCTCTCGTCGGTCGGCATCAGTGGCTTCTCCCTGCGGGTCGGTGTGTCGGTCAGCACTACAACCCGCCGGCGCCGGCGAACTCATCGCGCGAGGGGACCGCGTTCGTCGGCGAGTGCGACGGGCAGACCGAAGGCCGCGAAGTCGGCGCTGAGGAACGACACCACTTCACCGATCTGCCGGCCACGCAGGACGAGCAGGTCCAGGCCGGCCGGTACGTAGACGCTCCGGTCGTCGTCCCACATGTACGTGCCGAACGCGAGCTGCCCGTTCGCCGAGGCGGGGAGGAAGCGCCAGCGGCGCTGGAGCACCTCGACCAGGAAGCCGCGGATCGCCTCGTGCCCCTGATACCAGGCGGTCAACGGTGGCATGGAGTACGTCGCGTCCTCGGTCAGCAGCGCCACGATGGCGTCGACGTCGCCGTTCTCCCAGGCGGCCACGTAGCGCTGGACGATCTTCCGCTGGCCCGCGTCGCCGAGCGCGTCGAGCGTCTGTCGCTGGCTTCCGTCCGGGCGTCGATCGGCGAGGACCTTCCTCGCCCGCTGCAGGGCGCTGTTGACGGTCGCTACCGTCGTGCCCAACGTCTCGGCCGCCTCGCCGGCGGTGTAGCCGAGGACGTCACGCAGCAGCAGCGCGGCCCGTTGCCCGGCGGTCAGGTGCTGCAGGGTGGCGACGAACGCGAGCTCCATGCTCTCCCTCGCCACCGCGCGGGCCTCCGGAGTCAGCCGTTCCGTCCAGCCCATCAGCCGGCCCGGGTACGGCTCGAGCCAAGCGACCTCGGCCGCCGGCGCGCCGTCCGGGCTCAGATCGGTGGGCAGTTCCCGCCGCCTCCGCCGCTCGATGAGCGTGAGCGACCGGTTCGTCGCGATCTTGTAGAGCCAGGGCCTTATCGAGCCTCGATCCTCGAACCGTTCCAGGCCGCGCCAGGCCCGGTCCAGGGTGTCCTGGACGGCGTCCTCCGCGTCGTGCACCGACCCGAGTAGCCGATAGCAGTGTGCGCGCAGCTCGTCCCGCAACGGTGCGACCAGACGCCCGAACGCGTCACCGTCACCGGAACGCGCCGCGGCCAGCAGCTCCGCCGTGTTCGTCGTCTTCGGCCAGCTCACCTCGGCCCCCACTCACGATCAGGTCCCGGTCTCCGCCGCGCCCTCCGGCGATGATCCGGTGGCGCTGCCCCGGGCAGCCCCTGCCCGAAGCCTTTCACCTGGCTCCGACAGGTCCCCCCGGGTGAGCGTCGGTAACGAACCCGCGGGAAGGCGGGACGGGTGGTGGGCGGGTACGGCACTTTTCTCGGGAACGACCGATGACTTTCGACATCCGGCGTGGTCTGCCAGGAAACTGACCGAGAGTGAAGGAGCGCCCGATGGGCAAGCTGATCGTGACGGAGTTCGTGACCCTGGACGGGGTGGCGCAGGCGCCGGGAGCGCCCGACGAGGACCGTGAGAGCGGCTTCGGCCATGGCGGATGGCAGGCGCCGCTGTTGGACGACGAGTCCGGTGCCGCGATGTTCGAGCGGGCCAGGACCATGGACGCGCTTCTGCTGGGCCGCAAGACCTACGACATCTTCGCCGACTACTGGCCGAAGGCGCCCGAGGAGGTTCCCTTCACCGGCCTGCTGAACCGGGTACCCAAGTACGTCGCCAGCCGTACGCTCGCCGAGCCGCTCTCGTGGGCGAACTCGGCGGTCGTCACGGGCGAGCTCGCCGAGGGCGTCGCCGAGCTGAAGGACCGCCACGACGAGCTGCACGTGATCGGCAGCCTGGACCTGGTGCAGTCGCTGCTGCGGTTCGGCCTCGTCGACCAGCTGGACCTGTGGCTCTATCCGCTGCTGCTCGGCAGTGGGAAGCGGTTGTTCGCCGAGGGCACGGTGCCGGCCGCCCTTCGGCTCACCGAGTCGGTCACCTACGCCAACGGGACGCTGCACCTGTCGTACGCGGCGGCGGGCACCCCGACCTACGGCACCGTCGGCAGCTAGGGCCCCGGTCGGCACGGGGGGTCAGTGTGGCGGCGCGACGCGCGGCTCGTCGGGGCTCAGGAACCGGACCGTGACGCGGTCGCAGCGCCGCCCTACCCAGTCGCTCAACTGCCGGGCGGCCTGCCTCAGCGCCGGCTCGTCGCGCCCGGCGTCGAGGGTCTCCAGGATGAAGACGACGTTTCGGGATTTCTCGGTGACCCGGGTGCGGTGGGCGTCCCGGTGGTTCCAGTGGCGGGTGAGCACCGAGAGGTCGTCCACGTAGACCACCTCGCCGGGCCGGGGGCGCTCGACGGTGTCGGGCTCCCCGAGCGGCGTGAACTCCTCGGTTCCGTCCGCGTACCGGATCACGACGTCGCCTGCCACGGCGTCGAGGTCGAACGCGCCGGCCGGCAGGCCGTACCGCACCGAGACCGAGTTGTACGCGTCGACCGCAGGGTTGATGCGCGGGAGCGTGCCCCTGCGGGCGAGCCGGCGACCGAGGGCGTCGACGCTGGGACGCTCGCGACGCGGGTTGGTGCCGAACGATCGGTACGCGGCGTGCCAGGACGCGATGCGCGGGTCGTCCTCGCCGGCCGGCGTCCACTCCCCGGCGGCGGCCTGGGTCTCCATCTCGGCCAGCGCCGCGGCGGGCTCGGGCCAGGGCTCGTCGGCGCGCAGCCCTTCGGCGATGACCAGAGCGATGCGGGTGCCGGGAAAGGCTTCGGCGACCTCGGGCGAGAGGTGGAACGCGGTCATGTCACGACTCCTGGATCGGGTCGGCGTCCCGGGCGAGTGCCGGCGGTCGATTTTGCGATCGTCGGTGGGGTCGCCCGGGAGCCCTCGACGAGGCTACCGGCGGGGACCTCGACGGGTGTGGCCACGCGCGGAGGCGCGCACCGGCCCGCCGGACGATCCTGCTACTGCTCCTGCGCGAGGAGGGCGCGGCGGGCGGACGCCCCGAGCCACGCCTGCGCACGGTCGAAGGTCCAGCCCCGGTCGCCGACGAGGGTGAACCAGGCCGGCTGGCCGAGGTGGAACCAGAGCAGGTCCAGCGCCTCGGTCGGGTCGATGCCGGGGGCGAGCCCGTCCAGCGCCACGAGTCGTTCGACGATGCTGCGCAGGGCGTCGACGTACGAGCCAATTCCGGCCTCCACGACCTCCCGTGCGGCGTCCTCGCCGGGTGCGTGCCGGAGCAGCCCGTAGAGGATCTCCCAGTGCCGCTCGTGGGCCCGGCGGGTGCCCTCCGCCGTGAGGTCGATGATCATGCCCGGCTCGTCGGCCCTGGACACCGCGGCGAGCGTCTCGCCGACGGCGGAGTCGTTGACCGCCGGCTGGATGAGCGCGGAGAGGATCGCCGCCTTGCCGCCGGTGCTCGCGTAGACCGTCGGGACGGCGACTCGCGCCACCCTGGCTATCTCACTCACCGTAACTGCCGCGTATCCGCGCTCCAGGAAGAGGTCGCGCGCGCCGGACAGGATCGCGGCCCGGGTCGCGGCGGCGGCGTCGATACGTCGAGGGGAGTGATAACTGCTGGCCATTTGCGCTGTAGTCTAGCCCACATCACGGGGCGCTCTATTTAGTAGATGCTCCTATAACGAACTAGCCTCGGCGCCATGACGACGCTCCAGGAGCCACGATCCGTGATCGAGACGCGGCTCACCCACGACACGCACCGCCGTGCGACGACGCTGCTGGCGGACGCCGCGACGCGTCCCGCCACCGACCCCGCCGCCCTCGGCGAACTCCGCGACTTCGTCGTGGCGACCCTGCGCCACCACCACGAGAGCGAGGACAACGACCTCTGGCCGCTGATCGAGGCCGTGGCGCCCGGCACCGCCGAGCCGCTCCGCGCGCTGACCGACGAGCACGACGCGCTGGACGCCGCCCTGGACGCGCTGGAGGCGGCGCCGGTGCCGGCCGGGGAGGACCGCCGCGACCTGGCGGCGGCCGCCGCGGCCGTACGCGAACTCGTCCACACGCACCTCTCGCACGAGGAGCCGCTGCTCTTCCCCGCCCTGCAGACGCACGTGTCGGCGCAGGCATGGGCGTCCTTCGCCGAGAAGGTGATCGCCACCACCCCGCCGGTCGGTGCGAGCCTGCTCGTCGGCTTCTTCGACGAGGTCGGCACCCCGGAGGAGGTCGAGCTGATCCTGTCCGCGCTGCCGGCGCCCGCCCAGCAGGCCGTTCCCGCCATGCGCGCGCACTCCACGTCCGTGATCGCCACCCTGCGCACGGCCTGATCACCCCATCGACGACCGGCGCCGCCCGGCGGGTCGGAACGTCTCCCCCGCCGGGCGCCGCGCGGCCTCGGTCGGACGCGACGCCTGATGTGTCAGACGAAGAGGCAGAACGGGTGGCCGGCAGGGTCGAGGTGCACCCGGACGTCGTCCTGCGGCTGGAAGTCCGCCACGGTCGCGCCGGCGGCCACCGCGTGGGCCGAGGCCGCGTCGAGATCGTCGACCTGGATGTCGAGGTGGACCATCATCTGCGGGTCTCCGGGGCCGGCGGGCCACACCGGGCGGACGTACGCCGGCTCGGTCTGGAAGGCCAGGCCGGCCCCGCCGCCGGGCGCCCGCAGCGTGACCCAGTCCGGTTCGTCCTCCTGCCGGGACCAGCCCAGGAGGCGTTCGTAGAACGCGGCGAGCTGCCGGGCGTCGGGTGAGTCCAGCACGGTGGTGGCCAGGATCAGCCGGGGTCGATCGGTCATGCCGGCGTCGTACCCGCACCGCGGCCGCCCGTACACCTCGAAGCGGCGTGCCGCCGGAGCCGGCACGCCGCCCGGGCGTCGCTGCGGTCAGAGGTTGTAGCCGCCGGCCACCTCGATGTCCTGCGCCGTGATCCAGCGCCCCTCCTCGCCCAGCAGGCTGGCGATGACCATGCCGATGTCGTCCGGTTCGCCGACCCGGCCCAGCGCGGTCTTCGCCGCCAGCACGGGGATCACCTCGGGGTGGCGCTCGAAGGCGTTGTCGGCGAGGCGGGTGCGGGTGGCGCCGGGGGACACGGAGTTGACGCGGATGCCCCGCACGCTGAACTCCTTGGCCATGTAGCGGGTCAGCACGACGAGGCCGCCCTTCATCGTGCCGTACGCCGAGTAGCCCGGCTCCATGCCCGAGAGCCGGGCCGAGTTGCTGGTGACGTTCACGATGGCGCCACCGTCGGACAGCAGCGGAAGCAGGGTCTGGGTCAGGAAGTACGGCCCCTTGAGCAGCACCCGCCCCAACCGGTCGAAGAGCTCCTCGGTGGTGTCCTCGAACATCGCCATCTGGCTGAATCCGGCGTTGTTGACGAGGAACTCGAACGTCTCCCGCTGCCACGTGTCGCGCAGCGCCGCGACGACGGCCTCGCGGAAAGCCGGGAAGGTCTCGCTGCGGCCGAGGTCCAGCGGCAGCGCGACGGCCGTGCCGCCCTCCTTCTCGATGCTCGCGACCGTGTCCAGCGCGCCGTCCCGGTTGCCGCCGTAGGTCAGGATCACGCCCGTGCCTCGCTTGGCGATCTGGATGGCCGCGCTCTGCCCGATACCCGAGCTGGCGCCGGTGACAACTGCGATACGCATGCTGGCCTACCTGTCCAATCATGGAGCGACAATGGCTCCCTGGGAGTCGTGTCGACTCCATGAGACCGCTCTGAGCAGGCAGTCCAGTAGACAGATACTCCTATAGTCTTGCCTGATCCTCTCTTTGCCGGGAACGCCAGGAGTGCTTCAATCGACTCATGCTTCTCGACGAGCTGCGCGTGTCGCTCGCCCGCCACGTGCGCCCCGACGGCACCACCCCGATCGACGGCGTCCTGATCTCGAAGGCGGAGCGGTCGACGCCGCCGTACCCGTCGATGACCGGGACGGTGCTGGCGCTCATCGCGCAGGGCACCAAACGGCTGGCGCTGGGCGATCGGGTGTACGAGTACCGCGCCGGGCAGTACCTCGTCGCGTCCGTCGACCTGCCCGTGACCGGCCACTTCATCGAGGCCAGCCCGGAGCGGCCCGCACTCGGGTTCGGTCTGGTGCTGCAACCCTCCGACATCGCCGAGGTGCTGCTCCAGGCACCGGCGGGAGAGCTGACCCGGGGTGGCGCGGCCCCGTCCGGCATCGCCGTCAGCGACGCCCCCGACGAGCTGCTCGACGCCGCCGTCCGGATGCTGCGGCTCCTCGACCGGCCGGGCGACATCCCGGTGCTCGCCCCACTGATCAAACGGGAGATCCTCTGGCGGCTCATCACGGGTGAGCAGGGCGCCGTCGTCCGTCAGCTCGGCCTCGCCGACAGCAGCCTCGCCCACGTCGCCCGGGCCGTGCGCTGGATCCGGGACCACTACCGGCAGTCCTTCCGGGTGGAGGACGTGGCCCAGCTCGCCGGCATGAGCGTCTCCGCCTTCTACCGCAACTTCCAGGCGGTCACCGCCATGAGCCCGATCCAGTTCCAGAAGCAGATCCGGCTCCAGCAGGCGCGTCTGCTCCTCGCCACCCGCCCCAACGACGTCACCGGCGTCGGCCACCGGGTGGGTTACGACAGCCCGTCGCAGTTCAGCCGCGAGTACCGCCGCCAGTTCGGCGTGCCGCCGAGCCAGGACGCCGCCCGCCTGCGCGGCTCGGCGCCCCTCGCCGCGCCCAGCCTGCCGTGACCCGCGCCGGCCCGGTGTCTTCACACACCTGAGGCGTCCGGCCGAGGGCGTCAGCACGGAGGACATGGACGCCGTGGCGGTGCACTCAGCCGGTCGCCGGCGGGTCGACCGCTCTGACCGCGGCCCGCGCCCGGCGCCAGAACTGGCGTGGCGCGTAGCCGTCACGGCGCAGCCAGTGCTCGGTGTAGACGATGCGCTCCGCCTCGACCAGCACGAGCGGGTCCACCGGTGGTTCGTCGAGCGAGCGGGAACGCTCCACGTGGTCGGACTGCCAGCGCACCGCCGGCCAGTAGTGCTCCCGCTCGGGATCGCCGGGAACGAGCACGCGGGCCCGACCGAAGACCTGGGCGCCGCGACTGCTGGCCTGCCCGACGAGCGGCGCGAACACGCCGATCGACACCCGCGGGTCGGCGTCGATGTTCCGCATCTTGGGTGACGCGGCCGCGGCCGTGAACATCAACGCGAAGTCGAGGTGGAAGTAGCGCACGGGAGTCGCCAGTGGACCGTCCGGCCCCGACGTGGCCAGGACGCACATGTTCTGCGACGACAGCAGGTGGAGGATGCGCTCCTCGAGACGGTGCCGGTCGAGTCGCCTCGTGGGGGCCGGACCGGCGAGCCAGGGGTTCGTCACGGGCATGGTTGATCGTGTCATGCGACACGGGCGGTGCGACCAGGGGGCGGACGACGTCCCGCCCGCTACACATCCTCCGGCTCGGTGGACTGCGCGACCGTCGCCCGGATCCGTCGCAGCGTGGCGTCCGGTGCCATCACCGCGGCTCGCCACCGCTCCAGCGTGCGGCGCAGGGTCTGGACCGCGGCCTGCAACTGGTTCACCTGCTGGCGCATCGAGGCGATCTCCTCGCGGGCGGCCAGCGCCTCGCGTTCGAGCTCGCAGACGCGCGAACGCAGAGGCTGAACGAGGGTGAGGGCGGCGTCGGTGAGCGTGTCGGCCGCGTCCGCCTTGAACTTCCCCCGTTGGATGATCACGGCGACGATCGCGGCCAGGCCACCCGCGCTGCCCACCACGCCGAGCGCGGACAGCACGGCCTGGACCCAGTGCGGAGCGGTCGGCGGCGGCGAGCTGCTCATGCCGCCTCCTGGCCGACCAGGTCGGTGGCGAGCTGCCGGCTGATCCGGACGAGCCGTCGCAGATCCTGGATGATCTGGGTGGAGCGCCAGAACGAGCCGGCCGCCACCGCGACGATGAAGGAGGCGGCGGCGACACCCTCCCGGCCGGAGACGACGATGACCGCCACCGCGTACATGCCGGCGGTCGTGCCGAGCACCAGCAGCGACGCCAGTTCGATGCCCAGCCCGGTCGAGAGCCGACCGGGCCAGAGGATTCCGACGAGCCCGGAGACGCCGACGACGATCAGACTGAGATTCCAGACGGTCCGCAGCGGCGGCGGCATCGCCAGTTCGACCGACGGCGGTCGGACGTCGAGCAGGATCAGGAGGAGCCCACAGGCGGGCGCGGTCACGAGGATGGCGACCTCGAACGGCTGGTGCCGGGAGCGGATGCGGTGGGGCGACACGGGTACTCCTCACGGAGGCTCCGCCGCTCGCGTCCGTCGGGGGAGGGCCGGCGCCGGAGCCGAGGGCCCGGCGGCACCCGGGAGCAGGGCGCGCGCGTTCGGGTACGACCGGAGGCCCGGCGGGACGAGCGGCATCGAGTGGGGGTACGACGCGGCGCCGTTGACGGGCCGATGCTCCAGTCCTACCACCGCCCCGCAGCCGTCGTCCACTCCGGAGCGAGTCGCATTTCCGCAGGTCAGGGCCGGCGTAGCGGGCCTCAGTCGGCGCGGTGCAGGGGGCCCCACTCCGACGACGCCTGCGCCTCCACCGCCTCGTGCGCCTCCCGCAGGGCCCGCTCCGAGACCCACGCCACCGGCCGGTCACACCGCACCAGCGGCTCGTTGTCCGGCCCGCGGCCGAGCTGCTCGCCGACGAGCACCCAGGGGCGTACGCCCGGACCCCGCAGGTCCCGCAGGTGGCAGTAGTCGTACAGCCGTCGCGCCACCCACAGGCGCACCGGCCGCGCACCCCACCACGGCTCCACGGCCAGCGGGTTGGCGGAGAGACCGGGCAGGTCGATGCCGGTGAGGGCGTCCCGGCTCGACTGCTCCGCCCCGTGCCCTCGGGTAAGGTCGGCGTCGGGTCCACGGGACCACCGCACGTACAACTCCTCGCCCCGCGCGCCCCGCAGCAGCGCCACCAGTTCGTCGAGCGTCTCGAGCACGGGCAGCGCCGTTTCGTTCCGTACGCCGTTCATGGTCTCTCCTGTGCCCTGCGGGGCCCGGACCATTCGTGCCCGCCGGCAGCGGCTCAGCTCGCGGTCGCCGCCTTGCGGGCCCGCTCCGCCCGGCGGCGGACCTGGGCGTACGCGCTGGTCAGGCCCATCGCCCGGCGCACCTCCGTCACCGTCTCCCGCACCTCCCGACGGGTCCGCTCGGTGCCCTCGACGATCAGCTGGTCGACCAGCCCACGGTCGCCCTCGATGCTGGCGCGGCGCTCCCGGATCGGGTCCAGGAACCGGTTCAGCGCCGTCACCAGCTTCTCCTTGACCTCCACGTCGCCCACACGGCCGGCGCGGTAGCGCTCCTTCAGGTCCGCCACCTGCGCCCGATCCGGGTTGAAAACGTCGTGGTACGCGAACACCGGGTTCCCCTCGACGGTCCCGGGCACGTCGGCTCGTACCCGGTTGGGGTCGGTGTACATGCCCATCACCTTCCGGCGCACGGTCGCCTCGTCGTCGGAGAGCAGGATGGTGTTGCCCCGGCTCTTGCTCATCTTCGCGGCGCCGTCGGTGCCGACCAGGGACGGCGTGTCCGCCGGGATCAGCTCCGGGACGGGAAAGACGGGCCCGTAGAGGTTGTTGAACCGTCGGGCGATCTCCCGGGTCACCTCGACGTGGGCGGCGTTGTCCTTGCCGACCGGCACCACCTGCCCCTTCACGCAGAGGATGTCCGCGGCCTGGAGCACCGGGTAGCCCAGCAGCCCGTACGGCATCTCCTCCTTGCCGGAGTCCCGGGCCATGTCCTTGAGCGACGGCACCCGCTCCAGCCGGGGCACGGTCACCAGGTTCTGCAGGAGGGTGTTCAGGTCGCCGACCTCGGGGATGGCGGACTGGAGGTAGAACGTCGACCGGGCCGGGTCGACGCCCGCGGCCAGGACGTCCGTGACCATGTCCCGGGCGTTGGCGGCGACCCGCTCGATGTCCTCACGAGTGTTCCTCGTGGTCAGCATGTGCAGGTCGGCGATGATGAAGAAGCTGTCGTAGCGCTGGTGCAGCCGTACCCGGTTGGCGATGCTGCCGACGTAGTGGCCGAGGTGCAGCCGCCCGGTCGGGCGGTCTCCGGTGAGCATCCGTGCGACGGACATGGTGGTACGCCTTTCGTGCCTGGGGTGGGTGGGTTCGAACGCGGGCGCGCGCCGGTCGGGGCGGTGAACGCCCCACCGGTCAGCGGGATCGGGTCAGTGCGCCGTCCGCCATCGCGCGCCGTCGCGGAACCGCAGCCCGCCGGCACGAAGGACATCGATGATCTGGTCGCGGCCGTCGCCGCGGTGGGCCGGGCCGGTGGGTACGCCGAGCGGGAGGCCGTCGATCCGGGTGACGACCTCCGGCGCGCGGACGCTCGGCCGGGCCATGCGCCCACCGTACCGTGGATCGCCCCTCACCGGGGGCGACCCGTCCGCCGCTCAGGCGTGCTGCCGGTAGCTCTCCGCGTAGTAGCCGCCGACCCGGTCCCGGTACTCCGGCTCCTCGTACCGGTCGGGGTCGAACGCCGGCGAATCCTTGATCTGCTGCCGGGTGCGGTCCACGTGCACCGCTCGCTCCAGATGGTCGACGCGGTTGACGGTGCCGGCCGGCAGCAGGACCTTGCGGCCGAGGATCCAGGGCCCGGTGTCCACCACCAGGTAACGCGCGCCGGCGTCCCCGCTCGCCCGGTCGATCGAGCCGATCCGCCCGTCGACGGCCTCCACGCGGTAACCCGTCAGGTCGATCGGCGTGCCGGGACCGGGGGCGTCCGGACCGTCGTCACGACCGTCCGGCTCGGCGGCGGGCCCGGCGCCGGGATCCGCCCCGGTGTACCCGCCGGCCAGGGCGGACGGGTCGCGCCACGTCCACGGATCGAAGGGTGGGGACATCATCTGCACCTCCCGTGGTCTTCGACTGACCGATCCGACAGTGCCCGGCCGCTCCGCCCGGGAAACAGCCCACCACCTGCGGCCGGTCGCCCGACCGGCCGGCCCGGGCCCCGCTGGCATACTCGGCTGCCATGGTGTTGTCGCGTCGCTGGGCCCTGTTCCTCCTCGCGGTCGGGGTCTGGACCTGGGTGATCTGGCCCCGGTTCGCCGTCGCCATCTGGGACGACCCTCGGTCCTGGTCGAGCGGTACGTCCGGCGACGGCGCACCCACGTCGTTCCTCTGGGTGCACGCCCTTCTGATCGGGGCGTCCCTGGCGATCGGCACCACCGTCGGCGTGCTCGGCGTCCGCGGCCTCCTCGCCGCACGCCGTCGCCCCAGCTCCTGACGGTCCCCGTGGCCGTCGCGGGCATAAGGGCCCGCGCGACGGAATGCTCGCCCCGGTGATCCGGTTGCTCCTCACACGTCGCCCGTCGGCTCCGTGACCAGCGGAGATAGCCCGCCGAGGATGATGTGACGCGGGACGCGTGCCCCCGATTTGACGATCAAACCCACGGACGCGTAACTTTCTCTCTGCCAGCGCGGAACGGACGAAACGGGGCGAAGGTCCTGGGAGGCCGGAGCGCGGGAATGACCGTCGGGTCGGAGGGGTTGTGCTTCTCGGACCCGGTGCCTGGGTGGTGCCCCGGATCTGCTGCGAGGCGGATTTGGTGAGGCGAAACCGACCGGGTATGGTTGACGACCGGCAGGGCACCGGGCGAGCACGCGGGAAACCGCGGCGGCCGGTTCTGCCGAATCCGATGATCGAGCTCAGCGGCTCGCCGCTGCGCGCGCTCGTCGGTGCCAACCCGTTCAAAGCACGACAGACCGGGACAGACCGGTTTGACACGGCGGAGACGGTGAGGTAACGTAGTAAAAGTGCCCGGCGCGAGAGCGGCGGGTGGTTGGACGAGATGCCCCTGATGGGGCCCTCCTGGTGGGGGTTTCCGGATGGTGTGTGGTTGTTCTTTGAGAACTCAACAGGGTGCTTGATAAGCCAGTGCCAATTGTTTGATGCCCTGTGCTGGCAGGC